>JAXLQT010000023.1:0-94432 GCA_046331505.1 Acidobacteriota bacterium
CGCAGCTCCGGGTCGAGCACCATCCCGATGTCCGCGGGGCCGCGGCCCGCCTCGAGCAGGAGCTCTTGCCCGGTGGGACCCTGCTGCACCATGCGTCCGGTGCGCTCGCCCAGGAGTCGTGCCTGGTGGCGCGCTTCTACCTGCCCGGCTACCGGCACTGCTTCGTCGCACCGCGCGGTCCCGCGGTCTCGCCCGCGGCGCGCGGCTATGCGGCGGGCACCTGCACGATGGGCGCCTTCCCTCTGACCGGAGACCACCTCTTCGTCATGGTCGCGGGCCTGTCGCCTCCGGGAGAGCCGCCGGGTCCGATGCCGTCGATCCAGCCGCTCGCGCGCGACCTGCCCGGGGCGTGGCGCATCGTGCGCGTCGCGCGCTTCCATCTCGTCGCCCTCGTGGAGGTCGCGCCTCCTGTAGGGTTCGAGGTGATCGATCGTTGACCTGACCGGCGCTCGTGATATGTTTCGCCACGGAGGGAGATGGTGGTTGTCATGGAAGGATCTCGAGACGGCGGTGTCGCTTGCACGTTCGTCCACGTGCCGCGCCGCTGCGGCACGAACGCCCAGTACCTGGATCTCCGCTTTCCCCCGACGTGGGCCTACACCCTGGCGGCTCACCTCGAGGCGGTGCCCGGGATCCGGCTCGCGCTGATCGAGGACGGCGAGGAGCCGCCTGCGGACACGGACGTCTTCCTCTACAGCGGCTGGAACCAGGATCGGGACGCGCTCCTCGCCGTGCGGGGGCGCCTCGCGTGTCACGCGCCCACGGCCCGTCACGCGCTGGGCGGACCCATCGCGTGGTCCTTCGATCAGGCGGGGACGCTCGGGGATCTCGCGGCGTTCGACCACGTCTTCATCGGCGACGGGGAAGAGCAGATCGCGACCATCGTGACCGCGCTGTGGGACGGGCGCGCGCCCGGCCACGTTCTCCGCGCTCCGGCGCGCTTCGATCTCGCCCGGGCGCTTCCGATGCACGCGGCCATGGTCTCCTCGCACGCGCCGCGCAACGACTGCGCCATCGTCGAGGTCTCGCGCGGGTGTCCTTACCGCTGCGAGTTCTGCGACATCCCCGCCCAGGCCGGCGGGGGAAGGACGCGGGGCAGGCCGCCGGAGGTGGTGGTCGCCGATCTCGATCGACTGTGTCGCCTCGGGTTCGGGCAGGTGCTCCTCGTCGCGGACAACCTGGCCGGCGACTTGCGGCACGCGCGAGAGGTCGTCGACGCGATCGTCGCCTGGAGGAGGCGCTCGGGGTTCACGCCCAGCCTGTTCACCTGGGCCACGCTCGACGTTCATCGGAGGGCGGAGCTTCACCTGTGCGCCTCGCCGGGATCGACACGCTCTTCGTCGGCATCCGGAAGCGCCTCGATCGCGGTCCTCGAGCGACGGGCAGGAAGCGATGGAGATGCCCGGGCGTGCATCGGGCGCGGTGGCGCGCATACAGTCCTACGGGTTCGTCGTGGTGCCCGGGCTCGTCTTCGGGCTGGACGGCGAGACCGGCGATGCGATGGAGACCGTCGGAGGGCCTTCGTGCGTCAGGCTCTGGCGGAGATCAGGATTCGTCGTGGCGCTTCCGAGGACGCCACTTCACGAGCGGCTCCGCGCCTCCGGCCGGTTGCGGCCCCTCAGCCCGCTCCACAACGCCGGCGGGTTCGGTCGAACGCGAGGCTCTCCGGCTCGCGGCGTGCGCGTCGACAGGTACCTGGAGTTCATGTCGCCGAGGACCTCGGCCCGCGAGCGGTACGCAGGCTCCGTACTTCCTGCGCACCCTCAGTCCGGATCGTTGCGTGGCGTCCCGCGGGGCGTCGTTCGGCGCGCTCGTTCCCCTCCTGATGCGGCACGGACCCGCGCTCAGCTCCTCCGGCGGCTCCTCGCCCTCGCGCGGAAGGCCGCGCGCCGCGCTCTACGCGATCGCCGGCGTCGGGCTCGCGCTCTCGCGCACGCGCATCCGCGGACGCTGCGCGTACGTGGGATTCTGGATCTACGCATGGACGACGGCGCTCGTTAAGTACGGGTGCCTGTCGGCCGCGAGCTTCGACATCGAGGGTACGAGCGATGCTTGCGCGTGATCGGGTGATCGCCACCGGGGGACTCGACGCGTTGCGCCAGGTCGCGGAGACCGAGGTCCCGCGCCGCAGGTTCGCCCTGGTGCGGCGCGCAGAGGGGCGAGACATGGCTCGCACGGGACAGGACCAGGGCTCCTCCCCTCTACCATGCGCCCGGGACCGGGATGGCGGGACCGCGCGCCGCAGGCTCGCGACCGACCCTCGATCCCTGGGCGCTGGCGATCTACATGGCGACGTCTCGCATGCCGGCGCCCTTCACCATGGGCGTCGGTGAGGAAGATGCCCAGGCCACTCCTCGTGTCGGAGGGCCGGGCGGGAGGTCCGTCTCCCCGCATTTCCTCGCGACCGCGCGGCGGCGCGGCGGCGCTCCTCGCGTTGAATACGCGGGCCCTTCCAGGGAGATCGCGGCTGGACGGCCTCGGGACAGGCGCGCGTCGAGTCGTCGACGCAGGCGAGCACCAGCGCGCTCTTCGCGAGGCCATCGGCGTCGATCGGCAGATCCTGCTCTCGGTGGGATGGACTCCGGGATCCTGGCCCACCTCGCGCGCGGGTCCGGCGGGGCGCTCCGGACGATCACGTTCACGGCGGAGCCCCACGATCCCTGGTCCGACGGCGCGGCGCGCGCGGCGCCGGTCGCGCGCGAGCTCGGGAGCCTCCACGAGGTCGTCTCCATCGGTCCGCGCGACTTTCTCGACGCCCTTCCCGACTACCTCGGCTCGATGTCGGAGCCCTCGCTGTCCGCCTACCTCTACTACCTCGTCGCCCGGAAGCTCCCGGGCACGGGGCGCTGGCTCTCCGGGCTCGGCGCCGACGAGATCTTCCTCGGCGATCCGTGGTACGGCAAGCTCCTCGCTGCCGAACGCGCCGCGCGCTTCATCGGAAGGGTTCCCGTTGCGGCGCGACGGCTCCTGGCGGCCTGCGCCGCGCCGCTTGCCGGGACCCACCGGAAGAAGCTCGCGCTCCTCGCCGAGGAGCGCCCCGGCTTCTCCTTCCTCTACGCCTACGCACGCGACAACCTCGACCTCGGCGAGCGGCTCGCGCTCCTTGCTCCCGGGATCCGTCCTCCCGGCATCACGCGCGACCACGTCAACTTCTCCTATGGACCGCCCCGCGGATCCGGCCTCGCGGCGATGCAGGAGACGCTCCTGTGCCGCGAGCTTCCGGACGGGCACGGCCGCGACGTCTCGCTCTTCGCGGAGAATCTCGATCTCTCCTTCCCGTTCCTGTCGCCGCGGGTCGTCGCGACGGCGCTCGTGGTGCGCCCGGAGGCGCGCGCGGGCGTGGGGAAGCCGTTCCTCAGGAGGGCGTGTGCCGCGATCGCGCCAGCGCCGGTGCTCTCGCTTCCGAAGGGGTCCTTTCTCGTCCCGCCGGTGGCGTGGCTTCGCGGCGGTCTCGCCTCTTACGTTCGCGATCGCCTCTCGGCCTCCCGTCTCGCGGCGCGCGGCATCTGGAACGTGGCCGAGGTGACGCGCCGCGTCGAAGCCTTCACGGCGGGACGCGGCTCTCCCTTCGACGTCATCCGCGTCCTCTTGCTCGAGGCGTGGATGGATCGCCATGGCCTGGAGGCCGCGTGATCGCGCTTCTGACGCCACCGCGTCCCTCGCGAGGGCACCCCGGGCTCTTCGCGGCGCGCGGGTCGTTTCCCGATCCAGCCCTGGCCTACCTCGCGGGACACCTCCGCGCGCGCGGCCACGCCTGCGGGATCGTCGACGCGAAGTTCGAGGGCCTGGCGCACGACGCGGTCGTAGCGCGCGCGATCGCGCTCGTGCCGCGGGTGGTCGCGATCAGTGCCTACACGGCGGAGATCCCCTCGGCGCTCCGGATCGCCGACGCGATCAAGCGCCGAGCTCCATGGATCTACGTCGTCCTCGGCGGGCCGCACGCGTCGGCCCTTCCGGGCGAGACGCTGACCGCGGGCAGGGGTCTCGACGCGGTCGCGGCTGGCGAGGGCGAGGAGATCCTCGCCGCGCTCCTGGAGGGGGGGACCGCCGCCGTATCGATCCCCGGGCTCTGGCGGCACGACGGCGGGCCCCCGCCACCGGCGGCTCCGTCCGTGCGTCCAGGCATCACGGCGGCGTTCGACCTCTGGCCGCGCGCCGACATCTATTACACGCTCACCTACCGCGGCTGCCCCTTCCCGTGCTCGTTCTGCTTCCGCGCGAACGGCAGCGGGACTCGCCACCGGTCCGTCGACGAGGTGATCGAGGAGCTCCGCGCCGTGGCGCGTCTGGACCCGCGCGGCGGGATGGCCTTCCTCGACGCGACGTTCGCCATCGATCGCAACCGCACGGAGACGTTGCTCGATGCGATGGTGCGGGACGGTCTCGCGTCGCGGCTGCGCTGGCGCTGCGCGACGCGCGTCGATTGCGTGACCGCCGCGATGTGCCGGCGGATGCGGGAAGCGGGCTGCACGGGGGTTGGCCTCGGGATCGAGGCGGGCTCGGATCGCGTCCTTGCCCGCACCGGCAAACGCACGAGAGTCGAGGAATGCCGTCACGCGGTCGAGCGCGTGAAGGAGGCGGGCCTCGAGGTCACGACGTTCTTCGTGCTCGGCCATCCGGGCGAGACGCGCGAAGACGTCGAGCGCACCGCGCGCCTCGTCGTGGACCTCAACCCCACGCGCGCGAGCATCAGCCTGATGGTGCCCTATCCGGGAACGGAGGTGTTCGAGCTGGCGCGGCGAAGCTCGGGGGGCTACCGGCTCGCGACCGCCGACTACGCTCGCTTCACCGAGCCGCTGGGAGGAGCGCTCTGCATCGACGGTCTGGACGTCGCGCTCCTGCGGCGCCTGCGCCGGCGCGCTCTCCTTCGCCTCTACCTCCGCAACGGCCGGTTCGCCGAGCTCGCGTGCGTCCTCATGGCCCGCTTGATTCCGCGCTCCCATCCATCCATCGCGCGACTCCGTCCCAGGCTGCGTCTCGCGAGATCGGCGGGCTCCATCCCGGCAGGATCGATCCCGCGAACCGGCGAGGGCACGACATGATCCCGAGGAGGACCGCGTCCTCGAAGCCGGCCGATGCCGCCGCCGCGCGGGCGGGCGTCGAGAGCGCGCGCAGCGCCGATCGCAGCCGTTCCGGCAAGAGGCGTGCGAGCGATCTCGCGACCGATCCTCCGGGACCGGATGTCAGGAGCCGGGGTCCGATGGCGGGCTCGGGTCGTCGTGGCGCGAGGATCGCCGTTCGCCCGAGCGCCGCGGCGATCCGGTCCGTCCAGAAGGACCATCGCGCATCGCCGAGCTCGGCGAGGTGGTGGAACCTCGGACCCGTGGCGGGCGCGCTCTCCAGCACGTGAGCGAGGTACGAGGCCGTGTTGGCGACGTCGGTGACGTTGGAGAATCCGTCCTCTCCCTCGACGCCCACGGCGAGCCCCGCGGCGACGCGCGCCACGAGGCGGGCCGTCCACATCGGCGACCTCGGTCCCCAGACGTTGCCGAGCCGCACGACCTCGATCGACCGTCCGGCGAAGCGATCGAGAAGCTGATCCTGGAGCGCGAGCTTGCACTCGACGTAGGGGATGGCGCGCCGCCACGGGACGCGCTCCGCCATCACCGGGTCGCTCGAGCCGGTCGCCGAACACACCCAGCGTGCAGACCTGGACGACGCGTGACGCATCGCGTGCGGCCGAGGCGATCGTGCGGAAGATCTCCTCGTTCTGTGCGGACCATCCGTACGCGGGACCCGTCTTGGGGTGGGCGAGGTTCACGACCGCATCGAAGCGTTCGCCCGGGAGGGCGGGTGCGTCGATGGCGCGCACGCCAAGGGCGTGGAGCGCCTCCATGCCATGGGCGCGGATCACGGCGATGGTGTCGTGACCGCGGCGCGCCAGCTCCCGGCAGAGCGCGAGCCCCACGTACCCTCCGCCCCCGATCACCGCGATGCGCGCCAACCCCTTCTCCCGGCGCCCGGGATCACTCGCGCGAGCGGCGCTCTCTCGGGAGCAGCTTGAGCCGCGCTGCCGCCTTGGTGAGCTTCGTCTCGACCGCGGGCCGTTCGAGCAGGTAAGTGGCGTGAGGGACCGCGGTCCGCGCAATGTCCTCGGGCGTCGTGTTCTTGTGATGGAGGTCCGGCGCGAGGTCGATGCCGATCTTGAGGAAGAGGTGGCGCACGAAGGCGGAGCAGTAGAGCGCCCCGTCGCGGGCCAGCGGGTTGCCATGATCCTCGCGGCGGGAACGGTGGAGCGTGATGAGCGTTCCGAACAGCTCCCGGATCGAGTAGCGCGCGTGCGACGCGACGAGGTCGAGCCCCTCGGAGAGGAGCCGGGAGGTCTGATCCGCGGAGAGCCCGAAGTCGAGGACGGCGAGCTTCGTGTAGA
The DNA here is from genome assembly GCA_046331505.1 of Acidobacteriota bacterium. Classification (GTDB taxonomy): domain Bacteria; phylum Acidobacteriota; class Vicinamibacteria; order JAXLQT01; family JAXLQT01; genus JAXLQT01. Next base: position 6,371 of record JAXLQT010000023.1, read on the forward strand.
TGCTCTGATCGTAGTACTTGTCGACGCGGTTCTCCTGGACACCGAGCCGCACGTGCTTCCTCGCGATCTCGAGGTCGGACTCGAGGCACCAGTGGCGGCCGTCGGCGCGCGATCCCTCGAACACGAAAGCGTGCGACCAGAGGCTCCACGCCTTCTCCGGATCGATCCGTCGTTGCGATCTCCGGATCGCGAGCTCGATGAGCGTCTCTCCTCCCGCGAGCCCCACGCGTCCGGGGCCCGCATGCGTGTCGAGGAAGGCGCGGTTGGTCGGCCCTGGGTTCGCGACGATTGCCACAGGTGGTGCGTCCATCGAGCCCGGATTCTAGAATGGCGGCATGGCGATGGCGCACCTCCTGGTCGGCAACCCCACGGCCCAGAGCGGGCGCAATGCCGAGCGCATCGGGCGGGCTCGGGACCTGCTCGCGGCGGCGGGCATCGAGCACGGTTTCGTGGCGACCGCTCCCGCCGGGGCCACGGTCGAGGTGGTGGCGGGCGCGGTGGCGGCCGATCCAAGCATCCGCACCGTGATCTCGATGGGCGGCGACGGGACGTTCGCAGAGGTGGCCAAGGGCATCCTCGCCTCCGGCCGCGCGCGCGACGTGCGCCTCGCCATGCTCCCGACCGGTACCGCCAACGATCAGGGCAAGAGCTTCGGGCTCGGCGCGTCGGACGATGATCTGCCGCGCAACGTCGAGGTCATCCGGCGCGGCGCGGAGCGGGCCATCGACGTCGGCGTCCTGACCGCGCTCGGCGCCGGGGGCGCCGTCGTCCGGCGCGACCAGTTCTTCGACAGCGCCGGATGGGGCATCAGCCCGCGCGTGCTGCAGAAGCGCAACGAGGACCGCGCCGCGATCGCGGCGGTGCCCGTGCTGCGGGACGTGTACCGCGATCACCTCGTCTACGCCGGCGCGTTCGCGCGCACGTTCCTCGCGTCCTACGTCGAGGAGCACAAGGTGGACGCGCGCGCGATCGTCGACGGGCGCACGGTGCTCCTGCCGGGGTTGACCGACCTGGTGATCAAGGCGACGAGGGTCTACGGCGGAATGTGGGTCTTCGACCGCGAGTCGCAGCCGGACGACGGCCTCTTCGAAGTGGTCCCGTTCACCGGGAAGCGAGACTGGATCTCCAAGGCACTCGTCCATCACGACTGGAGCCCCGTCACGCCCGAGCAGCTCGCGGCGTTCGGCGTCCGCCATAGCGAAGGCTACCGCGGCGCGCGCATCGAGGTGGAGTTCGCGGAGCGTCCGGGGGCCGTCCCACTCTGCGCCCAGATCGACGGCGAGGAGTTCCCCGCCACCCCGCGGGCCGTGATCGAGGTGACTCCGCGCGCGCTGCGCCTGGTCGTTCCCGAGGGGCCCTGACGCGGACGCTTATACTCCCGCCATGGCTCACCGCCGCCGGAAGACGATCGCCCATCCCACGCACGGCCGCACGACCAGGGGTCCATCCTCCCCGGTGCTGCCACGCATCGACGATCGGCTGGCTCCGCCGGAGACGAGAGTCGAGTACATCAACGGCGTCGAGATCTTCGCGTCGCCTGCCAATCCACCGCACGCGACGGCGCACAGCAGGCTCGCCTACATCCTGCAAGCCCATGCGCGTCCGGGGTACACCGCCGCCGTGGACATGCTCACGCGCACCGGCGAGGCGAGCGACTTCGCGCCCGACGCGAGCATCTACTCATCGGAGCCTGATCCAGAGACCGGGGGGCGGCGGCTCGAGGAGGTGGCGTTCGAGGTGAGCGACGCGCAATCGCTCTCGGTGCCCACCGTGAAGGCCCGCGAGTTGACGCGCCGCGGAGTGCGCCGCGTCTTCTGCATCCTCGTGAAGCCGAGGCGCATGTTGGAATGGTCGCGCAAGACGGATGGATGGGAGGCGATACCGGGCGACGCGGTCATCGACGATCGGGTGCTGGTGCGTTCGATGCCGGTGCTGGCTCTTCTGGACGCGACGGCCGGGGACAACGCTGTCGCGCGCGCTTCTCGACAAGAAGAACCCGGCCCTCGAAGAAGCCATGGCAATGCGGGAGGCAAGGGGCGAAGCGAGGGGCGAAGCGAGGGGCGAAGCGAGGGCGAGGCGAGGGGCGAGGTCGCCGCCTTGCGTGCCGCCGTCCTGGCGGTTCTCCGCTCGCGTGGCATCGCGGTGTCCCGCCCCCTTGCGGACCGCGTCGTGGCCTGCGACGACGTTGCGCTCCTGCGCGCCTGGCACGAGAAGAGCGTGACCGCGGCGACCGCCGCGGAGGCCCTCGGGGAGAACTAGGAGTCGTCAGGGTCTCCGCGAGCTCAGAACCCGAGGGCGCCGGCCTCGATGTTCCCGCCGTAGCCCTTCGACGGATCGGCGACGAAGTCGATCGCGCTGATGGGGGTGATCGTCTGGGACTCGTAGTCCCATCCGAGCGCGCGGGCGCCCTGCGCGGGATCCGCGGGCATCGTGAGCACCTCCGCCTTGCCGTCGCCGTCGACGTCGCCTCCCGCCACGAGGACGCCATAGCTCCCCGCGTAGGCGGCAAAGTCGAGACCGGGGAGTGCGCCGAGGGCCGCGCCGTCGTAGTTCCAGCCGCGCGCTTGCGCGGGGTTCGCTGGCGCCGCGCCCGGACCCGTGAGGATCTCGTCGTAGGCGTCGCCGTCGAGCTCGGCGGTTGCCACCTCCGCGCCGTACAGCAGCCCGTTGTAAGCGATGAAGTTCACCTTGGCGATGGGCGTGACGGCCGCGCCGTCGTAGTCGAAGGCGCGCACGGCGGCGGAGAAGACGGCGCCCGGTCCGGCACCCACGACGATCTCCGCGAAGGAGTCGGCGTCGATGGTGCCCCCCGAGACGCGGGCGCCGTAACGGAGCGTCGAGAAGCCGAAGAAGCTGACCTTGGAGATCGCCGTGAGCACGGCGCCGTCGAAGTTCCACCCGCGGACGTGCGGGCCGAAGACCGCCCCGGGCCCTGGCGTCGTGAGGATCTCGTCGATGGCGTCGCCGTCGAGGTCGCCACCCTCGGCGTGGGCGCCGAACTTGAGCGTGCCGTAGGCGAAGTAGCTGACCTTCGCGATCGGAGTCGCGGACGGGGTGAGGAACGCGCGCACCTGCGGTCCGAACACGGGGCTTGGACCGGGAGCCGTGAGGATCTCGTCCGTGCCTCCGGCGTTGATCTCGCCGTGACCGGCGTTCACGCCGTAGCCGTTGGTTCCGTAGGCGTTGAAGTCGATGGGCGTGTAGGGCTGGGACACGTTCGTCCACGCCTGGATGCGGGGGGCGGCCGCCGGATCGGGGCCGAGCCCCGTGAGGAGGTTCGCGACCGAGGATGCCGTCACGATGACGTAGCCCGCCTTCGTCTCGGTGTCCGATCCGCCGGGCCCGGTTGCGGTGAGGGAAACCGTGTAGGTGCCCGCGGTCGTGTAGGTGTGCGCCGGGCTCTGCGTGCTCGACGTGCCGCCGTCGCCGAAGTCCCAGGCGTAGCTCGTGACGCCGCCCGTCGACAGATCGGTGAACTGGACTGCGAGCGGCGGAGCGCCGGAGAGCGGAGCGCCGATGAAGTCGGCCGCGGGAGGTGCCGCGAGCACGCCGGATGCCCAGACGATGGCGTTCGCGAGGATCTGGAAGTTGGGGCCAAACACGTCGCAGGAGTTGGGCTGGTACTCGCCGGGCTGGTAGCCCACGACGACGCCCGCCCAGGACGGCCGCTTGTGCGTGAAGCCCAGGAGGTGCGTGGTGCCGGTGTCGTTGTAGTCGCTGCCGAAGAGCACCTGGAACTGGCTCGCGGTCGGGTTGATGTCGAAGACCGGGTAGCGCTCGTCGGGCGTGTTGTTGAAGTAGGCGTAGGTGCCCGGTGGGACGCCGCGTCCCGGATCGGAGTACGAGATGGTCCCGGTGTAGGCGACGCCGTTTCCCGTGACGAAGTGGCCCGGTGCGACGTCGATGACGTTCTGGCCGTTGACGGTGTCGTACGGCACGGCGCCGGACGCGGTCGCCCCGATGATGTCGAGGATCCCCTGCTTGCCCGCCGACGCGTAGGAGCCGTGGTGGAAGGAGATGAATCCGCCTCCCGCGGTCAGGAAGGCGTCCACCGCGTTGACGAAGGCGTCCTGCCGGAGCTGGTCGTTGTTGCCGTTGTTCGGGATGCGGTGGCAGAAGTAGATGACGACGTCGTAGGCCATCGGATCGGTCCTGGGCACGGACAGGAGGCTCGTTGCGATCTCGATGGAGTTGGTGGGCAGCTCGTAGACGCTGTTCGGAAGCGTGTCGATGTTGATGCCGCTCCCCGGAGTCAGGATGGCGGCGGACAGATCGCCGGGCTCCGTCAGCTCGTTGGGCGGCAGGTTGTGCGGGTTCACGAGGTCGCTCACGATCAGGATCCGTAACGGGGGGTGCGGAGGCAGCGTCGCGCCGTGCAGCGCGAAGGCCGAGAACGCGAGAAGGGTGACTCCGGGCTTGATCGTTCGTCGACGCGCCATCGTGTTGCCTCCGGGAGGTGTTCCCAGCTTCAAGCACGAAGCGTGCCCTTGGCAAGGATCCGTGCGAGCCGCCTCGCCGCGAACGGCCGATCGGTCTCGCGCGATCGTCGACCGCAACGGGAAGCTGCGGCGGGCCGGTACGCCGTGAAGCGATCTACCCGCGCTCGCCGCCGAGCTGGCGGCGGAGCTCCTCGAGCTCCCTCTCGTAGGGGGCGGCGCCTCCGGGATCGCCGAGGCGATCGTGGAAGAGCTTGACCCAGCGATCGAGGATCTCGATCGTCACCTTCAGGTGGCCGATCCCGCGCGCCAGCGCGAGCGCCTCGGACAGCATCTCGCGGGCGGAGGCGAGATCCCCGTCGCTCGCCGCGAAGTCCGCCAGGTGACCCAGCGCCACCGCCTCGCTGCGACGGTTCCCGATCCGTCGATGGATCGCGAGTGCTTGCGCGATCCTCTGTCGTCCTTCCTCGATCCGCCCGACCGTGTCCAGGCAGACCCCGATGTTGCCGAGCGTCACGCCCTCCGCGCGAAGCTCGCCGACCTCCCTGAAGATCGCAAGCGCCTGCTCGAACAGGGGCAGCGCCTTGCCAGCGTCGTCCTCGACGTCGAAGAGGACCGACGCCGCCGCCGCGAGCGCGACCCCGTGATGGCGGCGGTCGCCCACCTCCTCGTTGATGGCCGCGGCGGTGAAGTAGCAGTGCCGCGCCTCGTCCGCACGGCCCATGTCCCGCAACACGTGACCGAGATCGCCCATCGTGGCCGCTTCCCGGTGCCGGTCCCCGAACTCGCGATGCCGCGCGAGGGCCTCCTCGTACATCGCGCGCGCCTCGACGAGCTTGCCGCGCTCGTGATGGACGCCGGCGAGGTTGTCGAGCGCGGAGGCCTCGTGCCGCCGCTCGCCGGAGCGCTGGTGGATGGCGATCGCGTCGCGGCACATCTGCTCGGCCTCGTCGAGCCTGCCCTGGTTTTGCAGGACGATCGCGAAGTCCGTCTTGGCGAGGGCCTCGATGGTCGCGTCTCCCTGAGCTCGCGCGAGGTCGAGCGTCCGCGCGAAGGCCTTCCGGGCGTCGTCGACGCGTCCCATCATGCGAAGCGTCTGGGCGATGTTGCGAGAGACCTCGAGCTCGGTCCCGGGATCGCCGATCGTCCGCGCCTCCTCGAGGGCGATCCGTTGCTCCTCGAGCGCTCGCTCGAGAGGACCCTTGAGACGGAGCACCGACCTGCCGAGCTCGTTGCGCGCGCGCACGCTCTCGGTCGTCGGTCCCGGGACGAGGCGTAGGTAGGCGCGGTAGAAGGTGTCGGCGTCGTCGTGGGCGTAACGCCGCGTTGCCAGCCGCGCCGCCGCGAGGTAACACTCCCGCGCGCGGTCCGCCTCCTCGGCGCGCTCCCAGTGGTGGCCGAGCTCGCCCTGGCGCTCGGGCGCGACGGGGAGCGCCGCGATAGCGCCGGCAGCCTTGCGGTGAGAGGCGCGGCGTTGCTGACCACCGATCCCCGCGTAGACAATGTCCCGGATCTGGTCGTGGGTGAACCGCACGCGTCCCGCCGCGGGCTCGTCGACGACGTGGCGGGCGATGAGCTCGCCGAGCCCTTCCAGGAAGGAGCGCTCGGGGAGGTCGCTCACACGACCCACGAGCGACTCCGGCGAGTCACGTCCGAGGACCGCGGCCGCGCGGACGACCTCGCTGGCCGCGCAGGAGAGCCCGGCGAGCCGTCGCTCGATGAGATCGCGCAGCGACGTCGGGATCGGGAAATCCTCCTCGCGCGCGGAGATCACGTCCGCGCCGAGGAGCCGCCAGCGGCCGCTCCCGCCGCGATCGAGCTGGCCGCCCGCCACGAGGTGCGAGAGGTACTGGACCGCGAAGAACGGGTTGCCCTCGGATTGCCTTCCAAGGAACCGTGCCAGCGCCTCGGGAGCGTCGTCGAGGCCCAGCATCTCCGCCGCAAGCGCCGCCACCGCAAAGAGATCGAGCGGGTCCGCGCGCTCCGGATGGAAACGCGACAGGAGATCCAGCACCGCCGCCGTCGCCTCCTCCGGGCGGGCGAGCAAGAGCAGGCGCACCCGCGCGTTGCGGAGCGTCTCGGAGCGCGTGAGGTACTGGAGGAAGCCGATCGTCAGATCGTCGGCGCCGTGCACGTCGTCGAGGATCATGAGGAGCGGGGAGCTTTCCGCGAGCGCGGCAAAGGTCTCTGCGAGCGATCTATGGACGCGGAGCACCTCTTCGGCCGGCGGAAGCGCGGGCGGCTCGGGATCGCCGGCGGTGAGGGCCGCGATGGCCGGATCGTAGGGCGCGAGCACGCGGCCGCGGGTGCCGCCGAGCACGCGCCGCGCGGCCTCGGCGCCGCCCTCCCGGCAATGGTCTGCCACGTCCGCGAGGGCATCGCGGAGCGGGTGGAGCGGCGGCCGCGCCATGCCGCCCGCCTCCGATGGAGGCTGGCAGTTGCCCGTCAGAACGCGGAACCCCTGCATCATTCCTCGCGCCGCAAGCTCCATCCCGATGCGCGTCTTTCCCGAGCCGCTCTCCCCCTCGAGCGCCGCGATGGCTCCGGCGCCGTCGACGGAGAGCAGCCGCGCCGCGAGGCGATCCAGCACCGGCTGGCGGCCGATGAGGCGAGGACGGTAGAGGTAGGAGCGCGCGGGCGGGGTCTCGCGCGGTCCACCGTCGGCCGCGAAGCTGGCGAGCCCTGCGGCGACGTCGGTCGCGTGGCCGACGCGTCGATGCGCGTCCTTGGCGAGGAGGCGGAGGATCAACGCCTCGAGGGCGGGGGCGACGCCCGCGACGTGCGCGGACGGAGGCTCCGGCTCCTCGTGGAGGTGCTTCATCAAGACGAGGACGTCCCGGTCGCCCAAGAACGGCGGCTGGCCGGTGACGATCTCGTAGAGGATGCAGCCCAGAGCGTAGAGGTCGGCGCGGGCGTCGACCGCCTCGCCGCGCACCTGCTCGGGCGCCATGTACCACGCCGTGCCTGCGAGGTCTCCGTACACCTCGAGGGTCTCGCGGCCCTGGAGCGCCGCGAACCGGCAGGAAAGGCCGAAGTCGAGGATGACGGGTCGGTCGCCCGCCAGGAGCACGTTGTCGGGCTTGAGGTCGCGATGGACGATGCCTTCCCCGTGCACGTACGAGAGCGCGGGGCAGAGATCGCGCACCGTCGCGAGCAGCTCCGGAAGGTTCGCGGGAACGCGCTCGCGCGCGCCGCGCGGATCTCGCCGCGCCGGCCGCGATGCGAGCGGCGTCGTGGTCCTCGCCGCGCCCGACGGCGAGTCGTTTGGGTCCCCCTGCATCAGCGCGCGCAGCGTGCGCCCCTCGTGGAGCTCCATCGCGTACCACGGGACGCCGTCCGCGATCCCCTCGTCGACGATGCGGACCACGCCCGGGTGGGACAGCTTCGCGAGCGCCAGGATCTCGCGCCTGAGGCTCGCGAGAGGCACCGCGCGCGGCGCGCTCACCGTCTTGACCGCGACGCGCTGGCCCGTCGCCTGGTGAAGCCCCACGTGAACGACCCCCATCGCGCCCTTTCCGAGCGTCTCGAGAAGGCGATAGGGGCCGACCGTTGGTTCCGTGCGCGCCCTCGCGATCTCTAGGGAGATCCCCGGCTCGAACGTCGCCCGGGCTCTCGCTTCGGAAGGACGGGGAGGGCGAGGCTCGGCCGCACGTCGAGATCGGGCACCTTCGGGCGATGGGATCGGAGCGCGGCCATCACGAGCGAGAGGGCCTTCTTCATCTGCGGATCGCGGCCCGCCACGTGGTCCTGCGGCGTCACGTCGACGTCGAAGTCCGGATCCGTCCCGTAGTTCTCGATCCCCCATCCGACGTCGACGAACCAGAAGGAGAATTCCGGTTGCGTCGTGTAGCCGCCGTCGACGAGTGGATGGCGCGGCCAGATGCCGATGACGCCGCCCCAGGTGCGCTTCCCGACGACCGGCCCGAGCTTCATCAGCTTGAAGCAGTGCGTGAAGATGTCGCCATCGGACCCCGCGTGCTCGTTGGTGATGCAGACCAGCGGTCCCGCGACCGAGTCCGCCGGGTAGGGCTCGCGCACGCCCCAGCGCTTGATGTCGTACCCGATGCGCTTGCGCGCGAGCTTCTCCAGGATGAGCTGGCTCACGTGCCCGCCGCCGTTGAACCGGACGTCGACGACGAGCGCCTCGCGGTCGATCTCGGAGAGGAAGTAGCGATGGAACTCCGCGTAGCCCGGCGGTCCCATGTTGGGCACGTGGACGTAGCCGACACGCCCTCCCGTGGCGTCGTGGACGTGGCGCCGGTTGGCCTCGATCCACTCGCGGTAGCGGGCGGGCATCTCGTCCCTGAGCGTCGTCACGACGAGGGTCCTCGGGTTCTTGCCGGACCGGTCGCCAAGGGTCAGCTCGACGGGCACGCCCGACTGGTTCACGAGGAGCGCCTGGGGTGTCGGCACGCCCTTGACGGGGCGTCCCCCGACGGCCAGCAGCGTGTCGCCCTCGTTCACGAGGACGCCCGGGGCGCGCAGCGGCGAGTCCTTTGCCGGGTCCCAGCTGTCGCCCTTGACGATGTGGCGGACGTGCGTGAGGCCGGTCTCGGGATCCCGCGCGAGATCGGCACCGAGGTGTCCCATCGCGTACGCCGGCGCGGGACGGTAGTCGCCGCCGATCTCGTAGGCGTGGGACGTGCCGAGCTCGCCCTGCATCTCCCAGATGAGGTCGCTGAACTCGAGACGCGTCGCCACCTTCTCGACCAGGGGCAGGTAACGCGCGTTCACGCGGCTCCAGTCGACGCGGCTCATATCCGGCACCCAGAAGTGATCGCGCTGGAGGCGCCACGCCTCGTGGTACATCTGCCGCCATTCCGCGCCGGGATCGACGCTGACGCGCACGCGCCCGAGATCGAGCCATCCGCTCTTCGGACCCGCGGGGTCCCTCTCGGTGCGCGCGTCCGCCGTCTCGCCCGCGCGCAGGGCGCGGAGGCGCCGTCCGGAGCGGTAGATCAGGCTGGCGCCGTCGCGCGCCACCTTGAACGACGCGATGGAGCTCGCCAGCACCTCGTGCTTCTGCTCCACGAAATCGTAGGCCTCGAGGCTGCCCCGGCTCGGCGGCTCGTCGCCGTAGAGATCCTGGCTGAGGCTTCCTTCGACCGGGAACGCGCAGAAGAGGGCCTTGTCGCGGATCCCCCACACCTGCGTGTAGCGCCCTTCGGGGACGGGGAACGTCACGACGCGATCGGCGATGCCGTCGAGGTCGATCTCGACCTTTGGGCTCGCCGCCTTCGCTTCGCGCTCCATGCGCTCCTTGTCCCACTCGCGCTTGCGCTCGCGCATCCCGCGCGGCCGGGCGAGGAAGGGCGAGGGCACGTCCTTCTTGAGCGTGACCAGGTGCGGCCGGACCGCCCTCGGAAAGCCGATGGAGAAGAAGAGGCTGTCGTAGACCGGGTCGAAGGTGCGATACGAGAGGAAGTAGAGGTACTTGCCGTCGGGATCGAACGAGGGCGCGACGTCGCGGAAGTCGGGCCGCGTCACGAGATGGGTCTTGCCCGAGCGGATCTCGCAGAGCTTGATGCAGAGCGTCTGGCTCGACGCCGCGAAGCTGTAGGCGAGCCACGCGCCGTCGGGCGAGAAGGCCATCTGGCCGATCACGTCGAAGGTGCTCTTGTCGAGGAGCCGCGTCTTGCCCGTCTTCGTGTCGACGAGGTGGAGCTCCATGCGATGGTTCGCGACGGCGACGGAGGCATCGGTGGGCGAGGCCAGCATGCGGACCGGTCTTCCGATGTCGCTCGTGTCGAGGCGCCGCGACGCGCCGGGCTTGGCGGTCTGGTGGACCTCGATCGCCTCCTCGCCTCCCTCGTCGCTCGAGACGACGAGGTGCTTGCCGTCGGCGAGCCACTGGCCCAGGCGGTAGCGCACGCCGTCGGGCTTTCCGTACTGGCGCACCGCTTCCTCCCAGAGAGGCATCGTGAAGATCTTTCCCCGCGTCTCGAGCGCGATCGAGTGGCCGTCCGGGTGGATGTTGAAGTCCGTCGTGTAGCGGTACGTATCGACGAACTTCCGGTTGCGCTGCGTGCGCGCGCTCCGGAGCTCCACGTCGACGCGCGCGGTCTCGTCGGTCGACGCGTCGAAGACCCATAGCTCGGCCCCGCACTGGTAGACGATCCGCGCGCCGTCGGTCTGCGCGAACCGTGCGTAGTACTCGGCGTGATCGGTGTGGCGGCGGAGGCCGCGGCCGCTGGGAGTGCACGAGTAGAGGTTGCCGATCCCCTCGTGGTCGGAGATGAAGTAGACGCGGTCTCCGACCCACATCGGATGGGCCATGTTCCCCCTGATGCCGTGAAGCAACCTCCGGAACCTCCCGGAGCCTCGGGGATCGACCCAGATGTGGCCCGCCGTGCCGCCGCGGTAGCGCTTCCACCGCGCGGGATCGCCGGCGTTGCGTCCCAGCGCGATCGCGCCCCCCGGACCGAAGGCGATCTCGTGCGTCGGGCCGACCTCGATGCGCTCGGGCGCTCCGCCCTCCGGCGACACCTGGTAGGCGTGGAGGATGCGGATGAAGGGCTGCCCGGCGTCGCTGACGAAGACGATCTTGCCGTCCTCGGTGAACCCGCGCACGGAGGAGATCGCGCCCAGATAGGTGATGCGCCGCGCGGGCCCGCCGCCCGAGGGCATGCAGTAGACCTCGGAGTGATGCTCCTCGCGGCTGCCGAAGGCCACGAGCGTCCCGTCGGGCGAGAGGGCAGGACGCGATACCTCGGCGAGGTTCGCGGTGAGGCGGCGGGCGACGCCGCCCTCGCGATGGACGGTCCAGAGATCGTCCTCCGACACGAAGACGATCTGATCTCCCCGGATGGACGGAAACCTCATGTAGCCGTCGTTGACCATGGTGTGCTTCCTCGCCCAGCGCTCCCCGTAGGCGTGGCTCGTCCCCGCCGCGCCGGGCGCCGCAATGATAGGCGAGTCTGCCCCGCGCGCGCGTGATAGCTTCTCGCACGGCTCATGAAGCTCGGTCCGATCCACGTGCTCACGGACGCCGGATACCGCCGGATGATCGGTGAGATCGAGCGGCTGTGGGGAGAGGTCGAGACGATGAAGGAGCGGCTCGAACCCCGCCACGCCATCGAGATCCCGCGCCTCGCCGGGGAGGGAAGAACCTACCGCGAGCCGCCCACGCCGCCGCCCTCCGCGCTCGCGATGTTCGACGTGCTCGATGGATGGACGACGCGCTTCGAGATCGACGGGCGCATCGTTGGCGGGCCGGCGGACCTCTGCCACGATCCGCGGCTCCAGTGGCTCCTCGACGCCATCGGAGGCGTCAAGGGTAAGCGCGTCCTCGAGCTCGGACCCATGGAGGGTGCCCACACGGGAGTCCTGCTCGATCAAGGGGCTCGCGAGGTGATCGCGATCGAAGGATTCCGCCCCGCATGGTTGAAATGCCTGGTCATCAAGGAGATCCGGCGTCTCGATCGCGCATCCTTCCTCTACGGCGACTTCCGCGCCTTCGCGGCGAGCTATCACGGACAACCCTTCGACGTCGTGCTCGCGTCGGGCGTCCTCTACCACCAGAAGAACCCCGTCGAGCTCATCGGCCACCTCGGACGGATGACGCGCACGCTCCTCGTCAGCACCCAGGTGGCGGACGCGGAGTTCCCGGCCGGCGGCATCGACGTCGAGGTCGCGGCGAGCGGCAAGAGCTACCGGGGCAAGCAACAGGACTACGGCGCACGGCGGGACGAGAGCCGGAACTACTGTGGCGGCGTTGACGGGCAGTCGGTGTGGCTCTATCCCGAGGAGCTCAGGAGGGCGCTGCACGACGCAGGATTCGTCCATCTCGAGGAACGCGGCGTCGAGCCCGGTCCCTATGGTCCATGGTTCGTGGTCGCGGCGCGGTTCTCCGGCGGGGAGTGCTGATGTCGCGCTGGCGGCTCGTCGTGATGGTCGCGGCGACGGCGTGCTACATCCCGCTCATGCTCCTCGCGGACTCCTGGGATCCGGTACGGCAGGCGGTCCTCGCTCTCGCCACGGCGGGGTTCCTGTACTGGCTCGTGCGCTTCGGGCGCGTTCCGGGGGTCCAGGTGACCTGGGCGATCCTCCTGGCGAGCGCCGGAGAGATCGGCGCGTCCGTCCTCTGGGGGATCTATCGCTACCGCTACGCGGCGATCCCCTTCTACGTCCCGTTCGGCCACGGCATCTTCTACGCTCTCGCGCTACGGACCAGCGTCGAGGAGGCTCTGCGCCGGCACGCCCGGGCGATCGTCCGCACCGTCGTCATCGCCGGCTCGGTCTACGGCGCGATGAGCCTCGTGCTCCTGCACGACGTGACGGGGCTTCTGTGGTGGATCGGCGCGGCGCTTCTCATGACGCGCTCGGAGTCGGGGCTCCTGATGGCGGCATGCTGCGTCTACACGGTCGCCCTCGAGTGGACCGGCACGACGATCGGCAACTGGCGCTGGTCGAGCGTCGTGCCCTACCTCGGCATCCCCTCGGCGAACCCGCCGTGCGGCGTCGGGTTCGTCTACTGCCTGGTCGACATCTCCACGGTCGCCATCTGCCGCAGCGGCGCCATGACGCGTCTCGTCGATCGCCTGCGCTATGCTGATGAGCGGCTCTGCGGTTCAAGGGGGCGTCATGGCATCACGTCGGTCGGGCTCGCTCTGCGTGATCTTGTCGGTGCTTTCGCTTCAGTGCGCGGTGACGCGCGGGCCGAGGGCGCCACGCGCTCCTGAGCGCGAGCGAGGCGAGGAGATCGACCGAGTACTTCTACATGCAGCGCGCCTACCCGCACGGGCGCATCGACCGAGGGCGCGCCGTGCGTCCTTGATGGAGGCGCGCCGCATGGTGCGCGTCCTGCGTGCCGGGCATCTGGTCCCTGGTCGGCCCCATCAACGTCGGAGGACGCGTCACGGACGTGGTTGCCGAGACCGCCAACTCCGCGCACGTCTACGTCGCGGCGGCATCGGGCGGCGTCTTCAAGACCACCAACTCGGGCGCCGCCTGGACGCAGGTCTTCGACGGCGCGGGCAGCCTGTCGATCGGCGCGCTCGCGCTCCACCCGACGGACTTCAACACGCTCTACGTCGCGACCGGCGAGGCCAACCCGGGCGGCGGCAGCATCGCCTACGGGGGGGATGGCGTCTGGAAGACGACCGACGGCGGCACGACCTGGGTGCCGCTCGGGCTCGCCAACACCGTGAGCATCGCCCGCATCGCCGTCGACCCGCAGAACCCGGCCCGCGTCTTCGTCGCCGCGACGGGCAACCTCTACGCTCCCGACAACAACCGCGGCATCTACCGGAGCACGGACTCCGGCGGGACGTGGCAGCAGGTGCTGTTCGTCAACACCCAGACCGGCGGCGTCGATCTCGCGATCGATCCGAGCAACCCGCAGAACGTCTACTGCGCCACCTGGGAGCGCTACCGGCGTCCGGACACGCGAAAGTACGGCGGGCAGGGGAGCGGGGTCTACAAGTCGACCAACGGCGGCACCAGCTGGACGCTCCTGACGTCGGGCCTTCCGGCGGCATCGACGGAGCCAGGCCGCATCGGGATCGCGGTCTCGGCGGCCGCGCCGAGCAACGTCTATGCGATCTACGCCGACACGACCGGTTACTTCGTGGGCTTCTACCGCTCGACCAACGGCGGCGCGACGTTCACGAAGCAGCCCGATGGCAACCTCTCGGGGTTCTACAGCTCCTATGGCTGGTGGTTCGGGCGTCTGTACGCCGACCAGACGGTGGCCGATCGTTTGTGGGCGCTCGGCTTCGACATCTACCGCACCACCGATGGCGGCGGCAACTGGACCTTCGCCGGCGGGGCGATGCACGTCGACCATCACGCCTTCTGGGCCGGCGGCGGCGTCTACTGGGAGGGCAACGACGGCGGCCTCTACCGCTCCACGACCGGCACCGGGAGCTGGGTCCACGAGGACGACATCCCGATGACGCAGTTCTACACCAACGACCTTCACGCGAGCCAGCCGCTCCAGCCCTTCGGGGGCGCGCAGGACAACGGGATCCTCCACAGCTACGGAGGCGTCCCCGACGACTGGGTCGACGTGTATGGCGGCGACGGCCTCTGGGTGGTCGTCGATCCCGCCAACGCGAACATCGTCTATGCCGAGTCCCAGTACGGCGATCTCGGCAAGTCGGTCAACGGGGGCAACACGTTCAGCTCGGTGCTCAACGGCATCTCCGGGCGCACCAACTGGTCCACACCCGTGGTGATGGATCCTTCCGGCGGGGGCAACGTCCTCTACTACGGCGCGAACCGCCTCTTCAAGACGACCAATGGCGCGAGCTCCTGGAGCGCCGTCAGCCCCGATCTGACCGACGGCAACCCCGGCAGCAACGGCGTGGTCTACGGGACCATCACCGCGATCGCCCCGGCGCCGACCAACCCGAACACCATCTACGCCGGCACCGACGACGCCAACGTCTGGGTGAGCACCAATGGCGGGGGCAACTGGACCAAGGTCGACGCCGCGCTTCCGGAGCACTGGGTGACGCGCGTCGCCGTCGACCCCGGGAGCGACGCCATCGCCTACGCGACACTCTCCGGCTACCGCGACTCCGACAATGCGGCGCACGTCTACCGGACGACGAACTACGGCGGGACGTGGACGGACATCTCCGGCAACCTCCCCAATGCGCCGGTCAACGACCTGGTGATCGACCCCGCGGCGCCCGCGACGATGTACGTCGCCACCGACGTCGGCGTCTTCGCGTCCACGAACACGGGCGCGAGCTGGGCGGTGCTTGGAAGCGGCCTGCCCGAGGTCGTCGCGATGGATCTCGCCTCATCACCGGGGCCACCCCCTATCTCTACGTCGCGACCTACGGCCGCGGCATCTATCGCCTCGACCTCACCCAGACCGGCACGCAGCCGCGGACGTCCTCGTCGGCAGGGCCTGGGACAACCCAATCCGAATCGCGTGCGGGTCTACACTCCGGCGGGCGCCGCGACCACGGTCGACTTCCTCGCCTACGCCGCCGGGGCGTGGGGCGTCAACGTCGCGTCCGGCGACGTCAACGGCGGCACCTCCGCGGAGATCCTCACAGGACCAGGACCCGGTCCCATCTTCGGCCCCCACGTCCGCGGATGGGCGCGCGACGGAACGGCGATCGCCATCAGCTACTTCGCCTATGGGACGCTGAAGTTCGGCGCCAACGTCGGCAGCGGCAACCTCGACGGCGACGCCTACGACGAGATCCTGAGCGGCCCCGGCCCCGGCGCCATCTTCGGCCCGCACGTCCGCGGCTGGAACTTCGACAATGCCGCCGTCACGGCGCTCCCATCGTGCAGCTACTTCGCGTATCTCACGCTCCGCTACGGCGTCAACGTCGCCGACGGCGACGTCGAAAACGACAGCTTCCAGGAGATCCTCACCGCGCCGGGCCCGGGCACCATGTTCGGCCCGCAGGTCCGTGGCTGGGACTACGACGGAACCAGCATCGTCGCCATCTCCAAGATCAACTTCAACGCCTTCTCGACGACCCAGTACGGCGCCTCCGTGGCGGGAGGCCAGCTCGACGCCGATGCTTACGACGAGATCGTCGCCGCCCCCGGCCCAGGCGCGGGATCCGGCTTCCCCGCCGAGGTTCGCGGCTACACCTACGACGGAAGCTCCATCCAGTCGCTCCCCGGCTACGACGTCACGCCTTTCGCCACCTTCTACGGCGCCCGTCCCGGCGCCGGCGACCTGACCGGCGACACCCGCGAGGACCTCATCGCGGGTGCCGGCCGCGACCCCGCCGCCGACTCCACGGTCAAGGCCTACGACTACAACGGGTCGTCCCTCACGCTTCTCACAGGATCGTTCGTCCCGTTCCCCGGGACCTTCCATGGCGTCAACGTCTCCGGCGCCGCGCTCGGCTACTAGGCGCGCCACCATCCGCGCGAGGTCAACAATGAATCCATGCGGACGCACGACTCTCGCCCTCTTCCTCGTCTTCGCCCTCACCGGCGTTCCATCTGCACTGGCGACATGCGGTGGCGGAGGTGGTGGAGGGATGGGAGGAGCGCCGACGGCGCAGGGACAGGTGTACTACGTGCCCTGGAAGGTGCTCTCGCCCGGCGGCTCGTTCGCAAAGGGCGACGGTCTGACGCTCTACTGGTTCCCCGTGTCGCGCGAGGATGCGATGGGAAGCAAGCTCCGGACGTCGCGCACGTTGACGTTGCTCGCGAGCCAGTGCGTGACGATGGCGGTGGTGACGAGCGACAACGATGCCGTGCGCAAGCGGTTCTCGGTGGCGGGCGCACCCCTCGCCGTGCTCGCGGGGCCGGATGACGCGGAGGTGGGGCGGCTCGAGGCGGAGAAGGGGACGCTGAGCGTCTCGGGAGTCGAGAAGCTCGTGCGCGGCACGCTGAACGAGAAGCAGGATGCGGTCTCCGCGCTCCTGGATCAGGCCGGGGAGAAGGCGAAGAGCGGAGACCGGGACGGCGCGGTGAAGCTCTACCGCGACGTGATGGCGCAGCGGTGCCTGTTCCCGGGCCTCTCCAACAAGGCGGCGAAGGCGCTCGAGAAGCTGGGCGAGAAGGTGGACAGCGGGGCGCTCGCGGCGCCGCCGCGCACGCCCACGTTCGACGATCCAACGGCGGGCCTGGTGACGACGGCTCTAGAGGAGGGTCTGGCGGCGGAGAATCGCGCGGACTTCGAGCTTGCGCGCCGCTCCTACCAGCGCGCGCACGACGCGGATCCCGCCGATCCCGTTCCCCTGCGTTACCAGGGTGAGCTCTACCGCCACCATACCGGGGAGTGGGACCTCGCGGAGCAGGCGTTCCGCGCGATCCTCGCGATGCCGGCGGATCCGTGCAGCCGCGCGGTGGCTCTTCACGGGCTCGGGAAGATGACGATCCACGAGGGGCGCTTCGCCGAGGGACTCGCGCTGTTCGACCAGTCGATCGCGACCTTCCCGACGGCGCTCTGCTACCGGAACCTGTCGGTCTACTGGAACTCGGAGGGCGACCTCGTCAAGGCGCGTGGGTACGTCGAGGAGGCGCTCGCGCTCGATCCGGACGACCCCTACAACCTCGTCTTCGCCGCGACGTCGATGATCGCGGACGGCCGCGCCGGCGAGGCGATGCGCATCACGCGCGATCACGAGGACCTCCTGCCGGCGTCCTACAACCTGGCCGCTGTGTACGCCCAGGCGGGCGATTCGAAGCGTGCGCTCGCGCTCCTCGAGCGCCACTTCTACCAGTTCGAGCAGTACGACGCCGTGCGCCGCCGCGAGATGAAGGAGGCGCGCGAGGACGCGGTGTTCGCGTCCCTCAAGCAGGACGCGCGCTTCCTGATGCTGACCTCGCTCGCAGCCGCGCCCGTGCACTGACGACCGCGCCCATCATCGTGACGATGCCGGGGGACACGCGGGCGTAGGGGACGGAGAACCTCGGGCCGGGGTGACTGGTGTACGGCGGGCGCCGCGGGGACGGTCGCGAGCGCAGTGGTCGTGCAGCCGGCGGCGATTCCAAGGCGGCCGGGGCGCCCGCCAGAGGAGCTCCGAGCCCGCCGCGTGGAGCGCCAGGCTCGTTCCTGGTTCAGCGTCCCAGGTGAGCCGATGCGCTAACCTTCCTCCGCCCATGGCCCACCGATCCGACGAGCCGCGCAAGCCCATGACGCGGGCGCGCCTCTATGCGCTCCTGCCCGACGTGTGGGCGCTGCTCTCGCCGAGGCTCGGGATGCTCGGGCTGGGGTTCGTCCTCATGGTGCTGTCGCGTGGTGCCGGCCTCGTGATGCCGGCGACGACGAAGTACCTGGTGGACGACGTCGTCGGCCACCACCGCGGAGATCTGCTGCTGCCGCTCGCGCTGCTCGCGATCGGCGCGACGCTCGTCCAGGCGATCACGTCGTTCTCGCTGACGCAGCTCCTGTCGAAGGGCGCGCAGCGGCTCATCGCCGAGATGCGCGCCAGGGTGCAGGCGCACGTCGGCAGGCTCCCCCTCGGCTATTACGACAGCAACAAGACGGGCGCTCTGGTGAGCCGCATCATGAGCGACGTGGAGGGGATCCGGAATCTGATCGGCACGGTCCTGGTCGAGCTCCTCGGCGGTCTGATGACGGCGGGCTTCGCGCTGCTCGTGCTGCTGCGCATCAACGCGCGGTTGACGGGTCTCGCGTTCCTGCTCCTCGTCGTCTTCGCGGTGGGCATCGGCTGGGGGCTCGGCAAGATCCGCCCCATCTTCCGCGAGCGGAGCAAGATCTACGCGGAGGTGACCGGGCGCCTCACCGAGTCGCTCTCGGGCGTGCGGGTCGTCAAGGGGTATCACGCCGAGGCTCGCGAGGCGGCGGTGTTCGCGTCGGGCGCGGCGCGGCGCCGCGAACGCCCTGAAGACGTTGACCGCCTTCTCGCTGATGGGGCTCGCGTCCACCGTCCTCATGGGTGGCGTCGGCGCGATCGTGATGCTCCTGGGCGGCCACCAGATCCTGGCCGGCCACATGACCCTCGGGAGCTTCCTGACCTTCACCATCTTCCTGGGCTTCCTGATCGCGCCGGCGTTCCAGATCGTCTCGACGGGAACCCAGCTCACCGAGGCGCTCGCGGGCCTCGAACGGACGCGCGAGGTGCTCTCGCAGAGGCCCGAGGACCAGGACGCACGGCGCGTCGCGGAGCTTCCCCCCGTTCGCGGAGAGGTGGTCTTCGAGAACGTCGGCTTCTCCTACGAGCAGGGCAAGGCGGTGCTCCACGACGTGTCCTTCACCTCCCGCCCCGGTACGGTGACCGCGCTGGTCGGACCGTCGGGCTCGGGCAAGTCGACCATCATCGGGCTCGCCGCCGCCTTCTACACGCCGGAGAGGGGGCGCGTCATGGTCGATGGCGCCGACCTCGCCACGGTGACGCTCGCGTCGTACCGGTCGCAGCTCGGCGTCGTCCTCCAGGAGAGCTTCCTCTTCGACGGCACGATCCGCGAGAACGTCGCGTTCTCGCGGCCCGACGCGACGGCCCAGGAGATCGACGCCGCGTGCCGCATCGCGCGCGTGGACGAGTTCGCCCTCGGCTTCGAGAAGGGCTACGACACGGTGGTCGGGGAGCGCGGCGTCAAGCTCTCGGGCGGCCAGCGCCAGCGCGTCTCGATCGCGCGGGCGATCCTCGCCCGGCCGCGGATCCTTATCCTGGACGAGGCGACGTCGAGCCTCGACTCGGAGTCGGAAGCGCTGATCCAGCAGGGGCTCGCCTACCTGATGAAGGACCGCACGACGTTCGTGATCGCGCACCGCCTCTCGACGGTGCGGCGTGCCGATCAGATCCTCGTCGTGCAGGACGGCCGCATCATCGAGCGAGGCACGCACCGCGAGCTCTATGCCGCGCAGGGCCGCTACTTCGAGCTCTACACCCGCCAGCACGGCGTCGAGTCCAACTTGCTCCTGCCGGTGCCGGAGGCTTCCGGCGAGGAGGAGCGCACGGCGGCGCGGGAGGCGGCGGATCGGGCCCTCCTCGGACCGCTCGCACGGGTGCTCGGCGGCGCGTCGTGACGCGCCCGCGGCGGCTTTGACACTGGGCTAAGATCATGAACCGGAGGGGCACGACAATGCCGCGCGTCGCCACTTTCTTCAAGGTCGCTCTTCTCCTGGCATCGGCAGAAACGGGGGCGCTGATGGCCGGGGAGCGGCTCTTCGTCGACGGGACCGGCACGCCCGAGCTCGCGGCGCGGAGCGAGGAGGTGGCCGGGAAGGCCCGGGTCCTCCGGAGCGCCACGCGAGCGTTCGCTGCGGAGGGGGACTTCGGGGAGATTGCGGTGCTGGAGGACGACGGGACGCTCGTGGTCGACGGCGTCTCCAACTCCGACGAGATCGTGAGGCGGTTCTTCGAGTCGCACCCCGATCAGTACGACCACGTGGCGATCAACTTCGACTTCCCGATGACGCCCGAGGCCGGCTTCGCCTTCGAGCGCAACGTCAGGAACGACGTGCAGGGGATCGGGCTGCCGATCTTCGACAACGGCGCGACCTACGGCACCACGTTCCTGACGACGTTCATCAACATGAACGACCTGGGGGAGTACACGACCTACCCCTACTTCGGCGTCGTGCTCTCCCACGAGGCGGGACACCGGTTCCTCGCCTACGTCGACACGCAGATGTGCGGCACCTTCCTCCTCTCGAGCCGCTGCATCCACTGGAGCTTCTACCACAGCACCGGCGGCTCCTTCCTCTACGGCCACGACTGGATCGACAACGGCAACGGCACCTTCACCTCCTCGAACGAGGAGACGGTCTACGGCGAGGTCGACCAGTACCTGATGGGCCTGCGCGACGCGGCGACGGTCACCCAGCCGCTCTTCGTCCTCCAGAACCCGTCGGGGTGCCTCTACAACAACAACCCCGTTCCCTGTCCCACCGTCGACGACATCCCGCTGAACGGCTACACGGTGACCGCCACGAAGACGCCCTACACCGTCGCCGATATCCTCAACGGCTATGGCCCCAGGATCCCTGACGCCGCGACCGCGCCAAAGGCGTTCCGGATGGCCTTCGTGCTGGTCGTGGCCAAGGGTCTGTACCCGCCCTCGCCTGCGAGCCTGGCGAAGCTGGACGGGTTCCGGCAACAGTTCGAGCCATCGTATGTCGCGAGCACGTCGGGACTCGGCTCGATGGACACGAGGCTCTACCTCCCGGGCGAGCCCCCGCATCCGGCGTTCTACGCGACTCCCACCAAGGCGATCCCCGGAACCTCCATCCAGTTCACCGACGACAGTCGCAACGGTCCCGTGGCGTCGTGGTCGTGGGACTTCGGCGACGGCACGACGTCCTCGGCCCGGAACCCGGTGCATTCCTATGGGGCTCCGGGGCTCTACGACGTCAAGCTGACCGTGGCGAACCTGAACGGCGCCGAGTCGAGGACGAAGTCCGGGTACGTCGACATCCAGATCCGCCCACCGGTTGCCGATTTCGTCGGCGACGTCAGCCTCGGACCGGCGCCGCTCACCGTGTCGTTCACCGACCAGTCGATCTGGAGCCCGGCGACCTGGCTATGGGACTTCGGCGACGGCTCGACTTCCACGGCGCAGAACCCGACGCACGTCTACACCACTCCCAACGCGTCGTTCCTGGTCAAGATGACGGCGACCAACGTCCACGGTGCGAACGTCCGCGGCCGACCCAACTACGTCGTGACGGGGACCAAGATCTACCAGGAAGGCTTCGAATCGGGCGGGCCCGGATGGACGCACGGCGCCAACAGCGGTACCGATGACTGGCAGGTGGGACCGCCCCAGGGCGACGGTGGCGACCCCGCCGCGGCGCACGGCGGGGCGGCGGTTTACGGTACGGACCTGGGAGGCGCCACGGACGGGAAGTACACGCCCGGCGAAGACTCCTGGCTCCTTTCGCCGGGGATCGACGGCTCCTCTGCATCCCACGTCGCGCTCACCTACTGGCGCTGGTTGACCGTCGAGGATGGCCTTTACGATCACGCCAGGATGACGGTGAACAACCGGATCTACTACAGCAACCCTGTCGGCACCGGCGTCTCCCGCCTCGAGGATTGGTACTGGACGCCGGAGACATTCGACGTGACGAAGGTCGCCGCAGGAGATCCCGCGTTCCATGTGCGGTTCAGCATGCAGACCGACGGCAGTATCCAGTTCGGGGGTTGGAACGTGGACGACGTTGCGGTCTACTCGACGCCCGAGGGTCCATACTGGAATGGCCCGCGCATCCTGGCCGGGCCCGGCCATGGGCCCGGGAACCCCAACCAGGCGGAGATCGTCGACGGTCTCGGGCGTGTCCAGTCGTCGTGGCTCGCCTATGGGAGCGGCACGATGGGGACGAACGTGGCGGGGTCGGACGTCGACGGCGACGGGTTCCGGGAGGCGGTCACCGGCCCCGGCCCCGGCCCCACGCTCGGACCGCACGTCCGCGCCTTCAACCCCTGGGACGGGACACCGATCGCGAAGGTGAGCTACTACGCGTACGGGACGCTGCGTTACGGCGTCAACGTCGCGGGCGGCAACCTCGACGGCGATCGGTTCGACGAGATCGGCACGGGCCCTGGCGCGGGGGCAGTGTTCGGTCCCCACGTGCGCGGCTGGAACGTCGACAACGGTGCGGTCACCGCCATCTCGAAGGTGAGCTACTTTGCCTACAGCACCCTGAAGTACGGGTGCCTCGTCGCGCAGGGCGACGTCGACACCGATCCCTCCTACGACGAGATCGTGACCGGGCCCGGACCAGGCGCGAACTTCAGCGCGCATCTCCGCGGCTGGAACTACGATGGAGCGTCGATCACGCCGCTGCCGGGGTTCTCCGCCTTCGTGTTCTCACCCTCGACCTACGGGCTCAACGTCGGCACCGCGGATCTGGCGGGAGCGGATCGCGAGGAGATCCTCGCCGCACGAGGCCCCGCGCCGACGAACATCGGCGAGCTCGAGGCCTTGAACTACGCCTCGGGATTCCTGGGCGTCCTGAACAGCTCGGCGATGTCGCCGTTCGTCACACTGTACGGGGTCCGTGTGGGCGGGGGCGAGCTCGGGGCCCCGAAGGACCACCTGGTCGCCGGCCCCGGCCCCGCCCCGACCGCTCCGTCGCAGCTGCGGGGCTACACCTACACGGTCGCCAGCCCACCTGGCTGGCGGGTCGATCAGGACGTGAACGGCGTCGTGTTCCCGACCTTCTACGGGACGATCGCGGCCGTGGGCAACATCCAGTAGGGCCCGTGCTCGAGCAGCCGATCGTCAAGGTCCTCGAGGGATGCCGGAGCGTGCTGCTGGCGGGGTGCGGCGGTGGGTACGACGTCATGGGTGCGGTCCCGCTCTACCAATCTCTTGCGGCGCGGGGGATCCGCGTCCACCTCGCGAGCCTCTCCTTCACGCTGCTCAACGCCCTCGATGCCGCGCGCCAGGATCGCCTCTGTCCGAACCTGTACGAGGTGGATGTGGACGCGGCCACGGAGCGGCAGTACTGTCCGGAAGCGTGGCTCGCATGGTTCCTGGACGAAAGGCTCGGTGACGGCCACGTCGTCCATTGCTTCGACAAGACGGGCGTCCGACCGCTCGCCGCGGCCTACGCGACGCTCGTCGAGCGCCTCGCCATCGACGCGATCGTGCTCATCGATGGCGGCATCGACGCGCTGCTGCGCGGAGACGAGCGATCGCTCGGGACCCCGACCGAGGACCTGACGTCCCTGGCAGCCATCAGCGCGCTTCCGGTGAGGACCAAGGTGCTGGCCTGCGTCGGCATGAGCGCGGAGCTCCGGGACGGCATCGGCCATGCCGACGCGCTCGAGCGGATCGCCTCGCACACCCGGCGCGGCTCGTTCCTCGGGGCGGCGGCTCTCCTTCCCGGGACGCCCGCGGGTGACCTCTACCTCGATGCGGTCGAGTTCGTGTTCTCCCACCAGGCGGGCGTGCGGCGAAGCCATGTCCATACGGTGGTGCGAGACGCCTGCCGCGGGGAGTTCGGGGAGCGGGGCCCCCACGTCTGGATCTCGCCGCTCATGAACATGTACTGGTTCTTCGACGCCGCTGCGGTGATCGCCGAGCACTGCTTCCTCGATCACATTCGCGACACCGAAGGCGTCTGGGACGTGCTCCGCCGGATCGAAGGGCTCCGCAACCACATGACGATCCGCCCTCACAATGCCATTCCCATCTGACGCCGCACGCGAGCTGGAAACCGCCCCCACACTGGAAGAGATCCGGGCTGCCGCGGCGCGGCTTCGCGACCTCGTGATACGGACCCCGGTGCGGCGCTGGGAAGGGGTGGCGATCGAGCGGGCCGCGGGTGCGGACACGTGCGTGGTCCTGAAGGAGGAGCTGTTCCAGCGGACCGGCAGCTTCAAGGTGCGGGGCGCGCTGTGCAACATGCTGGACCTGGCGCCGGACGCGCTCGCGCGCGGCGTGACCGCCGTCAGCGCGGGCAATCACGCGATGGCGGTGGCCTACGCGGCGCGCGTCCTCGGGAGCACGGCGCACGTCGTGATGCCGAGGACCGCGAACCCGGCGCGCGTCGCCGGCTGTCGCGACCTCGGGGCGGAGGTCGAGCTGGTCGACGACGTCCACAAGGCGTTCGCCCGCGTGCAGGAGATCGAGAGGAGCGAGGGACGGACGTTCGTCCATCCGTTCGAGGGAAAGCGGACTGCTCTCGGCACGGCGACCGTCGGCCTGGAGCTCGTGGAGGACGTGCCCGATCTCGACGCGGTCGTCGTGCCGATCGGAGGGGGCGGGCTCTGCGCGGGGGTCGCGGCGGCCGTGAAGCTCGCCGCGCCAGGGTGTCGCGTCCATGGCGTCGAGCCCGAGGGTGCCGACTCCATGCACCGGAGCTTCGTCGCGGGATCGCCCCGGAAGATCGACGCGGTCCGCACGATCGCCGACAGCCTGGGCGCGCCCTACGCCGCGCCGTACACCTTCGGCCTCTGCCGGACGTTCGTCGACGAGCTCTGCTTGGTGGACGACGACGCGCTCAAGCGGGCGATGCACCTGCTCTTCGCATCGGCGAAGCTCGCCGTCGAGCCCGCGGGCGCGGCGGCGACGGCCGCGCTCGTGGGCCCGCTCCGGGAGCGGCTGCGCGGCAAGAAGGTCGGCATCATCGTCTGCGGCGCCAACATCGATGCCGGGTCGTTCGCGCGCTACGTCGGCGAGGGTGCGGCGCTCGCGGCGTCAGGAGCGGCGTAGGCGCGCCCAGAGGCCGATGAGCGGCCGGAGCCAGCGTGGGAGGGCCTCGTCCACCAGCGCCTCCATCCGCGCGAGCTCCCGTTCGATCGAGGCACGCTCCGACAGCAAGTTCTGGTAGCGCTTCTGCTCGTTCTCGATCTCGCGGGGCGTCCTTCCCGTGGGAGACGCAGCCTGGAAGGTGTCGACCTCCTCGTTCAGGGCCTGCAAGCGCCGCCCGAGCTGGTCGAGACGCTGGCGGAGGCGGTCGAGATCGAGATCCTGGTCCATTTGCTGTCTTCTATTGTCTACCGTTTCTACGACGCCCGGCCGAATGCGGATGCAAGGAGCGTGAGGTCGGAGCCGTCGACGACGCCGCTCCCGTCGATGTCCGCGTTCGGGTTGTACCGCGGGTCGCCGGACGAAGCGCCGAAGGAGAGCCCGAGCAGGATCAGATCGACCCCGTCGACGAAGCCCGAGCGATCCACGTCGGCGTTGAAGCCGCCGTTCGGGCTGATCCGCACGAACCAGACGTCTTCCTCGCCGTTGAACGTCGCGGCGTAAGCAAGGTTCGCGCCACCGTCGTCCGAGATCATGTGGATGTAGTCGCCGATCTTCGCCTGGTTCGGATAGCCGAGCCCGTGCTGGAACGGCGCGCTCACCGAGACGTTGCCGGAGAACGAGGCGCCGCCATCGGAGGATGCGGAATAGGTCAGGACCGACGTGGCGGCGGAAGGATCGAGGCGCGTGTCGTACCAGACGACGTCGATCCGCCCGCTCGGAGCCACCGCCATCGTGCCGAACCACTGCCAGGCACCGGGCGCGTCGTCGTTGACGCGCAGCGGCGCGCTCCATGACGCGCCCTGGTCGAGGCTCCGGGAGAACATGACGTCGACCGGATCGCCGCCGGAGGCGACGGAGCAGAGCAGGTAGATCGCTCCGCTCGGCGCGGCGGCGATCCAGGCCTGGCCGAGGAGCCCGACCGGGTTGATGCCGCCGCTTGCCATCGCACCGCCCATGTTCACCGTCGTGCTCTGCTCGAAGACCGGCGCGGCGCCCCGGTCCTGCGCATTGCTCGAGCGGTCGACGATGAACTTGCTCGGCAGGTCGGCGTCGATCCCCACGACGTAGAGCCTCCCGTCCGGCGCTACCGTGAGCGTGCCGAAGATGGGATTGCCTGGAAGGACCTGGGGCGAGCTCCACGTGCTACTCCCGTCGATGGATCGGATGAAGACAGCGTCGCCGCAGCATCCCGCCTGGTTGCTCCAGGCGACGTAGACGTTGCCCCGACCGGGGCCTCCAGTGCGATCGACGGTCATCCAGGCCTTGTCGCCCCCGAACGCGGGCGTCGGACCGGACCACGTCGCGCCGCGGTCCTGCGATCGGAACATGTCGCAGGCGAAGTCCGAGGAGCCGGTGAGGCTGTCGTAGTAGAACGTGCTGTCGGGACCGGCGGAAAGGACGGGATCGCTCCTGAAGTTGCCGGGAGTGAAGACGCCGCCATTGGTCCAGCTCTGGCCGCCGTTGGTGGTGTAGGCGTGACCGGCCTGCCGGAAGTTCGATGCCACGGAGTCGAACTGGCGCCAGCCGATCGCCATGCGGCTCGGATCGCTCGGATCCACGACCAGCGATGGTTCGTTCGCCGCATCGCCTGCGATGTTGCGACCCGCCGCGTCGACGTTGACCTGCACGCTCACGGGGATACCGAGAGGAGTGCTCGCGGGCGCCGTCGTCGTGATGGCCCTGGCGGGTGCCGGTGGATCCTCGGGGCGCTCGTCGTGGCGCGCAGCAGCCTGCGTCATCCCGATCGATGGGAAGGCGAGGGCAAGAAGCGTCGCGCCGATCCGCCGCGGGCGCATGGTGTGATGGTAACTTTAGCGCGCGTCATGAACCGGCGGAAGGCGCTGCTCCTGGCGGCAGTGTTGCTCGGCCCGCCTGCGGCCGCGTCGGGTCCCCCGACGGCGACGCTCCAGGGTCGCGTCGGCGGGGCCGATGGCAAGCCCGTGGCCGGCGCGCTCGTCAGTGCGATGCCGGTCCCGACCGGGCACGACTTCCGTCCCGCGGCGACTGCGGTATCCGACACGGGCGGACGCTTCCGGCTGGAGGTGCCGCCGGGCAGCTACACGATCACGGCGACCGCGCTGGATCGCGAGGGGGCGTACCTCGCGCCGCGTGCCGCGACGCCGGGCGGGACCGTGTCCGGCCTTGACCTCGCCATGGGAAGCACGCCGGTCCATGCGCGCGGCGTCGTCAAGGATGCGACCGGCAAGCCGATCTCCGGCGCCTACGTGTGCGCCATCCACTACGGGCTCAAGGACGGCGACGTCTACGTTGCGCGTTCCGCCGGCGACGGCACGTTCGACATCGGGCTCGCGCCATCGACCTACGGCGTCATGTCGCGCACCGACGATCGCGCGTCCCACGAGCTCCCGGTGGGAGCCGCGGGAGCGACCGATCTCGTCTTGACGCTCGCGCCGCTCGCGCGCGGCCCTGTTCCCGCCGCGGCGAAGGCGTGGCTCGACGCACGCGTGCACCCCATCGCGACGGTGGAGGCGGGCCACGGCTTCGACGACCTCGAGCCCGTGGCGAAGATGGTCGGCGATGCGCACGTCGTCGCTCTCGGCGAGGCGACGCACGGATCGCGCGAGCTCTTCCAGATCAAGCACCGGCTGCTCGAGATGCTCGTGGCGCGAAAGGGCTTCACTGTCTTCGCCATCGAGGCGAGCTTCCCCGACGCGCTGGCGATCGACGGGTACGTCCGGGAGGGGAAGGGCGACCCCGCGGAGGCGCTGGCGGGCCTGGGCTTCTGGACCTGGGACACCGAGGAGGTGCTCGACCTCGTCCGCTGGATGCGCTCGTACAACGAGGATCCCGCGCACGCGAAGAAGCTGCGTTTCTACGGCTTCGACATGCAGAACCCGGCCGCGTCGGTGAAGGCGCTCGCCGCCTACTTCGCGAAGGACGACCCCATCGCCCTCGCGGCCAGCACGAAGATCCTCGAGGACTTCGCAGGCGCCCACCTCGACGACTACGCGAGGCTCCCGGGCACCACCAAGAAGCTGGTGGAGGAGGGCATCGCGGCGATCGGCGACAGGCTCGCGCGCAAGCGTCCGGAGGGCGGCGCCGCGCTCGAGGAGTGGAAGCTCGCGCGCATGCACCTGACGCTCGTGTCGCAAGCGGAAGAGATGCTCCGCACGGAGGAGGGGAGCGTGCTGGTCCGCGACCGCGCCATGGCCGACAACGTCGCATGGATCCGCGAGCGCGAGGGCCCGGACGCAAAGGTCCTGCTCTGGGCGCACAACGGCCACGTGAGCCGCGAGGAGGACGCCATGGCCGGCGGCTCCGCGATGGGAGCGCACCTCCACCGCATGTACGGCGTGGACTTCGTGAGCTTCGGCCTCCTCTTTCACCAGGGAGGCTTCCGTGCCCGCAACGCGGCGAGCCAGGGCGACGTCGAGGACTTCACGATCGGCCCGCCGTGCGAGGAGAGCCTCGAGGCGGCGCTCGCGGCCACGGGCCGCACGGCGCTCGCCCTCGACCTTCGCGACGAGCCGGCTGATCCCGCCGCCGCCGCGTGGCTCTCGATGCGCCGCCCGATCCGATCCATTGGCGCCGTCTACTCGAAGGCCGCTCCCGACGCCTACTACCTCGACGTTCTGCCCGCCGAAGCCTTCGACGGCATCCTCTATGTCGGTACGGTCACCCCCGCCCATCCCAACCCAAGCGCCACGATCCTCGTACGCAAGGTCCTGCCCGCGCCCGCCAACATGAGCTTCGAGGTCGGTGGAAGGACCACGGGCCCCACGGACTGGAGCCTCACCGACGAATCCAAGAAGGCCGGCTTCGCCATCTACCTCACCACCGAGAACCCCGCCCTCGGAAGGCAATGCATCCGCATCGAGCACCTCGAAGGCGACGCTTCCGCGATGGGGGTCCTTAGCCAGGGTATCGACGCAGCTCCGTACCGCGGCAAGAAGGTCCGCCTGCGGGCGTCGGTCCGCTCGGAGCTCGAAGGCGACGCAAGCCTCGCGCAGATCTTCCTCAAGGTCTCGCGCACGACCGGCGCGGGCTTCTACGACGACATGATGGACCGCCCGGTTCACCACCAGCCCGAGTGGAAGGAGCTCGAGATCCAGGGCGACGTCGCGCCCGACGCCGCGGTCATCGACTTCGGGATGTTCATGGTCGGCCGGGGCACCGCCTGGCTCGACGCCGTCTCCCTCGAGGTCGTCGAGCCCACGCCCTCCGAAGGCCCGACCGGGGAGTCGCCGCCCCATCCGTAGGGGCGGGCTCATGACCCCGCCGGTTGTTGTGGACCCGAAGCCGATGTCGTGGGTGGGGCGGAGGCGGTCTTCTTCAACGCGCCACTGGTTGTGGACAAGGACGCCGGACGCACGGGGAAAGAAGTCCGGTACTTCGCACTCGGCGAGACGGACGAGGGACGTGACCTGGGACCGCGCGCGACGCCGTTCACTCCCCAGGCTCAAGCCGACCCTCAAGACGATCTCGCTTCGCCTTCCGGGGGCGATGATCGCGCGGCTCAAGGTCCTCGCGAACAAGCGGGACATTCCTTACCAGTCGCGGCTCAAGGAGCTCTTGGCCGAGCGTCTCGCGCAGGAACTGGCGCGACCGTCGCGCCGGCGGACGGCGTGAGGCGAAGACGCGTCGCGCGTGCGAGCAGCCTCGTGGCACATCGCGACTCCGACTTGCCTTCGGCTGCGGCGGAGCCACGATGTACTACTCACGTTCGGTTTGCAGAGTGGAGAACACGATTTCGTAGCCAGTGTTACGCCGCGAGATTGAGTGCCCGAGTGTGACCTCGGACGCAGCCAGCATTGCTGAGAAGACGAGTCGGTCCCGCTTGGTGATCTGGTAGCGGTGGCTCTTGGGAACCTTGGAGAGGAGGCCATGAGCGCGCAGGAGCCGCAAGAGGCGACTGACGCGGGCGCTGCGGCTGCGTCGCGCTTTCGGGTCCAACGGATCGTCGCCGTAGAGGCATTGGCGCACGTCGCGGTTGCGGAGGCCGTTGACGGTGTGGCCTCCGGAGGCGACGGCGGCCACCAGGGCGAGGTCGTCGTTGTCCCAGGGACGAAGAGCACGATAGCGGCGTCCGTCGAGCGATGTCGGGGGGCAGAGCGTGGCGACGAGCTCGGAGATGGGGGTGGAGGTGTCGGCATCAGCAATAGCGTCGAGGTAGCGACGGGACGCAGCGACCGCACGACGTCCCGAGCGACGCGGTTGGCGGTATCGGCTCCGCCGGGACCCATGTCCGCCCCAATCAAACGGTGGCCACGGCGTCGCCGCGACAGGTTAGCCGTTGGCGCGCTGGGTCAGGCGTCGCGTCGCGCCGTCCTTGCCGGGAAGCCAGATGGCATCTGAGGTGACGATTGCACGTCGACCACGTCACCGTTCCAGTTCACCACGCGCCGCCCCTTCGCGAAGAGTCCAGGCTGGCGCTTGCTCGAGGGAGCCAAGATTCCGCCGGCGCCGCCGATTCAGCGGCTCGTGGTGACCCCTGTGCGGGCGCAGAAGCTCGCGAGCTTGCAACTGCTGCAGCGCGGGGAGACCGGATGGCAGACGTTCTGGCCATAGGTGACCAGGAGGTCGTTGATGGGGATCCAGTACCGGTGGGGGAGCTTGGCGCGCAGTGCGACCTCGGTGTCGTTGGGCGACTTGGTGCGGACGTAGCCCCAGCGGTTGGTGATGCGGTGGACGTGGGTGTCGACGCAGATGCCTGGTCTTCCGTAGCCGAGGGTGACGACGAGGTTCGCGGTCTTGCGGCCGACGCCCTTGAAGGTGAGGAGCTCGTCGATGGTGTCGGGGACGCGGCCTCCGTGCTCGGAGACGAGGCGACCCGAGAGCTCGCGGATCTGGCCGGCCTTCGTGCGGTAGAAGCCGACGGGGAAGATGAGCTTCGCGATGCGTGCCGCGGGGAGCTTCGCCATGGCGGCGGGAGTGGCGGCGATGGCGAAGAGGCGGGACGAGGCGGCGGCGGTGGTCTCGTCCTTGGTGCGTAGCGAGAGGATGCACGAGACGAGCACGCGGTAGGGGTCGCGGCTCTCGGTGGTGACGTAGGGGACGGTGAAGCGGCGTGCTTCGCGGCGCAGGATGCGAAACGCCGCGGTGAGGTCGCCGTCCTTCACGCTACCTGACGTGGCCGAGCTTGCTGACGACCTGGAGCTGGAGCTTGCGGAACGCGGCGACGTCGCCCTTCTCGAGCGCGGTCCGGGCTTCGCCGACCTTCGCCGCGAGCTCGGCCTGGCCGAGACCGACGAGCGCGTCGTGACTCTGCCGTAGCTTCTCGACGAGGCCGGAGATCTCCCCGAGGTTCAGGCTGTTGAGCTCGACGATGATCGCGCGGACCTTCTCTTCCACGGCGGGGAGCGGGGGGCCTACCGTTCGGCGGCGAGGACGGGGGTCAGCAGGAACGTCTTCCAGCTCTCGTGGATGCCGTCGCGGACCGTGGCTCCGAAGAAGGCCTGCCAGCGCGGGCGCTCGGGACGGCGCAGGAGCGTGAGGCCCGCCTCCTCGGGGTAGCGGTTGCGCTTGCGCGAGTTGCACCCGATGCAGCTACTGACCACGTTCTCCCACGTCGACTTCCCTCCGCGCGAGATCGGGATGACGTGGTCGAGGTTGAGGTCGCTCATCGGGAGCTTTCGCCCGCAGTACTGGCAGCGGCAGCCGTCGCGCAGGTAGACGTTGCGGCGGCTGAACTTCACCTCGCGGCGCGGGATGCGATCGAAGTCGATGAGGAGCACCACCCGCATCACCGCCAGGCGCCGCGTCGGCGTGACGACGCTCTCCTCGTTCTCGCCCGGCTCGAGCAGGAGCCATTCCTCGAACGTGTAGGTCCGGAGGTCCGGCGCGACGACGCGGACGTGACCCTTTGCGAGCAGGCAGAACGCCCTCCGGACCGTCGTGATGTGGATGGCCTGGTAGAGCTTGTTGAGGACGAGGACGGAAGCTTCGATCATGGCCGGAAGAGGCGCGCCCACCGGCGCGGCGCAACGAGCGAAAATACTAGCGCAGGGCTTTCGATGCCACAAGTTGCGGCGCTTCTCCTGATCGCACCCGTCGCGGCGCTCGCCACCGCCATCGCCGCCCGCAACGCCGCGGCGATGGTCATACTCCGGGCGCCTCGACGCGAGCTTGCGTCCCTCGGCAAACCCGGCTGGAGCTTCTTCCTGCCCGTGGGCCCGCGCGCGACCCTCGACGCGGGCGGGCGGCGCCTCGTGCTGACGCTGGCGCTCGCTTCCCACGGGAAGCCCGAGCTCATCGTCACGACGGACGACATTCCTGCGACCATGCGCGCGGTGCGCGTCCCGATCCCCGTGCCGGAGCCGGCCTGGTGCAAGGTGAAGGGCGGGCGCCTCTCGTACCGCGAGCGCGTCGCGGCGCGCGAGGTGACGCGCGAGTGGCTCCGCGCGCGCATCGAGCGCATCGGCTCCGTTCTCGCCGCGACCGAGCGCGTGCGGCGTCCAGACAAGCCGAAGGACCGCATCATCCCCGTGTAGACGGTGCGTCCACCGTCCCCGCGCGGCATACGATCGCGCCATGGGCAACGCCGACGATACCGAAGCCCTCGGATCGCGCGCCGGGCCCGACGCGACCCAGTTCCTCGCCAGGGACCCTGGCCCCACGCCGCGCCTCGAGGCGGAGGCCGGGAGGACGTTCGGTCCCTACACCGTGGTCGACGTCCTCGGCCGCGGCGGGTTCGGGCAGGTCTACCTCGCGCGCCGTGGAGAGGGAGGCGAGCGCGTCGCGCTCAAGGTGGTGCGCGCGCGCGACGGCGGCCTCGTGGGCGCGATCCGGCGCGAGATCCATGCGCTCTCGCGTCTCGCGCATCCGGGCGTCGTGTGCATCGTCGATCACGGCGTCGAGGAGGGCCTCCCCTGGTATGCGATGGAGCTGATCGTCGGGCAGACGCTGCGCGCGCTTGCATTCGGCCCGCGCGCCGCGAGCGCGACGACGGACCCGAACTGGTGGACGACGGGCTCTGCCGTCGCGCACGAGGTGCCGCCGCGCGGCGAAGAGGCGGATGCGGGCTCCCTGGCGCTCGCGGAGAAGCTCGAGATCGCGCGCGGCCTGTGCGAGGTGCTCGCCTACATCCACGGCGAGGGGATCGTGCACCGCGATCTGAAGCCGGAGAACGTCCTGGTGAGGCCGGGGCTCGTGCCGGCGATCGTGGACTTCGGCCTCGTCGAGCGGCGCGAGACCGACGGGCGGGAGACGATCGACGGGCCCGGCGAGGCGGGCGGGACGCTCGCCTACATGGCGCCGGAACAAGCGATGGGCGGCGCCGTCGACGCGCGCGCCGATCTCTTCGCCCTCGGCTGCATCCTCTACGAGCTCCTGACGGGCCAGCTCCCGTTCGCCGTCGACACGCCCGCGCGGTTCTTCCTCCATCGCATGACGCCTCCGAAGCCCCCGTCGGCGCTCGTGCCCGCGCTGCCGGGCGACCTCGACGACCTGGTGCTCGGCCTCCTGCAACAGGATGCACGTCGCCGCACCGGCCATGCCGACGACGTCGTGGGTGCTCTCGCCCGCCTCGGCGCGGCGCGGCCGATCTTTCCGGACGCGCCGCGCACGCGCCCGTACCTCTACCGCGCGGGGTTCGTCGGCAGGGACTCGGTGATCGAGCGCATGGACGAGCTCCTGGGCGACGCCGCCCAGGGCCGCGGGGGCATGGTC
This sequence comes from Acidobacteriota bacterium, assembly GCA_046331505.1. GTDB lineage: Bacteria > Acidobacteriota > Vicinamibacteria > JAXLQT01 > JAXLQT01 > JAXLQT01. The sequence continues at coordinate 40,036 of JAXLQT010000023.1, forward strand.
CTCCTCGAAGGCGGCCGGGGCATCGGCAAGACGCGCATGGCGGCGGAGGTCGGCACCATCGCGTGGCGGCGTGGGATCCGCGTGCTCGCGGGAGGATGCGGCGGCGGTCCCGACGGCGATGCGACCCTGGGCGCGCTGACCGGAGCTTTTCGCGCGATCGCGGACGACGCTCACGGCCAGGATCGCGCGCCGCTCCGGGAGACGCTGCGGCCGCACGCCCCGGTGCTGGCGGCCTACGAGACGGCGTTCGCGCCGATCGCCGGCGGTGCGAGCCTCGAGGTCCTCCCGCCGCGCGAGTCTCACGACCGGCTGTGGCGCACCATGACCGCGGTCGTGCTGGCGATCTCCTCCGACGCGCCGGTGCTGCTCTTGATCGACGACCTCCACGCGGCGGACGCCCTGACCGCGGGCTTCCTCAGGAGCCTCCAGCGGGGCGGGAGGCTCGCGCGGTCGCGGATCGCCGTCGTCGCGACCTTCGCGCGCGAGGAGCCGACCGCGGCGATCCAGGAGCTCGGCGAGACGGGCGCGGAGCGGCTCGTCTTGCCGCCATTCGGCGAGACCGGAGTCGCGGAGATCGTGAAGGAGATGCTGGCGGCGACGCACGCGCCGCGGAGGCTCCTGAGCGCGCTCGTCCCGCAGGTCGACGGGAACCCGTTCCTGATCGCCGAGTACCTCCGCATCGCGATCGACGACGGGCTCCTGACGCGCGACCGGCGCGGCCGGTGGCGCGTGTCCGTCGCGCGCGGCGATGCGCTGCGCGACCTGCCGTTGCCGAAGTCGCTCCGGCGCTGGGTGCGGCACCTCCTGGAGGGGCTCGACCCGGAGGCGCGCCGCTTGCTCCAGGTGGCATCGGTGATGGGACGGTCGATCGATCGCCCTGCGATCGCGGCCGAGCTCGGCGCGGCACCCGATGTCGTCGACGGGATCGTCGCCGACCTCGTGCGGCGGCACGTCCTCGAGGATGGACCCGGAGGGCTCCGCTTCGGCCATGACGGGCTCCTAAGCGTCGTCTACGAGTCGGTGCCGGAGGTGGACCGGCCGCGCCTCCACGCGCTGGCAGCCGCGCGCCTCGCGGGCGATGCCGCGGGGCGTGAGGCCGAGCTCGCGCGCCACCACGAGCTCGCCGGCGACCGCGATGCGGCGCGCGATTCTTACCTGGCCGCGGCGCGTGGCGCGCGGCGCCGCTTCGACCTCGAGGAGGCCTCGCGCCTCTACGGCGCCTTCCTGGCTCTCGTCCCATCCCCGACCAGAGAGAGCGTGGCCACGCGCGCGGAGCTGATCCAGGACGTGCTGCTCTACCTGGGCCGGCCCGATGCGATGGTCGCGTCGGCAGAGGCGCTCCTCGCGGACGCGCGGGTCCTCGGCACGGCGCCGACGATCGTCGAGGCGTTCATCGTCCTCGCGCTCGCGTACGTCACGGCGGAGCGCAGGGAAGATGCGTGGGACGCCTACGGCGCCGCGCAGGCGCTGAACCAGGGCACCGGCGACAAGACGACCGAGACGCACCTCTTGCGGAAGATGGGATCGCTGCTGTCGGAGTCCGGACGGTTCGCGGAGGCCGAGGAGCTCCTGACGCGCGCGCTCGCCTCCGACGCGGACATCGGGGCCGCCGCGAGGGCCGTGACGCTGCAGAACCTCGCGGGCGTCCTCATCGGCACGCGGCGCCTCTCGGACGCCGGCGTCCGCCTCGAGGAGGCCCTCGCGGAGGCGCGGGCCGCGGGGAAGCGCCGCCTCGAGGTGAGCCTCCTCGTGTCGCTCGGGACGCTTCACACCCTCGACGGAAGGTCGAGCGAAGCCTGCGCCATGCTCGAGCGTGGGATCGCGGAGGCGCGGCAGATCGGCGACCTGAAGCAGGAGGGGCTCGCCCTTGCCAACCTCGCGAGCCAGAGGACCGGCGAGGAGTGCCGCGAGATGCTCCTCGAGGCGATCCAGATCTTCCGCGAGACCGGAGACGCACGCATGGCTGCCGAGGTCGCGACCAACCTGGCCACGGAGCTCCACGGCGACGGGCGGCTCGAAGAGGCGCGCCGGGCCTATCTCGAGGCGGGGGAGATGCACCGGCGGAGCCGCAACGAGCTGCGCGAGGCGGACACCCTTGTCCTGCTCGGTAAAGTCGAGCGCGATCGCGGGGACCTCGACGGCGCCCGTGCGCTGTTGGCGCGGGGGACGGCGATCTTCGACCGCCGCGGGCCCCCCCCGGGGCGCGCGGCGGCGATGACGGCGCTCGGGAGCGTCGAGCGGTACGCGTCGCGCCTCGAGCTCGCGAGCCAGCTGCTGCGCGACGCCGAGCGGCTGCTCTCCGGAATCGAGGATCGCGCGGCCTTCGCGCGCTGCCTCGTCGAGCAGGGGCACGTCGCTCTCGCGCGCGGCGACAACGCCGCCACGGTGATTGCGCGCCTCGACGCGCTCGATCTCGCGGATCGTTCCGGCGCCGAGGCGCTCGCGGAGCTCCGCGAGGCGGCCGCGGCGGTGCCGGGGCTCCTTTGCGGCGAGCTCCCGTCCCGGGTCCCCGAAGGTCTCAGGCGCGCGCTCCTCGCGTGATCCATCAGTGCCACGCGTCCGTTGACCGCACGGGGCGGGATCGGTACATTTCGGCACCCTCGTCGGGACGATCCACGCTCCCTCATGGCGAAAGAGAAGAAGAAACCGATCCAGATGGCCCTGTTCGGCGGGACCGGCCTCGAGCCCGTCGCTCCGGCGCCGAAAGCCCCGCCCCCGCCGCCGCCTCCCGCGACGGAAGCGCTGGCGGCCCCCCCTCCCGCCGCCCCCGGCGGTCCCAAGGACCCGCCGCCGCCGGGGAGCGGCGATGCCGTGCGCGCCTCGGAGCGCAAGGACGCGGCGGCCGTCATGGCGAAGAAGCAGCGCGAGATCTCCATCTCCGAGTTCTTCACCAAGAACCGCCATCTCCTCGGCTTCGACAACCCGAAGAAGGCGCTCCTCACCACCATCAAGGAGGCCGTCGACAACTCGCTCGACGCCTGCGAGGAAGCGCGCATCCTCCCGAGCCTCGAGGTCACGTGCAAGCAGCTCGCGGAGGACCGCTACGTGGTCATCGTCACCGACAACGGTCCGGGCATCGTGAAGCAGCAGATCCCGAAGATCTTCGGCAAGCTCCTCTACGGATCGAAGTTCCATCGGTTGCGGCAATCGCTCGATGCGGACGAGATCGTGCTCGTGGAGCGCGACGGGCGAATTGCCTGGGTGCAGATCGGGTCGCTCGTGGATCCGTTGGTGTCGGAAGGCGAGGAGGTCAAGAGAGCCCGCGGCATCCGCGTCCCGGCGTTCGTTCCCCGGACGGGCCGGTACCAGTGGATGCCCGTCTCGCACGTGATCCGGCACGAGCGCGCGAACGACGTGATCGAGATCCGCACCGAGGGCGGGCGGTCGGTGCGGGTGACAGCTTGCCACAGCCTGTTCACGATCGACCGGCGGACGGGTGCGGTCGTCAGCGTCGACGCGCGCGATCTCCGCGAGGGCTCCCACGTCGTGGCCCCGAAGTGCCTGCCCGAGCCCGGCTCCGTCGATTGCGTGAACGTCCTCTCCGAGCTCCCTGAGCCCGAGCTTCGACGCCGGTGGCTCTACGTGTACGGGCTGCCGGCGGAGGTGATCGCGTCCCTTCGATCGCGTGCCGTCGTCGTTCACAAGAGGTCCGCGTCCGGACGACCGCGTCGCTACTTACGATTCGAGACGTCCGATGGCCGCTCGATCGACGTCCTCGATGATTCCTTCAGGCAGTACCAGTCGAAGGGCTTCCTGCCGGCCTGGCTCGCCAGGGGACTGAGCCTGATGGAGGAGTGCGGTGGCGCCGTCCTCAGGAGCTATCACCACGGAAGGCCGCTCGACGTGCCCGTGACGTGGCGGCTATCGCCGGCTCTCATGAGGCTCCTCGGCCTCTTCGTCGCCGGGGGACACTCGGATCGCCGGCAAGTCGGATTCACCCTTTCCGAGCGCGAGGATCATCTCGCGGAGGAGATCGAGCGCGCGGCGCGCTACCACGGGCTCTCGACCTCACGCGAACGCCGGGATCGCCACGCTCAGCGTGTCAAGCTGTTCGGCGGCGCGGTGGATCTGCTGTTCCCGCTCTGGTGCGGGCGCGGCGCCCGTAACAAGCAGGTTCCGCACTTCGTGTTTCGCGCGGGCCGGGAGCTTCGCCAGCACTTCCTCGATGGCCTCTACCAGGGCGATGGCCATCGCGTCCGCGGGCGCGCCGCGCTGATGTGGGGCTCGACGAGCGCGAGGCTCGTCGACGACGTCCAGGTCCTTTGGTTGTTGCAGGGCGTCTGCACCAGCCGGACGGGACCGTTGAAGCAGCGCGGGCTCGGGAAGGATCCATCGATGTCGTGGCGGCTCGACGTGCACCGCTCCGACATCGACTCGTCCCACGTCTTTCGCTCGGGTGGGAACCACCACGAGAACCGCCATCGCGTGTACCCGAGAGCCCTCGTGCCTTTCGCGACGAGTGCTGGGAAGGGGGGGCGAGTCCGGGTCGATCCCGTGTCGCTCGGCGCTATGTCGGGGATCGGAGTGAAAGGCCTGTCTCTTGTCGAGGCGCTTCAGCCGGGGCGCAGCTACTCCGTCGAGGACATGGCCGCGATCGCTCGCGCCCGCGTCACCTGCCATGTGCCGGAGCACATGACCGAGCTGGGTCTCCTGACCAGGTCGGAGTCGGGGTACGCGCCCACCGTCGCACTCCTGGAGATGCGACGCGCCATGGCCGCCGCCGTGGAGCTCGGCCGGTCGGACCTCTGCCTGTTGCGCGTCACGAAGGTCTCGAGGGTCGAGAACCCTGGTAAGTACGTGTACGACCTGTCGGTGCCGGGCGCGGAGAACTTCGTCGGCGGGACCGGTGCCATCGCGTGCCACAACTCGCGAGGACAGCAGGGCATCGGGATCTCCGCGGCGGGGATGTACGGCCAGCTCACGACGGGCAAGCCCGTCCGCATCACGAGCAAGACCACCGGGTCGCGCACCGCGCACTACTACGAGATCCAGATCGACACACGCAAGAACAACCCCGAGGTGGCGAAGGACGAGGAGGTGACCTGGGACGTGGAGAGCGGCACGCGGGTGGAGATCGAGCTCCAGGCGGTGCACAAGAAGGGGCGCCACTCGGTCGACGACTACCTGCGGCAGACGGCGCTCGCCAACCCTCACGCCGAGATCCGCTACGTGGCGCCCGACGGCGAGGAGGTCTTCTTCGCGCGCGCGTCGCAGGAGCTTCCGGTCGAGCCGAAGGAGATCCAGCCGCACCCCTACGGCGTCGAGCTGGGAGCACTCATCCAGATGCTCTCGGAGAGCAAGGCGCGCCACCTCTCGCAGTTCCTGCGCGACGACTTCGCGCGGGTGTCGCCCAAGGTGGCGATGGAGATCTGCCAGAAGGCGGCCCTCGACCCGGGAGCGCGGCCCGCGCGCGTCAGCCGCGAGGACATCGAGAAGCTCCACCGCGCGATCCCCCAGGTCAAGATCATGGCGCCGCCGACGTCGTGCCTCTCGCCCATCGGCGAGGCGCTCGTGCAGCGCGGTCTCGAGCAGAAGGTGAAGGCCGACTTCTACGTCGCGACGACGCGCCCGCCTTCGGTCTACCGCGGCAATCCCTTCCAGATCGAGGTGGGGCTCGCCTGGGGCGGCGATCTCCCGGGCGACGAGCCCATCACCCTCTATCGCTTCGCGAACCGCGTGCCGCTCCAGTACCAGCAGTCGGCTTGCGCCGTCACGCGGGGAGTGATGGCGACGCCATGGCGCAACTACGCGATCCCGCAGCCCAAGGGGGCGCTCCCTCTCGGGCCAATGGTGCTGATGGTCCACATCGCCTCGGTGTGGGTGCCCTTCACCTCCGAGAGCAAGGAGGCGGTGGCGCACTACCCGGAGATCCTGAAGGAGATCAAGCTCGCCCTGATGGAGTGCGGCCGGAAGCTCGGCGCGTTCCTCTCGCGTCGCCGCCGCGACCAGGACGAGGCGAAGAAGAGGTCGTACATCGAGATGTACCTGCCCCACGTCGGCATCGCGCTCAAGGAGATCCTCGGACTGAAGGATGCGGAGGAGGAGGAGATCGTGACGAAGCTCGCGGACGTGCTCGAGAGGAGCCGCGCTCGTGGCTAGCCCCATCGTCGGGAAGATCAAGGGCGAGGCCAGGCAGGTCTACGACAAGATCCGCCAGAAGAAGAAGCCGAGCCTGCGCTTCCCGCTACGGACGCTGCAGAACGTGAAGTACCAGCAGGAGGAGGGCTACTTCGAGCTGCGCGGGAAGAAGAAGGAGCGGACGCTCACCGTCAACACGGTCAAGACGTTCGCGCAGACGCTGCGCGTGATGGCCTTCAGCAAGACGCTCGTCGAGACGGACGACATCGCGACGAAGAGAGAGGCGTACTACATCTCGAAGAACTGGGACGACGCGCGCTTCAACGACCAGGTGGAGTCGGACACCGTCCTCGACGACGTGGAGGCGCTCTTCGAGACGAACCGCGAGCAGCTCGGCTTCGTGCCCGAGGAGAAGGGCGGCGAGGTGGCGGGAAGGCTCGTGGTGATCGACAGGGACCAGGAGTCCGGCAAGGCGCTGCGGATCGACTGCACGAAGTTCGGCTCGGGCGCCTACTCGATCCCGGTGGCCGTGGAGGAGCTCGCCTTCGAGACGGCGGCGAAGTTCATCCTCGCGATCGAGACCGCGGGCATGTTCCAGCGCCTGGTCAAGCACGCCTACTGGCGCACGGCGAACTGCGTCCTCGTCAGCATGGGGGGCGTCCCGACGCGGGCGACGCGCCGCTTCATCCGGCGGCTCGCGGACGACAAGAAGATCCCGGTCTACGCGTTCGTCGACGGCGACCCGTACGGCTACAGCAACATCTACCGGACGCTCAAGGTGGGATCGGGCAATGCGGCGCACATCAACCGCTACTTCTGCGTGCCCCAGGCGAGGTTCCTCGGCGTCACCCCGCAGGACATCGACGACTACAAGCTACCGACGCACCCCCTCAAGGACGTCGACATCAAGAGGGCGAAGGACGCGCTCAAGAACGACCCGTTCATCACCCACGTGAAGCACAAGCCGTGGCGCGACGCGCTCGAGATGATGATCAAGAAGGGGGAGCGCGTCGAGCAGCAGGCGCTGGCGGCCCACGGGCTCAACTACGTCATCGACACCTACCTGCCGGAGAAGCTCGCGAGACCAGAGCGGTTCCTGCCGTAGGGCGGCGCGCGGAACAACACGTTCTTCCGGGCTTCTCGGGTAGACTTTCACGCCGGTTTTCTCCCATGAAGCTCCTGGTGATCGATGACGATACGCAGGCCGCGGGGCAGGTCCGTCGCGACCTCAAGGAGGATGGCTTCGTGGTGGACGTCGCCAACGGTGGCGAGGAGGGGCTCGATCTCGCGCTCGCCAACGACTACGACCTCGTGATCCTGGATCTCATGCTTCCCGATCGGGACGGCTGGTCCGTGCTGTCCGAGGTCCGGAGGGCGGGAAACCAGACTCCGGTGCTCGTCCTCTCGGCGAAGGATCAGGTCAAGGACCGCGTCCGCGGCCTCGATCTCGGCGCGGACGACTACCTGGTCAAGCCGTTCGCCTACTCGGAGCTGCTCGCCCGCGTGCGCTCGATCCTGAGGCGCGGTCCGGCACGGAGCCCGGAAACGATCCACATCGGCGACCTGGAGCTCGACATCGTGCGTCACCGGGCCTCGCGCCAGGCGCGCCGGCTCGACCTGACGCCCAAGGAGTACGCCCTCCTGTCGCTGTTCGTGAGGCGTAGCGGCGAGGTGCTCTCCCGCGCGCTCATCGCCGAGCAGGTCTGGGACATGAACTTCGACAGCGACACCAACGTCATCGACGTCCATGTGCGGCGCCTCAGGACGAAGGTCGACGATCCGTTCCCTGTCAAGCTCATCCACACGGTGCGCGGGATGGGCTACGTGCTCGAGGTTCGAGACGTGGCGGTGGCGGAAGAGCCCGCGGAGCCGGCTCCACCGATGATGCAGCCGTCAATGGCCGCCCGGCTCAAGGGATCGGTGATGAAGCGGCTGGAGGCGCTCGAGAAGGCGACGCGCGGCTTCAAGGCCGCGCTCGATCCGACGGCGCGCGCCGAGGCGGAGCGCACCGCGCACATGCTCGCGGGATCCCTCGGGACGTTGGGCTTTCCGGAAGGGACGCGGCTTGCCCGGGAGATCGAGCAGCTGTGCGAGGGGAGCAAGGACCTCAGCCGGCGTGATCTGGCCCGCGGCTCCGCCTTGATCGCGGCGCTGCACGACGTTCTCGCCTGAACCCGCGGCAAGGCGATCGCCGCGGGAAGGAGCATCACCGGGCGCGGTCGAACACCCAGAGATCCATGAAGGCGCCGTCGAAGCGCAGGTGCTCGGAGAGCGCGTAACCGGATCCGCGCGACAGGTAGAGCGCGAACGGCGCGCCGCCATGGATGTAGCGCCGGTACTCGTGGCGATCCCAGGGCGATCCCGGATCGACGCCGATGACGAAGATGCGGTCGGGCTTGCGGAGCGTGAAGATCGGCGCCAGGACCGTGGCCGGATCCGATGAGACGGTGTCCGGGAACTTCGGCATCAGGTGCTCCACCTCGTAGACCGTGGGCGGCCGCGATCCCCGCTCGAGGAACCGGAGCCAGGGGCGGCGCGCCAGGAACGGCTCCAGGCGAGCCTCGAACCACTCCCGCGGATGGGATCCGTGCGACAGGAGGTCCGGCTCCATCCGCGCGCTCTGGCCCGGCCTCGTCTCGAGGCTCCATGCGATCATGTAGGGAGCGAGCTCGGTCGGCTCCCCGGCGACGAGGTGGCTCCGCCCCGAGGCGATGCGCGCGACGATCGCCTCCCGCACGGGCTCGGTGCCGTAGCGGCCGTCGGCTTCCCGCAGCGCCCAGGTCGCCGGAAGCCGCGCCAGGAGCGCCGCTCCGAGCACCGTCGCCGCAGCTCCACCCAGGATCGATCCCCTCGCGCGCGCGGCGGCGACCAGGCGGCCCGCCTGGTGCCCCGCCAGCAGGAAGAGCCAGGGAAGCGCCTTCACGATGTGCTTCTCGTCCTTGCTCTGGGAGATCTCGTGGAGGAACAGGGCGAGCCCGAGGTAGACCAGCACGACCTGGAGGATCCGCGTCCTCGCCGAGAAGAAGGAGAGCGCGAGGCACGCGAGGAGCGCGCCGAGCGCGAACGCACCGTCGGCCCAGTGCTCGATGATCTCGAAGTGATAGAGGAGCCCTTCCGTCGAGAACCGCGGTGGACCGTAGGGGCGGTTGTTCAGTGCCTGGATCGTCGACAGGAGCTTGGGGACGTAGGCGAACCAGAGAAGGCCGATGGCCGCCACCGGGGCGAGGAACGGGATGGGGCCGCGAAACCCGCGGCGAGGCCATGCGTCGACGGTCAGCACCGCGGCCTGGGCGGCGATGGCCATGATCCCGTAGTCCGTCTTGGTGAGGTAGACCAACATCGCCGAGGCCCCGGCGATCGCGACGGCCCGCGCCGTGCGCCTCCGGAGCGCCCACGCGAAGACGAGGAAGCTCGCCGCGGTCAGCGCCATCGCGAGCGTCTCGGTGAAGGCCTCGGTGGCGAACCGCGCGGTGAAGCGCGCGGCGGTGAGCCAGAGGCCCGTGGTGACGATCGCCGCCGTCGGACGCGGCGCGGGATCCATCCGGAGCGCGAGCGCGCCCAGCAGGAGCGCCGCGACGTAGAACGCGGCGAGGCTCACCAGGCGGACGGCGGTCTGCGACGGTCCGAGCACGAAGAGCGCCGCGGCGATCGCCCAGGACTGGACGGGTGGCCAGTAGACCTGCCGGTAGGTGTCGAACGCCAGCGAGATCACGTTCCCGCGGCGGAGGTCGTCGTAGATCGTGTGCCCCCAGAGTGCGTGGTGCGCCGGGTCCCACTCGAAGTCGCCCTTGTGGCGCAGCACCGGCGCCGCGACGAGCCACGCGTGGAGCGCGATCGCGGCACAGAGCGCGGCGCCGCCGGCGGCGCTCCATCGTCTCGCGGCGCCGTCGCGCGCGCATTCGGGCAGGGCCATGAGGGCCTGGATTGTCTGATAACATCCTCGGATCGGTGATCTCACCGACGAAGATGAGCTCCGAGAAACCCCCGGTCTGTCTCGTCATCCCCCCGTCCGTCTTCCTCCTGGACGAGCGGGTCTTCATGACCCTCGGGATCCTGAAGGTCGCCTCGGTCCTGGAGCAGGCGGGGCACGCGGTCGAGATGGTCGACCTTTCCGGCGTCGAGAACTTCGAGGACGCGATGGCCGATCACGCTGCCTCGACGCGGGCCTCGATCTTCGGCGTCACCGCTACCACCCCGCAGCTTCCCGCGGCCACGCGCATCAGCCGGGCGATCCGCCGGCGCCGCGCCGACGCGCGGGTGATCCTCGGGGGCCCTCACGTCACGCTCGTGAACGCCTCCTTCAAGCGCGAGCGGGCGGCCGGGGTGCCGGGACGCGGGACCGCCGCGTTCGGGAAGCTCGGCGAGATCTTCGACGGCCTCGTGGCCGGCGACGGGGAGGAAGCCATCTTCCTGGCGATCGCGCCCGGCGCCCCGAAGCTCGTCGACGCCGACGATCCCAAGACGAGCCTCTTCCTCGACACGAAGCGCCTGACCGAGATGCCGCTCCCGGCGCGCCATCTCCTCGACGTGGGGAGCTATCACTACACCATCGAGGGAACGGAGGCGCTGTCGCTCATCGCGCAGCTCGGCTGCCCCTTCTCGTGCGGCTTCTGCGGGGGGCGCGAGTCGCCGTTCCTGCGCAGGGTGCGCGTCCGCTCCACGGAGAGCATCGTCGCCGAGATCGTGCACCTCCACCGCGCCTACGGCACGCGCGGGTTCATGCTCTACGACGACGAGCTGAACGTGAACACCAAGATGATGGAGCTGATGGCCGCGATCCGCGCGGCCCAGGACGACCTCGGCCAGGAATTCCGGCTCCGCGGGTTCATCAAGGCGGAGCTCTTCAACGAGCGCCAGGCCGAGGCGATGTACCGCGCGGGATTCCGCTGGATCCTGACGGGATTCGAGGCCGGTTCCCCGCGTATCCTCCAGAACATCAACAAGAAGGCGACCCGCGAGCAGAACACGCGGTGCCTCGAGATCGCCCGCGCCCATGGCCTCAAGGTGAAGGCGCTGATGTCGATCGGCCATCCGGGCGAGTCCGCCGAGACGGTCGAGGAGACGCGGCAGTGGCTGCTCGACGTCAAGCCCGACGACTTCGACGTCAGCATCATCACCACGTATCCGGGGACGCCCTACTACGACCACGCCGTGCCCCATCCGACCGAGCGCGGGATCTGGACCTACACGTTCGAGCCGACCGGCGATCGCCTCCACGCCTACGAGGTCGACTGCACCGAGGTCGCCGACTACTACAAGGGCGATCCCGACGGCGGGTACGCGGCCTACGTCTACACCGACCACCTCTCGAGCCAGGAGCTCGTGGCGATGCGCGACCACGTCGAGCGCGACGTGCGGAGGATCCTCGGGATCCCCTTCAATCCGAGCGCCGCGGCCATGCGCTACGAGCACTCGATGGGCCAGTCGGGAAAGCTGCCGCCGCACATCCTGAGGTCGACCCCCAAGGACGCTCTGGCTCTGACGGGTCCCGCCATCGCGCGGTGAAGCTGTCCGTCGTCGTTCCCTGCTACAACGAGCGGGACTACATCCGGGAGATCCTGCGGCGCGTCAAGGAGGTGCCCGTCGAGAAGGAGATCGTCATCGTCGACGACTTCTCGACCGACGGGACGCGCGACATCCTCGGCGAGATCGAGCGCGAGGCCCAGGCCGCGGGCGACGACCTGCGCGTCTACTACCAGGAGAAGAACCGGGGCAAGGGCGCGGCGCTGCGACGGGGGTTCGCCGAGGCGAAGGGCGACATGATCATCATCCAGGACGCGGACCTGGAGTACGACCCGCGCGACTACCCGAAGCTCATCCAGCCGATCATCGACGGCCACGCGGACGCGGTCTACGGCTCGCGATTCACGGGGAGCGCGATCCCGGTGCCGCGGATCCGCCACTGGGTGGGCGTGAAGTTCCTGACCATGCTGTCGAACCTCTTCACGGGCTTGCTCTTCACCGATCTCTGGGCGTGCTACAAGGTGTTCCGGGCGGACATGATCAAGAAGGTGACGATCGAGGAGGACCGCTGGAGCTGCGATCCCGAGTTCACCGCGAAGCTCGCGCGCATGGGGTGCCGCTTCTACGAGGTGCCCATCGCCTACTACCCGCGCGACTGGAAGCAAGGCAAGAAGATCAAGTGGATGAAGGACGGCACGCGCGCCGCCTACCACACGGTGAAGTACAGCCTGTTCTCGGGCAACGGCAAGCCATCCTGACGCCGGGCGTCCGCCGGTGCGTGAAACAATGAACGCCATGGCCGTGAGCGTCTTCCAGGTGCGGACCCGGACCGAGATCGCCGCTGCCTGCCGCCGCATCCTCGAGTCCTTCGCCGACGTGTTGCCGGCGCAGATGGGCGCGCGGATCCTGCTGAAGCCGAACCTCAACAGCCACATGAACGCGCTGACGGGCAACACCACCGACCTGCGCGTGCTCGCGGGCATGCTCGGGGCGTTGCGAGAGCGTGGCTACGCGAACCTGGCGGTGGGGGAGGGGACCAACTCGGGGTTCTACCGGAACGAGATCTCGGTCATCGACCGGCTGAAGGTGCGCGAGCTCGCATCGGCGTTCGAGGCGCGCGTCATCGACCTGAACCACACCGAGGGCATCGAGATCGCGTACGAGAACGGGGCGCGGCCAAAGGTCTCCAGGGAAGTCCTCGACGCCGACTTGCTCGTCAACCTGCCGAAGCTCAAGACCCACTTCGAGGCGGGCTTGACCGCGTGCCTCAAGAACCTGATGGGGACGCTCGTCGGGCAGACCCACAAGAAGATGACCCATCAGAGCCTCGCCGCCAACATCCTCAACCTGAACGAGGCGGTGCGGCCGCGCCTGCACGTGCTCGACGCGGTGATCGCGATGGAGGGGCTCGGCCCCACGCGCGGGACGCCGCGCAACCTCGGCCTGTTGCTCGCGGGCGGCGACCCGTTCGTCCTCGACCTCGTCGCCGCGCGGGTCGCGGGCTACGCCCCCGACGAGGTGGGGCCGCTCGCGCTCGCGCGCCGGCGCGGCCGCATCGGCGACGCCGAGATCGCCGCCGCCGGCGCTGTCGACGTGCCTGTGGCCGACCCGCCGTTCGAGCGTCCGAACCCGAGCGCGCTCGCTCGCTTCATCCACTCTCCGAAGCGGCAGCCTTTCTTCTTCAAGGTGCGCGCGATGCCGCCATTCCCCTACCTCGCCGGCACGCGCCTCGGCGCGTTCCTCCTCTACCAGTCGGGACTTCGCCAGGACGTCTTCGTGAAGGAGGACGCCCTCGTCGAGAGCCTGCGGTTCGATCCCGGCAAGTGCCGGAACGAGCTCGCCTGCGAAGCCTACTGCCCACTGCCGCTCTCGCTTCCCGCCGACGTCGGGAAGGCCGAGAAGGGCTGCATCTCTTGCCTCTACTGCGCTCAGGTCTGCCCGAGCGGTGCGATCTCCTGGGAGGGCACGAAGGGATTCCTGGCGGAGCAAGAGCGGCAGTACGGCGACATCATCCCGGCGGTCGCGCGGCGCCAGTAGGCCGATGCTGCGCGTCAGGCTTCGCGTGGCACCGGCGTCTCCTGGACTGCCCTACGGGCTCCTGGTCCTTCTCGTCCTCTCGGTGCTCTGCCTCGCGCTCGGGCCGCTCCGCATCGCGCTCGTGCCCGCCTTCGGCGTGACGTGGAACGTCGTTCCCGGGATCCTGTTCCTCCTCGCCGCGACCCTTTACTATGCGAAACCCTGGGACGAGGAGCCCTTCGCGGAGCCGGTCGTGGGCTACCCGGCGCTCCTCCTCTTGCTTCCGGTCGCCGTCCTTCCCTTCGGCTATGGGCCATCCGCGGGCTACGGGCTCGTGGGCCACGACCTCTCGCTGCTCGGGGACGCCGCGCGCGGATCTCGCGAGGGGCTCGGACTCCTGCCGCGCCTCGTCCTTGCGTGGGTCCCCTTCTCGGTGCGCGCGCTCCTGTACGCGAGCCTCGTGGTCCACATCGGCTGCTCGTGGCTCGTGGGGCTGCTCGCGCTCCGGATCACGCGCGACCGCACGGTCGCGCTCCTGGCGGCGATCCTCTTCTCGGTCTTCCCGCTCACCGTCGAGGCGGTGGCCTGGGTGACCGGCGAGCGCATGCTCGAAGGGTGCTTCCTCACGCTCGGGTCGATCCTCCTGGCGGCCTTCTCGCGCAGCGTCGAGGGACCGACCCTCCTGCGCGCCACCGGATCGACGGCGCTGCGCCACTCTCGCGAGCTCTGGCGCCAGGCGCGGCGCGCCCGCGCGCTCTGGATCGCCGCGCAGGCCGCGTCCCTCGCCCTGCTCGCGCTGGCGATGCGCGCCTCGCACGTGGCGATCGCGGCGCCCTTCGCCATCGTCGTCATCGACCTCCTCGACTCGGGAGGCCTCTCCCATCGCGTGAGCCCGTGGAGAGCGCTGCGCATGTCGCTGCGCCACACGATCCCGCCCTTCGTCGTCGCGGCGGCCATGCTCGTCGCGTCTCCGTTCCCGGCCTTGCCGTCGCCAGGGCCGCCGCTCCTGCGTGTCATGGCCAACACTCTCACCTTCGCCCGCGATCTCGTCATCCCGCTATCCCAGGCCCACTACCACGACCAGCCGCTCATCATCCTCATCGGCGTGCTGCTCGTGATCGAGCTCGTGGTCATCGGCCTGGTCAAGGGTCGTCCCGAGGCGCCGGTGCTGCGCGCCGTCCTCCTGCTCGTCATGGCGCTCGCGCTGCCGGCGTTGCCGTTCCTCACCCCCGACGAGAGCCCCTCCGGCGGCCGGTTCCTCTACCTCGCGTCCGCGGCCTACGTCATCCTCGGATCGGTCTACATGCGCGGCGCGCTGCGGGTACACCGCGAATCGGGACGATGGCTCCTGATGGGCCTCGCGATCGGCGTCTCGGTCGTCTGCCTCCGGTTCAACATGCAGACCTGGGCCAAGACCGCGCGCGTCACCATACTCCTGACCGACACGCTGGCGCGCTTCTCGGAGGTTCTCCCGCGGGGCACGGCGATCGTGCTTCTCGACTGGCCGGAGGAAGTCGACGGCGTGCCGTTCGCGGGCCCCCGCGACCTCGAGGCGGCGATCGAGCTCCGCCGCACGCTCACGGGCAAGCCCGAGGGTCCAGTACGGGTCTATGGCCCGGGCGCTCCCGATCTGCCCGGCGCCCGCCGCTTCCGCTGGAACCCGCAAGCCCACTGGGTCGACGAGGTGCCGGGGGCCGTGTCCCCGCCCACCCCCGATCACTGAGCAACTCGGTATCGCGGATCGATGGGCGAGGCGTCCGTGGCGCCGCTGCAACGCACCGACTCAACCGATGGGGCCCTGATGACGCTGCGGCGGATCCTCGACTGCGGCACGGTTCCCGGCGTCCGCGTCTTGACTCTTCAACGAGGGGTCTCCCTCTGTTGGCGGGACCGAGCGGCATGACGTTTTCACCCGTTCTCGCTGCCTCGACCCCGGCCGCTCCCCTTCGCAGATAATCTCATCGGGAGGATCGTGATGGCAAGACAAACCGGTGCCCACCTAACCGCGGTGAGAAGCGTGTTGTCGCGTTCGTTATGTGGTGAGGCATCGCCGACTCCGGTGACGCTGTTCGCCGCAGCCACTAGTTGTCAGGCGCGCCTCGGATGCCTAGCGCTCGTTTCGCTCCTCCTGCTCGGGACACCGTTTGTGTCGTCGCTTGCGCTTGCAGTGCCGCAGCGCACGGGAGAGTCCTATCCAGAAGATGGAGCCACGACCCGCAGTGGAACCACAAGTCCGATGCCGGGCTCGCGTTCCATCGACGGGCTCCCCCCTGCCCTCAAACGAATCTCGGAGAGTCGCGCTTCCGAGGCCATCCTTCCACCCGCGGGCGTTCCCACCCCACAGTCACTTCCACTTCAAGGTTCCGTGGCGAGCGCGGACGACCACTGGGACCCGGGCTTCCACGCTCGCGGGCCGGAGTCGGCGGTCTACGCGCTCGCCTCGGACGGCACGAACCTGTATGCGGCCGGTAGTTTTCTGACCGCAGGGGGAAGTCTCGTGAATCATGTGGCCCGCTGGGACGGCAGCACGTGGAGTACTCTCGATGGGGGTACGAATGGATGGGTCATGTCTCTCGCATGGGACGGGGCGTCCCTCTATGCGGGAGGGCTGTTCACAGCCGCGGGCGGCGCTACCGCTTACTATGTTGCACGTTGGGATGGCGTCACCTGGTCCGCTCTAGGATCCGGGATGGATGACTGGGTCTGGGCCCTCACCATCGATGGTGGGGGAGGCATCTATGCGGGTGGTGATTTCACGAAGGCCGGAGGAGGTCCAGCCGCCAGGGTGGCTCGCTGGGACGGCAGCTCCTGGAACCCAGTTGGGTCCGGAACGGACGCTCGCGTCAGTGCTCTCGCGTGGGACGGTTCAGGAGTCTACGCTGGCGGCGACTTCCTGTCGGCTGGCGGCGTCGCTGCGGGCCATATCGCTCGATGGAACGGCACATCTTGGAACAGCCTCTCGGGCGGAACGAGCGGTTCTGTTCGGGCTCTGGCGTCGGACGCGACGGGGCTCTATGTAGGAGGCGCCTTCGCTTTCGCAGGCCAAGCGACCTCTCCCAACATCGCTCGTTGGGACGGGACGACGTGGAGCAACGTCGGAACGGGTCTGAACTACCCGGTCTACACACTCCTCGAAGCTGCCGGAAACGTGTATCTAGGAGGCGCCTTTGACAACACCGGCGGCGCGCCGTGGAACCACGTGGCACGTTGGGACGGATCGTCGTTCTCCGCCCTTGGGTCTGGCACGGACCAGGAGGTCTTGGCGCTGCTCGCGGATGGATCAACACTCTACGCTGGCGGTTCCTTTTCTCTCGCCGACGGTCTGCCAGCGAGTAACGTCGCCCGCTGGAGTGGCTCATCCTGGACCGCGCTGCCTCCCCCGGTGGGGGACGGCGTAAGTGGCTTGCCCTGGGCTCTTGCGTGGGATGGCACCAATCTCTATGCTGGAGGCTATTTCACAGTCGCGGGCGGAACGCCGGCTCGTCACATCGCGCGATGGGACGGAGTGGCCTGGAACGCTCTTGGCACCGGAGTAGATGGGCCCGTCCTTGCCCTCTCCATCGAAGGAACGAACGTCTACGCAGCCGGGGCTTTCCTCAACGCTGGAGGCGTAGCGGCCAATTACGTGGCTCGTTGGGACGGGACATCTTGGAGCGCCCTCGGGATAGGCGTCGGGGCCCCGGCTACCTGCCTCTCATGGAACGGAACGGACCTCTACGTCGGCGGAACGTTCAGGACCGCCGGGGGTGCTTCGGCGAATTATGTGGCGCGTTGGGACGGAAACTCCTGGAGCGCGCTCGGCAACGGCGTGGACAGTTACGTCCAGGCCCTCGCCTGGGGTGCCTCGAGTCTCTACGTGGGAGGTCAATTCCGCTCTGCCGGTGGCGCGCCGGCCGACTCCATCGCTCGCTGGGACGGGACGTCGTGGAGCCCTCTCGGAGCTGGGACGAACAATCAGGTCTGCGCCCTCTTCTGGGATAGCAATGGCTTGTACGTGGGCGGCGGCTTTGACAGGGCTGGTGGGTTTCCAGCAAAGAACATCGCCCGATGGGACGGGTCCGCATGGAGTCCGCTCGGCGCGGGGACGGACAATTTCGTTCGTGCAATGGCCTCGGATGGCACGCATCTCTACGTCGGCGGCAACTTCTACAAAGCCGGTGGCTACGCAGTTGGCTTCGTTGCCGAGTGGGACGGCATTTCGTGGAGTCCGCTCGGGACGGGCGTGAACTCTTACGTCTTCTCCATCGCAACTACCGGCGCGGGATCGACGGGCGACGTGTTCATCGGAGGTGACTTTGCCACGGCCGGGGGAAAGCCGTCGACGCGGGTCGGGCGCTTCACGAGTCATGCAAACGACTTCGTTGCTGGCGCTGGGCTCGGCCCACCCAATCCCAACCGGGTTGCAGTCGCTCGCACCGACGGAGTACTGACCGGCGTCGACTTTTTTGCGTATGGCGCGAACGCCTGGGGTGTCAACGTGGCGAGCGGTGGTGTCTCGGCCCTCACGGAGATTCTCACAGGCCCAGGTCCGGGCGCGGTTCTCGGCTTCGCGCCTTCGATCCTGCGGGCTCGCCCCTTCCGAGGTCAACTTCTACATACGGGACCCTCAGGTATGGAGTCAGCGTGACGAGTAATCTCGACATGGATGCCTTCGACGAGCTTGGCACAGGTGCGGGACCGGAGTGCCGTCTTCGGGCCTCACGTTCGCGGTTGGAACTTCGACAACATCTCCATTCAGCCAGTAAGCGACATCAGCTACTTTGCCTACGGAACCCTGAGATTTGGCGTGAACTTTCGCTCTTGGCGACGTCGACGGGCTCCCTCAAGGAGAAGATCGTGACAGCACCTGGACCGGGCCCGAACTTCTCGCCACACATCCGCGGGTCACGACGGAGCTCCCGTGACGCCGATCCAGGCATTAGCTTCGTTGCGTTCCCGACACCGCAGTACGGCGCCAATGTTGCCTCTGGCGATGCGGATGGAGATGGTTTCTCGGAGATCGCGGCAGCGCCAGGTCCCGGTGCTGGGCCCGGGTTTCCGAGCAGGTACCGTGGATTCGACTATGACGACGTTGCGATCCTTGCCTACCCGGCTTCGATGCAACCCTTTTCCCGACGAGCTATGGAGTGGGGCTCGGCGATGTCGGCATGGACGCTGCCGCCGACCTGCTTGTCGGCGGGGCGCACCGATGCGACGATGAACTTACCGCGGTATCCTGATCGAGTTGATTTCGGCCTCTCGAACACGACGTACGGGGTGAACGTAGCCGCAGGCGAGCTAGGCATTAGGCGCTCCACGTGAGTACAGCATGCGACACCAGCGGATGAAGAGGTTCGTTCGAAGACTCGCCGGTTCACTTCGATAGCCTACTCGGGAGCGAGATGGGCAACCGGCTCTTGTGAAGCCCTGGGGCCAGCGTCGGTCAGTTCCTACGACTTCCCAGAAGGTGCGCTCGCGGCGGAGCAAGCTCGGAACGAGGACCGGGACAGGCGGAGGCCGCCGGGAACATCTCCCCATGCCTACGGCCACCTCGTCCGAGCAGGTGCTCGTCAGCCTCCTCGAATGTTGCCGAGGCCATCGGCGGCGGCCGTCTGACGCCTCGGCCGCACCGCCGGTCGGCTCTCGAACTCGAGGACAGCTCCGGCTCGGACGATGCCCCCGACGAGGCTCTTCCGCTCCATTCCACTCGATGGGGGACAGGGTCTCGGCCTTACCCTCGTTCAGGAGTTCTGGCCGCCCGCCGGTTCCAGTTCCGCTTCGAGAACGCCCCACGCGGTTCACCGTGGTGTGCCGCCTGAGGGCGAGCGCGCAGCGCGAACTTCTGATCGGGCTCAGGTCTTGCGCGCGATCTGGCCCAGACCGATGAGGCCGGCGCTTCCACCTTTCCGCGAGGAGCCAGAGCTTGGGCCGGACGACCCGGCCGGATCGGATCGCACCGCGCGGGACCCTGCACTCGGTCACCACCCGGTGAAACAGGGCCCGGAGCTGTACGGATCGGCATGGAGCCCGGCCTCCCGCGCACGAGCGCCCGGTAGTGCTTCCACGCGTTGTTCAGCACGTACGCGAGGGCGTTCTTGACCTGGGTCAGGTCCTTCCAGAGCGCGCATGTGATAGCGGTCCTTGAACCTCGCCCCTTGGTGCCGAGCACGCGGTTGATGCCCTTGCCGATCCTGATGGACGCCCTGCCCCGCGGGCGAGCACTATTCGGGTTCAGAGATCGCGCGCGAGCGCCTCGCGTGACGTGCGCTTCGACGATGAGGTGGATGTGGTCCGGCTCCACGAGTCGCAGGCGCTTCTTGCCCTTAACGAACGCCCGCTCGATCGCCGCGAAGACGTCGTCGCTCGGAGGTTGCCGATGCGCTCCAGCACCTTCGGTGACGTGGGCCGGGAAATCGGTGGCCGAGCCTGGGGGCGCCCGCGTTGGAGGCGCCGGCCACTCCGTTCTTTGGTCTGCGACCGCGCTTCCACTCGGGATTGGAGCTCCGGAAGAGGGGCTGAGCGGGGCGACGCTTCTTCGGTGTCTTGGTTTGAGGAGAAGTTAGTGCGCGCGGAGCGATGCCAAAGCGCGATCCGCTGGCCTGGAGCGTGGTCGGCTCGACCTTGCCCGTCAGGGGATGAGCATGCGCGCGTGAAGCGGTACCTGGCCGAGCGTCACTATCCTTGCCAGGGCCACACCGGCGAGAACTTGGCGTATCTGGAGGCGTGCGACGTCGCGGCGTGCTGTTCGGGGCCGCAGCATCGCGCTTCGTGCGGCCCGGAGTCGTCCGGTTCCGGACGGTCCCCGAACGTTTCCCGAGGTGTCGATCGCAGCACGCTCGCGGCGACGCGCTCCGCGAGTGGCATCGCGATTGCTCGGCACCGGGGCGTAGGACCGTCCGATCGACGCATCGCACCGCCGCGAACGGATCGTGCGGCGCACGCTCACCCTTCTACCCTGGGCGTGGCCCTCGCGCTCGTCCTTCGTGACGATACGAGCTGGATGCGTCCCGCCATCTCGCGCGACGACCTCGCGCTCGGTACCGTCAAGGCCGGCCCCATCGAGGAGACGATCGCATCGAGGACGTCGCGGCGCGGTGCTCACCTCCTCGATCGACGCCCGCGTCGTGCGCGTCCTCGGCCACACGGGCGGTCTGGTCGCCCGGGGCAGCCGATCGTCGAGCTCGACGCGTCGGAGACAGAGCTCGCGGTCGGCAAGCTCGACGACCAGATCGCGCTCAAGGGGAACCAGGAGGAGAAGCTCCGCCTGGCGATGCGGAGCAATCTCGCGTCGCTCGCGAGCGAGCGCCAGGCGAAGCGGCTCGACCACGACTACCTGGAAGCGAAGAACGCGCGCGACCGGAAGCTCCTCGAGCAGGGGCTCGTATCGGAGCAGGACGTGAAGCAGAGCCAGCTCGAGGTGGACAAGGCCGCTCTCGCGCTCCAGCAGAACGCCGAGGCCGGCCAGCTCGCGAAGGAGAACCTCGAGCGCGAGCTCGCGGGGCTGACCCTCGAGATCGCGATCCTGAAGAAGGAGCGGGAGGAGGTGGGCGCGCGGCTCTCGGAGGCGACGACGCACGCCCGGAGCGCCGGCGTCCTTACCTGGGTCACGCCCGACGTGGGCGCCCTCGTGCGCCGGGGGGACGTGGTCGCCAAGGTGGCGGACCTCCGCGCCTTCGAGGTGGTCGCCGAGGCCTCGGACGTGCACCGGAGCCGGCTCGCTCCCGGGATGCGCGCGAGCGTGAAGACGGCAACGACGGTGCTGGGCGGCGTGGTCGGAAGCATCGACCCCACGGTAAGGAGCGGCGTCCTCACGATGCGGATCGCGCTCGACGATCCCGCTCAGCCGTCCCTCCTGGCCAGCATGCGCGTCGACGTCTTCGTCACGACGTCCCGCAAGGACAACGTCCTCACGCTCCCGCGCGGGCCGGCCATCCGCGGCCCCGGCGCCCAGGAGCTCTTCGTCATTCCCCGCGGCACGCGGGACCGCGCGCGCAGGACCTCCGTCGTCCTCGGCGCCTCGACCTTCGAGAGCTACGAGGTCGTCTCGGGGCTCGCCGAGGGCGACGAGGTCGTGCTGAACGACCTGCGCGAGCACGCCCACCGGAAGGAGATCTGGATCCGATGAACGCGATGATCGCCCTCGAGAACGTCGAGAAGGTCTACCGCACCGACCGCATCGAGACCGTGGCCCTGCAGGAGATCAACGTATCGGTCGAGCGCGGCGAGCTGGTCAGCATCATGGGGCCGTCCGGGTGCGGCAAGAGCACGCTCTTGCACCTGATGGGCCTCATCGACGCGCCGACGCGCGGGCGCGTGGCGCTGGGCGGCCAGCCGATCGCGAGCTACCGCGATCGCGAGGTGGCGCGGCTGCGCAACGAGCAGCTCGGCTTCATCTTCCAGAGCTTCCACCTGATCCCGGATCTCTCGGTCCAGGACAACGTCGAGATCCCGCTCCTCTACCGCCGCATGACCTCGGCCGAGCGGCGCCGCCGCGCGCGGGCTGCCCTCGACCGCGTGGGCCTCTCCTCGCGCGTGCAGCACTACCCGACCCAGCTCTCGGGCGGCCAGCAACAGCGCGTCGCGATCGCCCGCGCGATCGTCGGCCACCCGAAGCTCCTGCTCGCGGACGAGCCGACGGGGAACCTCGACAGCCACATGGGCGACGAGGTGATGGGGATCCTCGAGGACCTCAACAGGACCGACGGCACGACCGTCGTGATGGTGACCCACGACGGCGCCCTCGCCGCGCGCACGCACCGCACGCTGCGCCTCTTCGACGGGCGCCAGGTGAGCTCTTGATCGCAAGTTACCTCAAGCTCGCCTGGCGCGTCCTCGGACGGCGCAAGCTGTTCACCGCGATCAGCCTCTTCGGCATCGCGTTCACGCTGGTCGTGTTGATGGTCGTCGCGGCGATGCTCGACCACGTCTTCGGGCCGCACGCGCCGGAGGTGAACCAGCGCCGCACGCTGACGGTCTCGCTCCTCCGGATGAGCGGAGAGCACCGGATCCACACGGGCGGCCCGGGCTACGGGCTGCTCGATCGCTTCGTCCGTCCTCTCCCGGGCGTGGAGAGGGTCTCGCTCTACTCGAATCCGTTCACCGTCGTGGGCTTCCCGGGCGGTCAGCGCGTCAAGTCGTTCATGAAGCGCACGGATGGTGCCTTCTGGCAGGTGTTCCGGTTCGACTTCGTCGAGGGTGGCCCCTACACCGAGGACGACGTGACTCAGGCCCGCCTCGTCGCCGTGATCAACGAGGCGACCCGTGCGGCACATTTGCTCGGCGGCTCCGCCGTCGGACGGACGATCGAGGTGGACGGCCAGCGCTTCACCGTGACGGGCGTGGTGAAGAACGTTCCCATGCTGCGGTTCCAGCCCTTCGCCGACATCTGGGTGCCGACGTCGACCTCGAAGTCCGACGCCTACAAGCGCGAGTTCGCCGGCGACTACAACGCCGTCGTCGCCGCGAGCCGATCCGACTTCCCGCGGATCAAGGCGGAGGTGGCCTCGCGCCTGAAGGCCGCGGAGAAGGAACTGCCCGATCCACGCTCCTACGCCCACCTCGACGGAGGTGCGGACACGACCCTCGAGATGGTCTCGCGCCTGATCCTCTCCCCGACTCTCGAGGAGAGCCATCCCGGGGAGCTCCTCGGGATCCTGATCGCCGCGGCCTTCCTCTTCATGTCGCTGCCGGCGCTGAACCTCGTGAACCTCAACGTGAGCCGCATCCTGGAGCGAGCGTCCGAGATCGGGGTGCGCAAGGCGTTCGGCGCGTCGACGCTCACGCTGACGGGCCAGTTCCTCGTCGAGAACCTGGTGCTGTCGCTCCTCGGCGGCGCCCTCGGCCTGGTGGGCGCCACGATCGCGCTCGGCGCGATCGAGGCCACCGGCGTCATCCCGTACGCCGACTTCCGCTTCAACCCTCGCATCTTCGCCTACGGGCTTGCGGCGACGATGGCCTTCGGCGTGGTGTCGGGCGTCTACCCGGCGCTGCGCATGTCGCGGCTCCACCCGGTCGCCGCGCTCCGATCGCGATGATCCGCCACGTCCTCAAGCTCCTCTGGAACCGGCGCCGCCAGAGCGCCCTTCTCGTCCTGGAGGTGTTCGCGAGCTTCCTCGTCGCGCTCGCGGTCACGACCTTCGCTTTGACCCTGCGCGAGAACCGCCGGCGCCCGATCGGCTACTCGTGGCGCGACGTCTACGCCGTCGAGATCGACATGAAGACCACCGGCGACGACGCGTTCACGCCCGAGATGGCGACCCAGGCGCGGGAATGCCTCCTCGCGCTCCGGGGCATGGACGGCGTGCTCGCGGCGGCCGGTACGATGGACGCTCCCTTCACCATGGGCAGCCGCACCGACGGTTTCGACCAAGAGGGCCGCTACGTCCAGAGCGAGATGGACGAGGTGACCGATGACCTCCCGAAGGTGCTCGGCATCGAGGTGATCCGCGGGCGCTGGTTCGGCGCGTCCGACGACGGCAGCGCGGCGACGCCGATCGTGATCAACGAGCGGCTCGGAAGCGAGCTCTTCGGCTCATCCGACCCCGTCGGTCAGAAGGTCGGCGACCCGGGAGGCGATCCGCGCGTCGTCGTCGGCGTCGTCGCCGACTACAAGAAGCACGGCGAGCTCTCCGCCTCGGGGAGCTTCTACTTCCGGCGCAAGCTCGCGGGCGCCACCGATCGGCCCCCGCGCGTGCTACTCGTCAAGGTGACGCCCGCGATCGGCGGCTCCTTCGAGCAGGACGTCGTGTCGCGCCTGCAGAAGGTGGCGCCCGCATGGTCGTTCGAGGCCCAGCCCCTCGCACGGCTGCGCGAGACCTCGCAGCAGCTGCGCATGATGCCGGTCGTGGTCCTCTCGACGATCGCCGCGTTCCTGATGGCGATGGTAGGGCTTGGCCTCTTCGGGGTGCTCTGGCAGAACGTCACCGCGCGGACGGCCGAGATCGGCTTGCGGCGCGCCCAGGGCGCCACCGCGGGGAGCGTGGCGCTGCAGATCCTGCTCGAGGTGGTGGTCCTCACCGCGGCGGGCGTCGGCCTCGGCGCGCTGCTCGCGATGCAGCTTCCTGTCCTCGGTCTGACGTCGTCAGGGCTCGGCATCGTTGAGACACTCGGCGAGGTCTTCGGCGGCGCGACCGGCACGTCGTTCGCCGGCGCCATCGCCGTCTCGGCCCTCATGCTGCACGCGCTCACCGCGGCCTGCGCGCTCTACCCCGGGTGGCTGGCGAGCCGCATCGCCCCCGCCGCGGCGCTCCGCCACGACTGACGGCGTATGCTCCCCGCGCATGATCCTCGTCGTTGACGACGACCGCGCCATCGCCGCGTCGCTGACGCTGGCCTGCAAGCAGGCGGGCCACAGGACGGTGGCGGCAGGAGGCGCCGACGAGGCGATGCGGGCGCTCTGCGACAACGACGTGGCGCTCGTCATCCAGGACATGAACTTCTCGCGCGCGACGACCGGAGACGAGGGGCTCGCGCTGCTCGGGCGGATCAAGGAGGCGCGCCCGGAGGTGCCCGTGATCCTCATGACGGCGTGGGCCACCATCGACCTCGCCGTGGCCGGCATGAAGGCGGGCGCCTCGGACTTCCTGACCAAGCCATGGAGCAACGAGCACCTCCTCGCTTGCATCGCCACCCACCTGGACCTGCGCCGATCGCGCGCCCCGTCCGCCCGCACGCCGACCCGCGAGGCGCTCGCCGCGCGCCTCGACCTTCGCGGGATCGCCGGGAGCCATCCGAAGCTCCTGGAGGTCCTCGAGGTCGTGGCGCGCGTGGCGCCCACCGACGCCTCCGTCCTCATCACTGGAGAGAGCGGCACGGGCAAGGAGGCGATCGCCGAGCTGCTTCACCTGGCGAGCCGCCGGGCCGCCGGGCCTCTCGTGAAGGTCAACCTCGGCGGGATCCCACCGAGCCTCTTCGAGTCGGAGATGCTTGGCCACGCCCGCGGCGCCTTCACCGACGCCTCGTCCGATCGCAAGGGACGGTTCGAGATGGCGGCGGGGGGACGATCTTCCTCGACGAGATCGGCGACCTTCCACCGAGCTGTCAGGTCAAGCTCCTGCGCGTGCTCCAGGACAGGACGTTCGAACCCGTCGGAGTCAGCACGCCGCGCAAGGTCGACGTTCGTGTCGTGAGCGCGACGAACCGCGACCTGGCAGGCCTCGTCGCCCGCGGCGAGTTCCGCGAGGATCTGCTCTACCGCCTGAACCTCATCACCCTCGCAGTGCCACCGCTGCGCGAGCGGGCGAGCGACGTCCCGATCCTCGCGGAACGGTTCCTCGAGGACGCGTGTCGCAAGCACGGCCGGCCGCGTTTGGCCCTAACGCCGGAGGCCCGCGCCTGGCTCTCGCGGGAGTCGTGGCCGGGCAACGTCCGCGAGCTCCAGCATCTGATCGAGAGAGCCGCGCTCCTCTCCCAGGCCGACGCCCTCGACGTCGCCGCGCTGGGCGCCGGGACGCCCGGAGCCACGACCGCTGCCGCGCCGGCGACGATCGAGGCGATGGAGCGAGCGCTGATCGAGCGCTCCCTGGAGGAGAACGGAGGCAACCTCACGAAGGTGGCGCACGCCCTCGGGCTGAGCCGCCCCGCGCTCTACCGGCGCCTGGAGAAGCACGGGATCCGTCCTTGACGCTGCGCCGGAAGCTGGTCGTCTACCTCCTCCTGCTGCACGCGATCCTCGCCGGCCTCACGATCGTGGCGCTGCGTGCCAGCCCCTGGGTCCTCTTTCCCCTGGAGGCGCTGCTTCTCACCACCCTCGGTCTCGGGCTCGCGCTGACGCGATCTCTCTTCCGCCCGCTCGATGCCCTCGGGTCCGCCGCCGACCTCCTGTCCGACGGCGACTTCATGAGCCGCGTGGCACAGTCGGGGCAGCCCGAGCTCGACCGGCTGGTCCGCGTCTACAACCGCATGGCGGAGACGCTGTCCGCCGAGCGCGCGCGGCTCCAGGAGAAGCACTACTTTCTCGAGAAGCTCGTGGCCGCGTCGCCAGCGGGGATCCTCATCCTCGATCTCGACGACCGCGTCGATTCGGCGAACCCGAGCGCGGCCCGCATCCTCGGCATCGGCGCTCCGGAGCTCGCCGGCAAGCGTCTCGAAGAGGTCGCTCCTCCGCTCGGGCCGTCACTCGCGGCGATCGCGGAGGGCCAGCCACGGATGCTCGGCCTCCAGGGTGCGCGGCGCGTGCGAGCCGCCCGCGCCCACTTCTTCGACAGCGGCTTCGCCCGCGCCTTCCTCGTGCTCGAGGAGCTCACCGACGACGTCCGGCGCGTCGAGAAGGCTGCCTACGAGAAGGTGATCCGCATGATGGCGCACGAGGTGAACAACTCCGTGGCGGCAGCCCGATCGCTCATCGAGAGCTGCCTCGCGTTCCGGAAGCTCCTGCCGGATGCGGAGGGCGCGGACTTCGCCCAGGCGCTCGACGTCGTCCTCTCCCGCGAGCGCCACCTCGCTGCCTTCGTGAAGGGATACGCCGACGTCGTGCGGCTCCCCGCACCGCGGACGAGGCCCGAGGACGTCCGGGCCATCGTCGAGGACGTCACCCGCGTCATGAGGGCCGAGCTCGACCGGCGCGCCATCGCAGCGCGCATCGACGTCGCGGAGCCGCTACCGCCGGTCGCGCTCGACCGCCCGCAGATCGAGCAGGTGTTCGTCAACCTCCTCAAGAATGCCGCGGAGGCCATCGGCAGCGGCGGCGAGGTCGTCTGGCGCCTCGGCCGCACGGACGGTCATCCCTCCGTCACCCTCGAGGACAGCGGCCCCGGCGTCCCGGACGACGCCCGCGACGGGCTCTTCACGCCGTTCCACTCCACGAAGGATGGTGGGCAAGGCCTCGGCCTGACCCTCGTCCAGGAGATCCTCGTCGCCCACGGCTTCCAGATTCGCTTCGAGAACGCCCCGACGCGGTTCAGCGTCGTGTTCGCATGGGAGCAAGCGCGGGGAGCGGCAGTCGCGGCTCCGCCGGGATGACCCGTACCACTCGGAAGGAACGCGGCTTCACGGCGCCCTGGTGCGCGGTCGCCCATCCCTGGCTCGATGCGGCGTCGGCGGCGCAGCCCGGGCAGTGGGCCGCGCCCTGGATCGGACGGAGGGCGCGGCGCGCCGTCGAAGATCATCTACGGGAGCAACGGAGCGAGCGCCAGCGGTTCGATCTCCATGCCACTGAGCTCGCGCTCCGTCACCTGTCGCGGTAATGTGTTCCCGTCGAAGGAAAGGTCGACTTGCGGGCGGTATCCTCCACCCCGATTGCGAAGACCATGACATTCACGCAGGTCCCGGTTCTGGGTGAGCATCCGGCGTGGAGGGCGGAAGGCGCGGCGGTTCCGATCCCGACGCGCGCAATGGCGGCCCGAGACATCGCCATTCTCGTCATCCTCGTCGCGGGATCCTTCCTGATTTACGGAACGACGCTTCGCAACTTCTACGTGAGCGAGGACCTCCAGAACGCTACGCGCTGGCACGCCGCCGAGGCGTGGGCAGAGTTCACCAGCGCGGCAATCGAGCAGGGTTTTCGTCCGCTCATGGTGGCGTTCTGGGCCGCAGCGAACGCCACGTTCGGATACGACCCGTTCGGGCCGCGTGTCGTCTACGTCCTGCTCCACGGTATGAACGCGTTCCTCGTCTACGTCTTGCTGCGTCGCATCGAGCACGCCGCCGCGGCGTGGATGGCGTCTCTGATCTTCCTCGCCCATCCCGCGCATGCGGAGTCGCTCAACTGGCTCTCTGCGGCCTCCAACACAGTGACGTCGGGTTTCTTCGTGCTCTCCTCCGTCATCCTCTATCTCGAGGCCTGTGGCAGCCCTTCGGCGCGTGCGCCCTACGTCGCTGCGTCGCTAGTCGCGTTCGCTTTCGCGCTCCTCGT
Organism: Acidobacteriota bacterium; assembly: GCA_046331505.1. Classification (GTDB taxonomy): domain Bacteria; phylum Acidobacteriota; class Vicinamibacteria; order JAXLQT01; family JAXLQT01; genus JAXLQT01. Next base: position 68,423 of record JAXLQT010000023.1, read on the forward strand.
GAAGGAGTACGCCATCGTCCTCCCGATGCTCCTCGCGGTTCTCCCGGTACCACGCCGCGAAGCTCCAGGAAGCACCCCCCCCCGGATTCACGGGCCGCGGGCTGGCGAAGATGACGGCCCCCTACTGGCTGCTCCTCGGCGCTTACGCCGCATATCGCACGACGATCCTGCACGGTCCCGGTCACTACGGAGCTACCGCGCCGTTCGGCGGCATCTGGCTGATCCCCGAGCGGCTCTCGTGGTATGTCCGCTCCCTCGTCTTGTCGTGGAACGACCTCGAAGCGCCCGTTCGGGCCTTCCACGTCCTTTCGAATCACCCGCTGCTCCTGCTAGGGCTCGGGGGCGCGGCGGCAATTGCTGCCGGACGGCTCCGCTGGGCGATGCTCTGGTGTCTGCTCGCCTTGCTCCCCACGATCAATCGGAGCGGTGATCACCACCTCTACATCCCCTCTGTCGGGCTGTCGGCCTTTGCCGCTGGTGTTCTTTACCGCGGGTCGCTTGCGGTCGCTGGCCGCGGGCACTTCCTCGCCCGCGTTGGCGCTCTCGCGGCGGTGCTGCTCTTCGAGCTGTGCGGCACATGGCGTGCGAACGCCGCGTGGCGGGAGGCGAGCGCGATCACGCGCGCGGTCCCCGACGAGGTCAGGCGCCTCCATCCGACGCTGCCTCACCGTGCGTGCGTGTTGTTCTTCGGACTGCCGGACAACGTCCGCGGCGCCTACGCGTTCCGATGGGGGCTTCCGTCAGCGATCGCGGCCGCCTACGGCGACCCGTCCCTCCTCGCGCGCAGCGTACGCGACGTCCGGCGGTTCCCAGAGGAGGTGACACGGGACTTCATTTCGAAGACCGCGGCCCTGCCGCAGTTCTTCTTCCGCTTCCGCGCGGGGGGGATCGAGGAGGTCCCAATGAGCGAGATCCGCGATCTCCTGCGCGAGGAGACGCTGGAGGATCAGCCGCGCGCGGAGCGCGGCGGCGAGGACATCCTGCGCGGCGATCGTGAGGGCCAGACGGTCACGCTCGCTCCTGGCTGGATCACCCGCATCGATGTCCGCATCGAAGATCGGCCGGGACAACCCGGCCACGCGCTCTCGTTCCGTCTCGAGGCCGCCTCAGGAGCCCCCGGAGAACTAGCGAGGACGGTCGTTCCGTCGAGCGAGATCGCGCCCGGCTCGTGGCAAGCGATCCGGTTCGAGCGCGCGCGCGTCCCTGCGGACGGTCGCCTCTACTTCGAGATCACGTCGCCCGAGTCCCATGCTGGCGACGCCGTCGCGCTCCTCGGCTCTTCGGGCGACGCCTATCCCGGAGGCGTCCATCTCCGCAACGGGCAGCGCTGCCCGGACGATCTCGCGTTCCGGATCGTCGGGTTCAGCTCAGAACGCCCCGACACACCTGGCGCCGACGGAGATCGCTTGTCCAGTCTCGACCGGTAGCGCTCGTTTGCGGGGTCCAGGTCCGGTACTCGGAATCGATGCAGTCATGCCCTGACGACTCCCTCGCTAGGTCCCGCGCGTGATCTGTCCAAGACCGATGAGGCCGAGCTGCTTCCACCCTCCGCAGGCAGCCAGAGCCTCGGCCTCGCAACCGGTGGCCCTGCAGAGACCACGCGCGGAACCCGGCACTTGGGGCGCCGGACCGTGAAGTAAGGTCCGGAGCTGTACGGATCCGCGTGGAGCCCCGGCCGCCCCGGCACGAGCGCCCGATGGTGCTTCCACGCGTCGTTCAGAGCGTACGCGAGCGCCTTTCTCACATGGGTCGGATCCTGGAGTGGCCGCATGTGGTAGCGGTCCTTGAAGACACTCCCCTTCGTTTCGAGCACGCGGTTGATCGCCTTGCCGATCCGGATGGCGAAGGACGTCAAGAGGGTCTCTGGGTCTCTGCGAGGGGAATGGTCCGCGCGCGATCCGGTAGTAGTCTGCCGCAGTGCCTCCCTCGACCTGGACCATGGTTGTCCTGGACTCGCTTGCCTGGGTGGGCATCATGACGCTCGCGGCGCTCGTGCTTCGAGCCTCCAGCCACCCGCTGGCGCGCCGCAGCGCCATCTTCGGTACGCTCGGGGTCGGAGCGGCTCACCATGCGCTGGGTTGGCTGCCGGTCTGGCTGCTCCGCCCTCTGACCGCTCAGGGTGCCAGCGCCCGGGACGTCGTGCGCTACATCTACGCCTGCGCGACGCTCCGCCCGTCGGCGACGCTGTTCTACGTTCACCGGTTGCTGGGCTTGACCGGCACCGTGTCGTGCTGGAAGGCCATCACGGTGCTTCCTCATGCACCGACGTATCTCGTCCTCGCCAACCTGGACTCGCTCGCGATCTCCGCTTGGGTGCTCGTCATCGCGGCGGCTCGCTGGCGCCGCGACGTCCCCGACAGCGACCTCCTCGCCGGAGAGCAGACCCCGCGGTCTCTCGTGACGCCGCGGCGAGCGCTCGTTGCGGGCCTCGCGATCGGCATCTATCACCTGTTCGCGCAAGGGCAGGCCGTCGAGAGCTGGGGTTCGATCGTCTTCATCGAGACGGAGCTCGTCCTGGTGCTCGTGCTCGCTCCGCTGCTGGTCCTCACGCCGTTCGTGATCGGCATGGGAGCGATCGCGGTCGGTCGCCGCGAGCGGCGCCGCGCGGGCGTGCGGATGCTTTTGAGCTGCCTCGCGTGCTGGGCGACGATCGCTCTCTTCGGAGCTGGGGCCGAGCAGTGGCGGCTCCATGGATTCCGGCGTGCCGCCGAACGGGCGCGACCGCTGGTCGCGAGGATTCGCGCCTATCAACGGCACACAGGAACGGCTCCGCCTTCGCTCGTCGTGCTCAACCCTGCATACGTGGTCACCACCGCCACCAGGACCGGGATGGGCGCCTACCCGGAGTACGAGCTCGAACGGCGGGGACAGTCGCGAACGAGGATTGTCGTCAATGTCCCGTCCGGCTGCCTCGGCATCGAGATGCTCGTGTGCGACACCCATCCGCCACCGACGACCGATGGCGCCCGAGTCATCGACCGGCTGGACTCCTGGGTCCTTCTCAGGTAGCGCGCGGTCAGCGGCGGGCGAGGGCGACGAGGTCGGGGATCTTGCTCGCGATGGTCTGACGGGCGCGGAAGCCCAGCCGCTCTTGCGCGAGCGCTACGTCCGCGACGGAGTCGGTGGGCTCGCCCGCGGGGAGGGGTGCGTGCAGCGGCGGCGCGCTCCCGCCGGTGGCGGCGGCGAGGAGGTCGTGGAGCTCGCGGACGGTGGTTCCCGCGCCCGTGCCGACGTTGAATGTCATGCCCGTGCAGCCCGGAGTCGTTGCGGCGAGCCAGGTGGCTGCGGCGACGTCGCCCGCGTAGACGAAGTCGCGGACCTGGGCGCCCGTGCCGAAGATGGTCGCGGGCTCGCCGCGCAGCATGCGGTCCATGAAGATCGTCAGCACGCCCACGTAGGGCGTGAGGGCCTGGCGCTCGCCGAAGGTGTTGAAGTAGCGCAGCGCCACGCTCTCGACGCCGAGCGTGGCGGCGATCTCGTGGACGTAGCGCTCGCACGCCATCTTGGCGATGCCATAGGGAGACTGGGGGCGAAGGGCCGCGGACTCCGGGATCGGGAGGCGCTCCGCCTCGCCGTAGACCGCCATCGACGAGGCGTACACGATGCGGCGCGGGCGGGTGGCGGCGCGGCGCAGGGCTTCGAGCACCGACAGAGTGCCGAGGAGCGTCGTCTGGGCATCGTCCCAGAACCTGTCGACGCTGCCGCGGATCGTCACCTTCGCGGCGAGATGGAAGACGACGTCGACGCCCTGGAGCAGCGGCGCGACGACGTCGGGGTCGCGCACGTCGCCGACCAGGAGCCGCGCGCCGCCGGGAACGTTCTCGCGCTTCCCGACCGACAGGTCGTCGAGCACGAGTGTCTCCGCGCCTTCGCGAGCGAGGCGCTCGGAGAGGTGCGAGCCGATGAAGCCCGCGCCGCCGGTGACGAGCGCCTTCACCCCTCGACCCGGGCGTCGCAGGAGATGATCACCTCGGGCGTGAGGATCTTCGCCTCGAGGTCGCCGCGGGAGTCGACGCGGGTGCCGGGAAATACCAGGCAGTCCTTGACGGTGATGGGGTGCACGATCGACGCCCCGTCGCCGACGACGCTCCCGGGAACGGCGGCCCCGGAGGCGAGCCGTACGTCGGCGCCGACGAGGCTTCCGAGCTTGCGGCGGGCGAGCTCCCAGCGGTTGCACGCGAGAAGGTCGCACGGCGAGGTGACGTTCATGTCCCACTCGACGACCTCGGCGACGCGCACCGGGTGCCCGTCGTCGATCAGCAGCTGGATGGAGTTGGTGATCTCGTACTCGTCGCGCATCGCCGTCTTCGGGGTGCGCCGGATGCTGTCGAACGCGGGAAGGTCGAACAGGTAGATGCCGCAACCCTTGAGGTTGTTCGCGGGATGGCGCGGCTTCTCGATAACGCGGGCGACCGTGCCGTCGTCCCGCAGCGCCACGGTGAAGTTCCGCCGCATGAGGACCGGGTCGTCCTCGCGTCGCACGGCGAGCACCGCCATCGCGTGCGACCCGAGGAGGCCCACCATCGTGGCGAGGTCCTTCGGGACGATGTAGACGTCTCCGAGGAAGACGAGGACCGGACGGTCGACGGTCTCCTCGCACTGGAGCACGGCGTGCGCGATGCCGAGCTGCTCGGACTGCACCACGTAGCTCACCCTCACGCCGAAGCGCGATCCGTCCCCGAAGTGGCCGCGCACCTTGTCGTCGAGCGGGCTCACGACGAAGCGGAAGTCCTGGATGCCGATGGCACGCATCGCCTCGAGCTGGTGCTGGGCGATGGGCTTGTTGCAAACCGGCAAGAGCGGCTTTGGCAGCGCGTGGGAGAGCGGCCGGATGCGCGCCCCCGCGCCGGCGGCAAGGATCACGCCGATGGGATCGCGCCGATCGCCCACGGCGCGGATCCTAACCGGAACGGCGCGACGGAGCTCGCGTCACGGCGCCTGGATGATCCCGCGCCGGAAGAGCGCGAGCTTAAGGCGGAGGTAGACGAGGAACGCGAGCATGTGGACGCTCGTGCGCATCGACCGCAGGGCGGAAGCGCCGGCGGCGCGCTCGCGGTGGGTGACGGCGACCTCGCCGATCTTGAGACCGCGCGCGTGGAGCTTCAGCACCATCTCCGTGGGGTTCGCGAAGCCGCGTGCTTCCAGCGTGATCTGCGCGAGGGCCGATCGCGGGACGAGCCGGATGGCGCAGTTGGTGTCCGTGAACCCGACGCCGAAGAGGACGCGCACGATCACGCGTAGCACGCGATCGAGGAAGACCTTCGTCGCCTTGTCGGCCTTCCTGGCGCGGTAGCCGAGGACGACGTCGTAGCCCTCGGCGCGCTTTCCGAGGAGCTTTGCGGCGTCGTGGGGATCGAACTGCCCGTCGGAGTCGAGGGGCACCAGGAGCTCGCCGCGCGCCGCGTCGATGGCATCCGAGAGGGCGGCGCCGTAGCCGCCGTTCTTCTCGCGATGGACGACGCGTAGCGCGGGCGTCCTCCCGGCGAGGTCGTCGAGGACCCGGCGCGTGCCGTCGGTGCTGCCGTCGTTGGCGATCACGATCTCGCACCGCATCCCGAGCGCCGCGATGGCGTCCGTGCAGGCGGCGACGGTGCCCGGGAGAGCGCCCTCCTCGTTGTACGCCGGCATGACGAACGAGAGGGCGATCGCCGCGTCGGACATGGCCGCGACACCCTAACACGCAGACCTATAATCGCGGCCCCCATGGCCCTCGGTGCCGCGCGGGCGGTCCTCCTCAAGCTAGGGTCCCCGGCCGCGAAGGCGGGCGCGGGCGGCGGGGTCGCCTCCGCCTTCTGGACCTTTCCGGCCGTGCTCGGGAGCGCGGTCGTGATCGCCTGGGGCGCGGAGGCGGCGCAGTTCCTCGTCAGCCAGGGGCTCGCGCTGGCCATCCTCGCCTGGCTCCAGACGCTTCCCGAGTTTGCGGTGGAGGCGGTCATCGCCCTCGAGGCGGGGCGCGATCCCGCGAAGATCCACCTCGCGACCGCCAACTTCACGGGCTCTCTCCGCCTCCTGGTCGGGCTCGGCTGGCCGATGATCTACGCGGTGGCGGCGATCGCCCACCGGCGGCGCGGGCGCGGGCCGCTCCGGGAGATCGTGCTCGACGGAGGGAACGCCGTGGAGGTGGTGGGGCTCCTACCTTGCTTGCTCTACTTCTGCTACGTGCTCTTCAAGGGGTCGCTCACGGTGTGGGACAGCCTGTGGCTCAGCCTCATCTACCTCGTGTACCTCTGGCTCCTGAACCGCATGCCCCCCGAGGAAGAGGAGGCCGCGGAGGACATCCCCGCGGTGCCCCGCGCGATCCTCCGCCAGCGGCCGCGCGTCCGGAACGCCTGCATCGTCGGCCTCTTCGTCCTGGGCGGCGCGGCGCTCTTCGTGGCGGCGCACCCGTTCCTCGAGAGCATGCTCGCGATGGCGGTCGTGCTGGGCATCAGCCAATACGTCTTCATCCAGTGGATCGCGCCGTTCCTGTCGGAGTTCCCCGAGTACGTCAGCGCGCTCAAGTGGTCCGCACACAAGCGGGCGCCGATGGCGCTCATGAACATGATCTCCTCCAACATCAACCAGTGGACCGTGCTCGCCGCGATGATCCCCCTCTGCTACAGCTACGCGAAGGGCGCGGCGACGCCGCTCATGCTCGACGCCGCGCAGGAGAGCGAGATCGGCCTGACGCTCGCCCAGTCGTTCCTGGGCTTCGTGCTCCTCGCGAACATGCGCTTCGCCTGGCACGAGGCCCTGGCGCTCTTTCTCCTGTGGGGCGCGCAGTTCGCCGTCGCGGACATCCGCCGCGAGGTTGCGGTCGTGTACCTCGCCTGGAGCGTGGTCCTCCTCGCGTCGGTTGCGGTGCGCCGCCGCTCCCTCGAGTGCCTGCCGGCGTTCCGAGCGCTGTGGCGCGCTCACGTCCTCCAGAGGCCCGAGGGAACGCCGCGCTGAGCGGCCGTACAATCCCCGGACACCCATGCCCGCGGAAAACGTCACGCAGCTCGGGCACTACAAGATCCTCTCCACCCTCGGCAAGGGCGGGATGGCGACGGTCTACCGGGCCGAGGACGCGCGCACCCACGAGATCGTGGCCATCAAGATGATGGCCAACGCCTACACCGAGCGCAAGGACATGGCCCTGCGGTTCCGCAGGGAGTTCCGCGCCATCCGGCGCCTCGCCCATCCCAACATCGTGCGCGTCCTCGACGCAGGGGAGGCGGCCGGCAGCTTCTATTTCGCGATGGAGTACGTCGACGGCGTGGACCTCGTGAAGTACTTCGGCCTGCGCGCGGCCGGGAAGGCGATCCGCCCGGAGATCCTCCACGCGCCGGGACGGGTCCGGAAGGTCCTGGAGGTGGCGGCGCAGATCGCCGAGGCGCTGCTGTTCATCCACGGGGAACGCATCGTCCACCGCGACATGAAGCCCACCAACGTCCTCGTGACGCGCGACGGTACGGTGAAGCTCATGGACTTCGGCATCGCCAAGGAGCTCGACCAGACGGCGGCCCTCACGCGTCACGGCTCGTTCCTCGGGACCGCGTACTACACCGCTCCCGAGCAGATCAAGGCGTCGCGCGATCTCGACGGGCGCGCCGATCTCTACGGCCTCGGCGTGATGCTCTACGAGGCGCTCGCCGGCAAGCTCCGTTCTTCTCCGAGAACACCGTCGAGGTGCTCCGGATGCACATCCTCGAGCCCCCAAGCCGCTGACGGAGCTCAACCCGTCGATCCCGGCCGAGGTCGATGCGGTCATAGGGAAGCTCCTCGCGAAGGACCCCCAGGATCGCTACCGCGACGCCGGGGAGCTGCTCGAGGCGATCCGCGCCCTCGCGGACTACCCGAAGGACCAGGACACGCGGGAGTGGTCGGCGCCCGACATCGCGCGCCGGCCCGTGGTGGCGTCGGGTCTCATCGGCCGCGATCGGGAGCTCTCGCGTCTCGTGGACGCGATGGACGCGGCGTCCGTCGGGCAGCCCGTGCTCGTGTCGGTGACCGGACCTCTGGGCGTGGGCAAGACGCGCCTCCTGCGCGGCCTCGAGGAGCACGTGCGCGCGAGCTCCGCCATCTTCCTCGCCGGGCGCTACCACTCCGATCGCCCCGGTCCCTACATCGCCTGGCGCGAGGCGCTGAACGCGTCGGTCACCTACCTGATGGGCTTCGGCATCCCGTTCGCGCGGCGCATCGCCGGGCCGTTCGGCAAGGTGCTCCGGAGCGTCGCCCCCGCGTTCGACGAGCTCGAGAAGGGCGCGCCTCCGCTCGCGCGGCTGTCGCCCGAGGAGGACCGCCTGCGCCTCTTCGAGGCGGTGCTCGGCTACCTGCGCGCGCTCTCGAAGAACGCTCCGGTGGTGATCCTGCTCGACAACTTCCAGTGGGCGTTCGAGGCGGACTACGAGCTCGCGTCGTTCCTCTTGCGGGGATTCGTCGGCGGGTCGGGGAAGGACAGCCGCGCGGTGCAGGCGACGCCCTGCAGCGTGATGCTCGCGGTCGCCTACCGCGACGACGAGACGCCGCCGGACCACCCGCTGCGGCGCGTCGCTCTCGGGCGGCCGGAGCCCATCCGTTTCCTCGAGCTGCGGCTCCAGCCCTTCTCCCAGGACGAGGTGCGCGAGCTCCTGGTGGCGATGGGCGGCGGCGTGGCGGCGTTCGGATCCAAGGAAGAGCTCGATCGCCTCGTCGGCAACGTGATGCTCGAGACGGGCGGCAATCCCTACCACGTGGAGGAGATGGCCAAGGCGATCATCACGTCGCCCGTGCCCGTGAACCCCGCCGCGTCGGCCGCCGCCGCACCCGTTGCGCCCGCGCCCGCCGCCGCGGACGGCAAGGCCGCGGTCGCGGCGATCGTCTCGGAGGTCAACGCGACCATCGCCGCGGGGGAGAACCCGCTGCGCGCGGTGAGCGAGGACGGCATCACCATCCGCGCGGCCGACAACCAGACACGGCAGGTCGTACCCTCGAGCTCCGAGACGACCAAGCGCAACCTCGGAGACCTCGTGCTCCTGCGCGTCAAGGTGCTGTCTCCCGAGGCGCAGGGGGTGCTGCGCGCGGCATCGATCATCGCCGAGGGGATCGAGTTCGAGCTCCTCGCCAGGCTCTCGGACGTCGACGAGGACAGCCTGCTCGACGTCATCGACGAGCTCATCCGGCAGCGCTTCCTCGTGGAGCGCGATCGCGGCGACCTCTTCGACTTCTACCAGACCGTCGTGCGCGAGGCGGTCTACGGCGCCGTGGAGGACCCGGAGCGCATCCGCCTGCACGGCAAGATGGCGGAGCTTCTCAAGGAGCGGGCCCACGCGAATCCCGAGAGCTACGCAGCGCTGCTCGCGCTCCACGCCGAGCGCGCGGGGGACCGTGTGCTCGCCAGCCAGAGCTACCTCGCAGCGGGCGACGCGGCGCTCCGGGGCAACCGCGTGGACGAGGCGGAGCGCTACTTCGACCGCGCCCGCGAGCTCGGGGCGCTGGTGCCCACCCACGCCGATCACACGACGACCGCGGAGATCGAGATCGATCTCCGCCGCGGATCGCTCCTGCTCGCGCGCGGCGAGCCCGCCGAGGCGGCGAAGGTGTTCGAGGGGATCATGGCCGAGGCGAAGGAGCGCGGCGACAAGCCACGGGCCGGCGCCATCGCCCACCGCCTGGGCGTCGCCTACGCCCTCTCCGGTAACCACGTGCTCGCCATCGCGAACCTCGAGTGGGCGCTCGAGGTGTCGCGCGAGATCGGCGATCGCCAGCTCGAGGCCGATGCGCTCGACGGTCTCGGCTCGGCGCAGCAGGTACGCGGCAACTTCGACAAGGCGCTCGAGTACATGCGCGAGGCGCTCGCGCTCAGGAAGTCGCTCAAGGACCGCGTGGGCGCGACCCGGGCGCTCTACGGCGCGGGGCGCGCGCTCGCCGCCAAGGGAGACCTCCGCCACGCGCTCAAGATCCACCGCGACGCGCTCAAGTTCTCGACGCACCTGTCGGAGACCGCCGGTGCGGCGCGGGGCCACGGCGAGCTGGGCGAGCTCTACCGCCTGATGGGAAGCCCGAAGCGTGCCGCGGAGCACCTCGATCAAGCGCTCGCTCTCGGGCGCAAGGCCGGCGCCAGGGACGTCGAGATCGCGGTCCTCACCTCCCAGGCGCTCCTGGCCCTCGCGAGCGGCGATCTCGGCAACGCACGCCGCCTGGTCAACGACGCGATCCAGATGGGGCGCTCGGTCGGGGACCTCAAGCTCCTCTCGATGGCGCTCCTGGCGGCCGCCGACGAGGCGATGCTCCGGAACGATCTCGTGGCCGCGAAGGGGAAGTACGAGGAGGCGCGCGCGCTCGCGGGCAAGCTCGGCGACCGGCCCGCACGGGCCGCGAGCGCCCGCGGGCTCTCGCAGGTGGCGCGGCGCGCCAAGGCTCTCGACTCGGCGCGCGCCTACCTCGTCGAGGCGCGCAAGACCCACGAGAAGATCGGGGCGCGGCTCGGGGAGCTGGAGGACATCGTCGACGTGGCGGGCGTGGCGCTCGCCGAGGCGATCGCCCACACAGGCTCCTCCGGGGGGCCGCGCTCGAGGGGCGGGGTCAACCAGATGGAGGTCGCGCGCGACGCCATCCAGAAGGTGCTGCCCGAGATCGCCGCCCTCCACGCGATCCCGCTGCGCGCACGCGCGCTCCTGATGCTCGGGGAGCTCCACCTCGGGCTCCGCCAGGCCGGCGAAGCGATCGCAGCGGCGCAGGAGGCCTACACGCTGGCCGAGAGCGCGCTCTCGCGCGACGACGCGCTCCGCGCCCGGCTCGTCGGCGCCCGCGCCTACCTGCTCCAGAAGGACGTGAGGCGCGCCGGCCCCATGTACCGGCAAGCCCTCGACATCCTGAAGGCCGTCGCGGGCCAGATCGCCGACAAGACCGAACGGCTCGCCTACCTCGCCGAGCCCGATCGCCGATCGCTGGTCGACGAGATCAAGGCGCTCGCCGCCAAGCCCGCGCCGTAGCGCCGCCCGCCATGGGGCGGCCCTCGTCCGCGACCTCCGCGTTCGTGTCGATCTCGTACACGTCGATGCCCGTGCCGCACCTCGCGAAGGCCTCGATGGGCCCCTGGGAAAGGAGGCGCTGCCACACGGAGCGGCGGCTCTTCCCGAAGATCACGAGCGTCACGCCGTTCTCGCGCGCGAACGAGAGGAGCTCCTTCGCGACGTTGCCGGCGGAGCGCCACACGACGGTGGCGCCGAGCTCCATGGCAAGGGTCACGTTCTCGTTCAGCAGGCGCATGTCGCGCGCGGACATGCGCTCGGGGCTCTCCTTCGGTGTCCGGACGTAGACGGCGAACCAGTTGGTGTTGAGCTTGCCCGCGAGCGACGAAGCCCTCCGGAGCAAGAGGCGCGTGGTCTCGGGGTTGGCCGACATCGCGACCATCACCTTGGTGCCGATGGTCTCGGCGTCGCCATGGCGATCGGAGACGCGCCGCGCCGCCTCCAGGCGATCGGCGATCTGCCTCATGGCGAGCTCGCGCAGCGAGGCGAGGTTCTCCTCCTTGAAGAAGTTGTCCATCGCCGCCGCGATGCGCTCGGGAGGATAGATCTTGCCGGCCGCCAGGCGCTCGCGCAGCTCCGCCGAGGGGAGGTCCACGTTCACGATCGCGTCCGCCTGGCGCAGGATCCGGTCCGGCACGCGCTCGCGCACCTCCACGCCCGTCACGCGCGAGACGATGTCCTGCACCGACTCCAGGTGCTGGATGTTCATCGCGGTGAGGACGGAGATGCCGGCGCCGAGGAGCGCGGCAACGTCCTCGTGGCGCTTCTCGTTCTCCACGCCCGGGACGTTGGTGTGGGCGAGCTCGTCGACGACCGCGATCTCGGGCTTGCGCGCCAGCACCGCGGGGAGGTCCATCTCCTCGAACGGGATGCCCTTGTAGAGGACCGTGCGCCGGGGGATCGTCTCGAGGCCCTCGGCCATGGCGGCGGTCTCGGCGCGGCCGTGGCTCTCCACGAACCCGACGACGACGTCGGCGCCCTTCGCCTGGAGCGCTCGCGCGTCCTCCAGCATCTGGTAGGTCTTGCCGACGCCGGCGGCGTGCCCGATGTAGATCTTGAGCCGGCCGCGGCGCGCCTTCTCGATCAGCTTCAGGAAGCTCTCGGGAGATGCGCGGACGTCGTCGGTCGAGGGCATCGGCTCTCTCTAGGGTCGCGGAAAGGTCGTGTCGAGATCCAGGTTCGTGAGGAGCACGTTGACGCGCGGCTCTCCGAGGATCCCGAAGGTGCGCGGCTCGACGTGGCGCCGGATCACCTCCTCGACCTGCGCTTCGGAGATCCCGCGCGCGCCTGCGACGCGCGCGGCCTGCCAGAAGGCCGCGTCGGGAGAGATGTGGGGATCGAGTCCCGAGGCGCTGGCCGTCACGAGGTCCGCGGGGACGGGGCGCGTGTCGCCGGGGCGATCCTCGCGCGCCGCTTTGACGGCGGCCGCGATCGCCTCCGCAAGTCCCCGGTCGGTCGGCCCCTTGTTCCGCCCGCCCGACGCCCTCGGGTCGTAGCCGTCCCTGCCGGCCGCGGACGGGCGCGGGTGCAGGTAGCTCGGTGCCGCGAAGCGCTGGCCAATGAGGCGCGAGCCGACGGTCCCGCCGCCGCGCGTCACGAGGGAGCCGTTGGCCTGGTCCGGCCAGGCGAGCTGGGAGACGAGGGTCACCGCCGCGGGATACGCGACGCCGAGGAGCAGCGTGAGGACCAGGACGTAGAGGGTGGACTGGAGCGCGAGCTTCACCGCGCCTCCTCACGCAAGTCCGACCGCCACGACGATCGTGTCGATGAGCTTGATGCCGGCGAACGGGACGACGATGCCGCCGGCGCCGTAGACCCAGAGGTTGCGGGCCAGGATGCGCGAGGCGCCCAGCGGGCGGTACGCCACCCCGCGCAGGGCGAGGGGGATGAGCGCGATGATGATCAACGCGTTGAAGATGACGGCCGAGAGGATCGCCGACCGGGGGTTCGCGAGCTTCATGACGTCGAGCGCGCCGAGCGCCGGGTAGGTCGCCGCGAACATGGCCGGCAGGATCGCGAAGTACTTGGCGACGTCGTTGGCGATCGAGAACGTCGTCAGGGCGCCGCGCGTCATCAGGAGCTGCTTGCCGATCTCGACGATCTCGATGAGCTTGGTGGGGTTGCTGTCGAGGTCCACCATGTTGCCCGCCTCGCGCGCGGCTTGCGTGCCCGTGTTCATCGCGACGCCCACGTCTGCCTGGGCCAGCGCCGGCGCGTCGTTGGTCCCGTCGCCGGTCATCGCCACGAGGTTGCCTCCCTCCTGCTCCTTCTGGATGAGGGCGAGCTTCATCTCCGGAGTCGCTTCGGCGAGGAAGTCGTCGACGCCCGCCTCTCGCGCGATGGCCGCCGCGGTCAACGGGTTGTCGCCGGTGATCATGATGGTGCGGATCCCCATCGCCCGCAGCCGGTCGAAGCGGTCCTTCATCCCCGCCTTGACGACGTCGCGCAGCGCGATGACGCCGAGGACCTGCGCCCCGTCGGCCACGAGGAGCGGCGTCGCTCCCTCGGCGGCGATCCGGTTGACGAGGTCGGACACGGAGCGATCGACCTGCCCTCCCGCCCCCTTGACCCACGCGATCACCGAGTCGCCGGCCCCCTTTCTGATCTCACGCCCGGCGACGTCGACCCCCGACATCCGTGTCTGGGCCGTGAAGGGGACGAAGCGCATTCCTTCGAGGCCGCGCGCCCGCAGCCCGAACTTCTGCTTCGCGAGGACCACGATCGATCGCCCCTCGGGGGTCTCGTCTGCGAGCGACGAGAGCTGCGCCGCCTCCGCGAGCTCCTGCACGGAGACGCCAGGCGCGGGGAGGAGCTCCGTCGCCTGCCGGTTGCCGAGGGTGATCGTGCCGGTCTTGTCGAGGAGCAGCACGTTGACGTCGCCCGCCGCCTCGACCGCGCGTCCGGACATCGCGAGCACGTTGTGGCGCAGCACCCGATCCATCCCGGCGATGCCGATGGCCGACAGGAGCGCGCCGATCGTGGTGGGGATCAGGCACACCAGGAGCGCCACCAGGACCGCCGTCCCCGCGGCGCCGCCGGCGTAGGTCGCGAACGGGCGCAGCGTCGCGGTGGCGATCAGGAACACGATGGTCAGCCCGGAGAGGAGGATCGATAGCGCGACCTCGTTCGGCGTCTTTTGCCGGCTCGCGCCCTCGACGAGGGCGATCATCCGGTCGAGGAAGGTCTCGCCCGGGTTGGAGCTGATCGCGATCACGATGCGGTCCGAGAGGACGCGCGTCCCGCCCGTGACGGCCGATCGGTCGCCCCCCGCCTCGCGGATCACGGGAGCGGACTCGCCGGTGATCGCCGACTCGTCCACGCTCGCGATCCCCTCGACGACGGTGCCGTCGCCCGGGATCACCTCGCCGGCGACGACCACGACGCGATCGCCCCTGCGCAGCGCGGTCGCGGGCACGAGCTCCTCGGCGCCGTTCCGGAGCCGCCGCGCCATCGCCTCGGCGCGCCCGCGGCGCAGGGTCGCTGCCTGGGCCTTCCCGCGTCCCTCCGCCATCGCTTCGGCGAAGTTCGCGAAGAGAAGGGTGAACCAGAGCCAGAGCGCGATCTGGAGGTCGAACCCGAGGTCGCCGCTGCCCGTCAGGTCCCTCCCGAGCAGCGCCGTCACGATGACGGCGCCGACGAAGACGACGAACATGACGGGGTTCTTCACCTGGACGCGAGGCGTGAGCTTGAAGAGCGAGTCCCTCAGCGCCGGCTTGACGAGCGCCGGATCGAAGGTCCTCCGGGGTTCGACTCGAGGTTGGTTCATGGGCCTTCCTAGAAGAGCCGCTGTGCGTGCATCTGCAGGTGCTCGACGACGGGGCCGAGCGCGAACGCCGGGAAGAACGTGAGGGCGCCCACGATCAGGATCACGCCGATCAGGAGAACGACGAACAGCGGCCCCTCGACGGGGAAAGTGCCGGCGGAGGCGGGCACTCTCTTCTTGAGCGCGAGCGACCCCGCGATCCCCAGGATCGGGATGATCATGAAGAAGCGCCCGAGGAACATGCAGATCCCGAGCGTGGCGGTGTACCAGCCGGTGCTGGCGTCGAGGCCGGCGAAGGCGGAGCCGTTGTTGCCGGTGGCCGACTCGTAGGCGTACAGGATCTCCCCGAAGCCGTGCGGCCCCTTGTTGTTGAGGGACGCGAGCCCCTGGGGGATCACGGATGCCGCCGCCGCGAATCCCAGGATGCACAGGGTCAGGATCAGGATCGAGAGCATCGCGAGCTTGACCTCGCGCGACTCGATCTTCTTGCCGAGGTATTCGGGCGTGCGTCCCACCATCAGCCCGGCGATGAAGACCGTCAGCACGACGAAGACGGACATCCCGTAGAGCCCGGCACCCACGCCGCCCACGACGATCTCGCCGAGGGCGATGTTCACGAGCGGCACGAGGCCGCCGATGGGCGTGAACGAATCGTGCATCGCGTTGACGGCGCCGCACGAGGCATCGGTCGTGATCGTCGCGAACAGCGCGGACTCCCCGATGCCGAAGCGCGCCTCCTTGCCCTCCATG
Organism: Acidobacteriota bacterium; assembly: GCA_046331505.1. Taxonomy (GTDB): domain Bacteria; phylum Acidobacteriota; class Vicinamibacteria; order JAXLQT01; family JAXLQT01; genus JAXLQT01. Next base: position 83,909 of record JAXLQT010000023.1, read on the forward strand.
TTGCCGCCGGTGGCGCCTGCGGGGCGCGGGGGCCCCCCCGCCCGCCTGGTGGATCGGATTGCCGGCGGCCTCGTAGTGGATCGCGACGAGGGCGCCCGCGAGGAACAGGGCAACCATGGCCGCGAACAGGGACCACCCGTGCCGCGGCGAGCCCGTCATCTTCCCGAGCGTCGCCGTGAGTCCGAGGCCGACGACGAAGATCAACAGCATCTCCACGAGGTTCGTCCCGGGCGTCGGGTTCTCGTAAGGGTGGGCGGAGTTCCCGTTGAAGAAGCCGCCGCCGTTGGTTCCCAGCTCCTTGATGGCCTCCTGGGACGCGACCGGCCCCTGGGGGATCGTCTGCGCCGCTCCCTCGACGGTCCGCACCACCACCGACGGGTGGAAGTTCTGGACGACGCCGCGCGACACCAGGAAGAGCGCCGCCAGGAACGAGATCGGCAGCAGCACCCAGAGCGTCGCGCGGGTGCCGTCGAACCAGAAGTTGCCGACGCCCCGCGATCTCTCGCGCGCGATGCCGCGGATCACGACGACGGCGACGGCGATACCGGTCGCCGCGGAGAGGAAGTTGTGGACCGCGAGGCCCGCCATCTGCGTGAGATGGGACATGGTGGTCTCGCCGGAGTAGGCCTGCCAGTCCGTGTTGGTGGCGAACGACGTGGCGGTGTTCCACGCGAGCGCCGGCGGCACGGGGCCGAGGTGGTCGGGGTTCCCGGGGAGCAGCCCCTGGAGGCGCTCGATGGCGTAGAGCGCCAGGAGGCTCGTGCCGTTGACCGCCATCATCGCGAACGCCCACTCGACCCAGGTCTGCTCGCGACGGGCGTCGACGCCCGAGACGCGGTAGATGGCCTTCTCGACGGGCTCCAGGATCGGATCGAGGAGCGTCCGCTCCCTCGCGAAGACGCGCGCCATGTAGCGCCCGGCGATCGGGGTCAGGGCCGTGAGGATGCCGGTGTAGAGCAGGAGCAGGGCGAGGTGGATCCCCGTCATCGGATCAGACCTTCTCCGCCCGCAGCATCGCGTCGAGCAGGTAGCCGAGGAGACCCAGCGTCACGAACAGGCCGAGGATGTCCTCCCAGCCCATGGCGTACCTCAGATCCGCTCGCACGCGCGCACGTAGAGCAGGGAGAGCGCGACGAGCGCCGCGGTCGCGAGGAGAAAGAGCAGGTCCATGTCGTCGTCCTTTCTCGCGCGCCTCACCGCGGGCTCTCGGGCGCGAAGTGCGGGCGCAGGAGCTCCTGGCAGGCGGCGTCGCACTCGGGGAACTGGAGCAGGAACCTCGCCTTCTCCAGGCACCGGTCCTCGAGCGCGTCCGGCCTCGGGCCGGCGCCGCACAGCGAGCGGAAGCTCGCCATCTCGCGGGTGAAGAGCGTGGCCCTCTCGGGAGCCGGAAGGTCTCGAAGGGCCCGCGTCGTCGATCGCGAGCGCGACAGCGAAAGGGCAAGGAGGGCGATGACGATCGCGGACACGACCAGAGCGGCAAGCCAGCGTGCGCGCTTCCCGCCGGCGCCGGGTTCGCCGGGGAAGAGCGCGTCGTTCGTGACGCTCGGCGCGGGAGCGTCGTGCGCGGCCATGGTGGGAGATTAGGCACCCGGCCACGAAGGAGTCCGTAACGAGATCGAAAGAAATGCCGGGGGGTGCTCGACCTTGCGGATTACGCGTCCGGAGTGAAGCGGTAACCCACCCAGGGCTCCGTGCGGATCAGCCGCGGACGCGCAGGATCGGCCTCGATCTTGCGGCGGAGGCTTCCGACGTGCACGCGCAGCGTGTCGTTCGTGACCCCCGCAGTCGTGCCCCACACCGCCGTGAGGAGCTGGCGGTGGGTCCAGACGCCGCCGGGCTTCTGAAGGAACGCCGCGAGGATCGCGTGTTCCGTGGGCGTCAGGTGGATCGACTCGCCGTCGCGCGTGACGGTGCGCGCGTCGAGGTCCACGGTGAGGGTCCCGATCGTCCTGGCTCCCGGGGCGGCCGGCCTCGGCTCGGCACGCCGGAGGAGCGCGCGCGCGCGCGCCAGGAGCTCGTCGACGCCGAAGGGCTTGGTCACGTAGTCGTCGGCGCCGGCGTCGAGCAACCGCACCTTCTCGCGTTCGTCGGCGCGCACCGTCAGGACGATCACCGGCATCGTGGACGCCTTGCGGATGTGCCGGATCAGATCCAGCCCGTCCATCCGCGGCATCCCCAGGTCGGTGATCACGAGCTGGTAGTCATCCCTGTCGAGGAGCTGGACGGCCTCCCGGCCGTCCACGGCCGTCTCGACGACGTGCCCATCGCGCTCGAGGGCGTCGCGGACGACGCGGCGGAGCGCCTGCTCGTCGTCGACGACCAGGACGCGGCTCATGCGGCGCGCGGCATCGCGATCTGAAACAGCGCACCTCCGAGCGCCGAGCTGCCGATGCTCAGGCGCCCGCCGTTCATCTCGACGAGGCTCCGCGCGATGGACAGCCCCAGCCCGGTCCCCGGGACGCCGGACGTCTCTGGAAGGCGCACGAAGCGTTCCATCACGCGCTCGCGATCTTCCTCCGGAACGCCGCGGCCGGCATCGGCCACGCGCAGGAACACCGCCGTCGGGTCCTGCGCGACCGAGACGCGGATCTCGGTTCCCGGGGGCGAGTAGCGCGCCGCGTTCTCGAGGCCGTGGCCAAGGGCCTCGGCGAGCTGAGGGGGATCCGCGTCGACGACGATGGTCGGATCGACGACGTCGACGTGGAGGTGGTGCCGCGAGAGAGCGTCTCCGAAGCGCGCGATCGCGGCCTCGACGACCTCCTCGCAGCGCACGCGCTCGCGCCGCGGCCTGGCCACGCCCGCGTCGATCCGCACCATCTCGAGGAGGGTGGAGACGTGGCGGGAGAGCCGCAGGAGCTCCTCGTGCGCGACGGCGAGCCCCTCCTTCCCGCCCGCCGCGAGGAGGTTCTCGACCGCCGCGAGCGCCGCGGCGACCGGCGTCTTCAGGTCGTGGGCGAGCGTCGCCAGGAGCGTCGTCTTGAGGCCGTCGATCGCGGCCTTCTCCTCGGCGGCGCGCGCCATGCGCAGGAACCGCTCGCGCTCGAGAGAGAGTCCGAGCAGGAGGGCGCACCCTTCCGCGAGCTTCTCGTTGCGGCGCAGGCCGAGGGCTGCCATCGCGCCGGCCCGTTGCAAGCCGACCGCGATCGGAAGATAGACGTCCACGCCGCCGACCGCAGAGGGGATGGCCGCCGAGTTGCCCTGGTCGAAGGCCAGCGCCAGGAGGTCAGCGCGCGCATCCGGACCCGGCGTCTGGGCGGCTTCCGAGAGCTTGCCGTCGTGCGAGATCCAGACCGACACGCGATCGCATCCCATCGCGCGACGGAGACGATCCGCCGCGAGCCCCGCGAGCCCCTCCCGGCTCGTGTCGGCGAGGAAGCCGTGCGCGAGCCCCACGAGGCTCGCGAGATCCTCGCGCTCCGCCCTCACGATGCGCAGCCGCCTGCGCGCGACCGCGGAGAGGTTGCCGACCAGGAGGCCGGAGGTGAGGAACACGAGGAACGCCGTGACGTTCCTCGGGTCGTCGATCGTGAGGGTGTAGAAGGGAGGGAGGAAGAAGAAGTTGAAACCGAGCGCGGCGAGGATCGCGGAGAACGCGCCGGGGCCAGCCTCGAAAGCCCATGCCGAGGCAAACACCGAGAGCAGCATCAGGAGCGCGACCGAGGCATCGGTCAAGCCAGGGAAGAGCTTGAGGATGCAGATGGTCACGCCGACGAGGATGGCCGTGGCCCCGTAGTCAAGGGTCGTGGTGCGGCGTCCCATGGGAGCAATCATAGGGGTCGCGCCGGCGCGCGGCCGCGGGCCACGAGGTTGGAGCGGCGGCGCGAAAGAAGTCCGGAGCGAGATCGAAAGAGCGGCGGAAGACCGTGGAGCGATGCGGCGGCGCTATGCTTGGAAGCCGCCCGTACCCCAGAGGGCCGCGCTCCGCCCATGCCGAACATCACCTTCTACATCCCCGGCGATCCGGCGTCCGAGTTCCAGGCGCCGCTCGAGAAGGGCGTCATCACCGTCGGCCGCGTCGAGGGGAACGACATCGTGCTTCCGACCGGAGAGATCTCGCGCCGCCACGTGCGCATCGGCCTGAAGGACGGCCGCGTCTTCGTCGAGGACATGGGCTCGTCGAACGGCACCTTCGTGAACGCCCAGAAGATCGGGGGCCAGGTGCTCCTGGGACCGAACGACGTCGCGCGGATCGGACCGTGGGAGTTCAAGCTGGCGGTGGCGGGCGCGGCGCGCGGCCAGGCGCCGGCACCGGCGGTCGCCGACGGCCTCATGGCGACGAAAGCGGGCAAGGCGCAGGGCGTGGCCGCGGCGAAGCCTACCGCACCGCATGCGGCGCCCGCCGCCCGCCCCGGCTTCGTGCTCCTGATCCGGGACAAGCGGACGCGGCAGGAGACAGAGCAGCCGCTTCCGGAAGGCGAGACGATCCTCGGGCGCGTCGCTCCCGCCAACGTCGTGCTGCCGTCGGATGGCGTCTCGCGCCGCCACCTCTCGCTGACCCGCACCGGGGACCTCGTCGTGATGCGCGATCTCGGATCCAGCAACGGTACGTTCGTCAACGGCCACCGGATCCCCGAGTGCAGCCTCGGGCCGCAGGACGTGGTCGAGGTGGGTGATTACGAGATCCTCGCCGGTCCGGAGCGCGGCGCGCCGGCGGCGGTCGTCGCGTCGGCCGTCGTCGAGAAGGCACGCTCCGCCGGGGCCGCCGCGGTGGCGCTGGGCGACGCGTCGAGCGTGCGCGCCCGCGCGCGCAAGCCGGGGTCGCGGACGTTCCTGATCAAGGAAGGAGAGCAGAGCCGCGAGATCCTCTCGCCCGCGATCACGGTCGGCCGCATGAAGGAGAACGATATCGTCCTCCTGACCGACCTCGCATCGCGCCACCACGCGTCGCTCTCGGCGGCCGGCGACAAGCTGAAGCTCGTCGATCCCGGATCGTCCAACGGCACCTACGTCAACGACAAGCTCGTCTCCGAGTGCATGATCGGCGACGGCGCCGAGATCATCATCGGCGACTTCGTCCTGCAGATAGGCATCACCGCCGAGGCCTACGTCGTCGAGGTGAAGTCGATCAGCGAGCGGCGGGCGGATCCGCTCGACAGCGCGACCGATCCTCTCGATCAGGGGATCCGCGTCGAGTCGGTGCGCCTGTCCAACAAGGACCTCCGGAACGTGCCGGTGCTCGACGCGCTCGACCCCGAGCTCCTGAACAAGCTCGTGCCCCTCTCGCAGGTCGGGGCCGTCCCGCCGGGGCAGCCGGTCTACTTCCCGGGGCGGATCTCGGACAAGCTCTACGTGGTCATCTCCGGGCGCGTCGACGAGGTGCACACGAGCGAGAAGGGGCAGAAGCGCGTGCTGACGAGCTACGGCCCCGGCGACTTCTTCGGGGACAGCACGGTCACCAGCGGCGGGGCGGGCAACGTCGCCTGCGTCACGGCGCAGCAGACGGTGCTCCTGGGCGTCCCGCGGGACGAGATCACCAAGTACCAGAAGAGGTGCAAGCCCTTCGCGAAGATCCTCGACGAGCGTTACCGCGAGAAGGCGCTCGAGAGCCACCTGAAGGAGATCGGCCTCTTCCGCTCCGTCGACGCCGCGGCGATCAAGGACCTGATGCAGAAGGCGAAGCTCCACTCCTTCAGCAAGAACGACGTCATCATCAAGGAGGGCGACGAGGGCGACTCCTTCTACCTCGTGCGCTCCGGCTACTGCAAGATCCACAAGGCCAAGAAGGCGGAGCAGCAGAAGAAGAAGGGGAAGGAGGACTTCGCGAGCTTCGGCCACAAGCTCGCGGACGGCACGTCTGCCGAGGGCGAGCAGATCCTCGCCTACGTGCGTGCGGGCACCTACTTCGGCGAGCAGGCGATCATGACCGGGCAGCCGCGCGCCGCGTCGGTCACGGCCATGACCGAGGTCGAGCTCGTGCAGATCATGAAGGAGGACTTCCAGCCGCTGCTCGATCGCTTCCCGGAGATCGGCGTCGAGATCCGCAAGACCCTCGAGGTGCGCCAGCTCAAGGCGATCGAGGCGTCGGAGTCGACGTTCTACGGCCGCATGATGGACTTCGTCGTCGAGCAGGGCGTCATCAGCACGTCGAACATCCTCGTCGTCGACCTGCACAAGTGCATCCGGTGCGACGACTGCATCCGCGCCTGCACCGCGCACCACGGGCAGAGCCGCTTCACGATGAAGGGCGTGCGCTTCGACAACCTCCTGATCGTCAGCTCGTGCCGCAACTGCCAGAACCCGGAGTGCCTCATCGGCTGCCCGACCGGCAACATCACGCGCGACCTGAACGGCGAGATCCACTTCGCCGACAAGTGCATCGGCTGCAGCAACTGCGCCCGGCGGTGCCCCTATGGCGACATCATCATGGTCGAGTCGAAGGACCACGCCTACAAGGAGCAGAAGAACGCGCCGCTCGGCGAGGTGAGCGAGAAGCGGCCTCAGAAGATCGCCACCAAGTGCGACCTCTGCCGCGAGTACGAGTACCAGGCCTGCGTGGTATCCTGCCCGACCGGAGCGGCCATGCGCGTGGACCCGGCGTCGTTCTTCAAGCGCGTGGCCAGCAGCTGACCTCTTGCCGCAAGCGCTGGCGCTACCGCAGAAGAAGCCCGCCTCCAAGAAGAGCCGCCACGCCGAGCGGCTCATGCGCCGGGACAACAAGCACGCGAAGGGGCTCATCGCCGCCTTCGTGGTGTTCTCGCCAGCGGCCCTCATCTGGCTCGTCGGTAACACCGGCCCGAGCCGCCGGGGCGGGACCATCGCGGGGCTCCTCCTCGGGGTCTACGCGGTCTTCCTCCTCCTCCTGCTCACGTTCTACGGCTGGCGCAAGCACCATCCGCTCTGGGCCTGGGGCACCCGCGAGGGCTGGATGCGCACCCACGCCTACGTGGGCATCGTCGCGGGCGTCGTCGTGCTCTTCCACTCGGGCTTCCACTTCGGCGGCGTCATCGCCGCGATGGCGGGATCGGCCTACCTGCTCACCGTTCTCTCGGGAGTCTTCGGGTTGATCCTCTACGGAACGATCCCGAAGCTCATGACCGCCACCGAGGACGAGCTGACGATGGGCGAGCTCATGGAGAAGATCACGAGCCTCCAGGACGAGATCAAGAAGATGGCGGACGGCCGCACGGGCCCGTTCAAGCAGGTGGCCAAGCAGGAGACCCGGCCCATCAAGAGCAAGCTCGGCGTCTCCCTCCTCTTCCAGTCGAAGAAGAAGCAGCGCGAGACGGGCAAGGCGGAGGCGATCGCCTCGAAGCTCCAGCAGTGCGCGCCCGAGGAGCGCGAGGACTTCCGCAAGATGTTCGTGCTCATCATGCAGAAGAGCAAGTTCGAGGAGCGGCTCCTGCCGAAGGCGCGCTACCTGATGATGCTGCACGGCTGGATGAAGTTCCACCTTCCGCTGACGGCGGCCGTCTATAACCACGGCGCTGCACGTCGTCTCCATCGTCTACTACGGGATCGTGATTCCTTGACGCGGGCGCGCGGCGCGCGCGCTTCCGCCGTGCTGGCGGGGGCGCTCGCCGCGGCGAGCGCGGGCTGGGCGCAGACGGGCAGGATCGCGGGACGGGTCACGGACGAAGCGAACGGGCAGCCGGTCCCCGGAGCGGCGATCTTCGTGGACGGCAAGGACACGGGGGAAGCAGCGCCGCCGACGGACCCGCGTCGCCGACGTGCCGGTGGGATCCCATGGGCTCGCCGTGGTGAAGGAGGGCTACGACGCCGCGACGGGGCTGCGGGTCGAGGTGCGCGAGAGCCGGGACACGCAGGTGGAGGTGACGCTCAAGCCCTTCACCCTCACCACCACCGTGGAGGCGACGCGCGAGGACACCCTGTCGGGCATCGAGGACACGATCTCGAGCAACGAGGTGCGGCCGGAAGACATCAAGGAGAGCCCGGGCGGCCTCAACGACGTCAACCGCGTGCTCCAGACGTTGCCGGGGGTCGTGACCGAGAGCGACTTCTCGAGCGCGATGTACGTCCGGGGCGGCGGCGCGCTCGAGACGATGAACTTCCTCGATCGCGCGTTCCTCTGGAACCCCTACCACCTCGGCGGCTTCAACTCGCTCTTCTCTCCCGACCTGATCGACAAGGTGGACTTCTACGCGGGAGGGTTCCCTGCGCGCTACCCGAACGCGCTGTCGGCGGTCGTCGACGTCACCTACCGTGACGGGCGCGCGGGGCCGGTGTCGGGGAAGCTCGATCTCTCGACGGTCGACGCGAGCGTCGTGGCCGAGGGCAGCATCACGCGATCGTCGACGTTCATCGCCCAGGCGCGCCGCACCTACTTCGACCTCTTCGCCGACCGTTTCCGCGACGCGGCGGTGCCCTTCTACGACGACTACTACGCGCGCTACACCTACAACCCGCGCCCGGGCCAGACGTTCACGTGCAGCGGGCTCTGGGCGCGCGACGGGCTCGAGCTGTCCGGCGTCTCCGACGACGGCGACTGGACCAACGGCTTCACCGTCGATCCCGACGACAAGGACCGCGGCCACCTCTTCTTCGAGAACGAGAAGCTCCTCGGGCACCTTGGCTACACCCAGCTCTTCGGGGACGACTTCCTGTGGGACAACACGCTGTCCTACCTCGACGAGACGACGACGTCCGACATCAAGGGCCAGGACCCGTACGGGTTCAACGCGACGACGAAGAACCTGTTCTACTTCTCCGATCTCTCGAAGAAGCTGTCGGAGTCCCAGCTCCTCGAGTGGGGCATCCAGTACGCCCACTTCGCGGTGGACATCGACAGCGTGATTGGCGACTTCCGGACGAGCATCCCCGGCGCGCGCACGACGGGGCAGGGGGGTCTCGCGAAGATCCCTCTCGACGTGCTCCGGCGCCCGAACTACTGGGGCCTTTACGTGCAGCACCGCTGGGAGCCTGCCGCGAAGTTCGAGCTGCGCACGGGGCTCCGGGGCGACTACTGGAGCGAGACGGGGAGCACCACCGTGTCGCCGCGGCTGGACGTGCGCTATCACTTCTCCGAGAAGACGTCCCTCCGCTTCGCGTGGGGCATCTTCCATCAGATCCCGACGATCATCCTGCAGACCCTCCCGGGCTTCGGAAACCCCCATCTCGCGCAGGAGCAGTCCACCCACTACGTCCTCGGGCTCAAGCAGGACCTGCCGGCCGCGTCGCTCCTGCGCGTCGAGGCCTACTGGAAGAAGCTCGACGACCTCGTCGTGAACCCCGACAACGTGGACGACCTCCTCGGCCGCATCCCCACCGAGACGACGTTCACCAACGATGGCAGCGGCCGGAGCTACGGCCTCGAGCTCTTCCTCCAGCGCGACACCGGGAATCTCACGGGCTGGATCACCTATGGATACGGCGTCACGCGCCGGAAGAACCCGCTGAACCGCTTGAATCCGGCGTGGTACTACCCGCTCCAGGACCAGCGCCACACGGTGAGCCTCGTCGGCACCTATCACGCCGGCGAGAAGTGGACGTTCGGCGGCAAGCTCCAGTACAACACCGGCAAGCCCGACACGGCGGTGACGGGCTGGACTCTCGGCGAGACCGAGGAGGACCCGCCCGAGCCCTACTGGATCGCCGAGTACGGACCCGTCAATGGCGCGCGGTTCCCGTCCTACTTCAAGATCGACCTGCGGGCGGAGCGCAAGCTCAAGGTGTTCGGCCTGGACGGACGCATCCACCTCGACGTCCTCAACGCGAGCAACCGGAAGAACGTTTACGTCCATTCGTACACGAAGGGCGATCCCCCGACGGTGGAGCCCTCGCAGCGCGCGGTCTACGCGATGCCGCTGTTGCCGTTCCTGGGGTTCGAGCTGAAGTTCTAGGCGAGGTCGAGCCGAACCGGCGGGGGACGAGCCCCCCGCCCTACAGGCCGGGGTCAAGATCGGTGTTGGCGCCGCCGACCGGTGGACAGGGCCCCACGCAACGTCGCGATCGATGCCGGCGACGCCGGACCGGCGAAGAGAGCCTGCCTGCTCTGCCTGCGTTTGACGCTCACAGGGCGCTGGCGTAGCCTCGATGGCCCTTCCGCGGAGGCTTTCATGATGCGACCTCGAACCCTGGCGCTCGCCCTTTCCGTCCCTGTTCTCGCGCAAGGCACTGCTCCCGTCGAGCGGTTCTCCGGCGCCGACGCTTGCCGTGCGCGGCACGCGCGCGCGGAGTCGCGCGAGCCGAGCCGTGCATCGAGCAACATCGACGTCCACTCCTACACGATCGACATCGCGCTCGACTTCGCCGGGTCGTGGATGACGGCCCGCTGCGACGTGGGTCTGGAGAGCGTGCAGGCGGGCACGACGAGCTTCTCGCTCGATCTCGCGGGGGCGAACCTCACGGTGACCTCCGTGCTCGAGAACGGCACGACGCCGGTGACGTTCTCGCGCGCCGGTAACCAGCTCACCATCTCTCCCGCGACGCCGATGGCGCTGGGCGAGCAGCGTACCTTCGCCATCTCCTACCACGGGCGGCCCTCGCGCGGGCTCTACTACGATCCGGACAACGGCGCGATCGCCTTCACCTTCGCGGAGCCGAACGACGCGCGCTACTGGTTCCCGT
>JAXLQT010000024.1:0-94385 GCA_046331505.1 Acidobacteriota bacterium
CCGACGGCGATTGCCATACGAGCACGGGCTTCGGATCGGCGACGACCTCTGCCACGGGGCCGGTGCTGTTGCCGGAAGAGACGGTCGTGTTCTCCACGGCGTTCACCACGGCCGTGACGGCGTAGTAGAACGACCCGGACGACGCGGCGGTCCAGACGAAGAGGCCCTGGGTGTCGAGGAGCTCCGGTCCCAGATCCTGGATGATGAAGTTCTGCTGGATCGGGGTCGGGTGGGCGCGCTCGTTCAGGTAGGCCGACGTCTGATCGTCGACGTCGGCGACGAGGGTCGCCTGGTTGAGGTTACCCGTCGTGATGGGCTGCGTGTGGCGGTAGACTCGGTAGCGAGCGCCGGGCGAGGCGACCTCGTCCCAGGTCAGGAACGTCTGCCCGGCGCGGTGGAACCCCGCGAGGTTCGACGCTTGCTGGGCGACCACGGGGGAGGACAGGAGGAGGACGAGGAGCGGAATCGAGATCCTGCGCGCCATGCGGAGGCATCTTATCGTCGCTGTCCTGCGCCGGAGCCCGATCGCGAACCACCCCGCGGGCGCTCGGCCACCGCGGTCTTGACGGATAAGATGGGCCGCCCATGACGAAGGTCCTGGTCGTCCTCGCGTTCATCGGCGTCTTCATCGTCGCCGGAGGGCTCCTCGCCCTGGGCAGGGAGGACATCTTCATGAACGGCCCGCTCCAGGAGGGCCACGCGTACATGGTGGCCCGCACGAAGCAGACCGGCGAGCATCACTGCGCTCACTGCCACACGCCGGTCCTCGGCGCGTCCAACAAGGACAAGTGCCTGCGCTGCCACTACGCGATGGGGATGGCGTCGTCGGGGAAAACGACCAACGTCACGCAGAAGTGCCTCTCGTGCCATCTCGAGCACTCGCGTGGGCGGGACCCCCTGGTGCCGCGGGCGGAACGTACCTGCCGCTCGTGCCATCCGAATGCCGAGGAGAGCCACCGCTCGAAGATGTACATCGCCGAGCAGGGGATCCCTTTGCGGAACTGCCTCAACGCCAAGGGGTGCCATCTGAACGAGTACCACGACAAGCACCTCTACACCCTCCCGGCGATCGACTTCCCGGCGTTCCACGATCCCGCGCAGGCTGGTTACGGCGAGACGAAGTGCAACGACTGCCACGGCGAGATCCGCGAGCGGAAGGACAAGTACCTCGTGCGGTTCTACGGGTTCGACCAGACGGTCACGTCTCAGACCCTCCAGGCGTGGATGAGGCAGCCCGCCGGCAAGAAGACGTACATGCATCGCGCGCACATCGCGAAGATGAACCTGACGTGCAAGGACTGCCACCGGATGGTCCCCGGCGGGCAGAAACCCGCCGGCAGCTCGGCGATGCCGGTCGATCGCATGTACTGCTGCCGCTGCCATGCCTCGGTGAACACCCCACCGCGCATGTGGTGCACGGGGCCGATGGCGCCGATGTAGCGCCTCGTGGCGATCCCGTGTAGGCTGGCGGCGTTTTCGTCCCAAAGGAGGACTCATGGCAGAAGCTACCGCCGCGAATCAGAAGGCCATTCTCAAGAACCAGGGAACGATCCAGAAGAACCAGAAGACGATCACTGGGAACCAGGGGAAGATCCTGGCGAACCAGAAGACCATCACCGGCAACCAGGGCAAGATCCTGGCGAACCAGAAGACGATCGCCGGCAACCAGGCGAAGATCATGGGCAACCAGGAGAAGCTCGACAAGATCCTGGCGAACCAGAAGACGATCGCCGGGAACCAGTCGAAGATCCTGGGCAACCAGAAGACGATCGCAAGGAACCAGGGCGAGATCCTCGCCAACCAGCGCGAGCTCCTGGCGCGCACGGCGCCGCCCCCTGCGGCCGCGAGCGCTCCAGCGCCCGAAGGCGCAGGAGCCTCGGAGCCCTCGGCTTCCTAGGGATAGCTCCTCTGCGGCCGTTCCGAGGCGCCCGATCGGGCGGCCGTCAAGGTTCCTCGACGACGCGCGGGCCAGGACCGACGTCCTTCAGCTCCGTGGTCTTGCCGGAAAGCCAACGCACCGTGATGCGCGAGGCGGCCGGCGCGTCGCCGAGGCCGATCAGCACGCGCGGATCGTTCGCCGCGCAGTAGCTGAAGGCGGTCCGTGCCTCGCGGACCAGCGTCGCTCCGCCGACGACCGCCGTGATCCGCGCGCCCAGACCCTGCGTGTTCTTGCCCTTGCCGTGGAGCACCAGGGTCACGGACTTTCCCGCGGGACCGTCGTTTCGCAGGAGGACCGCCGGTCCGTCGTTGTTGGCGACGGCGATGTCGATGTCGCCGTCGTTGTCGTAGTCGCCGAAGGCGGCGGCCCGCGACACCTCCGGTCGCAGCAGCGCCGGGCTCGAGCTCGCGGCCGACTCGACGAAGGTGCCGTCACCCTTGTTGACGAACAGGAGCTTCCGCTGGTGGAAGGTGACGTCCTTCCTGTAGAGGTCCACGTCGTCGAGCACGTGGCCGTTGGCGACGAAGATGTCGAGGTCGCCGTCGTTGTCGAGATCCACGAGGCCGGTGCCGAAGCCGACGAAGGGCCACGACACCTTGCCGAGCCCCATGCGCTCGGTCGTGATGGGAAACGTGCCGTCGCCAGCGTTCCAGTACAGCTCGTTGGTCTCCTCGGCGAAGTTGGTGACGAAGATGTCGAGCCTTCCGTCGCCGTCGACGTCGCCGAAGTCCACGCCCATGCCCGCCTCGGTCTTGCCCGTGGGGCTATAACCCGTGCCCGACTGGGTCGTCACGTCCTCGAAATGCAGCGCGCGCGTCTTGCCGGCGAAGCGGCTGACGTTGTGCAGCAGGAAGTTCCGGTTCAGGTCGTTGGCGACGTAGAGATCGAGCAGGCCGTCGTCGTCGTAGTCTCCGGCGACCACGCCGAGCCCGCGCCCGTCGCGCAGGTCGACGCCCGCGAACTTCGTGACGTCCTCGAAGGTGCCGTCGCCCCTGTTGAGGTAGAGCACGTGCGGCAGCGGCTTGAAGCCCTCGGGTGTGCAGTAGGAGCGGACGCCCTCGACGTGGTTGCCGCAGTAGGGGGCCTTGTTCGGATCGAAGGCCGCGTAGTTCGCGACGTAGAGATCGAGGTCGCCGTCCGCGTCGAGATCGGCGAACGCGGCCGAGCTGCCCCAGAGGGTGTTTCCGATGCCCGACTCCCGGGTGACGTCCTTGAACTTGCCTTTCCCCAGGTTCCGGTAGAGCTCGTCGGCGCCGAAGCAGGTGACGTACACGTCGGGCAGCCCGTCGCCGTCGACATCGCCCACGGCGACGCCCTGGCCGTAGCCCTTGCCCTCGATCCCGGAGCCCTTCGTCACGTCCTTGAACTTCCCGTTGCCGAGGTTCTCGTAGAGCGCGTTCGGGAACGCGGCTCGTCCCTTGCCGAAGTGGGTCTTGCCGGGAAGCGGGCCGCTCTGCACGAAGAAGAGATCGAGATCGCCGTCTCCGTCCATGTCGAGGAAGGCGGCGCCGCCTCCCATGATCTCGAAGAGGTGCTTCTGCCCGAGCCCACCGTTGACGTGCGTGAAGGTGATGCCGGCCTCCTTCGTCACGTCGACGAGCTGGGGCGCCCCCGTGCCGGCCGCGTGAGCGGCCGCGCCCAGCAACAGGGCCACGGTCACGGCGCCTGCGTCACTTCGCATCGTGGAAGATGATACCGAGCGTCAAGCGTCGGCCGCGCAGGAGCCGGCTCACACCGTGGCGGACGGCCGCGCGGTGATGACCGCGTTTCCCGGCGACGGGCCGATCGCGCGTCGCGAAGACGATCGCGTGCCCCTGCGGGATGGTGATGGCCTCGCCGACCGACTGCGCGCGCGGCCGCTGCTCGACGAGGAGGAACGCGCCGCCGTCGTAGTCGACGCCGGGACGGCTGAGGAAGATGGCCACCTGGAGCGGGAACGTCACGGGGCCGTAGAGATCCTGATGGAGCGCGTTGTAGCCTCCCTCCTCGTAGTGCAGGAGCAGCGGGGTCGGACGCGCCTGGCCCGCGGCGCGGCAGCTGGCGAGGAACGACGCGAGATCGTCAGGGAACCGGACGGGCGAGCGAAGGGCCTCCATCCATCCGTTGGCGATCGGAGCGAGCCTCTCGTAGAGGGCCGACCTGAGCCGCTCGACGATCTCCGGAAGCGGCCGGGCGAAGTACCTGTAATCGCCGATACCGAACCGGTGGCGCTCCATGTCGATCGTGCTCCGGAAGCGCGAGCCGTCGCCATAGAGCGCCGCGAGATCGCGACACTCGCGTCCGCCCAGCAGGGGACCGAGGCGCGCGTGGGCGCGCTCGGAGAGAGAGCGAGCCGCGGCCGCCCAGTCGATGCGGGAGACGCGGGTCTCGAGAGATCCGCGAGGGCCTACCGACTCGCGCTCCCTCGATGCGACGACGGAGCGTGGGAGGGTGCCGACCGCGGCGCGCTCGTCGCCGCATGGGTCGGGGAGGGATGGTGGCTGGGCGCGGTGTGGTAGCTCGGAGCCGGGGAGGGGCGGCTCGGCGCGGTCCGATGGAAGCCGCCCGCATACGGCGAAGGGGCGTAGCGCTCCGTCGAGTGGCGGAACACGAGCGGTGGAGACTCGCGATGGCTCGGCGGGCGCGTCGACGAGGCCATTCGGGACGGTGGTTGCGAAGTCACGCTGGCGCGAGCTCGCGAACGACCCGTCCGCGATGGCGAAAGCGACGCGCGAGCGTCGTGGCTCGCCGTGCGGCTCATGAGCCTGCTCGTGGCGTGGTCCCTGGGATCGTCCTGCCGATGGTGCCGGTACCAACCGTGGTCATGGCACGACCGATGGCGGTACCAGGAGTGGCAGTAGTAGTAGGGATCCCACCACCACCCCCCGCACCACGCGGAGTAGCGGTAATAGGGGTCCCACCACCAGTCCCATCCGTAGGAGGCGGACGGCCAGTAGCAGGACGAGGAATACCACCAGGGGTTGATGGCCGAGTAGTAGGCGAAGCCGTACCCGTAGCTGTAGGGCACCCAGCGTCCGGTCATGTCGGACGCGCCATCGTCGAAGTCGTCGTCGCGATCGTCGTAGCCGTCGTCTCCCATCGCGTAGGACGCGAGGCGATAGTTGTCGCCGGCCGCCTTCCGATCGGGGCGGCTGTAAGCGTTCTGATAGGGAGCTTCGGCCCGGCTCGAGGACATGCGGAACGTCGTGGGTCGCGAGTCCTCGCCAAGACGCAGGGCCTGGCCCTCGGCGGCGTGGCGCACGAGCTGGCCGTTCACGACGTCGACGTCGCCGGAGAGCACGCGCACCTCGCGTCCCGCCGCGTCCAGCTCGAATGCCGCGACCATCGACGGCAGGATCGCGTCGCTCCCGGCGGCGAGGGAGAGCTGGAACCCGTCGGGAGAGCTCGCGTCCGCCTCGACGCCGACGCGTCCCGAGAGCAGCTCGATGCGCGACTCCGTGGCGACGCGGATCTCGGTGGCCGACGCCAGGTTGACGAAGTTCTGGCCGGGGAGCTTCAGCGTCGCCTCGGCGCCGTCACCGGTGCGCAGCGTCTGCCCCGGCTCGACGACCGATCCGTTCGAAGCGGGAGCGCTCGTCGCGCCCGACGAGACCGTGACCCTCCCCTGGATCTCCATCACGATCCCCGACGCCATCGCCGCACCCTGGAGGAGAGCCGCCGCCAGCAGGCAGATCGTCTTTCTCATCGCCGTCCACCTCGTCCCGTGACTGAAGTATAGCCGTGTCGCAGGGCGGCCTCGCGCCATGACCTTGCGGCGATCGCCCGGGCTGTGGTACCAAGGGAAGATCGAAACGACCCTCGCGGAGGTTTCATGTCGGACAAGCTGATTGGCGCCCTTGCTTCGCGGCTCTCGGGTACCGTGGTAGGCCCGGACCAGATCGGGGACGAGGACCGCACGAACTTCGGGCGCATCTTCACCTGGGTGCCGCGCATGGTGGTTCGGCCGGCGCATGCCGGCGACGTGCAGGCCGTGCTGCGCTTCGCCGCCGAGAACCGGCTCCACGTCGCCACCCGCGGTGCGGCGCACAGCCAGAGCCAGATCGCCATCAGCGATCACGGCATCCTGCTCGACATGAAGTCCATGGACGCGATCGGCACGGTCGACACGGCGAGCCGCACGGTCGAGGTCGAGTCCGGGGCGGTCTGGCGCGACGTCGCGCGCCACACGCTGCGCGACGGCCTGATCCCGCGCGTCCTGACCAACAACCTTGGCGTCACGGTCGGCGGGACGCTGTCGATGGCGGGGATCGGGGTCGCCTCCTTCCGCTACGGCGCCCAGGGCGACAACGTCGCCGAGCTCGACGTCGTCACGGGGCAGGGGGAGCTCGTCACCTGCACGCGCGAGAAGAACGCCGACCTCTTCTGGGGCGTCCTCGCCGGGCTCGGGCAGATCGGGATCGTCACTCGCGCGCGCCTCGAGCTGCGCGCGTGCAAGCCGATGACGCGCACCTACTACCTCCTCTACGACGACCTCCGCCGCTTCATGGAGGACGCCCGCACGGCGATGGACTGCGGCCTCTGGGACTACCTCGAGAGCTGGGCGTCGCCGTGTCCCCAGGGGACCAAGCCCGTCGCCGGCGCGAGGCAGGTGTTCGCGAGGTGGTTCTATCCGTTCCACCTCACCGTCGAGTTCGAGCCGGGCCATCCGCCGGACGATGCGAAGCTCCTCGCGGGCCTCACCCCGTACCAGAACCTCTACACCGACGACATCCCGACATCGGAGTTCGCGGAGAGGCTCGTCCCCGTCTTCGAGATCTGGAAGCGCGCGGGCACGTGGGAGTTCACGCACCCCTGGATGGAGGTGGTGATGCCGTGGGATACGGCCGCCGACTACATCGACCAGGTCCTCCCGGATCTGCCGCCTGGGCTGGTGCTCGGCGGCGGCCACGCGCTGCTCTGGCCCGCGAAGGGAGACACGTCGAACCTGAAACTCTTCATGCGTCCCGAAGGGAGCCACCTGATCGGCTTCGGCATCCTCCCCGCGGTACCGCACAAGTTCTGGCCGGTCGTCAAGGAGCTCCTGATGAACGCGAGCATGCTCTCGGTGATGATGGGCGGCAAGCGCTACCTCTCGGGGTTCGTCGAGTACGCCGAGGAGCAGTGGGCCGAACACTACGGCGCCCAGTGGGAGCCGTTCCGCGCCCTCAAAAAGCAGCACGATCCCGCCGGCATCCTGAACCCCGGCTTCATTCCGTTACTCTAGGAGGCCTCGTGGCACACACGTTCGGAACCGCGGATTGGGCGACGGCGCTCATGGACGAGTTGAACGGCTCGAGCGAGTACGCGAGCGCCGCGAAAGGCTGGGGCGTCGGCTTCGACGGAAGCATCCTGCTCTCGTTCGAGGCGGACGGCCGGCTACGCGAGCCGGTCTACGTGCTGCTGCGGCTCGAGGGCGGCAAGTGCCAGGGGGTCGAGCTGGCGAAAGGCCCTGCGACGAAGGCGGGGTTCGGACTCCGGGGGCCGTTCGATCTCTGGAAGAGGATCCTCGAGCGGAAGATGCTCGCCGCCACGGCGATCTTCATGGGCAAGCTCAAGCTCGACGGAGACAAGGTCACGCTGTTCAAGCACACCGCGGCCCACCGCGCGCTCATCGCCTGCACCGCCGCGGTGGACACGATCTATCCGTAGCGGATCGCTCGCGGCGATTCCCGGGGAGGGCTTGCGATGAGGCGACCGCTCGCGGTGGAGGAGATCGCGCGGCACCTCTATCCGGTGCGAGGAGAGGGCGGGGGTCCCGGCGCCGCGCGCATCGGAATCGAGGCTCACGGACTGGTGGCCGCCGATCGCCAGGGCCCGTTCTTCGAGGACGAGGTCCCGATCGAGGCGGAGCGCGTCGTCGACGGCCGGGAGGTGCGCATCACCGGGCGCATCGACGGCATCGAGCGGACCCTCATGGGCGACGTGGTCTTCGAGGTGAAGACCTACGCCGCTCCGCCGGACGACGTCGCCGAGCTCGTCGCCAGGTTCCCGCACCACGTATTCCAGCTCCGGACCTACGGGCTCCTGCGAGACGCCGCCGAGCTCCGGCTGGTCGCCGTGCCGATCGGAAGCGACGGCTATCCCGACCTCGCGCGCGTCCGGGAGATCGTGGTGCCTCCCGCCGACATCTCGGCGGACCTCGATCTCGCGATCGCGAGCCTCGTCGATCTGCGCCGCCGCCAGGCGCGCCGCCACCGGCAGCGGCCGAGGATACCGATCGAAGCGCCGTTCGCGACGTGGCGCGCGCACCAGGAAGGCATCCAGGCGTTCCTCGGGCGCACGTCCCGTGCCGCGGTGGTTGCCGCGACCGGGAGCGGCAAGACAGCGCCGGCGCTCGTCGCGGCGCTCGAGCGCTCGCTCGCGCGAGGGCAGCGGCTCTACTGGGCGACGGCGCGCACGTCGGGCCAGCCCCCGATCGTCGAGACCGCGCGGCGGATGCGCGAGCGTGGAGCGCGCGGGCTCCGGGCGCTCCGGCTGACCGCTCAAGACCGCCTCTGCCCTTACGCGTCAGGGATCTGCCCTGACCTCCTGAACCATCGCCGCCACGTCTGGGAGGGAGAGGGACCGCCGCCTGCCGCAAGGCGATCGTCGAGGAGCGGGATCTCGTTGCGATGGCGGAGGAATACGGCGTGTGCGCGCGGGCGCTCCAGGACGAGCTCTACGACCTCTTCGACCTCCTGGTCGGCGACTACAACTTCGTTCTCGATCCCAGGCCCCAGTCCCGCAACCTGATCCTCTCGGGCGTCGGCGTGGTGATCGACGAAGCGCACAACGTCTACGAACGCGTCCGCGAGGAGCTATCCGCACGCGCCACCGCGGCGAGCGCATGGAGAGCTCTCGAGGACCGTGCCGAGATCGCCGAGCTCGCGCGGGCGTTCCTCTCCGAGCTTCCGGCGCTTCCGGACGAGGCGCCCGCCTGCGATTACGGCGCGCTCCTTCCCGTGGCGCGGCGGTCCCTGGCGCTCCTCGCCGCGACCGCACCGCGTGCCGCGGGAAGGCCGTTTCTCGAAGAGCTTGCGTCGATCGCATGGGCGCTCGAGGATGCGGACAACCCGCGCTCGGGCTTCGCCGATCGCGAGGGCGTCCACCTGGCCTGCCTGGACCCCGCGCCATTCATCGCGTCGCGCCTGGAGTCGGTCGACCCGCTCGTGCTCCTCAGCGCCACGCTGGATCCGCCCGATCTCCATCTCGCCCGCATCGGCCTTCCGGAGGTCGAGGCGCGCATCGTCGACGACCCCTTCGCGTCGCAGCGCCAGGTCGTGCTGGTGCCTGTGGCAGGGAGCCTCTGGGAAGAGCGGGAGCGAGAGGCTCCCAACGCCGCGGCGGCGATGGCGGCGCTCGTCAAGGCCCATCCCGGACGTTACCTCGCGTTCGCGTGCTCGTACGACCACGTCGCGCTCGTGAGCGGGGCGCTCGAGGGCACCGATCTCCACGTCGTACCCCAGCTCCGCGGCATGGATCGCCTCGAGGTCGAGACGCTGGCGCGCGACTTCTGCTCGGGCCCGGAGCCCGCGGTGCTGATCGCTCCCGCGGCCGGGCTCCTCGGCGAGGGCGTCGACCTGCCTCCCGGTCTCTCGGGGGTGTTCCTCCTCGGGCCGGCGCTCCCCGCGCTGACCGCGGAGCGGCGGGCGATCCAGCGCTATCACGACGCGAACGGGGACAACGGGTTTGCCCTCGCGTTCCTCGTCCCCGGGCTCGCGCGCGTGGTCCAGGCCGCGGGGCGCGTCGTGCGGCGCGAGGGTGAGCACGCGTTCATCATCCTCCTCGATCGCCGGTTCGGGAGACGCCAGTACCGCGCGCTCTTGCCGAAGGCGTGGCAGACCGCAAGGCCCCTGTCCCTCGCGCGCGCGATCGACGTCCTGGCACGGGGACGAGCGGACACGTTCGACGAGGCTGGCTGGGAGGACTGAGTGGAGAACGCGGTCTTTGAGTCTTGAGTTACGAGGGTTTTACAGCGCCTCGAACTCCCGTGTACGTCTCGCTCCTACGATTCCTGGAGTGGCCGCCCGCCGCAGCGCGCGGCTCAACAGGAGGCACGCGGATTGCTATGAGCAGCAGCAGGATGGCACAGCCGGACGGAAGTGGCTTTCAAGAGAAGCCCAGGGTGTTGATCCTCGATGACGAGCCCGCGCTGCGGTCCGTCATGGCGCGGATGCTCGGCAGGGCGTGCGACGTGGAGGCGCCCTCTGGGATCGAGAGCACCGTCGCCGCGCTCGTGGCGGGCGCCCGGTGGGATGCGATCGTCTGCGACGTACGCATGCCCGTCGTGACCGGACCGAAGCTCCTCGGCATCCTCCGCGAGTCTCGTCCCGATCTTGCGGATCGCGTGCTCTTCACGACGGGCGCCGACATCGACGACGCGAAGGTCGCGGCGCTTGTCGCGGAGGGATGCCGCGTCCTCTACAAGCCCTTCACGATGTCCGCGCTCGTCGATGGCGTGGCGTCGCTGATCGCGTCGCCGTCGATCGCGCCCGAGCCCAGGGTGATGGCGTACCTGAGTACTTAGTCAGCCAGGCGCGCTGGTTCAAGCGGACCCCTCGACCCCTCGATTCCTCATAGCGAACGGCTTATCCGGCCTTGCCCCGCCGGCCGACGCTCCAGGCAGAGGTGCGACGTCTGGGGCCTGCATCATGCATCGCGGCGTCCGATCCCCCTGCGGACGGCACCAGCTCCGCCCAGACCTCTAGACCTAGATGAGTCCTTCCGCCGTCCGCCAAAGGGCTTGACCGCTGCCGGGCTGCGGTGTTCGTGAAGAGGTCGGCTCGACCCTCCTGGGTCACGCCTCCACGGAGACCGCCCGGACGTGCGGACGGATTTGCGCCCGGGTGACCATGGTTATCGGCCCGAACGGGCAGATTCTGGACTCTTGTTCGTCTGCCAGTTCCGAAGCCTAACAACAGTTACCTTTGACCTCGTGGCCTGCCGATCAAAACCCGAGAGCGGCGGATGTCGCGTTGAGTCCGTAGAGCGCGCCTGGGAAGGGATCGATTACTAGCAGCGGCACGAGAGCCCCGCCGCTGTACAGGAACGGATAGGCCCTGGAGTCGGCCGCCGGGTCTCGGCCGAGGCCCGCGACGAGGTCTGCGCTTTGGTCTCCGGAGAGATCGCCGATGCCGACGCGGCCTCCATACCCTGTCCAGAGCGTGATGTCGAACCCGGGAAGCGCGGTCAGGGAGCTTCCGTCATAGTCGAAGCCGAGAAACCGCGCGGGATGGGTCGCTCCTGGTCCAGGCGTGCAGCCGATCTCATCGAACCCGTCGCCATCGACGTCCCCTCCCGCAACGTTGACGCCGTAGCCTGTATAGGTGAACGCGATGAAGTTGACCTTCGCGATCGCGGTGACGGACGAGGCATCGAAGTTCCAGGCACGCGCGTTCGATGCGAAGACGACGCCGGGTCCTGCCCCCGTGAGGAGCTCCCCGAATGAATCGGCGTCGAGGTTGGCGGAGCCGACGTTACAGCCGTACTTGAGCGTTCCGTAGGCGAAGAACGAGATCTTGCCGACCGAAGAGATCGCAGCGTTGTCGTAGTTCCATCCGCGGACATGCGGACCAAAGACAGCCCCCGGTCCAGCGCCAGTCAGGATCTCTCCGAAAGAATCTCCATCGAAGTCGACGCCGACCAGGTTCAAGCCGTACTTCAGCGTCCCAAAGGCATAGTAGTTGATCTTCTGGACTGGGTTACCGTCGCGGTCAAACGCTCGGGCTTGTGGTCCGAGGGTCGCCCCGGGGCCCGGCCCTGTGAGAATCTGGTCGTTCGCGGCACCTTGCAGATTGGCCGCCGCCGCGTTCACGCCCCATGACCCCGCGCTGTACGCGAGGAAGTCGGTCGTTGTGGCGGTACCGTTCGAGACGAAAACCCTAACCCGGTTCGGGTTCGTGGGGCCTAGGCCTTGCCCGGCAAGCAGATCCTCCGGGAGGCTGCTGCCACCGATGGTCAGGACGTAGAACGCGGACCCTGCGCACATGAGGTTGTCCCTCGCCGTGAGCGTGAAGCCGAAGTTCCCGGTAGTAGTAGGGGTGCCGGAGATGACGCCGGATGCCGACAGAAGCAGGCCGGGAGGGATGGCACCGGTTGAGATGGCATAGGTGTACGGCGGCGTACCTCCCGTGGCGGTGAATGTCTGAGAGTACGGGACCCCGCGAGTCCCAGCCGGCAACGCTACGGGTGAGACGACGATAGGGTTGCACCGGGCGATCCGAGCAAGGTAGGCGTCGTAGTCTCCAGCGTAGTTAGCTTGAAATGGGTTAACCGTGGGAAAGTCAGGTGACCTTGTAAATCCCATTGCAACAATTGTGTCGGCGCTCGTCACATCCAGATTGGAAAGCCAGTCCTCGTCGGAGCCACCTAGGTAGGACGACATCACCAAGCGTCCGGAGGCGTCGAAGACGCCGACATAAGAGTCCTTTTGTCCCGAACGAAAGCTCTGAAAGGCGTCAAGGATCGGAAGATCGTCAGACCGCGTACTCCCTCCAAAAACTATGGTGCCCGACGGCGATGCAGCAACGGCCCACACGTCTTCGTCGGCGGACCCGCCGAAAAACGTTGAGTAGACGAGGGAACCCGCCGCGTCAAAGCATGAGACGAAACCGTCGCCCGGTCCATCCATGATGGGCTGGTAGGCGTTCAAGACGGGGAAGTCGGGCGAGGTCGTGGCGCCACCCACCCACGTACGACCGTTCGAATCGGCGCACACGCCCGGGGCGTCCTCAAGCGACACCCCTCCGAGGTAGGTCGAAAACACCAGCCCTGCTCCGGTGCTGGAGAGCTTCGTCACGAACACATCGCGCGGCGGCCGGAGGTTGCTCTGGAAGGCTTGCTTGATCGGATAGTCGGCCGACTGGGTGTAGCCGGTGAGTGATGCCTGCCCCAGGGAATCGACCGCGATGCGATTGACATGGTCCTCGTCGGAGCCGCCGACGTAGGTGGAGTACGCCAGAGACGTTCCAGTTGCGTCGAGCTTAGCGACGAAGCCGTCCGTTGCGCCGCCACGGAAGGAGCTTTGGTAGGGGTTGGCGATGGGAAAATCTGGCGAGTCAGTGTTCCCGGTCACGAACGTCTCGAAACCTCGGACGGCAATGCCGGTCGCGCGTTCAGTGCGGCTTCCACCGAGGAAGGTCGAATACTCGATGGTGCTCCCGTCAGGCGAGAACTTGGTGACGAAAGCATCGCCCTGTCCCTGAAACGCCATGATGGGGTTCTTGACAGGAAAGTCCGGCGATGATGTGACACCCGCAATATAGGCATTGCCTTGGGAGTCCGTATCGACTCCGAAGGAGGTCTCCGCGACACTGCCGCCCAAATACGTGGAGTAGACAAGTTGGCCGGTCGCGTCTATCTTGGTGATGTAGCAGACCTCGGTTCCTGGATGCAGATTGGTGGCCTGATATGGGTTCTTGATGGGAAACATGAGGGAAAACGTCCCGCCGGTGGAGTAGGCATTGCCGAACGCATCAATCGCGAGGCCGCGAGGCAGGTCGGAGTCTGTTCCTCCAAGATAGCTTGACCAGAGAATCGTGGGATCGATGATGAGAGGGGCGTTAGGATCGTAGGTGTCTACCTCGATGCGAACGGTCAAGGAGGGACCTTCGTTGACGACGTAGTGGGCGGAAGCAAAGGAGCTTCCTTGAGAAACGCGTAGCGGTCCAAGCTCCACTGCCCCTGAGGGCGTTCGGAGCTGAAGCCCTCCGTCGGGTTCATGGCATGCGTCGACGACCGAGGAGATCGCGATGACGATCGGTCCTGGATCGGCCCCCGCGGCGACCTCGAAGTCGTACTCGAGGGCGCCGCCCTCGCCGTGCACCGCGACATCGATCCCCTCATAGACGTTGAGGAGCCGAACGCGGGAGAAGTGGGGAACGGAGGTGATCCATGCCGATGGGTCATTGCCAAAGAAGTAGTTGCTAATCGAGGGGAGGGCGTTCACACCGACCGCGGGCGGCGTCGCGTTCCCGCCGTTGAACGAGATGATGACTGGCTCGTCAAGGCCGCAGCTGTCGAGAGGCGTGAGGGCGAGTTGATCGCCAGCGAGCCTGAAGTCAAAACTCTCGGTACGCCCGACGAATTCGGTCGCGGGGTCGCTTTGCCCCCGGTTGGGCTCAAAGACGACTGGGCGCGAGTTTGCGTGCGACGCGGTCAGGACCGTAACCAACAAGATCAAGATCGCCGTGGTCCGTGGTGCTGAAACGTTCATGAGAAGCCTCCCCGGATTCGGAAAGTCTACTCCCGCCGGGCCTCGCAGCTCCGCGGCGCTTGCCGCATCGGGCGACTTTGGAGGTGAGACGGATCCACCGGCATCGCACAGGCAGACCTCCTGGCGGGAGACTCAACGAGAAGGCTTGCGGCCCATCCAGTCGGACGATGCGCCGCGCCGAGAATCTGATCTCAAACGCTGGGTCGATAAAAGCACTCGGCACTCGCGCGCGACCCAAGTCGAGCGCAAGCTCGGCGTCAAGGAGTGAACGTGGGGGATGCCGGAGGTCGTCCCGGCTCCCGATCGTCGCTCCTGGAGCCGCCTCGGGCCTGGCTTTCGCGCGCGACCTCTTTCGATCGGGCATCGGCAACAACCGGAGCCACCAGGCGCCTCCCCTTGTCGGTCGCCTCGTAGACGAACGGCCGGCCGCGCGCATCCCGCCTCCCGCCTCGCGTATGAGGCCCGCGTCGACCAGCGTGACGAGCACGTCGCGCGGATCGTGGACGCGTCGGATCCGCGCGAGCTCCGGCGCGGTCATGGGCCCGCGCTTCACGAGCAGCATCACCGTCAAGAGCGCCTCGTCGCTGACCTTTCGGCCGGGTCGTAGCTGCATTTCGTCGACGACGGGTGCTCTCCGCATCTCGATGCCGCGATCGCTGCGCTCGAGGACAAGCGCGAGCTCTGCGAGCGCGGGTCCGAGCACGGCGATACCTGCCTCGACCTCGTCCGCGGCGGCGCTGAGGACGTCGGCGAGCCGATCGACAGCCACGGGCTTGTCGGCCGCGGCGAGGAGGACATGGAAGATCCCGCCTTGAGCGAGAGGCTTGCCCCGCCGCGGCCGGCGTCGTCGATCGTCATGCTCGCGCCCTGGCCGAGAGCCAGATCGGCGCCGCTTGCCGTTCCTGCTCCGCGCAGACTCTCCGGGACTTCACCTCCTCGAGCACGGCGAGGAAGATCGCGACCCGGTGGCGATGCTCCTCGTCCCGCCACCGATCGGGGAACGCGACCCGGCCGATCCCGATCCTTGCGAGGAGCTCCTCGCGCATCGCCGCGACCGGGTACGGATCGGGTTGAAGCGAGGCCTCGCCAGCGAGCACCTTTTCCATGCCGAGGATCTCGGCCTCGAGCTGGTCGATGGTGAACGTTTCGTCGCCGGACGACGACGGAGTACCGCTGCCCCCTGGGGAGGGCGCTGCTCCGAAGTGGTGCCGCGAACCGCCGCGGGATCTCCACGGCATTGGTCTCGCGCAGCTTCGTCACGAGCTCCTGGCACGCGGCGAGGTCGTCGAGAAGCTCCGATCAGGCCCGCAGAGCGGTCCTTAACGTCAGTTTTGCTCCCTCATGCTCGTGGAACCCCGGATCGCGAAGGTCCAGAGGCAATGTGCTGGTTCTCAGGACGGGACCTGAGCCTTGGCTCCTCGTGGTAGTGGAGGTCGCCGCGGATGGAGATTGAAGCCTGAGCCCAACTTGAAGGAGCCCGAATCGAGCACGTGCCAACCGTCGACCCTCAACTCTCAGGTTCCGACGATCAGTTCACGGTGACGCCTCCCGGCGACGGGGGATGCTCGAGATCGGTCCTGCTCGCGAGGGAGAGCTGGCAGCGCGGGACCTTCTGGAGTGGCTCACGCGTGGCTCCCAAGACCGACGAGGAATGCGTGGTAGCCTCGGATCTTCATGACCTGTCACCCTGAATCTGGGAGATCTGGCTGCCGATGATCTGGAGTCCGCTTTGCGCGAAGGACCTGGTGTCGGAGCAGGAGCGAGGCATGAGAGCGCGAGCCCGGGATCGATCTAGATGCCGCCTAGGTCCAGGTCCTGGCGGCTCAATGGGGGCGATCGGTCGTCATCTGGGAGATCCGCGAGCCGAAAGCCGCGGGAGCGTTTTCGTGGTCCGGTCTCGGCGACCTCCGAGGGGGTTCGGCCACAATTCAGCCACATTTTCGACTTCTTGTTCGGCTAAGTCATTATGCACCCGTAGCTCAATTGGATAGAGCATCTGACTTCGGATCAGACGGTTGGGGGTTCGAGTCCCTCCGGGTGCGCCACTCAAGGGGTCGCGCGCGCCGGGGCTCCCGCAGCCGCGAGCCGAGAGCAGAACGAGTGCCTCAGCGCTTCAACTCCCACTTCGGTTCGCCAAGCCACGGATCGAGGCGTGCGCGGGCGGCGTTCATGATCGGGCCGATGGGGCCCTGGCGGATCTGGACGAGGTCGATGTCCTCCGAGTACCGAGCCGCCGGCCGCACGTGCAGCTTGTAGATCGCCGTCGCTCCCCGGAACGCCAGCCCCGCAGCGACCTTCGCGTCGCCGAAGATGTCCACGATGGCGCGGCAGAGCACGAGGTCCTGCTCGACCTGCGCGTCGCTGGTCCATGGCGCGTGCTGGCGCCACTCGGTGATGTAGTCGACGGGAATCACAGGTCAGGCACCACGGAGGAGTTGACCGCCAGCCGCCAGCGGGCATCGCGGGGCGCGCCGGCGCGTCGCTTGGAGCGAAGCAGCGGGGCGTCCTCCTTGACGCTCCGGACACACGGATGCAGCTGCCGCGCGAGGTTCTGCTTGCCCACGAGGTCGAGCAGGTATCCGAGCCGCTGCACCCAGGCGACCGGAGCGCGCCGGGCCTCGCCCTTCAGGGCCGCCCTGTCGACGTGCTCCGCAAGCTCCGCGAGGACGGTCGCCACGTTGTCCAGACCGCCGCACCGATCCTGGTAGCCGACCAGCTCCAGGGCCGCCGCCTCCGGGGTGGCAACGCGAACGAATCCTCGTGGCGTGCGCCGCTCGACGATCGGCGTGGACGTCATGTCGTGGCGCGCGACGAACTCCACGCGTACCTGACCGCAGGCGATGGAGCGCCGGTTGTGCGGCAGCATCACCTGGAACACCTGCGGGCGCTGGTGCGCCGCGCCGTGAAGCTCCGCGGCGCTCAGCAGGGCCACGTAGTAGGGCTCCCGCAGGTGTTCCATCAGCTGAGGCACGAACTGCTCGGCCGGCAGGCAGCCGAGCCTGCGGTACTCGGACGGGACGATGACGAGGAATCCGCGGCTCGGCTCCGCGAGCGCTCCCTTCTGCTTGAGCCGGCGAAGCGCCGCCCGGACGGCCACGGGAGATGCGGACATCGCGCGAAGTGCGTCCGCGAGTGTGAAGTGGTGCCGACCTCGCTGAGCGAGGTCTTCGATGAACGCCCCGCCGGATAAGTGGGCCCTGGTCGTCACTCACACAATCTAACGAAACATGTTCTTTTGTGCAAGAACTGACCATGACATGAAGGTCGTTGGATCCGGGCCTCGTCGAGTCGTCCGGTCCTCAGACAGCACGACTTGAAAGCGGCGGCCGGAGCCGCAGGGGCAAAGGTCGTTCCGCCCGGCAGTGCGCCTGGTCCTTGAAGACGCTGACTTACTATCCCCGGTTTCGTCGCTTTCTCTCTGTGAAGGAGAAAGCCATGTCACTGATGCCGCACCCTGGAGCCACTCGGAACCCCATGTCGAGCCTCTTGCTCGCCACCCTGACGGTCGCCTCGCTCGGGGTCGCAACCGCGGGCGCGACGACCTACGCCGTCACGAAGACGGCCGACACGGCCGACGGAGCCTGCGACTCCGATTGCTCGCTACGCGAGGCGGTCATCGCCGCGAACGCCCATCCGGGGATGGACGTGATCGAGATACCGGCCGGAACCTACACCCTCACCAGAGCCGGTCGCAACGAGCAAGCCGCGCTCCGGGGCGACCTGGACGTCAGCGAGCGCGTCACGATCGAGGGTGCGTCCTCGGAGACCACGATCATCGACGGCAACGGGCTCGATCGTGTGATCGACATCCAGCTGTTCGTCGACGGCGTGACGGCGCTCCGCGGGTTGACGATTCGCGGCGGCAATGTGGGGGGGTACGATGGTGGCGGCGGTGTTCTCGCCTATTCGAAGGCCGCGATGACGGACTGCGTCGTGAGCGGCAACACCTCCACGTCTGGGGCCGGTGGGGGTATCACCGCATGGGAGGCGTTGACATTCGACCATGGAGCCATCGTCGGCAACGTGATGTCGGCCCCGAGCTCGCCGGGCGGCCAGGGAGGCGGCATCGTCTGCTATCGCGGAAAGCTCACGATCCGTCACGCTACGGTCTCCGGAAACAGGATCGAGGCCCTCTACAACGGGGCCGGAGGGGGTATCTCCTGCCTGGGCTGTAGCGAGCTCGAAGTGTCGGATTCCGTCGTCTCCTCGAACGTGGCAGAGAACCATGACGCCGGGAGCCCGAGCACAGGCGGGGGGATAGAGGTGGGAAACGAGGCTGGCAACATCCACATCGCGAGAACGACGATCCGGAACAACAGGGCCGCCATCGGGGGCGGCATCTGGTTCGACCCCTATGTCGAGACGTCGCATCTGCTGATCGAGGATTCCACCTTCGCCGGCAACGTCGCAGGTCAAGCCGGCGGCGCAGCGCTGCTTGCCTGCTATGACGGGCCTCCGGGCCTCGTCCGGAACTGCACGTTCAGCGGCAACCGAGCCCAGATGGGCGCTGCGGTGATCGTGCCCACCGACTACCCCAATCGGATGGTCTTCAAGTTCTGCACGTTGACGAACAACACCACCTTCCAGGGTCAGGAGATGCCCATCGAGGGCCACATCATCGCCTCGAGCTGCATCGTGACGGGATTCAACCCGCACTCCTCTCCGGTCGTCGCAAGCCTCGGGGGCAACCTCGAGAGCCCCGGGAACACCTTTGGGTTCGACCAGTCGAGCGATCAGGTAGACGTCCCGGACCCCGGGCTTCTTCCCCTCGACTGGTATGGCGGTCCCACGAAGACGCACGCCCTGAAACGCCAGAGCCCCGCCGTCGACGCGGGTGCGCCCGGCGACTGCCTTCACTTCGATCAGCGGGGACAGCCGCGCCCCTCGGGGAGCAACTGCGACTCCGGAGCCTACGAGCTCCAGCAGAACGCCGATACGGATCTCTGATTTCCGAACGCACGGGCCGCGCTCGACTATGACGCGGCGAAGCTCCGCGAGATCGACATGTCTCGCATCGTCGCCCTCGGCCATAGCTGCGGCGGGACCATCGCGCTGCAGATCGCGGAGAACGATGCGCGCGTGACGGCCTGTGTCGCGTACGCGCCGATCGTGAACCTCGAGGCGCACACGCGTCGCGGGCTCGATGCCATCACGGGCATCGAGCAGGTGCGCGAGGCCCAGTACCACCTGTCGCCGGAGCGCGGCATCGCACGCCTCCGCTGCCCGACCTTCCTGTTCGTCGCCGAGGACGACCTCGCCGTTCCCGTGATCGAGCTCGACCCGTTCGGCGAGAAGCTCACGCGCCTGAACACCCGTGCGGTCTACGAGAAGGCCGCGCACGGCGGCCACACGGACGCCGTGGAAGAGGTCGGAATGCCCCGGGCGATAGCGTGGTTGGCAAGCCTCCCCGAGCTCCGTCCCCGGCCGCCCTCCCGGGCGGAGTAGGATGAATCCATGGCCAATCCCGTCCTCGAGCGCTCCGCTCAGATGTTCCCGGAGCTGACGGCCGACCAGATCGAGCGGATCTCGAGCATCGGGCGACGCCGCGACGTGCGTTCGGGCGAGGTGCTGTTCGAGGTGGGCGAGCAGAACACGCGGTTCTTCGTGGTGCTCTCGGGGGCCATCGAGATCGTCCGGCCGTCCGGCGACGGCGAGACGCAGGTCACGATCCACCGGCCGGGAGGATTCACCGGCGAGATCAACATGCTCTCCGCGCGGCGCAGCCTCGTCACGGGGAGGGCCGCCGGAGATGCATCGGTGGTGGCGCTCGACCGCGACGATCTCCGGACGCTCGTGCAGCGCGACTCGGAGCTGAGCGAGATCTTCATGCGCGCTTTCATCCTGCGGCGCGTCGCCTTGATGGCCGAGGAAGGTCAGGACCTGATCCTCCTGGGCTCGCGCCACTCGGGAAGCACCCAGACGATCCGGGAGTTCCTGACCCGGAACGCGCAGCCGTTCTCCTACCACGACGTCGAGGCGGACCCCGACGTGCAGGCGCTGCTCGATCGATTCGGAGTTGGCGTCGACGAGGTGCCCGTGCTCGTCTGCCAGGGCGGCCACGTCTTCAGGAACCCGTCGATCGAGAAGCTCGCGGCGGGGCTCGGGCTGAGCGCGGATCTCGACGCCGATTCCGTGCGCGACGTCGTCGTCGTCGGAGCGGGACCGGCGGGGCTCGCCGCGGCGGTGTACGGCGCGTCGGAGGGGCTGGACGTCCTGGTCCTGGAGAGCACCGCGCCGGGTGGACAGGCCGGGACAAGCTCCCGTATCGAGAACTATCTCGGGTTCCCCACGGGGATCTCGGGGCAGGCGCTTGCCGGCCGCGCGCTGACCCAGGCGGAGAAGTTCGGAGCCCAGGTCTCCATCGGAAGGCCGGTCGTACGCCTCGACTGCGACGCGCGGCCCTATCGCGTCCACCTCTCCGACGGGCAGGTCATCCGCACGCGCGCGATCGTCATCGCCTCGGGCGTGCGCTACCGGAAGCTCGACATCCCGTCCCTCCCGCGGTACGAGGGTGCCGGCGTCTATTACTGCGCCACCTATCTCGAGGGCCAGCTCTGCAAGGGCGAGGAGGTCGTCGTCGTCGGGGGCGGGAACTCGGCGGGCCAGGCGGCCGTCTTCCTGGCCGGGGTCGCTTCCCACGTCCACATCCTCGTGCGCGGGCCCGGGCTTTCGGAGAGCATGTCGCGCTACCTGATCCAGCGCATCGAGAGCAACCCGAAGGTGACGCTCCACACGCGCTGCAAGATCGAGTCGCTGGACGGGGAGCACGGCCTCGAGCGGCTTTCCTGGCGCCGCGTGGACACCGGGGAGCGCGAGCTCAAGGACATCCGGAGCGTCTTCTTGATGACAGGCGCCGATCCGAACACCGCATGGCTCGAGGGCTGCCTGATCCTCGACGACAAGAGGTTCGTGAAGACAGGTGCGGACCTCCTTCCCGAAGACCTCGCCGTCGCGCGGTGGACGCTTGCGCGCCGTCCCCACCTGATGGAGACGAGCATCCCGGGGGTCTTCTGCGTCGGCGACGCCCGCTCCTCCAGCGTCAAGCGGGTCGCGTCGGCGGTCGGCGAAGGCTCGATCTGCATCCAGCTCGTCCACCGCGCGCTGCAGGAGCTCTAGCGACCACGAGGCCGGGCGCCGCGCCGGGCGGGCTCAGTACTCGGCGAAGGCGTCGTGGGGGTAGCAGTAGATCCAGCGCTCCCCTCGCTCGGCCGAGGCGATGACCGGATGACCCGTCGCCTGGGCGTGCTTGCTCGCGTGCTTGTTGGGAGAGCTGTCGCAGCAGGCCGTGAGGCCGCACTCCTGGCAGGTCGTGAGGTGGACCCACCGCGCGCCGATGGGGACGCACTCCTCGCACACGTGCTTCTTCGGACCGCGAACCTTGGTGATCAGCCCGAGGTGGGGGCACGCGTCCTGGCCCATCGCGCGTCAGCCGACGAGAGCGCGGACGCGCGCCACGAGCTCGATGGCGTCGACCGGCTTCTCGACGTAATCGTGGCATCCCGCGATCAGAGCCTCCCGGAAGTGGACCTTCGCGGCCGCCGTCGTGATCATGACGACCGGGATGTGCTTCGTCTCGGGCAGCCGCTTGAGGAGGCGGCAGGCCTCGAGCCCGTTCAATCCCGGCATCAGCAGGTCCATCAGGATCAGGTCCGGACGCTCACGCTGAGCGACCTCGAGCGACGACCGGCCGTCCTCGGCCAGGAGGACGTCGTAGTGCGGGGAGAGCGCGTCACGACCAAGCGTTCGCATCGTCTCGGAGTCATCGACGAGGAGGACCTTCTTGCGCATGCTGCCTTCCGGTGCCGCCTCCATTCTCTCCGAAAGCCTGCCGGGGCGCGCGTCGCCGAGCCCGACGGCGATGCGGCGCGCAGCGGCGCTGGCGTATCATCGTTCGATGGCCCGCGCGCTCCACTGCCTCGAGAACCTGGCGGCCGCGCTCTCGGTGCCGTCCACGCCGATGATCTTCCCGGTGACGCACCTGCGCCGCGCCGGGGACATCCTCCAGACGCTCGCATCCACCGCGTCGTGCCGCGCCGCGATGCTCGTGGACGAGAGCGGCCTCGCCCTCTCGTCGCACGAGGAGCTCTCTCCCGAGACGCGGACGCACATCGAGGGCCTGGCGCGGACGATCGCGGATCAGGAGAGCACCACGTCCGACCTCCTCGGTGATCGCCCCGAGCTCGGCATCTACCGCGTCGGGGACCGCGCCTTCCTCGTCGTCGTTCCGGGAACGGCCTCCGGCGACGTGCTCCGGCGTTCCGCCGAGAAGGCGGCGACGGACCTGACCGCGCTTCTCGGCTGAGCCTCCGTCCCCGTCTCCCACCCGCATTCGAGGAATGACCATGCGCCCGATCGTCATCGCCGGAACTCTCCTCTCCCTCTCGACCTTCGCGCTCGCGCAGGACAAGGCGACGATCACGCTGGCCGTCGACGCGACGGACGCCCCGCGCCGGATCCTGCACGCGAAGCTCGCGATCCCGGCAGCCCCGGGTCCGCTGACTCTGCGCTATCCGAAGTGGCTCCCGGGCGAGCACGGTCCGACGGGGCCGCTCGTCGATCTCGCGGGCGTCAAGATCACCGCCGGCGGCAAGCCCGTTCCCTGGACCCGCGACCTCCTCGAGATGTTCGCGCTCCACTGCGACGTGCCGGCCGGCGCGTCGTCGATCGACGTCACGCTCGACTACCTCGCGCCGACGTCGAAGAGCGGCTTCACCGAGGGCGCCTCGACGACCTCGAAGCTCGTCATGGTGAGCTGGAACACGCTCCTCCTCTATCCCGGCGACGCGAAGTCCGCCGACTTGACCTACCGCGCGAGCTTGAAGCTCCCCGCGGGCTGGAAGCACGCGGGAGCCTTGCCCGTGGCGCGGGACGGCGAGACCGTCGAGTTCGCGCCGGTGTCTCTCGAGACGCTGGTCGACTCGCCGGTGCTGTCGGGCGAGTTCATGAGGACGTTCGACCTCACCGCGCCTTCGGGAGGAAAGTGCGAGCTCCACGTGGCGGCCGACAGCCAGGCCGCGCTCGAGATGCCCGCGGAGACGGAGAAGGCCTACAAGCACCTGGTGGCCGAAGCGGAGGCGCTCTTCGGCGCCCACCACTACGAGAGCTACCACTTCCTCCTCACGCTCTCCGATCACGTCCCGTCGTTCGGGCTCGAGCATCACGAGTCGAGCGACGACCGGCTCAAGGAGCGATCGCTGGTCGACGAGGACCTCCGCAAGGCGTCGTCGGGCCTCCTTCCGCACGAGTACGTCCATTCGTGGAACGGGAAGTACCGCCGTCCCGCGGGTCTTGCGACCGGCGACTTCCACACGCCGATGAGGACCGATCTCCTGTGGGTCTACGAGGGGCTGACGGAGTACTTGGGCTACGTCCTCACCGCGCGCAGCGGCCTCGAGACGCCGGAGGTCGCGCGCCAGGACCTCGCTCTCGTTGCCGCCGCCATGGAGCAGAGCCGCGGGCGCGCGTGGCGGCCGCTCCAGGACACCGCCGACGAGGCGCAGATCCTCTACTACGCGCCGGACGGCTGGTCCGCGTGGCGGCGCGGCGTCGACTTCTACGACGAGGGTACCCTGCTCTGGCTCGAGGTCGACACGATCATCCGGACACGGAGCAAGGGGGCGCGATCCCTCGACGACTTCTGCAAGCGCTTCCACGGCGGCAAGAGCGGCCGGCCGCAGGTGGTGCCCTACACGCTCGACGACGTCGTCAAGACGCTGAACGAGGTCGAGCCGTACGACTGGAAGGCGCTCCTCATGACGCGCGTCACGGCGACCGATCCCGCTCCGCCCTTCAAGGGGGTCGAGGCTTCGGGATGGAAGCTCGGCTACGGGACGGAGCGGGGCGATCTCCAGAAGGCCTACGAGGAGCGGCGCGAGAGCGTCGACGAGGCGAGCTCGATCGGCATCCACCTCGACTCCGAGGGCACGATCGACGACGTGGTGCCGGGCCGCGCCGCGGCGGACGCCGGGGTGGGGCCGGGCATGCGGCTCGTCGCGGTGAACGGCCGCGCCTACAAGAAGGAGGTCCTCCGCGACGCGATCAAGGCATCGAAGACCGCGGGATCGATCGATCTGCTCGTCGAGAGTGCAGACTACTTCAAGACCTTCCACCTCGTCTACAAGGACGGCGCGCGCTTCCCTCTGCTGGAGCGCGGCGCCGGCCAGCCCGATCTCCTGTCCGACATCCTCCGTCCCAGGACCTGGAAGCCGGAGGCCGCGAAGAAGTAAGAGCGAGGATGCCGCCGCCCCCGGACGTCCGAGCCGCGATAGGTCCCTACCGGATCCTCGCCGCGCTCGGCGAAGGGGGCATGGGGGTGGTCTACCGCGCGCAGCATTGCGAGAGCGGCGACGTGGTGGCGCTCAAGACTGTCCGCGTGCCTCACGCATGGCACGTGGAGGGCATCCGGCGCGAGATCCACGCGCTCTTCCGGATCCGCCATCCGGGCGTGGTGCGCGTGCTCGACGAGGGAATCGTGGGCGGCGTTCCGTGGTACGCGATGGAGCTCCTGGCGGGGACGACGCTCCGCCGCCACATGGCGGAGGTGCGGCGAGGGCGCGCGACGTCGGCCGCCACCATGCGCTCCGCGGACGTCACTCTCGAGGACGCTCGATCGTCGACGCGCCGCGAGAGCACCGCGCCGGCTCCGCCCCCCGCGCTGGGTGCCGCGACGGCACTCGTCTCGAGCGGGGCGCCGGGCGTCGCCGGCGATCGGCGGGCCGCGGGGATCGTCCCCGCCGAGCTGACCAGGCTCTTGACGTATCTGAGGCGAGTGTGCGCGCCGCTCGCCTACCTCCATGGCGAAGGGCTCGTTCACCGCGACCTGAAGCCGGAGAACGTCCTCGTGCGCGTCGAGGGGACTCCGGTCCTCATGGACTTCGGTCTCGTCTCGAGCTTCGGCGGGGACCTCTGGCGCGAGTCGATCCAGACCGAGGCCGACGCGTCCGGCACGCTCTGCTACATGTCCCCGGAGCAGGCTCGGGGCGAGCTTCTCGACGCGCGATCGGATCTCTATTCCCTCGGCTGCATCCTCTACGAGGCGATCACCGGGCGTCCGCCCTTCCTGGGAGACAGCGGAGACGAGATCGTCGCCAAGCACCTCGGCGCGCCGGCGATCCCGCCATCGCACCTGGTCGAGGGCGTGCCCGCGGCGCTCGACGATCTCGTTCTGTCGCTCCTTGCGAAGGAGCCGAAGAACAGGATCGGGCACGCGGGAGTCGTCGCGGATGCCCTCGGCGCTCTCGGCGCGGCGGACGCGCCTGAGGGTCCGCGCGCGCGGGCTTACCTCTACCGGCCCGGCTTCCGCGGGCGCGATCCCGAGCTCGCCGCGCTGGCACCGCTCCTCCCGGCGATCGCGAGCGGGCACGGAAGGATCGCTCTGGTCGGAGGCGAGAGCGGCGTCGGCAAGACGCGCCTCCTGATGGCGCTCGCCGCGCAGGCGCGGCGCCAGAGGGTGGCGGTGATCGCGGGGGAGTGCCTGCCGGGTGCGGCCTTCCATGGGCGGAGCGAGGGCCTCCAGGGACTGCGGGCGCTCCTCGATGCCGTGGTCGATCGCTGCCGCGAGCGCGGGGCGGCGGAGTCGGCGAAGCTCCTCGGGGATCGCGGCAAGGTGCTCGCGCCCTACCACCCATCCCTCGCGGCGCTGCCGGAGGTGGCCGCGCAGCCCGAGCCGCCGGAGATCCCTCCTGATGCGGCGCGGCGGCGGATCTACGCGACCCTGACGGATCTCGTCATCGCGTTCTCGGCGGTGCGCCCGCTCTGTCTTCTCATCGACGATCTCCAGTGGGCCGACAGCTTGACGATGGGGTTCTTGCGCTACGCGGCGTCGGCCCAGGCGCTCTCCGTGGCTCCGTGCCTCGTCCTGGGCGCGTACAGGCTCGAGGAGCGCACGGCCGACCTCGAGCTCCTCGCTGCCGCTCCCGGCGTGTCGAGCGTCGTGCTGGGACGGCTCGACCCGGGGTCGATCGGCGAGCTGGCCGCGGAGATGCTCGCCCTCTCGCCGGTGCCAGGGGACCTCGCGCTGTTCCTCGCGGCCGCGTCGGAGGGCAACCCCTTCTTCGCCGCCGAGTACCTGCGCACCGCGGTGGACGAGGGTCTCCTGTCGCGGGATCGCGCCGGGGCCTGGACCGTCACGGGTTCGCGAGGGTTCGCGAGCCTGGGGCTACCGCGCTCGCTGCAGGACCTCGTCACGCGGCGGCTGTCGGGCCTGTCTCCTGCAGCGCGGTCCCTCGTCGCCGCCGCCGCGGCCATCGGCAGGGAGCTCTCGCTCGCGCTGCTCGCGCGCGTCGCGGATCGATCCGACGTGGAGATCCGCGCCGCACTCTCCGACCTCCTCTCGCGCCAGTGCATCGAGGAGCTGCCCGAAGGTCGCCTGCGCTTCGTCCACGACAAGATCCACGAGATCGCTTACGCGGGCATCCCCGGCAAGGAGCGGCGCGAGCTCCACGAGAGGATCGCGTTCTCCCTCGACGCGGGAGACGAGGAGGCGCCACCCGAGGTGCGCGGGCATCACTGGGAGCGCGCGGGCGACGGAGTGCGGGCGCGCGTCCACTACCTCGCCGCCGCGCGCGAGGCCACGTTGCGGTACGCCCATCCCGAGGCGGAGCGCCACTACCGGGCGTGCCTCGATGCGAGCGGCACGCCAGGGCCCGACAGAGTCTGGGCCCAGATCGAGCTGGCGGCCGAGGTGCTGCTCGCGTCGGGACGGCTGCCGGGTGTGGAGCAGATGCTCGCGGACGCGCTCGCCGAAGCACGGGCGCTCGGGGACGTCACACTCGAGGCGCGAAGCCTGCAAGAGCTCGCGTTCGTCGCCTACCGCACGGGCCGCATCGACGAGGCCACGCACCTGCGCGGCGATCTCCAGGACGCGCTCGGCCGCATCGATCCCGGTCATGCGTACGCCCGTGCGTCCGCGCTCCAGGCCATCGCCGTGCTCCACAAGGGTGAGGACGAGGTGGAGCGTGCGCTCGAGCTGTTCGGGCAGAGCGCCGCCATCCTGAAGGAGATCGGCGACCGGAGGCTCCTCGGAGTCGTGATGGCGAACATGGGCGCCGCGCTCATGGACCGGCACCGCCCGCTCGAAGCGCGGCGCGCCTTCGAGGAAGCGCTCGCGATTGCCGCGAAGACCGGCTCGCGCCGCCTCGCGGCGGGCGCGCGTGGCAACCTGGGCCTGCTGCTCAAGAACGAGGGACGCTTCGCCGCCGCGCGGGTGCAGTACGAGGAGGCGCTCGCGGGCCAGATCGAGGTTGGCGACCGGTTCGGTCAGGGCGTCGTGCTCGCGAACCTCGGCGAGGTGTCGCGAGCTGGGCGATCTCGCGGGCGCGCGTGGTCACTACGACGCGGCGATCGCGATCGACCGGGAGACGGGCAACAGGCGCTCGGAAGCGATCGCCATGCAGGGCCTCGCCCAGGTGCTGCTCGCGGAGGGCGGGCCTGACCAGGCGCTCGATCTGCTGCGTCGCGCGATCGCGCTGCACCAGGAGGTCAAGAGCCGCGTCTTCGAGGTCTACGCGCTGACCGAGCTCGCGGAGCTGCTCCTGCTCCTCGACCGCCGCCCGGAAGCCGGCGCCGCCGCGATGGCCGCGATCGATCTCGCCCGCGAGATCGACGAGCCCGACGCGATCCCCATCGCGAACATCGCGCTCGCGGCCCTTGCACGTGGGGACGGCGACCTGGACGAGGCGGAACGCCTGCTCGACGCGGCCGAGGAGGGGATGAAGGGCGAAGTCTCCGCGGACGGCGTCCGCGTGCTGGTCGAGCGCGGCCAGCTCGCGCGGGCGCGCGGCGCATCACCGTCCGGTCTCGTGCTCCGCGCGAAGGAACAGCTCGCGGCGATGGAGCTGCCGCCGGAGAGCCCCCTCGGGCGCCTCGTCGCGGAGCTCGAGGGGGGTAGTCAGAAGCGCCGGTAGAGGCCCACGCCCACGTAGGCCCGCGCGCGGCCGTCACCGGATGTCGAGGACGTGCTTGCGCCGGCCCGGATCTGGATCGACGTGTAGGGCCGTAGCCACGCCAGGTCGAGGACGGCTCCGGCCTTGACCTCGCGGGAGTCGGCGTTCCCCTCGATCGTCGCCTCTCCACCCAGCGACAGTGACCGGCGGCCCGTGAACGACGTGTCGGTGATGCGGCGGCCCACGCCGAGGCGTAGCCAGGCGTACTCGTTGACAGCGCCGTAGCTTCCGAGGCCGGAGAAGGTCCAGAGCGGCGACGGCCGGTAGACGAGAGCGGTCTTCCACGTCGCGCCCTTCTCGTCGGTCTCGACGTTGCCCGACGGTTCGTGGAGCGTCGTCTTGCGTCCCTCGATGCCGGGACCGGTGCGAAACCACAGGCGGGAGGTCTCGACGCCGAGCATCAGCGATGCTTCGAATCCCGGGGACGAGACCTTCGCCCCGCCCCCGGTCTCGTAGTAGTAGAAGCTGGGCCCTCCGGAGATGACCAGCGACGACTTGCCGGCGAGATGGAAGGAGAAGGCCGGGAAGAGGTAGGCGTATCCGCGGGCCGTGCCTCCCTCCCACCCCGAGGCGACGTCCGTGTCCCCGGCCAGAGCGATCCCCGGCGCGAGGAGCGCGAGGGCGGCGGCGGCGCGCGCGGCGGCCACGATCACTTGCAGAGCGCGAGCCCGTCGGTCGCGCCCTTGTGGCCGGGCATCGTCGCGAGGACAGCCGAAAACGCTGCCGCCGCGTCGGTCTTCTTGCCCAGCGCCAGGAGCGAGTACCCGATCCCCGCCCGCATCTCCGCATCGGCCGGGTAGAGGTCGAGGACCGACTGGTAGGTCTGGAGAGCGGCGGCGTACTTCTTGAGGCTGTACTGGGTCCAGGCTAGACGAGAGAGCCCGAGGTAGCTCTTCGGATCGCGCTCGACGATGGCGAGGCCTGTCTTCTCCGCCTCGTCGAAGCGTGCGAGCGAGACCAGCGCCTGCTGCTCGCCCAGAAGCGGCTCCACCGCGGCGGGCGCGAGGGTGGCCGCGATGCGGTAGCTCTCCACGGCGGCCGAGGCGTCCTTCGAGTGGAGCAGGAGATAGGCGAGCCGGAGCCTCGCGAAGTAGCTCTGGGGGGTGACGTCCGCGGCGATCTTCATCGCGGCGGCGGCGCCCTTCGCGTCGCCTTTCGCTTCGCGCGCGTAGGAGTCGGCGAGGGTATCCATCGGCGCGCCGCTCTGCGACGGCGCGACGCCGGTCGACGATCCAGCGCGGGAGAGCACGGGGAGGAGGGCGACGGCAGCGACGAGAAGCAACAGAGATCGAAGCGGAGTGCGGTGTGTGGTCATGATGGCCAGATCCTCGTGAGGTTGACGAGAGGGGGAACCGGCGGGGGACAAGCCCCCGCCCCACGATCGTGACGGGAGGGGGGGACGGGTGCGTGACAAGGGCTCGTCCTGCCGAGCTCGAGCGATCGGAGGCCGTCGGCGCCGATCAGCACCGTCGACTCGTAGCGGAACCGCACCCGCCCGCGGACGCCGATGCCCGTGCGCGTCACGATGCGAAGGCAGGACTCCTCGACGCTGGCCTCGCAAGACGCCAGCGTGTCGACGGGATCGACGAAGAGCCGCACCGCGTCGTGGGCGCACCGCGCGGCGCTCGAGAGCATCGCCGCGGCCGGCGGGCGATCCTGGAAGCGGAGCGTGCGCGCCGCGCTCAGCGGAAGCCGCGGGAGCGCGAGGAGGAGGGCGCGCAGCGGAGTCATGCCCTCGCGGCCGTCGTACGCCGTGAACGCGAGGTCGCCGTGCGCCAGTGTGAAGTAGAGGCGGTCCGTACCATCGAGGTCGCGCAGGTAACGATCTCCCAGGAGCGTGATCTCCGACTGGAGCCGGACGCGCGCGCCGCTCACGGAGTCGGCGAAGAGAAGCTCCATGCCCGGAGAGAGGGACACCGCGAAGGCGTCGGGGATCGACGGTGCGGAGAGCGGTCGCGCGACGCGGTCCCCCTCGCGCGGAGTCCCGGCGAAGACGTAACGCGCGTGGCCGCGCTCCTCGAGCTCGTAGTGGACCACCCGGATGGGGATCGCGGGAGCGCCGAGCTCCGGAGCGCGCTGCGCCTGGAAGTGGAGGTGAGGACGCGGGCTCCGGCCGGAGGATCCGCAGGATGCGACGTGCTCTCCCGCCGCGACGACCTGTCCTGGGCGGACGCGGATCGATCCGGGCCGGAGGTGCGCGAGCAGGCTATGGACGTCGGGCCCGTGCTGGATGACGACGGCGTTGCCCCACGGCCGGGCGGTGTCGACGTCGCCAGGTCTTCCGTCAGGGAGGCCGTCGTGGACGGCCGAGACCGTCCCGGCGCCGGGAGAGGTGACCGGTGCGCCGTAGCAGTGGTAGTCCTCGAGATGCGTTCCGTCCCCGGAGAACGGGAAGCCCGCGCCATCGGCGATCTCGAGGTCCCAGGCGTGCGACCACGGGCCGCGGTGGGTGTGCGCGCCCCCGACGCCCTGGGAGACCACCCACCGTCCCGTGACGGGAAGCAGGAGCTGGGGTGGTCCGGGGAGCCCGAAACGCCGCGCGAGGGCGGTCGCGCGATCGTGATTCTGCTCCGGGGTGAGGCCCGGCACGGACGGGTACGGTGCGCGGTCCGGAGCCCGGAGGTGGAGGGCGCGGCACGCGACGAGCGTGACGAGGACGAAGGGCCACGCGAGCGTGGGAACACCCAGGGGGGTGAGGATCGCGCCGAGCGCGACGGTGAGCCACGCCGCGAGGGCCGATGCCGCGAGCCCCGCGGCGATGGATCCGCGTCCCGGCACGAAGAGGAACGCTCCCATCGCCATGCTCGTCAGCGCGCAGTTGAAGGTCATCGCGTCCCGGACGCCGGTCGACGAGACCGATAGGAGCTCCGCCATCACGCGCGCGACGGCGATCCCGCACAGCATCGACACCGCTCCGATCCGCGAGATCGCGATCGCGGCGAGGAGCACGACGAGGCCGGGGATCGCTCCGTGCTGGAAGAAGAGTGCCCCGAGGCCGTCGCGAACGGGGGACGAGGCGGCGCTCGGCCCGGGGACGTGTAGCGTCGCAAGAGCCCTGGGGAGCAGCGTCCCGAGGATCACGAACGGGAGCGCGAGCACCGGCAACCCGGCGCCCCGGTGAAGGAGGTCCCCCAGCACGGCCGTGAGTAGCGCCGAGGCCGCGCCCGCGAGGACGAGCAGGAGGGCGATGGTCGGACCGAAGGTCGCTCCCTGGATCACGGCGAGGCCGAGCAAGAGGGCGTTGTAGCCGTAGTAGCCGGCCGCGATGGCGTCTGCGCGGTAGCCGAGGACGAAGGCCGTTCCGTTCGCCGCCGCCACGGAGCAGAGGCCCGCGAGGCCCACGGAGGGCGACGCCATCGTCATCGCCGCGAGCATCCAGCCGACGAGCGGCCGCGATCCGAAGAGGACGCTCGCGTAGGAGCTTCCGATGGTGCGGAGGAGGACGCGCATGCGAGCCCCGGCCATCAGAGGACCGTCTACCCGGCGGTCGCCGCGCGGGGGAACGGCTCCGCGATGCGGTGCGGACCGAGTGCCGCCGGCTCCACGATCCGGAGCCGCTCGGGGAGCTCTCCGGTCCCGCGAGGTCCTCGAGCACCTCGGCGCGGCGGATCACCTCGGGATGGCCATCCTCACCGATCAGCACGCAGGCGGGCCGCAGGTGGATGAACTGCATCGACTGCGTCAGCGTGTAGGCGCCGACCGGGAGACCGCGAGCCGGTCGCCGGGACGCAGGTCCGGCAGCGCGATGCTCTCGCGCACGCAGTCGATGTTCATGCAGAGCGGGCCGTAGATCGCCGTGTCCTCGAGGAATCCGTCCACCGATCTCGCCGGTGAGACGTTGAGGCGATACCACCAGGCGGTGAACAGCAGGTTCACCCCGGCGTCGATGACGATCGCCCTCTTGCCGGAGACGAGCCGCTTGCTCGACACGACCGTCGTCAGGAGCGTTCCCGCCTCGTCGATGAGCGCGCGGCCGCTCTCGACGAGGAGCGGCAGGAGCGGCGTCCCGACGCCGCCCGCCAGCAGCGCCGTGCAGATCGTCTCGGCGTACTCGGGGATCGGCGGGCAGAGGCTCCCGGCGTGGTACTGCGAGGCGAGGGTGTTGCTCGACGCGAAGCCGCCTCCCATGTCCACGTGCGCCGGCCGGACCCCGAGCGTCGCCTCGATCTCGGCGGCGAACGCCGCCATCTTCGCGGCGGCGCGGCCGTAGCCCGCGGCGTCGGTCACGAAGGTGCCGATGTGGGTGTGAAGCCCGCCGAGGGCGAGCCTCCCGCCGCGCGCGATGCGGCGCGCCGCCTGCATGGCCTGGCCTCCCTCGAGATGGAAGCCGAAGCGATCCCATCTCGGATGGACGCCGGCGTCGAGGCTCACGCGGAGTCCGACGGTGGGCGAGAGCCCCGTCTCCGCGGCGATGCGCTCGAGCAGGTAGATCTCCTCGAGGTGATCGGCGTGGATCACCGCGCCCTCCTTCACCGCGCGGTGGAGCTCGTCGCGCGTCTTGGCCGGGCCGTTGAAGACGATGCGGTCGCCGGGGACGCCGAGGCGCCGCGCCTTCTCGTACTCCATCCCCGACACGACCTCGGCGAGGAAGCCTTCCTGGTGGTAGATCGCCGCGATCGCGTCGAGGTAGTTCGTCTTGTAAGACCAGCAGAGCGTCGTCCGCGGGTAGCGGCGCGCGAAGGCCTCCGACGCCTCGCGCGCGCGCGCCCGGATGCGACGCTCCGAGAAGACGAAGAGCGGGGAGCCGTGCTCGCGGCAGAGCGTCTCGATGGGGACGCCGTCGATGGCCTCGCTCTCGGCGAGCCCCGCGCGGCGGCCCGCCTTGTTCATGAGCCCAAGCTCGTTCTTGACGATGGTCGGACGTTCGTAGGCGCGCTTTTCCATGACGGTCACCTCGCGACGGGGGAAGGATCGACGGTGCGTTCCGGGACGGGTGCGCGGCGCCGGGTCCGGCCCTCGGTGAGGAGGGCCTCGATGTCAGCCGGGTCGCCGATGGCTTCCGACGCGTGACGGACGT
The DNA here is from genome assembly GCA_046331505.1 of Acidobacteriota bacterium. Classification (GTDB taxonomy): domain Bacteria; phylum Acidobacteriota; class Vicinamibacteria; order JAXLQT01; family JAXLQT01; genus JAXLQT01. Next base: position 33,072 of record JAXLQT010000024.1, read on the forward strand.
ACGAGACTCCGGGACGGTAGGGGTCGTAGGAGGGGAGCTCGCGATCGAGCGCGAGGCAGATCGTCCCGACGGGGAGGTTCACCCCCGCCGCCGTCGCCAGGTAGACCCACGCCGGGAATCGCGGGTTCACCTCGATGAGGTAGAGCGTGCCGGTCCCGGACTCGCGCATCATCTCGATCTCGCAACCGCCGCGCCACGCGAGCGCCGAGACGATGCGTGTCGCCGCCTCGATGAGCGACGCGTCTTCGATGGTGACCGCGCCCCAGGCCTTGCCGAGCTTGGTGACGACGGTCTTTCGCATCGCGACGGGACCGTGGACGCGGCCCGCGCCGTCGCCGAGCGCGATCACGTCGAGCTCCTCGCCATGGACGTGGCGCTGCGCGAGGAGCGGGAGGCCCCAGCGGCCCGCGAGGCGCCGGAACGACGCCGCCGCCTCGGCGGGACCGTGCACGACGTCGGCCTCGTAGAACGGTCCCTTCACGAGCATCGGATAGGCGAGCGCCTCTCCGGCCATCGCGAGGGTGCGCTCGTCGGCGACGACGAGCGTCTGCGGCGTCGCCACCGAGACGGCGCGGGCGAGCTCGGGGAGCCGCTCCTTCGTGCGTCGCGCGAGGGCGGCCGCCGAGGGGAGCGCCATGCGGATGCCGCGCTCGTGCAGAGGTCGCTCGAGGCGCAGCAGGACCGGGAGCTCCACGTCGAGGTTGGGCACCAGGACGTCGAGCCCGCATGCGTCCTGGATCGCGACGAGGCGATCGAAGTAGGCGCGCGGCCCCGCGCTCGGATATGGGAGCAAGAACGCGTCGTCGAGAAGGCCCGGGACGTAGAGCGACGAGTCGAGCGCGTCGTAGGCGAGGCCGATGATCACGACCTCGTCGCCGAGCGCCTCGCGCAGGCTCCGGATGACGCCCGGTCCGGGCTGCGCGTTCTCTCCGAGATGGATGCCGGTGACGCCGACCCTGAGCCCGCGCGCGCTCACAAGCGCGCCCGGCGCGGCGCGAGGCCGTGGTCTCCGAGGAGATCGAGGAAGCCCGCGACGTCGTCTTCGATCGATCCCATCGCGGCGTCGAACGCGAGCGCGAGCCGCTCGGGAATCTCGTCGAGGGGCGTGCCATCCTTGAGCGCCGCGAGGATCGCGAGGCCGGTCGGATTGCAGGTGTAGGAGTGGCCGGTGCGGGGATCGAAGACGAATCCCGTCTCGCTCACGGCGAGAGTCCGCAGTCGTTCGGGGTCGTAGCGTTCGGTGCTCATCGGGTGCTCCTCGCCGCGCACTCATTGGACGTGCGATCCCCGCCGAAGGTTTACAGGGATCTCAAGATGCCGTGACGGAAGTCCATGCGACGGGTTCGCGGTGCGGTAGGCTCGGAGCGTGGAGCCGAGCTCGCCGATCCACGAGGCGTTGAGGACGATCCCGGAGCCCGCGGCGCTCCTCGAGGCGTTCTTCGCGCGCGCTCCGGTGGCGCTGCAGGTCTACCGCGCCGACGGCCACTGCCTCCTCACCAACGATGCGTTCCGCGATCTCTTCGCCGCGGTGCCTCCTTCGGAGTACAACGTCCTCGAGGACGAGCTTCTCGAGAAGCAGGGCGTGCTCCCGGCGATCCGCCGCGCGTTCGGTGGCGAGCCGGTCACGATCGAGCCTTTCTGGTACGACCCTCGCGATCTGAAGAAGGTCGACGTCGCGGGCGGGCGGCGCGTCGCCGCCGGCGCCCACCTTTTCCCGATCAAGGACGCGAGCGGCAACATCGCGTACGTGGCGCTGATCTTCAAGGACGTGACCGACGAGCTCCTCGCGCGCGAGGCGGCGGAGCACGCGGCCGCGAGCGCGGAGCGGGGACGGGCCGAGATCGAGGCCATCCTCCTGAATCTTCCCGCCGGCGTCGGCGATCGCGGAAGCTCCGTCGGGGAGGCTCGACGTGCAAGAACGCCTACTTCGAGCGCATCCTCGGCGGTCCGTTCGTCCCGGTCGCGGACGTCTCCGGGTACGACCGCTATCCGATCGAGCACGCCGACGGCCGGCCCTTCGCCCCGGAAGAGCGGCCGCTCGTCAGGAGCCTCACGTCGGGAGAGGTCGTCACCGGTCAGGAGTCGGTGTTCGTGCGTCCCGACGGCCACCGCATCTGGCTGCGCGCGAGCTCCGCGCCGATCCGCGACCGGGAGGGTCGCATCACCGCCACCCGGTGGCCATCTTCCTCGACGTCACCGAGCAGAAGCGGGTCGAGCACGAGCACGCCAGAGCGAGGAGCAGTTCCGCGCCGTCTTCCAGCACTCCGGCCTCGGCGTCCTGGTCGCGGGGCTCGACGGCTGCGGCAGGCGCGCGTCAACCCGACGTTCGAGAAGCTGCTCGGCTACTCGGAGATCCGCGCGCTGGGAGTCGAGCGTGACCCACCCGGACGACTACCGGTCCGATCACCGAGCGTTTCCGCGCTCCTCATGGGCGAGCTCGAGCTACGAGCTCGACAAGCGCTACATCAGGAAGGACGGCTCCACGCTGCACGGGCGCCTCGTCGTCCACCAGGGACGCGCTGGAGGAGCCGCAGTTCGTAGTCGCCATGATCAGGACATCGGCGCGGAAGGTCATGAAGCTCGAGCGCGAGCGCCTCCTCGAGGAGCTGCGCGCCTCGGTCAAGGCCCGCGACGACTTCCTGTCGATGGCGTCGCACGAGCTGCGGACCCCGCCACGACGCTCGCGCTCGGTGTGGACGTGCTGCAGTCCTGGGCGACGAGCAGGGCCCGTCGGGATCGGTTGCGGTCAGCGACTTCGCTCCGCGCGTGGCCGCGCTCCGCGCCAGCTCGCCGCATCGAGCGGCTCATCGACAGGCGCTCGACGTGTCGCGGATTGCCACTGGCGGGCTGAAGACCCGGAGGAGGTCGACATGGCGTCGATCGCGAGGACGTGGTCGCGCGGTTCGGAGACGATGCCGCGCGAGCTGGATCGACGGTCGCGCTCGATGCGCCGTCGGCGGTCGTGGGCACATGGGATCCCCTGCGTCTCGACCAGATCGTCACGAACCTGGTGAGCAACGCGATCAAGTACGGCCTCGGCAAGCCCATCACCGTCACCGTCGCCGCCGATGACGCGCGCGCGCGCCTGTCGGTGCGCGATGGGGGTATGGGCATCTCGCGCGAGGATTACGAGCGCATCTTCCAGCGGTTCGAGCGCCGCGTCGCAGCGACGCTTCGGTGGGATCGGCGCAGGCTCTGGATCGTGCGCCGTCGTCGACGCGATGGGCGGCCGGATCACGGTCGAGGGGCGCCTGACGAGGCTCGCTCTTCGTGGTGGAGCTTCCGAGAGCGATCGCCGCGACCCCGCCGGTGTAACCTGTTAGCGATGAACGGCGCGCGGCTTGCGATGCTCGAGGCGAGACGCTCGCGCGCCTTCGCGCTGCCGTGCACGGCGATGCTCGTCGCCGCGCTCCCGCTCGTGGCGTTCCGGTACCCGTTTCACGCGGGAGACGGGACGCGCCGCGTGCAGGACCTGGCCGTTCCGCCGGGCTTCGAGCGGCAGGCCGTGCCGCCCGGGAGCTTCCCGGACTACCTGCGCCAGGCGCCTCTCCTGCACGCCGGGGCTTCGGTGCTTCGCTTCGACGGCCAGAAGGTCATGGAGGGGCTCCGACGTCGCCGCGGTCCTCGACATGCCGCTGCTCGACGCGACCCAGCAGTGCGCCGACAGCGCGCTTCGCTACTGGTTCGAGTACCTCCACGAGGCCGGCAAGGACGACGAGATCCAGGCGAAGCTGACGAGCGGCGAGAAGGTCACCCTCGCGCGGTGGAAGGCAGACAGAAAGCGCGGCGAGAGCGACCAGGAGGTGTTCATCAGGTTCTTGAAGCACTGCATGAACTACGTCGGAAGTTACTCACTCAGCAGGGACTTGCCATCGGTCGATGAGAGCGACCTCGGCCCCGGATGCCTGATCGTTCAGCCCAATCCGAAGGGCGGCATCGGCCACCTCTCGATGATCTTCGACATGGCTCGCAACGCGCGAGGCGAGCGCGTATTCCTCGTGGGCTACGGATTCCTTCCGGCGCAGAGCGTGTTCCTGGCAAAGCCGGACGCGGGCAACGGACCCGCCGCGACGGCGTGGTTCTCGCTCGAGGGCTTCCAGGCGCAGCACGCCTACCTCGGCAAGACCTTCGTGTACCGGCGCTTCGCTCCGTGAGGCCGCGCCTCTTCGCCGCGTTGCTCCTCGCGGGCTTCGCGGTGCGGGAGTGGACGGTCGCGCACCGTCTCTCCGCCGTCTTCGACGAGATCGCTCACATCGGCGCCGGCTACGGATACGCCGCGGCGGGCGACTACCGCATGAACGACGAGCACCCGCCGGTGGTCAAGCTCGCGGCGGGTCTTGCGATCCGCGGTTTGCCCGTGAGCGATCTCTTCGCGTCGGACGCGTGGCGCGCGGCCGACCGGTGGGGGTTCGGACTTCTGCTCCTGACGCGGCCGTGCCGCGATGGGCGGTCCTCGATCGCGCGCCTGCCGATGATCGGGTTCGCCTTGCTCGGCGGGGCGTGCCCTTGGCGGAGATCGTCCTGGGCGCCTCGCGTTGCTCGCCCTCCTGCTCTACGTCGGCTGCCCGACGATCGAGCTTGGCGTCCTCGTCCACACGGACGTCCCCGTAATGGCGACCGGGCTCCTCTCGGTCCTGGCCGCGCTCCTGCTCCGGATCCGCTTCTCGGCGGCGCGCGCGGCGTTCCTCGGGCTCGCGGTGGGGCTCACGCTGCTCGTGAAGTTCAACGCGGTCGCGATCGTCGGCGTGGTGGCTCTGATCGCGGTCTGGCCCGGCCCCGGGCGCTTCGACGCGCGGCGGGTGGCTCTTGCTGGGCTGGCCGTTGCGGGGCGCGGCCACGATCGCGATCGCCGTCTACCAGGGACCCGCCGCCCTCGCGCTCTATCCCCGCGGGTTTCTCAACACCTTCACGCGCGCCAAGGCCATGCCCGGCTATCCGTTCTACCTGCTCGGCCGATACGACGCTCGCGGGTTCTGGAGCTACTTCCCGATCGCGTTCGCCCTCAAGACGACGCTGCCCGCACTGCTGCTCATCGTCCTGGGCATGGTGTCCCTCTTCCGCCGCCGTCCCACGACCCACGAGATCGTCGCGGTCCTGGTGCCGCTCTGCGTCTGGGGCACGCTCACGGTCGTTCTGGCCGCGAACATCGGCCTGCGCTACCTGATCCCCGCGTTCCCGTTCCTCTTCGCGCTCGCGTCACGCACCGTGAAGGACGCGGCGGGCGGGCGCCTCTACGCCCCGTTTGCTCTCGGGATCCTGCACGCGGCGTCGGGCCTCGCCGCTCCCGATCCGATCGGCTACACGAACCTCCTCGTCGACGGTCCGCGCGCCATCGCCTACCTCGACGACTCCAACGTCGACTGGGGACAGGGTCTGCGCGATCTCGAGCGCGTGCTGGCGGGGCGCGATCCTTCGCGTGGGCCGGTCCGCGTGCTCTACACGGGCGGTCTTCCCGCGTCGCTGTTCCTCCGCGGATTGCCGGTCGCCGACACCAGCCCCGACGAGATGTGGGATCCGGCGACGGGCAGGGTCCGGGAAGGAGACTACGCAGTCAGCACGGAGCTGCTGCTGCGGGTTCCGGAGCTGCGGGCGCGTCTTCACGCCTCGTGCGGCACCGCCGCGTGGCTCGGGCCATCGATGCAGCTCTACTGCTGCCCGCGTTGCACGGGGCCCCTGCCGGACGAGCCGCTCCTCTCGATCGCGATCCCGCCGCCGCCCTCGCTACCCCCACGGCGTTGAGCCGCGAGCGAGAACCGGCGGGGGACAAGCCCCCGCCCTACGAAGCGGCGTCGATGAGCCGGCAAGACAATCCGGTCACGGACCCTTGGGGGAGAACGACGGTTCCGGGAACGGACGGCCGGGCTTCGCGAACAGGAACCCCTGGAGCAGATCGCCGCCCATCTCGACGATGGCGTCGCGCTCGCCGGCGGTCTCGACGCCCTCGGCGACGACCATCATGCCGAGCTCCGCGCAGAGCCCGATCATCGACCGCACGATCTGCCCCTTCATCGGCACGTCGCCGACGTCGCGGATCAGGCTGAGGTCGAGCTTGACCACCTCCGGCTCCACCATCGCGAGGCTCGTGAGCCCGGCGTAGCCTGCGCCGAGGTCGTCGATGGCGAGGCGGAACCCGTGCGCGCGCAGCGCGCGGATGGTGTCGTGAAGCAGCTTCACCTCGTCGAGCGCGGCGCGCTCCGTGATCTCGAGGACGATGCGCGCGGCCCACGGCAAGAGCGGTCGCATCCTCTCGACGAACTTCGGGTCGTCGAGGTCCTTCGGGTGGATGTTGAGGAAGAGGAGGGCGCCCGGATCGAGCCGCGTGATCTCGTCGGCGACGCGCAGCCGTATCGCGTGGCCCACATCCCCCACGCGGTCGATGCGCTCCGCGACGCGGAAGAGCTCGATGGGAGTTGCCAGCGAGGGCTCGTCCGATCGCAGCAGCGCCTCGTAGCCGAAGACCCGCCGGTCCTTCCACGAGACGATCGGCTGGTAGGCGATCCACATGCGCTCCATCGCCCGCTCGAGCCGGGTCTCCGCGCTCGCGCGATCCCCGTAGAGGCCCTCCTTTCCGTGGAGCTCTAGCGCCCGGCGCTTGAGCTTGGCGAGGGCGTGCATCCGGACGGAGTGCTGCGCGGTCTCGCGTAGCTTCGCCGGCTCGATGGGCTTCTCGAGATACCCGGCAGCGCCGTACTCGATCGCGAGCATCGCCGTCTGCATCGCCGGGGCGCCCGTGATCAGGACCACCGGGACGTCGAGGTCGTAGCGCCGGATGGCCCGCAGCATCGCGAGCCCGTCCATGGCGGGCATCGAGATGTCGGAGAAGATGGCGTCGTAGCTCCCCGACGCCACGAGGCCGAGGGCCTCGGCGCCGTCGCCTGCCACGTCGACCGAGAACCCGGCGCTCTCGAGGATGCGCTTGAGGATGCGGCGGATCGCCTCGTCGTCGTCGACGACGAGGATGCGGGCCGGCGCGCCGGGGCCCGTTTCCACGGTCATGGCGTTCAGCGCTTCCCGAGCTTGGCGCCGCGCGCCATGACCCGGAGAGCTCGCTTCAGGTCCTCGGACTTGAACGGCTTCATGAGCAGGTTGTAGGCGTGCTGGTCCATGAAGGTCTGGAGCTCGGGTTCGGTCGTGCCGCCGGTCATGAAGACCGCCTTGGCCGCGAGGTCGGGGTGCGAGATCAGGAGCTCGCGGTAGAGCGTCGGTCCGTCGAGATCGGGCAGGTGAAGGTCGCAGATGAGTCCGTCGCAGGGGTTCGCGGCGAGGAACTCGAGCGCCTCCCGCGCGGTGCCGCACGCCACGGCGTTCCACTCGTCGCGCGCCATGCGGACCACGATGCGCGCGAGGTCCGGGTCGTCGTCCACCACCAGGAGCGTCGGTCGCTCGTCGCTCATGGACGGGTCCACCGGCCCTGGTGTCGTGCGGGTTCCAGCCGAGCTGCCATCGCGGACGCCTATTCTCTCCCAACGCGCCCTGCGCGATCCGCTTCCGTCCCGGGGTATCTTCAGGAGGGATGAGCTGGGACGTTCGCGGGAAGACCATCCTGATCACGGGAGCGACGAGCGGGATCGGTCTCGAGGCGGCGGTCGAGCTCGCGAGGCGCGGCGCCGAGATCGTGATGATCGGCCGAGACGCTCGCAAGACGGAGGCCTCCGTGGCGGACGTCGCGGGGCGGAGCGGTTCGACCACCGTGTCCCACGAGCTGTGCGACTTCTCGTCCCAGAAGGCGATCCGGCGATTGGCCGAAAGCTTCCGGGCGCGCCACGCCCGCCTCGACGTGCTCGTGAACAACGCCGGCGGCGTCCACAAGACGCGCACCCTGACCGAGGACGGCATCGAGGCGACCTTTGCCGTCAACCACCTCGGCTACTTCCTCCTCACGAGCCTCCTGCTCGACCTCGCGATCGCGAGCGCGCCGTCGCGCATCGTCACGGTGGCGTCGGTCGGGCACCGGCAGGGAACGATGGACTTCGGCGATCTCTGCTTCGAGCGTGGGTACTTCATCATGCGCGCCTACGCGCGATCGAAGCTCGCGAACGTCCTGTTCGCGTCCGAGCTCGCGCGCCGCCTCGCAGGGAAGGGCGTGACGTCCAACAGCCTCCACCCCGGACCCGTGGCGACGAACATCTGGTCGGGCGCGCCGGCGTGGGCGAAGCCCATCATCGCGGTTGCGTTCCGTCCCTTCTTCATCAGCTCCGCCGCGGGTGCCGAGCGGATCGTGCAGCTTGCGCGGACCCGCTCCTCGACGGCGTCACCGGCAAGTACTTCGAGAAGGGCCGTCCCGTCGCACCGTCCGCCCCCGGGCGCGACGAGGCCCTCGCGTCCCGCCTGTGGCAGGTCAGCGAGGGTCTCGTCGGTTTGGCGGCCGCTCAGTAGTACCCGAGGTCTCCCGCCGCGGGATTCGCGCCGTAGAAGGTGCCGGGGAACGCGGGGAACGGGGTGAGGACCGGCACGAGTGACGCGCCCTGGTACTTGTAGGTGCGGACCGTCGATGGCGCGAAGGGATCCCGTCCCGGGCTCGCCAGGAGCTCCTCGTTGTCCGCGCCGATGACGTTGCCCTGACCAGCGCGGGCGCCATAGAGGCTCGCGTACGGGGTGATGTCGTAGCCGGGGAGCGCGGCGATGGAGGCGTTGTCGAAGTTGAAGCCGCGGAAGCGGGCGGGGAAGCTCGACGTCGGCCCGGGCCCGGGGGTGCAGACGATCTCCGCGAACCCGTCGGCGTCGGCGTCCCCTCCCGCAACGTTGGCGCCGTACTGCAGGGTGGTGAAGGCGTCGAAGTTGATCTTCGCCATCGACGCGATGCCGACGCCGTCGAAGTTCCATCCCCGGACCTGCGGGCGGAAGCTCGGGGCCGGACCGGGGCCCGTGAGGATCTCCGCGTAGCCGTCGCCGTCGACGTCGCCCGAGGAGACGTTGACGCCGAACTTCAACGTGAGGTACGCGAAGTAGGAGACCTTGCTCATCGGCGTCAGCAGGACACCGTCGTAGTTCCACCCGCGCACGTGCGGTCCGAACACGAGGCCCGGTCCCGCTCCGGTGAGGATCTCGTCGAAGGCGTCCGAGTCGAGCCTGGCGGTGCCGACGTTCACCCCGAACTTCAGCGTCCCGTAGGCGTAGAAGTTGACCTTGTTGATCGACGTCGCGTCGCGCCGGAACGCGCGCACCTGCGGTCCGAACACGTCGCCGGGGCCGGGACCGGTGATGGCCTCCTCGTAGCTCGGACCGTCGATGTCTCCGGCGGTGACGTTCACGCCCCACTTGCCCGCCGCGTAGGCGAGGAAGTCCTGCTCGAGCGATCCCGTGATCCCGTAGTAGCGCACGCGGTTCTCGTTGGAGATGCCGAGCCCGGCCCCGGTGATGTAGCACTCCCTCGCACCGAGCTCCCAGTGATCGCCCATCACGTCTCCGTTGTAGCCGCCGAAGAGCAGGGTGCGCCCGCGCAGCGAGTCGAAGGCGAGGGGGTGGTTGTCGCGGATGCCGAGAGCCGAGGGAGCGGTCGCACCGAGCGTCCACGCGGTACCGTCGAACTCCCACGTGTCGTTCGTGAAGGGCAGCGGCGAGCTCCCGTCGTAGCCGCCGAAGAGGACGGTGACGCCGCGCTCCGCGTCGAACGCCATCGCGTGGGCGAAACGTCCCGTGAGGGCCGGGGGTGCCGCTGGACCCTGCGTCCATGCGTTGCCGTCGTACTCCCAGGTCTCGGCGAAGCGGATCCCCGCGGCATTGGTCCCTCCGAACAGGACGGTGACGTTGCGGGCGCTGTCGAACGCCATGTCGTGATCGAAGCGGGGCGTGAGCCCCGCGGGGGCCGCGGGACCCTGGGTCCATGCGCTCCCGTCGTATTCCCACGTGTCGTTGTAGGGCTGCACCGAGACCTGGCGGCCACCGAACATCACGCACGTGGCTCGCGCGCTGTCGAAGACCATCGCATGATCGCGGCGTGCGTCGAGCGCCGCCGGAGAGGACGGGCCTTGAGTCCAGGCGCCGTCGTACTCCCACGTGTCGTTGAGGTAGTTGATGTTGGTGCTGTCCGCGCCCCCGAAGACGACCGCTTTCGAGCGCGTGCTGTCGAACGCCATCGCATGGCGCGTGCGCGCGACCATGCCCGCGGGCGGCGTCGCGCCCATGGTCCAGGACACACCGTCGTACTCGAAGACGTCCTTGAGGGTGCCGGTGGGATCCGTGCCCCCGAAGATGACGACGCGGCGGCGCGCGGAGTCGTAGCAGGCCGTGTGCAGGCTGCGTGGGGTCGGGCCGAGGGGAGGTGGTCCGGCCGCCCACTGGGTGCCGTCCTCGAGCCAGGTGTCGCGGAGCCGGAGCTGGTTCCGGTCCTTGCCGCCGAACATGACGGTCTTCATCGCGACCAGGTCGAATGCGATCCCGTGGGCGGTGCGCGCGATCATGCCCGACGCGGGAGGAGAGGTCTGCGTCCAGGCCGTGCCGTCGTACATCCAGCTATCGTTGAGCGGCGGCTGGTTCTTGCGCGTCCCCGCATAGAGCAGGCATCGATTTCGCTGCGCGTCGAACGTCATCGACGCGCCCGCCCGCGGGAACAAGAGCGGCGGAGCGGCAGGACCGAGCGTCCAGGTGGTGCCGTCGTACTCCCAGGTGTCGTTGAGGTAGTCGGTGCTGGTCGGCGATCCGTCGTTGCCGCCGAACACGACGATCCGCGCGCGGCCTGGGTCGTAGGCGATCGCCGCTGACTCGCGAGCCGAAATGCCCGCGGCGCCGAGCGTCCACGCGGTCCCGTCGTACTCCCACGTCTCGTCGTAGACCATCGGACCGCCGAAGCCTCCCACCATCACGCAGAGGTTGCGTCCGGTGTCGAACGCCATGGCGGCGAACGCGCGGTTCGTGAGAGCCGGCGGAGCCGTGGGTCCTTGCGTCCACGCCGCGCCGTCGTACTCCCACGTGTCGTTCCTCGTGCCGGCGATCTCCGTGCCGCCGAACAGGACGACGCGGCCGCGATTGCTGTCGTAGGTCATCGCCTGGCCCTGGCGCGCGATCAGTCCCGACGGGGCGATGGGGCCGGGGCGCCATCGCGTCCCATCGAACTCCCAGGTGTCGTTGAGGTAGTAGGTGGTTCCGGGATCGCCGCCGAAGAGCACCGTGACGCTCCGGCCGGAGTCGTAGGCGATGCCGAATGCCGAGCGCGCCTGCTGCGTTGCGGGACCCGGTATCCAGGTCTGCGCCGCGGCACGTCCGAGGGCGAGCGGAACGGCGACGACCGGGACGAGGGCGAGCAATGAGAGCCGGGCGCGCGGCATGGACATGGCAGCCTCCTTCTGGGTGTTGCGACGATTGTACCGCGCGCAGACACCCGCTACCATCGCGCATGGCCACGCGTGCGGGCGCGATCGTCCTCGCCGCCGGCCGGTCGCAGCGGCTGGGACGTCCGAAGGTATCCAGCACGCTCGGTGGCCGGACCTTCCTCTCGCTGGTCCTCGAGGCGCTCGATGACCCCCGCATCGTGGAGCATCGGATCGTCGTGGCACCGGGGCAATCCGTTCCAGGCGCGGGAGCGGCGCTCGTCGAGAACCCGCATCCCGAGCGGGGCCAGACCAGCTCCGTGATCTGCGGGATCGGCGCGCTCCCAGCCGATCTGGATGCGATCCTGATCCATCCGGTCGATGTGCCGCTCGTGACACGCGCCGACGTTGCGTGCGTCCTGTGCGCCTTCGAGGCGCGGGAGGCGGCGAACGCGGCCGCGATCTTCGTTCCGAGCCACGATGGCCGCCGCGGCCACCCGATCTGTTTTCCGGCGAGCCGGATCGGCGACATCCTGGCGCTCGGCGACGCTCCGCTGCACCGGCTCCTTCGCGCCGAGGGGGCGGCGGTCGTCCACGTGGTCGTGCCCGATGGCGGATCGGTCGTCGACGTGGACACCGAGGCCGACCTCCTGAGGGCGTCCGAGATCTTCGCCCGGCGCGGCCCGGAGGGCGTATGATCGGGCCACGAACCTAGGATCAAGGGGGCCGAGCGCTTCCTCGCTTTTTCCGGTGGCACGCGCCGCCGACGAACGCGGTCGAATACCGCAACCCGGGAGGTTTGATGATGAATCCACGCAAGGTGCTTACGGCGGGGAGCGTTCTCCTCGCGAGCATCTCCATGGCTCTGGCCGCGGACGTGCCGCAGCCCACGGCGGCAAAGCCGTTCCTTCAGGACTGGGAGGTGAAATGGATCCAGGACAACGTCAAGGACATCACCAACACTCCTGAGTTCTGGTCCCGCCTCGCGCTCATGCAGCAGAAGACGATCGCCGCCAAGCAGGCGGGTCTCGGGCGGTCGCGGTACGGCGACTTCGGCAACATCGCGGCCATGGAGAACGACGGTTCCCTCATCATCGGGAACTTCGTCAACATTGCCGAGGTCACCAAGCGCTTCATCGACACGCACCCGGACCAGTACGACGAGATCAACGTCCTGACCGAGTTCGACTCGAACGATCCCACCGTCTACGCCTACTACGCGCTCATCTACAACGACGTGCAAGGCATCGGCGGGCTCTACGACTACCGGACCTCCAACTACGGGCTTCCCCCGAACGCCTTCGTGCAGGGCTCGGTCAACATGCAGACGCTCGCCTACTGGCCGTCGAACAACACCTACATCGCGGTGATGGGGCAGGAAGCCGAGCACCGCTTCGCCGCGAGGATCGAGCTGCCCGACCAGTCGGCGTGCGCCAACAGCGCCGGGTACCTGCTCGGCCGCGACTGCGCCCACTGGAGCTTCTACAACGAGACCTACGGATCGGTGATGGAAGGGAACCTCTGGACCGAGGGGCCGGCGGGGCACTTCACGACGTCGGCGCCCTTCAGCACCTACAGCGAGCTCGACGAGTACCTGATGGGCCTGCGCCTCGACACGGCGGTCGTCCAGCCGATGTTCGTGCTGACGAACCCCACCAACTGCTCGGCCAACTGCCCGCCGCCGGGCGCTCCGCCGACCAACGGCTTCTCGTGCGACGCGACCAAGAACATCTACACGATGGGCGACATCGTCACCGCCTACGGAGCGCGCGTCCCGGACGCCAACACGTCGAAGAAGACGTTCCGCCAGGCGTGGATCATGATCACGGACCAGGGCGCCTACCCGCCGCAGGCGGCGAGCTTGACGCGGTACGACACGATCCGCACGCAGTGGGAGACCTACTTCAACACCGAGACCAATGGCCTCGGCAACATGGACACGCGCCTCTTCCTGCCCGGCGAGCCGCCGTACGCGGGCTTCGACGCCGCCGTGCCCCACGCCGTTCCGGGCGCCGCGATCCAGTTCGACGATCACGCGCTCAACGGTCCCATCACGAGCTACCTCTGGGATTTCGGGGACGGCACCACGTCGAACGTTGCGGCGCCGGCCCATGCCTACGCCGCTCCGGGAACCTACGACGTGTCCCTGACGGTCACCTCGGCGAACGGGAGCAACACCAAGACCCGCACGGCCTACGCCGACATCCAGGCGCGGCCGCCCAAGGCCGACTTCGACGCCGATGACACGTTCTCGCCGACCGCGCCGCTGACGGTGAACTTCGCGAACAAGACAGACTGGAACGCCACGAGCTACCTGTGGGACTTCGGCGACGGCAACACGTCCAATGCCGCCAACCCCTCCCACACCTACGCCGCCAACGGCGGGTACCTCGTGACGCTGACGGCCACCAACGCAAACGGCTCCAACACGCGCGGCATCCCGTCGTACGTCAACGTCGGCTCCACGGCCACCCTCTTCACGGAGGCCTTCGAGACCGGCGCTGCGGGCTGGACGCACTCGCAGATCACCAAGGCGGACGACTGGCTCCTCGGTGCACCGAACGCGCCGACGAACCCGTTCGAGCCTCCGGCCGCGCACGGCGGGACGAACGTCTACGGCAATCGCCTGTCGGCCAACAAGGGCTACTACGTGGTGGACGAGGCGAACTACCTCCAGTCGCCCGTCATCAACGCCAGCTCCGCGACCAGCCATGTCGTGCTCGACTACTGGCGCTGGCTCTCCGTCGAGGACGGGATCTACGACTGGGCGAAGGTCTACGCGGGCAAGGCCGCGCCCCCCAACGCGTTCCCCGACGACAAGGAAGTCTGGCGCAACCCGATCGGAAACAAGTTCAACCACACGCGCGACCGCGCCTGGTATCCCCACACGGTGTCGCTGACCGCGGCCGGGGCCGGAAACGCGAATCTCCAGATCCAGTGGCTGCTCAAGACCGACGCCGCCGGCTGCTTCGGCGGCTGGAACATCGACGACGTCGCCGTCTACGCGACCAACAGCTCTCCCCCGAACCCGACCGGCCGCGTGGTCGTCGGTCCGGGTCCCGGCACGACCAACCCGAACCAGGTGTCCGTCTTCGATCGCAACGGGATGCCCCTGACGAGCTGGGCCGCCTACGGTGCCGGAAGCATGGGCACGACGGTCGGCAACGGGGACATCGACGGTGACGACTTCGAGGAGGTGCTGAGCGGTCCCGGCCCCGGCCAGACGCTCGGTCCCCAGATCCGGGCGTTCAACGCCTGGGACGGAAGCGCCATCAGCAAGGTGAACTTCTACGCGTACGGGACTCTGAGGTACGGCGTCAACGAGGCATCCGGCAGCGTCGACGGCGACCGCTGGGACGAGATCATCACCGGCCCGGGCGCCGGTCCGGTGTTCGGACCGCACGTCCGCGGCTGGAACTTCGACGGCACCGCGATCTCCGCGATCCAGAAGATCAGCTTCTTCGCCTACTCCACGCTGAAGTACGGGTGCGTGGTGGCGAACGGCGACGTGGAAGCCGACAACTACTACGAGATCATCTCCGGAGCGGGGCCGGGCGTCGTGTTCGGGCCGCACGTTCGCGGATGGGACTACGACAACATCGGGATCTCGCAGGTGAAGAACATGAGCGCGTTCGTCTTCACGACGACTCAGTTCGGCGTCAACGTCGCCGCGGCGGACGTCGACGAGGATGCGACGGGACAGGAGGAAGTGATCGCGGGCAAGGGGCCGGGACCGTCGTTCGACGGGCTCCTGCGCGCGTTCAACTACAGCCCGACGCAGCAGTTCCAGCTCTACACCACCAGCGACCTGACGCCCTACACGACGCTCTACGGCGTGCGCGTGGGCGGCGGCGACCTGGACGGCGGGCCCCCACCGCGGCTCATGACGCACCACGACTACGTCGTATGCTCCCCCGGTCCCGATCCGACCGCCACGGCGCGGGTGAAGATGCTCGACGGCTACTTCACTTTCAGCCCGTCGGCGCCGCCGTGGACCGTGATGGACTTCGACATCCTCGCCTACGGAACGCTCTTCGGTGCGATCCCGTCGGTGGGCTTCATTCAATAGCACCTCTCTCCGCGAGACGGAGCGTTCCAGCGCTCCGTCTCGCGGCCCCCGCCCCTGCGCGGTGACGTCCGGCAGGGCGCCGATCGTGGGCCCCTCGGGCTACCGGCAGAACGCTCGGGTGCCATGAGCCCGTTCGATGGCTACCCGGAGTCCCCGCTCCTGGCATCGCCCCCTCCCCGGGAGCTACGGACCCTTGCTTCGCTCGTCCGGAGCGCGCGGCGGCGCTACCTCCTCGCATGGGGCGTCCTTGGACTCTGCGCCGTCGTCTTGACTGCGATCATCATCGGGAGCGAACGCTCGCAAGCGGCGCCTGCAGGCGCAGTCGCGATCGCCATCATCGACGGGATGATCGGGATCGTTGCCGGGATCGCCTGGGCCGTGGCTCGTTCCCGCGCCCGGGTCGTCGAGGGGTTGCTCCACGCCGGGCGCGCGGCGCTCGGGCACGTCACACGGGTCCACCGGGCGAACCAGATCGCGGCTGCGTGGTTCAGCGTCTCGTTCGTGCGTGACGATGGGAGCGCCGCGAGCGTGATGGTGGATCACAACGCCGGCGTGGGACTCTACGGCGAGGGGTCGGCGGTGCTCGTGTTCACCGGTGACGCGGTGCCCGGGCGCGCGGCGGTCATCGTCCGCATGGGGAAGACCGGGCAGCGCCTGGAGGCCTTCGCCGGCAAGGTCCGAGCCTAGCTCCACGTTTTACGCAAGTCTTGCGCGGACGCCGGCCGTTCCCGCAAGCCGCGCGTGAGGGAGTGGCGGGGGCGCACGGGCCACCGCTGGCACCGCGATTGCGAACACCGCGCTCCATGCGGATCGTGGGCAGCGAGAGCGGGCCGGCGGCGGCGATGAAGGTCGCGATCGCAGCGACGCTCTGGATCGTGCTCGGGTCGCTCGCAGTGCCCGAGCTCCTGTCGGGGTGGAGCGAGGCGCGCCAGGCGCGCGCGGCCCGCGCCGCGGGGGCCGGCGCCGGCCCGGGAACCGGAAGCCCGATCGAGACGTGGACCGAAGAGGCGGCGGACGCGAGCGCCCTGGTGGGATGCGGTCTCGCGGACATCGCGGGCATCCCGCGCGATGGAGTCGACGCGGTCGCAGCGCGGATTCTCGGCGGGACCCGCGTCGCTCCCGAGGGATCGAAGCCCGCGTTCGTCCTGCCTGGAGGCTTGCGCAACGATCCGGACGTCGTGGCGCTGCGCGTCGCCCAGGAGCTCATGGCCGAGAGGGACCGGCTCGAGGGCGTGAGCCTCCTGGACGCGCGCGGCCTCTTCGGCAACAGCTACCGTCCCGATGACGCGGAGCTTCGCTGGCTCGCGGCACAGGACGGTCGCGCTCACGTGGCGAGGAACGCGAGCGGCGGGGATCTCTCCTGGCTCGATCCGCCGGAGCGATCGGCGCTCGCGCTCTCGCTCTTCGCGGACCGGCGCGCCGTGCGCCAGCGCTCGCGGCTCCTGCTCCAGGTCGGTGTCGCGGCAACCCCCCGCCGGCCGGGGAGCCGGTCGCCGCTCCTGGCCGCTCTCGTCCTCGATCTCGAACGTGATACGGGAGAGCCCGTCGCGGAGCTGGTGCGCGAGCTGGCGCTCGCGTTCGCGGGGGCGCGAGACCTCGGCGATCGCTTCGGGGTGATCGTGGCGGGGAAGAGGGGCACGATCATGCGGCCCGAGGAGCTCACCTACGGCTCGGTCCGTGTGGCCGTCGATCGTGCTCTCTCTCCGGCCAGCGAGGCGGAGGACGCCGGCGCGCTCGACGTCGTGTCCGCGCTCGATGCCGCGCGGCAGCTCGTCGACGCCGGCGCCGGGGCGCCGGGCTCGAGCCTGATCGTGCTCGCGACGAGCAAGCCACCTCGCGACCTCGCGCGGCTTGTCGACATCGCGCACCAGAGCGCGATGGCCGGCATCCGGTGGAGCGTCGCCGGGGTCGGTCCGGGCCCGTGGCCCCCCGACCTGGATCGCGTCGCGCTCGCGGGGAGAGGCGCGCGCGCGACGATCCGGAGCGTGGAGGACGCGGAGTCGTTCGTCGACAGGGAGCTCCTCTCTGCGGGCGGTCCCGTTGCCCGCGCGATCCGGCTCACCATCAGGCTCGCACCGGAAGTGGGTCTCGTCGAGGTGCTCGGCTCCGGCCCGGTGCCCTCGCCCGGTGCGGAGGCCGCTCTGGATCCGGAGCTCGAGACGCGGGTGACGCGCGCCCTCTCCCTCGAGAAGCCCGCGCCGGGACATCCCCGCGACATCCAGGTGGTCATTCCTCGCTTCGGATCGGGCGACACGCACGGCATCCTGCTCGACCTCGTGGTTCCCGGAGCGGGCGTCGTCGCCGATGCGACGATCGCGTACACCGATCTCATTTGGGCGCGCGAGCAGGTCGAGAGGGTCGAGCTGGCGCTTCCGCTTGGCGACGACGATCGCGGGCCGGTGCAGGCGGCGGTGACGAAGAGCTACGTGGGTTACCGGGTCGGGCAGGCGCTCTCCGAGGCGGCGAGAGCATTGCGGCAGGGACGTCCCGCGGACGCCGCGGCCGCGCTCGCATGGGCGCGTGCGCTTCTCTCGGGGATGGAGCAGCTCGTGCCGGAGCTCGAGGGCGATCCGGACTTTGCCGAGGATGCTTCCCTGATCGCCGAGTGCGAGACGAAGCTCGGCGGTCGCGATGGCGAGGTGGCAACCGCGCTCCTCCTGCGCGCGCGGCGGAAGCTCCTCGGTGCGCCCGCATGACGAGGGCATCGGTCCGCGGGCGCCGTGGCGTGATGGCGTGCGCGACGCTGCTCTGCGCCTGGAGGGCTCTCGGTGCGGATGGCGACATGGCGGAGGTGCGCCTCCCGCTCGAGCGCTACGACGCGCTCGTTCACGGGAGCCGCCCTGACGAGCCGGTGCTGCCGGCAGCGTACGCGCTCGGCGCCGCCCGCGTGACGGTGAACGTGTCCGACCCACCCCGTGCGATCGCCGATGCGGAGCTATCGATCCGCGTGCCGAGGGACGGTTGGGTGGCGGTGCCGGTCCTCCCGGCGGGGACGGCGGTCTCGTCGGTGACCGTCGGCGGCGCCCCCGCGCAGCTCGCCGCGCTCCCGCTGGGGCTCTGCTGGATCGCCGAGAAGGCGGGGTCCTACGAGATGGCGATCTCGTACCGGGCCGACGCGAGCCGATCGGAGTCCGGGTATGGCCTTGGACTTCCGGTCCCTGCCGCCTCGGCGATCACCATCGACGCAAGGCTCCCAGGAGTGGACATCGACGTCAGCGTGATCCCGTCCGCGGGCGTGACGATCGCGGCCGCGGGAGGCGCGACCACGGTCAGCGCCACCGTTCCGACGACGACCGGCGTCCAGATCGCGTGGCATGCCCCGGGGAGGACGCGGCCCGCGATCGGACGGGCGAGCTACCGTGGCGAGATCAAGGGGGAGGCGGCGGCGTTCACGGCGTCCCTCGACGTGGATTGCTTCACGAGCGAATCCACGACCCTGCCGGTGCTCCCCGGGAGTGCCACGCTGCGCAACATCGCCGTCGACGGTCACGACGCTCCGATCGTCTCCGAAGGCGCGAATCACGCGACCCTGATCCGGGGGCTCGGGCACCACACGGTGGTCGTGGAGCTCGAGGTGCCCATCGTGAGGGGCGACGGTCCGGCGCGCGTCGAGATGGACGTCCTGCCGATCCCGGTCTCACGCTTCGAGGTCAGGATGGCGGGGAAGAAGGACCTCCAGGTCGTCCCGGCGGCCGACGTCGCGCAGCGCCTGGAGGGCGGGGCGACGGTCGCGACGATGTTCGTACCGCAGACGTCGCACGTGACGCTCCGGTGGGCGGAGGCCGTTCCGGAGGAGATCAAGGCGGAGGTGCAATGGAGCGCGAGCATCACGCACGTGGTGAGCGCCTCGGAAGGGCTCCTTCAGGTCCACGCCTACCTCGCCTACGAGGTGACCCGCGGCGAGAGCAACGTCGTCTCGCTCGACGTGCCGCGCGAGGTCGAGGTGAACCGGATCTCTTCGCCGTCGGGGGCGGTCGTCGACTGGCGCGACGCGGCGCCGCCAGGTCAGCCGCGGCGTATCGACGTCTTCCTCGACAGGAAGGTCCGAGGCGAGCTTCCGATCGAGGTGCTGTACGACAGGCCGCTCGTGGAAGGGGCGCCGACCGCGCTCCCGCTGCTTCGCGCGATCGGGCCGCAGCGCCAGCACGGCATCGTGGTGCTTCTCGCCGGCCGCGAGGTCTCCCTGTCACCCGGAGACGTGGGCGCGGCGGTGCGCGTCGGCGAGAACCAGATACCGGGATCTCTCCGGGAGACTCTCGGGTCCCCGGTCACCCACACGCTCAAGTACCCGGGCGATCCTCCGGGCATGACGGTCGTCGCCGCACCCCCCGAGAAGAAGCCGGCCCGGTTCGACGCGTCCGTCGAGACGCTCGTCTCGGTCGGAGAGGCGGCGCTCCGGGGTTGCGCGATCGTCCAGCTCGACGTGAAGTCGTCCGCGATCGGTGAGCTGTCGCTCGCGCTCCCGCCCGACGTCACCCTCCTCGGCCTGTCGGGACCTTCGATCCGGGAGCACACTGTCGTGGCGTCGGAGGGCGCCCAGCAGATCGCAGTGATGTTCACGGAGGAGATGGAGGGACGCTGCCGGATCGAGCTCTCGTGGGAGAGGCTCTTCCCGGGCGACCGGGCGAGCGTGCCCCTCGTGACGGTCGGCGGCGCGGACGTCGAGCAGGGGCGCGTCGCCGTCGAGTCGCTGAGCGCCGCGGAGGTGAAGGCGGCGGCGGCCAGCAACGTCACGGCGATCGACGTGGGAGAGCTCCCGCGCGAGCTCGTGCTCCGCACGGCGAACCCGATCCTGCTCGCCTACCGCTACGCGCATGCGCGCTCCGCGCCGGAGATCACGCTCGAGGTGACCCGCCATCGCGTCGTGGGCGTGCTCGAGGCGGTGATCGAGGAGGCCGCGTACCGGACTCTCGTCACGCGCGACGGCCTTCTGGTAACGACCGCCGACTTCGTCGTCAAGAACAGCCGCCAGCAGTTCCTGCGCGTGGCGCTGCCGGCCGGGTCGACGGTGTGGTCCGCGCTGGTCGACGGCCGGCGCGAAGCCCGCGACGGGCGCGGGATCGTCCGATGCGATCCTCGTCAAGATCGTCAGCTCGACGCGCGGCTTCCCGGTGCGGATCGTCTACCAGACGAAGGGACCACGCATCGGCCGTCTCGGGACCGTCCGTGCGACGCTCGCCCGGCCGGAGGGCATCCTGGTCACGCGCACGCGCTGGGACGTCTATCTCCCCGACGGGTTCACCTACGGAGATCCGAGGAGCAACATGGACCTCGCCATGCAGATGCCCCGGTCGGGTCTGCACGAGCGGCCGCGGGAACGCGGCGAGCGCGGGACGGCGCTCGCGATCGACGTTCCCGCGTCGGGCAAGCACTTCGCGTTCGAGAAGCTCTACGCGAACCAGGGAGACGGCGATGCCTGGCTCTCGATCGGCTACGCATCGCAGGGGGGAGCGCGTGCGGGGCAGGCGGTCGTCCTGTTCGCGACGCTTCTGGGCTGGGCGGGAGCCTTGACGCTGCGCGCCGCCGCCGCGCGCCGTGCGGGGCTCATCGCGATGGCGGCGGCGCTCGTGACGATCGTCGTCGCCGTCTCGGTCTACGACGTCAGCGTGCTTCCCGCCGTCGCCATGTCGATCGCCGCGGTCGGAGCCATCGCCGCGGTGGCCGTCTTGCGCCGCGTCCAGAGGAGGTCGTCATGAGAGCCGCTCTCGCTCCACCGGAACTGTCGCTCACCCTCGAGGCCCTCGAGTCGGTCGTGCTCGGGAAACGCCACGCCGCGTCCGCGTGCCTCGTCGCGCTCCTCTCCGAGGGCCACGTGCTCGTCGAGGACACGCCGGGTCTCGGCAAGACGACTCTCGCGCGCGGCATCGCCCGGGTGCTCGGGCTCTCCGCGCGGCGTATCCAGTTCACGAGCGACCTGCTGCCGTCGGACGTGACGGGCGTCTCGGTGTACGACCCGGGCACCGGCGCGTTCGTCTTCCGGGAGGGGCCGGTCTTCTGCAACGTGCTCCTCGCGGACGAGATCAACCGATCCGGGCCCCGCACGCAGTCGGCGCTCCTCGAGGCGATGAGCGAGGGCACCGTCAGCGCGGAGCGAGAGACGCGGGCGCTCCCGCGCCCGTTCATGGTGATCGCGACCCAGAACCCGATCGAGCACCACGGAACCTATCCGCTCCCCGACTCGGAGCTCGATCGCTTCCTCCTGCGGATCCGGATGGGCTATCCCGCGCAGGCCGAGGAGCGGCGCATGATCGAGGACCGCCGGCTGCGCGATCCTCTCGATGGGCTCGAGCCCGTCCTGTCGCGCGAGCTCGTGCTCGACCTCGTGGCGCGCGCGCGCCGGGTGGTCTGCCGCGACGCGGTGATGGACTACCTCCTGCGCGTCGTCGGCGCGACGCGGTGCCACGGCGGGATCGAGATCGGCTGCAGCCCGCGTGGGAGCCTGATGTGGTTCCGCGCGGCCCAGGCCCGCGCGTTCCTCGAGGGGAGGAGCGCGGTCCTTCCGGACGATCTCAAGGCGCTGGCGATACCAGTGCTCGCGCACCGCCTGGTGCTGCGCGCGGGCGCGCCAGCGGGCGCCGCGGAGCGGCTCGTGGGCGAGATCTGCGACACCGTGCCGGTGCTCTCGTGATCCGGCCCTCGCCCCCGGGACGCGGCGCGGTCCTGGCGATCGGCGCGGCGGCGATCGCCGCGGCCGGTGTGAGCACGAGCAACAACATGTTCCTCCTCGTCGCTGCGACGGTGCTCGGCGCCGTCGTCGTCGCGAAGGGAAGAGGGCTCGCGGCCTTCGCGTCTCTCCAGGCGGACGCGTTCGCGGAGGACCTCTTCGCGGGCCAGGCTGGCTCCGTGGCCATCGTGCTCCGCAGCAGGCGCACGCCACTCCGGCTCGCGCTCGCGCTCGAAGATGGGCGCGCGGTCCCCGCGATCGCCACGCCGGACGGAAGGACGACGACCGTTGCGATCATCCCGCGAAGGCGCGGCCGCCTGGCCTTGGGGAGGATCGTGCTGAGCGGGAGCGGTCCCTGGGGGATCACGACAGAGCGGCGCGTCCTGCCGCTCGCGCGCGATGCGGTCGTCTATCCCGCGCCCCGCGAGCACTTCGTGCTCGACGATGCGATCGCGAGCGTTCGTGGCGCGGCGAACCTCGGGTGCCTCAGATCGCCCGGCGCCGGCACCGAGATCCTCGGGCTGAGGGACCACCGGCCCGAGGACGGCGTGCGCCGGATCCACTGGCGCGCTCTTGCGAAGACGGGCCGGTTCGTCTCGAAGGTGTACGAGGACGACGATCCTGGCGTCGTGGTGCTTGCGCTCGACCGGAGCATTCCCGACGAGACGGAGGCGAGCCACCGGAGGTTCGAGGATGCGCTCTCGTTGCTCGCTGCCGCGATCGTCCAGGCCCACGATCGCGGCCTCCGGTTCGCGCTCCAGGTTCCCGGCCACCCGCTCCTCGTGGGGCAGGGGAGGAGTCACCGGAATGCGGCGCTCTGTGCGATCGCCGACGTCGAGCCTCTGGTGGGGATGCCGAGCCCGGCCCCGCGAGGTGCGATCCCGTTCGGCGCGGCGGCGGTTCCATGAGATGGCCGCGCGCCGAGGAGCTCTTGCCGGCCATCGGGCCGGGGGCGCTCCTGATGGCGCGACCCGATGCGCCGGCGCTGCCGCTCCTCCTCCTGGCGGCGCTCGCCGCGTCCGCACGCCTTCAGATCGCGCCGCGCCGCCTGGCTCCAATGCTTTGCGTACTGTTTCTCGGTGGCGCAGTGCTGGACGCGACGCTCGTCGGCTGGTTCACGCGGCTCACCATCGTGGTCGGCGTCGCGCTCGCGCTCTCGCGGCGGGAGCGGGAGCGAGCTCTCAAGCTCGTCGTCGTGAGCTTCCTCCTCTTCCTGGCCGCCGCGGCGCAGACGGAGGACGTCGCGTTCGCGATCCCGTTCCTCGCCTTCGTCGCGCTGGCGCCCGCAGGCCTGGCCGCGATCGAGCTCGGTGCGCGCGCGGCGGCGCCGCCGCTGCCCCGGAACCGCTTCGCGGGCGCGCTCGTGCTGGCCGCCTCGCTACCGATCTACCTCGCGATGCCGCGCGGCGGCCACCAGCTCCTCGGCAGCGGCGAGGGAGTCGAACCCCAGGCCGCGGCCATGAGCGACCGCATCGACCTCGACGCCATCACGAAGCTCAAGGAGTCGAGCCGTGTCGCCATGAGGGTGAAGGTCGATCGCCCGGTGCCGGAGAGCCACCTGTGGCGGGGTGTAGCGTTCGACGCGTTCGACGGCGCGACCTGGCAGAGCGGCGCGCGGATCCAGGACCCCGTCCGGTTCGGGCGAGCGCTCACGGCCGACGTGAGGTCGGTACCGGCGGGGGAGCAGGTCGTCCACCAGGAGTTCGAGATCGAGCCGGGGCTTGCGAAGAACCTCTTCACGACTCGCACCGTCGTACGCATCGGCGCGCACAACCTCTTCCACCCGCGCCTCGACCGTCGCGGCGACGACTACCTCCTGCTGTGGGTCCTTCGCGGCAGCGTCACCTACTTCGTCGACTCGGTGCCGTCGATCGTGGAGCCGGAGGAGCGTGAGGAGCTCGATCGCTGCCTCAGGCTGCCGGCCCTCGCCCCGCGCATCGGCGACCTCGCGCGGCGCATCGCGGCCGGCCCCGGCTCGGATCCCGAGAAGCTGCGGGCCATCGAGGCGTACTTCCAGGGGCGCTTCACCTACGCGCTCCGCGTGACGCGGCCGCGCGAGATGCCGGTCATCGAGCACTTCCTCTTCGAGGATCGCCGCGGCCACTGCGAGCTCTTCGCCACGGGCATGGTGCTCCTTGCCCGGTCGATCGGCATCCCGGCGCGCCTGGTCGACGGCTTCCGCCGCGGCGAGTACTCGGAGGGGACGTCGTCCTACGTGGTACGAAGGAGCGATGCCCACGCCTGGGTCGAGGCGTACGTGGACGGGCGCGGCTGGCTCGAGTTCGACCCGA
Organism: Acidobacteriota bacterium; assembly: GCA_046331505.1. Lineage (GTDB taxonomy): Bacteria > Acidobacteriota > Vicinamibacteria > JAXLQT01 > JAXLQT01 > JAXLQT01. The sequence goes on from JAXLQT010000024.1 coordinate 57,342, forward strand.
CACCTGTCGTGCCGCCGGACGACGGGATGGTCGCCAGGCTGCGTTCGCTGCGCGACAGCCTGGTCGCCGCCTGGAACGGAGCCGTCATCGACTTCGGGTCGAGCGAGCAGGTCGCGGTGCTACACGCTGTCGCCCGCACCGCGCCCGTGGCGATCGTCGCGGGAGCCTCGTCCATCGGGGCGCTTGTCCTCGCGCGGGGCATCCGACGAAAGCCTCGATCGAACGACGCCATCGCGTCCTCCGTCCAGCGCGCCATCCGGATCCTCGCGAAGGCGGGCATCGCGGCGTCGCCGGGCAGCACGTGCAGGGAGATCGCCGCTGCTGCGCGCCGGGTTGCGGTCCTGCCGTCGTTCGATGCGCTCGTCGCGCTCCACGAGGAGGTGGTCTACGGTGCTCGGCCCGTGAATCTCGCGACGGCGAGTCGCGTCGCGCGCCGGCACCTGCGCGAGCTGCGTCGCGAGGTGTGGCGGGCGCGGCTGCTCGAGCCTCATCGATCGGGAAGCTCGCGACTCCACTGAGAGGCGAGAGCCCGGGCGAACCCGGCGTGGGCCACCTCGTTCGGATGTTGATCGAACGGCATGATCCAGAGGTCCGGGTCCGGGAGTGCAGGGACGGCGCGCGTGAGCTCGACGACGCGGATGCCGCAAGCTTCGACCTGGTCCTTGATGGCGGCGTATGTGGGTGCGAAGGTCTCGCGCTTCACGTCGACGAGGATCGGGAGGATGGCGACGACGAGGCAGGCGCCGTGGCGGCGACTCTCGTCGTCGAGTGCGCGCACCGCCGCCAGGTTCCGCTGGAAGTAGAGGGTCCGGAGCATCGCGGGAGAGGCGAGCTCGCGGATCTTTCGAGCCCGGTCGCGCGCACGGGCGGCGCGCGCGAAGACGAAGCCGGCGAGGCGCGAGCGAGCCGCGAGGTCGCCCCACACGGAGGGGGCCGGCGACGACGTGGCGATGGAGCTGGTGACGAAGCGGATGAGGTCGTTGAGGTTCAGACCGTAGAGCACGTGCTCGTGCGCGATGGCCCCGGCGTGATCGCGGTAGACCTCGAGGCACGTCGTGGCGTCGGCTCCTGGGCGGGCGAGGTTGACGAACCGGGGATGCCCGTCGAGGAGGCGCTCGGTACGGTAGATGTAGGTGTCCTCGTAGCGAAGCCCCGCCCCGAGCGTGAAGGAGTCGCCGAGAGCGATGGTGGTGTGGGCGTCGAGATCGCGGATCGCCGGCTCGATCCAGCGGCCGCCGAGCTGGTCGAAGTGAAAGTCTATGGCGCCCTCGGTGATCGCGTAGTACCCGCGCGCGTCGAACCGGAGCGGATACACCTCCCGGTAGGACGGGAACTTCGGGTCGAGGCGCCCCGCGAAGACCGTGTAGAGGTAGGGGTTGTTCACCTCGAGCGGGGCGGGGAGCAAGCGCATCGCGCCCTCGAGGACGAGGAGTGTCGCGATGGTGCTACCCATCGCGACCCGCATGGCGCCGCGGGCCCAGGAGCGTCTCGGTGGCATGGGGGGAGGGCCGAGATGCTATGCTCCCGCACGTCATGCGCGTCCTGATGATCCACGGATCGGGCCTCGCGAGCGTTGCTTCGGGCAGCGCGCGGCGGAGCCTCGCCCTTTCCGGGACCCGGCGATGCGCGGGGGCCTTCGCGATGTAGATCGGCGATCCCGATCCGTCGCGTGCGATCAAGGCCCCTGCCGCCCTCCTGGCGCAGGGGCCTTTTGCTTTTCACCGTCCCTCCGCGTTCTACCGGCCCCCGACGCGGAGCGTGGGCGAACCGAAAGGGGGCCACCGATGCCGCCTCACGTTTCAGGCGGTGGAGAACGAAGATGAAGAAGCAGCACGTCAACGTCGGCACCATCGGACACGTGGACCACGGGAAGACCACCCTCACGTCCGCGATCACGGCCGTGCAGGCCGCGCGGTTCGGCGGGCGGGCGATGGCGTTCGACGAGATCGACCGCGCTCCCGAGGAGCGGGAGCGGGGCATCACGATCCAGGCGACCCACGTCGAGTACGAGTCCGAGACGCGCCACTACACGCACGTCGACTGCCCGGGGCACGCCGACTACGTGAAGAACATGATCGCCGGCGCGGCCCAGATGGATGGCGCCATCCTGCTCTTGGACGCCTCCCAGGGGCCACAGCCGCAGACGCGGGAGCACGTGCTCCTCGCGTCGCAGGTGGGCGTGTCGCACCTGGTCGTGTTCGTCAACAAGTGCGACGTCGCGGATCCGGAGCTCGTCGAGCTCGTGGAGCTCGAGACGGCGGACCTCGCGTCGGCCCGCGGATACAGAGGTGTGCCTTTCGTCCGGGGCTCCGCGCTCCTGGCCATGAAGGCGGCCTTCGCGGGGCGCTTCGACGATCCGGCCATCTCCTGCATTCGCGAGCTCGTCACGGCGATGGACCGGTACGTCCCCGTTCCGGCTCGGGACCTCTCCGCGCCCTTCTCGATGCCCATCGAGGGGGTGCACGGCGTCCCGGGCCGTGGCACGGTGGTCACCGGCCGCGTCGCTCGCGGCACGCTCGTCGTGGGCGCCGAGGTCGAGATCGTCGGGCTCGCTGCTTCCGATCGTCCTCGTTCCTTCGTGGTCACAGGGATCCAGGAGTTCCACGAGGACGTGGCGGCGGCGGAGGCCGGGCGCAACGTCGGCTTGCTGCTGCGCGGTCTCGATCGCGGATCCGTGGTCCGCGGCCAGACCGTCGCAGCGCCGGGCTCGGTTCTGCCTCGCCTCTCCGGCGCCGCGGAGCTCTTCAGCCTCACCGCGGCGGAGGGCGGGCGCTCCGGACCGTTCGGCGTCGGTTACATGCCGCAGTTCTACTTCGGCACCTGTAGCGTCACCGGCCGGATCACCGGCGTCTCGTCCGACGACGCGCTGGTCAGGCCCGGCGAGCGCTGCACGGTGGCGTTCGAGCTCGGCAAACTCGTCGCGATGGAAGTCGGCGTTCGCTTCGCGGTCCGGGAGGGCGGCCGCACGGTGGGCGCCGGCCTCGTGACGGCGGTCGCGTAGGGGGGAAAGGGAGGGGTCCTCGGGACGGCATCCTTCGGGGTGCCGTCCCTCTTCTCCCCGCCGCTGGCGTCGCTCTTGGCCGACGGTGGCCCATTCGTTCGCTCACGCTGGCGAGAAGCGTAGCAGCAGCCGTCGCACCTCGTCCCGGAGTGCACGGTGCTGGCACAGCTCGGCCCGGGCCGACATCCGGCGCTAGCTGACGGCGGCGTCGGCCTTGCGGGCGAGTAGGCCCAGGGTCTCGGCGGGATCGCCGCGGAGCTTGCGGAGCGTGCCGGTGACGAACGTCTTGACGATGGCCTTGCGCCAGACGATGGTGAAGTCGGCGTTGTCGACGGGCTTGGCCTGGAGCGAGGCGCGCTCGGCGATGGCTTCGATGGCGTCGTCGGTGACGGGGCGGCCGAGGAGCTCGGCGGTGGGAACCACGAGAGGGCGGGAGGAAACGGCTCCGAGAACGATGCGTGCGTCCTCGAGAGGCGCGGTGGGGTCGTCGCCGGCGAAGCGCAGCGCGGCGGCGACGCCGAGGACGGGGAAGTCGATGGAGCCGCGCTGGCGTAGCTTCCAGTAGGTGGAGCGCCAGCCGCTAGCGCCGGGGATGTGGACCGCCGTGAGGAGCTCGTCGGGCTGCTTCGTGAGATAGGCGATGCCGTCGTTTGCGTAGAGATCGGTGAGCGCGACGCGGCGCTCGCCGCGGACGGAGAGGAGGGTGACCTCGGTGCGGTGGGCGATGAGAGCGGGGGCGCAGTCCGTGGAGGAGACGGCGAGACAGGTGCGGCTCGAGGGGGCGACCCAGCAGACCTCGCCCTCACGCTTCATGCAGAAGCCGATGGCCTGGCGCCATTCGTACGTCTGGTCGTAGTAGCTGCAGCGCGTGTCGAGACAGATATTGCCTCCCAGGGTCGCGGTGCTCCTGAGGTGGGGCGTGGCGACCTGAGCGGCCGCGCGGTAGAGGGCGTCGAGGCCCCGCCGTTCGGAGCGCAGGCGCGTCACGACCTCGGCGAGCGTGACGGCCGCGCCGACGTCCGTGCCTCCCGATCCGTCCATGCGGTGGAGATCGACGACGTTGCGCAGCGAGACGACGGTCCGCGGCGTCTGCTGGCGGCGCTTCATGTTGGGGAAGAGATCGGTTCCTCCTGCGAGCACGGATGCCGCCGGGCCCTCGCCATGGAGGATCGCTGCGACCTCGGATGAGCTCTTCGGCGCGTGGTAGCGGAACGTGGGGAGCCGCAACATCAGCGCGTCTCCGTCTTGCGCGCGGCGGCGTCGGAGCGCGCGACGAAGGAGTCCTTCTCGCCGACGGCCTGGCCGTCGCCGCCTTCCCAGGGCGCGAGCACGCGCGTGGCCTCGGGCCAGGGGACGGCGGGGAAGCTCTTCGGTCCGAAGCTCCGGTCGCGGCTCTGGAGCGCCCGCAGGACCTTGGGTGGCGTGATCGGCACTTCCTTGATGCGTACGCCAATGGCGTCGTGGATGGCGTTGCTGAGGGCGGGCATCACCGGGAGGAGCGGCCCCTGGCCGACCTCCTTCGCGCCGAAGGGGCCGGCGCCATCCGGGTCCTCCACGAGATAGGTCTCGACCGGAGGCATCTCGAGGAACGTGGGGCTCTTGTACTCGAGCATGCTGGGCTCGCGGTGGACGAGCGCTCCCGAGAGGCGTCTGGGCAGGCGCCGGAACGCCTGCTCCTCCATCAAGGCTTCGCCGAGCGCCATGTAGACGCTGCCCTCGACCTGGCCCCGCGCGAGCACGGGATTGAGCGTGCGACCGATGTCGTGGGCGATGTAGACCTTGTGGATCTCGATCCATCCGGTCTCGGGATCGACCTCGACGTCGATGACGCACGCCGTGTAGGAGTAGGTGGGCGAGGGCCCGACGCCGCCACCCTTGAACTTCGCGGGAGAGGAGGGAGGCTTGTACGACCCGACGGTTCCGAGCGTGCCGAACATCGCCTCGGCCGCGACGCACGCGTCCGCGAAGGCTAGCCCGCGGTCCGGCGCCTCGACGTCGAAGACGCGGCTCTCGGCGAAGGCAAGGCGATCCTTCGGGACGCCGAGCTTCCTCGCCGCTGCGGCGGCGATCGCGTCGCGCGCGCGCTCGGCGGCCTGGATCGCGGCATTGCCCATCATCAGCGTGACCCGGCTCGAGTAGGAGCCGAGGTCGACGGGTCCGAGGTCCGTGTCGCCGGTATGGACCCGCACGTCCTCGGGCGAGATGCCGAGCACCTCGCATATGACGTTCACCAGCACGTCGTCGCTCCCCTGGCCGATCTCCGTCGCGCCGCAGAAGGCGATGACGTGACCGCTGCGATCGAGCTTGAGCTGGACGCCGGACTGCGGCATCTGGTTCCAGTAGATGGAGAGCCCGGCTCCGGAGAGGTAGCTTCCGCAGGCGAGACCGAGGCCGCGGCCATAGGGGAGGTTCCCGTGGCGCCGGCCGAAGTCGCTTCCTTCGACGACGCGCGCGATGCACTCCGCCAGGCCGATGGTGCGGACCTTCAGGAAGTTCGCTGTGAGGGAGTCGGGCGTCACGAGCTGGGAGAGACGGAGATCGGCCGGGTTGATCCCGAGGCGCTCCGCGATCATGTCGAGCTGGATCTCCTGCGCGAAGCGCGGCTGCGGCGTCCCATGGCCGCGTTTCGGGCCGCAGGGGGGCTTGTTGGTGAACGTGCGGCAGCCGCGGAACCTATAGGCGGGGACGTCGTAGGTGACCGTCTGGAGCGCTCCAGTGTAGAACGTGCTCGCCACGCCGTAGCTCCCGTACGCGCCGCCGTCGAGCAGCGTCTCGAGCTCGAGCGCGGTGATGCGGCCGTCGCTCTTGACGCCGGTGCGCATCCGCATGAGGACCGGGTGGCGGCCGCGATGGCAGTAGAAGACCTCCTCGCGGGAGAGGCAGATCTTCACCGGCCGCCCGAGGATCGCCGCCGCCTTCGCGACGACGATCTCGTGGTTGAAGGGATCGCTCTTCCCCCCGAAGCCGCCGCCGTTGGGCGTGGCGATGACGCGGATGCGGGACGCAGGCACCTCGAGGCACCGGGCGAGCGCCTTGTGGACGTAGTGCGGCGTCTGCGTGCTCGACCAGAGCGTGAGCAGGCCGTCGCGATCGAGCGCCGCGACCGAGGCGTGCTGCTCCAGGGCGAGGTGGGTGTTGCCCTCGTAGAAGAAGAGGTCCTCGAACACCTGGTCCGCTGCGGCGATGCCGGCGGCGACGTCGCCGAACTCGAGGTGGACCGCCTTCTGGACGTTCCCGAACGAGCCGTAGTCGTGGATCCGCGGGACGGGCGTCGCGAGCGCCTCGGCGGGATCGGCGATGGTCGGGAGCGGCTCCCAGTCGACGGCGATGAGCCGGCACGCGGCCTCGCACGCGTCCTCGTCGCGCGCGATCACCGCGGCGACGGGATCGCCGACGAAGCGTGCGACGTCGCGGACCAGAGCGTGCTCGTCCATGCTGACCGGGAGGATGCCGTAGGCGATGGGAAAATCCGCTCCGGTCAGGACGAGCTTCACGCCCGGGTGCGCCCGCGCGTCTTGCACGTCGATGGAGCGGATCCGCGCGTGGGGCAGAGGGGATCGGAGCAGCCGGCAGTGCAGCATGCGCGGCAGCACGAGGTCGTCCGCGAAGATGGTCTGCCCCGTCACCTTGGCGCGCGCGTCGACGCGGCGCCGGGCCTTGCCGACGATGTTGAAGGCGCCGCGGGGGCCGCGTCCGCCGATGTCGTGCTCGCCCTCGCTCCAGTCGCCCTCCGCCTTGTTGGCGGTGTAGCCGCCATCGTGGCTCATCCCGTGCTTGCGCGGATCGTCGCGCGTCATCGCGTGCCCTCCGGCGCGGGCGCGGCCCGCATCTCGATCGCCGCCCGCTCGATCGCCTCGAGGATCTGTAGGTAGCCGGTGCAGCGGCAGATGCTCCCGGACAGCGCCTCGGCGATGTCGGCACGAGACGCCTCCGGTCGACCGCGCAAGAGCGCCCTGGCAGTGAGCAGGATCCCCGGGGTGCAGTAGCCGCACTGGGTCCCGCCGAGATCTGCGAACGCCTCCTGGAGCGGGTGGAGCGCCGCGTCATCTCCGGTAAGCCCCTCGACCGTCTCCACGCGCGCGCCCTCGCACTCGATGCCGAGCACGAGGCACGACAGCACGGGCTTGCCGTCGAGGAGGACCGCGCAGGCGCCGCACTCGCCGAGCTCGCACCCGTGCTTGGTGCCCATCAGGTCGAGGTCCTCGCGCAGCACCTCGAGGAGGGTCTTGTGGGGCGCGAAGGCGACCGCCACGTCCTCTCCGTTGACGTTCATGCGGATCAGGGTCGGGTCGTTCATGGCAGGAGCCCTCGCACCAGGTACCTCGCGTAGGATTCCGCGAGATCGTCCTTCGACAAGGCGCCGCCCGGCAAGTACCAGCGCGCGGTCCAGTTGAGCGCGCCCAGGATGGCGCGCGTGACAAGCGTCGCGTCGCACGGGGCGAACTGGCCCGTCCGCACGCCTCGCTCGACGAGCCGCCGCACGCTGTGCTCGTAGCGATCGCGCTTGGCAACGATCTTGCGGCGAAGCGCCGGCGGTAGCGCGTCGAGCTCGAGGTGCGCCGCGGCCCCGTCGAGCTCGTCGAGAGTGGCCGAGAGGTGGGCGCGCACGACGCGCGCGAGCTTCTCGCGGGCCGTGATGCGGCGCGTCCCGGCCTCGCGACAGGCGGCGAGCATGAGGTCCAGGCTGTGGTCCTGGCAGAAATAGAGGAGCTCCTGCTTGCTCTGGAAGTAGTAGTAGAGGTTCGCAGGGGAGAGCCCGGCGGAGAGGGCGATGTCGCGCATGCCGGTGGCGGCGAAGCCGCGTTTGCGGAACGCCGCCGCCGCGGACCGGAGGATCTCGCGGCGGATCTCCTTCTCCCGCCGGAGCGCCCGCGGGGTTCTCGAACGGCCGTTCGTATTTCGAACCATCGTTCTAATTGCGATGGTACGCGAGCGGCGCGGCCAGATCAACCGGCGCGCGGCGCCGCGCGCGTCTCGGCGACAATGGGGGACGTGGCGGGCCGCCGACCCTGGGTCGTCCTGTTCTTCGCCGTGCTCGCCCTCGTGGCGATCGCGCCCACCCTCGTCCCCGATCGGGTGTTCGGCTTCCGCGACCTGCTCGTCTACTCGCTGCCGATGAAGATCCTCGCGCGGAGGACCATCGCCGCGGGGGCGTTCCCTTGGCGCAATCCCTACGTGGCGTGCGGGAATCCGTTCTTCGCCAACCCCGAGGCCCAGATCCTCTACCCGCCTGCGTGGGGGTACTTCGCGTTCGGGCTGTGGGGCGGGTCGCTCGTCTTCTACATCTCGCACCTGATGATCGGCGCGCTCGGAGCATGGGCGCTCGCGCGACGCCTGGAGGCCTCGCCTCTCGGCGCGCTGGTGGCGGGCACGGCGTTCGGGTTCGGAGGCGTGGCCGAGAGCGTGCTCGAGCTCCAGAACGTGATGTCCGATCGCTTCATCCCCGCGATCCTCCTCGCGGCGCTCTCGGTGCGAGCGCGGCCGGCGCTCCGCGGCATCGTGGGCCTCGCCGCGCTGGAGGCGGTGATGGCGTTCGGCGGCGAGCCGTCGCTGTCGCTGCTGACCCACCTGATCGTGATGGGGATCGTCCTCTCGGCGGACGCACCGTGGCCGGCGCGGATCGGCCTCGTCGCCGGGCAGGGGGCGCTCGTCGCCTGGGCCGCGCTCGCGCAGCTCCTGCCGACGGTGCGCTACGTGGTGGGCACCGAGCGATGGCGGGGCATGGAGGCGAGTGACGTGGCGCAGTGGGGAGTGGCTCCGGTCGAGGTGCTGGAGCTCGTCCTCCCAGGTCTCTTCCGTGGCCCGATGCTGTCGAAGCTCGCGGGGGCACAGAGCTACCTGCCGACGATCTATGCAGGGGCCTTGACCGTCGCCCTCGCGACCGCCGCGGCGTCGCTGCGCGCGCGCGTCGTCGCGATCGGCGGGCTTTCGGCGACCTTCTTGCTGCTCGCGCTCGGTGGCGCGACCCCTCTTCACGGGCTCTTCGCCGCGATCACGCTCCACACGGTCCGCTATCCGGCGCGCCTGATGACGTTCGTGAGCCTGGGCGTCGCGCTCCTCGCGGGGGAAGGCGTGGCTCGCGTCCTGTCCTGGCCTCGGCGCGCCGCCGCATGCCTCTTCGGCGGGGCCGTCGCGGCGGGGCTGCCGATCGCCTTCGCCGGGAGGGGAGCGGGCCCGATCGCGGCGAACCTCCGGACGGCGGCCTGGCACGCCGCCCTGGTGCTCGGGCTCGGGACCCTGGCGTGCGCGCTCGCGACGCGTCGGCCCGCTGCCGGCGGTGTCCTCCTCGCCTTCGCCGTGTCGGCCGACCTGCTCTTCGCTCCCGGGCACGACCACCTCTACACCGTCCCGGCGAGCGCCCTCGAGCGGCCGGCGTGCGCCGCGCCGTGGATGGCGGCGCTCGAAGGCGGTCGTTACCGCGCCATGCCGGTCGTCGATCCTCCGGCGCTCCTCGCGAGGACGCTCTCGCGCGATCCCGACGAGCAGCCGCGCGCCGTGACGGAGGTCGCGTGGGGACTATCGGGCGTCCTTTGCGGTGTGCGCTCCGCGGCGCCGGAGCCCGTGTTGCCCCTCGCCCTGTACGCCGCCTGGCTCCAGGATCGAACGGCGCCGCTCGCCCTGCTCGCCCGCGCTTCGGTACGGGAGATCCTGACGCTCGGTCCGGAAGGCCAGGTCCTGAGCAAGGAGATCGCCGCGCGCCCGCGCGTCTCGCTCGCGACGGCGAGCCTGCGAGATCCCGGAGGTGACGCGGCGCGCGCGCTGCTGCGCGAGCTTCCGCTCGGAACCGTGCTCGTCGCCGGCGGAGCCGACACGGCGAGCCTCGGCTCGGGAGACGTCGTCGTGCGGGAGGACGGCCCGGCGCGCATCCGATTGCGGGTGCGCCTGGACCGCGATGGCGTCCTGGTCGTGACCGAGAGGTGGGAGCCCGCATGGCGGGCGGCGATCGACGGCCGTCCCGCCCCCGTGAACCAGGCGGACGGGATGTTCCTCGCGATCCCGCTAGCCGGCGGCGAGCACGAGGTCGAGCTTCGCTACGTCCCCCAGCTCGAGCGCGCCGCCCTCTGGATCTGCGCTCTCTTCTGGATCGGGGCGGCGTGCGCCCCGATCCTGGCTCGATCTCGCGTCAGTCGCCCATCCGTCCCGTGATCGTGTCGACGGAGTCGATCGGTACGGAGAGCGTCCCGCCGGCCTGGTCGAACTTGACCTTGCCGTCCTCCTTGTAGAACCACTTCACCACGATCTCCGTGCCGTCCTTCTGCTTGATCACGTAGTCGGTGTACTTGGGATCGGGGTTCATCAAGCGATCCGCGGGGTTGGCGGGAGCCTCGGGCGTTGCCGGGGCTGTCGTGTCGGGAGGCGCCGCCGTATCCGTCACCGCTGGCGCCGGCGTGGGTGTCGGCGTGGGAGTCGGGGTGGGGGTCGGAGTTGCCTCCGCCTTCGTCTCCGCCTTCGCCTCCTCGGGCGGCTTCTCCTCCTTCTTCGGCGCATCCTTCTTGCCGCAGGACATGAGGGTGAAGGAGATCAGGACACCGCACAGCGCCCTGCGATACGGAAAACTCATCGGAGAAGCCTCCTTGGCGTGACAGACATCCGGTTAGCGAGACAGAGGACTGTAGATGAGGACGTGGGATGAGTCAAATCCCGGCGCCTCAAGGCCGGGTGAAGCTCACGGCGACGTTCACCCAGCTCGGAGAAGGCTTGCCATTCTCGAGGGCCGGCTCGAACCGATAGCCCCGCGCGGCATCCATCGCGGCCTGGTCCAGCAGGAGGTACCCGGACGACAGCTCGACCTTCACGTCCCCCACGGAGCCGTCGGTTCCCACGAGGACCTTGAGCGTCACGACGCCCTCGAGGTTCTTCGCCCATGCCTCGCGGGGATAGGTCGCCTGGACCTTCGACTTGAGCCACGCTCCGCGCTTGCCGTTGACCACGGGCGGCGGAGTGAGCTGCACGGTCACCGGTGGTGGTGTCGCGACGGGAGGCCGCGTCTCCACCGGCTTCGGGGGCGGGGAAGCCTCGGTGGAGCCGGGAGGTGCCGCAGGCGAGCCGGGAGCGGGAGAGGCGGTGGTCACCGCCTGCGGAGTCGCCGCGGCCGTCGGTGGCGGAGCCGCGGGAGTCGCTCCAGCAACCGGTGACGGCGGAGGCGTGGTGGGAATGGCGGGGGACGGAGGTTCGGCGGGCGCGGGATGGGCGGGCCCGGGCGCGTCGGACGCTGGCCCCGAGGGCGTGCCCTGCGCCTTGGCCACCAGGTCACGGATCTCCGGATCGGAGGGGCTCATCGCCTGTGCTTGCGCGAAGTACTCGAGCGCCTTGACGTAGCTGCCCTTGTCGAGATGGGCCTTGCCAATCTTCTTGCACGTGTCGACGGCGTAGACGATCTTCCCGCGGGCCTCCCGGTTCAATGGTTCCTTCTCGAGAACCGCGCGGTACTTCTCGAAGGCGTTGTCTCCGGGCGGGAGCGCGAACTTCTCCTGCTTGAGGAGCTTCTCCGCTTCCGCGAGGAGCTGCGGGACGCTCTTCTTGCGGTCCTCGTCCGACGGCATCGGCGTGGGCGGCGGCTCCGGTGTGGCGGCCACGGGGTTGGCGATGCGCGCGAGCTCCGTCTTCGCCTTCTGCACGTAGAGCGCCGCCTCCGTGTCGCCGGGAGCAAGCTCGAGCGCCTTGGTCATCGCGTCCAGGCTGCCCTGGAAATCGCCGAGCGCGAACTTCACCTTGCCGTCCTTCACCAGGGCGTCGACCTGCGCCTTCGTCTCGTCGACCACAGGCGTCTTGCTGGGCGGAGGCCCGGGATCGGTTGCCGGTGGCGGCGCGGCGCTCGCGCGCGGCGGTGCAGGCGTGGGCGTCGCGCTCGCCTGCGGGTCCTTCGTCCTGCAGCCGCCGATGGCGACCGACAGGACGACGAGAGCGAGGAAGGCGTGCCTCATGCGGGTCCCTCGCGCGTGGGCACTCGGAGGCCGGCGCGCTCCGCCACATCGAGGGCGCGCTCCTCTCCGGAATCCGCATGGCGCAACACGCCGGTCGCGGGGTCGTTGGTCAGGACGCGGTCGAGCGCGCGTGCCTGCGTCTCCGTGCCGTCAGCCACGATCACGACACCGGCATGCAGCGAATAGCCGATCCCGACGCCCCCGCCGTGGTGTACGGAGACCCAGCTCGCGCCGGACGCCACGTTCACCAGGGCGTTCAGGATCGGCCAGTCGGCGATGGCGTCGCTTCCGTCCTTCATCCCTTCCGTCTCGCGGTTCGGAGACGCGACCGAGCCGGCGTCGAGATGATCGCGGCCGATCACGATCGGCGCCTTGAGCTTGCCGCGGCGCACGAGCTCGTTCATGGCGAGCCCCATGCGGGCGCGAGCGCCGTAGCCGAGCCAGCAGATGCGCGCGGGGAGCCCCTGGAACTGCACCCGCTCGCGAGCGCCCTGGATCCAGCGGGCGAGGCCCTCGTCCTCGGGGAACTCGCGCAGCACCGCCTCGTCCGTCGCGGCGATGTCGGCGGGGTCGCCGGACAGCGCGGCCCAGCGGAAGGGACCCTTGCCCTCGCAGAAGAGCGGCCGGATGTACTCGGGAACGAAGCCCGGGATCTGGAACGCCCCGGCCACGCCGGCCGCCTCCGCCTGGGCGCGGATGTTGTTGCCGTAGTCGAAGGCGTGGGCGCCGCGCGCCTTGAGCTCGAGCATCGCGGCGACGTGCTCGCCCATCGCGCGTACGGACTCCTTCACGTAGCGGGCAGGGTCGGAGCGCCGGAGCTCCCTCGCCGCCCCGAGGGAGATCCCGTTCGGCACGTAGCCCTGGAGCGCGTCGTGGGCCGATGTCTGGTCGGTCAGCAGGTCGGGCACGACGCCGCGCCGCGCGAGCTCGGGAAGGACGTCGGCCGCGTTGCCGAGAAGCCCGATCGAGAGCGGCCGGCCCTCGCGCACGGCGCGGTCCGCGCGCGCGAGGGCGTCGTCGAGGCTCGCCGCCTGGCAATCGAGGTAGCGGGTCGCGAGGCGGCGCGCGATGCGCTCGGGATCGACCTCGATGGCGATCATCACCCCCTCGCACATCGTGCACGCGAGCGGCTGGGCGCCGCCCATCCCTCCGAGGCCGGCGGTCACCGTGAGCTTGCCCTTGAGCGTCCCTCCGAAGTGCTTTCGGCCGGCCTGGGCGAAGGTCTCGTAGGTGCCCTGAAGGATGCCCTGCGTCCCGATGTAGATCCAGCTCCCGGCCGTCATCTGCCCGAACATCGTGAGCCCGAGCGCCTCGAGCCTGCGGAACTCATCCCACGTCGCCCACTTCGGCACGAGGAGCGAGTTGGCGATGAGCACGCGCGGAGACTCCGGCCTCGTTCGCAGGATACCGACGGGCTTGCCCGACTGCACGAGCAGCGTCTCGTCCCCCGCGAGGGACCGGAGCGAGCGGACGATCGCGTGGTAGCACTCCCAGTTGCGCGCGGCCTTGCCGCTGCCGCCGTAGACCACGAGGTCCGACGGTCTCTCGGCCACGTCGGGATCGAGGTTGTTCATCAGCATGCGCAGCGCCGCCTCTTGCACCCAGCCCTTGCAGGAGATCGTGCTGCCGCGCGGTGCGCGGATCGTCTCTGTCACCTCGTGCGCCTGATCATCACCCTAATGTACCGTCACCTCGACTCCCGCCGCGCCTGCGAGCTCACCCGAACGTACGAGCCCGAGGGCCGCGGAGATGTCTCTGGCCACCTCGCGGTCCCTCTCGAGGTACGGGATCCGCTCGCGGATCGCGTGCCTCGCGCCCTCGAGCCGCGCGCTCGTGCGGAGCGGCGCGAGGAGATCCAGGGCCTGGGCGGCGGCGAGCGCCTCGATCGCGAGCACGTGCGCGAAGAGGTCCACCACCTGGCGGCACTTGCGCGAGGCGTGGGTGCTCATCGGCACGTGATCCTCCTTGTTGGCGGATGTCGGGATCGAGTCGACCGAGGCGGGGTGGCAGAGTACCTTGCACTCGCTCACCAGCGCGGCCGCCGTCGTCTGCGCCATCATCAGCCCGGAGTTGAGGCCCCCGTCCTTCACGAGGAAGGCGGGGAGATCGGAGAGGTCGGGGTTGCAGAGCCTCTCGATGCGGCGCTCCGACATCGAAGCTGCCTGGCAGAGCGCGATCGCCAGGTAATCCAGGACCAGCCCCACGGGCGCTCCGTGGAAGTTGCCCCCGGCGAGCACCGATGCGCCGTCATCGCCCGCGAGCACCATTGGATTGTCCGTGGAGGAGTTGATCTCGACGGAGAGGACGCGCCACGCATGATCCAGCGCGTCCCACGCGGCGCCGTGCACCTGGGGCATGCAGCGCAGTGAATACGCATCCTGAACGCGGCCGCAGTCCTTGTGGCTCTCGATGATGGGTGAACCCTCCAGGAGCGAGCTTAGCAGCTTGGCAGTCCGGATGGCCCCTGGGTGGGGCCTCGCCTCGACCATGCGCGCGTCGAAGGCCCGCGCCGATCCGCGGAGGGCATCGAGGCTGAGCGCGCCGACCACGTTGGCGGTCTCGAGCATCGTGCGGGCCTCTCGCGCTGCCAGGGCTCCGATCGCGGCGGTGACCTGAGTTCCGTTCACGAGGGCGATTCCCTCCTTCGGTGCGAGCCGCAGAGGCGCGAGGCCGCGACGGTGCAGCGCCTCGGCGCCGGGCACCACGTGGCCGTCGACCTCCGCCTGGCCCTCGCCGATGAGGACGAGCGCGACATGAGCGAGGGGCGCGAGGTCGCCGCTGGCGCCGACCGACCCCAGGGACGGGATCACCGGATGGACCCTCGCGTTGAGGAGCTTGACGAGCTGCGAAGCCGTCCCAGGACGGACCCCCGAATGGCCGCGCGACAGCACGTTGGCCCGGAGCGCCATCGACGCCCGGACCACGTCCATGGGCAGGGGTTCCCCGACGCCGCACGCGTGGCTCCGGATCAGGTTCTTCTGCAGCTGATCCAGATCCGATGCCGCCACGCGCACGGTGGCGAGCTTGCCGAAGCCCGTGTTCACGCCGTAGACGACCTCGCCTCGCGCGAGAGCCGTCTCGACGAACCGCCGGGAGGCTTCCATGCGCGCGATCGCGGCGGGAGCCAGCGCGCACTCCGCGCCGCAGCCGATGGCCCAGATCCCCTCGATGTCCAGGGTCTCGCCGTCGAGAGTCACGCTCCGGGGGTGGGTGGTCACGGACCTATTATCCGCGCGCGGAAAAGATCGAGCAGCGTTTCCGGTGCGAGCTCTTCCGCGCGCGTCCGCGGTGGAAGGTGGCGGAGGTCGAGCCATCGTCGAAGGCGCTCGCGATCGACGGTTGGTCCGAGGCTGTTCTCGAGGGTCTTGCGGCGCGCGCGGAAGGCCTGGGCGAGAAACGCCCGCAGCTCGCCCCAGGCCTCTGGAGGCTCCCGGCGCGGCACGAGCCTCACCAGCGCCGAGGTGACCCTCGGGCGCGGCCGGAACGCCGACGCGGGGATGGTCTCCAGGAGAGCTGCTTCGGCGCGAAGCTGCGTGATAGTGGTCAGGAATCCGTAGGAAGGAGACCGCGGGATCGCGGCCAGCCGCTCTCCGACCTCGCGCTGCACGATCACGTGGACGTCGGCGATGCCGCCATCACGCGCGCACGAGAGCAGGGCGTCGACGATCCGCGTCGCGGCGTTGTAGGGGAGGCTGCCCAGGATGCGTCGTGGCGCCGGGATCGAGGCGAGGGTCGCGGCAACCACGGCGGGGTCCGTGGCGTCGCCGGTCCGCACGCCGTGGGGAGCGATCGTGCGGGCGAGGGCGCGCGCACGATCGGCATCCAGCTCGAGACCGGCATAGCCCGCGGGCGATCGCTCGATCAGCGGCAGCGTCAGCGCGCCGAGGCCCGGGCCGATCTCGACCCAGCCGGTCTCCGAGATCGGCAGCGGCGCGGCGATGCGGTCGAGGATGCGCGCGACGAGGGCGCGGTCGTGGAGGTCGTTCTGGCCGTAGCGGCGACGGCGGTTCCGTTCCCGGACGTCCACGGCCCGGAGGTTACCGCACGTACAATGCGCGTCCGATGCTCTGGGTCGCGATCGTGCTCGGCATCGTCGAAGGGTTGACGGAGTTCCTCCCCGTCAGCTCGACGGGACACCTGATCGTGGCGGGCGAGCTCTCCGGGTTCACCGGGCCGCGGGCCGCGACGTTCGAGGTGGTGATCCAGCTCGGCGCGATCCTGGCCGTCGTGTGGGATCGGCGCGCGGTCCTTCTCGGCGCGGCGCGCCGGGGCCCCTCGGACGCGCGGACGCGCCGGCTCGCCATCAACCTCGCGGTCGCCTTCGTGCCCGCTGCGGCCACCGGCCTCCTCTTCCACCACGCCATCAAGGAGAAGCTGTTCGCGCCCATCCCGGTGGCGGCGGCGCTTCTCGTGGGGGGCGTGGCGATCATCGCGATCGAGAAGCTGCTGCGGCCTGGCACCACCGTCGAACTGGACCAGGTGACGCCTCGCCAAGCGCTCGGCGTGGGGCTCGCGCAGGTGCTCTCGCTCTGGCCGGGAACGAGCCGCGCCGCGGCGACGATCCTGGGGGGCATGGCGTCGGGCCTGTCGCGTCCGGTGGCGACGGAGCTCTCGTTCCTGCTCGCCATCCCCACCATGGCGGCCGCGACGGGTCTCGATCTCGTGAAGGGATGGCGCGATCTCGCGGGACCCGATCTCGTGTACCTCGGGATCGCGTTCCTCGTGTCGTTCGTCGTCGCGCTCGTCGTCGTGAAGGCGCTGCTGCGCTACGTTCGCGGCCACGACTTCCTGCCGTTTGCGTATTACCGGATCGCGTTCGCGGCGGTGATCCTGGCGACCTGGTAGATCCGGCCGAACCGGCGGGGGACGAGCCCCCGCCCTACCGGCTGGCGTCACGATCCGCCCGTGGCGGAATGAAGCCAGTGCCATGCGATCCCGTCAGGCCGCACCGGCCGGCGAGATGCCCGCGCCTACGCCTACAGCTTCTTCAGGAGGAAATTCGTCGTTCCCCCGTACCGTCCTTCGAGCGACGGCACCTTCGCCTGATCCACCTTGCGCACGAGGTCGAACGCGACCGGGGAGCCGCCGTGGTCGATGGTGAACGTCAGGTGATTGAGGTTCGAGGGATCCAGGGCCGCGCCGGACACCGTGTAGCGGCCCAGCTCGTGGAACGTCTTGTTGTTCCCTGACTCGTCGAGCGCGGTGATCCAGATGAGCTTCATGTCCCCCGACGTCGTCAGGCTCGCCGAGGGCTGGAGCTGGAGCTCGATCTGGAGCTGGGCGTTGGGCCAGGTGATCTCCGGGAAGGACTTCCGATCGAGCGTCGTCGTTCCGGTGAACTTCCCCTCGAATCCTCCCAGCGAGGCGGGGAGCTGGACCGCGATGTTCTCGAGAGTCTGACGCTCCTCCGGGGTCAGCGTGGCGAAGCCCTTGTCGAGACCGCCCGCGCTCATCTTGCGCAGGACCATCGACGCGGGCGCGTCTTCGGGGAGGAGATCGGGGCGGCCGATGCCGAAGCCCACGGCGAGCGCATCATGTACGACGCTCATCCAGTAGCCCGCGAGCTTGTCGGCCTGGACGGGACTGCTTCCCGATGCGGCCGCGACGTATGCGACCTCATCGGCTCCCACAGTGGCGACCACGGTCCGCGAGGTCGAACCGGGCGTCACGACCTGGATCTCCCAGTCGCGCGGACCCTTTCCGACCTTGAGGGTCGCGTCAGGGCTGCTCTGGAGCGTCGTCTTCACGGTGTCGAGGTTGAGCGACAGGGTCTGCGCCTTCTCCGCGACCGACGGGGCCGGGGCCTTGCTCGCCACGATCAGCAGCGGAATGGGGCCGAGGTAGAGGGTCGCCGTGTCGCCGTTCTTGTACGACTGCGCCTTCACCTCCGGGTGGAATGCGACCGCCGGCAGGGCAGGAGTGGCGACGGCGAACGTCACCTCCGGAGTCGTCATGTTGGCCTGGCGAACGGTCACCGGCGCCGACGGAATGCCGCCGAGCTCGGGCACCTTCACGCGGAAGCTTCCGCCCGAGTGCGACACGACGGCCGCCGCCGTGGGACCGAAGAAGACCTGGGCATCGCCAGTCACGCCTTCCGTCTCGATCGTCACCTCCGCGCCAGCCGGAGCGGCGGGAGGATCGATGCGCACGATGCGTGCCGCGGGCGCGGCAGGAGTGACGGGCGACACCGTCGTGGGCGACGGGGACGGCGCCGGCGTCGAGGGCGTGACGCTGGCGATCGTCGTCGGCGTCGAGGTGGGCGGGGTGCTCGCGGTCTTCGGAGGCTCCGTGGGGGTGGGGGCCGTTGGAGAGGGCGTCCCGTCTCCATGCTTGCTCATGCCCTTCACCACGACGACCAGCCCGACCGCGAAGACCAGCATGAGCACCGCGCCGAGCACCAGGACGATCTTCATACCGCCTCCGCCACCGCTCTTCGGCGCGGCGACAGGGGCAGGTGGGGTCTTCGGAGGAGGCGCAGGCTTCGCAGCCTTCTCCTGCGTCGCGGGCTTGGGCGGCTTCGGAGCGGGCTTCTCGGGCGGCTTGACGTCCTTGGCCGCGTCCTTCTTCTTGGCGTCCTTCCTGGGCTCGGCCTTCGGGATCTCCGGCATCTTCACCGGGCCGAGCACCGTCTTCTCCTCGTCGCGTGGCTCGGGCCGTGGCTGCGCGACCGGGAGGACGGGTCTCGGGATCTCGCCGAGCACGGTCTTCTCCGCGTCCGACTCCGTCATCGCCTGGGCCTCCATGGTGGGCGCAAGCTCGGTGAGGACGGTGGCTTCCTCCGGTGCCACGGGCGAGGGTATCGCGGGCGGCGCGATCGCCTGGAAATCCGTCGTTGGGGCGAACGAGCCGGAGAGGACAGTCCGCTCCTCGGGCGGGGTCGCCGGTTCGGGGGCGGGCTCGGGCCGGATGGGCTCGGCGGCCACGGGCGCAGGCTCTGGCGCCGTATCGATGAGCTCCGCCATGATCGTCGGGCGTTCCTCCGTCGGCATCGTCGACGGAGGCGCCACGGCATCGCGATCGAATGTGACCGTCCGGTCCTCGGCGGGACTGACCGGCACGTCGGCCGTCGGCTCGGGTGCCTTGGCGAGGGGCGCCAGCGGTCCTTCCGCGACGACGGTCTCGTCCTCCGGCGAGAGCTCCTTCGGCGCCTCTGCGGCCGGCTCCACGGCTGGGCTATTCTCGAGGGCCTTCTGGACGATCTCCGGCGTCACGAGAGTGGTCTCCTCGTCGTCGGCGAGCACGCGCTCCTCCTTCGCCGGGGCGGGAGCCGCCGCGGGTGAGGGAGGCGTCGAGGCCTTGCCGCCCTTCTCCTTGGCCGCCGTCTTGCGGTAGCGTGCGATGACGTCGTCGAGCTTCTCCGTACGATCTTCGATCTGCGCCACCATCTCGTCGGTCGCGGGACCGGGGGATTCGAGCGGGTCGCGGTACTCCACGAGCGTGGATCGCTGGCCTGCGATCGTGATGACGTCGCCCGCCTCCAGCGCCTGCGGGAGATTCGGCGGGCTCCCGTTGATGGTGATGCTCATCCGCTCGATGGTCTCGACGGTGACCTCGTTCTTTGCGGGGTTCGCTCCGAGCTTCACCTCCAGTCGCCCCTCGACGTTGGGAAGCGCCAGGTCCGAGCCGCGCTCGCCGATCGAGAAGGTCCCGCCGCGGGCGCTGAGCTTCAGGCAACTGCCCTGGCCGGGTCCGGCCATGACGTAGAGCTCTGGGGCGTCTTTCATGTCCGCATCTTACCGCGCGCCCGCGGCATAATGCCGCGATGCGCGGTGCGGGCGTCGTGTCGCTCCTGGGGCTCCTGGCCGCGTTCGTCTCCTGTGGGCCACCCGCCAACTCCAGCTCACCCCCGAGGGTGATCCTGATCGGAGTCGACGGGCTCGATCCCGAGCTCCTGCTGGAAGCAGCCGGGCGCGGGAAGATGCCCGTGCTGGGCAGCTTGATGGCGCGCGGCGCCTCGGGCGAGCTGACCAGCATGGAGCCGATGCTCTCGCCGCTTCTCTGGACGACCGTCGCGACCGGCATGACGCCGGATCAGCACGGGATCACCGACTTCGTCGAGCGGAACGCCGCGGGGGATCTCGAGAGCATCACGCGGAGCTCGCGCCGCCGTCCGGCTCTCTGGGGGATCCTCGGGAAGAGGCACCTGCGTTGCGGAGTCGTCGCCTTCTGGGCCACGTATCCGGCGGAGGCAATCTCCGGCTTCGTGATCGCGGATCGCTTCGTGTCTCACGGCTTCCGCGCGAGCCCGGCCGCGCGCGAGGCCCTCGTCACACCGGCGTCCCTCCGCGACGAGGTGCTGTCCCAGGTCGTCTCCGCGAAGGATCTCCCGATCGAGACGATCCGGCAGGTCGCGAACGTGAGCGGAAAGGACTGGGCGCGCAGCCGCGAGCTCGGACCGTCGGACCGGCTGCACCACCTCGCCCTGGCGATCGCCGACACCATGAGCGTCCGCCAGGCGACGCTCGCCGCGACGAGGCGGGAACCGGTCGACGTGCTCTTCGTCTACTTCGAGGGCATCGACACGGTGGGCCATCTCTTCATGTCCGACCGCGGCGGCGCAGGTCCGTTCGCAGGGACGGTGGATCGCTTCTATTCGTTCCAGGACGAGAACCTCGCGCCGATCGTCGCCATGGCCGGTCCCGAGACCACGATCCTCGTCGTCTCCGATCACGGCTTCCGGCACGGGAGCGATCGTCCCGCGATCGGTGAAGGAGACAGCTTCGAGCCCGCGAGCGCGGTGCGCTGGCACCGGCTCTCCGGGACGATCGTCGCCGCGGGGCCGGGGATCGCGCCGGGCTCGCGCATCTCGGGCTCGCTGCTCGACGTGGCGCCCACCGTTCTCTCGATCCTCGGAGCTCCCGTCGCCGCCGACATGAAGGGCGTGCCGATCGCCGCGATCGCACGCGAGAGGATCGCGCGCATCCCGAGCTACGGAGTCGACACGCCAACGCAAGCCGCGCCGCCCGCACCCGACGATGCGGAGGCGCTCGAGCGGCTCCGGGCGCTGGGCTACATCGACGCGAAGCACGCCTCGCCGTCCATGACCGCCGCGTCGCACTTCAACCGCGCCCGGTCGCTCCAGGAAGCAGGCAAGCGGGAGGAGGCCGAAGGGGAATACCGCGAGGCGCTGCGGATCGACCCCGGAAGCGTCCAGGCGATGGTCAACCTCGGCGGTCTCGCGCTCGCGCGCGGCGACAGGACGGAGGCGGCGCGGCTCTTCGAGGCGGCGCTCGCGAAGCAGCCGGATCACTCCGGAGCGCTCAACAACCTGGCCCTGATGGCTCTCGACGCCACGCCTCCCGATCCGGCCCGCGCCGAGCAGCTCTTCTCGCGCGCGATCGCCGCCGACCCGTCGCGGGCGGATGCGCGGAAGAACCTCGCCATGCTCCTCGCGTCGCGCGGCGACCTCTCGGGCGCGCAGCGCGAGCTCACCCGTGCCCTCGAGCTGACGCCGGAGGATCGGAGGGCCTGGGCGGCGCTCGCCGAGATCGCCGCGGCGCGGGAGGATCGCGCGACGGCCGACGCCGCGCGCAAGCGTCTCGCGGAGCTCCCGGCGGGCGCTCCGCCGTAGGAGGTCCGGTGCGCGCGGCGCCGCGTCTTCCCGAGGGACGCTGCCGGGAAGCGGCGGGGCACGGATAGAATGTTTCGCGGACCATCATGCCCACGACCATCCTCGTCGCGGACGAGAGCCCGACCGTGCTGCGCAACGTCAAGGTGATCCTCGAGCAGGATGGCTACGACGTGGTGGGCGCGTCCGACATGAGCACCGTGCAGGCCGCGATCGCCGGCGGCGGCCACCTGCCGGGACTGGTGCTCATCGACGCGGAGCTGCCGCCGACCGACGGCTACACGGCGTGCCGCAGCCTCAAGGACTCCGATGCGACGGCCCATGTCCCGGTCCTCCTGATGGTCGGCACGTTCGTGCCGCTGGATCGCGATGCTCTCGAGGCCTGCCACGCCGAGGGTTTCATCACCAAGCCCTTCGATCCCCTCGCGCTCAAGGCGCGGGTGAAGGAGGTCGCGAGGGATCTGCCGGAGCCCCCACGCGAGGACACCCGGAGGATGCGGCTCCTCGACACCCCGAAGCCCGCCTCCTCGCCGGAGGTGATCGCCCAGATCGACGCCCTGTCGGGGGTGCCGGAGATCGACGCCGATGACCTGCCCGAGCTGCCGGACCAGGAGAGCCTGCTTCCCCCCGAGGACGAAGGCGATCGGACGCTGACGGAGCCTTCCGCGAAACGCGGCCCCGGCGGCGGCGCCGCGCCCGATCGGGAGGCGTCGCCCAACGTGGTGGCGTTTGCTCCGCGCGCAGAGGGGGGCTTTCCGTCGGAGGACAGCCTCGAGAACCTCACCGACGCCGAGCGCCGGATCATCGAGGACAACGAGCGGGTCCTCCGTCAGGTCGCAGACACCGAGGAGGCGACCGCCGGGGGCGGGGACGAGGCCCACGCGCGCCGCCTGGCCGAGGCGACGCCGACGGATCTGGCGGCCCTGGTGGAGGAGCCGGACATCCCGCCGGGTGCAATCGCGGCGATCCCTACGACCCCTCCGGCGATCTCGGAAGCGTCCCGGCTCTCGCGCTCGCCGTCGGACTCCAGCGAGGAGGAGCTCTTCGACCTGGACGACTCGCAGTCGATCCTCAGGGGAATCGACGCGAGCGATGAGGACGACGCCGATACGGAGCAGACCGGCCCGGTGCTCGCCGTGGCGGTGCCGGAGCCGCCGCGCCAGAGTGGGACCGCCGGAAGGCCGGCCGCGGCGCCGACCGGGCACGTCGTGCCCGAAGACTGGATCCTCGATCCGGCGATCCTGGATCGCATCGTGGCCGAGGTTCTGCGGAGGATGAGCGACGCCGTCGTGCGGGAGATCGTCTGGGAGGTCGTACCGGAGCTGGCCGAGCTCTACGTCAAGCGAAAGATCGAGGAGGACGCCCGGAAGAGAGGCGAGTGAGCGCGGCGCGGCGCCACGTCGTCTCTCTCGGTGCAGATCATGGACGAATCCCCGTCCGGCGTTCCCGCCGATCTCCTTCCGAAGGTCTACGACGCCCGCGCCGTCGAGGAGCGGGTCGCCGCCGCCTGGGCCGACCTCTACCGCGCGGGCTCGGGCTCGCCGGATCGGCCGCGCTTCTCGATGGTGATGCCGCCCCCCAACGTCACCGGAAGGCTCCACACGGGCCACGCGCTCAACAACACGCTCCCCGACATCCTCGCGCGCTACAAGCGCATGGACGGCAACGACGTCCTCTGGCTTCCGGGGACCGATCACGCCGGGATCGCCACGCAGAACGTGGTCGAGCGCGAGCTCAGGGCGCGGGGGAAGACGCGGCAGGACCTCGGACGCGAGGAGTTCGAGCGCACGGTCTGGCGCTGGAAGGAGGAGTACGGCGGCATCATCACGAGCCAGCTCCGCCTGCTCGGCGCGTCGTGCGACTGGTCGCGCGAGCGCTTCACCCTGGATCCGGGACTGTCGCGCGCCGTGCGCGAAGTCTTCGTGGCGCTGCACGAGCGGGGCCTGCTCTACCGCGGCCTGTACCTCGTCAACTGGTGCCCGCGCTGCGAGACGGCGATCTCCGACCTCGAGGTGATCGGCCACGAGACCCGCGGCGCCCTCACCCACATCCGGTATCCGCTCTCGGACGGTTCCGGGCACCTCGTGGTGGCGACGACGCGGCCGGAGACGATGCTCGGCGACACCGCGCTCGCGCTCCACCCGGAGGACGCGCGCCGCGCCGCGCTCGAGGGGAAGGAGGCGATCCTGCCGCTCGTGGGACGGCGGCTCCCGATCGTCTTCGACGCGTTCGTCGATCGCGAGTTCGGATCGGGCATCGTCAAGGTGACCCCGGCGCACGACGCCGCCGACTACGCCTGCGGCCAGCGCCACGGCCTTCCGGCGATCCAGGTGATCGACGGCAAGGGCCGCATGACTGACGCGGTCCCCATGGGCTACGTCGGGCTCGATCGCTTCGAGTGCCGCCGGAAGGTGGTGGCGGATCTCGACGTGCTCGGGGCCATCGAGAGAGTGGAGGAGCACGTCCACAACGTCGGTCGTTGCCAGCGTTGCGACGAGGTGGCCGAGCCGCTCCTCTCGACGCAGTGGTTCGTCAAGGTGGCGCCGCTGGCCGCTCCGGCGATCGAGGCGGTGGAGCGTGGGCGCGTGACCTTCTACCCGGAGCACTTCGCGAGCATCTACTTCGAGTGGATGCGCAACATCCGCGACTGGTGCGTGAGCCGCCAGCTCTGGTGGGGCCATCGCATCCCCGCCTGGTACTGCGATGGCTGCGGCAAGACCATCGTGTCGCGGACCGACGTCACGCGCTGCGACGCTTGCGGCGGCGCTGTGCGGCAGGACGAAGACGTGCTCGACACGTGGTTCAGCTCGGCGCTCTGGCCCTTCTCGACGATGGGATGGCCCGAGAAGACGCCCGACCTCGCGCGCTACTACCCGACCGACGTCCTGATCACCGGGTTCGACATCATCTTCTGCTGGGTGGCGCGCATGATCATGAGGGGGATCGAGTTCACGGGCGAGGTGCCGTTCCGGCGCGTCTATATCAATGGTCTCGTCCGCGACGAGCGCGGCGAGAAGATGTCGAAGACCCGAGGCAACGTGGTCGATCCCCTCGACCTGATGCGGGAGTACGGCACCGACGCCGTGCGGTTCACGCTCGCGGTCCTGGCATCGCCCGGGACCGACATCCCGCTCGCCCCGAAGCGCATGGAGGGGTACAAGGCGTTCGTCAACAAGGTGTGGAACGCGTCGCGCTTCGTCCTGATGACGCTGGAAGGGCGCGAGGCCGGGCCGCTGCCGCCCCGCGACCGCCGGTCGCTCGTCGATCGCTGGATCCTGTCGCGCCTCGGCGCGACCGCGGCCGCCGTACGCGAGAAGCTCGAGACGCAGCGCTTCGACGAGGCGGCGAACCAGGTCTACCAGTTCCTCTGGCACGAGTACTGCGACTGGTACCTCGAGCTCGTGAAACCGGAGCTCAAGGGAGAGGCGGGGCGCGCGGAGGCCGCGCGCGCGGTGCTCTGCCACGTGCTCTCCGCGGTGCTGCGCCTGCTCCACCCGTTCACCCCGTTCGTCACCGAGGAGATCTGGCGGAGGCTTCCGGGAGCGACGGGATCCATCAGCCTCGCCCCCTACCCGACGGCCGCCGATGGCGCCCCCGATCCCGAGGCCGAGCGCGGCATCGATCGGATCGTCGCGGTGATCACGCGGATCCGGAACCTGAAGGCCTCGCGCGATCCGAACCGCCGCGTGCCGGCATGGCTGGTGCCGCACGACGACGCGGATCGCGCTCTCCTCGCTTCGCACCAGGGCGAGATCCAGAACCTCGCGCGGCTGTCGGAGCTCGGCGTCCTCCTGGAAGCGCCGCCCGGAGCGTCGCGCATGGCCCGCGACGTCGCGGGCGAGGTCGAGGTGTTCGTGGATCTCGGAGGCGAGGACGTGGACGGCGAGCGGAAGAAGCTCGGCCGCGAGATCGACAAGCTCGCTTCGGAGATCGCGGCGCTTCAGGCGAAGCTCGCGGACGCCGGCTTCACCTCCAAGGCCCCGGCAGCCGTCGTCGAGAAAAACCGCCAGCGCCTTCTCGAGATGGAGAGCAAGCACAGGAAGCTCTCGGCCGCGCGCGCCGCGCTCGGGTCGTGACGGCGCGGGAGCCGCCCGCGGAGCAGGTCGCCCGCATCGCGCGTCGCGCGGTCGAGGAGGACCTGGGGCAGGGTGACCTCACCTGCGACGCGCTCGCGCTCGGCCCGGCCCGCGCCCGCGGGCGCCTGTCGTTCCAGGAGGAGGGCGTCCTCTGCGGGCTTCCCGCGGCGCGCGAGGCGATGCGGGCGGTGGATCCCGATACGGCCTTTCGCGCCACCGCGTCGGACGGAGACGCGATCGGGGCGGGGCAGGGCGTCGCCGAGGTCGAAGGCCTGGCATCGTCGCTTCTCTCGGCTGAGCGGGTGATGCTGAACTTCCTCCAGCGACTCTCGGGGATCGCGACGATGACGGCGGCCTACGTCGCCGCGTGCGCCGGGACGGGCGCGCGGGTCCTCGACACGCGCAAGACGACCCCCGGGCTGCGCGTGCTGGAGCGGTACGCGGTGCGCGCCGGCGGCGGGCACAACCACCGCTTCAACCTGGCCGACGGGATCCTGATCAAGGACACGCACCTCGCCGCGGCCGGCGGCGTCGCCGGTGCGCTACTCCGTGCGCGGGCGAGCGCCGGTCCGCTGCAGAAGGTCGGCGTCGAGGTGCAGAGCCTCGAGGAGCTCGCGGCCGCCATCGCGGGCGGCGCGGACCACGTGCTGCTCGACAACTTCGCGATCGAGCTCCTGGGGGAGGCCGCACGCCGCCGCGCCGCCGGCATCACGACGGAGGCCTCGGGTGGCATCGGCCTCGGGAGCGTCACGGCCGTGGCGAGGTCCGGGGTGGACTTCATCTCCGTCGGGGCGCTCACGCACTCGGCGCGCGCCATCGCCATCCACATGGACCTCGAGGCGCTTGGCAATCCATAGGTACGGCGAGGTGACGTCCACGCAGGACGTTGCCCGGGAGCTCGCGAGGGCCGGCGCCGCGCCTTTCACCGCGGTGCTCGCGGACGCGCAGTCGGAGGGGCGCGGGAGGATGGGAAGGACCTGGGTGTCACGTCCCTCCCTGGGGCTTCACCTCTCGATCGTGCTTCCGCCCCGGGCGGGAGCGTTGCGCGGCCTCACCTTGGCCGTGGCCCTGGCGGCGCGCGACGCGATCGGGATTCCCGGCGTCCTCCTCAAGTGGCCGAACGATCTCCTGGCCTCCGGCCGCAAGCTCGGAGGGATCCTCGTCGACGCGGAGACGGGTCCGGAGCCGAGCGCGATCCTCGGCATCGGCGTGAACCTCCGCCACGTTCCCGAGGACTTTCCGGGCGAGATCCGGGACATCGCCACGTCGATCGCGATGCTCGGGATCGAGCCTCCGGGCCCCGTGGACCTGGCGGAACGCATCGTCTCGCGCTGCGAGGCGACGCTCGCAACCCTTGCGCGCGGGGGGTTCGAGCCGCTGCGGTCGGCGTGGCTCGCCGCGTGCGCATGGCGCGAAGGCGACGGCGTGAGCGTCCGCGATGG
This sequence comes from Acidobacteriota bacterium, assembly GCA_046331505.1. Lineage (GTDB taxonomy): Bacteria > Acidobacteriota > Vicinamibacteria > JAXLQT01 > JAXLQT01 > JAXLQT01. The sequence goes on from JAXLQT010000024.1 coordinate 84,353, forward strand.
CGGCCGGGAGATCCGGGGGACGTTTGCCGGGATCGCGGACGACGGCGCCATCAGGCTACGGGAGCCCTCGGGAGCCGTCGTCGAGATCCGGACGGGTGAGCCTGCCTAGATCGCCTGGGCGACCGGAGGGGCGTCCTGCCCGTGGTGCAGCTTCTCGATCGTGTCGTGCCACTTCTCGATGACGTCGGCCGGCACCTTGATCGAGAACGTGACGGCGTTGCCGTCGTTCTGGATCTGCGCGAGATCGATCGCGCCCGCGAGATCCCGGTTGTCTTCCTGCGATGCGAGCTTCGCCATTGCGAGCATTCCCTTGATGGCGTCGTGCACCAGCATCGCGTCCTCGGGCTTGCCGCAGGTTGCGCGCGCCGCCACGTCGACCGCATCCGAGAGATTCAGGGAGAAGGTCACCGTCTCGACCGACTTCAGGGTCCGCAGCGCCGGGGGAAGGCCGTCCTGGCCGAGCGCGCTCTGACCTTGTCCGAGAAATCGTGCGAGCGCACGATCCCCACGATCTGTGCCTGGGTGTCGAGGCCCGAGATCAGCTCGCGATTGCCGGCGCCATCGAGGAAGCCCTTGCCGCCGTGATCGTTGACGTCGAGAAGCTGCGTGACGGAGGCCTGCGTGCCGAAGGCGACCGCGTGCGGTCCGAGGATCGTGATCGCGAAGCCGGGCAGTGTCCTTGCCGGCGACGTCACTCTCGCCGGGTTTGATCGGGAGGTAGATGGCGTGGCCGGAGGCCTTGACGATCTTCGCGCCCTCCTTCTTCAGGGCGGCGCCGATCCGCTCGGTGTCGAAGCGGCCGGTCACCACGCCAGCCGCGGCGAGCGGCGTCTTGCCGACCGACGGGCTCGTGCCGAGGATGAGCGTGTCGACGTCCTTGCGCGGATCGAGGCCGGTCTCCTCGATGAGCTCGCGGAAGGGGGCATGGTCGGCCTCCAGGGCGTCTTCCTTCTCCTTGCCGTACTTGTCGTAGAGATCGCTCCGTCTCAGGGACTCGAAGTCGACCGCGAGGACGAAGGCGGCGTTCTCGGGGATCAGCGCGAGGCGCGATTCCAGGGACGCGAGCCCGGAGTCGGCGCGCGTGGGGACGGAAAGCGCGACGATCGAGAGCGCGAGCGCGGTGAGGGTGAGGGAGAAGATGATGATCTTTCGACGCACGTTGGACCTCCTCGCCTGGAGCGGTCAGGGGCCGCGCCACGCCTAGTATACCGATACGGTCCCGCTACGGTTCTGGTTCCACACCGCCCGGATCGGCGGCGCTTTCCCCCGAGGATGCGGCCTCGCCGAGAAGCTCTTCCAGGACCTTTCCGAGGTCCTGGAGGTCCTGACCATCTCCTTTGAGCGCGGGGTTTCCCAGGAGATCGCCGAGCCCGCTTCCCCGGAGCATCTCGCCCAGCGCTCCCTGACCGATGTCCTCGTCGCCGTGCGTCTCGACGATCCATCGCTGCCAGAGCGCCGCGACCTCGGCCTTCTTGCCGAGACCCGACGTGAGCGCGCGCTCGAGGTCCGGCGACCGCCGCACCTGGTGAAGCCCGTCCCTGTAGTAGCTCGACAGGGCCGCGAGCACCGGCTTCTCGCCGTACCGCTTCACCAGCTCCTCGAAGAAGAGCCCGCCCTTGCCGTACACGATGGCCGAGTAGGCGATGGGCCCGGCGAAGCTCGATGCGGGAGCGTCGACGGCGTGGTCCTCGCCGCCGAAGGCGCGGTGGAGCTGGTAGGCCATGGCGAGCTGGAGCTCACGCTGGCGCTCTGCGGCCGCATCGCCGTGCGCGTATGCGAAGTAGCGGAGCGCCGAGAAGTTCGCGAGGGCCTCGTCGAGGAAGGGCGATCGCTGGCTGTCGGAGCCGACGGCCGCATTCCACCATTGATGGGCCACCTCGTGTGCCACGACGAACTCGAGCATCTCGCCCATGCCTTCCTTCAGGTCCGGCATCGCGCCGGCCGCTCCGGCTTCCCCCGTGGGGGAGTCTCCACCCACGGTTCCGAGGAGGGACAAGAGCGGCGCCATCTCCGCCTCCATCTGCCCGTAGAGCCCGGAGGAGCAGGTCACCAGTCCGGTGAACTCCACGCCACCGGCGCCGCCCTTGAGGGGCGCCTCGACCACGTCGAGCTCGGTCCAGGGGTAGGGGCCGAAGGCTTTCTCGTAGAAGGCGAGCGCCTTCGCGGCGTGCTCCATGACCCGCGTCCCGTGCTCGGCATCCGCCTTCTTGTAGTAGGACGTGACGGTCACGTTTCCGGACTTCGTGTGGCTCTGCGCGAGATCGCGGCTCATCTCGACCGCCACGTTCCGCCCTTGCGGAAGATCGAAGACCAGCTCGACTAGGCCGGCCTGCAGTGGCGTCTCGCGCACCTGGGCGCCGGATGCGGCGACGACCACGCCCTTCGGAACCCGCACCGTGAGCTGGTAGTCGGCGGCCTCCGCGAAAGACATGTCACCCTGGGTCGACTCCTCGGGCGTGCGGAACGCGCCGTCCACCCAGGGACAGAGCTGCGGGTACCAGTTGCCGAACGACAGGGTGCCGTCGCCGTAGGCGAGGATGCCGTAATCGCCTCCCTCCTTGGACGCCATGCCGAAGAGCTCGCCGAGCTGGTCGACGCCCTGGCCGAGCAGGCTCGACTCGCCCTCCTTCATCCGCGGGAGGATCCCGTCGAAGGTGATCGCAAGCTCGGCGATCGAGCCGGCGGCGACAGGCGGCGCGAGGGTCACCCGCAGCACCGTGCCCTTCGCGTCGAACGCGGCGGTCTTGCCACCCAACGTCACCTCGCGCACGACGAGGTTGCGGCTCCCTGCGGCAACGAGAGCGCGGGCGTTGGGATAGAGCGAGAGAGGGACCTCCGCGAGGGGCTTGCCGGTGCGGTTCTCGAAGCGCACGGTCTCGGAGCCGTGGAACGTGAAGAAGTCGAAATCTGGCTGGAGCGAGAGCTCGTAGCGATCGGTCTGGGCCGCGAGCGCGCCGTGGGATCCGAGGCCGAGGAGCGCGAGCACGAGAGCGCGACGGTCCATTGCAGGGATTGTACGCGTATCATCCGAGCCGATGGTCCGCCTGCCTCTCCTGCGCTGCGTGCTGGGCTCGGCGTGCTGCCTGGTCTTCGTCGTCGCCGCGTTCTCGGTCGTGGTGGCGTTGCTCCGGAGCCGGCGGACCTACCCCGGGAAGTAGCCGGGTAAACTCCGGGAAGAGGTGACGCCATGGTCCTGCCGTTCGCGAACGAGCCCTTCACGAAGTTCTCCGAGCCCGGCAACGCCGAGGCGTTCCGCACGGCGCTCGCGGTGGTGCGGGGATCGTTCGGGACGCACTACCCGCTCGTGATCGGCGGCGAGCGCGTCACGACCGCTCGCAAGCACGCTTCCTCGAACCCGTCGCGTCCCGACGAGATCGTGGGGACCGTCTCCTATGCGGGCAAGGCCGAGGCCGAGGCCGCCGTGAACGCCGCGCTCGCGGCGTACGAGTCGTGGTCCCGTTTTCCCGCGCAGGCGCGCGCGCAGGTCGCGCTTCGCGCCGCGGCCGAGCTGCGGAGGCGCAAGCACGAGCTCTCGGCGACGATGGTCTACGAGGTGGGGAAGTCGTGGGCAGAGGCTGACGGGGACACGGCGGAGGCGATCGACTTCTGCGACTTCTACGGCCGCGAGATGCTCCGCCTCGCGGGCTCGCGCGAGCTCACGCGCATCTCCGGCGAGGCCAACGACTTCTTCTACATCCCGCTCGGGGTCGGCGTGGTCATCCCGCCCTGGAACTTCCCGCTTGCGATCCTCACGGGCATGACCGTCGCCGCGATGGTCACAGGCAATACCGTGGTCCTCAAGCCGGCGAGCGACACGCCGGTGATCGGCGCCAAGCTCGTGGAGGTGCTCGAGAGCGTGGGCTGCCCGCCCGGAGTCGTGAACTTCCTGCCCGGTCCGGGAGGCGAGGTGGGGGACACGCTGGTCACCCACCCGAAGGTGAGGTTCATCTCGTTCACCGGATCGATGGAGGTCGGCCTGCGGATCAACGAGCTCGCGGCGAAGGCGTCGCCAGGGCAGATCTGGATCAAGCGCGTCATCGCCGAGATGGGCGGCAAGGACTCGATCCTCGTGGACGAGACCGCCGACCTCGAGGCCGCCGCGAAGGCGATCGTCGCGTCGGCGTACGGATTCCAGGGCCAGAAGTGCAGCGCCTGCTCCCGCGCGATCGTGGTCGAGCAGGTCTACGACAAGGTGCTCGCGCGCGTGGTCGAGCTCGCCGCGGCCGTCAAGGTCGGGAACCCCGAGGACCCCTCGACGTTCATGGGACCGCTCTCGTCCGAGGGACACCTGAAGAAGGTGCTGTCGTACGTCGACATCGGCAAGAGCGAGGGCCGGCTCTGCACCGGAGGCGCGGCGCTGCCGGGCCCCGGCCACTTCATGAGCCCCGCCGTCGTCGCCGACGTCGCACCGGACGCGCGCCTCGCGCAGGAGGAGGTGTTCGGCCCCGTGCTCGCTTTCCTGAAGGCGAAGAGCTTCAAGGACGGTCTCGCCATCGCCAACAACACACGCTTCGGCCTCACGGGCGCCGTCTTCTCGCGGAGCCGCGAGCGCCTGGAGGAAGCGCGCCGCGAGCTCCACGTAGGCAACCTCTACTTGAACCGCAAGTGTACCGGGGCGCTGGTCGACGTCCACCCGTTCGGCGGCTTCAACATGAGCGGCACCGACAGCAAGGCCGGCGGGCGCGACTACCTGCTCCTGTTCCTGCAAGGCAAGAGCGTCGCGGAGGCGCTCTAGGCCGTTTCCGTGGTCCACGCCGCGATCGTCATCGCGATCTCGTACGCGGTGATGCCATGGGACGTCAGTAGAGCAGGATCGCTTCGCGCTTCGCGAGGTAGTCCTGGCGGTCGCGTTCCCAGCTCGCCTCGATGACGTCGAGCGGATCGCCGCGCTCGATCTGCCCGCGCAGCACGTCGTTCCCGGCGAGGAGATCGATTGCGAGCCGGTCGGTGACGAACTCGTAGGCGTCCTCGCGCCAGGCGAAGTGCTTGGTGAAGAGCTCGGCGGCGGAGCAGAGGATGGCGACGCCCGCCAGGAGCGGCTTGAAGCGCTGGCGGTTCGTGACGTGGATCTGCACGCCCTCGCAGGTCTGGTCGCGCCATTTCTGGTGCTTCGGACGGAAGGCGACGCTGCGGAAGCGGACGCCGGGCAGGTTGCGGCCGTTCAGGTGGCGCGCGAGCCTGGGGCCGTCGATCCACGGCGCGCCGGCGAGCTCGAACGGGCGCGTCGTGCCGCGACCTTCGGAGAGGTTCGTCCCCTCGAAGAGGCAAGCGCCGGGATAGACCGTCGCCGTGTCGAGGGTGGGCATGTTGGGTGAGGGCATCACCCAGGGGAGCCCCGTCTGGTCGTACCAGAGATCGCGGCGGTAGCCCTGCATGGGGACGGCCGTCAGGCGTGCGCCGATGGCGCCGGCGTCGTTCATGAAACGGGCCGCCTCCGCCGACGTGAGCCCGTGCCGCGTGCTCATCGGATAACGCCCGACGAAGGAGGTGAACGTGGACCGTACGGTGCCGCCCTCGACTTCGACGCCGCCGATCGGGTTCGGACGATCGCAGACGATGACCTCGACGCCGCGGGAGGCCGCGGACTCCATCGCGTGGGAGAGCGTGGCGAGGAACGTGTAGTAGCGGGAGCCCACGTCCTGGACGTCGTAGACGATCGCGTCGATCTCGTCGAGCCATTCCGCCGGGGGCGCCAGGGATGCGGCGCTCGATCCGTAGAGGCTCCTGATCGGGACGCCGAGCAGGTCGGGCTCGCCGGCGACGCTCTCCATGTCCTGGGCGACGCCGTGGACGCCGTGCTCCGGCGCCCAGATCGCGCGGACGTGGCAGCCTCGCACGCCGAGGAAGGCCGCGACGGAGATCTCGAGATCGCGCGTGACGGACGTCGCGTTGATGAGGAGCGCGACGCGCTTGCCCTGGAGCAGCTCGGGTCGGTCTTCGAGGAGGATCTCGAGCCCCGTCCTCAATCCGACCGGCGTGTTATGCTCCCCGCCCTGCATTCGTCGTGGCCGCGATGAGCATACCAAGATCCCTCTGGCTCCCGGCCGCGCTCACGCTGGCCCTCGCGCCCCAGGCGCTCGCCGGTGGACCGCCCGCCGTCGACTTCGAGCTGCGGTCGCTTTCCGGCGACAAGGTCAAGCTCTCGGCGCATGCGGGCAAGACGATCCTGCTGTTCTTCGTGAGCGACGAGTGCGGCGTTTGCCACGAGGAGCTTCCCGCGGTGGAGGAGATCGCACGGCGCTACGAGTCGCGGGGCCTGGTCGTGCTCGGCATCGTCTCCCACGAGCCGGCGCCGGCGTCCTCGCTCCGCACCGGCGCCTTCCCCATGCTGCTGGCGACCGACGAGATGCTGAAGTCCTACCGGATCATCGGATACCCCATGCACTACATCTTCGACAAGGACCTCTCGCTGCAGGCGAAGCACCGCGGCTATCACGAGGGACGCGAGAAGGTCCTCGAGGCCGAGGTGCGGCAGGTCCTCGGCGGCGAGGACCTGAACGAGGCCGGTATCGATCTCTACGCGGCCCAGGGGTCATGGGAGGGGCACTTCACCGAGAAGGAGGGGTGGCGCCGCCGCACCGATCAGATCATCCCGATGTTGAACTCCGCCGATCCCGGCGAGCGAGAGTGGGCCGTGGACGAGCTCGGCCGGCGTGGCGCGAAGGATGCGGTGGCGATGCTCGGCGCGATCCTCGTCTCGACGCAAGAGGACCTCGCACTGCGGCGCAAGGTGCTCGCCGCGCTCGTCCGCATCGGGGCGCCCGATGCTCAGGGAAGCTACCTGAAGGTGGCCAGGGGCGCGTCGGAGCCCGAGCTGATCCGGGGCGAGGCGGTCTTCGCGCTGTCGACCGTCGTCGACGGGCCGGGCGTCAAGGAGGCCCTGCTGGCCTTCCTCAAGGAGAGCGCGCCCAACCTCCGGCTCGCCGCGGCGACCGTCCTGTCGGATCGCTGCGTGACGGAGGCGACGATGGCGCTGGAGGACGCCCTGAAGGCGGAAACCAACGACTGGGTGATGGCGGCGATCACGCGCGCGCTCGGAAAGCTCGCGGAGTGCTCCGCCGCCCCACCAGGCGCGCCGACGCCGGCGCCGGCCGCGCCTTGACATTCCCGAAGATCCTTCCTTAGCATCGCGCCCTCGGCGCGCAATCACCAGCGGAGATGCTTCCATGACCGAATTCCTTGATGGCGTGAGAGAGGGCGGCGCGAAGGGGGAGGTCTGGGACCTCACCACCGTCAATTTCGACGTGCTGGAGCTCTACAAGCTCCTGAACGAGCGCAACGCTTGGGCTGGACGGCTGAAGAAGCTCGATCAGAACAAGGAGAGCGTCACGGCCGAGATCTGGAAGAAGCTCCGGGCCGAGTACGACCAGAAGCTGAAGGCGCGCGAGAACGAGCTCCTCGCCGTGCGCGAGCGCATGCGCAAGCGTCTCGACGAGATGACCAAGTTGAAGGACGCGATCGAGCGCGAGTTCCCCGGCCTCTACAAGCGGCGCGAGGAGCTGAACCTCCGCTTCGACCTGGGCGACTTCAACCAGGAGTTCTACGACTACGTCAACGGCGAGCTCAACTACCAGATCGACGTGCGGCAGAAGAAGGTGGAGGTGCTCGGCAAGAACCTCGGCCACTACAAGGACGCGCTGAGCCGCGAGGAGACGCCGGGCGGCGCCGAGAAGCCCGCCGAGAAGGAGTCCGACTCCGATGGTTTCGGCAAGGGCGGAGGGAGCGGGGGGCCGAGCGTCGCGGCCGCGCCTCCTCCCGCCATCGAGATGCCCCCTCCCGCGCCCGCGCCGCCGAAACCGGTACAGCGCGAGTACGCCCGCGAGGTCGTGCGCCCGTCGCGGCGCGCGGTCACTCCACGGCGAGAAGAGCTCGCGGTCCCGGAACCCGAGAACGAGGCGCCCCGCGACGCTTCGGCCCCCGACGTCGCCACGATCGCGGTCTCGGAAGCCGTGAAGGAAGTGCGCGAAGCGAGAGAGTCGGAGATGAAGGCCGAGCCGATGCCCAGGGTGGTGGCCGTCGCGGAGCCAGAGCCCGGTGTCGCGCCGGCGTCCCTCCATTCGGAAGAGACGCTCCGCGGCACGGAGATCGACGTTCCCGCGATCGATGCTGCGGCCGTCGAGGACGCTCCCGCGGCGTCCCAGGTGATGTTCCCACCCGGAGACGAGGAGGACGAGGACGAGAGCCCCCTCTTCGGCGCTTCGATCGACGACGACGCGACGTTCGTCCCCACGACGAAGGCTCCGCCGCCGGTGCTCGAGGTGACCGACGAGGCGTCGATCACCGACGAAGCATCCGTGGAGATCGAGGAGATCGCCGAAGAGGTACCCATGGAGTTCGTCGACGTGCCCGCCGAGGAGGCCGACGATCTCGACGCGGAGGAGGATCGCGGCCCGGCCGGCGGATCGGACGAGGACGAGCTCCCGACGACGAGGTTCATGGCGGATGCGGGCGGTGGTCCAGGAGAGGAGTCCCTCCGCCCCGCCGGCGGCGTCGAGGAGATCGACGAGGACATCGAGGAAGACCTCGAGGTCGAGTCCGCGTTCGAGGCGCCGAACGTCGATTCCTATCTGGACTCCATCGCCGAGAGTGGGCGCCACGCCGACGGCGGCGTGGAGGAGCTCGACGACGACGGCGCGACGAGCGACCTCGATGCCGAGAACGTCGAGGAGGACCTGAGCGGCATCGTGGACGACGACGACGAGGGTCTGCACCCCGGCCGGGAGATCCACCTCGACGAGTCCGCCGCGGAGATGGAGGTCGAGTCGCGACGCGGACCCGCGACCACGCGCTTGCCATCCGGCAATGTGGGGCTCAAGGCCGCGACCGCGCCGACCAGCGAGCTCGGCAACGTCGATCCGGAGCGCGAGGAGGCGAAGAAGATCCTCGAGGAGGTCAACCTCGAGGAGCTGGAGCGCGCCGTCGAAGGGATGGACGGCGAGCTCGACGACGAGGAGCTACGAGGATTCGCCCGCGACGTGTCCGGGCGGCGGAGCGAAGGGACGACGCCTCCTCCGGCGGTTCTCGAGGTGGTCGAGGGCATCAACCTCGGCAAGGTGTTCCCGCTGTCGCGCACGTCGAACGTCACCTCCATCGGCAAGGCCCCAGACAACACCATCGCGATGCCCGAGGACAAGGCGCTCAGCCGCTACCACGCGAAGATCATCTTCCGGCAGAACCGCTTCGTCATCATGGACCTCGATTCCACGAACGGAACCGGCGTGAACGGCGAGGCCATCACCGAGGCGGATCTGAACGACGAAGACGAGATCATCATGGGGGGCTCGCGCTACATCTTCCGGATCACGGCACGTTCCTGACAGGTCGTTCCGGAAATTCCGAAACGAGGGACGGGGCGTTATACTGCCCGCCCCGTAGGGCTTCCGGGTGCGGACGCCCCGATTCGAATCAGCCGAGGTGGTCGCCAAGCCCATGGTGAAGAGCTCCCGACGGTTCTCTCCCCCCTACAAGCCCCGCCCGGCGGCCGCTCCCGCGGCGCGGGACAAGGCGGCCTCGCCGGACTCCGTGCTCTACCTGGGGATCGACCTCGGTACGTCGCAGTCCTCGATCGCGTCGTCCACGGGGATACGGCGCACCGTCCAGTCCATCGTGGCGTGGCCGAAGGACCTCGTGTCCCAGAAGGTGGTGAAGAAGCCCATCGTCTTCGGCGACGAGGCGCTGCGCCACCGGCTCGCCGTCGACCTCTACTACCCGCTCGAGCGAGGCGTCGTGAAGAAGGGGACCACGCGCGATCAGGAAGCGGCGATGCAGCTCATCAAGCACCTGATCGAGATGGCGCCGCGCCAGTCGGGAGAGAAGCTCTACGTGGTGATCGGCGCTCCCGCCGAGGCGTCGGTCGTGGACCAGCAGTCGCTCATCGACGGGGCGCGGGACTTCGTCGACGCCGTGATGGTGGTTAGCGAGCCCTTCAGCGTCGCCTATGGCCTTTCGGCCCTCGACAACTCTCTGGTGATCGACATCGGCGCCGGCACCGTCGACCTGTGCCGCATGCACGGCACCTTCCCCCAGCCGGGAG
>JAXLQT010000025.1:0-90229 GCA_046331505.1 Acidobacteriota bacterium
GACGATCCGTCGTACTCCCACGTGTCGTTCATCCAGCCGAGGTCCGATCCTCCGAAGAGGACGACGCGCGTGCGCGAGATGTCGTACGCCATGACGTGGCCGACGCGCGGCAGGAGCGCCGGCGGGGCGGCTGGCCCGGCCACCCAGCCGGAGGCAGTCAGCTCCCACGTGTCGTCGAGCGCGGCGGTGCTTGCGCCCCCGAAGAGGACGGTGCGCGCGCGAAGCTGGTCGTAGGCCATCGCGTGGCCGGATCGCGCGATCAGGGCTGGTGGTCCCGGTGGGCCGGAGGTCCACGTCACTCCGTCGTAGAACCAGGTGTCGTTCGTCAGAGCCGTGAGCCCGGCGCCGCCGAAGAGGACCGTGGTCCCGCGCGCGGAGTCGTAGGCCATCGCGTGGCCGGTGCGAGGCGTGAGTCCCGCGGGCGCCGCTGGGCCTTCCTTCCAGGAGATGCCGTCGAGCTCCCAGGTGTCGTTGCGATAGGCGCCATCCTGGCCACCGAAGAGAACGACGCGCCCGCGCGCCGAGTCATAGGCGACCGCATGGGTGAAGCGCGGCGTGAGGCCGCGATCGGCCGCTCCGGCGGTCCACCCGCCGGCGTCGTACGAGTAGGTCTCGTTCGAGAGGCTCCCGTCGAAGCCGCCGAAGAGGATGCACGCCCCGCGGCTCGCGTCGAACACCATCGCCGACTCCATGCGCGGCGTGAGCGAGGTCGCCGCACCGCCGCCGGGGGCCCAGCCCGTCGCGCCAAGCTCCCACGTGTCGTTCAGGAGCCCGCTCGCGTCCGAGCCTCCGAAGAGGACCACGCTGCCGCGCGCCGGGTCGTAGCACATCGCGTGATCGGATCGCGCGGTCAATCCGGCGGGGGCTGCGGGTCCCGCGCTCCAGCCGCTGCCGTCGTAGAGCCAGGTGTCGGAGAGATAGGAGCCGTTGCGCCCACCGAACACGACGATGCGTGCGCTCGCTCCGTCGTAGGCCATCGCGAGCGAGGAGCGCGCCGGCAATCCCGTCGCGCCCGCGGCCCAGGCGGTCCCGTCGTACTCCCAGACGTCGCCGAGGAACGTCCCGTTCACGTTCTCGCCTCCGGCGAGAACGATCCGTCCGCGCGCCGCGTCGTAGGCCATCCCGTGACGGATACGTTCGACCATCCCCGCAGCCGGCGCCGGACCCTGCGTCCAGATCGTCCCGTCGTACTCCCAGGTGTCGGACTTGTAGAACTGCAGATCGGCGCCGCCGAAGAGGACGACCACGTGCCGCGCGGAGTCGTACGCCATCGCGTGCTCCTGCCGCCGGCCGAACGGCGTCGGTGAAGCCTTGACCCAGGTCTTGCCGGAGAGCTCCCAGGTGTCCGCCTGGATGTTCGAGAGGTCGAGACCGCCGATGAGCACGACGCGGGCGCGCCCGGAGTCGTACGCCATGGCATGGCTCCGTCGCGGCGTGATGGCGGAGGGAGGCATGGGCCCAGCGCCCCAGCCTGGGGCAGCGCTGGCACCGACCGACGTCAAGCTGAGGAGGGATGTACCGAGGAGGAGGAGACGCCGATTGTCCCGACGCATGGAGCTTTCCTTGGCCGCGCTCCGGATGGTCGAGGTTTCAATATAGCGATGCACCGGACGCGACTGCAAGTATCCTGCGCGCGTTGAACGGCGCGGCGTCCCCGACCGTCGAGCTGCGCGACGTCACCAAGAGGTTCGGCGACGTCACGGCGGTGGACTCGGTGACGCTCGCGATCGCGCGCGGCGAGCTGCTGTCGCTCCTCGGCCCGAGCGGCTGCGGCAAGACCACGCTGCTCAGGATCCTCGGCGGGTTCGAAGCGCCCACGTCGGGGCGCGTCTTTCTCTCGGGCCGGGACGTCACGGCGCTCGCGCCCAACGACCGCGCGGTCAACACCGTCTTCCAGCACTACGCGCTCTTCCCGCACCTCTCCGTCCGCGACAACGTCGCGTTCGGGCTTCCCTACGCGCGGATCCCGCGGGACGCTCACGACGCGAAGGTGAAGGATGCTCTCGCGCTCGTGCGCCTCGACGGCTACGAGCGCCGGTTCCCGCGCGAGCTCTCGGGCGGCCAGCGGCAGCGCGTCGCGCTCGCGCGGGCCCTGGTGCTCGCGCCGGAGGTGCTGCTCCTCGACGAGCCGCTCGGGGCACTCGACCGGAAGCTCCGCAAGGAGATGCAGGTCGAGCTGCGGGCGCTCCAGCGCCGGCTCGGGATCACCTTCGTCCTGGTGACACACGATCAGGAGGAGGCGCTCGCGATGAGCGATCGCATCGCCGTCATGAACGCGGGGCGGATCGAGCAGGTGGACGGCGCCGCTGCCGTGTTCGAGCGCCCGCGCACGCTCTTCGCCGCGCGGTTCCTGGGCGCGGCCAACATCGTGCCGGGAGAGGGCGGCCGCCCGGCCATCGTCCGTCCCGAGCGCGCGCGTCTCGCCGGGGACGAGCCCGCGGCGGGTGCCCTCGCCGCGATCGGCTGCGTCGTCGACGAGCGTGTGTACCAGGGCGCCAGCACGCTCTTCATCGTACGGAGCGACGCGGGCCAGGACCTCGAGGCGCTCGAGCCCGGCGGCGCGCCGTTCGGTCCCGCGGAAGCGCTCGCACCGGGGAGGCGCGTCTTCTTCTGCTACCGGCGTGAGGACGCGGTGACGCTCGCGGGGGAGGCATCCCCATGAGCGCGCGCCGCGCGGCGTCCTACCTCCTGGTCGCGCCCGTGTGGGTGCTTCTCGGAGCGTTCTTCCTCGCACCGCACGCCGTCATGCTCGCGACATCGTTCCGCGAGCGCGGGCTCTACGGAGGCGTGCGGCCGATCGACGACGTCGCAGGCTACGTCGCGTCGGGGGCGTTTCTCGGGAACTACGCCCGCACGCTCGACCCGCTCTACGCCGCCATCTTCGTGCGGTCGTTCTGGATGGCCGCCCTGACCACGCTCCTCTGCCTCGCCGCGAGCTTCCCGGTCGCGTACTACGTGGCGATCCTCGCGGGGCCGAGAAGCAAGGGACCGATGCTCGCAGCGATCGTCGTGCCGTTCTGGTCGAGCTTCCTGATCCGGACGTACGCCTGGGTGCTCATCCTGAGGACGGAGGGGCTCGCGAACCGCGCGCTCATGGCGCTCGGGATCGTCAGCGAGCCGCTCCCGTTGCTCTACAGCAACACGGCCGTGATGATCGGGCTCGTGTACGGCGAGCTGCCCTTCATGATCCTGCCGCTCTACGCCTCCCTGGAGAAGCTAGACCTCGGGCTTCTCGAAGCGGCGCGCGACCTCGGCGCGACCGCGTGGCAGGCGTTCTGGCGCGTCACCGTCCCCGTGACGGCGCCCGGGATCGCGGCCGGCGTCGTGCTGGTCTTCGTTCCGAGCGTGGGCCAGTTCGTGGTGAGCGATCTCCTCGGCGGAGGGAAGACGATCCTCCTCGGAAGCCTCGTGCAGAACCAGTTCGTCGTGGCTCGCAACCGGCCCTTCGGATCCGCCGTCGCGTTCGAGCTCGCGGCGATCGTTCTCGCGCTGCTGCTGGCCTACGCCGTGTGGGCGAAGCGGCGGGGTCACGAGGCGCTCCTGTGACGGCCCGCCGCCTGCTCTTCCTTTCGAGCGTCACCGTCGTGGCGTTCCTCTGGGCGCCGATCGCCGTGCTCGTGGTGCTCTCGTTCAATGCGGGGCGCAACGCCGCCATCTGGGAGGGACCCTCGATCTCGTGGTACGGGACGCTGCTGCGCGACGCTCCGTTGCTGGCGTCCGTCGCGAGAAGCGCCATCGTCGCGGCCGTGTCGACGCTTTGCTCGACGATCCTTGGAACGATGGCGGCCCTGGCGCTCGCCCGCCATCCGTTCCGCGCCAAGGGCGCGACGACGGCCGCGCTCTACTTGCCGATCCTGGTGCCGGAGGTGGTGGTGGGCGCGGCGCTCCTCTCGTTCTTCGCGGCGCTCTCGCTGCGCCTCTCGCTCCTGACGGTGCTCTCGGCGCACGTCGTGTTCTCGGTCTCCTACGTGACCTTCGTGGTCCGCGCGCGGCTCGCGGGGCTCGACCCGTCGCTCGCGGATGCCGCGCGCGATCTCGGCGCGGGCCCGTTCGACGCCTTCCGCAGGGTCACGCTGCCTCTCATCGCGCCCGGCGTGCTGTCGGGCGCGCTCCTCGCGTTCACGGTGTCGCTGGACGACTACGTCATCACGTCGTTCGTCGCGGGCCCAGGGTCGACGACGCTGCCGGTCCACATCGCGGGCATGCTCAAGGTCGGCGTCACGCCCGAGGTCAACGCCGTCTCGACCCTTCTCCTCGCCGCGACGATCGTGTTGATCCTCGGCGCGCGCCGGACGATGCGGGGTGACGCGTGAGACGGGCTGCGTGGCTCCTGGCGGCGTGCCTCCTCTCGGGCTGCGGAGGAGGTCGGGACGAGAAGGCCCTCAACGTCTACACTTGGTCGGCCTACTTCCCGCCGGAGGTCGTCGCCGACTTCACGAAGCGCACGGGCATCCGGGTGAACCTCGACACCTACGACAGCAACGAGGAGCTCCTCGCCAAGCTCCAGTCGGGTGTGGCGGGCTACGACCTGTGCGTGCCGTCGGACTACATGGTGAAGGTGATGATCGCCGAGAAGCTCCTCGCGCCTCTTCCCAAGGACCGCATCACGCACCTCGCGAACCTCGATGGGAAGCTCCTCGACAAGAAGTTCGACCCCGGGAACGTCTACTCGATCCCCTACTTCTTTGGCACCACGGGGATCGGCTTCGATCGCCGCGTTGCGGGCGAGGTCACGAGCTGGCAGGCCGTCTTCGACGAGAAGCTCGCCGGGCGCATCCTCATGCTCGACGACATGCGCGAGTGCTTCGGGGCGGCGCTTCGCGACGCGGGACGCTCGTGCAACGAGACCGACCCTGCGCGCGTGCGCGAGGCCGCCGAGAAGCTGAAGGCGCAGAAGCGACTCGTGAAGGCGTACAACAGCGCGGACTTCGCCTCCATCCTGGCCGCGGGGGACGTCGCGGTCGCGATGGGTTACTCGGGGCAGCTCGCCGCCGCGGTGCGCGCGGATCCGGCGCGCCTGGGGTATGTCGTCCCGAAGGAAGGGGCGACCGTCTGGATGGACAACCTCGCGATCCCAGCCGGCGCGGCGCACGTCGACGCGGCGGTCGCGTTCATCGACTTCGTCCTCGAGCCCGAGATCGGCGCGCGCATCGTCGACACGGTGAGTTACGGCAGCGCCAACGCCGCGGCACGCCCCCTCGTCCGGCCCGAGATCCTGAACGACGCGGCGGTGTTCCCACCCGACGACGTCCTGGCGCGGTGCGAGCTGATGGAGGACGTCGGCGAGACGACGACCCTCTACGATCGACTCTGGGCGGAGGTGAAGAACCAGTGACCGCTCCCCGCGATCCCGGAGCTAGCCAGGCGGCCGCGGGAGACGGTGGGCCAGCCGCCGGGCTGCGGGCTCCGGCGGTGCGTCCGGCGGCGCCGCCGCGCAAGCCGCTGTCGCGCGGCGCGAAGGTCGCCCTCGGGTGCGGCGGCGCGCTGGGGGCGGCGGGCCTGCTGGTCGTCGTCGCGATCGTGGTCTCGTGGCTTTACCTGTTCAGCACGGCCGCGCAGGTCGCGCTCGATCCGCTCGTCGGCCCCGAGACTCTGGGGGTCGTCCAGGTCCGCGGCAACCTCGACGACCCGGGCATCGCCGCGCTCGCGGACGCCTTCGCCGCCGGGATGGACAAGGGGGGGCCTCCGCTTCCTCCACAGCTCCAGTGGCTCGACGCCTACCGGCGCGCGAACAACCGGCGCGGCATCGGGTTCGTCGTGCCCAAGGAGATCTTCGTCCTGCTGGAACAGCCGAAGGGCGAGAAGGACGCCAGGCTCGTCTGCGCGATCAATCCCCGCGTCCTGCCGAGGATGTACACGATCGGCCTCGGCATGCTCGGGGGCTCCTCCGCGGTCCGGCACGGGAAGCACACGTTGCTCCAGATCCCGGGGGGCTCGGCGTTCTGCCTCGCGGGCGGCACGGTGTTGTTCGGTAACGAGAAGGCGCTGGGGCAGGTCCTCGATCGCCTGGCACCCGGCGCCGCGTCCGGGAACGCGGAGCTCCTCGGCGCCCTCCGCGCCGTCCGCGGAGAGCGCGACGGCGAAATCGCGCTCCGCCTCGCGCCCGAGACTCTCGGCGCGCTCTCCGCGGCCGCCTCTCCTCCCGAGACGGACTGCGGGATCGTCTCCGGCACGATCGACGTCGTGACACCCGGCGGCATCGACGTCCGCACCGAGGTGAGGTGCCCCAGGGACGCCGAGGATCTCGGGGCGTTCGCGGACAGCGCGCTGGCCCCGCTCGCGCGTTCCGCCACGCCCGGGGGAGCGAGCATCTCGCCCGCGGTCTCCGTCCAGGAGGATCGCGTCCTCGCGAGCCTCCGGATCGAAGGCCTCGACGTGTTGCTCCGCGAGTCCCTGTTCACGCCGCCGCGACCAGCGCCCTCGGCGCCGCCCGCGAGCCCGAGCGCCGCAACGCCCGCGCCGGATCCACCCTCCATGCCGTGAAGGGCGCGGGAGGCCGGGTTACGCTGGGCGGCGCAGCTTGCGGAGCTCGGGGATGATCGAGAAGAGCTCGTCGTCCTTCGTGTAGAAGTGCGCCGACACGCGTACGCCGCATCTCGGGCGGTAGTCGAGGTGGATGCCCTTCCGGAGCAGCGCCGCCTCGGCGCGCTCGGCGCCGGGGAAGTCGATGCAGACGACGCCGCTGCGCCGGGCATGGTCGACCGGGCTGTTGACCTTGAATCCCTCCGCGAGCGCCATGTCGATCAGCCGATCGAGGAGCCGCACGTTCTTCTTCCGTATGCGCGCGACGCCGACCTTCTTCACGAGCTCGATGCCGGCGCCTGCGGCGTGGATCCCGGGGAGGTTCGGGGTGCCCGTGGCGAAGCGCATCGCGTCGTCGGCGTCGTCCATGTCGAGTTCGAAGGCGAACGGGCGCTTGTGGGAGAACCAGCCGGTCGAGCGCGGGAAGAGGTCCTTGATGAGATCGGGCCGCGTGTAGAGGAAGGAGCAACCGGGGCCGCCGCAGAGCCACTTGTGCGAGCCGCCGAGCAGGAAATCGATGCCCCAGGCGGTGACGTCGATGGGGACGCACCCGACGGTCTGGTAGGCGTCGACCACGCTGAAGGCGCCGTGGCGCCGCGCCGCTTCGGCAATCGCCCCCACCTCCTGGAGATAGCCCGAGCGGAAGATGCCGTGGTCGATGCACACCGCGAGCGTCTGGTCGTCGATCGCGTCTACCATCATGTCCGTCGGGATGGTGATGCCGTCGGGGCTCTGGAGCATCTGGATCTCCAGGCCGAGCTGGCGGTGGCGATCCCAGTTGTAGTGGACCGACGGGAAGTTCAGGTCCGTGGTGACCACCTTGCGGCGTCCGCCCGGCTTCACGATGGCCGAGAGCACGATGGAGGTCAGCGTCGAGACGTTCTGGTGCAGGCTCACCGTGCCGCGCGGCGCGCCGAAGAGCGATCCGATCACGTCCGCCGTCGCGCGCAGGCGCGGAAGCCAGACGTCGTATCCGGCGATCCCCATCGTGCGCCACTCGCGGGCGTAGCGGCAAAGGTTCGCCTCCGCGCCCCGGGGCATCGCCCCCATCGAGTGGCTGATGAGGTAGACGGTGTCCTTCAGGATCGGGAACTCGCGGCGCCAGGCGAGGAGCGGGTCGGCGGCGGGCTTCTTCGTCGAGCGCGATACGGGCACGTCTAGCGCTCGATGAACGTGCGCGCTTCCCAGAGGAGCGGGAAGAACTGCTTGGGCAGCGTGCTCTTCAGGTAGTCGACGCCGCCCGGACCGAACTGCCCGTAGCCGCCCTCCTCGAGCTTCTTCACCGTCTGGGCGCCGGTGCCGGGCTTCGCGCCGATCATGCGCATCGCCATGCGCACGTGCCGCTGGCGCCAGAGCGCGAAGAGCTCGTCGTACTCGATCAGCGTCTCGGTCAGCTCTCCGAGCGCGTGGTCGTCGCGCGCCTTCAGGATCACGATGATCGACTTCACGATGGTCGGATCGTCGTCGGTCGGGAGCCCGTGGCGCCGCAGGAGCTCCAGGTAGGCGTCCCACACCGAGGGTTCCGCCATCCGTTGCCGGAGCCTGGCGACCTGGTCCGGCCGCTCCACGAGCTTCGCGTACCGCTCGTCCCTGACGCCGCAGACGAACTCGAGCTCCCGGAACTGGACGCTCTGGAACCCGCTCGCCGGCTGGAGCTCGGAGCGGAACTCGAGGAAGTCGTAGGGGCGCATCGTCTCGATGACGTTGAAGCTCGTCGTGAGCACCTTGACGATCTCGTTCAACCGCCGGAGGTAGTGGACGGCCTCTGCCGCGCGGCCGGCGTGCATCGCCGCGCGCGCCGCGACCGCTTCGAAGAGCATGAGCTTGAACCAGAGCTCGAAGGTCTGGTGCACGATGATGAACTGGAGCTCGTCGTGGGCGTCGGTGAGCGTGGTCTGCGCGCCGAGGAGATCGTCGAGGCGCAGGTAGGTGCCGTAGGTGGGGCCGGTCTTGGCTCCGGCCGGCTCGGTTGGCGTCGTCATCGAGAAGCCTCAGTCGGTGGCGGCGCGGTGGTCGCGGAGCTTGCCGCGATCCACCTTGCCTAGGTGCGTGCGTGGGAGCGAGGCCATGAAGAAGACCTCGCGGGGATACTTGTATGGGTCGAGGCGCTCCTTGACGAATGCCTTCAGCTCGTCCGCGAGGCCGGGCGTCTCCTCTCGTGCGACGACGAAGGCGTGGGGTTTGGTGAGGCCGGTGTCGTCCTTGACGCCGACGACGGCGCACTCCTTCACGAGGGCGTGCTTCAGGAGGCAGTTTTCCACCTCCTGCGGCGACACCCACTTGCCGGAGACCTTGAGCATGTCGTCGCTCCGGCCGTGGTAGGTGTAGTAACCGTCCGCGTCGCGGCTCAGGAGATCGCCGCTCACGTACCACTCGCCCTGGAATGCCGCCATGGTGCGCTCCATCTGCTGCCAGTAGCCGATGGCGCGCGAGTCGCCCTTCACCCAGAGCGCCCCGACGTCGCCGTCTCCGACCTCGCGGCCGTCCGCGTCGCAGAGCTTGGCCTCGAACCCGGGCACGACCTTGCCGAGGGTCCCGGGGCGGACCTCGCCGATGCGGTTGCTCATGAAGATGTGCCACATCTCGGCCGTGCCGAGGCCGTCGAGGAGCTCGACCTGGAACGTCTCCTTCCAGCGCCGGTAGAGCTCCGGCGGGAGCGCTTCGCCCGCCGACGTTGCGAGCCGAAGGCACGAGAGGTCCTGGTCCTTCGCCGCGGGGTGGTTCACCATCTGGTTGATCATCGTGGGGACGTTGATCAGGATCGTCGGCCGGAAGCGGCGGATCTTCTCGAAGAGGACGTCGGCGGTACAGCGCTCCGGGAAGAGGGCGGTGGCCCCGCCGCCGGCGAACGGGAAGAAGAGGTTGCTGCCGGTCGCGTAGCCGAAGTAGAGCTTCGGCACCGAGAGCGTCACGTCGTTCTCGCCGTACTGGATGACGTGCTTGCCGTAACACTCGGTCGTGTTGGCGAAGCTGCGATGCGTCTGGACCACCGCCTTTGGCCGGCCGGTGGTGCCGCCCGAGAAGAGCCAGATCGCCGCGTCGTCGCGGTGGGTCGCCGCCGTGGCGAGCTCGTGGCTCGCGCTCCGGCCGAGCTCGTCGAAGGAGGGGTTTCCCTCGGAGCCTCCGCCCACCACCAGGATGTGGCGCAGGTGGCGCGCGCCCCGGCGTGCCTCGGAGTAGGTGCCGAGGTTCTCCGCCGCGACGATCGCGGCGCGGGCGCGCGTGTAGTCGTAGAAGTAGGAGATCTCCTCGGGCTTGAGCTCGCGGTTGCACATCACGACGACCGCGCCGATCTTCAGGATCCCGAAGAGGGCCCCGACGTACTCGGGAGCGTCGGGGAGCGCGACGATGACGCGCTCCTCCTGGCAGACGCCGAGCGCGCGCAGGACGTTGCCGAAACGGTTGGCCAGCGCCTGGACCTCTCGATAGGTGAGCCGCCCCTCGCCGGTGACGATCGCCGTCCGCGCGCCGAGGCCGTCGCGCACGCGGGCATCGAGGAAGTAGTCGGCGATGTTGAGCTCTCGTGGAGGCGTGAACATGCGCGAGGGGCAAGCATTATGCCTCGGCTATCATGCGGTCGATGCCGCCCTTCGCAGAGCTCTCGTGGGAGGAGGTCGCCGCCATCGAGCGATCGCGAGCCGCGCTCCTGCTCCCCGTGGGAGCGACGGAGGCGCACGGCCCGCACCTGCCGCTTGCGACGGACGTCGTGATCGCGACGGCGATGGCCGAGCGTGCGGCGGAGAGGCTCTCGCGCCGCGGCATCGAGGCGATCGTGCTGCCGCCGGTCGCCTACAGCGTCGCGAGCTATGCCGCGAGCTTTGCCGGCACCGTCTCCGTCAGGCCGGAGACGGCGACCGCCCTCCTGGTGGACGTCGGGCGGTCGCTCGCGTGCACGGCTTCCCGCTGCTCGCCATCGCCAACGCTCACCTGGAGCCCGCGCACATCCGGAGCATCGACGAGGCCGTGCGGATCCTGGAAGCCGAGCACTCCATCCACGCCGTCTTCCCCGACGTCACGAAGAAGCCGTGGGTGTTCCGGCTCACCGAGGAGTTCAAGAGCGGAGCCTGTCACGCCGGGCAGTACGAGGGGTCGATCGTGATGGCGGTGCGCCCCGACCTCGTGAAGGACGCGCTCCGCCGCGATCTCCCGCCCAACCCCATCTCGCTCTCGCAGGCGATCCGCGCCGGCAAGAGCACCTTCCTCGAGGCGGGGGGGCCGCGCGCCTACTTCGGCGATCCCGCCGCCGCCACGGCCGACGAGGGGCGCGCGACGATCGACATCCTGGGCGGCATCCTCGAGGAGGCGATCATCGTCGCGATGGAGCCCACGCTTCCGGGCGCGTAGTCATCGATCGGGCGCCGCGACCGTTCCGAGGTCGATCGCGGCGCCGCGCTCCTAGAAGCCCAGATCTCCGCCGGCGAGCGTGACGCGGGCGTAGCCGCTGAAGGCGCTGAAGGCCAGGATCTGCGTGAGCTGCGTGCCGTCGTAGTCGTAAGCGACGACGTCGGACGTGGTCGCGTCGCCCACCATGAGATCGTCACCCGACATCCCACCGATGTCGCCGGAGCCGGTGGCCTCGGCCGCGATGGTGAAGCCGGTCATCGCCGTGACGGAGGCGCCGTCGAAGTTGAAGCCGGCCGCCTGGCCAGCGGCGGACGCCGCCATCTCGTCGTTGGTGTCGTCGTCGAAGTCGCCGCCGACGACCCTACCTCCGCCGCTCGGGTTGGTGAAGGCGAAGAAGTTGACCTTGGCGATCAGGCCGATCGCCTGGTTGTCGTAGTTCCAGCCGCGGACGTTGCTGCCGAAGACCGGTCCGGGACCGGGACAGGTCAAGATCTCGTCGAACCCATCCAGGTCGATGCCTCCCGCGCCGACGTTCACGCCGTACTTCAGCGTCGAGTAGGCGAAGTAGCTCACCTTCACGATGGCGGTGAGGTTGGTGCCGTCGTAGTCCCAGCCGCGCACGTGCGGGCCGAACACCCCGCCGGGTCCGGGACCGGTGAGGAACTCGTCGGCCCCATCGATGTCGCCGGTGGCCACGTTCACGCCGCTCTTGAGCGTTCCGTACGAGTAGAAGTTCACCTTGGCGATGGCGGTCCCGTCGGCGAGGAACGCCTTCACTTGCGGGCCGAACTGCGGACCGGGGCCGGGACCGGTGGCGATGTCGTCGACGCCTCCGGGATTGACGTCCGCCGAGCTCACGTTGACGCCCCACTGCCCAGCGCTGTAGGCGAGGAAGTCCGTGGGCGTAGGAGCTCCGGTGGCGTCGAACACCCGCACCCGGTTCGGGTTGGCCTGGGCAGGCCCGTGGCCTACGACGAAGTTGTCGGAGCGGGCGAAAGGAGTTGTGGCGGCGAGGACCGCCATCGCAAGAAGGGTCGTTCTTCGATCAGTCTGCATGGGCATCCACCTCGACGGCCACGAGACTACGGAAGGTCCCTTAGGGCCAGCTTAGGAGTCGTCAGGGAATAACTGCGTCGATCATGGGCGAGCCATCCGGCTTCGATGGCGAGGAGCGCCGACGACGCCCGTGTTGGATTCGGATGGCGCGACGAAGCCCGACGGCGGAGCCGTACAGAATCGATGCCGTCATTCCGTGACGACTCCTGGGCCCGTCGCGGAACATGTTGACGAGCGGTGCGGTGCCGACCCACGGGAATATCCTGACGTCCTCCATGTGGCACCCGCCGCAATCGATCAAGCACGCCATCCCGGCGGCCCGCTGGCCCAGCGCCGACCAAGCACGTGCCTCTCGTCTCTACACCCCGATCTCCATCGGCCCGATGACGATCGCGGAGCGAACGTGGGTGCCGGCGATGGTGCCGTGGCGCGCGACGGAGGACGGTTTCGTGACCCCCGAGGTGCTCTCCTGGTACGAGCGCTTCGCAGAGGGACAGCCGGGGGCGATCGTCGTGGAGGCGACGGGGATCCGCGACATCCCGAGCGGGCCGCTGCTCCGCATCGGCCACGATCGCTACGTTCCCGGACTCGGGCGGCTGGTGGAGACGGTGCGGCGCGCGAGCGCCGGCCGGACGCGGCTCCTCATCCAGGTGATCGACTTCCTCGCGATCCGGAGGCGGCCCGATCCTGGCCGCTTCCTGCGCGAGTTCCTGGCGATCACCGACCGCCACCGCGAGCTCCTCGGCGCCCGGGGCATCGAGGGGGATGCGGCGATCCGCGACCACCTCGTCTCGCTCGACGACGACGGGCTCGATGCGATCCTCGCTCCACGCGAGATCGAGGCGCTCCGGTTCGGTCATCGCGAGCGCGTCACGGACGTGGACCGGCCCCACATCCGCGATCTGCCGAAGGTGCTGCCGGACCTCTTCGCCGAGGCCGCGCGGCGCGCCGTGCTCGCCGGTTTCGACGGCGTGGAGCTCCACTTCGCGCACGCCTACACGATGGCGTCGTTCCTGTCGGCGAAGAACGATCGCGCCGACGGCTACGGCGGATCGCGCGAGGCGCGCGCCCGGCTCCCGCTCGAGGTGTACCGGGCGGTGCGTGCGCGCGCGGGCGAGGGCACCGCCGTCGGATGCCGCTACCTCGCCGACGAGTGCATCGAGGGTGGGAGCGGCGTCGATGACGCGGTGTTCTACGGCGTCGCGTTCGCGCGCGCGGGCATGGACTACGTGAGCCTGTCGCGCGGCGGGAAGTTCGACGATGCGAAGCAGCCCGCGGTGGGCTGGGCGGCCTATCCCTACACCGGCCCGAGCGGCTGGGAGTGCATGCCGACGGTCCTCGCCGACGAGGCCGGACCGTTCGGGCGCAACGTGCCTGCGGTCGCGAGGATCCGCCACGCGATCCGCGCCGCGGGCCACGAGACGCCGGTGGTCGTCTCGGGGGGCATCTCCGCCTTCGAGCAGGCCGAGGAGATCCTCGCGCGTGGGGACGCGGACGTCGTTGGCGCGGCGCGTCAGACGCTCGCCGATCCCGACTGGTGGAAGAAGGTGCGGCTCGGGCGTGGAGCCGACGTGCGCCGCTGCGTTTTCACTAACTACTGCGAGGGGCTCGACCAGAAGCACAAGCAGGTGACGTGTAAGCTCTGGGATCGCGTCGACCTGGACGCGCCCGGCGTCGGGCGCACGGCCGACGGGCGCCGCCGGCTCACGGCGCCGCGCTGGAGCCGAGGCGCAGCCGCCACGCCCGAGGAAGGTGGCGCTTGAGCCGGCGTCTGGCCTCGAGCGGCGGTGCCGTCGGTCCCTACGACGTCCTCGAGCCGATCGGCGAAGGCGGCATGGGCGTCGTCTACGCGGCCGTCCATCGTTCGACGGGGATGCGCGTCGCGCTCAAGACCGTGCGCGTGCCGCGCGCGTGGCTCCTGGCGAGCATCCGCAGGGAGATCCGCGCGCTGACCCGTCTCGTCCATCCGGGCATCGTCCGCATCGTTGGCGAAGGCGTCGAGGCGGGCGTCCCCTGGTACGCCATGGAGATGGTCGAAGGGACGTCGCTGCGCCGCCATCCCTTCTGGGGAGCGGACGTCGTCCGGAGGTCCGCGCCGACGCGCGAGGATCCGGCGAGGACCCATCCCGACCCAGCGAGCGACGTTGCGAGCTTCCCGACGGCCGGCGATGCTCGTCTCCCTGCGGCATCGCGCGACGTGACGGCGACACCCGCATGGCTCGAGGGCGGCCTCGGCGTCATGAGGAGGCTCTGCGGCATCCTCGCCTACCTCCACGGCGAGGGGTTCGTGCACGGCGATCTCAAGCCCGACAACGTCATCGTCCGACCCGACGGAAGCCCGGTCGTCATGGACTTCGGCCTGGTGGCGCGCTTCGCCGGCAGCGTCTCGCGCGAGGTGCTCGAGGAGCAGGTCGCGATCGGGACGGTCGCCTACATGGCGCCCGAGCAGGCGAGAGGCGAGCTCGTCGACGCGCGCGCCGATCTCTACGCCCTCGGCTGCATGCTCTACGAGCTCCTCACCGGCCGCCCCCCGTTCTTCGGAAGCTCGGCACTCGACGTGTCCCGGAGCCACGCATCGGTGCTCCCCACATCTCCGTCGCTCCTCGTCGACGGCGTCCCGCCGGAGCTCGAGCGTCTGATCCTCGGCCTTCTCGCGAAACGCCCGAACGAGCGCATCGGGCACGCGGACGTCGTGCTCGACGCCCTCCGCAGCCTCGGCCACGACACCGCGGGAGGAGACGGTGGCGAGGCACCGGCACGTTCGTACCTCTACCGCCCAGGGTTCCAGGGACGGGACGACGCTCTCGCGACGCTCGCGGAGGAGACACGCGGCGCGATGACCGGGCGGCTGTCCGTCGCGCTCGTCGGCGGCGAGAGCGGGGCGGGGAAGACGCGCCTGGCGATGGCGTTCGCAGCCCGCGCGCCGCGCGAGCTCTCCGTGATCGAGTGCGCGTCCGTTCCTCCGGTGGCGCCGCTCCACGCTCTGCTGCCGATGTTCGTCGCGATCGGCGACCACTGCAGGGAGCGCGGAGACGCCGAGGCAGAGCGGATCCTGGGCAAGGCCCGGCCGGTGCTGGACGATTACGTCCCGGCCCTCGCCGATCTCCCCGGGCGTGCCCGGCGCACGCCCGCAGCCGATCTGCCGGTCGACGCGGCGCGCCTCCGCCTGGCATCTTCCGTTGGTGACGTGCTCCAGGCATTTGCGAGGGAGCGTCCTATCCTCCTCGTCCTCGACGACCTCCAGTGGGCCGACGACGTGACGCTCGAGGTGCTGCGTCACCTCCTGCGCACGCGGGCATCGCGCTCGATGGCGGTCATGGTGCTCGGGACCTATCGATCCGAGGAGCGCGGCGCCGCGCTCGATCGCCTTCTTTCCGAGCCGGGGGTCGTGTCGATCCCCCTCGCGCGCCTCTCGGACGCCGATGTGGGGCGCATCGCCGGCGACATGATGGGCGACGTCTCGCCGCCTCCCGATCTCGCCGGGTTCCTCGCGCGCCAGAGCAACGGCAATCCGTTCTTCGTCTCCGAGTACCTGCGCACGGCGGTCGCGGAGGGGGCGCTCGTGAGAGATGGAGCCGGTCGCTGGCGTCTTGCCCGCGCCCGCAGCTACGAGGCGCTCGGTCTCCCGGGGGCGATCCGCGAGCTCGTGGCGCGGCGGCTCGATCGGATCGATCCGGGCGTGCGCGGGACGCTGTCGGCCGCGGCGGTCATCGGCGGGGAGATCGATCCCGCGCTGCTCGGCGCCGTCGCGGGTCGCCTCGAGCCCGAGCGCGAGCGCGAGATCGCCCAGCTCCTGTCGCGGCAGATCCTGGAGGAGACGCCGGGCGGGCTCCGGTTCCTGCACGCCGAGATCCAGGCCGCGGCGTTCGCACGCCTCTCGGCGGCGGAGAGGCAGAGCCTCCACGAGCGGGTTGCGGTCGGGCTCGCGGCGCGCTCCGGCGATGCCGATCCGGCGCTGCTCGCGCGCCACTGGATCGGCGCCGGGCGCGCGGAGCTCGCGCGACCGCTCCTCCTGCTCGCGGCGCGGCGCGCGGTGTCGCGATACGCCTACGAGGATGGCGAGCGGCTCTACCGCGAGTACCTCGCGCTTCACGACGGCGACAGCGCCGGGGCGGTGGACGCGCGCATCGAGCTCGGACGCATGTGGCTCATCGCCGGCCGGACGGAGGATGCCCTCGCCTCGTTCCTCGATGCCGTGCCGGGCGCGCGGCGCGCGGGCGACCTCCGGCGCGAGGCCGAGGCGCTGCGCGGCGCCGGGACCTGCCGGAACCGCCTCGGACGCGGCGATGCCGTCGACGCGGCGCGACGTCCTCGCACTGTGCGAGCGGTCCGGCGATCGCGCGGGAGAAGCCGTGACGTTGCGGGGCCTCGGCACGGCCCTGTGGGACGAGGGGCGCTTCGCGGAGGGCAAGGAGCTCCTCGAGCGCGCGCTCGGGATCTTCCGCGAGCTCGACGACGGTGCCGGCGCGGCGGGCGTCCTCTCGACGCTCGCGGCGTCGTACCGGGGCGATCTCGAGCAGGTGAGGCGATGGTCGGACGAGGCGCTCGCGATCTACCGGAAGCTGGGCGACCGGCACGGCGAGGCGACGTGCCTCGCTCAGCTCGCCGGCCTGGTGATCGAGATGGGGCGGCCGGAGGAGGGCGAGGCGCTCGTCCTCGCGTCCCAGGAGATCCTGCGCGACGTCGGCGACCACAGCATGATCGCGTTCGGCTACGAGATCCAGGCGTTCCTGGCGCGCCAGGCGTCGACCCTCGACCGCTCGCTGTCCTATCTCGAGAAGGCGCTCGGGATTCACCAGTTCACAGGCGATCGGCGCATGGAGGGAAGGCTCCGCGGCCTCGTCGGTTTCGTGCGATGGGACCGGGGCGATCGGCGGGGTGGGTCCGAATCGTTCGACCAGGGCCTCGCCATGTTGCGGGAGGCGCGCGAGCTCTCCGTCCAGGCCGACTTCCTGCGGATCCGTTCCTCGTACGAGCGCCTCTTGACCGGGGACCTCCCGTCGGCGGAGCGAGGGGTTGCGCGCGCGGAGGAGATCATGCGGGAGATCGGCGACCTGGTCGGACTTGCCCTTTGTCGTTGCGAGCGAGCCTCCATCGCGCTCGCATCCGGCGACGTCGCGGCGTGCCGCGAGCACCTGGATGGCGCGCGAGCTGCGAGCGCCGATGCGGCCCTTGGCACCGCGGGCACGCTCCGGACGCGCATCGTCGAGGTCGAGCAGGCGCTCGGCGCGATCGAGCGCGGGGACGGGTCGCTTCTCTTCCGCGGCGATCTCAAGAGTCGCGTCCCACCAGCGCTCCTCGACGCCTGAACCGTCGGCCGGCGTGGGCGGGAGGCCACGATGTCGCCGCGCGGAGACGACGCCGTGTCCCCGGGAACACGCCCGCTCGGGACGTGCCGGCGGCGCGCTCATGGCATGTGACGTGAATCCATCTCCGCGCGGTCTCGCACGGAGGTGCTCATGACGATCGACGGCAAGGACGTGACGGTGGCGCTCGTGGGGATCGGGCTCACGGGGGCGTGCCTCGGCCTCTCCCATGGTGCCGTGCCCATGGCGATGGGAGCGCTCGCGCTCCCGCTTCTCGCCCTGGGCGTCCCGCTCCTGACGCTTCCCGCGCTCTACATCGGAGCTGCCTACGCGCAGGCGTCGCCCCCTCCTGCAGCGCTCCTCTCGGGTGCGCGCTCGGGGGCGCGCGCGTGCGGGCTCTTCCTCCTCGGCGCCCTGCCGTCGCTTCTGTTCCTCGTCGCCACGTCGACGCCGCCCGCGATGGACATTCGCCTGGCGAGCATCGCCGCCCTGGCGGGGATCGCGTTCGGAATGCAGTCGATGCTCTCCTCGGTGAGGGGATCCCACGAGTCGACGCCGTTCGCGCTGCTCTTCGCGGCCTGGGGAGTCGTGACGATCGTGATCGGGTCCATCCTCCTCGTACGGGGCCTGCGCCTCGTGGGGGAGTGACCATGGACGCCGCCCTTCCGATCGCCGCATCCACGCGCGCCCTACCCGGGACGCGCGCCGTCCCCGAGGGCCTGCCGCCGCTCGATCAGCTCCTGAGAGATCGCGAGGGGCTACTCTCACGCATCGCGACGCTCGACGACCTGACGAGCTTCGCGCGCGCGATGATCGTCACCATCGCGGCGGGCGCCGGCGTCTTCGGGCTCGTGCTCGGCAGCTATCGTGGCGGAATCCAGATCCTCTATGCGGGCCTCAAGCTGCCGCTGGTCGTCCTCCTCACGGCCGCGCTCACGACCCCGGCGCTCGTGGCGACGCGCGCGGCCCTCGGCCTCTCGCGGGGCATCCAGCGCGACACGGCCCTCGTCCTCGCGGCGCTCGCCCTCGGGTGTCTGATCCTCGCCGCTCTCTCTCCGCTCGCCTTCCTTGCGATCCTCCTCGGAGCGCCGTACCACGTCGTCATCATGACCGCGGTCGGGTGCTGCGCCGCCGGCGGCGTCATCGGGCTCTCGGTCCTCTACCGTGGCCTCCGGTCCCGATCGTTGCGGGAGACCGCCCTGGTCGCGCTCCCGGCGCTCGGACTGTTCGTTGCGGTCGGAGCGCAGATGACGTGGTCCCTCCGGCCCTACGTCCTCCGTCCGCGGACCCCGAGCCCGCCGTTCGTGCGCTCGCTCGAAGGGAGCTTCCTCGACTCGGTGTGGACGAGCTCGCGCTCGGCGCGCGGCATCTACGACGACGAGCCAGGGGAGTGATGCACGACTCCAGCTCTGTTCGCACAGCGGGCGACAAGACGCCCTTCGCCACGACCCCCGGACGGCATCGAAGGAGGCCTTCGAAGACACATCACCCCGCAGCCTGCGCCTTCGGCTGCGGCCGGGGGGCGATGTGAACGTCGCCGCGTTCGCGACGCTCTACGTCCTGGTCGGCGCAGGCTGCGCCGTCGCCATCCTGGTCCGCGGCGGGGGCGCCGGCTCGCTCCGCGACGCCGCGCTCCTCCTCGCCGTCTGGCCACTCTACGGACCGTTTCTCCTCGCAGGCGACCGCTGTCCCGCACCCTCGTCTCCTCGGCGCATGGCGTTCCTCGACGCCCTCGACCGCGCGCAGGGCGCGCCACTCGCGCTCCTCCTTCCCGATCGCGAGACGGCCCAGCGCCTCGTGGCGCGCTCCCGCGACGCCGAGGCACGCATCGCGGAGATCGACGCCCTCCTCGGGGGTCCCGAGTTCTCCGAGGACTCCGCGCGAGAGCGATCCGCTCTCCTCGAAGCCCGTGGCGATCGCCGCGCCGCGTCGATGGCCTCGAGCCGCGCCGACAACATCCGCCGCCTCCGTCACCTCCGCGAGCGCCTGCGCCGCGAGGTCGACGAAGCGACCGAGCTCCAGAGCCAGCTCCGCGTCCAGGCCGAGATCGTCCGCATGGCCGGCTCCGACCGCATCGAAGGCGAGAGCCTCCTTTCCGAGCTAGAGGCCTCGCTGGCCACCCGCCGAGCGGTGGTTGCGCGCGGCCCTCAGCTTCAGCTCGCCTACGAGACGTTCTTCGACCCGCCGGACGATCAGCTGTGCCATGTAGTCAATGACGTCAGCAGGCGGCGATGAGGCGCGACAGGCACTCGGTGGAGGAGGCGCTCGTGTCGACCTCGATCCATCGCAGGCCGCTTCCCTCGAGAAGGGCACGGTAGTTCTCCTGCTTGCGCATTAGCCGATCCAGGTGGCGCGCGCCCGTGGCGCGGGGGCCGAAGATCCGTCCGAACCACTCGCCGCGCTCGGCAGTGGCGAGGCGCAGGCGACGGCGGAGCGCTCGTGCCGGGACCGTGGTGAGCACGACGAGGGCATCGAGCGCGTGCAGGCGTTCGTTGATCCGGCGGTAGGGCTCGAGGTCGACCTTTCTCGGGTCGTGAGAGACGGCGAACGTCAGGTGGAGCCTCTCGAGGATCGCGAGCGGGGGCAACACGTCGGAGAGTCGGCTCGTATGGTGATCGCGATGCATGCGTTCGATCGTGCGGACGATGCTGGTGAGCCGCCGCAGCCTCGCGACGGTGGTGCAGGCCGGGTCGGCGACGGGAAGGACCGTGTAGGCCTCGCCGAGATGGATGCAGGCATCGAAGCGCGTCTTCCAGTCGCCGACGAGCAGGGCTCTCGCGAGCGAGGTCTTTCCGCTGCAAGGGATGCCCTCCACGAGGATCGTGGTCACGGGTGAGCGGGCGCGGGGACGCTCGCGAGGGCGAGCGTCGCGACGAGGGCGAGGGCGCTGATGGCGAACCCGAGGCGGCGGGTGGGGGAGGCGAAGGTGAACGCGACCGTGTGGGACCCGGATGGCACCACGACGCCGCGGAAGGCGTGGTCCGCGCGGACGATGGGCGCCGGCGCGCCGTCGATCGACGCGGTCCACCCTGGATAGAACGTGTCGGCCAGGACGAGGAGGGCGCGGGCGGGCGCGGTCGTCTTGACCGTCACTCGCGCCGGGTCGTGCTCGACGATCTCGGCGGTGCCGGATGAGGCAAGTGGGGCGAGTCCGAGGTCCTCCTCGACCAGCGCGGTCGTCGCCGCGTCGAAGGGCGCGCCGTTCCGGAGTCGCGAGGTGTGGATGGCGTCGAGGGCCTCGGGGGCCGGGAGCGCCGCGACGCTGCGGGCGACCCACGCCCGGGGGAGTGCGCGGACGTTCTCGAAGAGACGTGCCTGGTGCTTGCGCTCGATGGGGTGGAACCGCTCGCGGTCGCGCGGCCAGACGTCGAAGACGTAGCGTGCCGCCGCGATGTCGAGGGACCGATCGTCCGGCGAGAGCGTTCGATCGTTGAGCCGAGCCCCGCCTTCAATCTGGAGCAGCGCGCGCAGCCTCTCGACGGCGAGCGGGTTGTACCCGGTGGCCGACGGGAGCCCCCAGGGCCACGAGAGGTTCGGGATCGGGCCGGCCGCCGGCTCGAGGACGCCCGACGGGCACACGATCCGTCCACGACCATCCGCGAGGGCCTCGCGGATGGGTGTGACCCAGGCGGGAGGCTGCGCGGCGGACGCGAGGGGCGACGAGTGGGCCCACTGGGATGTCTGTCCGGTGACGCCGAGATCGACCGCGAGGATCCCGAGGACGATCGCCACGCGGCCGGGCGACGGCGCGCGCGCGCAGAGCAGCGCCGCCATCAGGGCAAGCATGAGGATCGCGATCGGAATCAACGTCGACATGCGCCACAGGTCGGGGTCGGCGCTCTTCTTGGCCACCACCGCGAGGCTCGCGATGGCGGCCGCCGCCGTGCCGAGCGCGGCGGGCAGCACGCGCGCCCGCGCGCGCAGAAGCCGATCCACGCCCAGCGCGGCGAGCACCGCGGTGGCGAGCGCCACGATCACGAGGTACCGCGCTGGCGCGCGGAACTGGTTGATGACCGGGACGTGGTAAAGCACCCGCGCGAGCAGCGTCACCCGACCCAGGGAGATCAGGATCGCCACGATCGCGGCGCTGGCCCAGAAGCGCCGCCGCTCGGGACGTTCGTCGGGACCGAAGAGCGCGAGGAGCGCGAGCATCGCGGCGACCGGCCCGATCGATCCCGAGAGCTCGGTGATCGTCCACGCGCCTCCATACTCGCGACCGCCGGGCCAGGTGACGTCGCCGCCGAACGCGAAGGGGAAGAGCAGCGTGGCGAGCTGCTGCCAGGGGATGGCGTACTCCACGAAGGCGTCGAACGAGAGGTGCGCGCGCAGGGTCTGGCGCGCGAGCTCCACGGACGGCACGAGCTGCGCGGCGCACAGGAGTCCGCCCAGCACGAGCGCCGCGCCGCTCGCGAGGACGAACGCGCCGCGCCGCGCGGCGGGTCGTACGAGGAGGATCGAGGCGGCCGCGAGCGCTCTCCCCTGGACGAAGACCTGCGGATGGCCGGCGAGCCCGAGGTGGGCGGCGGCGATCGCGGCGATGGCAGTGCGGCGCGCCGTCGGCGCCGACCGGAGGCGCTCGATCGCGGCGAGCAACGCGGGGATCCACGCCGCCGCATGGATCATGTTGACGTGGCCGAGGTGCGCAACGAAGAAGCCGGACATCCCGTAGACGAGCCCGGCCGCGGCGCTCGACGCGCGGGATCCAGTGAGCTCGTAGGCGAGCGCGTAGGCGAAGACGCTCGCCAGGACATAGGCGAGCACGACGAACGCGTCGTAGGGCGCGTGCAGGAGCCGCAGCAGGATCTTGGGCGGGTAGAGCTGCTGGTTCTGGGGATCGGCGCCGATCGGGTAGCCGGTGAAGAGGTCCTCGGACCAGGGTCCCCACGGCGACTCGTACGCCGGCACGTTCTGGACGATGCCGTCGCCGGGCGCGAGGATGCGTCCCGCGAGCGGCACGCGCGCGAAGAAGAGGACATGGAAGAGGGCGAACGCCGCCGCGACGGTTGCCGCGTGGCGGAGCGATTCCCCTCGCATCAGTGGCTGTCCGTCAGGCGGCGGGAGGAGCTTCGGTCGCAGGCTCGCGCATCGCGCGGAAGTACTCGATCACGACGGGCAGGACCGAGATCACGACGATCGCGAGGATCACGTAGTGGAAGTTCTTCTTGACCGGTTCGAGGTTTCCGAAGACGTATCCGCCCATCAGGAAGGTCACCACCCAGCTCACGCCGCCGATGACGTTGAAGACCGCGAATCGCGTGTAACCCATCTTCCCGATGCCCGCAACGAAGGGGGCGAACGTCCGGACGATCGGCATGAACCTCGCGATGATGATCGTCTTGCCGCCGTGCTTCTCGTAGAAGGCCTTGGTGCGCAGCAGGTGCTTCTTGTTCAGGAGGCGCGAGGTCTCGCTGGTGAACACCTTCGGGCCGACGCGAAAGCCGATCGCGTAGTTGACGGCGTCGCCAAGGATGGCCGCGAACGAGAGCAGCAGCGCGACCCCGGGAAGGCTGATGGGCGAGCCCTCGACCGCTGCGAGCGCGCCCACGGCGAAGAGCAGCGAGTCGCCGGGCAAGAAAGGCGTGATCACGAGCCCCGTCTCGCAGAAGACGATGCCGAACAGCACGAAGTAGAGCCACCCTCCGAGCTGGTTCGCCCACTCGTTGAGGTGCTTGTCGAGGTGGAGGAAATAGTCGAGGAGGTGCATGGGGTCGGCGATTGTCCCACGCGCCGGGCCATCGCGACAGGGGCGGTGCATCAATGCGTCCGGCCGTGGGGGCCCGCCCCCGCCGGTTCTCGAATGATGACGGTGGCCTGTAGGGCGGGGGCTTGTCCCCGCCGGTTCGTCACGACGGCTCGGATCGTGACGTTGGCCTGTAGGGCGGGGGCTTGTCCCCCGCCGGTTCGTCACGACGGCTCGGATCGTGACGGTGGCCTGTAGGGCGGGGGCTTGTCCCCCGCCGGTTCGTCACGACGGCTCGGATCGTGACGGTGGCCTGTAGGGCGGGGGCTTGTCCCCGCCGGTTCTACCGTGTGTTACAGGTCCGACACCTTCAGCGGCCCGTCCGCGTTCTTCCACGCCGTCTGCAGCTCGGCTTCGACCCACGCGGCGTCGACGTCGCGCTTCTGGGCGCGCAGGCTCTGGGCGAGACCGAAGAGCGATCGACCGCTGCGCGGGTTCTTCTCGAGGTCGGCGCGGAACACCCTCTCCGCGTCGGCGGGCTTCTTCGCCTGCAAGAGCGCCGCGCCCAGCGACTCGCGAACCGGGTAGTAGAAGCCGGGAGGCTCGTCGTAGGCGAGCTTGTCCTGTTCCTCGACGGCCTTCGTCCAGGCGGCGATGGCGCCCTTCCAGTCCTTCTTCGCCTCGGCCATCCGCGCGTCGAGGACGTTGCCCGCGACGGCGACGAAGCTCGACATCGGGTTCAGGCTGAAGAGGAAGTCGGGCGGGATCTTCGCGGCCGCCGCCGCCATCTGCTGCTTCTCCTTCGAGGCCTTGCTCGCGCTTCCCTTGCCGGCGAGCGCCACGCCGCGCGCGAAGTGCCAGATCGCCACGACGGAGAGCTGGCTCGCGTCGGGCGCGGGAGCTCCGAGGACGTCGTCCCACCTGTGGAAACGGAGGTCCATCAGCATGGGCCACGAGAGGAACGGCTCGATCAGCGGCACGTCCTTGGCGGCGGGTGCCGCGAACGCCACCATCGTCTCCGCAGCCTTCTTGCTGACCGCGTAACGCCCCTCGAACGCCGCCGCCGACGAGAGGAAGTGGAGGTTGTGGTCGTAGTAGAGCAGGGGATAGAGACCCTGGTCGGTGCGGTCCTTGAAGTAGCTCCGATCGGCTTCCGACGCCGCTTCGTTCGCGTGCGACGCGCCGGCGTAGTCACCGGTCCGCATCAGGATGTGGGCGGGCATGTGCACGAGGTGCCCCGCGGCCGGTGCGAGCGTCGCGAGGCGAGCGGCGCACGGAAGCGCGAGCTCGGGGTGCGGGGACGCCTCGACGGCGTGGATGTAGTAGTGGTTCGCGCCGGTGTGGGTCGGGCTCCTGCGCAGCACGCTCTCGAGGATCGCGATGATCTCGTTGGTCCCTTCCGCGGGCTTGCCGTCAGCGCTCCAGAGCTGCCACGGCTTCAGGTCCATCATCGCCTCGGCGTGGAGCGTCGCGGCATCGAGGTCGTCGGGATACTTCTTCGAGACCTCGCCCATCGCCGCGGCGTAGTCGGCCGAGAGCTTGGCGAGGTCGGCCTTCGGATCGTCGCTGTACCTCTTCGCGAGCGCCTCCACGTAGTCTCTTTCCACCGGCGCCGCCTTCGCGGCCAGCGGGATGGCGCGCTGGATGGCGGCGTAGGCGGCCTTCTCGTGCTCCGGATCGACGGGCACATTGATGTTCGGCCCGAGGGCAAGCGCCACGCCCCACTGGGGCATCGGTGACTTCGGATCGAGCTCCGCCGCCTTCTCGAACGAGGCCTGCGCCTCCGCGTGGTTGAAGGCGTACATGAAGGCGAGTCCCTGGTCGAAGAACTTCTGTGCCTCGGCGCTCTCGGTCTTGATCGGATGGTGGATGTCGCCGAGCCCCGTCATCAACGTGGCGGGCTTCAGACCCTGGGCCTCGGGAGGATCGCATGCGAGGCATGGGCGGCAGAGCAGGAGAAGGAAGAGCGTGCCAGCAGCGGTTCGCTTCATCGGTGGGACCTCAGAACTGGAAGTAGAGGAAGGGCGTGTAGGACTTGAAGAAGAGGTGAAGGACGGCGACCAGGAAGAGGAGCGGGACGCCCCAGAGATGAAGGCGCGACGGCGCGCGGACGATCTGCTGGGAGGTGCGGGCGGCGAACGCGATGACGATACCAGAGGCCATGGCGAGGAGCTCGAGACGACCGTGGGGCAGGCGCAACCACCCCGGTCCGCCGCCGCCGACGCCGAGCATGACGCCGATGACGTGGAACGCCTGAGAGATGCGATCGGCGCGGAAGAACACCCAGCCGAAGAGCGTGATCGCGAAGGTGGCGAGCACCTGGATCGGCGCCGGTAGCGAACCGAAGAAGGGCCGCTTGCCCTGGAGCCGCTCGACCACGAGCCACGCGCCCTGGTAGGCGCCCCAGGCGATGAACGTCCAGGCGGCGCCGTGCCAGAGCCCGCCGAGCAGCATCGTGATCGCCAGGAAGAGGTAGGTCTTCACCGGACCCTTGCGGTTTCCGCCCATGGAGATGTAGAGGTAGTCGCGAAGCCAGGTCGAGAGCGAGATGTGCCAGCGCCGCCAGAAGTCGGTGACGCTGCGCGACCGGTAGGGCGCGTCGAAGTTCCACGGAAGCGTGAATCCGAACATCATGCCGAGCCCGATCGCCATGTCGGAGTACCCGGAGAAGTCGAAGTAGATCTGGAGCGCGTAGGCGAGGGTGCCGAGCCACGCCTCGCGCGTGCTGGGATCGGCGAGCGCGAAGGCTGCGTCCGCGACCGGGGCGACGTTGTCGGCGACGAGGAGCTTCTTTGCGAAGCCCATCTGGAAGAGGAGCACGCCGGTCGAGAAGAGGAGCAGCGAGTGCTTGCGCGACGCGAGCTGGGCCGCGAGCGCCTTGTAGCGCATGATGGGACCGGCGACGAGATGGGGGAAGAGGGCGATGAATCCCGCGTAGCGCAGGTAGCTTCGCTCGGGCTCGACCTCGCCGCGGTAGACGTCGATGGCGTAGCTCATCGACTCGAACGTGTAGAAGGAGATGCCGATCGGGAGCACGACCTTCGCCCAGGCGATCGGTGCGACGTGGAAGCGCGCGAGGATCGCGTTCAGGGTCTCGACGCCGAAGTTCGCGTACTTGAAGTAGCCGAGGAGCGTCACGTTGACGCCGATCGAGACGAGCAGGACCACGCGCTGGCGCGCGCGCAGCGCCCGGGCTTCCGGCGATCCCGGCGCGAGGGTCGCGATCCTCCGGCCGAGGCTCCCGAGGAGGCGACCACAGACGTAGTCGACGCTCGAGCTACCGATCATCAGGAGCACGAAGTCGGGGCGCCACCAGCCGTAGAAGAGGTAGCTCATCAAGAGCAGCACGACGCCCCTGGCGCGCAGCGTCGGCATCGCGTAGTAGAGGAGCAGCGTGAGCGGGAGGAACCAGAAGAGGAAGATCTGGGTCGTGAAGACCACGCGCTACTCCCTCTGGTACGGGATGTCGAAGTGGAACCCGGGGCCGCCACCCTCGACGGCGAGCTCGTCGACGAAGGCCGGGAGCGCCTCGAACCGGAACTGCGCCACGTAGAAGTAGCGCTCCGGGAACTCCCAGATGAGGAGCCTGGGAGGCGGCCGATCGCCCCGGGCGATCGACTCCGCGACCGTCAAGATGGCGGAGGTGGGACCGCCACCGCTGCCGGAGCGGTCCTCGACGACGCGGCCGAGGCTCACCGACAGCAGCGATGCGAGAGCCCCGGTATCGGAGAAGCTCGTCCCGGCGAGCGCGATCGGCTCGGGACCGTCGGACTCCACGACCTTCCCCTTCTCGTCGACGCCGTAGAGCCGGGCCTCGCACTGCTGGAGGCCGCCCGAGATGCTCGGAACGACCGAGAGCATCTCGGCCATGTCCGCCGCGTGGAGCCGGTCGGGCGTCCGCCACAGCCGGGCGGCGATCGGCCGCCCGGGAGCTTCGGGGAAACGCCGGTGGACCTCGGCCGCGACGGCCCGTGCGGAGAGCTCGGCGCCTGCGGAGGACCAGTGCGTGTCCGCCCGCATGTAGAGCTCCGCGCCTCCGACCTCTAGCGCCGGGCGCAGATCCAGGGTCCAGATTCCCTCGTCTCGGAGGGCCTGGAGCACCTCGTCGTACACGGGCTGGAAGGTCGGCCGCGCGGGAGGAAGGTAGTACGGATAGATCGTCTCCTTGTTGGGGACGACCACGACCAGGACCTCCGTGCCCTGCTCGTGAAGCCACGAGAGGAAGCGGCAGATCATCGCGGCGATCTCCGGGGAGCGGAGCCGTGCCTTCAGGCTCGGGTAGTCACGTACGTCCGTGGAGAGATAGAGCCAGCCCTCCCGGCCCTTCACGACGCGATGGGTCGTCACGTCGAGCGCGAGGTAGAGGACCGTGTTCCAGTAAGGCCGGACCAGCTTCGCGACCCGCGAGGACTTCGCGACGGTGCTCTCGACGCGCCGCGCGAGCGTGCCGTCGAGCAGGCGGGCGATGCTCCAGACCTCCACACCATCTCCCGGCGTGGAGCCGAGCCATAGCTCGGTCACGGGAACCGCCCCGACCCCGATCAGGAAGGCAAGGAGCGGGAAGATGGCGACCTTCGGTAACGTGGTCAGGATCGTCTCGGCGGCGGCGGGGGCCGATTGTAGCTCGCCCGGTTGGCGCGGTTCGAGGCGGTATACTCACGGGTTCAACGAACGGGCCGGGGACGAGTCCCTGTCCCGAGAAGCGAACCGGCGGGCCAGTCCCACCCGAAACGCGGACAGCGAAGGAGCGATAGCAACAGCATGCTTGTGGTGATGGAGCGTCATGCCACCGAGGCGCAGGTGGCGGAGGTGGTGAAGACCATCGAGGCCCTCGGGTTCAAGGCCCACCCGATGCCCGGGGCGACCCGGACGGCGATCGGCATCACGGGCAACCAGGGCTACGTCGAGTCGAAGGGCATCGAGCTCCTGCCGGGCGTAGAGAAGGTCGTCCACGTCACCAAGCCCTACAAGCTCGTGGGGCGCGACGCCAGGCCGGACGACAGCATCATCGAGGTCGGGAAGGCGCGCTTCGGCTCCGAGGAGTTCTGTGTGATCGCCGGGCCTTGCGCGGTGGAGTCCGAGGCGCAGGTGATGACGATCGCCGAGTGCATCGCGTCGGCCGGCCTGAAGCTCTTCCGCGGCGGCGCCTACAAGCCGCGCACGTCCCCCTACAGCTTCCAGGGGCTCGGGCTCGAGGCGCTCAAGCTACTTGCCAAGGCGCGGGACCGCTTCGGCCTGGCCATCGTGACCGAGGCCATCGACCACGAGAGCCTGGGCCTGGTCGAGGAGTACGCCGACATGATCCAGATCGGCGCGCGCAACATGCAGAACTTCTCGCTCCTGCGGCGCGCTGGCAAGAGCAAGCGGCCCGTTCTCCTCAAGCGGGGCATGTCCGCCACGATCGAGGAGTTCCTTCTGTCCGCGGAGTACGTCATGTCCGAGGGGAACTACAACGTCGTCCTGTGCGAGCGCGGCGTGCGCACCTTCGCCGACCACACGCGCAACACCCTCGACCTCTCCGCGGTCCCCGCCGTCAAGCGGGCGAGCCACCTGCCCATCATCGTGGATCCGAGCCACGGGACGGGGCGGCGCGAGAAGGTGCTGCCGATGTCGCGCGCCTCGTTTGCCGTGGGCGCCGACGGCCTGATGATCGAGGTCCATCACGATCCCGAGCACGCGCTCTCCGATGGCCCGCAGGCCATCCTGCCCGGGCAGTTCGCGAGCCTGGTGGCCGAGCTGCGCGGGCTCGCGCCGGTGTTGCACAGGAGCATCTAGGAATACGCAGGAACCGGCGGGGGACAGGCCCCCGCCCCACGATGGGGGCACCAACCCCCAACCAACGGAGCGAACCGCGGGGCTGGGGCCCCGGAACCTTGGAGTCGTCCATGAACCGTCGCAGCGTCGTCCTTCTCGTTGCCCTCGCGCTCACCGTTCCCTCCTTCGCGCAGACGACGCCGGTCACGGCCAGCTCCATCGGGCGCCCGCCGACGGGCGACGAGATGGACAAGAGTCCGGACGCTCCGGACGCGGGAAGCGAGGACGTCCGCCAGAGGTTCCCGGGACAGGTGAAGGACCAGCTCACCGCCTTCGAGCCGGCGCTCACGCCGTGGCCGCCGCTTCCGCCGGGTCTCTCGTTCGAGGACCTGATGGACCGCTTCTTCGAGGCGAAGAACCTCGCCGAGACGGGGCCAGACTACCAGCAGATCGCGACGCCGGACTGGGATACCCAGCACCTCATCATCGGCGAGCTGTTCAAGATGAAGCGCGCAAAGGCGGTGCCGCAGCTCCTCGACGTGGTGAAGCGCCGCGACAAGAACCTGACCCCGTTCGCGGTCGAGCTCCTCGCGTACTTCGAGGACCGCTCCGCGCTCCCGGAGGTCATCAAGCTCGCGCGCGAGAGCGACTCGAAGGACGTGCGCATCAAGTGCTACGTGACGATGGGACGCCTCACGACCTGCAAGGAGAAGGACTGCGTTGGCGGCGCCGACGCCACCCAGCTTCCGATCTTCAAGGAGCTCTACAAGAAGGAGCAGGATCCCATTGCCCGCTCGGTCATCGTGGAGCAGATGGACTTCGTCGGGCTCGACGAGATGATCCCGTGGCTCTGCGACGTGTCGAAGAAGGACAAGGACGTCAACGTCCGCGTGTCGGCCACCTACGCGCTCACCAACTTCGATCGTCAGGCGTCGCTCGAGTGCATGATCGAGGCGACGAAGTCGAAGGACTGGGAGGTGCGCGAGGCGGCCTGCAAGGTGATGGCGCGCGTGGCGGGCTCCGCGGCGGCGGCGGCGATGAAGGAGCGCGAGAAGCTCTACACGCCGGAACGCCTGGCCCGCGTGGACCTTGCGCGGACGGCGCTCGAGGCGCGGGTCAACGACGAGAACGAGAAGGTGCGCATGGCGGCCACGCGGTCGCTCTACGACATCTCCGATCTCGGCAGCATCCCGGCGCTGACCAAGGCGCTCGAGAACGGGACGGTCGATCAGAAGGAGCTCGTGACCGAGGTGCTCGCGCGCACGCGCACGGCCCCGAACGAGAAGCAGCCCGAGGGCGAGTTCCTTCCGCGCCCCAACGAGGCGGTCATCGATCCGCTCATCAAGGCGCTCGAGAACCCGTGCGGAGCGAAGCCGGGTTGCCCCGACGACCAGGCGGAGCGCATCGCCTACCAGGCGGCGCGCGCGCTCGGCTACACGAAGAGCGACAAGGCGGTCGCGGCGCTCGAGAAGGCGCTCTCGCACCGGTCGCAGGTCGTGCGTACGAACGCCGCCGCGGCGCTCGGCTACATCGGCACGGACCAGGCGGTCCTGGCGCTGGTGAGCGCCGCGGACAAGGCGGACCAGCGCGTCCAGTACGCCATCGCGCAGGCGCTGTCGATGACCAAGAAGCCGGCGGCGGTGGCGGCGCTGATGCGCATGAGCAGGAGCGGCGACATCAACTTCCGGGCGAACGCGATGTCGCTCCTGGGCGAGGCGAAGGACCCGCAGGCGATCCCGATCCTGCGCGCCGCGCTGAAGGAGAAGGACGTCAACATGCGGGTGGCGGCGATCCGCGGCCTCGGGTACCTGCAGGACAAGACGATGCTGCCGGAGCTCGTGCGCATGCTCGACGACCCGTCGCCCCAGATCCGTGCGGCGGCGGTCAACGCCATCGTGGAGTTCAAGGACCCGTCGCTCACGGAGATCGTCGCGCGGCGGCTCTACGACCAGGACGAGTCGGTGCGCTCCATCACGCTGGACGCGCTGGAGCGCCAGCGGGACAGCAAGGCGGTACGCTACATCATGGCGCGCCTGAAGGCCGTCCACGACGACCTGGACTTCGCGGCCATGGTGGCGATCGGCAACATCACGGGCTACGCCCGCGACGGAGGCGATCCCGCGCACCCGCCGGCGGATGCCAAGCCCATCGTGGCGGGGAGCGAGGACGACGCCGTTCCCTTCCTGGTCGACAACATCCTCGTCAACAACTGGCAGAAGCGGCTCGCCATCATGTTCGCGCTGGGCCGTGTGGGTGACGACGCACGGGCCGAGACGGCGCTCATCAAGCTCCTGAACGATCCGGTCGTGGACGTCCGCGTGAGCGCGCTGGACACGATCGGGATCCTGGGCGCCGTGAGCGGAAGGGTGAGCCCGGCCGTCATCAAGGCGATCAAGGAGCTCCGGAAGCAGGGCGACGATCGCTGGGTGCGCGACATCGCCATCGTGAACCTCCTGAAGCTCGGCGACCAGGAGACGATCGACGAGGTGGTGAACCAGGCGAAGAACGACGAGGATCCGGAGAAGCGCCAGTACGCCGTCATGTACATGCAGGAATCGGACAACAAGCAGTTGCTAAAGTATCTGGCGGAGATGCGTAGCGACACGGACGAGATCGGTCTTGCGATCACCTCGATCGGCCTGGCAGTGGGCGGCCCCCCGTACTACGAGGCCTCGTCCGGCCTCTACCCGAAGGTGTCCGAGTACGTCAACGGGGCGATGCGCAAGATCTCCGGGTTCGGCCACCCGGCCATCGACCTCGAGCCCAAGTCCGACGATCCGTTCTACGGCATCTTCGAGACGCGCCTGGAGCGCTCGATGAAGCTCGAGAAGCAGGACCAGTGGATCGCAAGCGGCGAGATGCAGAAGGTCATCGACGGCGGAACGGCGCCGCCTTTCCCGATCGGGACGGGGACTCCGTCGGAGCCGGAGAAGCCCAAGCAGCCGTAGGAGCGAGATCGTGACGGCGGAGACGAGCAGCATGTCGGAGCGGGACCCCCTCGGGGGGCTCCCGCTCGCCGTGATGCTCTCGTCCGTCGTGCACCTCACTCTGTTCCTGGCGCTGCCAGCCATGGAGTCGGTGTTCAGGATCGCCCATTCCCACGAGCCTCCAGTGATCCAGGTCCTCGACGCGCCGCAGGAGCCGACGCCCGAGGTGACGCCAACCCCTCCGACGCCACCACCTCCGTCACCCACACCGGAGCCCAAGTCCACGGAGCAGACGGCGAAGGAGTCGGAGCAGAAGGACGCTGCGAAGACGTCCGACAAGCCCCCCGAGGAGGAGGGAAAGATCGAGAAGCCGGTCCCTCTTCCGACGCCGGGACCGGCACCCAAGGGTCAGGCGCCGAAGCCGGAAGACATCACGAAGCTTCCTCCCGTACCCCATGGGACGGGCAATACGGACCACGGCGAGGAGAAGATCCAGGGGCCGCTGAACGAGCAGCAGCACCCGCGGCTCGAGCCGGCCCCCGCAACCGGCGTTCGCCAGGACATGGCGATGAACGCCCAGCCGGCGGAGCCGGACGATCCCAGCGCGGTAGCCGTGCTTGGAAAGACCGCGCCGGGAATTGCCATCCCGCCGAACGCGCACACGTTCGACAAGGAGAAGATCGATGGCACGCAGTACATCCTCGCGCTGTCCGCCGTCCTGAAGCGAACCGTATGGGAAGGCCTTCCCACCGTGGACGAAAACGTCGTGGATCCCGTCGTACGGCTGACGATCCAGCGAGACGGCACGGTGTACGAGTCGCGTCTGGTCGTGAACTCCGGCAGCGAGCCCATCAACGATGCCGTCTCCGGCCTGCGCGGCAAGATGACGGTGCCATTGCCCGATGAGTACCGGCCGGACATGGTGACGCTCTCGTTCGTCTTCCAGCTCCGCCGCTCCTAGGGCTGCCGCGGTGCGCCATCTCCGGTTCGGGGCCCTCGATCTCTTCTTCCTCAGCGACGGCACGATGCGCCTCGACGGCGGCTCCATGTTCGGCGTCGTCCCCCGCGTCATGTGGGAGAAGCTCGCGCCTCCTGACCCGCAGAACCGCATCCCGCTCGCGCTCAACTGCCTCCTGATCCGCTCGGGCACGACCCACGTCCTCTGCGACACGGGGGTGGGCGACAAGGACGACGCGGCGTTCCACGAGCGCTTCGCCCTCGATCGCGGGCCCGGTCTCCTCGCCGGGCTCGCGGAGATCGGTCTCGGCCCCGAGGACGTCGACGTCGTCGTGTCGAGCCACCTCCACTTCGACCACACCGGCGGGAGCACGCGCCGCGACGGCGATCGCCTCGTTCCGACCTTCCCGAATGCGCGCCACGTGATCCAGGCACGCCACCTGGAGGAGGCCGGGCGCGCCAACGAGCGCGTGCGCCGGAGCTACCACGAGGAGAGCTACCTCCCGCTCCAGGAAGCGGGCGTCGTCGAGAAGGTGGATGGCGATGCCGAGATCGCACCTGGCGTTCGCGTCCACCTCACGCCTGGACACTGCTCCTTCCACCAGAGCGTGATCTTCGCGTCTGGGGATCGCGCCGGCATCTTCCTCGGCGACGTCGTGCCCACGGCGGCGCACGCGCCGCTCGCCTACGCGATGGCCTTCGACGTCGATCCAGTGGAGACCGTCGAGACGCGCAGGCGCCTCTACCGCGAGGCGCTCCACCATCGCTGGCTCCTCTGCCTGGACCACGAGACGCGGTTCCCGTGCGGCTACCTCGAGCGGCAAGGGTCGACTTACCGGATCGTCGCCGCGGAGTGAGTGCGTGGACCAGATCCTCCGGGCCCTCGGAGTGACCGCGGACGCTCTCGCGCCTTCCGAGCGCGCGGCGCTCGATCGCGACGGCTACGTCGTGCTTCGGGACGTCGCTCTCGGCCAGCGGCTCGAGGACCTGCGCGCCGCATTCGAGGCCGCGACAGCGCACGCGGCGCCGGCGAGCGACCCGCGACAGACGGGGACGCG
This sequence comes from Acidobacteriota bacterium, assembly GCA_046331505.1. Classification (GTDB taxonomy): domain Bacteria; phylum Acidobacteriota; class Vicinamibacteria; order JAXLQT01; family JAXLQT01; genus JAXLQT01. Next base: position 33,605 of record JAXLQT010000025.1, read on the forward strand.
GCACGTCGCGGATCTCTCCGGGACCAGCGACGTCTTCGATTCCGTCTATGCCGAGCCCCGAGTCCTGGCGGTGGTCTCTCACGTGCTCCGCGTTCCGTTCCAGGTGTTCCATCTGAGCGGCCGCGATCCGCTGCCGGGCTTCGGCCAGCAGGGGCTCCACGCGGACTGGTACTCGCAGGGAGCCGGCGCTCCGTGGGTCGTCGTGACGGTGCTGTGGCTCCTCGACGAGTACACGGCAAGGAACGGCGCGACGCGCGTCGTGCCGGGCTCGCACCTCTTCCGGCGCATGGTGCCGAAGGCGCTCGCGGATCCGGCCGCGCGGCACGGTGAGGAGGCGACGATCGTCGCTCCGGCCGGATCGGTGCTCGCGTTCAACGGGCACCTCTGGCACAGCGGGACGCGCAACGACACGGCGTCGTCACGGCGCGTGATCCAGTGCCAGTACATCCGCGGGGATCACGCGCGAGCCGTGTTCACGAAGGTCGCGATCCCCGACCGCGTGACCGGCGCGCGGAGGGCGTTGCTCGGCGGCTGACCTACGGAGCGGGCGCCGCGGGCTTCTCGAACATCTTCGGATCGACCCCCGCGTTGATCTTGTACTCCTGGATCTTGACCGTCTGGCCGACCTCGCCGTTCTGCGAGCTCTGCTCGGTCATCGCGAGCCAGATCCCCCCGACCTCCTTGTAGTCGGAGAAGTCGGTCGCGTCGTCCTCGGGTCCCTGCTGGCCCATGCCCCGGTACGCGCTGCGAACGATCCGGTGCGTCGCGGGATCCACGAAGAGCCGGACCTCGATGCCGTCGTAGGCGACGTCGAGCAGCTCGGCGTCCACGCCACCAGCCTTCTCCGTGCCGGCATGGTTGACCGTGAGCTTTCCATCCTCCGCGTGCTGGAGGATCGCGAGCGGGCTCCGCTTCAGCTCGTTCATCTGCTCGTCCCTCTGCGTGCCCTGGAGGTCCATGCCGTTGGGTCCCATCGTCATCCACGCCGCGGAGGGAGACACGACCATCGTCATCGTTCCCTGCGGGATCTTCGTCTCGACGCGGAGCTTGTCGGGTAGGACGAGCCACGTGGAGAACGCCCCCTCCATGTCTCCCATCGGCGTCTTCATCTTGATCGTTCCCCTCGACTGGAGGTCCTTGACCGCGGCGATCTTCGCCTTGCCGCCGTTCGCCTCGACCACCTTCGCGAGGAGCGCCTTGCCCTTCGCTCCGCTCTCCGCGGTGGCGGCCGCCTTCTTCGGACCCTCCGGCTGCGGGATCGTGATGTCGACCGGGGTCACCTTTCCGAGCTTGTCGAGCGGCGTACCGAACTCGGACGCCTTGCCCACCACCATCACCGAGAGCTGGTCCTTGTGGAGGTACGACTTGGCGACGCGGTTCACGTCGTCGACCGACACCTTTTCGATGCCGGCGCGGTACTTCGTCAAGAAGTCGGCCGGGTAGCCGAAGTAGGCGTAGGTCATCTGCTGGTTCAGCACCTTGCCCTTGGTGTCGAAGCGGAAGATGAAGCTGTTCAAGATCGACTCCTTGGCGCGCGTCAGCTCCTCGCCCGTGACCGGCACCGCGCCGGTCACGCCGTCGATCTCCTCGTAGAGCGCCTCGATGCCCGCCACCGTCGTCGGGTTCTTGGTCGCCATGCTCACCATCACCAGGCCGGGATGGTCGTAGCCCGCGCCGATGTTGCTCCACACCGAGTAGGCCAGGCCCTTCTTCGAACGGACGTTCGAGAAGAGGCGCGAGGCGAAGCTTCCCGACATCACCTCGTTCAGGACGTCGACGGCGTAGAGGTCCGGGTTGTCGCGCCGGATGCCGGGATGGACGAGCAGGATGCTCGCCTGCGTGACGTCGTTCTTGTCGACGAGGTAGACGCCGCCCGAGCCCTTCTCCGCCTGCGCGGCGTCCGCATCCTTGAAGTCCGGCCCCTTGGGCCAGGATCCGAGCGCCTTCTCGAGCGCCGCCATCATCGTCTTGCCGTCGAAGTCCCCCTCGACGCCGATGATGGTGCGGTTGGGCATGACGTACTTCTTGTGCCAGGCGATGAGATCGTCTTGCGTGATCCCGGCGACCGTCGCGTACTCGGGCACCTCGGCGTAGGGGCTGTCCGCGCCGTAGCCGAGCTTCGTCCCCTCGCGGAAGAGGATGTCGTCGGGGCTGTCGTTGCGGCGCGAGATCTGGGTGTTGACCTGCTTCTTCGCGAGGTCGATCTTGTCCTGGCGGAAGGCCGGGTTCTGGAGCACGTCGACGAACACCGCGAGGACGTCGGGGAAGTCCTGCTTGAGGCAGTCGAGCGAGATGGTCGCGGAGTCGAGTCCCATCGACGTCTCGACCTTCGCGGCGTGCGCCTCGAGGAAGTCGTCGAGCTGGTCGCCGGTCTTCGCCTTCGTCCCGCCGGTCCTCCAGGCGCCGCCGAAGATGTCGGCCAGGCCGGCCTTGTCGCGCGGAGCCAGGCGCCCGCCGGTGCGGATCCTTGCCGACATGTTGATGAGCGGTAGCTCGTGGTCCTCCATCAGGAGCACGACGATGCCGTTCGGAAGCTCGTGGCGTTCCGGGACGGCGATGTCGAAGCTCTTGAGGGCAGGCGCCTTGATGTCCTTCCAGCTCTTGGCGGTCTGCGAGAGTGCGGTGCCGGTCGCGAGGAGCCCGGCGACGGTGGAGGCGAGGGCGATACGGGTCGTGCGCGGGTTCATCTACTTGCCCTCCGCCTTCTTGGTCGCGATGATGCCGACGGTGCGGTTGCTGTCGGTGAACGTTAGGTTGGCCACGCGCCGGATGTCGGCCTTGGTCACCTTGTCGATGCGCTCCACCGACCGGAAGAGCTCGCGCCAGTCGCCGTAGAGCGCCTGCGCGGATCCGAGCTGGCGGGCGAGCCCGTTGTTGCTGCCGAGGCCGCGGATCAGGTCGGCCTTCGCGCGCGTCTTCACCATCCTGAGCTCCTCGTCGGTGACGTCCTCGCTCTTCAGCCGCTCGACCTCGGCGCGGATCGCGTCCTTGATCTCGTCGGTGCTGTGGTCGGGCGTCGGCACGCCGAAGAAGCAGAAGAGGTTCGGGTACTTCTGGCCGGGCAGGCCCGGGAAGCCCGCGGCGAACGCCGCGATCTTCTTGTCGCGCACCATCGACCGGTACATGCGCGAGACGCGGCCGTTGCTGAGGATGTCGGAGACGGCCGCGTAGACCTCGGCGTCGGGGTCGGTCTCGGCGGGCTTGTGGTAGCCCTCGATGTAGAAGGGCTGCGCCTCCTCGTGCAGGATCACTTCCTTCTCCGCGATCTGGGGCGGCTCGACGGTCGCAAGGGGGTCGGGCACCGGCCGCTTCACGAGGCGGCCGAAATAGCGCTCCGCGAGGGGCACGACCTCGGCGGGTGTCACGTCGCCGACGATCGTCACGACCATGTTCGCGGGCACGTAGTTCTTCTCGTAGAACTTCTGCGCCTCGGTCGCCGAGAACGACTGGAGGTCGCTCATCCATCCGACCACAGGGTGGCGGTACGGATGGGCGCTGTAGGCGGTGGAGGTGAACTGCTCGATGAGCCGTCCGATGGGATCGCTCTCGCCGCCGCGCCGCTCCTCCTGGACGACGTCGCGCTCCTTGTAGAACTCGCGGAACACGGGTTTCAGGAACCGCTCGCTCTCGAGGTAGGCCCAGAGCTCGAGGCGGTTGCTCGGCAGGCTGTAGAAGTAGCCCGTCTCGTCGGTGTTGGTGAAGGCGTTCAACCCCACGCCGCCCGCACGCTCGACGATGTCGTCGAACTCGTTCTTCACGACGTACTTGTCCGCCTCCGCGACGGCGTCCTTGAACGCCTTCTCCGTCGCCGCGAGCCGCGTCTGGTCCGGCTTCACCTTTCCCTTCTCCGCGTGCCACGCCGCGTAGGCGTCCTCGACCTTGGCCAGCGCCACCTTCTCCTCTGCGTAGTTGGAGGTGCCGACCACCTCCGTGCCCTTGAACGCCATGTGCTCGAACATGTGGGCGATGCCGGTGATGCCGTACACCTCCTGCGCCGAGCCCACGTTCACGTGGGTGAAGAAGGAGAAGACGGGCGCCTCGTGACGCTCGCACACGACGAGCGTGAGCCCGTTGTCGAGCACCTTCACGGTGATGCGCTTCTCGAAGGAAGCCAGGTCCTGCGAGAGGGCGAGGCAGGGTAAGAGCAAGCCGGCGGCGGCGGCGCCGCGCAGGCGGCGGAGGACAGGGACGTTCATGGGTTCCTCACTGGTTGGAAGGCGCGGCGAACGCCGCGAAGGGGGAGGCGTGTCGGGTCGCGAAGCCGTGGAATCTATCAGAGCGTGCAACGGCCGCGCCCGGCGCTCCTGGACGTCGCGGTCAGAACCTGTAGGCCGCCTGGACCCACCACGTTCGCGTGTCGACCTCGAACGTGTTCCGGGCGCCGGGGGCCGCCATCAGCACCACGACCTCGTCGTCGAACGCGTTCTTCAGACCGCCGCGGAAGACGAAGCCCTCGGGCAGATCGGTCAGCGTCAGCGTGAGGTCGGCGAGGTCGAAGCCAGGCACGGACTCCGCGCCCTGCCCGCGCGTCCCCACGTGGTAGAGGTGCAGGGCCGCCACGAGCTTCTCCCACGGCTGCACGTAGAGCGCGAGGTTCCCCATCCATCGCGGCCCTTCGCCGAAGGGCCGATCGTCGCCGACGTCGGCGTACGACACGTTCGCGGAGACCTTGACCATGGAGGAGACCTTCTGCTCCCACTCGAGCTCGCCGCCCTTGGCTCGCGCGGAAGCGACGTTCGCGAACAGGGTCCCCTCGCCCGGCGGGGGGATGAAGGCGGGCTGGATCAGGTCCTCGAGCCGCGAGGAGAACAGGGTCGCCCGGCCGACCCAGCTCGAGCGCTTGTAGATGTAGCTCACCTCCGTCGTGTCGACGCGCTCGGGATCGAGATCGTCGTTCCGCTCAGCGGTGCCGTAGAGCTCGAAGAAGTTGGGCGCGCGGTAACCCTCGGCGTACTGCGCCTTGAGGATCTGGCTGTCGGTCGCCCGGAAGACGAACGCCAGGCGCGGCGTCAGCTCGTCGGTCGCGTCGAGCCGCTCGTAGCGCAAGCCCACGGTCAGCGCGAGCTTGCCGATGTCGATCTGGTCCTGGACGCTGACGCCCGAGATCCGGCGCACGGCGCCGCTCGCGTCCTCGGGCGCCGGGGCGACTTCCGGAGGGAGCGGCGGGCGATGGATCGCCTTGTCGATGTCGGTCTCTTGATAGTCGATGCCGAAGAGCCAGCTCTGGTGCGAGAGCCCTTTCCAGGTCACGTACCACTCGGCGCTCGCGCGACCGCCGTCGAACTCCGTCTCGGGGAGCTCGAAGCGGTTCTGGAGATAGGCGATCCGCGCGTCGGACTCGAGCGAGCCCGCGAGGGTCGCGACATGGCGGAGCTGCGCGACGGCGCTGTGCTCGTCCACGATGTGGTCGCCGTCCTGGTCGCGATCCCGATCGACCACGTGGAGCGACGCCGTGAAGCCCTTGTAGCGGTACGACGCGCTGCCCGCGACCCGCTGCTCCTGGGCGTCGGTGCCGACCGGGGCGAGCGCGTCGTTGCTCCGGATCCCGCACACGTTCAGCCCGAGGTGCTGGTCCTTGCCCGGAGAGAACCAGAGCGACGTCCCGCCCTCGATGCTTCCGAAGCCGTCCCCCTCGAGAAACGCGCGTCGCTCGTCCTGGCGGGTCACGACGTTGAGGAGCCCCGCGAACGCGAAGTCGCCGTGGATCGTCGATCCGGGTCCCCGGATGAGCTCGATACGGTCCACGATCTCGATGGGGAGCATCAGGACCGCGCTATTGACGGCGGCGCTCTGCTGCGTCATGGCGATGCCGTCGACCATGACCTTGATGTTCCCCGAGTTGAAAGGGAAGACGACGCCGCGGACCGTCACGATCGGGGTGCCGATGCTCTCGAACAGCGTCATGACCCCCGGCACCATCGAGAGGGCCTCGCCGACGGTGCGCGCGCCGAGCGCCTCCATCTCGTCGCCGTGAAGCACCGTCACCGTACCCGGCACGTAGTCGCTGTTCATCTTCGTTCGCGTGGCGATGGCGGTCTCCTCCTCGAGCACCTGCATCAGCGCCTTCATCTCCTCGTCCTCGGATCCGCTCGCATCCGGCCCGCCGGCGCGCGCCACGGCGCACGCGGCGAGCGCGGCGACGCACCCGATCCAACGTGCCGAGGCTGTCATGGGGGCGCGGATCATACGATCGGTTCGGGCAGGTGCGCGGCCATCTCCCTGATGTGACCGAGGGCGGCCTCGAAGTCGAGACCCTGGAGGCTCCGCTCCAGCGTCTCCATCTTCGCGCGAGGCATGATCGCGGCGAGTCGGGGTTTCAGCGACTCGTAGCAGCGGAGCGCGCGCGTGTTCTGCGTCGCGAGGAGCTCTTCGAGCTCGCGAAGGAGCCCGGCGTCCGGAGGCTCGGCGGCGGGCGCGGCGACCGGTGCGCCGGCGTCCTCGGGCTCCATCGCCAGGATGCTCGAGAGCACGCTCCCGAGCTCGACCTCGAGCTCGGCCATCAGCGGGTCGCTGCCGGTCCGCGCATGGAGGGCCTTCTCGAGCGCCGCCGCGGCGGCGGCGACCTTGGTGGCGGAGATGGTGCTCGCCGTTCCCTTGAGCCCGTGGACGATCATGAGCGCCTCCTCGCGGGCATCGGACGCGATGGCGGAACGCAGCCGCTCGGCGGTGGTGGCGTTGTCGCGGGAGAACGCCCCGAGAAGCCGGCGATAGAGCGCCTGGTTTCCCGCCGTCCGGCGGACGCCGTCGGCGACGTCGAGACCGGGGATGTCCGGCAGCTCCGAGGCGCGCCGCGGTCGAGCCGCGGGGGCCGAGGGATCCGCCTTCACCCAGCGAGAGAGCACGGCAAGGAGCTTGTCTTCCTCGATGGGCTTGCTGATGTAGTCGCTCATGCCCGCCTCGAGGAAGCGCTCGCGGTCGCCGAGCATGGCGTGGGCGGTCATCGCGATGATCGGGATCTGCGCGAGCCCCGGCCGCGAGCGGATCCGCCGCGTCGCCTCCATCCCGTCCATCTCCGGCATCTGGACGTCCATCAGGATCGCGTCGAACCGCGGGACTCTCTCCAGGAGCTCCAGGGCCTCCCGGCCGTTGGTGGCGATGGTGACGGCGACACCCGATCCCCCGAGGAGCTCCACGGCAACCTCGCGGTTGATCTCGTTGTCCTCCACCAGAAGGACGCGGGCCTCGTTGACGGACGACGCTGCCGCGGCGGGAGCCGCCGCGCGCGATCGCGGAGCGCGGTGCGTCGCGCCCACGGCCTCGAGCACCTTGTTGAACAGGTGAGACTGGCTCACCGGCTTGGTGACGAAGGCGTCGGCGACCGCTTCGGCGCGGCGCATGACGTCCTCGCCGCCATAGGCGGTGATGAGCATGACGGGGATACGCGCGGGCTGCGCTCGGAGGCGGCGCGCGGCCTCGATGCCGTCCATGCCCGGCATCTTCCAGTCGAGGATCACCAGTCCAAACGGGCGCTCCGACGACCGGCGCGCCTCCACCGACGACAGGGCCTCCTCCCCCGACGCCACGGTCGTGACGTCGAACGAGAGCGACGTCAGCATCTCGCGCAGCACCTTGCGCGCGGTGAGGTTGTCGTCGGCGACCAGCACGGGCATGCCGCGCAACCCCTCCTGCGTCCCGTGAGAGTCGCGATCCGTAGCGGCGCTCCCGAAGCGCGCGTTGAAGGTGAAGGTGCTCCCCTGGCCCGGAGTGCTCTCGAAGGTGAGCGAGCCTCCCATGAGCTCGACCAGGCGCCGGCTGATCACGAGGCCAAGGCCCGTTCCGCCGTACCGCCGCGTGCTCGATGCGTCGATCTGGCTGAACGGCTCGAACAGCTTCGACGCATCCTGCGCGGAGATGCCGATGCCGGTGTCCTTCACCATGAAGCGCAGCTCGACGTGATCGGCGTTCTCGCCCACGCGATCGACGCGGACGACGATCTCGCCTTCCTCCGTGAACTTGATCGCGTTGTTGGTCAGGTTGAGGAGCACCTGCTGCAGGCGAAGGGAATCGCCCCTGAGCCTGCGCGGGACTCCGGGCGCCGTCGCGAAGAGGAACTCGAGGCCCTTCTCGCCGGCGCGGATCCCGACGACGCCCGCGAGCCCGGTCAGGACCTCGTCGAGATCGAAGTCCTGCGCGACGAGGTCCATGCGCCCGGCCTCGATCTTCGAGAGGTCGAGGATGTCGTTGATGATGTCGAGGAGCAAGCGGCCGGAGGCGTTGATGCGCGAGAGGTAGCTCTTCTGCTTTCCGCTCAGCCCGGTCTTAGCGAAGCGCGAGCTGCGTCATCCCGAGGATCGCGTTCATGGGCGTGCGATCGTGGCTCATGTTGGCCAGGAAGGCGCTCTTCGCGCGGTTCGCCTCCTCGGCCTGGTCCTTCGCCTTGTGGAGCTCGAGCTCGAACGTGCGCTGCTCCGTCACGTCGCGGGCGATGCCTTCCACGCCCGTCACCTCTCCGGCCTCGTCGAGGACGGGGACCTCGGTCTGCTCGATCCGGTGGATCCCGCCCTGCTTGTCGCGGATCTCGATCTCGTAGACGACCTGGCGTCCCGGCAGCTCCGCGGCGCCGCTGGCAACCCGGGCGTTGATGGGATGGTCGGTGAGGTGCGCCCCGGCCGACCGTGCGAGCTCGTCGGGCGTGAAGCCGAGCACGCGGGACACGGCGTCGCTGACGAAGCCGAGCCTCCCGTCCTTGCCGCGCGAGTAGACGAAGTAGTTGCTCAGGCTGTCGAGGAGACGCTGGTACTTCTGGAGCTGCCCGTAGAGGGCGCGCTCGGCGCGCGTGCGCTCCAGGGTCTGGATCCGGAGCTTGCGCAGGACGAACGTCACGAGGCCCCACATGCCCGAGAGGATCACGAGGATCGTGCCCCCCTGGAGCAACAGGTTCGACCGCACGTCGCGGCTCAGGAGCCGGTAGAACCGGTCGCTCACCGACAGCCGCGCGATCCCGAGGAGCTCCTGGGTCTCGGTGTCGTAGAGCGCCACCTCCGACGGAAAGCTGGAGGCGGCGGCGTTCCCACGCCGCAGGTCGAGGGTCCCCTCGGGAGCGGGCAGGACCGAGTAGTCGATCTCGAGCGCGACGCTGTCGAAGAAGGGGATCGCCGTCTCCTGGTCCTTGAAGAGGAGGATCTGATCCATCGCGTCGGCGACGTGGCTCGCGCGCGACGCGGGATCCGCCCGTCGCAACGCCTCGACCAGGACGCGCGCCTGGGACTGGGCGAGGATGCGCGCCTGGGAGACGGCCTCGGCGTGGAGCCGGGGCTGGAGCACGCCTGTCCAGTAGCCGGCGAGCATCCCCTCGAGCGCGATCGCGAGCACCACGAACACGCCGGTCACCGGCAGGAACGGGCTGCGCGGCGCGGCGGGATCACTCATAGGACTTGATCACCTTCATGTAGATCGGCTTGATCTCGATGTGAGACGCTTCGAGCGTCCGCAGGTTGATGTAGGGCTTGATCTCGGCTCCCACGAAGAGGCCACCGAGCACGCCCGCCTCGACGTGGCCCTCGATCGGCGAGTAGACGATCACGTGATGGTCGATGCCGTAGCGGATGATGGCGTCGAGGTCGGCGCCGCGAGGCGGCTGGGCGATGAAGAGCCCTGCCGGCACGGCGCCCCCGAGGGAGGAGAGCGTCGGGTCGCTCGTGATCTCGATCCGGACGGGAACGTCCTTGATCTTGAGCTCCGCGTCGGCGGCGGCCTTGAGCGAGGACGAGAGCGCCTCGGTGCCCTTGCGGTCCGTCGTGTAGACGAAGACCAGGAGGAGCTTGCCGTCCGAGCCCGCCTTCCCCGTGATGTTCTCGTCCGCCTGCAGGAGGCTCCGGAAGATCTTGACGCCCGCCTTCGCGCGCAGCTCGTCGTCGCTATCGGCGAAGGCGGGGATCGCGAGAGCGAGGACGGCGCCGAGCGTGGCGCAGCGCGCGATGCGCCGCGGGATCAGCCCGCGACGAGGCTCTTCAGGCAATCGCGGACCTCCGGCGGCACGTAGGTGAATCGCACGCGGCAACCTTTCGAGGACCTCGCGGGCATGACCCTTGCCGTAGACGTCGCTGACGCCGTCGCCTGCGTCCACGAGGCGGAGCCTCACGTTGGTCAAGGGCTCGAGGAGTACCGGCGATTCCACCCGCGGGTCGTCCGCGAGACGGAGAGCAGGACGCCGCGAAAGACCTCCTCCCCGCCGGCGCGCTTGCCGTCCAGGGCACGTCGAAGGCGACGTCCACGCGGTGGATGACCGGCGCCAGCCCTCGATCGAGCCGTCGCGATCGAGGAGGACGTGGGTGACCACGGATCGCTCAGGCCCTTGCGTCGACCTTGACGGACTCGCCCACCTGCACGCCGTCTCCCGCGCGTCCTGCAGCGTCGCGCCGAGATCAGCGACTGGCCACCACCGTGCAGCTTCGATGCGGCTGGTCAGGGCGACGCCGCGGCCTACGACGCCGTACGTGCGGCGCATCGAGCCGACGTTGTCGACCACGACGTCCTCGGTGCACGCCGATCTCGACTTCACCTTCGGGGAGCCCGTCCGCGGCGCGGCGAGCGCGCGACCTGCTCCATCGCGGCCTGCATGTCGAGCGCGCAGCGGATGGCCTGCTGGGCGTCGTCCGGGCGTAGCCGACGGCACCGAACAGGGCGAGCACCGAGTCGCCCTGGAACTCATCGATCGTCCCGTCGTGATCGAGGATGACGTCGGTCATCGTGCCCAGTGGTTGTTGAGGAGCTTGGACGACTTGCTCGGGGTGCAAGCGCTCGGCGATGGGGGGGGGGGTGAAGCCGCGCAGATCGGACATGCGAGGACGACGCGCCTCTGCTCGCCGCCGAGGGCGAGGCGGTCCGGCGAGTGCAGCAATGCCGCCGACGCTGTCGCTCAGGTAGCGCCCGCGAAGGTCCGGCAATGAAATCGCGCTGATATTCGAGAGCTTCGAGGGCGGTGACGCGGGCCTGCACGATCGGCGGGCTGATGGGCTTGGTGATGTAGTCCGCGCCCCCACTTCGAAGCCCAGCGCCTCCTGTCCACCTCTCCATCGCCGTCGAAGATCACGGGGATCGATCGTGTCCGCTCGTCGGCCTTGAGCTGCTGGCACACCTCGAAGCCGTCCATCTGCATCTGGACGTCGCAGATCATAGCGCCGATGCTCCGGGTGGCGGCGACCTGGAGCGCTCGCCGGCCGCTCGTCGCGAAGAAGATGTCGTACGCGTCCGAGAGCACCTCGGAGAGCAGATGAATGTTCGTCGGCTCGTCGTCGACGATGAGATCTCGACGGCGGGCGGAATGCGGCGCTCGCTGCCTGATCGACGCAGCCGATCGCCCGGCGCGCGGGTCTGTTTCATTGCAGGCGTGTCCGAGCATACCAGGCGGTCCGCGATGGAAGTCGCGTTCCTCTGGTGCTGGGCGAAGCGACCTTCGGCCGGAGTAGCATGAACCCGATGCCTCGCTTCCGGTCGATACCCCGCCCTTCTCGTTGAACGATGGACCCGGGCTTGACGCGTCAGCTCACGAGCGGTTCGTCGAGCGGCCTGGTGCGCTCGCGGGGATGGTTCTCCTCGGACTTGGCGAGCGTGCTCGGCCACGCGTTCCCCGGCCTCGCGGAAGCATGGGTGTGCGTCGCGATCCTGTTCGGGTGGATCGCGGGTAGCCTCGTCGCCGCGCGCTTCTTCCGTGCGGCCGATGCCCGATCTCCAGCTCTCTGCGCCCGGGCGGCGCAGAGACGTTCGTGGAGGCGTCTCGCCGTGATGGCACTCGTGCTGCTTCTGCTCTTGGCCTCACTCTTCGTGGTCCTCACGGAGGGCACGGTGCTGTTGCCGGCGATCTACGCCATCTGAAGGGACGGGGGACGCACGTCGTCCGCTGACCACCGCGTCACGAGCACCCGGAGAAACGCCGGGCCCGCGCGATCAGGAGGTCGGCTCCCCGCGGGCGAACGGCATCCATGACGCTGGAAGCGTCGCGCGGCTCGGATCTCCAGGAGTAAGGTCGGGCGGCAAGCGCTCCGGCGCTCATGAGGCGGGCGTGCGCCGTCGGGACGCTCGCGCGAGGCTCCACTTCAGGGCGGGGGGCGTGACCATCGTGGTGATCACGACCATGACCACCACGGCGGCGTAGGTCTCAGGGGTGATGATGCGCTCGCCGGCGATCGAAAGCGACAGGCCGATGTTGGCGAAGATGAGGCCCACCTCACCGCGCGGGATCATGCCGATCCCGACGGACAGCTGGTCGATGCCCTTGCCCACCACGCCGGCGGCGCAGGCCTGCTTGCCGGCGATGGCGGCGGCCGTCAGCGCCGCCGCGAGGCCGAGCACGCCGGGCTGGGCGAAGGAGCGGAGGTCCGTCCGCATGCCCATCGTGACGAAGAAGATGGGCACGAGGAAGGACGAGATTGGCTCGACCATCTCCTCGAGGCCATGCTCTCCGCGGTCCACGAAGTCGCGGTAGTGGACGTCCTCGAGGATGAGGCCCGCGGCGAAGGCGCCCACGATGGGAGCGAGGCCGAGGACGTCGGCGAGGTAGGAGAGGACGAAGCAGACGGCGAGGCCGGTCGCGAGCAGGACGCCGTGAACGCGGAGGCGGGACGCCACCCTGAAGAGCCGCGGCGAGAGCAACAGGCCGAGCAGGAGCGAGCCGGCCAGGAAGGCCGTGGCCTTGATCAGGTGCCACGCGATGGCGGCGCCGCCGAGAGATGTGCCGCTCGCGGCAGACGCGATGACCGCGCCGACGACGGCGAGGATGAGCAGTCCGAGGACATCGTCGATGACCGCCGCGCCCAGGATCACGCGGGCCTCGGCGCTCTTCGAGTGGTCGAGGTCCTTGAGGACGCGAGCCGTGATGCCCACGCTCGTGGCGGTCAGCGTCGCGCCGAGGAACGCATGCACGTAGGCGCTCGCGCACGGGAGCAGCAGGGCCCCGACGATCCAGCCAAGCGCGAACGGGGCCGCGACCCGAGGAAGGCGACGAGGAAGGACGACAGCCCCACCTGGAGCATCTGCCCCACGGTCGACTCGGGTCCCACCTGGAAGAGGAGGATCAGCACGCCGATGCGCGCCAGCATGTCGACCGAAGGATCGGCGGCAAGCTCGTGGATGCGGATGATCCCCACGTTGCCGAGCGCGATCCCACCGGCCAGGCTCGCCCGGGACCGCGGGCTGGCCCAGTCGGCTCGCGACGTCGCCGCCCAGCTTGGCTGCCACGAGGATCAGCGCGACGCCGAGCGCGACGGCGGCGACCAGGTCGCGGTGCGAGATCTCCGACGCCAGCGCCGGCGAAGCGGTCACCGAAGGACGACGAGTGCGATGAGGGCGCGCCTCAGACCCGTCGCTGGTGCGGGACAGATCGGGCGAGATTGAGTCCGTGTGCTGGGCAAGGGGATCGCCACCTCGATGGAGATGTGCGATCCGGCGGCCCGACCGGATCCTTCGCCTGCGGGCGAGCGCCCGCACCTTGGCATCCGATTCTAGCGCGGAGGCGTCGCCACGACTTCGCTCTCTGCCGGGGAGCCTCGTGGCGGGTGACGTCTCGGCGGCCCTGTGATCTCATCGGGTCGCCAGCCACCGCCGGAAGTCGGCCTCGTGCAGGCGGACCTGCTTGCGCGGAGTCCTTCCGGAATCGCTGGCCGCGCGTGCGGGGGCCCGGCCACGGGATGGCGCACCTCGGCCGCGCTTGCTCCCCAGGCGGTCAGGGAGTGGGACGACGATGACTAACGGGTGCTTCACCGTGCCGGAGGTCTTCCAGGCGAGCCGGGTGATCGACCGCACCGCGGCGCGCCGTGGCCGCGGGCTTCGACGTCGCGCGTGACATCCGCTCCTGGACCTGACGGGGACCTGGCCGACCCGGGCCGGCCCTTCGATGGCGATCACGTAAGGCCAGCGCCCGCGAACGACCCGGCTCTTCTTCGCAGCTCAACGTCGCGGCGACGTCGATGGGTTACCTGCTCGTGTGACAAGCCAAGAATGCGTGCCACCGAGCAGGTATGTGCGGGAAACGTAGACGATCCTGCGTGACCGCATGGATCGCTCTTGACGCGGTGCGTCACGGCCATGATGCCTCGCCAGTCCTTGCCCGAGTGCCGCCAGCGCCCGGAAGGACTCCGTCGCTGAATCGCTAGAATCTCGCGAGCCGGCGATGCTGGCGAGGTCGCGGCGATGAAGCTCGTGTCGGTGAACGTGGGAAAGCCTCGCGACGTCGCCTGGAAGGTCGGACCGTCACGACCGGGATCTTCAAGCAGCCGGTCGTCGGCCGCGTGGTGGTGCAGCGGCACAACCTGAACGGCGACGCTCAGGCGGACCTGACGGTCCATGGAGGCGCCCACAAGGCGGTGTACCTGTATCCGGCAGAGCACTATCCGGCATGGCGCGCGGAGCTCCCGGAGATGGAGCTTCCCTGGGGGATGTTCGGGGAGAACTTCACGGCGGAAGGCATTCTCGAGGGCACGTCTCACATCGGCGACCGGCTCCGGGTCGGCACCTGCGTCCTGCGCGTGACGGAGCCGCGACTGCCCTGTTACAAGCTGGGGCTGCGCTTCGGCCGCGACGACATCATCAAGCGCTTCCTCGAGAGCGCCCGCACGGGTTTCTATCTCACCGTCGAGCAAGAGGGCGAGGTCCAGACCGGGGACACGTTCGAGCTCGCAGGTCGCGACGCTCACGGCGTCACGGTCGCCGACATCACGCGCGTGTTCGCGCGCGACAAGACGGACCTCGCCACGATGCGGCGCGTCGTGACCGTGCCGTCGCTGTCTCCCTCCTGGCGGGACCACTTCGAGGAGATCCTCCAGAAGTCCACGTAGCAGGAACCCCTTCTCGTCGAGCCTGCGCGGGGACCCGCGCACAGGCGTCGTGCGAAAATGGACGCAACCCGGAAGTGGACACCGATCGCGCGCGACCTCCTGTTCGGAGCGATGGCGCTGCCCTTCTGGAAGGCCCGTCAATCCTGGGTTCTAGCTGGAGCCGGCGGTCGGGATTGAACCGACGGCCTGCTGATTACGAATCGCTTTTCGTGCGGTCCTGAGGTGGGGCTAGGGATGGGATACGCTCGTAAATGCTGTATACGCATGGCTTGTCATCAAGTACGATGACGGCTGCGGATCGATGCCGACCGATAGAACCGCTACAAAACCGCTACAGTCTGCCTCCGAGGGAGCCCGGGCCGGGAACCGGCACGGCCTCGGCTCGGTCTACCGGCGCGGCAGGATCTGGTGGATCCAGGTTTACTCGCGCAACCGGGCGAGGTGCGAATCCTCGAAGTCGACGAACCGGGCGGATGCCGTCCGGCTCCTCAAGACCCGGATCGCGGAGCTGAGGTCGGGGCAGCCCTTCGGCCCGCAGGCAGAGCGGCTGACGCTGGAGGCCGTCAGCACGATGCTCTACGACGACTACGTCGCCAACGAGCGAAGGACGCTCCGGGGGGCGAAGCGGTCGATGGAGATGCTCCAGTCCTTCTTCGGCGCCGGCGCACGCGTCGTGGACATCACCGCGGACCGCCTCACCGCGTACGTGAGGCACCGGCGGCTCGACAAGGCCGCAGCATCCACGATCCGCGTCGAGCTCGCGGCTCTGAGCAGAGCGATGAACCTGGCGATCCGCGCCGGGGCGCTGGCGAGCCGTCCGATCTTCCCGACCATCGAGGTGAGGAACACGAGGACGGGGTTCTTCGAGCAGCACGAGTTCGACGCCGTCCACCGGCACCTGCCGGACTACGTCAAACCGGTCGCCAAGTTCCTCTACCTCACGGGCTGGCGAACCGGCGAGGTGCTACCCCTCAAGTGGGCGCAGGTCAGCTTCCCGGCAGGAGTCGTGCGGCTGGAACCTGGGACGACGAAGAACGACGAGGGACGGGCCTTCCCGTTCTCGGCTCTCCCCGAGCTCGCCGAGGTCCTGAGGGAGCAGCGGCTGCGAACCGACGAGGTGGAGAAGCGGCCGGACGTGCGATCCTCTGGGTCTTCTTCACCGCGACGGGAGGAGTTCCTCAGCTTCCGCACCTGGAGGCGGGCGCGCGATGGCCGGCGCGGACCGCATCCTCACGACTTCCAGGCGGACGGCGGTGCGCAACCTCGAGCGTGCCGGTGGCCTCGGTCCGCAGGCGATGGGGCTCACCGGCCACCGCACCGAGAGCGTCTACTGCAGGTACGCGATCGTGTCCGAAGCAGGTCTCGCGGAGGGCGTCGCGAAGCGCTCTCGCGCTTGCACCAGACACTCTCGGCGGTCGCGCAAGCGCCGCACCCAGAAAGCTGCGAGAAACGCACCGCTCGCAAGGCTCCGATGCGAGGCCACATGACGACCAGGGCGGTGACGGTGTCGCCCTCCGTGGTCCCCGTGATGGTGGCGCAGGGCTGTTCGGCTAGCGCGAGGAGCCGCCGGCGCTGTCCTCCGCACTGCCCGCTCGTGTCCTCCAGCGAGCACATCCTGCGTTGCGGATCAACGATGCGACCGGCGCATGGTTCCATGGCCCTGTCGATGCATGTCGACGACTCGATCAGCGGACAAGGATGGTCGCCGGCCCAGGAACGGCACCAGTAGCACTATCGTCCTGGGGGGTATGATGTGGACGATTCAGGGGTGGAGATCGTGCTGAGCCGCCTGCAGGGTTTCTTGATGGTGGGGCTCCTGTTCCCTGCGCTTGCCGGGGCGCAAGCAAGCGTCACGCTGAGCGTGAGCGGGAATGACGTCGTGCTCAACTGGTCCGGCGGTGCGCAACCCTACTACGTCTACCGCGACTCCGTGCCCGACATGTCCGGGGATCCCGTGTTGCTGCTCGGCGGAACCAGCGCGACAACCTACACGGACGCAGGGGCGGCCACAAACGGGGCGACTCTCTACTTCTACCGCGTCTCGGACGCGACGAAGCCAACCGTCACGATCACGGGGACCGTGCCGCCCTCTCCGGCGCCGGTCAGGGCTATCCAGGTAAACGGGAACTTCGCAGGAGCGACGGCGATCTACGTGAACGAGACGCCCGCAACGCTCGGCGCGAACACCTTCTCGGCGGCGGGCGTGCAGCTCTTCCTTGGCGTGAACCGGGTCACTGCCACCGCCATCGACAGCGACGGCGATGTGGCCTTCGATCAGGTGCAGGTGACACGAGATGAAGGTAACGCGCCTCCGACCATCGAGTTCGATCCGGCGGACGGAGCGACGACGCACGATCCGACCCCGCTGCTGAAGGTCCGCTTCTGCGACGCGGATGGCAGAGCAACCCTGGATCCGGCGACGCGCGTCATGCGGCTCGACGCTGCCGACCTCACCGGCTCGTTCGGCTCGGGCACCGACGTCACGTGCGGAAGCGGAGACGAGGGTATCGAGTACTCGCTGCAGCTTCTCGCCCCGCTGGCGAAGGGCAGGCACTTCCTTGCTGGCGCCATCAAGGACGTTCCACCCCAGCGGTTCTTCGCGAACGGTGCCGCAGCCTTCGTCGTCGGCGATCCACTGATCACCAGCACCTCGCCCGTCGAAGCGACGGTGGGGACCCCGGTGACGATCACCGGTGACGGATTCGATCCGTCGGGGACCAACATCGTCAGCTTCGGCCCGGTCCAAGTACCTCAGGTGGACGTAAACGTTATCTCGTCGACCCAGATCAACACGAAAGTCCCCGTAGGTGCCGTCGGCGGACCCCTCATCGTCGAGGTCAACGGCCTTGCCAGCAACGAGTATCCTTTCAGGGTGCTTCTTGCCAGCGGCTTCACGACCATCACGTCCGTCGCCATCGACGATGCGATGGCCGATGCGAACCGGACTCCGATCCTCTTCTCCGTCGCGGGGACCTCCGACGAAGTCTTCCAGCTGATGAAGGACGGCACCTACGAGGGCAAGCTGGTCGCGAACAACGACCCCGTGGGGTTGCCCACCGACAGCAACGGCGCCCTGTACTTCGGGTCTTCCTTCACAGGCACCAACAACGGTCGGGTCGATCTGCTCTCGCCGCCAGCGCCAGGCTCGCTGGGCAACCTGATGCTGAACACGCGTCTTGTCGGCGAGACGAACTCGCGCATCTACGGTCTCGGCGCTCCGGCTCCGGACCCGGGCTCCGGGACCTCACCACGCGTGTACCTCCTGGACGGAGCCAACGGCAAGGTGAAGCGGATGGACGAGTGCTACGCCGCGACGTGCGCCGGCAGCCCGTGCGGCGTGCCCCCCTGCTTCGGCGTGGTCTCCGTCCGGACGGGATTGACCTTCACGCAGTCGAACAGCGCCATCAAGAGCGCGGACGGGACGCGGCTCTACTTCACGGATAACAACTCGCTGAAGAGCATGCCGATCGGAGGAGCCGCACCGACGACGCACGACAACATCGGCGGGCCGACCGGACTTGCCAACAGCCTGACGACCGATGGCTGGCCAGTCCTCGCGCGGAGAGCAGCTGGAGGGGGTCAGGGCAATCGCATCGCCGTCGTGGACCTGACCACAACGCCCACCTGCGGCGTCGGAGCATGCCCCAAGTACGATCTGCTGACTGGCGTCTCGTTCATAGATGTCGACTTCGGCAGCGACGTGGACGGTCCCTACGTGGTGGTCGCGGAAGCCACCAAGGTCTATCGGGCACCCAAGCCGACGATCACCTTCCAGGCATGGAACGGCACGTCGAACTACGCCTTCCCGACGGATGTGGACGCCGACTTCAACCCCACGACGGGACAAGAGCAGGCCCAGGCGCAGTTCGTGATCATGGAGGCAGACCTCAACCCTCTCTCGCTCATACCAGACGGAGCGCCCGATCCGTACGCGGCCAAGGTGCAGTGGACGGTCGAGGATCCCGACGACCCGAGCACCAACTGCCAGATCGATCCCGACGACTGGGCCGGGGGCCGCAACTTCCCGTGCAGCGGTTTCTTGGGTGCCCACGGGAACGACAATCGCATCGGACTCGGAATCAACAACCAGTGGCAGGAGTACGACATCTACACGATGGATGGCGGAAACAGCTCGACGGCTCCAACGGTGAAGACGAAGGTCGTCGGCGGGAAGTCTCGAGTCGTGCTCAACCTCTCCGGGATGCCCGGGGACAACTACAAGGTCACTGCGAAGGTCACCGTTCCGGTCTACGGAGACATCAGCGCCGAGACGCCGGTGTTCACGATCTGGAAGCGGCTCAAGGTCGAGGTGGACTCGATGGCTGCCTGCGAAGGGCCGCTGGACCCTGAACCGATCGACGTCATGTGCACGGACGTGCTGGACCCGGACTTTGCGCAGCTGGCGAATGCGTTCAAGCCGGCCTACGTGAAGATCGTCCCCGCGGCGAGCCAGAACGATCCTGGCACGCTCTTCTGGTATCACGTCAATGACATCAGCGAGGGCGGTCCTCTCGCACTGGTGGCGATGGACATCCCAAACAGCGGTCCGGGCTACTGGGAAGCCGCGCTTCACGGTGCGTACGAGGGCCCGTCAGTCAACGATGGCGACCCGGATTCCGAATTCATGACGCCGGGCGGCGTCCTCATCGGGATCGAGATGACTTCGGGCGCGCTGGCGTGGGCGTTCTCCTACATGGAGAACATCCGCGATCATGCGGCGTACGTGTCGTCGGAGACTCCCTACGACGACCTCTTCAGGATCCAGAACAACGCACTCCACGAGACAGCGCACATGTTCCGTCTGGACCATGAGTCCGGCGGCATCCTCAACGCGGCTTCCAAAGAACCATCATTCGCGCCGTGTCAGATCTACGTCATCAGGCGTTGTGTCGATTACCCGGGGCCGTTCCCTGTCATCCCGACGGTGGACGTGTGCACCGTCACGTGCCCGTGAGGCTACACCGATGAAGAAGCGTCTCTCGTTGCTGCTGTCGCTCAGCATCGCTGCCCCCGTCATCGCATGGCAAGCCGTCGACTGGCGCGGCATCGAGCACTGGCCGATCACGAGGTTCGGCAAGCCCAAGTTCAGCGTCTCCGTCGAGCGGGACACGATCCCGCAATACGCGCTGTTCCGCGTGAGGACGTCCATCGAGAACCCCGGTTCCGAACCCTTGCTCACGCTTCTGAGCATCACCAATCCCATCGGCGAGCTGCACGGCGATCTGTCGTGCTCGCTGAAGGGCCCCGACTCGGGGGCCCGTCCCCTCGCGTGGTCCAAGGGCGAGATGACCCCGTCTCCGGGATACCTCGCAGCCAAGGAGCGGCTCTCGAGGGAAGACAACTTCGGATACCTGGTTGCTGTCCCCGGGCAGTACGCTTTTCGCGTCTCCTATCAGTGGCGACCAAATCCGCCGGGATCGCCAGATCCCGCGCCCGCATTCCTCGTAAGCGACGTACCCCTGCACATCGAGGCACCTGCCGGTGTCGACAAGGAGGCGTTCGATTTTGTTGGCGATCCGGAGCTCCTGCTCGTACTCCAGCAAGCCGAGATGAGCTACTACCCTATGCAGCGAGACGTCGTTGGGTCCGGCCGCAAGCCAACGTCCGTGGAAGTTGGTCAACGAAAGGACGTGGCCATCGCGGGGGTGCAAGTGCAGCGGAAGGAATTCCTCGCCAGGTTCGCGAGGAGCTCCTATGCGCCGGACGTGCAACTGGCCTTGGCTCGCCAACTCCAGAAGGACGGGAAGCTGGACGAGGCAAGAGCAGCCTTCGACGAGTACGTTCGGCTCTACCCCGGTGCCTGGAGCGTCCCCGAAGCGACTCTTGCGTCGGCGGAGTGCCTCCTCGACCTCGGGAAACCGGATGACGCAGGGGTGCGAGCCGGCAAGGTCCTGGAACGTAGCGACCTGAGCGAGCCGCTCAGAGCCATGGCCTCCCGTATGAAGCGTGGTCTCGAAAGGGGGGCAAAGTCGTCTGCGGAGCTTGCGGCTGCTCCTCTCTACGAACCTCCAGTCGCCCCCTGACGAGCCCGGGCAATGAAGAGGACGCCAGGATTCGTGGGACTCGCGCTAGCTGTTGCTCTCGGTATTGATGCGGGAGCTACCGCCAGGGTGTGCAACGCTGACCTCGGGTTTTGGCCACCAGCCGATGTCGTACTCCCCAGGAACCCGGAGATCGTCGTCGACACGACGCCGAGACTCGAGCGGGTGCTCACCGGAGGTCGTCCGCGCATGCAGGGACCTACGGGGAAAGTGGCGCTACGCGTCGCCCAGCGGTTCTCGTACCCCTCGGCTTCTCCGTCGCGGACGCAGCTGGTGCTGAGCCCGTCGGCCAGGCTGGAGCCAGGAGTTCGCTACCAGCTCGTGTTCGACGGCATGCGGGATGCGGGCATCCAGCCTCCGTCGTGGCGCACGGCCTCTCGCGATGACCGGGAGGCGCCGGCCTGGTGTCCAGAGGTCTCGGCCACTACCGGGATCCGTGACGTCTACGGCGAGGACATCGGCGCAGACGTCGACCTGCGGAAACTGCCCGAGGACGGGAGCCTCCGCGCCGTCGTGTCGGTCGAACCGGGTGTCTCCGGAGGACCGGCGGGTCGATTCTCCGCACCGGTCGCGGATGGGCATGTCAACCTCGACTGGAGTGCCGCCTGCCGGGGGCTCCACGCACTCGCGCCCGGGAGCGATCAGCGAGCGTGGGTCTCGCTCGTGGATGTCGCGGGGAACTCCGTCCAGGCGCCCTTCCCGATCTCGATCGCGGTCGCCAGCCTTCCACCAGGAACCGAGGTCACGACCCGCGTCCTCGGAGCCGTCCGGCCGTCGGCGACCTTTTCTTCGCCCGGGATGCCGGCCATCGCAAGGAAGGCCGGCGTGCAGGGAACCGTCAGGGTCGAGCTGACGGTCGACGTCGATGGTTCGGTGGTCGAGGGACACGTCCTGCGGAGCGTTCCGCTGCTCGACGCGGCGTCTCTTGCCGCTCTCCAGAAATGGACCTTCGAGCCAGCGGACGGAGCCGGGACGCGGTGCGTGCAGGTGGACGTCGAGTTCGTCATCCGCAGGCAGGAGCTCGTCAGCGTCCCCATCTGCGGCGTCTCCACTGCGGTGAAACCGTGGTGGCGCCGGATCTTCGCGCGGAAGCGCTGACGAGGAGCGGATCAGAAGCGCGAGGGGCCGGTGCCCCGGCCCGCCAGCCAGCTCCGAAAGTCCGCTTCGTGGAGTCGCACCTGCTTGCGCGAGAGATCCTTCCGGAAGGGCTCTCCGCGCGTGTTGCGGTAGATCCAGCGGCGGCTCACGCCCGCGATGGTCGCAGCCTCGTCGGGCGTGACGTAGCGGCTGCCCGCCGCCGGAGCTCTAGTCGTATCGCTCTCGGACCTCTCCAACAGCAGGCTCGCCACGCTCGCGAGCCTTGCCGCGACTGCGAACGCCAGGGAGGGCAGGTCGCTCGTGCTGGCGCCCGCGATGGCGACATCGAGCTGCCCGAGCAGAGCGTCGAGGTCGGAGGGAGTCGTGGGGCGGAGGCGCGGCTGCCGGCTGCCGAGCCCTCCCGGGAGGGCTCGAAGGGTTCGAGGTAGCGGGTTGGACATGGTCCGGCTCGTGAGCAAGCGGCAGGCCAGGCAGCGGGGCCGCGGAATGCGCCTGCCGTGGAAGGACTTGCGACCGATGCACGCGAGGCAGCCCCGTGAAGGGTCTATGCGGTCGCATACGGGAACGTACGCCTCCGCATAGATCGTTCTTGACGCGCCGCGTCATCGCGCGTAGCATCTCCGGCCCTCATCGGACGGCGGAAAACATGTGGAGCATTGCGGAGAGGTTCGAGGTGCACCTCCGGCTCGGCGCGGGCGGGATGGGCAAGGTCTACCTGTGCCGCGACCGGCGGGCGAAGGGAGACGGGCTGGTCGCCGTCAAGGTCCTCCGCGAACACGGCGACGGCGGTGACGGCTACCTCGAAGCGCTGATCCGCGAGTTCAAGATCCTCCGCCACTTCGAGCACCCGAACATCGTGCGCGTGCTCGATGCGGGGACGTTCAAGCACGCGGGCCGCCACCGGTTCTGGTTCTCGATGGAGTGGAGCCAGGGGAACAACCTGCTCGACTACGAGTGGGAGGACTTCCCGGAGCTCGGCCTCATCGCCGGGCAGGTCCTGTCGGGTCTCCAGGCGATCCACGACGCGGGCTTCGTGCATGGCGACGTCAAGCCGCAGAACATCCTGATCGGCAGGATCTGGAGCCCGAGGGAGGACAGCGCCGGCTGGCGGGGGCACGGCCGTCCGGTCGTGAAGCTCCTCGACTTCGGACTCGTCATGAAGGCCCGGGCGAGGGAGGTGCTGGCGGGCACGCCCGCGTACATGGCTCCGGAGGCGATGCACCAGCCCGAGAGGCAGTCGCTCTCCGCACAGGTGGGGCCGGCCTCGGACCTGTACTCGCTCGGCTGCGTCCTCTACCACGTCATCGCGCGGAAGCTCCCGTACAGCGGCTCGGACTCCGAGGTCCAGCGCAAGCATGCGGATCCCGCCGAGTGGCCGGCAGCACTTGCACCCCGGATACCCGAGTACCTCCGTCGCCTCGTCGAGCGCTGCATGGCGAAGGAGCCCGGCGCCCGCCCCCAGACCGCCTCGGAGGTGCTCTCGGTCCTCCGGGAGAACGGGATGGAGGAGCTTCCGGCGACGAGCCGCGACAGCCTCGCCGCCTTCGGCATGGCGCTGAACTACGTCGACCCCCACGGGCGCGCCGCTGACCTCTCGCGCCGGATCGCTGGCGCAATGGCCGGGAAGGGCGGACCGCGGACCTTCTACCTCGACGGCCCGGGCGGCGCGGGCAAGTCGCGACTGCTGCGCGAGGTCAAGCGGCTGCTCGCCGAGGACGGCGTCCTCGTGATCCGCGCGAGCGGCCTGGACGAAGGACTGCACCGCATCGCCACGAAGCTGGCCGAAGCATGTGGCTCGGAGATGGAGCGCCAGCTCTTCTGGAGGCGCCATCCGCACCTGACGTCGCGCCGACCGCTCTCGGAGCTTCCGTTCGACGCCATCGCCGAGAACCTCGCTGCCGCGATCCGCGGCGTGGCATCGCGCCGACGCGTGGTGGTGGCGATCGACGATGCTCACCACGCCGACCGCGACGTGCTGCACGTCCTCCTGCTCTCCGCGCGCTTGCTGGCCGACCACCCGGTGGCGCTCCTGCTCCTCGGCGACCGCGCGGCGGCGCCGGGGGACGTCCAGGAGACCCTCGCGGAGCTCGCGCCCCCGTCTGCGGAGGTGACCGGCGTGGCGACCTTCGACCATCGCTGCGTCGAGGATTACCTCCGCGCGATCTTCCGGGCGGAGCCCGACGGGGCCCTGACGCAGTACGTGCTTGACGCGAGCGCAGGCATCCCCGGGGCCGTCGCGACCGTCGTGCGGCACCTCCACCAGACCGACGAGATGGTGATGGGCGATGGCGAGCGGGTGATCGCGCTCCGTAGCCCGGTCGGAGACGGCGGGGACGTGCAGGAAGCCGTCGTCTCCGGTCTCGAGGCTCCCGAGAGGGACGTCGTCGAGGTGCTCGCCTGCCTCCGGGACGTCCCGCACGAGGGGCGCACCGGCACGGAGCTTCCTGCGCCTGCCATCGCGGCTCTCGCCCGCACGACGGCGGCGGGTGTGGACGGGGCGCTCCAGCTGCTGTCCAGCCGCGGGCTCGCCGAGCGAGTCCCGACCACCGGACGGCACCGGATCGTGAGCGCCGCGCGCGATGTCGTGCTCCGGACGATCCCCGTGGAGGAGCGCAGGGCGATTCACCGGGGGATCGCGGAGGTGCTGGACGGCGACGACGCGATCCAGCTCGGACGTCGGGCTCGACACCTCGAGAAGGGCGGCGACGCGACCTCGGCGTCGGTGGCGGCGATGAGTGCGGGCAAGCAGCTGATGGAGCGCTGGAAGCTCTCGGGCCATCGACCTGGCGGAGCTCGTCATCCGGTGCACGACTGCGGGGCTGTCGCCGGAAGGCGATCGCCTGCAGTACGAGGCATTCATCCTCAAAGGGGACGGGCTGCGGCTGCGCGCGCGGCACGCGGCGGCCGCCGCCTCCTACCGGGAGGCCTCGGAGCTCGCGTCCGCCGGCCCCGGCTCCGCGCTGATGCGGGCGCGGGCGCTGCAGCGCCTCGGCGACGCCCTCACGAGCCTCGGGTCATCGCAGGAGGCAAGCGACGCCCTGGGGGAGGCGCGCTCCCTCTCGTGCTGTCGCAGGCGAACCTGCCCGAGCACCGCCCGGTGCTGGACGAGGTCCTCGTGACGAGGGGAAGGTCGCTCATGCGCTCGGAGCGCCACGACGACGCCATCGCCGTCCTCGAGCGCCTGCTCGAGCTGCGTCGCGAGGTCACACCCGCGCGCGTCGGTACGGTTCTCATCGACCTGGCGCGGTGCCGCGCCATGGCGCACCCGCACACCTCGTCGACGCCGCCGCCAAGCTCGAGGAGAAGCTGCTGGCGCGCGCCGAGAGGGACGGCGAGATCGAGACGGCCGCGGAAGCTCCACGAGAACCTCAGGAACATCCTCGTCATTCCGGACCGGCTGGCGCCGCTCGCGCGTCACGTGAACAAGGCCTCGAGATCCGCACGAGGCTGGGAAACGAGCGGGCGAGGGCCGCTGCGCTCGGAAACCTGCTCCACCTGGCGAGCCACGCAGCCGATTCCAGGCGTTGCGAGAGGATCGCGCACCGATCTCTTCGACTGGCGGCGGGCCGACCGCGAACGACACGACGCTGAAGGCCCTCATCTGCCTCGCGCGCGTCCACTTCTTCGAGGGCAGTACCTCCCGGCGCTGGGCCTCGCTGACGGCCGCAGCAGCGATCGATGTGCCCGGGCTGCGCCTGCCTGAACGAGGCTCGTGTCGCCGGAGAGCAGATCCTGGCCGAGCTCCGGCGCGGGCGTTCGACGCGCCCAGGCCGCGCGGCAGATGGCAGCCGACTACGACGCGGCCCACGTTTCTTCGACCTGGGTCCACGAAGGCGCAGGCAAGGATGGACCGGGAGCGCGGCCGCGGCGCCGCCGGCGAGGCGGGATTGTCGAGATCGCCAGCCAGGCACTCGCGAGCGCCGAGAAGCACCGCCAGGTGATCTACGGCGCGCTCGCCCGCGTGACGCTCGCCGAGGCGCTGTCGTCCACGTGGGCTCGGCTGCTGCGCAGGTCGTGGCTCTCGTCCAGCGAGGGCGTCGACGACATCGCAGCGACCCGGACCCGACTGCGAGATGGAGGTCCTGCACCACGCCGGCAGGGCCATGGTCGAGATGCGGGGAAGAGGAGCAGGCGCTCCTGCTCTGCACGCGCGCTCGAACGGCACCGCAGCTCCGCGGACAGAACCTCGGCTGCCTCTGGCGGCTGCACGCTGTACGCGGCCGGCTCGAGAAGGATCAAGGAGGCCCGCGCCCTTCGCCGGCGCAGGCGGATCGTGGACCGGCTGGCCCAGCCGCTTCTCCGCATCCCGGCCCGACCTTGCCAGCAGCTACCTCGACGATCCCCTGAAGGTCGAGGCGCTGGCAAGTGGTGACCCGATCTCCTGATGAGCATCAAGCGAGGGAACGACGATGAGTGACTCACCCATGACGGTACTGGAGAAGTTTCGTGAGCGCACGCAGGCGGCCCGCGAGAGACTCTCCGCGGATCTCCCGGCTCCGGAAGACGACCCGAGCCGCAAGCTGCGGACGCGGTACGGGTTCGACGAGCTGTCGAGCCTCTGGGCCAGCAAGGATCCGTCGAGCCGCGCAGGCTGTCGCTGGTGTCGCGATGCTCGCGCTCGACCTCGGGTCGCAGGAGCAGACCCTGTTCAGCGTGGAGGCGATCGCCGAGCGTTTCCTGGACTTCCTCGGAGACTCCGTCATGGCCCGGACGATCGGGATCGCGCTTCGCAGGCGGGCGAGATCCGTCCCTTCACCGTCCGCGTGCGTGGGCGCCGCGCGGAGGGCGACCAGCTCGTCACGGCGCTGCTCATGCGAGCATGCGGCAGGACGCCGCGAGGCGATCATGACGCCCGACGTCCGGAACGCGGGCGAGCTCGGCGAGAGCCTGAGCATGCAGCTCAAGCCCGCGAGCGTCCCCGCGGTTGCGGTGCCGCTCATCGTCGGCAGGGAGGTCGTCGCCGTCTTCTACGTGGACCGCGACCCGGGCGCCGAGCGCCCCTCGACGCGGACCTTGGATACCTCCGCATGATCGCCGCGGTCGCCGCGTGGCCTTTCCGGGCGTCCCGCGAAACCAGGCGCTGTCGGCGCGGCGAGATCGCGCTCAGCAGCAAGCCCGTGCTGCGCAGGAGCGCGAGCGAGAGAGCCCGGGAGCAGGCCGAAAGGGAGGCGCAAGGAAGATGCCCGCGAGGCGCGAGAGGAGGCCAGGATCGCGCGGAGGAAGCGCGCGAGGCCCGCGGCGGATCCGCCAGTCGGAAGAAGGGGCACTTCAAGGGGATCGTGGGCGAGAGCCCGGCGTTCCTGGCTGTGAAGTCCCAGATGCTCAACGTCCTGGAGATGATCGACACTACGCTCCTGCTGCGCTCGGCGAGACTGGGCGTCGGCAAGACGTCCGTCGCCGAGCAATCACTCGCTTCCCACGAACCCGAGGAGGGACGGGCCGTTCAAGGCCGTGGACGTCACGACGTCCACGGAGAGCCTTGTCGAGTCGGAGCTCTTCGGCTGCTCGGCGGGCGCCTTCACAGGCGCCGTGAACAGCGAGGGCTCGTGCTCGAGGCGCACCGGGGCACGCTCTTCCTCGACGAGATCGGCGAGCTGTCAAGGCGATGCAGGCAAAGCTGCTCCAGCTGCTCGACTCGCGGAAGGCCAGGAAGGTCAGGAACGACCAAGGAGTACGACGTCGACGTGCGGATCATCGCCGCGACGAACAAGGACCTCCAGGAGATGTCGCGCAAGGGCGAGTTCCGCGGCGACCTCTACTACCGGCTTGCACAGTACATGGCGATCCGCCGCTCCGGGAGCGGAAGGAGATCTCCCGGCGCTCGTCGACCGCATCTTCCGCGGCTTGAGGACGAAGTTCGGCGTCAAGGATCAGCTCGATCCGCAGGGTCGTCGCGCTGATGTCGGGTACCGTGGCCCGGCAACGTCCGAGGCGGTAACGTCATCGAGAAGATGGTCGTCCAGACGCGTCGCGCCCGCATCGTCCCCCTCGACCTCCCGCAGTCCGTGCGGGCGCCACAGGAGCCGCGGCCAGGCTTCCAGGACGCGACGCTCGAGTTCCAGCGGAACCTGATCCGCAACGCGATGACCGAGAGCGGCGGGAACGCGACCCGCGCCGCGGAGATCCTCGCGCTGAAGCACGCGACACACCTCTACCAGATCTGCAAGCGCCTGGGGCTGAGGACCGACGCGCTGCGGGATCAGGTGTTGCCCGCGGCCCGCGCCCGATGACCCTATGCGGCGGCATACGCGGATTATGCGAAGGCATAGGGTGCCTCGATCCATCGACACGGCGCATCAGTCATTTACGCATGGCACGGTAGCTGCTCTTGTCCGTCGCCGTCATCACATCTCGACGAGGAGTCCACGTGCCATGGTGCTGAGAAAACTGTTCGCCCTGGGAGCCATCTTGTGCCCGAGCCTCGCTGCGATGGGCGCAGCCTTGCCGGGCCAGCCTGCGAGGTTCGACCTAGGCGTCGACGTCCGAGGCGTCACCTCGTTCCAGCGCAACACCACCACCGACCTGGAGTGGGACTTCGCGGCGGCGACGTCGGACGGGGTCAAGATCATCGAGAGCAGCGCCACGGCTCCGGGTGGCTATGTCGTCTACACGCTCGCCGACGCGACCCAGAGCACAGCGGGACAGGATGTCGTCGCCATCGCGAACCCCGACACATCCGGCGACGGGACGCGCGAGCTCGCGTGGATCGTGCGAACTGGGGGCGGCTACAAGCTCTGGTGCGCGTACTTCGAGGGTGCAGGGATCCAGTTCCCGTGCACCGGGCAGCAGGACCTAGGCGGTGGGGGTGTCGGCACCGTCGTGGCAGCGGCCGGCTACCTCGATGGTGGCATCCAGCAGGACCTCGTCGTTCTCGCCGGCGGGCAGATCGACACGATGCTGTCGAGCGGGCCCGGATTCGGAGCCGCCGTCACGACCGTGCTCGCCGGCCCGGGCGCCGGGCTTGCCGTCGGCGAGTTCACCGGCGACGGATTCGACGACATCGCTGTGAGCGTCGGTACTGACCTCGTGACGTTCCAGACCACGGCCGGCGGGGCTCTTCAGCCGCTCCAGGTTCTTCCCGTCGGGGCGGCGCTCGGCCGCATCGCGTCCGGCGACATCGACGGTAACGGAGTCGCGGACCTCGCGATCGCCGATGCCGCGGGTACCACGGTGCGGATCATCGACGGCAGCCCGTCGAATCCGCCGCACTCCCTCGGACAGGTGCTCGCTCCCTTCCCGGCGGGTCTGGGCATCACGGCCGTCTACGACGTGACGCTGGACGACGCCGACGGCGACGGAGACGCGGACCTCGCGGTTGCCGCGGACGACTGGATCGTGCTCGAGCCCAACTCCTCCGGGAACTTCGCGTACGGCGACTCGCTTCCCGGCCTCGGGCGTCCGACGCAGCTCATCGCGACGAACACGCACACGAAGCTCGGCCAGGGCGGCATGCAGTCGGTCATCATCTACAAGCGGAACCAGGGCGGGTCCTACCTCGACGGCGACACGCTCCTCGTCGGGCGTGGCGCCCTCGCGTCGCAGCCGCCCGAGGCGCGCGCCTACTCGGCGAACGGCGCACCGATGACGGCCGGCCTTCGCCCCTACGGCGCTGCGAGCTGGGGCACCAACGTCGGCGCGGGCAACATCGCGGCCCAGCCAGATCCGGCGCTCGGTCGCGACGTCGAGGAGGCCCTCTTCGGTCCGGGTCCTGGGCCGCAGTACGGCCCGCAGATCAGGGGCTACCGGCCCGCGTCGGACGCGTTCATCCCGAAGGTCAACTTCTACGCGTACGGCACGCTGCGCTTCGGAGCCAGCGTCGCGGCCGGCGACATCGATGCAGACGGGGCGGCGGAGATCGTCTCCGGAGCAGGTGCCGGCGCGGTGTTCGGCCCGCACGTGCGTGCCTTTCGGTTCGACGGGAGCACGCTCCAGTCCGCGCCGAAGGTGAGCTTCTTCGCGTACTCGACGCTGAAGTACGGGGTGAACCCGAGCGCGGGGACCATCGACGGGGACCTGCCCGCCGAAATCGTCACGGGTCCGGGGCCGGGTGCGATGTTCTCTCCCCAGGTTCGTGGCTGGAACTACGACGGCGGGACGCTGACGTCCATCGGCAAGGTCAACTTCAACGCGTTCGGCGTGCCGCGGTTCGGCGCGCGCGTTGCCAACGGCGACTTCGATCGGGACGGGATGACCGAGATCGCGGCCAGCCCGGGGCCGGGTGGAACCTCGGAGTTCGAGGCCTCCTTCCGGGGCTTCGACTTCGACGGTTCGGCCGTGAAGGCGCTGCCCGGCTTCGACATCACGGCCTCGGCGCTCCCCTCGAGCTACGGGGCGATCCCGGCAGCGGTGCAGGTGAGCGCGACCAACGGTGACCTCCTAGTGGGTGGGGCTGGACCCCAGCCTGGGCTCCCGAGCCGCATCGTTGGCTGGACGTACGACGCTGGGTCGCTCCGTCCCGTCAGCCAACTCGACTTCCAAGGGTTCACTCCGTCCGAGGGTGGTGCCGCCGTGGCGGGAGGCGCGTTCTTCTGAACGGTGGTTGGCATGGCGCCCGCGTCCGGGCGACCTGGGGGGTACGATCATTCCGTGGACCCACCGCAACCGGTAGAAGGCCGCCCGGAACGGGAGGCCGCCGACACCATCGCCTCCTACACGTACCAGATCTGGCACACCCTTCGCGCTTGGCTCGAGCTGGACGATGAAGGGACGTTGTACGTCGAGACGGCAGAAGACTTCCAGATCGTCACGGAGGGCGAGGCGCGACTCGTCCCCGTGACGGCTCAAGCCGCAAACGTCACCCTTCGCTCCGAGAAGGCCCTAGATGCAATCGGGCACTTCTGGGAGTACCAGCAATCCGACAAGCGGAGGCTCGAGCTGCACTTCCTGGCCACCGCACGAAGAGGTGTTGAGCAGGGGCAGCCGCTCGGGGTGGAGGGAGGGCTTCGCTTCTGGGATCGATGCCGCAGTGAAGGAGTCGACCTTGCTCCCCTTCGGAACTTCCTCGCAGGTATTGAAAGCCTGCCGTCGGCGTTGCGGGACTTCGTTAGGACGGCAAGCGACGAGGAGATCCGGGTACGCCTGATCCGGCCGATTCGCTGGATCACGGAGGCCGAGGGGCAAGACCTGCTCGAGGAGGAAGTCGCGAGGGCCGCCGATGAAGTTGGCGAGAAGCTGCTCAGCCTACGACCGAGCGAGGCAAGGAAGGTCGTCCCGAGTCTGTTGAAGCGAGTGTGGGAGATCGCCGGCAGGAAGGGACGTCGCGCGCTCCATAGGAGCGAGCTGCGGGCAGTGTTCGAGGAAGCCTCCAGCGTGACGATCACCCGGAGTGAGATGGATCGTCTGCTGCGCCTCGCCGTTGAGCGAGGAGCGGAGCCCGACGCAAAGCCGATCGACACGAGTCACCTAGAAATCCTGGACGAGCTACCCGTTGCCATGCCACCGGGATTCGTCGACAGGCCGACCATTGTCGTGGCCGCAGTGGCACGCGTCCGGACAGGAATGCCGCTCATCCTGCATGGCGCCACTGGCATGGGCAAGTCCACTACCGCTCGCCTTGTCGCTGCGCAGCTGGGAGGCAGGTGGCGGCGCTTACAACTTCGGGGACGTACGGTTGAAGCGTGCCGTGAGTACATTCTCGCTCTCGCGTCCCGGATCCGTCGCGGGGCTGGTGCCGAGAGCTACCTCGTGGACGACTTCGACGCAAGCCTGGCGGCCCTACATGCCCCCGTGGCCGCACTCGTTGGTGCGGCCGTCGCCAAGGGCGTGCGCCTTCTCTTCACTGGTCCGCATCAGCTGCCATTCCAGGTCAACAGCGAACTCGGATTGGGCGACGAGGTCGACCTACCCGTACCTGGGCTCACACCCGAGGAGTCGGCTGACCTGGTACGGGCGCATGGATGCCCGGATGTAGGAGTCAAGGCGTGGTCCGTTCTCGTGCTCGCCGTGACCGCCGGACACCCCCTCCTGGCGCACGCGCGCGTCATACGCCTCAAGCGCGAGGGCTGGCCGGGCAAAGAACTCTTCGACGTGGGGCCGCCGGAGCTCGCGCGAGTGCAGAAAGAGTCCCGACAGCGACTCCGGGCGGAGCTATCGAACGAGATGGGGACCGCAGCGTACCGTCTCTCAGTGTTCATGCACTCGTTCACCAAGAAGCAGGCACTCGCGGTCATCTCGACAGGTGTGAACGATACGAGCGCGCCGGGCGTTCTCTTCGATGCGTTGCAGGGTCCATGGCTCGAGGAGAGTGGTGAAGGACGCTACCGCGTCAATCCCCTGCTTGCAAAGGCCGCGCAAGAAGTGTTCGATGCGAACTACCTGCAGCAGCTTCACTATCAGGCGGCCGAAGCAATCCTTGCGGGCACCGTGACGTACTTCGAGCTAAGCGGACTACTGATGCACGGTCTCGCCGGCAGCCACGAATCGGCTCTAGTACACGTCGTGATCGGGAGTCAGAACGCGCTTCGAGAAGTCGATGACCGCGAACAGAACCGGAACTTCTGGCTTCCTTCGATGTGGTTCTGCGGTGTAAGGCTGGGCAAAGGCGAAGCGCTGTACCCGGACAATGAGTTCGTGAGCCATCTTCTCCGAACCGTGCAGTTTCGCGCCGCTAGCGCGACCGGTCTGCTGGAGTCCTTGGGCGAGCAGATAGTCGTCGCTTGGGATGCCGAACTCGATCGCTCGACCCTGCCCGAGCCGTTGAGAGCGGGCGACCGCATCGCGTTTCTAGGGTCCCTGCTCGGCTCGAACATGAGCATGCCGATGGATGTGCGGATGTCACGTTCGCTAGCGCTTGGCGAGATCTATCGATCAGAAATAGCCAAGGAACGAACGGCGGGCGAGCCGTTGGTGCGCGACGACGGCGGTCCTTCCGTGGAACGGTTCACGACACTCACGTTGCAACTGGTTGTCCCGCGGATCGAAGGAGTCAAGGATCTAGAGGCGTTCCTTGACGGGATCGCCGGAATCGACGACCGAGCGGGGGTTCGAGCAGTCGTTGAGACCCCCGAGTTCCTTGATGTCGTTCGACGCGTACTGGGATCCTTGTCTACGTACTCCGAGCAGGCCTCCATGCTGACCCGGGTTACTGAAGTAGCAGGCGGGCTGGGCTGTGGCGTGACGCAGAACAGAGCTCTCGCCATGCTTCACAGTGTTCCAGCAGTGCGGGAGAAAGACCTTGCCCGTGAGTTCCACGAGCTGCGACGCAAGGTCGAGGCTGAGACGCCGGAAGGACGGGCGAGCGCCCTGGCCCTCTTGGACGCAAAGCTGTTGGAAGCCATCGGGCTGGGAGATGCGCACCGTGGGTTCACCCTAGAAGCGCGCTCGTTGAGAGCGTTCTACGTGGGCTCGGACGAGATGGGCGACGCGGTCGCGCGAGAAGTGGAACTCGAGTTTCGCCGGCGCACCCTCGATCAAGATGCCGCGGCGATGGAGCGCAAGCTGGATGAGGTGTGGGAGCGCTGGAGGCGCGAAGTCGATGAGGTCGTGAAGGAATCAGAGCAATACGGAGAGCGACAGCAGATCCTGAGGGCGCTGCTTGTTCGCGCTGAGCAGGCGAGACTGTCACTTGCCGCTGAACGCGTTCGCCAGCTAGCTCGTACTGGCGTGCCGAGTGTGAACGAGGGTAGGGTCCTCGATGCGATGGCCGATGCCGAGAAGGCATTGGCCGGCTTCAAGGAGACCAAGGAGCGGCTTGGGCATGCGCGAGCCGCCCTCGTGTTGGCGGACCTTTACTGGATCGCGGGGAACAAGGAAGCGGCGAAGGGAATGGCGACAGCTGCCCTCGAAGTGGCGGGCGCTGAGATGGCGGACATCGGCGGAGCCGCGCGTCGGCATCTTGATGGTGCCCCTGGGCAGGGGACTCTGGAGAACGAGATGGTCCGCTTTCTGGCAGCCCGCGGTCTACGTCCGTTGTGACATGCGGTCCGGCACATGGACGAGCCGGAATCCGGTCGTTGGAAGAGTTTCGAGCGCGCGAGCCGTGGAGAGCACGGCGGCCCTGGTGCTGATGCCGGAGGGGAACCAGGAGCCGCCTCGTAGAAGGACTTGGCTTTTGTCCTCGGGGCGCAGGAACGACGAGCAAAAGTCGGAGACGTTCCCTGCGAGCCCGAAGACGCCGAAAGGCGACTCGTCAAGCTTCACGTCGTCGATCGGCACGGGCCCGCGGTGCTGTCCCCCGGCGTTGCAGAAGCTGGGCTCGAAGTGGTTTCCCCAGGGGAAGAGGCGGCTGTCGGCCCCGCGCGCGGCGATCTCCCACTCGAAGGAAGTGGGAAGGCGATAGACCCGATCCTCGCGCGCCGACAGCCACGCGCAGTACTCGTTCGCATCGTTCCAGCTGATCCCCACGACCGGCCACCGGGGGTCGTGGCGGTCACCCTCGGCGTCGGGCTCCTCGGGGATGCTGAAGCGGCCATCTGAACCTCGGGGCCAGTAGAAGCCGCCATCCGGAGCGCGCCGCGGCGCGCGCGACTGGGCCTCCGTGGGATCACGCTCGGCCAGGTCGTTGAGGAAGTCCACGTACTCGGCCATGGTGACCGGGTGTCTCGCGATGCAGAATCCGGAGGTCGCCACGACGTGGCCGGTCGCCGGCCGTGAGGTCTCGGCACGCGTCAGCTCGACAACGACCGGGTCGCCGGCGAGGAAGACCTCCATGGCCGGCACGTAGACGAACCGCGACTCGTTGCCGACCTCGTCGGGCGTCAGCAGGAGGATCTCTCCTCTCGCTTTGGCCGCGCGGCGGATCTGGAACGGATACCGGACCGTCGCGAACCCAGGTTTCATCACCACGGCGAGGTAGCTGCCCATCGCCAGGTCGACCCTGAGCGGGGTCCGTCCGGCGAGCACTTCTTGGTCCGCCCTGAGGTATCGGTCCTTCTCGACGTAGCGCAGGACGTGGACCTCGGCATCGGGCGGAGTCGTGGAGAGCTCGAGGGCTCCGTCGCCCTTCAGGATCGCCGACCGCCTTCCGCCGTCGTCATAGAGCTCCACCTGGCCGCGGAGGTAGACGACGTCGTCGGTGCGTCCCGCCGCCTCGGCGTCGAGCATTCGCTCGAGGTAGAGGTCGGCGAACGCGGATCGCGCCTCGGGATGG
Source organism: Acidobacteriota bacterium (assembly GCA_046331505.1). Lineage (GTDB taxonomy): Bacteria > Acidobacteriota > Vicinamibacteria > JAXLQT01 > JAXLQT01 > JAXLQT01. The sequence goes on from JAXLQT010000025.1 coordinate 68,602, forward strand.
GTGGGGTCGTGGGTGAGAGCGCCGGTAAGCGCCTGGGAGACTCGGCTGAAGGCCTCCTCGCGCTGCACCCGGCTCAGCTCGAGGGCCTCGGCCGCGACGAAGACCGGCCGACGCTCCTCGATAGTCCGGCCGCCGCCGAGGTCCTGGGCGATTCTTGCGAACGCAGCCTCGCTCTCTGCAGCCAGCTGCCGCAGCTCGCTGTAGCGCTCCAGGTGGCGTCGCGCTTCTTGGAGGCGCAGGTTCGACTCGCTCCGGCGCCGTTCCGCCTCGCGCACGCCGTCCAGGTAGTCCTGTACGTCGGCGGCGAGGTCCTTCACGGACGGGTGGCGGTCCTTGCTGTCCTGGGCGAGGGCACGGATGCAGACCTGGTCGAGCTCGGGCGGGATCGTGACGCCCGGCGGCGCCACCTCGTGGGGTGCCGGCGCCGCGCGCTGGATCTTCGCGGTCATGACCTTGAAGTCGTCGCCCTCGAAGGGAAGGCGCAGCGTGAGCAGCTGGAAGAGGATGACGCCGAGGGAGTAGACGTCGCTGCGCTCGTCGAGGCGGTCGACGTCGCCGAGGGCCTGCTCGGGGGGCATGTAGGCGGCGGTGCCCATGAGCTCGCCTTCCTTGGTTTCGTGCGGGCGATGCGTGACCGCGGCGGGATCGGGGAGGACCTTGGCGAGGCCCCAGTCCACGATGATGGTTTCCCACTGTTCGCCAACCATGATGTTCTTCGGCTTGAGGTCGCGGTGGATGACGCGGCGTTCGTGGGCGTGCATCAGGGCAAGGCACACCTGCACGAACATCTGGAGCCGGCGCTTGAGCGAGACATCGATCGAGCCATCGGCGATCCCGTCCAGCACGTCCTGCAGCGTGCGGCGGCCGAGCAGCTTCATCGTGATGTAGACGCGGCCGTCGTCGAGCTTGCCGACGTCGTGGACGGGCACGATGCTCGGGTGCTCGAGCTGAGCGGCGACCTTGGCCTCGTCGAGGAAGCGCTCGCGGCTGCCGAAATTGAGGACCTTCAGCGCGACGACGCGGCGGAGGAGACGGTCGTAGGCGATCCACACCTCGCCCATGCCGCCGCGCCCCACCACGCGGCCGAGGACGTAGCGGTCGGGGACGGTCGGCAGGTCGATGTCGCTCGGTCTCAGATCGACAGGGCGGCGAAGGTCGCCGGAGCTGTCCTGCCGCGTCGTCGACTCCTCGTCCGGAACGCGCGTCCCGCAGAACGGGCAGAACGCCGCGCCCTCCACGAGGGCCTTCCCGCAAGCGTGGCACGAGGCGCCGACCTTATGCGACGACATAGGCGTCTCTCTGCGGGCGCATACGGTCCGGAGCTCCCCCGTCCGCTCGCGATCTGCGCATCTCGTTCGCCGACAACGAGTTCATGTTCGCGGGCACACCTGGCATCCCCGTTGCTCTAGGGGATTGCGCACGCGACGGACGGAAGCGGGACCGAGAGCAGCAGTCGCGGATTCCAGCAAGGAGCAACCCACCGCCATGTTTCCACTCTTCATCACCTTCATCCTGGGCTCCATTGTCGTGTGGAGGCTTGGCGCCCCGGCGCCGAGGTCGATCTTCGCACCACATCGCCGACGGTCGATCGTGGATCGGCGGCAGCGCTGCGAGGAAGAGCTCGCGCGCGCCGCCCAGGAGAGGGCGGCGCTCCGGATCGTCTACGGGCCGCTCAACGACGCGCAGCGCGACACCTACCACCAGGTCCACGAGCGGATCGACGACCTCAGGAAGGCCGCGTAGGAGGATCCCGATGAACAGCAACCAGCACACCTTCACGGAGTTCGTGGAGCCTGCGCCCAAGGTCGTTCTCGACGAACGGTCCACCGTCACGGCGACAGGCGATCCGGAGCGCGCGGCGCGGCTCCAGTGCGAAATGGAGGAAGCGATGCGCCGCGACGCGGACGCCCGCGAGGAGCTCGACGACGCCTGCGGCTGCATGCCCCGGCGGAGGGTTGCGTAGCCATGGGGAAGGTCCTCGCGTTCCGGGCTCCGCGCGGCGCCGTCACGAGCAAGAGCACGCCCGGGTCCGCCAGGCGGTGCGGCTCGCCAGGATCCACCCGCCGTCCGAAGGGACGGCTCCTGTTCTTCACGCTGCCGTCGTCGGCGGCCAAGACCGCGGCCGGGTCCTGCCCGGTCCTCGCATGACCCGAGAGGAGATCGACATGGACCCCAGGAGAGACATTGTCGTCGCGCTGACCGCAAGCGGGACGCTCTACGCGAGCATGCCGCGGGGGAACGCGCGCTACAAGACCGTTCGCTGCCGCACCGATGCTCGCCGCGGCCCGCGGGAGGCGACCTTCGACGGTGCGCTGCTCAGCGTGCGCAAGGTGGCGATGCCCGTGACGGCTCCCGAGTCTCTGGTCCGCTGCGGCGCCCTGCTCCTGGAGAGCGTCCCGGGGACCTACGGGCGCCCCGTGGTGAACGAGCGCATGGCCATCGGAGGCGACGCGCGAGGCGTGCACGAGGTGACGTCAAGGCTCACCTGGGTCGGCGTCATGGACATCGACCGTGCCTGGGTCGTCGCGCCGATGCTCCGCGCGTTCCGCAACGGGGCGAGGGACTGGCGCTCGTTCCTGAGCGAGCAGACCTACGAGAGGGGCGACGAGCACATCCAGGACGACACGGGGACGCTCCAGGCGAATGCGCTCGAGCGCCACTATGGCGACTACCTGGGCGCGCACGCCGCCGAGCGCGACGAGCACATGCAACGCCTCGGGCACGAGCTCGTGCCGGTGACGCGCCGGTTCGTCTCGAACGAGGACGTCGAGGCGGGGCTCGACTCGCTGGCGGCGTCCTGCGCGGGACCGGGGATGACGGAGCTGACGCTCCCGGCGTCCCGGAAGCACCGCGGATCCATCGCTGCCAGCATCGACAGGTGCTGGGGACGGGTCCGGAAGCTCGACGCCGAGGCGCGCGAGGAGATCGCGGTCGCGAAGGCCGCATAGGAGAGGGTCATGCACGAAGCACGGATCATGGACACGAGGGACGACCAGCTCGCGATGGACGAGCCGGAGGTAATCGCGGCGATGAAGGGCCAGGCGCGGGCCGAGGCGCGGCAGGCGGAGCTCGTTCGGGCGTTCCTGCTCGACCTGGAGCACGAGTACTCGAAGGCTCACCGGGTCGCCTTTCAGGCACAGTGGGGGCTCGGCGCGCGGCCGAGAAGCCTTCGTGCCGTGGCACTCGAGCTCGCCATCCCGTGCTCGACCGTCGAGCTCATGGTCGATGACGGACTGATGTACGCGCGGAAGTGGTTCGGCGTGGACGACGGGCAGGCGGCGCAGACCGTGCCGCTGGTGCGCGCGGCCTAGGCGCGAACAGCCACCGCGCTCCGGGAACAGGGCTTCGTCTCGAGGCCCAGGGAGAAGTGTTGTCTTGAAAGGAGCGAGCATGAACAAGGTCACGTTCACCAACATCCTCGCGCTGGCGGTCGCCGGCGCCATCGCCCACGCGAACCCGGTGCCGTGGGTCGTCGTCGCGGAGCCGCCGGGAGGCGGAGGTGGCGGCGGCGGCTGCGCCCAGGGGAACGGTTGCCACGAGGAGGAGTACTTCGTCGGCCACGGGCTGAGCGGCATCTCGCCCGCCACGTCGTTCCGGCGCGCGGCGCGAACGGTCGAGGCGGTGAAGAAGGTCGTGTCGGCACCGGGCGAGGGCCTCGTCTACATGGAGGAGCGCCGCATCTTCTCGATCCATCCGATGCTCGGGACCCTTCTCCACGAGCTCGTGCCGACTACGGCGCAGATCCCCGGCAAGATGGTCGACATCCAGGCTGCGTGCGCGGGCGAGTACGTCGTGCTCGACGACCGCGGCGGGCTCTACAGGGTCAACCTCCAGGACGTCAGTGTGTCCTCGATGTTCGCGGGCGGCTGGACCGCCCGGGCGACGAGTCTGACGATGGCATGCCCCTCGCCGATGGCCTACGTCGTCGCCGAGAACACCCAGGGCGAGCCCCAGATCTTCCGGATCGTGGACGGAGTCGTCGTGCCGGTCGGGACCCCGCTGGACCGCATGGCGGTGACCGTCAAGATCACGGACGACGGTCGCTACATCTTCGTCGTCTACAACAACGGCGACATCGAGATCGTGGACCCCGTCAGCGGGGTGCGCCAGGCGGCGCCGGTCCGGATCACGGTCACCACGAGCCTCGCAGGGGCAGAGGTCATCCTCGACGGGCAGGACGTCTACGTCCGCGCGCTGGAGACCTCCGGCCGCCTCTGGCAGGCCGACATGACCCGCGGAACGCTCACCGAGCTGGCGAACGAGACCTCGCTGGCAAACGGCATCGCCATCGCGACGGTGGCGCTCCCCCTGCCCAAGGCCGGGATCATCCTGGCGATGTCCCCGGACCGCGACAACGGCGCGATCGCCGAGGTCAAGTTCCGGGACGGAGTCGGCCAGGGCTTCCCGAACCTCCCCGACTTCCGCCCCGAGGGCGGCACCATCGACAAGTCCGGCCTCAACGGCGTTATCGCCAACTTCGGGCTCGAGCCGTGGCTCGAGATCGTCGAGGGACTCGCGCTCGCGAAGTACGACCCCTCGTTCAACGACTACGGCGACCAGGACGTCATCTTCTACTCGCTCGTCATGAAGGACAGCAAGGGCGACCCGCTCGCCCTGCAGCGCCTGCGCGCGTACTCGGCGCGGGGCGGCGTGAACATCGCTGCGATGCACCCGGTCGCGAACGACAACCACGCCTGGCTCGTGACGGGCCCCGGTCCCGGTCCGAACTACGCGCCGCAGGTGAACCTCTACAGCCTCGACTCGACGACGCGGCAGTTCAAGCGCGAGATCTCCTGGTACGCGTACGGCACGCTCCGCTACGGGGCGAACGTCGCGGCCGGCGACCTCGACGGCGACGGCGTCGACGAGGTGATCACCGGTGCCGGCCCTGGCGCCGTCTTCGGCCCGCATGTCCGCGCGTTCCGGTTCGACAAGACCACGCGGAAGCTCACGACGGTCCCCGGAGCGAGCTTCTTCGCGTACGGGACCCCGAAGTTCGGCGTGAACGTCTCCGCGGCCGACATCGACGGCGACGGCAAGGACGAGATCGTGACCGGCGCCGGCCCCGGCCAGCCGTTCTCCGAGCACGTCCGTGCCTTCACGCTCAACGGCATCGCGATGGTGCCGACGTCCGTGAACTACGTCGTCAACACGTACACCTTCGGTGCCTGCATCGGCGCGGCCGACATGACCCGGGACGGCAAGGCCGATCTCATCGCCGGGCCGGGCCCCGCGGACCTGCCCGGCGTCGTGACGGTCATCGACCACGCGGACCAGGCGACCGGCCAGTTCGCGGCGTTCCCCAACAACCTGCTCGAGGGCGTGCGCGTCTACGCCGCCGTCGTCGCGGAGGACATCGTCCCGTAGTTGCGGCCCGGTCGGGAGGGGGGCGCGCGGCGCTCTCCCCCGAGGTGTGCAGGCAGATGTGCCCGCCCCCCTCCCGGCACCCCTCCGCAGCTCGGCTTCACGAGGAGAACCCATGAAGACACGCAAGGCGCTTCGCATCTCCAGTTTCCTGCTGTCCCTCGCCGCGGTGCTCGGCACTACCGGGTGCGGCGAGGACAACCCCACGGGGCCTTCGATGCCCGGCTCGACCTCCGGCACCTACGACGGCACGTGGGTCGCCGTGAGCAACACCCTCGGTCCTCTCTGGTCGCTCTCGTTCGAGGTGCAGGATGACGAGGTGGTGCACGTCGACGCCGGCTACTTCCTCGACGAGCTGCGATGCCTGCGCGAGGGCACGGCGTACGTGACGCCGCAGCCGCCCGCCCCCATCGTCAACGATGCCTTCGCGCTCTCCGGAACCGGCTCGCCCTCCACCCTCGCCATCACGATGCGCGGGACCTTCCGCTCGGCGAGCGACGCGACCGCGACCGTGACCTTCGTCTACCGGGAGGCGGGCAACCAGGACTGCGACACCACCCTGACCGGCACCTTCGCGGCGGTGAGGTCGTGATGCTCCCCCTGGCTCGCCGTCGTGCCGCCATCCCCGTCGCCGCGGCGCTCGCGTTCGCCTCGATGGAGGCGGCCCGCGCCATCAGTGCCCGCGGGCTCTCCGCCGAGGTCGTCGTCGACTCCAAGCGGGTCGGGCTCGAGCCGCGGTGGGGGGCCGAGTACCTCGTCACCTTCAAGGAGTGGGAGGGGACGCTCCACGAGATGCCGGTCAGCCGGACCTCGTGGGAGGCGCTCGAGGTCGGCGACCGGCTGCCGGCGCGTCGCACTCTCGGCGGACGGCTGTTCGTCGTCGAGATGAGGTGCGGCCGATGACGGCGCTGCGCTCCTCGTCCATCTACCTCGCCGCGGTGTGTGGCGTCCTCGGCGTCGGCGTGATGACGGGCGCCGTCCGGGCGCTCGCGACGCAGTCCGAGACCGGCGTGTTTCTGATCGGGCTCACCGCCGGGATGGGCCTCTGGGCCTGGGGACTCTTCCTGCTGGCCACGGCGAGCACGCTGTCAAACATCGCCGCCGCCCTCGTCGACGGCGGCAACCGAGAAGGAGGAAGCAAGTGAACAAGGACAACCAGCTCACCCTCAGCTCCCGGGCGCTCGCCCTGTGCCGGAAGCTCCTCACTCCAAGGGCGATCTCCATCGCGCACGCGCTCTGCTGCGTCGCCATCTTCGGGATGCTGCTCTGCCCCGCCTACGCGCAGACCAACGACTTCATCAAGAAGCCGGCCGAGGCCATGATGAAGATGCTCCAGGTCGCGGGCCTCTCCATCGTCGCGATCTTCCTGATCCTCGCGGCCATCCACATGCTGAAGGGCGTGGCGGGCGCGCGCGAGGAGTTCGTCCTGCTCTGCATCGCCGCGGCGCTCATCTTCTACGCGCCCGACATCGCGGACGTGCTCTCGAAGTAGGCGACGGAGATGGCGACCTCGACGCTCCGGTGCAAGCCGGTCTACCGCAACATCGAGACGAGCTTCACGCTGCTCGGCATCCCGGCCGAGGTGATGGGGATCGTCGTCCTGCTCACGATCGGAGTGATCGGCGCGGCGGGCACGCGGTGGGGCCTCTACACCGGAGCCGTCGCGCTCGCGCTCTCCGCCGCGCTGCTAAACGGCAAGGACCGCCTCTGGGCCCTGAACGGGCTCGTCTACGTGTTCCGCCGGGACTCAGTGCTCGTCGCCGCGACGCCCGAGCCCGCCATCGAGGGGAAGCTCCATGAAGCTCGCCAGCTACACGAAGCGCAGTGACCTCGTGGCCCGGGAGGCGGCGCTCGCGGCGCACCTGCCCTGGCTCCAGCTCGTGCCCTCGGAGGAGGGCGGCACGCCGGACGGGGCGATCGTCTGCAAGAACGGAGCGTTCCTCGCCGGGCTCGAGGTGGACCTGGTGCCGTTCGAGTGCATCCCCGACGACGATCTCGAGGCACGATCGGCAGCGCTCGAGAACGTGCTGCGGACGACGACGGACGGCTGCGAGCTCCAGCTCGAGGTCGTGCGCGACGCGGTCCGGAGCCTTCGCGTCCCGCACCTCGTCACCGACAACGCCCGCGTGCAGGCGGTCGAGCAGATGAGGCGGGACTTCCTGCGGCGCACGGTGGAGAACGTGCTCGAGAACCGGGTCACGGTCTACCTGTGCCACGAGCCGGGGCGGCGGGAGCCGGGGCGCCTCGGCCACCTGCGGACGCTGCTCTGGCCCGAGCTGCGCATCCGCCATTTCCGCGAGCACGAGCACGCGAAGGCCCATGCCGACTTCCGGGGGCGCGTCGCCGCGCTCCAGAGCGCGCTGCGCGGCGCGGGCCTCGTGGCGCGGTGCCTCTCCGGCCAGGAGTTGCTCGCTCGCCTCAGGGCAGGCATCGATCCCGGCGGCACCGTCGCTCCCGTGCCGGAGCTCGGCCCCTGGTCGAACCTCTCGCACCGGATTCCGTGCCGGGACCTCGTCATCGAGGTCGACCACCTCCGCCTCGGCAGGGACATGGTGGGGGTGCTCACGGCGAGCACGCTGCCGGACAGCGTCTTCCCCTTCAACCTCGCGTCGCTCGTCCGGCTTCCGTTCCGCTTCCGGCTCGTGATGGGGATCGACATGGTCGACCAGGCGAGGCAGCGCGAGCGGCAGCAGAACCGGCTGCGCTGGAACTTCGCGCTCTCGGACCGGAGCATGGGCGGCAAGGCCGCCGCGCCCGACGTCCTCGCCCTGAACAAGACCCAGGCGCACCGGGCGGTGCTCGACCAGATGCAGAACGACAACCGGAAGCTCCTGCCCGTGAGCTTCTCGATGGTGATCCCCGCCGCGGGCCGGGACGAGCTCGAGGACCGCGTGCGGACCGTCCAGGCGCGCTGGGCGCAGAAGATGAAGGGCTCCGAGCTGCTGCGCGAGGAGCTGGGCGCCTGGCCGGCGCTCTGCGCGTCGCTCCCCGGGGGTCTCTGCCGCTCCGGCCGGAAGCTCTCCTACCTGAGCCACCAGGTCGCCGACATGGCAGTCGGCCTCTTCGGCGGGCACGCCTCGCGCGGCTGGTGCGGGCGGACGACGTTCCGGGACCGGGAAGGCGGGCTCGTCCCGTTCTCGCTCTTCGACGGCGACAAGGACCTCCAGGCGCGCAACGTCCTGATGTTCGCGCCCATGGGCTCGGGCAAGTCGATGCTCCTCCTGAACCTCATCGTGGGCGAGCTGACGAATGCCCCCATGCCGATGGTCCGCATCATCGACATCGGCGGGAGCACGTCGCTCATCCCGGAGCTGTTCGGCGGCGTGACGCAGCGCTTCTCGCTCGCGTCGGGGGAGCACACCGACGTCGTGAACCCCTGCGACGTGCCCGAGCTCGACGACCAGTCGCTGGCCTTCCTCATGGGCTTCATCGCCGAGCTCGTCGAGACCCTGTCGCGCGCGGAGGAGGGCATGCTCGCCGAGGTCCTCAAGGCGGTCTACAGCGAGAAGTCCGAGCCGGGCGCCGTGATCCTCTCGGACATCGAGAAGGCGCTCGTGCGCCACTCCGACCCTCGGATGAAGGAGGTCGGCGCCCGGCTCAAGTACGTCACGGCGGGTCCGTACGGGCGGCTCCTCAACCGCCACTCGACCCACCACCTCGACCGGGAGCGCATCGCCTACTACGACTTCCAGGACTGCGCCCACGACGACCGGCTCGTGCGCATCCTCATGCAGGCGGTCACGCACGACGCGCTCGCCATGGCGCACCGGGTCGGCCCCGCGGTGCCGAAGATCCTCGCGATGGACGAGGCGTGGCGCATCCTCGAGTCCAAGGCAGGCGCCACGCTCGTGAAGGTGGGGGCGCGCACGGCCCGAAAGCTCCGGATGTCCTTCATCGTCGTGAGCCAGAGCATGGGGGACTTCTGCACCGCGGAGCTGCGCGACTCCATCGTCAACAACGCGGAGATGCAGTTCATCCTGCCCGGCCCGCGCGAGAAGATGGAGCTCCTCGCCGAGGTCTTCAAGCTCAACGAGGCCGAGATCGACCGCATCCGCGGCCTCCGGCGCGTCAAGGGCGGCGGCGACCTCTACACGGAGATCTTCTTCATCCGCCCGAACGGGCGGCAGGTGCTGCGCTTCACGCCGCCGCCGTTCACGTTCTGGATGGCAGCGTCCGACCCGGACGAGAAGGTGCTCCGCTCCCAGGCGTTCGAGCGCTTCGCCGGAGACAAGTGGGCCGCCACGGCATGGCTCGCCGAGAACCATCCCCGTGGGCTCGACGGCGCCGGCATCGCGGGCGCCGGCAAGGTGAAGGAGGAGGAGCTGCTGCCCCAGGCGGCGGCGTGACGACCATGACCACGAACACGCATCGCCGAGGCAACAAGGCCCTCTCGATCGTCCTCGCCGTGGCCATCGCCGCGGGGAGCGCGACGCCCGCACTGGCGATCTGGCCGGTGGAGGACATCGTGCAGATGGTCGAGCAGCCGCTCCACTACATCCAGCTCGTCCTCACCGAGGTGCAGCAGTACGTCGACACGATCCATACCGTCTGGAGCTACTACCAGATGCTCAAGCAGGGCGAGTACCTGGCCGCCCTGATGACGTTCTTCGACCAGGCGGAGGAGTTCTGGCCCGACTCGGACGTCGGGCAGTTCTCCGCGGACATCGGCAAGCTCCGCGACGTCTTCCAGGGGTACGCGGGCGCCTACGGCCAGACCAAGGAGCTCGTGGGCGAGGTCTTCGGCGACGAGGGGATCCTCGAGCGCAGCGAGATCAAACGGGAGTACCTGGACGCCGTCGTCTCGCGCGCAGGCAAGGAGATCGGGGAGTTCCGCGCCGGGCGCGACGCGCGCAACCTGCGCGCCGAGCAGCGCCTCGCCAAGTCCGAGGGCGAGGTCCTCGACGTCAAGCAGTTCCAGATGATGAACGCGAACCTCGTCGAGCTTTACCAGGGGCAGTCCGACCTGGCGATGAAGGTCGTGACGACCAACGAGCTCCTCTCCACGCTCGTCGCAACCGAGCGCGGGCGCGAGCAGGAGATGGCCCTGTCCGCGAAGGCGAGCGCCGAGGGCCTCGTGATGTTCGCCGAGAGCGCCAAGGGAACGCCGCTTCCCAGGATCCGGAGGCCCTAGTGATCCTCAGCGACAGCGCCGTCCAGCAGATCCTCAAGGACCTCTACTCGAACATGAACCAGGTCTGGCAGATGGCCTTTGCCGCCTGGGTCGCCGTGGCCGCGCTCCAGCTCATGGTGGGCGCCATCGGGTGGAAGGTCGCGAACCGCATCATCTGGCCCGCGTTCGTCTACCCCATCATCGGCCTCGCGCTCCTCAAGGGCTACCAGGACGTCATGTGGGGCCTGGTCGACGTGCCGCAGGAGATCGGCTGGGACATGGCCGCCCAGGGGCTCGACTCGGCGATCCAGAGCATCAGCGACACCGCCGCGAAGTGGGGCGACCCCGGCGGCGGATGGCTGCAGCTCATCTTCGAGACGGTGTGGTCGCTCGAGATCAAGCTGGCGATGGTGGGGAGCCTGATCTTCTCGCTCGGCATGTTCGGGCTCCTCCAGATGATCCAGATCGCGATCATCGGCGTGCTCTACGTGCTCGGTCCCGTCTTCTGCCTGGCCGCGTCGTTCAAGGGCACCGCATCCTTCACCGCGAGATGGGCGACGTCGGTGGTGGAGGTGTCGAGCTGGACCGTCGTCTGGGGCGTCCTCCTCAAGGCGCACATCACGCTCGACAACACCATCGGCAACGAGATCCCCGATCCGACGAACCCCGCGACCATCATGACGACGATCCAGCGGATCAGCATCATGTACATGTACGGGCTGCTGACCATCGCCGTGCCGCTGATCTCGCGCGCGCTGGTCGGCGGCGGCATCGGGGTGGCCGTGGCGGGCGCCGCGACCGCGGCGATGAGCATCGGGACGAGCATCGCCGCGAAGGAGATGTCCTCGGACTCGAAGGGCGGCGGCAGCGGCGGCTCGGGATCCGGCAAGGGCGACGGCGATGGTCCCGACACGGCCTCGGACCCGCGGAGCGGGAACGACCTCGCGGAGGCGGCATGAGGTACTGGGAGATCGCGGGCGAGGTCGAGTACCGCAAGCTCCTCTGGTCCGGGGTCATCCTCGCCGGTCTCGGGGCGAACGTGGCGCTCGCCGGCCTGGGGTTCGCGCTCGACCGCAAACCCGTCCTCGCCGTGCGGACCTCGCCGGCGGGGGATGCGGATCTCGTGGAGATTCCGGCGCGGGTGCCCTCGCGGCCCGCGCAGGCGGAGCGCTTCGTCGAGCAGCTCGCCTCGCGGATGCTCGGGTGGGACGAGGACCGGAAGGCCAGCAACCGGGAGTACGTCGAGGAGCGCGTGACCTCCGCGGTGCTCGATCGCATCGCGCGGCTGGTGCCGGCATACGAGGTGTCGCTCCGCGGCCGGGTCGTGGGCCGGGTCGATGCCGACGTCCGCGTGACCCGCGTGATCGGGGACGAGGCGCCGTTCCAGGTCGAGATCCACACGGATATCGAGTTCTCCGGCGAGTACACGCCGCCCGGCCTCGGCGAGAAGGACCCGAAGAACGCGCGCCGCGAGGCCTACGCGTTCCTCTTCACGGTGGCCGAGTCGGAGCGTACGCCGGAGAACCCCTCGGGCCTGGTGGTCACCGACATGGCGCGGGTCACGCTCGGGGACCTCGGGGAGAGCGAGGGACGATGAGCGAAACGCCCTACACGGTGGAGCTGGCGGCCGGTGACACGGAGCTCGCCTGGCGCAAGCGCGTCGCGATAGTCGTGTGGCTCGTCGCCGCGGTGAACGGCCTCTCCTACGTCGGCAAGCGCGAGCGCCCGCTCGTTCCCATCGACGCCGAGACTGTCGCCGGGCTTCCCGTGCGCCGCCTCGAGAACGTGACGCCCGACGTCATCGACGCGGAGGCGATGGCGCAGGAGTGCGCGCGCCGCTTCTTCCGCCTGCACCCGGCGACGGTGGCCGAGGACCAGGCTTGGTTCCTCAACCACACGGTCCCCGAGCTGGGGGCCGCGCTGCGCGACAAGGCTCGCGAGATCGTCGAGGGCGCCCGCAAGCGCAAGGGCGAGGTCATCGTGACGGTGAAGTCCGTCACGCCCGTGAAGGGCGACCAGCCGCCGTTCCTCGTCGAGGTGGTGCTGGCTCAGGAGTTCAAGGGCGACTACGCGCCGCCCGGGCTCGGGCGGCCGGACCCGGAGAACCCGAAGCGCGAGGAGTACCGCTGGACGTTCCGTCTCGTCCAGGCGGCCAAGACGAGCGACAACCCCTACGCGCTCCTCGTGCGCGACATGTCGCTCACCACGATCCGGTCATGAAGGAAGGAGAGGTGATGTCCCGCCTGAAGCTCGCACTCGTTGCCATCTCGTGCTCCGCCGCGCTGCTCGCGCCTCGCGCCACGGCGGAGACTCGCTCCGGCCCAGCCACGCTCGGCACCTCGACCGGCGAGACCGATTTCGACGCCTACACACGCGACCACCTCGAGCGGCACGAGCCGCGGGGACGCAAGCCCGCGGGGTGGGTCGGGCCGTGGCCACCAAGCAACGGCGCGGAGACGGCGCCGGAAGGCGCGTCCGGCGGCGGTGACGTTCCACCGCTCCCGGCGGACCCGGAGATCGTGTTCACGGACGTGGCCGTGCCGCCGCCGGAGGTCCAATCGCCCGCCGTCCCGCCGGTCGAGCAGGTCGAGGTCGCGCACGTCCGGCCCCCGGCAACTCCGCCGGTCCCCGGGACACCCCGGAGCGGAGAGAGGAAGCGTGCGGGCGATGGCAAGGTCGCGCCCTACTCGAGCTCCACGGGCGCGGAGGCGGAGCCGGTGAACCTCTACACGCGCGTCGGCGTCGTCACCCTGATCGAGTTCAAGACGGGCGAGCGTCCCTCCGGCGGCGCTTTCTGCGGGGACTGCGCGCGGGTCATGCAGGACGGCCAGGTGTCGGAGGAGGGCATGTTCATCGTGGAGGAGATGGCGGACAAGGTCTCGATCCGCCCTCGCGAAGGACCGCGCGATGGTGGTCGCGGGCTCCTCACGAACCTCCACATCGTCACGGACACGGGGCGCACGCTGACGTTCAACCTCTACGATGCCGACAGCCGCGGCGTCCCTCCCACGCAGCGCCACGAGGTGCGTGCGAGCGGCGGGGACAGCTCCGTCCTGGCGTCGAGCATTGGGGACCAGCTCGCCCGTGCGAACCGGGCGCTCGAGGAGAGCCTGAAGCGGCAGCTCGAGGAGCGGGAGAGCGGCGTGGTGGCCGAGAAGGCGGCCCGCAGGATGGACGCCTACACCGACACCGACGTGGAGAAGAAGGCCGGCGGGCGCAAGCTCGTCATCGAGGCGGCCACGACGCTCGGCGACGAGACGGTCATCCGCATGCGGGTGCAGGCCGCGGAGGGCGACGTCTCCGACCCGGTGGCGCTGCTCGAGGCCGGCGGGCGGGCGCGGATCCTGAAGACGCGGAGCGTGCTGCGGCAGCCGGAGGCCTCGTCCCTGGTCATCACCCTGAGCGTGGAGGGCGTGGTGCTCGGGGAGGACCAGCGGATCGCCGTGTCGATGCGCGACCGGCGGACCGGCGAGGAGCTGCGCTCCTCGGTGGGGAGGGGCTGATGGTCACGGTCGCGCACAGCGCCGACTCGGCCGCCGCCCGGACGACGCCGGCCCAGAAGGTGAGCGGGCGCTCCGGCGAGCCCCTCTGGAAGACGGTCGCCATGGTGCTCCTGGTCATGGCCGTGATCGGGCTATTCATCCACAAGGCGTTCGCGCCCGCGAGGAAGGAGGAGTCCCAGGCAGCGTTTGGTCCGCAGAAGCTCGTCACGGCAGCCGACCTCACGGCGGGGCTCCCGCCGCTCGCCGCCACGAAGGAGGAGCCGCCGCGGCCCGCGCCGGCACCGCCGCCCGCACCGGTTGTCCAGGAGAGGCCGCACGTCGAGGCGACGCCGGTCGCGCCACCTGCTGAAGGTCCGAAGAAGCCGGTGCTCGTGTCCTCGATCGCCGTCCGTCGGGAGCCGCCGGTTCCGGGCGCGACGAAGGCGCTCGCGACGCCTGGTCCGAGGATGCGCCACGTGCCGCGCGGCACGATCATGTCCGGCTTCCTGGAGTCGCGCATCCTCAGCGACAACCTCGACAGTCGCGTGCGCGTGCAGCTCGTGGAGGACTATCGCCTCGGCAGCGATGTGGTGCTGCCGGCAGGCGGGACGTTCATCGGCCAGGCGATGGAAGTCGGCTCGCGCTACCAGAAGCGGCTCGCCGTCCGCGTCGGCAACTTCATCTATCCCGACGGCGAGCGCGAAGTGCCGTTCTCGGGGCTCCTCCTGAACCCGGACGAGTCGGCCCATCTCCTCGCGGACGACGTGCAGCACCACACGGGCAAGCTCATCGCCGGGACGACCGCGCTCGCCGTGCTCGGCGCCGCGACCGGCGTCCTCGGGAGCGCGCACGGGGAGGGGCTCGCGCCGATCGCCGGGGCGAACGCGGCGAACGGGCTGGGCGAGGTCGCGCAGAAGAACGTCGAGCACCTGGCCGAGATCGTGCCGACGCTCGTCGTGGAGCCGGGGAAGCCCTGCTGGATCTTCGTGGACCAGTCGTTCGATGTGCCGCAGTACGACCAGCTCCCGCGCGGGTACGCGCCCGCCGCAGCCCCGCCGGCGGCCGCGGCGGCCGTCGATCCGCGGCTCGACATGATGCGGGCCCAGATGGAGCAGGTCGGACAGATGATGGCCGGCCTGCCGACGCTGAGGGAGGGTGGCAATGCGAGCCGGTAGCGTGCTGATCTCGCTGGTGCTGGCGGCGCTTCCGGCGAGGGCCTTCGACGCGGACATCGTGCGCGCCGCCGGTCGACACGGGCTGCCGGTCGCGCTCGTGCAGGCGGTCGTCGCCGTCGAGTCGGCCGGCGACCCGCGTGCGGTCTCGTCGCGGGGAGCCATGGGTCTCATGCAGCTCATGCCGGCGACGGCCTCCCGGTTCGGCGTCGACGACCCGCTCGATCCCGGGCAGTCGCTCGAGGGCGGGTGCGCCTACCTGCGGTGGCTCATCGACCGCTTCGACGGGAGCGTCGCGCTCGCGCTGGCGGCGTACAACGCCGGAGAGTCGGCGGTCGACCGGTACGCGGGGATCCCGCCGTACGAGGAGACCCGGACCTACGTGCGCCGCGTCCTCGAGCGGTACACGCCGACACCCACGCGGTCGAGTTCGTCGAGCTCGCCGTCGTCCCTCGTGTCGCTCGTCCGCGCGGGCGTGGCGAGCAGCATCGTCGGGGGAGTAGCGCGATGAGGATGCCGCGCGACCTCGGACCGCGGATGCAGGCGGCCGCCCAGGACCTCGTCGACTGGTACGCGGCGACGTACGGACCCAATCGCGCGCGACGCTACCTCGGAGCCTGCGCTCGGCACGGCCTCGCATTGCCGCCTTGCCCGCCGGCTTCGCCGTGGAGGTGGAAAGCCGGTCTCGCGATCGCGGCGCTCCTGCTGGCGCTCGGCGCGGCCGGCGCGCTCGGACTCTCGACCTCGAGCCTCGTCTCGCGTCAATCGCACATCGAGGTGCAGCATGAGTCACGATGAATCCACGGCCCTCGCGCTGACGCCCTGGGGAGCGTCGACGCTCGACGCGCTCCAGGGGACGTCGGAGGCGGAGCGAGCAGAGATCGCGCGGCGCGCCTGCGAGGACGCTATCACGGACGCCCGCGGCATGGTGAGCCTCCAGGGGAGCCTCTTCGAGAAGCTCCTCGTCATCGAGCGCTTCGGGCTGTACCGGTCGCACGTAATCCGTGACGGCGGCGAGGAGCGAGGCTGCGTGTCGATCCAGGAGTTCGTCGAGCGCGCGGTCGCGCCCGTCGTCCAGCTCCACAAGGCGACCCTCTACCGCCTCAAGGACGCGGTGTGGGAGGCGGGTCGTTTGCTCCAGCAGTTCGGGACCGTGAAGGCGGACTGGACGAACCTGAGCGTTCTCGCCGGCGAGACCCGGCGCCGGGAGCGTGGGCGTGGGGTACTCACGCAGGAGGAGTACGAGCGCGTCAGCGGAGGGGTCGCCACCGGCGCAATCTCACGGCGGGACCTCGTGGGCTCGCTCAGGAAGCGCGCGACGCCTCGGCCCAGGCCGACGGCCGTTCGCTCCGGCGCGAACGACTGCCTGGCTCCCGCCCGGCCGCTGTCGCCGCTCGAGGCGCTCGAGCGCATCGGCGCCGAGGCAAGGCGCCCCCTTCGTCCGGGCTTCGACCCGAAGCCGGTCGAGGAGGCGACGGCGCGCCGCCACGTCCTGCGCTGGACGCGCGCGAACCACCCCGCCAGCGCGCAGGCCTCAAGCCCGCGGGAGCTTGAGCGCCTGGGGCGCCTCCTTCGCGAGGTTGCCCGCGCCGCCTCGGAGGCCGCGGAGACGGTGCGACACGCGGAGGCGGCATGACGGTCGCTGTTCGGTCGAGCTGCCCCTGCCAGGTCCCCGTCGCACCGTTACTCGTAACGAACAAAACGGGCCTGCGGGTAAGTCTTATGGGAACGCCCAAAACGTTCGGCGCCCGGAAACGAACAGGGGCCGTTCTGTTCGCCGACCGTCACACGAGGACTTGCCTCGAAGGGGGCCGCCGTGGGTAGCCCGTCGTCGCTCCCGCGCGAGGCGGCGGAGACGCTCTGGCGGTACGGAATCGAAGGACGCGTGGTCCGGGTGCCGCCGCGGGACGCCCGGGGCACCGGCGGGCGGGGGCGGGAGGTCGTCGCCGACCTGCTCGCGCGCGCGGAGACCGCCGTCGTGGAGAAGGGAGACGCCTCGCCCGAGGTCGTGCGCGCGGCGTGGGACACCGTCCGGGCCGAGGCCGGCCGCTACGGGGTGGCGCTCGACACGATGCACCAGGCGATGGCGGCAGCCGCGCGGGACATCGGCAGGTGGTGGAGCGCCGGAGAGCGGCGCCGGTGGAATTCGCTCCGGCGTCATTCCGATCCTCGCGGGGCGCTGGTGGAGTACCGGCGAGCGAGGCGCCACCTCGCCGAGGGGAAGGACGCGCCGGGCGTCGCGCTCGGCATCCTGGCGATGGCATCGGCATCGATCGCGGAGGCGTGGTGGCGCCGCGGTCCCGACGGAGCGGTCGTGGCCCGGGCCCTCGTGCCCGAGGCGATCCGGCTCGCGCTCCTCCAGCTCGACCGTCACGACATGGACCGGGCGCTCGTGGTCGTGAGCGCGCGGCACGGATTGACCACGGAGCAAGCGGAGCTCCTGGAGAAGGACATCGAGGCGGGCATCGACATGGCCCGCGCGCCGACCACGGCGGCGAGGCAGAAGAGATGAGGGAGAGACAACAGATGTAGCGGAGGGCGTCGACGGCGGGGCTCTCCCGGTAGGACCCGAGGTGTGCGTCGAGGCGCCGGACGTCGTCTGCGGACGGCGCTTCCACGCACACCTCGGGAACGAAAGGAGAGCCCCAATGAGCAAGAGCAATGGCACGCATGTGGCGGTGGAGTTCGAGGACTGGTCCGAGAAGCCCCAGCCGAGTCGCAGGGACCTCGAGAGCGAGGTCGAGCGTCTCAGGGTCGTCGCGGACAGGCTCCGGGTCGATTGTGCGGACGCTCGCCAGAACCTGGCGAGGCTGCACCAGTCGGAGGTCGCCGAGAGGCGGCGCGCCGACGTCTCGGAACAGGAGTGCCTCCGGCTCCTCCGTCAGCTGGATCGGATCCCCTCCCGGATCCGCTCCTTCTTCGACCGGATCCACCGGATCCGGCGCGCCTGGGACTACGTGACCCGCACGAGCCAGGCATAGGTCCGATGCGTGAGCGAAGGAAGTCGACGCCCTCCGCTCACGCAAGACCAGAAAGGAAGAGATGACCGACATCGCGAGGAACGTCCAGGAAGCGAAGCAGGAGCTCGGAGTGGGCCGCCGGGTCACGGCGGGCGGGCTCGCTCGCAGCGTGGGCTACGGCCTGGGCGCGGCGCTCCCGGCGGCGGCCATGCTGAGCCCCGCCATGCCGGCGACGCACGCGGCGACGCTCGCGGTGGCCGCGGCGTCCGGCGCGCTACTCGGCCTGGGGCTCGGGGCGACGCGCCTGCCTGTCGTGCGCGGCAAGGGGACGACCGCGATCGATCCGTCCGGCGCCGACGGGCTCGTGATGGGGCTGAAGGAGGACGGCACAGCCTTCGTCTGGCCGCGCCACGAGCAGGTGTGGCACGGGCTCATCGTCGGCAAGCCGGGAAGCGGCAAGACCGTGCAGATGAAGTCGCTCGCCTTCCAGGCGATGGCGCAGGGCGCCGGCGTGCTGTTCCTCGACGCGAAGCCCTCCCAGAGGAACCTCCAGGAGCTCCACTGGATGGTGCGCCGCGTCGGACGCGAGGACGACTTCCGCGTGCTCCTGCCCGGCCAGCCCGACCTCTCGCACTCGTTCAACCCGCTCGAGTGGGGGTCGGTGGAGTCGCAGGTGTCGCTCCTCACGGGGCTCAGCCGCTTCGGGAGCAACAGCTCGACGGAGTTCTACCACAACCGCCAGGGCGAGCTCGTCGGCGGCGTGCTCGCGGTGCTCCAGCGTCGCAAGGAGCGGCTCGGGCAGCACTACCACCTCGGAGACGTGCTCGCGGGGCTCGCCGTCCGCGAGGCGCGCGAGGACCTGGCGACCAGCGGCAAGCCGTGCGAGGCCCGCTCGCAGCTCGCCGCGGCGCTGGCAACTTACCAGGGGGACAGGGGCTTCGACGAGAAGCGGTACTACCACGAGGCCTCCGGCCTCACTTCGATCCTGGGCCAGTACGTCTGGTCCACCTCGGGGCGCATCCTGCTCTGCGAGCGCGGAGAGATCGACCTCTACGACGTCGTGAGGAACGGGCGCATCCTCTACGTGAGCATCCCGACGGCGAGCGCGGAGAAGAGCGCCTGGTCGTGGGCACTCCTCGTGCTCAAGGGAATGATGGCCGTGGTCGGCCGGCTGATCCACGAGGGGCATCGACCGCGCGTTCCCTTCCTCGCGCTCCTCGACGAGCTGCGGGCCTACATGACCGAGGAGCTGGCGCTCGCCTTCGCGCAGTGGCGCGAGGCCAACGTCAGCGTCGTGGGCGGGCTCCAGTCGATCTCGCAGATGAAGGGCACCGAGGAGCTGGACGCGCAGATCCTCGACAACACGGGGTTCAAGCAGTTCTTCGCGGCGGCGGGCTACGACGGGGCCGAGGCTGCCGCGACGCAGCTCGGCAAGTCGATGCAGCTGCTGCGTCAGGTGAGCCTCGGGGAGTCGAGCGGCACGAGCGGACGCGCCATGGACGTCGCGTCGAGCAGCCGGGGGAGGAGCCAGAGCTTCGGCGGCAAGGAGACCTACCACTACCAGGTGCTCCCCGAGGACGTGATGGCGCTGCCCGTCGGGATGGCGTACCACAAGTGGGGCGGCGGGCACGCGCTCCTGCGAACGCCGCTGCTCCAGGTGCCCGACGCGGAGCTCGTGGACGTCCAGCCGACGCGCTTCGCCGTGAAGGCGGACGGCGCCGCCGGTCTCTACAAGAAGCACCTTCGGCACCGGCGCGCGACGCCGGGGCTCGAGGAGTGGACGGAGGGCGACGATGCCGCGGCATGACGCGGAAGCGAGGGGCAACGGGAGCGTGGACCTCGGCATCGTCCTTCCGGGCCTGCTCCTGCTGGCGGCGCTGATCTCGCGCCATCCGGTTGCGGCGGAGCGGCTCTGGACACGCCTCGGCACGTACCCCGACGTTGTGGCCTGCCGCGCCGCGGTCGACGGCGCGTCCTGGCCGCTGCGAGCCTGGGCGGGAGCCTTGCTCGACCGCGCGGAGGCGAGCGCCTGGCACGCGCGGAGCGCCGGGACGCACGAGCACGAGGTGTCGTCCTTCGTGAAGGCGCATGGCCTCGCGGTGGGAAGCCGCCTCGTCGTCGATCTGCCGGGCTTCCTGCTGCTGGCGGTGGGAGGGCTCGCCCTCGGGCGGCTCGTCCGCAGGCTCGAGGCGCCGCCCTCGATCGACCTGTCGGAGCGGCTGGTCCTCCTCGAGACGTCGAACCTCGGACCCCGGACCTTCGACCTCCCGGAGCTGGAGCTTCCGTTCCCTCCGGCGACTGCTTCGAAGGAAGGATGGACCGACCTGGAACGGGAAGCCTACGAGAAGCTCCGGGACGTGGTCGCGCGCGAAGGCGTGCGCGCCCCCGCCGTCTCGCGCGACCTCGCGACGCTGCCGCTCGGGAGCGCGTCCCGGCTCCGCCGCGCTCTCCGCACGGAGGCCGGCCTCTCCGACGTCGACCTCGAGGCGTTCCGGTCGGGCTGCCTGTGGAGGCCGCGGCACTGGCGGCTGCGGAGGCTCCGTCGCGCCCGGATCCCGGCGAGCTTCCTGGCGGCGCGCGAGGAGCTCAGGCGCATCGGCGGGCTCACCCCGCTCCGCGAGCGGCTGCTGCGGATCGGCGCAGCGCACGCGGACTGGCCGGCATCCATCGATCACCACGGTGCCGAGGCCGGCGGCCTGCTGGCCCACCGGACCGGCGTGCTGGTCGAAACCATCGCCATGATCCGTCGCGGCTCCGTTCACTCCGCGGACCGCGAGGCCGTCCTCACCGTCGCGGCCGCGCACGATGGCGGCAAGTGGATCTCGTTCGGATACGAGGGAGGCCGCTGGGTCAGGTACGACGGCCTGCACGCCGAGCACACGGCCGACATCCTCCGGTCGCTGCCCGAGCTCCATGCCGAGCACGGCGAGGACGCGGAGCGCATCGTGCTGGCGCTCGAGCACGAGTACACGCCCGACAGCCTGCCCGAGGACTTCGCCGCGGCCTGTCGCAAGGTCATGCGCCCCATCGAGCAGGTCGAGCGAGTGGTCGTGCCGGGAGAGGAGACCTCGGGTGCCGCGCTCGATCGCGCGGTCGAGGAGGCCATCGGCGTCCTGCCGCGCATCGTCTCAGAGATGTCCATCAACAAGCTGACCGGGGAGTGGCAGGCCCACGGCTTCTACGAAGGCAAGACCGAGCGCGGGGACGAGGTCCTGCTCATCCTCGAGTCCGCGCTCCGTCACCAGCTCCGCGACTACCTCGGCCAGACGGCGCAGCGCGCGCTCGGCCTCTGGCGCGTGCGGCGTGCGGGGGAGATGCATCCCGGCTTCGCGGCGCTCGCGTCGGCGCTCCTGGCGGCGGGGGCGATCCCGGCGGAGGTCCGGGGTGTCCCGTTGACGCCGTCGATGCCCCTCGTGAGCCTGTCCGCAGGGAAGAAGGTGTTCCGCGGGGCGTTCCCGCTGGACCTGGAGTGGCTTGCCCGGCGGATGGAGGCCGAGTCCCTCGTGCACCTGAAGGATGCATGG
This sequence comes from Acidobacteriota bacterium, assembly GCA_046331505.1. Classification (GTDB taxonomy): domain Bacteria; phylum Acidobacteriota; class Vicinamibacteria; order JAXLQT01; family JAXLQT01; genus JAXLQT01. Next base: position 90,214 of record JAXLQT010000025.1, read on the forward strand.
GGAAGCCGGGGCTGGG
>JAXLQT010000026.1:0-86532 GCA_046331505.1 Acidobacteriota bacterium
CCTGGCCCGGCGACGTGTAGCGGATCTCCTGGGCCGTGTCGGCGATCTCCCTCGCGGCGCCGGGGAGCTTGCCCGCGGCCTTCTCCAGCAGCTTCTCGACGAGCGATCGGCGCGGCGCCGCCTCGTAGCTCTTCGGGCAGCGATCGCAGTAGAAGCGGAACCGGAATCCCGCGGCGGACGAGAGGTCGTCGTAGCGCTCGACGAAGGCTGCGGACATGAGGCGATCATGCCTCGTTGCAGGCGGTTGCGCGAAATCGGACCAGCGAGGGGATCGACAGCCGCGTCGAGATCCGGGCGCTCGCGCCGGCAGGTCGAAGCGCCGCCATCGTCGGCGTCGATGCGAGAGGTGCGAACCGGCGGGGGACAAGCCCCCGCCCTACGGATCGAAGTGGAGGGAGTCGATCAAGGCAGCGAGAACGAGGCTTTCGCGTCCAGCGTGACCGACGGCCCGCGTCAGACGCCGAGAATCGCACCTGCCACGTTGATGCCGTAGCCGCCGGCGAACGGGGCGAACGGCGAGAGCGCCGGAGTGAGCGCGCCCGCGCGGTAGCCGTAGGCGTGGACCGTGGCGCTCGCGGCGGCGTCCCGTCCTGCCCCTGCGAGGAGCTCGCTGGCTCCGTCGAACCCGAGGTCGGCGAGCCCGACGCGTCCTCCGAAGAGCGTCGCGTAGGGGGTGACGTCGAAGCCGGGGATCGGGGCGATCGAGGTCGCGTCGTAGTCGAACCCGAGGAACCTCGAGGCGTAGGCGCTCGTGGGGCCAGGGCCCGGAGCGGCGGCGATCTCGGCGTACGCATCCGCGTCGACGCTGGATGCCGCGACGTTGACGCCGTAGCGCAGCGACGGGTAGGCGTCGAAGTTGATCTTCGCGATGGCGGAGACGGCGCCGTCGAAGGCGAAGCCGCGCACCTGCGCCGCGAACGCGACGCCGGGGCCGGGCCCCGTGACGATCTCCTCGTTGCCGTCGGCGTCCACGCCGCCCATCGTCACGTCGACGCCGTTCTTCAGCGTCCCGTAGGCGAAGAAGCTGAGCTTCGCCACGGCGGCGATCGCGAGGTTGTCGAACTGGAAGCCGCGGACGTGGGGACCGAAGATCGCGCCTGGTCCCGCGCCTGTCAGGATCTCGTCGTAGGCGTCCCCGTCGAACGTCCCCGACGCGACGTTGACGCCATAGCGCAGCGTCCCGTACGCGAAGAAGTTGACCTTGGCCAGGCTCGAGCCGCCACCGGCGAACGCACGGACCTGGGGGCCGAGCGTGTCGCCCGGCCCGGGGCCGGTGAGGATGCGCGCCCGGTTGCCGCCGGCAATCGATCCCGAGGCGACGTTGACGCCCCAGTGTCCGGCGGCGTAGGCGAGGAAGTCGGTGGCGGTCGGCTGACCCGAGGCGTCGGCGATCTTCACGCGGTTCTCGTTGGGATTGCCCAGGCCCTTGCCGGCGATCACGTCCGGCGCGGCCAGCCGGTGAATGTCGAAGAGCGAGTAGGCCGCGCGGTAGAAGAAGTCGCCGGCGAGCTTGCCGACGCGCGGCGTGACGCGGTTGAACCCTGTCAGGTTTCCCCGGTAATACCAGCCCCAGTAGCCGGTCGGTGCCGAGTCCCCCGGAAGGACGACCGGCGCGGGCGTCGCATCGCCGGCCGCGTAGGGATCGGTGACGTCGACGAGGTACTCGCGCTGCAGGCCGCCCGAGCAGGAGTCGACCGAGCCGAAGTAGACGACGTCCTTGACGCGGCCGCGGCTCCACGTCGTGTAGTACTCCGAGAGGCCTCCCGAGAGCGCCCCTGCCCAGGTAGGCACGCCGAGCGCCCCGCAGGATCCAGACCCGATGCACGAGACGTCGTAGACGCGGCGCTCGGCGGTCGTGCCCGACACGATCTGCAGCGCCAGGAAGTAGCCGGAGCCGCCGCGCCCCTTCCAGAGCGCGACGCCGTGCACGAAGCCGCCCGTCGCCGGATCGTTCAGGTCGGTGAGGACCATCTGGGGCGCGCGCGGGTTAGAGACGTTCCAGATCTCGAAGCCGCGCTGGGATCCCGATGCGAGGACGACGAAGTCGCCGGCGCCGTCGACGTAGCGCACGTCGCTCCTGGAGCCGATCTGGCCGAGGTAGACGCCGGCGCACGCCGGGTTCATGGCGCCGGGCGAGCTCTCGACGCAGGGAGTGCTGAAGGTCGAGGCAACGCCCATGTCGTAGGCGACCAGCCCGCGCGCCACGCCCGTCGTGGCGGCGAACGCGTAGGGGTTGCCGCCGAGCACGGCGGTGTAGACCTCGTACGCCTGCTTGCTGCCGCCCTGGTCGTAGTCCTGGTAGAGCGGCCGCGGAGCCGCCTTCACCGTCGTGTCCCAGAGCGACACGCCGATCGAGTTCACCGCCGCGATCGCCACGAGGTCGTCCCGCCCCGCGGGCGCGTCGATGTCGCGCAGCGGGAGCTTCTCCTCGCCCCACACCCACTCTGGTAGCTGGGCGGGGGTGTTCACGTTGACGATCCGCGACGGCTGCGCGGGGTTGGAACGGGCGTCCCAGATCTGCCAGGCGTGGCCCGCGGTTGCGAAGACGTAGCCGTTCTCGACGTCGAGCGAGCTCCAGTGGGGCTCGGTGACCCCGTAGGGATCGAAGAACTCGTTGAAGTCGGTGTTGTCGCGATCCGGAGGAAGCTGTCCCGCGTCGGTCGGCTCCAGCGCGCCCCAGAGGGCTGCCGGCGCGCCGTAGGCCGGCGCCCGGCACGGGAGGAAGCCGCACGTGCCGTCCTGGCAGCTCTGCCCGCGAGAGGGCAGGGGCAGGAGGGCGATGGCGGCCGCGGCGGCGGCGAGCGACATGGACGAGCTGTGGGGCTTGTGCATCTTCATCGTGGACCTCGCGGTGCTATCCGGTTACGCGCAAGCCGTCCCGCGATTGCGACATACGATGAAGCGGGATGGGAGTCGACGGTCAGGGCGAGATCACGGTCCTCCTGAGACGCTGGTCCGGCGGGGACGAGGCCGCGCTCGGCAGCGTGCTCGAGCTCCTCTACGACGACCTTCGCCGCATCGCCCGGCGTCACATGGGCGGCGAGGCGGCCGGTCACACGCTCCAGCCCACGGCGCTGGTCAACGAGGCGTGCCTGCTGCTCATGAAGCAGCACGGCGTGTCATGGCAGAGCCGCGGCCATCTCCAGGCCGTCGCGAGCACTCTGATGCGGCGCGTGCTGGTCGATCACTACCGGCAGAAGGCGAGCAAGAAGCGCGGCGGCGCCATTCCGAAGGTGTCGCTTCATTCGCAGATCGCCGCGAGCCCCGGCATCGACGTGGATCTCCTCGCGCTCGACGAGGCGCTGCGGGAGCTCCACGCCGTCTACCCGCGCAAGGCGGAGGTCGTCGAGATGAGCTTCTTCGGCGGGCTCGATCCCGAGGAGATCGCGCGCGTCCTCGACTGTAGTCGCCGGACGGTCGAGCGCGACTGGACGTTCGCCCAGGCGTGGCTCCTGCGCCGGCTGTCCGCGGATTCCAAGTCCTGACGCGGCGGCGCGTGGCCGCGGACGGATCGACCCGAGACAGCCCCGCCCGGCAGATTCAGGTCGTCACGTCCGTTCCTGGCGTCCGCTCACGGCGTGAGCTGGCGGAGCCCCGACCGCACGTTCGCGGAGATCGCGACGTTCGCCTCGAGAGCCTCTCTCGCCCGTGCGATCCAGGGCGCTATGTCGTCGCCACACGCGCGGGCGAGGAGCGCGTGCTCGACGATCAGGCGGTTGCGGGCGGCGCGAGGAGCTCCCGCGACGGCGCCTGCGAAGTCGAGGTGCTTCCTCGCTCGGGCGAGCCGCCCGGCCTGCCGCGAGAGCGAGGCAAGCCCGAGGTGCGCGCTTGCCACGGCCCAGGGGATCCCGGAACACGAGGCCAGGCGGAGGATCTCGCGGAGCAGCAACGCCGCGTCGCGCCTTCGTCCCTGGCTCGCGCGCACGCCGGCGAGGACCGTCATCGCGTCGATCCGGGCTCCGTCGTCGGTGCCGGGCGGAGCGAGCGCGAGCGCTCGCTCGGCTACACGCTCCGCGTCCGGCTCGCGGCCGGTGGCGACGAGCGTCCCGGCGAGCGCGGCCAGCACGCGCGGCACGCCCGGGCTTGCGGAACGCTCCAGGAGCTCCGCGGCGCGGCGAAGATCCGCCTCGGCCCCCGTGAGGTCGCCGTCGCTTTCCTTCACGGCGGCCCGGTGCAGGAGCGTGACGCCTTCCGCGGATGGCGCGGAGTGCGCGAGATGGTAGGCGAGCGCTTCGTCGATGGCGGCGCGCGCCTTTGCAAGGTCGGTCTCCAGATAGATCGACGCGAGGTTCGTGAGGAGGATCGCCATCTCGCGCCTGTGGTGGATCCTCCGGAAGATGGCGAGGGCCTCCTCGCCGGTGCGCAGCGCCTCGTCGTTCTCGCTCCCGTCGTAGGTGCCCGCGAGCTGGCTCAGGAGATGCGCCTCGCCGTAGTCGTCGCCCTGGCTGCGCGTCGTCTCGAGAGCGTGCTCGAAGAGCGATCGCGCCTCCGCGACGCGGCCTTCGAGAAAGACGACGCTCGCGAGATCGGCCTCGAGGCGTACGCGCTGCCGGGGCGATACCTGACGCAGCGCGAGACCGGAGCGGAAGGCCCGCTCGGCCTCGTGGCGCTGGTCGAGGTACTGATGGACGCCGCCCAGGACGTGGAACGCTTTGGGGCGAACGCGCGATCGCGCCGTGCAGAGAGCGAGCTCCCGGCGCGCGGATTCCAGGGCATCCGCGGCGCGCCCGGTCACGCGCAGGGTGAGCGCGCGCTCGACGTGCGCCCGAGCCCCCAGACGTGCTCGCGGAGCGCCTCCGCGTCGTGGAGCGCTCGCTCCTGCTCGGCGAGCTGCTGCTCCGTCATGCCGAGCGGGCCGAGCACCGCGTCCACCATGTCGAGGCGCGCCTCGACGTTCGCGCGCGCCGGGCGATCGACGAGCGCGAAGTACGAGGAGTAGAGCTTCAAGGCATCCTGGCGCGCGTGCTGGGCGGCGGCCTCGCGGGCGGCCGCGAGGTAATGGCGGCGCGCCGCAGCGCGCCGGCCCGCCGCGGCCGCATGGTGCGCGAGGACGGCGTGCCTTCCCGCGCGATCCGGACGATCGCGCAGCGCACGGTAGGCGCGTGCGTGGAGCCGGCGGCGCCGCGATGCGTCCATTCCTTCGTAGGCGACCTCTCGCACCTTGTCGTGGCCGAAGCGGAAGCCATCGCTCTCCTCGAGGAGCTGGCGCCGGAGGAGCTCGGTGAGGGCGGCCATGGCAGCCCCCTCGGCGAGGCCCGCCACGCGGTGGAGGAGATCGTGGTCGAACGTGCGGCCGAGCACCGCCGCGGCCTGGAGGGCGCGCCGGGCATCGGCGCGCGCCGCGGCGATGCGGTCGTCGATGAGGGTCTTGAGCGTGGTCGGGAGCGCGAGCCCGGCGCGATCGCGCAGACCCTCGGCCACGCTCCAGGACCCGGAGCGATCGCGCGCCACCAGCCCCTGGGCGACGGCGGCCCTCAGGTACTCGCAAGCAAAGAGAGGATTGCCCTCGGTGTGCTCGCCGAGGATCGCGACGAGCTCGGCGGGAGGCGCGGGAAGCGCGAGCATGTCCGCGACCATGCGCTCGAGAGCGCCGCGTTCGAGGCGGGCGAGGTGTAGCGTCTCGACCCCGGCGCTTGCCGAGACGAGCGCGGCCGCGCCGGGCTCCTCGGCGCGGCAGGTCGCGACCACCAGGACATGCCCGGTCCCCGCCGCGGCGAGGCTCACGAGCGCCTCGACGGAGAGCCCGTCCGCCCACTGCACGTCGTCGACGAGCAGGAGCAGCGCGCGGCCGCCCGCGTGCACCGCGAGCAGCTCGCCGAGCGCACCGAAGACCTGCTCCCTGGTGACGGTACGCGGATCGTCCTTCGCGCCGCGGGCGAGCGGCGCGAAGAAGCCGCCGAGGATCCCGGCGACGTGCTCCGGCGCGCGTTGGTCCGACCCGCGGACGCGCTTCTGATCCAGGACGGCCTCGAAGAGAGGGGCGAACGCCGAGAGGGGCGCGGCCCCCGAAGAGCCGCGCGCGGCAGGGGCGAGCGCCTGGCAGCCGGAAGCGATGACGCGGATGCGCCTTCGAGACGCCTCGGCGGCGAGCGCGAGCGCGAGACGCGTCTTGCCGACGCCGCTCTCGCCGACGATCACGGCGACGCGGCCGCGCCCCGCGGACGCTTCGCCGAGGAGTGCCGAGAGCCTGCCCTCCGCGTCGTCGCGTCCGGCCATGCCTGGGCGGTAGAGGTACGGCGTGCGCTGGGCACGCTCGCGCGGAGGCTCCCGGAGCAGGCCGTCGAGCATCGCGCCGGCGACGTCGGCGTAGCCGATCCGCTCGCGCGGGCCCTTCGCGAGCAGCCCGAGGACGATTGCGTCGAGCTCGGCGGGGAGCCCTGGACGGAGGTCCGTGGGGGGTACGGGCTTCCCGCGAAGCTGCCGGTCCAGGACGTCCGCCTGCGTCTCGCCGAGGAACGGCGGGCGGCCCGTGAGGAGCTCGAACAGGATGCAGCCGAGAGCGTAGAGATCGGCGCGCGCGTCCACGAGGTCGCCCTGGATCTGCTCCGGCGCCATGTAGTGCGGGGATCCGAACCCCGCGCCGAGGAGCTCGAGGCTCTCGCGCGCGAAGGAGGCCTTCATGAAGCGCGCGGCGAGGCCGAAGTCGATGATGACGTGCGAGCCGTCGGGGCGCACGAGGACGTTGTCCGGCTTGAGGTCCCGGTGGACGATGCCTTCGCCGTGGACGTAGGACAGTGCGTCGCAGATCCCGCGCGCGGCGCGGAGTGCCTCCCGCAGAGGCAGAGGCGCGGCACGCGCGCGCGTCCCCGGAGCGCTTCCGGTGCCGAGCGCCGTGGCCGCGTCCGACGAGCGCGCCGCGCCCGCCGCGTCGAGCTCCGGCCTCAGGAGCTGGCGCAGCGACGTGCCGCGCACGAGCTCCATCGCGTACCACGGCACGCCCTCGTGGACGCCTTCGTCGAGGATGCGGATCACGCCGGGATGGCGGAGGCCCGCGAGGGCGCGGACCTCGCGCCGGAGGCTCGGGAGCAGCGCCGCGTCGGCCAGGAGGACGGTCTTGAGCGCCACCTCGAGCCCGCTATCGCGGTGGCGCGCGTGGTGTACGACCCCCATGCCGCCGCGACCCAGGGCGCGCAGGATCTCGTAGGGTCCGACGGCACCACCCGCGGCGAAGACGGCGTCGCCTCCGGGCTCCGGAGCGCGGACCAGTGGCCGAAGCTCCGCGCCCTTCCACGCCAGGAGAGACGAGACCTCGACGAGCAGCTCGGGACGTCCCGCGCACTCGCGCTCGAGGAACGCCGCGCGCTCCGCCGTCGTCATGTCGGCCGCGCGATCGAACAGCCGTTCGATCTCCCCCGGGTCCACGCACCGTGAACCGCCCGCGGGCGTGCGAGGCATGGGGCGATCGTAGCGCGCCCATACAATGACCGTCCCGATGAGGAGGAGAAGGCCATGCGCCACGTGTCCGTCCTGATGATGCTCGTGCTCGCCGGTGCCGGCGCGCGCGCCCTGACCGCCGACGAGCTGATCGCCAAGAACATCGAAGCGCGCGGCGGGCGCGAGAAGCTGAAGGCGATCCAGTCGATGAAGACCACGGGCAAGGTCACGATGGGCGGCGACGACGGGGTGCTCGAGATGGCGTTCACCTCGTACAGCAAGCGGCCCGGATCGCTGCGCCGCGAGCGCACCATCCAGGGGCTCACCGCGGTGACCGCGTTCGACGGGAACGACGGGTGGACCCTGCAACCGTTCGGGGGCCGCCGGGAGCCGGAGAAGCTGCCGCCCGACGTGGTCAAGAGCCTGCGGGACGACGGCGACGTCGACGGGCCACTGGTCGACTACAAGCAGAAGGGTCACGTGGTCGAGTACCTCGGCACCGAGGACGTCGACGGGACGCTCGCGCACAAGCTCAAGCTCACGCTCAAGAGCGGCAACATCGAGTACGTCTACCTCGATCCCGACTACTTCCTGGAGATCCGCGTCGTGTCGATCGAGAAGGTGCGCGGTGTCGAGGAGGAGGGGGAGACGGACTTCGGCAATTACGAGCTGGTGGACGGCGTCTACATGCCGTTCTCCGTCGAGAGCGGCGCTCGCGGAGGACCGAAGGGGTACAAGGTCACCGTCGAGAAGGTGGAGGTCAACGTGCCGGTGGACGACGCGATGTTCCACTTCCCGGCGCCGGCCGCCGGAGGTGCCAGGTGACGCGCGCGCGCTCTCTCTCCCGACTCCTCGTGGTCGCGATCGTCCCCGTTGTCCTCGGCGCTCCACCGCCGCCTCGTTCCGGGCCCGCGGCGTTCGACGAGGGCGTCATCTCCGGGCTCGGCGCGCGCAACGTCGGTTCGGCGGCCATGAGCGGGCGTATCGCCGCCGTGGCGGCGCGCAACACCGATGACGGCAAGGTCGAGGTGTTCGTCGGTGCGGCGAGCGGCGGGGTCTGGAAGTCCTACGACGGCGGCACCACGTTCAAGCCCGTCTTCGACAAGGAGGCGGTGCAGTCGATCGGCGCGATCGCGCTCGATCCGGGCAGCCCGCGGACCGTGTGGGTGGGGACGGGCGAGTCGTGGACGCGTAACTCCGTCTCGATAGGGAACGGCATCTACAAGTCGACCGACGACGGTGAGACGTGGAAGAACATGGGGCTTCCAGAGTCGGAGCGCATCGCGAAGATCGTCGTCCATCCGAAGGACGGCGACGTGGTTTACGCCTGCGTCCCCGGCAAGCTCTGGAGCGACTCTCCCGATCGCGGGCTCTACCGGACGACCGACGGCGGAAGGAGCTGGACCCTCATCCTCAAGGGGAAGAACCTCTCGACGGGCTGCTCGTCGCTCACGATGGATCCCGTCAACCCCGACGTGATGCTCGCGGGCCTCTGGGACTTCCGGCGCCAGGGCTGGACGTTCCGATCGGGAGGCGACGGTCCCGACGCGGCGAGCGGAAGCGGTCTTTACCGGACGACGGACGGCGGGAAGAGCTGGACCGAGCTCACGGCGGACACGGTGAAGGGGCTCCCGAAGAAACCGTGGGGCCGCGTCGAGGTGGAGATCGCGCCGAGCGACGGCAAGAGGGTCTACGCCTTCATCGAGTCGATCGACAGCGCTCTGTACGTCTCGGATGACGGGGCGGCGAGCTGGGAGCAGCGCGACAAGAGCCAGATGATGGTGTGGCGGCCGTTCTACTTCGCGAACCTGGTCGTCGATCCGACGAACGCGGACCGCGTCTTCAAGATGAACGCCGGGCCCATCGTGAGCGAGGACGGCGGCAAGACGTTCGGCGGGACGGGTGGAGGGTCCCACGGCGACTGGCACGACCTCTGGATCGATCCGAAGAACCCGAAGCACGCGATCGGCGGCGACGACGGCGGTCTCTGGATCAGCTACGACGGCGGGAATCGCTGGTGGAAGTGCGACAACCTCCCCGTGTCGCAGTTCTACCACGTGGCCGTCGACGACCGGGATCCCTACGAGGTGTATGGCGGGCTGCAGGACAACAGCTCGTGGATCGGGACGTCTTCGTATCCGGGCGGAATCACCAACGCGCAATGGGAGAACGTCTACGGCGGCGACGGCTTCTGGACGGTGCCGGACCCGTCCGACCCGGACATCGTCTATGCCGAGAGCCAGGGGGGTTACATCGGCTGCTTCGATCGCAAGACGCGAGTGGCGCGCGACATCCAGCCCAAGGCAGGCTACGAGGAGAAGCTCCGCTTCAACTGGAACGCGCCGATCCACTGTAGCCGGGCCAATCCGGGCACGGTCTACCTGGGCGCGCAGTTCCTCTTCCGGTCGCGCGACCGCGGGCAGAGCTGGGAGCGCATCTCTCCCGACCTCACGACGAACGACGCAGAGCAGCAGAAGCAGGAAGAGTCGGGCGGGATCACCGTCGACAACTCGTCGGCGGAGATGCACACGACCATCTACGCCATCAGCGAGTCGCCGAAGAACGGGAAGCTCGTCTGGGTGGGCACCGACGACGGCAAGGTGCAGGTCACGCGAGACGGCGGAGCGGCGTGGCAGGACGTGACGCCGAAGGTGACCGGCATGGCGGCCGGATCCTGGGTGTCGAGCGTGGCGGCGAGCCCGCACGACGAGGGGACGGCGTTCGTCACCATCGACAGGCACAGCTACGGCGACATGGCGCCCTGCGCTCTGCGCACGACCGACTCCGGGAAGAGCTGGACGCGCATCGCCGGGCCGGATCAGGGGATCCGCGGCTACGCGCACGTCATCGTCCAGGACACGAAGAAGGCGGGACTGCTCTTCCTCGGGACGGAGCTCGGACTCTGGGTCTCGATCGACGGCGGCACGCGCTGGGCCGAGTTCAAGGGGAGCGACTTTCCGAGCGTCGCCGTGCGCGACATCGCGATCCAGGCGCGCGAGGACGACCTCGTGATCGGGACCCACGGCCGCGGGATCTGGATCGTCGACGACATCGCGCCGCTGCGCGCGCTCTCGGGCGAGCTCCTCCAGGAAGAGGCGGCCTTCCTGCCGTCGCGCCCCACGCAGCAGCGCATGGGCGGGATCGGCTCCTGGGTTCTGGGCGACAACCAGTTCGTGGGCGCGTCCGCTCCGGGCGGCGCGGTGATCACCTACTACCAGCGGACGCGCCACCTGTTCGGGAACCTGAAGCTCGAGATCGTCGACCCCGACGGCAAGGTCATCGACACGATCCCCGCGAGCAAGCGGCGCGGCATCAACCGCGTCACCTGGACGATGCACGTGCCGCCGCCGCGCGTGCCGCGCGCCGCGCAGGTGGCGTTCGGCGCGTCGCAGGGGCCGCGCGTGCTACCGGGCACCTACACCGTGCGGCTCACCAAGGCGGGGAAGGTCTACGAGAGCAAGCTCGTGATCGGCCTCGATCGCCGTGCGACGTACACCCTCGAGGACCGGAAGGCGGAGCTCGACGCCGCGATGAAGGTGTGCGCGCTGTTCGAAGACATGACCGACGTCGTCGATCGCCTCAACGCGATCCGCGACGCCGCCGGGCAGATCGGCGGCGGGCTTCCCGACGGCGACGCGCTCAGGGTGGCGCTCGCGTCGCTCGCGTCGCGCGCAGACGAGATCCGGAAGAAGGTCGTCGCCACCAAGGAGGGTGGCGCGATCACGGGCGAGGAGCGCATCCGCGAGCACGCAGAGATCCTCTACGGCCAGATCACCGGTTACGAGGGGCGCCCGGGCGATTACATGATCGCGCGCATCGACGCCCTGCGCCGGGAGCTCGGGGACGTCCAGGGCGAGCTCGACGCCCTCTTGAAGGAGCAGCTTCCCGGGCTGAACGAGAGGCTCAAAGCGAAGGGACTGCCCGCGATCGAGGGCCCCTGACCGTCGACGACGCCCGGCTCTACTCCGCCTTCGACGGCGATCCCGCGGCCATCGTGGCGTTCGTCCTGTGGTGGGCCGGGCCGGGTCCGCGCCGCGTCCTCGACGTCGGGTGCGGACCCGGGAGGACGCTGCGCTCGCTCGCGTCTCTCGGATGGGAGGTCGTCGGGCTCGAGCCCGACGCTTCGTACCGCGCGGCGGCCGCGCGAGATTCGGGCGTCGAGGTCCGGGAAGGAGGCTTCGAGGCGATTGCGGACGTCGGTGCGTTCGACGTCGTGCTGGCGGTCAACGATCCCTTCCATTCGGTCCTGGCCGAGGACGCCCGCGCCGATGCGCTGCGCCGCGTCCGTCGCGCGCTCCGGCCAGGCGGGCGGTTCCTGTTGAGCGGCGCGGACTTCGACTGGATCCCGCGCACCGCCGCCCGCCGCGAGAGGCCACCGCGACGGTCGACGGGATCGTCATCGAACGACGGCCGCGCCACGAGATCGACGAGGAGGCGCGCGTGTGGACTCACGTGGATCGCTTCACGCTCCGGTGGCCGGATGGGTCGGCGACCGAGCAGGAGCGGATCCATCGGTACGCGATGATCGGGACGGGCGACGTCGTGCGCCTGCTCGGTGCCGCGGCGTTCGGCGAGGTCGAGACGTGGCCGTCGTGGCGCGCTCGCTCGCCCGCGCCTCCGGGCGGGTCCGCGATGATCGTCACCGCGCGGACCCCGATCGCGCCGGATGAGAGCGACGTCCCCCGCGTAAACACCACGAGCCGCGCATAACGTCCACGCGCGCGGAGCGAGCCGCGCCTCGACGCTGCCGTCGATCCGGGCTGCACGCGTTTTGCACGTGCTCGTGATGAGGAGGTCCCCATGATCCCCACGGAACCGATCGGCAGCATTCCTCGCCCACCGAAGCTCGTCCAGGCCATCCGGGACGTCTCCGCGGGGCGACGGCCGAGCGAGCGCATCGAGGATCTCCACGACCAGGCGCTGCGCGACACGATCCGGTCCTTCGAAGCGACCGGGTCGCCCGTGATCACCGACGGCGAGCAGACCAAGCCGAGCTTCGCCACCTATCCGATCGCCGGCATGTCGTCCCTGGCGCCCGATGGGGTCGTGATCCCCTTCGCCGACGGGCACCAGCGCCAGCTCCCGCGTCTCACCGCGGGCCCCTTTCGCTACCAGACGCACGCCGCGAGCTTCCTCGAGCGGGCGCGGTCGCTCACGAAGCTTCCCGTCAAGCAGGCCGTCATCTCCGCATCCGCCCTGAGCCTGCTCTACCCGGCGGGGGGCGTTCCCGGCTACTCGAAGGAAGCCTTCGTGGACGACCTCCTGCGGGAGGCCGAGGCCGACATCCGTGGCTGTCTCGATGGCGGCGCCCACAGCGTCCAGATCGACTTCACCGAGGGCCGCCTGTCCTTGAAGCTCGACCCGAGCCAGGGGCTCCTGAAACAGCTCGTCTCGCTCAACAACAGCGTCCTTCGCCGGTTCACGAAAGAGGAGCGCGCCCGCATCGGCGTGCATACCTGCCCGGGCGGGGATCGGGACTCCACCCACAGCGCCGACGTGGATTACGGAGAGCTGCTCCCGGCGCTGTTCCAGCTCGACGCGGGAGCGTTCTACGTGGAGCTCGCCGCCGAGCGTGATCGGCGCGGCGTGCTCGCGAAGATCCGCGAGCACGTGCGTCCCGACCAGCGCGTGTTCGTCGGCGTGACGAACCCGATCGACCCGCGGGTAGAGACGGCCGAGGAGGTCCGGGACCGGATCCTGGAAGCCGCGGAGTACGTTCCGCTGAACCGGCTGGGGACGACCGACGACTGCGGCTTCTCGCCGTTCGCCGATGACGATTCGACGTCGCGGGACACGGCGTTCGCGAAGATCCGCGCGCGGGTCGAAGGTACCAGGCTCGCGTCGGCCGCGCTCGGCGTCTCGTAGCCGGGCGTCAGAACCCGTTCAGCGGCCAGAGGAACGGCGTCGGTCCCGCGAAGGCCGTGTCGAGGGACGCCGCCGCGCGGGCGCTGCCTTCGACGAGGCCCAGGCGGTGCAGCAGGCGCGCGGAGACGCCGCCCATGAAGATGGCCGCCAGGAGATCGATCGACATGGCGAGGCGCTCCTTCGCGCGGCGGCCTCGTGCGATGCGCGCGCCCGAGTCGAACGTGACGTCGAAGCCTCCGCGCTGATCGCGAAAGAGCGGGTCGTCGAGGTCGAGGCCGATGCGCGCGGCGACGCCGCTCCGCGCCGGAGCCGGATGGAGGGCGAGGGCCGTCTCGATCGTCACGATGCGCGCCAGCGCGCCCGAGAGCACGTGGCCCTGCTTGCGGTAGAACGGGTAGCCCAGCAGCGCGCGCTCCGGCCCGCGACCGGTCAGGAGCGACCCGCCCTCGCCGCGCGGAAGCACGAGCGTCACCTTCGCCATCTGGTCGCCGAGCGCGTTGCAGAACCCGAGGAGCCCGCGCATCGCATCCGGACTGGTCGCCGCGAGCTCCTTCACGATGATGGACGTGGCCGGCGTCTTGGGAGCCGAGACGACGTCGTAGAGGAGGTACCCCTCCGGGCCGCGCGGGCCGTCGTAGATCACGGACTGGCGGTAGCTCGAGAAGACGCGGGCGTTCCACCACCAGCCGGTCCGCTCGATGGGACCCGTGGCGTCTTGTGTCGCCCGCTCGTAGAGTCGCTGCATGGCGCCGGCGTCCTTCTCGCGCTCCAGGATGCGGACGTGGCGGCGCTTCGGCGATGGCGGGATCTCGGCGGGGACGACCGGTAGCTCCTCCATCCACTCGAACCGGCCGAAGCCGAACTTCTGGTAGAAGGGCGCGTGGAAGGCGTAGAGAAGCGCGAGCCCTTCGCGCCGCGCGTGCAGGCGATCGAGCCACGTCTTCATAAGGAGGTCTGCCACTCCCGCGCGCCGGGCCTCCGGCGCGGTCGCGACCGCGGCGAACCCCTTCATCGGGACCGTCGCGCCCGCGAGCTTCATCTGGAACGACAGCAGGGACGCCTGTCCCCGGATCGCCCCCTTCTCCTCGCACACGAGAGTGCCGCGCGGTCCTATCTGGGTGTTGTCGCGAAAGTAGGCCTGCCAGCTCTCGGTCGTTCCCACCTGGAACGCGCGGCGAGCCGCGATCGCGAGTCGCTCGTCTTCGCCGGGTTTGGCGAAGCGGAGCCTCTGGGTCGAAGGGTCGGGCGGCAAGGGGCGAGATGGTACCGGAAGATCGCGAAAGCCCGCGACCGCTGTACGATGGGCGTGTGGACGACGATCTCTCGCTCGATTCGCTTCGAAACGCGATCCGCACCAAGCGAGCCAGGGCGTCGACGGACGCGGACGAGCAGTTCGGGGCGCTGGCGCGTCGATTCGAGTCGGCGGTGCAGGACCTCGTGGCGCTGATCTGCAAGGTCGCCGAGTCGATCCCCGAGCTCTCGGTCACCCTCGAGGACGAGACGGAGACCTTCACGTCGCCGGCGTTTCCAGGCAAGGAGGTGGACATCGAGGACCAGCGCGTCCACATCCGGCTCGACGAGGACTACCTGCTGTTCGATCCGACCGCCCAGGCGCACTTCACGACCCACGGGCAGGTCGAAGTCCGCTCGTCACGGCCGATCCCGTTCCTCATCGAGAAGACGCTCTACCTGCTGCCCGAAGGGACGGTGGGGTCGCCCCGGTGGGGCTACCGGTCGATCAGTAACCTCGGAGGCGGGCTGACTCCTTTCGATGGCCGAGCGCTCGTCGCGATGCTGAAGGCCGTCTTCGCCTGACCGTCGCGCCTGGTGCATAGCTCCGAGCCCTCCCAGGAGGCCGCGCGGGCGCCGGCCAGCGTCTACGGCGCGACGTTCCTCCTCGCCGCATCGGTCCTGGTGCTCGAGATCGCGCTGACGCGCGTGTTCTCGGTGCTGACGTGGCACCACTTCACGTCGATGATCATCAGCATCGCGCTGCTCGGATTCGGCGCGGCAGGGTCGACGATCGCCGTCCTCGGGCGCGAGCGCTTCGGGCCGGCGCGTTTCCCGTCGCTCGCGATGACCTACGCCGCCAGCATCCTCGGGAGCTTCGTCCTGGTGACGCGCATCGAGCTCGAGCCGCTCCGCATCTTTGCCGACTGGACACAGAGCTTGAGCCTCGTCTTGGTCTACGTCTTCCTCGCGCTCCCGTTCTTCTTCGCGGGCCTGTGCCTCGCGGGCATCGTGACCGCCCACCACCGGGACATCCACCGCGTCTACTTCGCCGACCTCGCGGGCGGCAGCGCGGGAAGCCTGACCGCCGTGGCGCTCGTGTCGTGGGTCGGCGCGCCGGGGTGCGTCGTGCTCGCCGCGCTCCTCGGGACCCTGGTGGCGTTCCTGCTGCGCGATCGCTCGTCCCCCGCGTCGTCGCGCCGGCTGGCGATGGCCGGCGTCGGCGCACTGGTGCTCTTCGTCGCGACCGTGGTGGGCGATCCGTACCTCGTTCACGTGCCGAGCAGCAAGGACATGTTCACCTTCGCCAACGCCGCCATCGGCGCGGAGGCGATCGAGTACAGCAAGTGGCACATCGTCGCGCGCGTCGACGTCACCAAACCGCTCCAGGCAGGCGCCGCCGGGGGCGCAGCTCGAGTACCGGTGGGCGTTCCAGGACGGCGCGGCGCCCACCTACATGCTGCACACCGACGGCAACGTCGGCGCGATGACCTTCCTCGGCGATCTGCTCGCCGCGCTCCCTTACAAGATCGTCGCGAAGCCGGAGGTGCTGGTGATCGGAGTCGGGGGCGGCACCGACATCCTGATCGCGCTGCATCACCAGGCTGCCCACGTCACCGGCGCCGAGATCAACCCCATGATGATCCGGGCCATCACGCGCGACTTCCGGGATTACACGGGGAGCGTCTTCCTACGGCCCGAGGTGACGCTCCACTGTAGCGAGGGGCGTCACTTCGTGTCGCGCTCGCGGGGATCGTTCGACATCATCCAGCTCACCGGGGTGGACACCTTCACCGCGCTGTCGTCGGGCGCTTACGCCCTCGCCGAGAACTACGTCTACACCGTCGAGGCGATCGAGGACTTCTGGCGCCACCTGACGCCGGATGGGGTGCTTTCGTTCGACCGGCGGTACCTCGCGCCGCCGCGCGAGTCGCTGAAGCTCGTCGCCACGATGGTCGAGGCGCTGGAACGCATGGGGGTGCCCGAGCCCGCGCGCCACCTCGCGGTCGTCACCGACAGCCGCTACACCGAGACCCTCCTCAAGAGGAGCCCGATCACCGACGCGGACATGGCGGCGATCCGGGACTTCGCGTCGCGCCAGGGACGGCAGGTCCTCTTCGATCCCGAAAAGGACGCGGGATCGCCCTTCGATACGGTGATCCGCTCTCCGCGCGCGGACCGGGAGCGCTTCTTCGCGTCGTACGTCTACGCCGTCGAGCCGACGACGGACGACACGCCCTTCTTCTTCAACTACTACAAGTGGCGCAACATCCTCAAGCCCTCGGGACCGAGCACCGGCGGCTACGTGACGACGAGCTTCCCGCTGGGCCTCATCACGCTCGCCTGGAGCCTCGTGCAGATCGCGCTCCTCGCCTTCCTCGGGATCCTGCTACCGATGCAGGACCGATCGGCGTTCGCCGCGCCGGGGAGCGGGCGGAGCATCGTCTACTTCGGCGCCCTCGGCCTCGGGTTCATCTTCGTCGAGATCGGCCTCATCCAGAAGCTCATGGTGTTTCTCGGCGGGCCGGCCTACTCCATGGCGATCACTCTGTTCTCGATCCTCCTCTTCTCCGGCCTCGGGAGCCTGTGGGCCCGCGATCCCAAGGGAAGCGTGGCCGCGCGCGCCGCGAGGCTCGGAACCGCGATCGTGGTCCTCGTGCCCGTGCTCGGGCTCGCCCTTCACCACGGCGTGCCTCGCATGCTCGTGCTGCCATGGGTGGCCCGCGCGGCGGTCGCGGTCGCGTGCGTCGCGCCGCTCGCGTTCCTGATGGGGATGCCGTTCCCGACCGGCCTTCACGCGCTGGGCCGGAGCGAGCCGGGCTGGGTGCCCTGGGCGTGGTCGGTCAACTCGTTCATGACGGTGCTCGGCGCGCTCTTGGCCATCCTGGTGAGCATGGAGATCGGCTTCCGCGGCGTGTTCTACGTGGCCGCAGCGGTCTACGCCATCGGCTTCTTCGCGTTCCTCCCGGTGCTGCGCCGGCTCGAAGGATAGAGCCCGCGAGCCTCCCGGTCAGGGACCGACGCGTCGCTCCATCGCCACCTCGGTGACGGGGGACGCAGGGTCGCTCTCCAGGAGCTTCGAAGGCTCCTCGCTCACGGCGCGGAAGCCGAGCCGCTCGAGGATGGCGACGTTGCCGGACTCCTTGACCGTCCATAGCGCGAGCGTGGCGCACCCCTCGGACTCGGCGACCTCGTCGAGATGGGCCAGGAGAGCCCGCGCCACGCCGCGCCTCCGGTGGCGATCGTGGACCTCGAGGCCCGAGATCTGGAGCCTGTCCTGCTCGCGGACGTAGTGAAGGGCGCCCACGACGTGGCCCGCGAAGCAGGCGACCAGGCACGTCGTGTCGCGGGCGATGGCCGCGCTGACGGCCGTGTCCTTGGGCCGGTACGTCCGGCGCAGCGCATCGAGCGCCGACGCCTCGACCAGGGCGATCTCGGCGGCATCCGCGCTCGTCGCGCGCCTCACCACGATGGTCTGGTAGCGTCCCGTGCTCATCTCGATCCGGACCGGGTGGTCTCGGCTCAGTGTACCAGCGCCGGACCATTCGCACGGAACCGGCGGGGGTCTGCCCCGCCCTATCGAACCGTGATGTCCGCGGAAACGGCGGTCGCCTGCGAACGGCACGCGCCTTCGGAGAGCGGCACGCCGGGCTTGCACCCGAGCGAATGGTCGACCCGGATGCGGTACGTCCCCGCCGAGATTCCCTCGATCGACTCCTCGAAGCGCTCGCTCTTGCCGGCGGCGATCTCGACGGAGAGTCCCTCCCAGAAGCACTGCTTCTGGCGGACCACCTTGAACCCGTCGCCGCTCTTCATCTCGATCAAGAAGTGGTTGCAGCCTGGAAGGAAGATGCTCTCGTCGAGGTGGTTCTCGACGGTGACGACGAGCTTGTCGCCCGGCATCAGCGTCGTCTTCTCGACCTTGACGGTGACCGGTGATGGTGCTGACGCGTCGGCGGCGCCGAGTGCCAGGAAGACCAGGAAGGGGAGCACGACGGCGGCCCTAGGACCGGCCTTGGTTCTGCGCCAGCAGCTTCCGTCCATCTCCGAACCGCACTTCCATCTTCTCGCGCGAGAGGAGCTTGACCACGCGGCCGCGGCCGAACTTGGGATGGCGGATGAGATCGAGGACGCGGAAGTTGTCCTTCAGGTCGTAAGCACGGTAGAGGGCGTCGTCCTGGGGCAGTGGAGGCTCTTCCTTCGAGGCGCGGTGCGTGGTGATGCGCTCCGCCTGGGGCGGCTTGCGGCGCGTGGAGGCCACGGTGTGCGGAGGGTGGTACTTGTGGGTGGTGCTGCAGATGTTGCAGGTCACCTTCAGGATGTGCCCGTTGTTCTTGGCGCTGACGACGTGCATGTGATCTTCCTTGCACCTCGTGCACCAGGCGTCCACCTCGAATCCGACTGCGACTGCCGCGAGAGCTTCCATGAAAAAACGGCTCCTTTGGAAGACCCCCATGACCCCCGGCGCGTCGAGCCTCGATGCTCTGGCGTGGAAGTCGAACCGTGAGGGTCGGGGCGCGAAATTCTATATCAGACGCGGGTTCTTGGGTACGCTAACGTGGATCCATGGGATCCGCACCGTCTTCGTCGATGGAAACCGCCGCTCTCCGCGCGCCCTCCGCACGCACGCCATCAGCGGACCGGTCTCCGGGGATCTCGTGAGGCCATGAACCTCGATCTCCCCGGCCCGCAAGGGATCCTGGAAGCGGTCCTCGACGATCCGCGCGGGCCCGCATCGGGGATGGCGGCGGTGGTCTGCCATCCCCACCCGCTCTTCGGCGGGACGTTGCAGAACAAGGTCGTATATCGCATCGGGCGGGGTCTCTCGGCCGCGGGTATCGCCGTGCTGCGCTTCAACTTCCGGGGCGTCGGCCGGAGCTCCGGCGACCACGACGAAGGCGTCGGCGAGGCCGACGACCTTCGCGCGGCCATCGCCTTTCTCGGCGATCGGCTGCCGGGCCGCGGCCTCCTGCTCTCCGGCTACTCCTTCGGAGCTCACGTCGCGTCGGTCGTCTTCGCCGAGGATCGCCGGGCGCTTTCGTTCCTCGGAGTGGGGCCCGCCGTGCGGGTCGCGTCGTTCGGCCATCTCGCGTCCTGCCAGAAGCCCAAGACGTTCGTCGTGGCGGGCCAGGACGTGTTCGGATCCCCCGAGGACTTCCGCCCCGTCTTCGACCGCATGGCGGCTCCGAAGGAGATGCGCGTGATCGATGGTGCCCAGCACTCCTTCGACGGCAAGCTCGACGAGGTCGAGCAGATCGTGCGGGACTTCGCCGCGGTCCACGGCGGACCGGGCCTCCACCGAGCTCCATGAGACGGGTCGTCGTGCCGGCGCTGGTCGCGCTATCGGTAACGCCGGGGCGGGCCGAGGACGTGGCCATCCTGAAGACGCGCGTCGCTCCGTATGCCGCGGCGGCGAAGGGAGCGGTTGCGAAGCTCGGGGGCGTGAGCGTGCTCTCGATCGACCTCGCGGACAAGGTCGATGGCCAGGCCCTCGGAGCCTCGCTCTCCAGGGCCAAGGTCCGGGTCGTTCTCGCGATCGGCCGCCACGCGACCCTCGCCGCGCGGGAGCTCCGGGAGCTGCCGGTGGTCACCTGCATGGTGCTCGATCCCGCGGACGCCGCGGTCAACCCGGCGATCCCCGGGGTTCACCTGAAGGTCCCCGCGCTCGCCCAGCTCGGCATGCTCCGCGATCTCACCGGGGGCGGCGCGAAGGTCGCGGTCCTCTACGATCCGGCTCACTCGGACGCCACGATCCGCGATGCGGAGAGCGCGGCGAAGACGCTGGGCTGCGAGATCCTGCGGCTCCCCGTCGCCGACGTGAAGGACGTCTTCCCCGCGCTGCGCGCCATCAAGAAGCAGGGCGGAGACGCGCTCTGGATGATTCCCGATCCGACCGTCTACAACAAGGATTCGATGGACGGGATCCTGCGGTACACGATCGAGAACCGCATTCCCTTCATGGCGGCCGACAAGGAGGGAGTGCGGCAGGGGGCGCTCTGCGCCCTGTCCCCGGAGTTCGAGAAGGTCGGCGCCCAGGCCGCCGAGATGGTGGCCGGGATCCTCGGAGGGAAGAGCCCGGCGGCGCTTCCGCTCGAAGCGCCGCGAGAGCTCGGCCTCTACGTCAACGAGAAGACCGCCGCGCTGCTCGACCTCAAGCTGAACGAATCCGTCCTGAAGTCGGCCGTCGAGTCCTTCAAGTAGGCGATGGCCCGGCGCGCGGGTCTTCTCGCGGCGATCCTCGCGACCGGCTTCTGGACGGTCGCCGCGGCGATGTCGCATGGCGGAGAGAAGGACTTCCACTGCCTCTGGGCGTTCGCGCGGCTGATGCTCGCGCGCGACGCAGCCCCGTACGATCCGGTCCGCATCGGCAATCCCGCCTGGTTTCCGAGCTCGCCGCCGCCGCACACCTGCGAGATGTCGTACCCGCCTCCCGCTGCGCTGGTCTTCGCGCCCCTCGCGGCGTTCGGCCTGGAGGTGGGCGCCACGCTGTTCGCGCTCGCCTCGGTCGCGCTCGGCCTTCTTGCGGCGGTGGCGGCGAGCGCCGCCACGCGGGGCCGGCTCCCGGTCTGGGGCGCCCTCCTCCTCATCGAGCTCTTCCCGGGCTACTACTACGACCTCGCACTCGGTCAGAACGGGCTCTTGACGCTCGCCATCCTCTGCGTCGCCTTCCGCTGGCTTGGCGACGGCGCTCCGTTGCGCGCCGGGCTCCTGCTCGCCGTCCTTGCCTACAAGCCGCAGTGGCTCGTCGCGACGGCGTGGCTCCCGGCGATCGCCGCCCCGGGACGGAGACGTCGCTTCTACGCCGGGCTTGCCTCTGGCCTGGCGGCGATCGGCCTCTGCTCCGCCGCGCTCTTCGGCGTGCGGCCGTGGATCGCCTGGCTCGACGTGATCGCATCGAAGCTCTTGCCAGGCGGCGAGCGCGCCAGGCAGCTCCGCATGGCGTGGGACCTGCGCAATGCCACCGCGCACCTCGTCCCCGGCCCGGGCGGGGAGATCCTCGGATGGACCGTCGCGATCGGCGTGGCCGGGGTCGCCGCGATCGTGCTCGCATCGCGCGCATCGCGGGACCTGCGCGGCCCGGCCGCGGCGGGCCTCTTGATGGTCGCGCTCCTCGCGGCGCCGCACGTCCTCTACTACGACGCCGTCGTGCTCCTCCTGCCGGTGATGTTGCTCACGGCTTCGTTCCTCGAGCGCCGCTATCCTCCATTCCTTCGCGCCGGGCTCCTCGCTTCGCTGGGGGGGCTCTACGCGGGGATCCCGATCTCGATCCTCCTCGAAAGGGGGCTCGAGGGGGAGACGCGCCGTGCGGCCGGAGCGCCTCCCCTGGGCACGATCTCGTGCCTGGGTCTCTCGATCGTCGCGTGGTGTGCGGAACGGAGCGAGACCGTCTCGACTTCGCCTCCCGCATGAGCTAGAGTCGGAAGCGGTCGGCGTCGCGTCGGACAAGCCCGCATCCGAGAGGAAGTACCCGCCCATGGGCTCCAAGATCAAGCTCGTCGTTGCCCTCCTCATGGGGCTGTTCGCCGCGATGATCGTGGTGATCTACCTGCAGACGAAAGAGGCCGAGTATCTGGGCAAGGGCCAGCTCGAGCCGCGCATCGTCGCGAAGCAGAACATCCCGCAGTGGACCGAGATCGACGATCGCATGATCGGCATCTCGCGCGTCCCGGCGGGCTTCAAGCAGCCGGGGAGCTTCCTCGAGCAGGACAAGGGGAAGGTGGTCGGGCAGATCGCGATCGCTCCCATCCTGAAGGACGAGCAGATCACGGCCACGAAGCTCGCCGAGAACAAGGAGCAGTCGCTCGCGACCATCCTGGCGGCCAGCGGCGGGAAGCGGACCGTCACGATCGGCATCAGCGGCGAGGCCGGGGTGGCGTCGATGCTCAAGCCGGCCGACTACGTCGACATCATCGGGATGTTCACCTACAACATCGGTGGTCGCCGGGTGGAGGAGGCGCGCTACTTCAAGCAGAACGTCCTCATCCTGGCGCTCGACACGCAGACGGGATACATCACCAAGCCCCGCACCGATCCGAAGACGGGCAAGCCGATCGAGACCTACCAGTACGGCTCGGCCACGCTCGCCGTGAGCGCCGAGGACGCGCTGCGGATCCTGCTCGCCAACAAGCTCGGAAAGCTCTACTTCACGCTGAGGCCGGCCGGCGACGACCACCGCGAGGAGGTCATCACTCCGATCCAGGCCAAGGACATCCTCGGCAACGACTTCCCGATCTGGCGCGAGGCCGACGAGCGGGCGTCGTTCCTGCCCCCGGACGTCCTCAAGACCATGGCGAACCTGCCGAAGTAGAAGGATGGGGATGCGCTCGCGACGCCAGCTGCGAAGAGGTCAGACCACCGTCGAGTACACGCTGCTCGCGGCCTGCTTCGCCATTCCCATTTCTTACTACTTCTTTCCGAAGATGCTGAACGCCATCTACAATGCCTGGAGGACCCTGGCCTTCGACCTCTCGGGGCCCGGAATCTGATCGTGTCCGTCCGCGGCGACCTTCCCAAGGAGGTTTCATGACCGTCAAGTGGTTCAACAAGAAGAGCTACACGAAGAGAGGGCAGGGGACTCTGGAGTACATCCTGATCATCGCCCTCATCGTGATCATCCTGTTTGCCGTGATCTTCCTTCTGAGAAAGCAGCTTCAGAACCTGCTGAACGTTGCGCTCCAGATGATCAACAACTTCATCACCGATCCCTCCACGACCAACCCGACCGCGTCGCTCTCCCCGCTTCCCTCCGGAACCGCGCTCGTGGGACCGACGGGCCTGCACGGGCCGCCGATCGTCGTCTAGACGGAGTTGCGTCGTGCGCTTCTTACCGAAACGTAGGAGAGGCCAGGCCACGATCGAGTACACGCTCATCGTGGCCCTGGTGTCGATCGTCCTCTCCTACGCTTTCTGGTTCTTTCTGCTCCACCCGCGGCCGGGTGCGTCGGTCGGGCGTCTGGTCGAGTTCCTGTCGGTGATCGTGGACTTCGTCCACTATTGAGATGAGAGCACGAGGCTCGATGCGACCGTTGCAGGCGCGTGGAATGAGAACTCTCTCGGGCATGGGCCGCCGTGCGGCGAGGTGGCTGGCGCTGCCACGGAAGCTCGAGGGGCAGACCACCGTCGAGTACACGCTCATCATCGCCTGCGTCGCGCTTCCGCTGTCGATCGTGTTCGTCCGGTGGGGACAGAAGTTCTTCGCCGGGATCATGTCGCGCATCATCAAGCAGTTTCCCTGGTACGGGTACTAGCGCGCTCGGATCGCGACGTTGAGGCTCCGCCCGGGCCGGGGACCGCGTTGGCGGGGCCGGTCGGGAGGTCCGCCACGGAGGGGCGAGGGGAGCGCTTCTTCTCCCACCTGCTCCCGTCGCCGCGAGACGTCCTGCTCGTGGCGGCGCTCCTGACACCCATCGCCGTCCACGTGCCGGATTACGATGCGTTCTGGCACCTGAAGACCGGCGACCTGATCCTCGCCACGCACCACGTGCCCGTGACCGATCCCTTCTCGTTCACGGCCAGAGGGCGGCCCTGGATCGCGCACGAGTGGGTGCCCGAGGTGCTGTTCGCCGCGCTCGTGCGCGCGGCCGGCCTCGACGCCCTCGTGTTCCTGAAGAGCGTCCTCTTCACCGCCACGCTCGCGATCCTCTGGGGCATCCTCGGCGCCTCCCTCGGGCGCTTTCCGCTCGCGCGCCTGTTCGTGTGCCTGATGGTCTTCGCGTCGCTCGTCCCGACGCTCACGGCGCGCCCGTGGATGCTCTCCTTCGTCTTGCTCCCGCTCCTCTCGATGGCGTTCCTCGCGCGCGGCCCTTCGTGGCGCCGTTCCGCCTTCGTCCTCGGGCTGCTGCTCGCGGTCTGGATGAACGTCCACGGGATGTTCGTCATCGGCTACCTGTGGCTCGGGCTCCAGGTGGTGGGCGCGCTCACCGATCGGCTCCGTGGAGTGACGATCGATCGCGCCTGGGACCTGTTCCGTCCCGTCGCGGGGATGGCGATCGGGACGCTGGGCGCTCTCGTCCATCCGGCGAGGCTCGCGGTGCTGACCTACCCGCTCGAGTACCAGTTCAGCAAGACCCACGACACCATCCTCGAGTGGCAGCCGGTCGACATGCAGGGCGCCTACGGGCGCTTCTTGCTCGCGGCGTTCGCCCTCGGGCTGGTCGCGCTCGCGCGCGCGGGAGCGGGAGGCGCCGCCTGGTGGACGTTCTCGGTCTTCTCCTACCTCGCCTTCACGAGCCGGCGGAACATCTCGGTCATGTCCCTCGCCTGCGCGCCTTTCGTCGCGCAGGCGGTGGCGACGCTGCTCTCGCGCCCGCGTGGCGACGGCGGCGTCACGAGGTTCCTCTGGCGGCGCTTCGACAACTTCAACGAGGTCGCGCTCCGCTTCGCGCGATCGATCTACGCCGCGATCCTCGCCGTCTTCCTCGCCGTCTTCTTCCTTTTCCTGAATCCTCTCCCCGCGGACGCGCTCTTCAAGACCCCGAGCTTCGACCGGTTGTTCCCCGTCGAGGCGGTGCGCTGGATGCGATCGCAGCCCGACGCCGCGGCGCACCGGATCTTCAACTTCTACGGCTGGGGCGGCTACCTGATCTCCGAGGGAATCCCGACGTTCATCGACGGGCGCGCCGACCTCTACGGTCTGGCCATGATGCAGGACTACCATGCGGTCATGGGCGCGGGCCAGGACTGGCGCGCCGTCCTCGAGCGCCATCACGTCGACATGGTGCTGGTCCCGGGCGGGAGCGTCCTCGGCCAGGTGCTGGCGCGCGATCCGGGCTGGGTCATGGTCCACGCCGATCCGACGGCCATGGTGTTCCGGCGCCCCCCGGCGCCCTGACGCCGGCGATGCCACACGATGCTTGACGACCCGCGGGAGCGACGATCGTGGGCGGTCCTCGTCCACGGGGCGTTCCTCGTCGCGGCGCTCGCGTGGTTCCAGTGGGAGCGGCTCTACATCGTCGAGTTCCGCACCGGGCGTCACCTCACGGCGATGGAGTTCGCCCATCAGCTCCTGCCGGAGGTGAGCGTCGGCGTGCTCTTCGAGTCGCTGTGGCTCCTCCTGGCGCGCGGCCGATCGTCCTTCGCGGCGCGCGCCTTCCGGCTCTTCTTCTTGCCTGCCCACGCGCTCGTCTACGTCGTGACGATCCTCGACCATCACTTCTTCCTCACGACGGGCATGCGGGGATCGGTACAGCTCCTGTTCTACGGCCTCGCGAACTTCATGATGATCCGCGGCATCGTGCGGCAGACGGTGGGTCCCGTGATGATCGCGCACGCGGCCGCCACGGTGCTCTGGATGGCGGCCGCGACCTTCGCTGCCTCGCGCCGGCCTCGCCTCGCGCCCGGCCGCGGCACCGCGCTCCTGGCCCTGGCGCCGAGCCTGCTGTTCGCCATGTTCGCGAAGGCGGATGCGTCCACGAAGATGGGATCGAGCGTGTTCGTCGAGCTCCTTCAGGGAAGCCCGCAGAACCGCTACCTCGAGGATCGCTTCGATCCCGCGCTGGTCCACGAGGTGTACGACAAGCCGGGCATCTCGGGAGTGGAGCGCTGCCCCAACGTGATCCTCCTGATCCTCGAGTCGGTCGGCGCGCGCTTCGTCCCACCCTACGCGCCCGAGTCCGACTGGGAGGGGCTGCCCACGTTCCAGGACCTCGCCCGGCGGTCCGTCCTGTGGGACGAGTCCTACGTGGTGGTGAGCCACTCGAGCAAGGCGCTCGTCACGATGCTCACGGGCATGTATCCCAGGCTCACGATGCCGGTGGTCGAGGCCATGCCAGGCAACCTCCCGCTCGCGACCCTTCCCTCGATGCTCGGGCAGATGGGGTACCGCTCCGCCTACATCCAGTCGGCGAACGGGAGCTTCGAGAACTGGGAGGGGCTCGTGAAGAACCTGGGCTTCGACGAGGACTGGGTCGAGGAGACGCTCCCCGATCAGAGGTTTCGCCACACGGGCTACTTCGGGCTCGACGAGATGGCGATGCTCGAGCCGGCGTTCACCTGGATGCACGCGTCGGACGGCCGCCCGTTCTTCCTCGTCGTACACACGCTCTGCACGCACCACCCCTACGAGAGCCCCGACTGCCCCGATCCCCGCATGCGCACCGACGACAAGGCGTGGCCCACCGGCTACCGGCGCGCGCTGGAGCACACCGATGCGTTCCTGGGGACGTTCCTGTCCGCTCTCGAGCAGGCGGGGCGCCTCGAGGACACGGTCGTGATCATCGTCGGGGATCACGGCGAAGGCTTCGGGGAGCACGAGCGGTACGGCCACGACGCCGTCCCCTACGAGGAAGGGACGCGTGTGCCGCTCATGATGCTCGCGGGCCCGTGGACCGGCCCGCCGCGCCGCATCCCGGGGCTCCGGAGCCAGCTCGACATCCTGCCGACGATCCTCGAGATCGCCGGCGCGCGCCACGACGGGACCCTCCCTGGAGCGAGCCTCCTCTCGTCCCCCGGCCACGATCGGATCGTCACCTCTTGCTACTACAGCCGCTCGTGCCTCGCCATGCGCGAGGGCGACACGAAGTACGTGTTCCACTACGGTCGCCTGCCGATGGAGGTGTTCGACCTCGCGCGCGATCCCCTGGAGCGGCACGACCTCGCGCCGTCGATGGCGCCGGGCGATGTGGCCGCGGGCGAGAGGCGCCTGCTTGCGACCATCTACTCGGTCGGGGCCTTCTACGATCGCCATCCAGTGACGGGCCGCGCGCGATCGGTCCTCGCCGGGCTGTGGCGCTGGCGCAACGAAGGGAAGATCCGATCGAAGGGTTAGAGTGCTGAAGGCGTCGTTCTGGGGATCCCTGGTCGTGGCGGCGCTCTTGCCGTTCCTGGTGCGCCGCCTGCCGATGGAGGACCTGCCGGAGCACGTCCTCATGGCGGAGGTGCTGACCCACTACGACGATGCCGGCTCCGACTTCTGCCTGCACTTCGTGCGCGACCTGCGCCTGAAGCCCTACATCGGCTACTTCGGAATCGCCTGGCTCGTCGCCCCGATCGCCGGCGCCCAGACCGCCGCGCGGATCGCGGTCGCCCTGTATCTCTCGCTCACGCCGCTCGCCGTGCGCTGGTACGTGGCCGAGCTCGCGCCCGGGCGCGCCGACGCCTCGATCCTCGCGATCCCGGCCCTCTTCTGCGATCAGTACTACCTCGGCTTCCTGAACTTCCTGCTCGGCGTGCCGCTCGTCTTCGCCGGGATGGCGGCGCTGCTCCACGTCACGCGGACGGGGCGATGGCTGGGAGGTGCCGCCTTCCTCCCGATCGCCGCGCTTGCCTACCTCTGCCACGCCGCCGACTTCCTGGTACTCGTGCTCGCCGGCGCTATCGTGGCCATCGCCGCCCGCGGGTCCAGGCGGTGGATGGCGCTGGGCCTGGTGGGGCTCGTCGCGGCCGTCGCCGCGTGGATCACGCCATGGGCGGACGTCGTCGGGCGCCACCATGCGATCCGCTACGTCAGCGGCATCTCCGGGCTTCCGCCCGCGGGTCCCGAGCGCGGGCTCGTCTTCCGCAATCCCCTCTACGCCCTCGTCCACGTGCTGCAGCACGTCCAGAACGAAGCCACGATGCTCGACGCCGCCCTCTGGGGACTGCCGGTCGGAGCGCTCCTCTTGGCGCGTTGGCGCGGGGGTGCGGGCGGACACGACGGCGCGAGGCGCGAGCGCTTCGTGCTTCCGGTGATCTCCGCCGCCCTCCTCGCCATCGCCCCCGATGCGACGAGCTTCGTCGAGAACGTTGCGATGAAGCACTCGGCGTTCCTCTTCTTCTCGCTTCCGGCGCTCGTTCCCGCCCGCCTCCTCGACCGGCGGGGGCGCGCGACCTTCGCGCTGTTCGCGGTGGCATCGGTCGGCGTGCACGCGGTGGCGCACGCGCGGTTCGACCGCGAAGCACGGGGATTCGACGCCGTGATGGCCGCGGTGCCGCGCGGGGCGACGGTGCTCCCGCTGATGTTCGCGCCCGGAAGCTCCGCGCTCTCCTGGCACGTCCCGTACCTGCACTACGGCCACCTCGTCCAGGCGGAGCGGGGAGGGCTCGGACGCGAGATCGAGACGCGGCCGCAGTATCCCGTCCGGATGCGTCCCGAGGGGATCACCGGCATGACGCCGTTCGTGCACATGCCATGGCTAGTGACGGCGCGCGTCATGGCGATCCAGCCGGACTTCGTCGTGATGAAGGGGCGCGGCGCGGTCCTGCTCGGGGACAGGTGGGTGCGTCTCGCCGGGAGCGGAGACTGGAGCGTCTTCGGGCCCGCCCTCCCATGAAGCCCTCGCGCGTCCTTCCCATCGCCGCGCTCGCCGTCTCCTCGATCGTCATGCTCTTTGTGAAGAGGCTCCCTCTCCAGGACTACCCGCTGCACGTGCTCGTGGCCCAGGTGCTTGCCCACCCCGAGGGCTACGCGCGCTACTACGAGCCGGACCTGAAGCTCCGGCCCTACATCGGCTCGTACGGTCTCGCGGTCGCGTTCGGGCGCTGGCTGTCCGCGGATGCCGCGACGCGCCTCGGGCTCCTGATCTACGCGCTCGGAACGCCGCTCGCGGTGTGGGCCTACACGCGCGAAACCGCGCCCGCGCGCGCGCCCGCGGCCGTGCTCGCCATCCCCGCCATCTGGAGCGGCCTCTACTACCTCGGCTTCGTCAACTTCCTGATGGCGGTGCCGTTCGCCTATGGCGCGCTCGCGGCGATGCTCGCGTTCACGCGCCGGCCGTGCGTCGCCGCCGCGGCAGGCTACGCCGTCCTCTCCGCGGCGTGCTACCTCTGCCACGCCACCGCCTTCGCCACCCTGGTGCTCGCGTCGCTCGGCATCGCGCTCCTCGCGCCCCGCGCCGCGCGCGGCGGCGCGCTCGTCCTCGCCGGTGTCGTGGCGGTCGCGGCGCTGGTCCTCACACCGCGCGACGTGCTGGGGGGGATCCGCTTCTCCTACGTGCCGCACGGCGCCGGGATGCCGGTGCCCGCGGCGACGCGGCCGTTCCAGCTCCTGTCGCCGATCACGTCGCTCCTCTACATTCCTGCCTACGTGGCCTGCGACGCCACGCTGGGCGACGGGGCGCTCTGGGGCATCGCGCTGGGCGCGCTTCTGCTCTCGCGGCGCGCGCACCGCCGCGATCCCGAGCCCGCGGCGCGCCGGGAGCGAGTCGTCCTGCCGGTGCTCGCGCTCCTCTTGCTCCTCGCGCTCCCGGGAGCGACGCCCTACATCGACTACGTGAACGCGAAGATGACGGCGTTCCTGTTCTTCAGCCTGCCGCCCCTGGTTCCCGCGCGGCTGCTCGATCGCCGCACGCTCGCGAGCCTGTCGCTCTTCGCCTGCCTCTCCCAGTTCTACGCCGCGTCGACCCACCTGCGCTTCGCCCGCGAGGCGGCCGGGTTCGAGGCCGTGCTCGCGAGCGTCCCCCGCGACAGCAAGGTCCTCACGCTGGTCCTGGCTCCGAAGAGCGACGTCCTGCTCTGGACTGCGCCCTACGTCCACTTCGGGTTCCTGGTCCAGGCGGAGCGCGGCGGGCTCGGCTGCGAGGTATTCGAGGGGCCGCAGATCCCGGTGCGCATGAAGCCCGAGGGACGGACGGGCATGATCGCGCTCGAGGGTCAGCCCTGGCTCGCCGGCTCGCACCCGCTTCCCGCGCACGATCTCCTGCTCGTCATCGCTCCGCCGGCGGTGCGGCGTCCGGAGGGGTATGCGCCCGTCACGGAACGCGCGCGATTCCGCCTCTACCGAAGTATGCTCTGAGCTTCGGCGGGGTTCCGTTCGGTCGAGGAGCTGGAGATGGGCAAGGTCAGAGCTTGGAAGCAAGGTGACGCGGCGCAGCCGTACTTCCCGGATGCGTTCGAGGTTTCGCGCAAGGCGGTCCTCCAGGTCACCGACATCAAGTCGAACCACAACAAGTACTACGCGATCGAGCTCCACGTCTGCGAGGAGAAGGGCCGTTCGTTCTACCGCGTCTTCACCCACTACGGGCGGACCGACGATCTCGAGACCAACCCCGACGCCGGACAGAAGGAGAGCCGCTACTTCGACGAGGCGATGATGGCCTCGGCCGAGTACGAGTCGATCTACCGCCAGAAGACCTCCGCGTCGAAGGGCTACAAGGAGGTGAGCCTGGCGTCGAGCAAGATCGGCTCGGCGCGCGCGCGCGGCCAGTCGTCCGGACAGGTCGACCAGAAGACGCTGGCGCGCATCGCGGAGAAGAAGGACGCGGGCGACGCGAAGCCCGTCGCCGTCGTCAAGGCGCCCATCGTTCCACCCGAGGTCCAGTCCCTCGTCGAGATGATCTACTCCGAGGCGACCAGCGCGCTGACGACCACGGTCGCGGCGAAGATCACCGCGAACGGCATCGAGACGCCGCTCGGCGTCCTCACCATCGGCCAGATCGAGAAGGGGGAGGGGATCCTCCAGTCGCTCTTCCAGGAGTTCCAGAAGAAGAGCCCGCGCCGCACGGCCCTCGAGGAGCTCTCGGGGGAGTTCTACACCGTGATCCCCCACCGTATCGGCCGGACGCGCGGCGCCGTCGAGGCCGCGGTCATCGACTCCCTGGGCGCGTTCGAGCAGAAGCAGGAGACGCTCCAGCTCATGAAGGACATGCTGAGCGTCAACGGGGATCAGAACGTCCTGCTCGACCCGGAGATCGACAAGAAGTACCGCGCGCTCAACTGTTCCATCGACGCGATCCCGCCAGCCACATCGCGCTTCCAGGAGCTCGCCACCTACTTCGTCGGGAGCCGCGTCAAGAAGGTGGCGATGACGGTCCAGTCCATCTACTCCGTGCGCCGCGATGCGGAGTGGGCGTCCTTCACGGAGTCGACCGGAAACCAGAAGCTCCTCTTCCACGGATCGCGCATCAAGAACTGGGTGGGGCTGCTCTCGCGCGGCATCCTGTTGCCGAAGATCGTCGTGAGCATGGGGGTCAACCGCACCGACCCCGGCTGGCTCGGCCACGGGATCTACTTCGGCGACGCCGCGGACACGAGCGCCTTCTACACCACGCCGAGCCGTTCAGGCACGCGTCTCATCGCGATGCACCGCGTCGCCCTCGGCCAGATGATGGACTACCGCCAGATCACCTACGGGCTCACGTCCCCGCCGCCGGGCTACCAGAGCTGCCACGGCGTGAGGAGATCGCTCCTGCGGCCGTCGCAGTTCGACGACGACGAGTACGTGATCTACGACGGCCGTCAACAGCGGCAGGAGTACCTCGTCGCGTTCACGTTGAGCTAGCACCCTCGCGGGCGGAAGGAGCGGCAGATGCTGGTCAGAGTCAACCTCGTCGACATCAACCCGAAGATGGTGAAGGCCTGGCAGGAGACCTTCGAGGAGAACCCCGAGGTCGATGTCGTCCATGGCTCCAAGCTCGAGCAGATGTGCAGCGCCTGGGTCAGCCCGACCAACTCGAAGGGGAGCATGGACGGCGGACTCGACGCCGTCATCAAGAAGTTCCTCGGCGGGAAGATCGAGGCCCGCCTCCAGCGGACGATCAAGGAGCTCCACGGCGGGACGCTGCCGGTCGGCCATGCGGTGTGCGTCCCCACCGACGAGCCGAACCCGCGCTACCTCATCAGCACGCCGACGATGGTCTCGTCGTCGGAAGACATCAGCGACACGATGAACGTCGTGCTCGCCGCCGCGGCTGCCTTCCAGGCCATCCACATGCAGAACGAGAAGCTGCCCGGGAGCATCCGCTCCGTTGCGCTTCCGGGGCTCGGCGCCGCGACCGGCCAGACGCCCGTCGACATCTGCGCTGACCTGATGTGGACCGCCTACAACCTTTTCCGCGACGCGGCGTTCCGCGACTTCAAGGCGATGCGCGCGGCGCTCGAGGCAGAGCTCGGCAATCTCGGTCCTACCACGAAGAAGGGGGAGGCCAAGAAGAAAGTGCCGTTCGACGCCTCCGTCGCCTCGGCGCCCGCGCCGCTCCCTCCCGAGGAGGCTGACGAGGACGAGGACTCCGGCGAGGACGTCGACTTCGACGACTCCGAGGACGAAGCGTAGGCGGCAGGCGTGATCGCTCCGGTCCGTCTCTACCGTGCGGAGGGCGAAGCGCGCATCGCCGTCGTGTCCGTCGCCCGATCGACCGCCGGCGCCTGGGTCGTGCGCGTCGCGCGCGGGCGGCCGCGCGCCCCGCTGTCGCTTGGCCAGGTGTACGGGCCTTACGCCGAGGTCGATCTCGAGGCCAGGTTCCAGGAGGCCGTGGCGCTGCTCCGCAAGGAGGGCTTCGACCGATCCGGCCTCGCGCTGACCCTTGCCGATCTGAAGGCGCCGGCGAGGAAGCGGCGCGCGCTGGCCGCCCTGCGGCTCGGACGCATCCGCGCGCGCGAGGCGGTGCCGCACCTCCTCGCCGCCGCGGAGAATGCGACCGACGAGATCTGCTCGATCCTGGACGCGCTCGGACGCATCGGAGATCCGGCGGCGATCCCGCTCGCGCGCAAGTATGCCGAGCGGAAGCTCCTCTCCCGGCGCCGGGCGGGCGTCGAGGCGCTCCGGAACCTCGGCGACACGGAGGGCATCGCGGCGGCGGAGGCCCGTGCCCTGCAGAGCCTCGATCCGGCGGTGCGCTCCGCGCTCGAGAAGGGGTCGGGAGCGTGCTGCGCGGCGGTGATGGCACTGCCGGAGAAGCAGCGAGGGCACGAGGCCGACATCCTCTACGAGATCGCCGCCCCGGCCGCGGTCGCGGCCTGCCGCGCGGTGCTGGCCGAGCTTCCCGTCGACGCGCCCCACGTGTGGCGCTACGGCAAGAGCGTCCTGAAGCGATCGATGCTCCGTCACGATCACGCGACGACCGGTTGGCTCGCACACCGGATCGAGCGCCGCGGGCGCGAGACGGCGGGCCATCACGCAGTCTCGCTGAAGTCGGGCCGCGACGGCGCCCTGCGCCCGACGGAGGTGTTCTCGCGCGACACCCAGGACTACGTCCGTCGCGCCGTCTGGCGCCACTTGCGCTACATTGCGCGCCACGATCCCCGCGCGTACACCGCGGCCGCTGCCCAGGCCGTCGCGCCCTACACCGAGGACGACGCGGAGAAGCCGCGGGGTCGGTACGGCGCGTTCGCGAGGTGCTACGTCCTCGGCCGGATCCTCTGGGGCGGGAGCAAGCGGCTCGAGCTCGTCTCGCGGCGCCTCAAGACGCGGCTCCTGCCGGACGCCTCCGCCGCGCCGCCCGCCGGAGAGCGCGAGGAGGCGTTCCCCGAGCTCTGGGATGCGTTCCCTCGACCCCTGCTCACCCTGCTCGCGCGCTCGCGTCTCTCCGACGTCCTCGACTTTGCCGTGCGCGAGGTGAAGGAGCGCCACCCCGATCTGCCGGAGCGGGCCGAGCCCCAGGACCTCGCGGGGATGATCGGGTCGCCGCACGAGCCGACGGTTGCGCTCGCCCTGCACGAGCTGTCGCGGCGCTTCGATCCGGCCGCGCCCGACTTCGACCTCCTCGGCCACCTCTTGCGGGACGACCGCGAGCTCGTCCGCGGCGCGGGCCACGTCTGGCTCGAGCGATCCGTCGACGTCTGGGCGCGCGACCCCGAGAGGGTCATGTGGCTCCTCGCCATGCCGCACGCCGTGACGCGGGACCTCGTCGTGCGCCGCCTCCTCGCCGTCTTGCCCACCGCCGATGCGGGCGTCAGGAAGGAGCTCGCCGCGCGCGTGCTCGCGGCGCTCTCCGGACCGGACGGCGCGGGCGACGCCTCCCTCGCGCTGGCGGCGCTCGCGGTGGAGGCTCTCCTCCCGGAGATGGAGGCGACCATGACGCAGGGCGATGCGCTCGGTCTCATCGAGAGCACCTCGGAAGCGGCGCGATCGCTCGGAGGAGCGCTCCTGTCCCGCCTCGGGCGCCTCGCGGACCTCGGAGTGGCGCGCACGGTCGCGCTCGCGGAGCACGAGGTGCTGTCGGTGCGCAGCGCCGCGCTGGATCTACTGGCGAGAGATCCCGGCGCGCTCGCGTCCGACCCGTCCGTCCTGTTCGCGCTCGCGGAGAGCCCGTGGCCGGAGACCCGGCTGCGTGCCTTCGGCATGCTCCGCGACTTCTTCGAGCAAGGCCTCCTGCCCGCGGACGCCATCGTGAGCCTCTGCGACTCGAACCGCGGGGACGTCGAGGACTTCGGGCGGGAGATGGCGCGCCGCCGCCTCGATCCGGCGGAGCTCGCAGATCTCCTCTTCAAGCTCGCCGAGCATCCGAGGGCGCCCATGCGGAGGTTCGCGCTCGAGCTTCTCGAGGACTGCCTTCCGCCGGGAGCGGAGGCCCTCGCGCGTCTCGAGGGGCTCTTCCGCGCCGTGCTCTTCGACTCGTGGCCCGAGCGGCGCATGAAGAACGCGGCCATCCAGGCGCTGGGGCGGCGAGGCGCACTCGAGGCCGCGGAGGCCGAGATCGCGGTGCGCGTGCTGGACGACTTCGTCATGACCAAGGGGCGGAGCGACGCCGAGAGCGCGCTCCAGGCGCTCGCGCGGATCCGGCTCGCGCACCCCGGCGTCGTCTCGCGGGTGGACGTGGAGGCGCCGGCGTGAACCTCGCCTACCGCTATCGCGGGCGGAGCGGCGTCATGTCCGAGCGGGGCCGGTCGCGCGTCGCGCTCGCCACGAACACGCTGCGCGAGGCGACGTTCTTCCGCGGCACGCTCGCGGACCCGCTCCCGCTGCGGGAGGGTCTGGGCGCGCTCCACGAGGTCGTCGTGAGCGACTTCCGCTACCACCCGAAGGACCGCCTCGCGTTCAAGGCGTGGCTCGAGGAGCAGGACCGGAAGTTCCTGCGGGGCCTCGGCCTCACGCGGGCGGAGGTGCGCCATCGCTACGGGGAGCTCGAGGCGCGCCTCGCGGAGCTCGACGCTTCCCGTCTCGCGAGGATGCGCCCGTTCTTCGACGCGCGGCGGGAGTACTTCGAGTACGCATACCAGCACCAGTACGAGCTCGCGTTCGTGCTGGATCCCGTCGTCACGATTCACCCCGACGAGCTCTGCTTCGAGGCCTTCTCCAAGGACGAGAGCTCCTACGCGCGCCTCGCGACCCGCTACGACGTGTTCCGCAAGGTCGAGGCGTTTGAGTGCGGCACCACCAACATCGACTTCAGCACGGGCCTCCACGACCAGTTCGATCGCATGCGCACCTACCGCGAGACCGCGTTCGACGTCGACGCGGGCGGGTTCGCCGCCACGACGGGCGACGTCACGCACGTCGAGAAGAAGATCGAGATGCCCGATAGCTGGGTGATGGGGTTCCTGCAGGTCCAGTCGGTGATGACGATGGCGCTCGTGAAGCTGCCGGTCGCGCCGGTCGATCTGTTCAACGTCTGCCGTGAGCTGCGCCGCCGCCGCGCCCGCCGATCGCCGCGGGCCCTGCGCTGGGAGCTCGTCCCCGGAGAGCGCGTGCGCGTGGTGCTCGAGCCGTGGGAGAAGGTGATCGAGCTGTCGGCG
The DNA here is from genome assembly GCA_046331505.1 of Acidobacteriota bacterium. Classification (GTDB taxonomy): domain Bacteria; phylum Acidobacteriota; class Vicinamibacteria; order JAXLQT01; family JAXLQT01; genus JAXLQT01. The sequence continues at coordinate 35,836 of JAXLQT010000026.1, forward strand.
TCGGCGATCTGGCAGGGAGTCAAGGCGCAGACGATCCGCACCTGGGGTCGCGACCGCCTGAGGACGATCGCGCGGCTCCTTCCCATCGCTCGGACCGTCGACGTCTACCTCGCGGGCTTCGGCATGCCGAGCATCTACGTGCTCGATCTCGGGAACGTGATCTTCACTCTCGCCCTCTCGGGATGGACCGACAACGACTGGTGCAGCGACGCCGGGAAGTTCGATCTCCTGGCCCGCCGTCGGGAAGTGACCGCGGACGAGCTTGCGAAGGTGCGCGAGGAGCTCACCCATTGCCGCTCCGGCTCGCCGGCGGCGCTCGCCCTGGCGACGGGTCTACCGCTCAAGACCACGCAGAGCGCGCTCGGGTATCTCTGCCAGGTGGGGCAAGGCATGTACGACCTCGGAAGCGGCGTGTTCCGCCATCGCGAGCTCTTCCTCGAGCCGTTCGAGGTGAAGAACGTCGCGCTCCTCGACAAGGCGTCGGAGTCGGCCGAGGCGAAGGCCGCGCGCGCGATCGTGGAGTCGGGCGAGGTGCGGATCATCGCGCGCCGCCCGGTCAAGGATGGGTTCAAGGTGAGCGGGAGCGCCCGCGGGGCCGCGTCGGGGAGGATGCGCCCGCTGATCCACGTCGATCGGTTCGGGCAGCTCGTGACCGCATCCTGCACCTGCCCGCGCTACCACGCCTCGAAGCTCACCAAGGGGCCGTGCGAGCACATCCTGGCGCTGCGGCTCGCGCACATGAAGCGCGTGGCCGAGGAGGGGGGCGCCCGTGAGGAGTGAGTCCGGGAACCGTCGTTCGTTCGTCGTCGTGGAGAAGGGGGAGCCGGGAACGCTTAGCAACAGGTGCGGTGCTACGCCGCACGAGCCGGAATGCGTCGCAATCGTCACGCGGCCGTTCGTCACTCGCGACCGGCGACCGGTATGTCGCCGCTGCTGGATGGGGCCCTCCCGGGCCCCGCGGCATACATACCGGTCCCGGTCGCTTGAGTGGAACGGACACGTCCGAGGCAGCAACGTAGGCCCCGGCTCCCCCCTCGCGTTCGAGGAAGCTCCATGACGCAGGACGACGAGAAGAAGCTCCTCTACCGCCGCATCACCCAGCGCAGCCCGAGCGTCGTGCTCGCGCGCATGAAGGTCCACGGCTTCTGGCCCAAGGACGAGCCGCTCCCGCAGGATCCCGCCGGCGAGGCCGCGGAGCGCGCCGCCGTCGAGAAGGAGATCGCCGAGATCCAGAAACGCTGGGCGGAGGTGAAGGACCCGGGCAAGGCGCTCCACGCCGAGAGGATCCGCCGATGGGAGGCGAGCAAGAAGCGCCGCGCCGAGCGCAAGGCCGAGCGCCTGCGCGCGGAGGACGAGCGGCGCGCGCAGTGGGCGGTCGAGCGGCACGGGCGTCTCGTCCATCTCGGGGAGGGTGTGAGCGGTGCGCTTTCCCGCGAGGACGCGCTCGGCGATCTCGACCGGCTCCGGAGCCTCGACCTCCCCGTGCTGCGCACGGGCGCCGAGGTCGCGAGCGCCATGGGCATCACGCTGTCCCGGCTCCGCTGGCTCACGTTCCACCGGCGCGGGGCCACGCTCGTCCACTATCACCGCTACGACATCCCGAAGAAGACCGGCGGCCGCCGGCACATCTCCGCTCCGAAGCCCGCGCTCGATGGCGCGCAGCGATACATCCTCGAGAACATCCTCCACAAGATCCCTTCCGAGCCCGCCGCGCACGGCTTCCTGCCCGGTAGGAGCATCGTGACCAACGCCACGGAGCACGTGGCGAGCGCGGTCGTGGTCAACCTGGACGTGAAGGACTTCTTCCCGAGCTTCACGTTCCGCCGCGTCAAGGGCCTCTTCCAGAAGCGCCTGGGATACGGCGAGGCGGTTGCGACGGTGCTCGCGCTCCTGTGCACCGAGCCGCCGCGGGTGCCGGCGCGCTTCGAGGGCCGGAGGCTCTGGATCGCGCTCGGCGAGCGATCGCTTCCCCAGGGTGCGTGCACGAGCCCCGCGATCACGAACCTCCTCTGCCGCCGTCTCGACCGGCGGCTCTCGGGTCTGGCGAGCGCGATGGGGTTCGCCTACACGCGCTACGCGGACGACCTGACGTTCTCCGGCGACGACGGCGCGGCAGTGGGCAAGCTCCTCGCGATCGTCCGCGGCGTGCTGCGGCAGGAGGGTCTCGCGGAGAACGGGGAGAAGACGCGGATCATGCGCCACGGGCGGCGCCAGGAGGTGACGGGAGTCGTCGTCAACGAGAAGCTCGGCGTGACGCGCGAGGAGCGCCGGCGCCTCCGGGCCATCCTCCACAACTGCGCGAAGAACGGCCTCGCGCGGGAGAACCGCGGCGCGCACCCGCGCTTCGCGGATCACCTGAAGGGCAAGGTGTCGTTCGTCACCATGGTCGATCCCGAGCGTGGCAAGCCGCTCGTGGAAGCGCTCGATCGCGCGCTCGCGGCGGGCTGATGCCGGAGAAGCAGCTCTCGCTCCCGTTCGATCAGGCCGGCGACGCCGTGCCGCCGGCGGCGCCGGAGCTCGATCGCTTCGAGGGGGCGCTGCTGGGCGTCGCGTGCGGCGACGCGCTTGGCGCTCCGATCGAGTTCATGTCGCAGGAGGCGGCGCTCGCGCGCTACGGCCGCGTCGTCGATCTGAACGGCGGCGGGCTCTGGGGCCCCGGCGAGTGGACGGACGACACCGGGATGACGCTCTGCACCGCCGAGGGCATCCTCGAGGCGCCGGACGATCCGGTCCCCGCTGCGGGCCGCCGCTTCCTCGAGTGGCGCCGCACCGCGAAGGACGTGGGCGCGACGATCAGCGCCGCGCTCTCCGGCTTTCGCGGGAACTGGGCCGAGGCCTCTCGCGGCACGTCGCAGGCCCGTTCCGGCAAGGCGGCTGGCAACGGCTCCCTCATGCGCGCCGTCCCCGTCGCGCTCGCCTACGAGGACGAGCGCCGGATGCTCGTCGAGAGCGCCCGCCTCTCCGCCATGACGCACTGGGATCCGCAGGCCGAGGTGTGCTGCGCCCTCTACTGCCTCTGGCTTCGCGAGCTCCTCCGCGGCTCCACGATCGCCGATGGCTGGCGAGCCGCCATCGACGCCACCCGTCGCGCCATCTCGTGGGGAACGCTCTCGGACGACACTCCAGGCCCCGAGCCCCTGCCCGACCACTTCTGGCCGCGCATCGAGGGAGTGACCGCTCTCGGCTATGACGATCTCCAGCCGTCCGGGTATGCCGGCTACGCGCTCGAATGCCTCGAGGCCGCCGCATGGTGCTGCCTGCACGCCGCGAGCGCCGAGGAGGCGATCGTCGATGTCGTCAACCTCGCCGGCGAAGCCGACACGATGGGTGCGGTCGCCGGCGGCATCGCGGGCGCCCACTGGGGCGGTTCGGCGCTCCCGGTCCGCTGGCTCGAGGTCCTGCGCGAGCGCGACCGTCTCTCTCGCGCAGCCCGCGGGCTTCGCGAGCTCTGTGCGGCGCGGCGAGCGGGGTGAGACCGACCAGGGGCAAGGTCGAGCCGACGGGGATCGAGGTGCGGGGCAAGCTGAGGGGTCGCTACGCCGAACGCCCCGTGAGCTACGGAAGGGGCGGCTGGTCTTGCGTCGCCGAGAGCGCGGCCTCGCGCACGCGGGCACTGGGAGCATCCAGGGCGCGCCGCAGGACTTCCTGTCAGAGCCTGCCGGACGCGCGGGACGAGCGCATGGCGCGAACGGCCAGGCGCCGGATCCTGGCGTTGCCCCTCTGGTCGCCGGCTGATTCCACGCGATCAGCTCCCTGAAGGCAGATCCTGGAGCGCCATTCCGTGACGGAGAAGTAGGGCGGCGTCGTGGGCGGACTGGGCGCGGTGGAGTCGCGCGACCGCGATGCCGCGCAGGCTCTCGGGTCCCGCACCCAGCGCCGCGATGCGCTTCTCGGCCTCGGCGAGGTGCGACGTTGCGCTTCGGCCCGAGGCGATGGCGGCGTGCCCGCGCTCGCAGGCGAGCTCGAGGAGCTCGGCATCCTCGCCGGCGGAGACGAGGATCGCCTCGGCGTCGTCGAGGAGCTTGGCGATCGTGGCGGGGTCGGCGTCCGCGAGCCGCTCGAGCCCCGCGAGGTCGCGCAGCACGATGCCTTCGCGCTGGCGGTTGTCGACGCGGCGGGCGATCTCCAGGGATTCGGTGTAGGCGGCGCGCGCTTCGACGAGCTGGCCGAGCTCCTGGAGGACCTTTCCGAGGTCGGCGAGGCGGTTGCCCTTGCGCTGGACGTCCCCGAGCTCGCCGAAGATCGCGACGGCCCGCGCGCACGCATCGCGGGACTCCTCGAGGCGTCCCTGGGCCCGGAAGAGGAGCGCCACGTTCGCGAGGGTGACCGCGCCATGGGTGCGGTTGTTGACCTGCTCGTGGATGTGCGTCGCCTCGTCGAGGAGGCGCGCGGCGTCGGCGAGCCGTCCCTGATCGAGGTGGAGCTTGCCGAGGTTCCCGAGGGTCGCTCCCTCGAAGCGGCGGTTGCCGACCTCGCGGTGGATCGCGAGCGCGCGCTCGAGCTCGTCGCGCGCATCCGCCATGCGGCCGGCGGCTTGATGGAGAAGCGCCAGGTTACCGCGCGAGATGCCCTCCGACCAGCGGGCGCCCGTCTTCTGCGCCGAGGCGAGCGCCTCTTCGTAGAGGCCCGTCGCGCGTTCGGCGTGTCCCCACCTCTGGGCCATGAGCGCCATGCTGGATAGCACGCTGCCGGCGCTCGGCTCGTCTCCGACCTCCCGGTGGATCGCCAGGGCGGTCTCGTAGCGCTCCCAGGCTTCCGTCGCGCCGCCGACGTCGAGGGCGATGCTTCCGAGCAGCCCGAGCGCCTGTCCTTCCCGGCGCCGATCGGCGAGCTCGCGGCAGATCGCGAGGGACTGGATCGCTCGCTCGCGCGCCTCCTCCATCCGTCCCGTCCGGTAGCACACGACCGCGTGTTGACGCAGCCCGTCCGCTTCGAGCCGGCGGTTGCCGATGGCCCGCGCGCCGCCGACGGCGGTGAGGATCACCTCCTCGGCCTCGGACATGCGGCCGGCCTGATCCAGCACGCGGCTCGCGAGGTCGAAGCGCGCCACGATGCCTGCCGCGCTCTTCTCCTCCGTCACGCGCAGGCAGGCGCGCAGCAGGCGCTCGGCGTCGGCGAGGGCATGACGCGCGGCGGCGATCGTCGCCGCCCGCTGGTAGCAGGGCGCCGCCTTCGCGGGCTCGCCAGCCTCGTCCCACTGCCGGGCAAGCTCCGCGACCCAGTCGTCGCGATCGCGGTAGAGCGTCTCGCCCGTCCTGGCGATCGTTGCGTGCAGGCCCCTCATCCGGTCGCGAGGCGCGTCCGCGAGGACGACCTCGCGGATCTTGTCGTGGGTGAACCGGATGGCGCCGTCCGGCGCCTCCTCGATCAGACCCCGCTCGCACGCGACGGAGAGGGCGTCGATCGACATCGACGCGCCCGAGAGGACCATGGCGGCGGCGAGGAACGTCCGGTTCGACTCGCGTCCGGTCGCCGCCGCGAGCTCCAGGAGCGCGCGAGATCGATCGCCCACCATCGCGAGCCGGCGCGTGACGAGGTCCCTGACCGGAGGCGGCAGCGGGAGCCTCGAAGCGTCGTCGTCCACGAGCGCGGCCGCGGCGTCCGCGATCCGCCACGTGCCGCGCGCGTCGCGAGTCAGGAGGCCCTCGGACACCGCGGTCTTGAGGTACTCCGCGACGAAGAAGGGGTTGCCCTCGGAGTGCTGCGTGAGGAATCGCGCGAAGGCATCGGGGGTCCTCTGGAGCGCGAGGGCGTCCCTCACCATCGACGCGACGCCTTCGAGATCGATCCTCTCGAGCGTCATCCGCGTCACGTTGCGCTCGGCGAGCCTGGCGACGGGGTCGGTGATCTCCTCGCGCCGGTACCCGCAGACGAGGAGGACGCGTGCGGCGCCGGGGCTGTCGCCCGTGACGAGGTGCTCGCAGAAGCCGATCGAGAGGTCGTCCGCCCACTGCAGGTCGTCGACGATCACCAAGACGGAGCTATCCCCGGCGAGCGTCGAGAGCGCGGCCGTGAGGGCGCGGAACAGGCGGGCTGCCGCCTCAGCGGGCGGGAGATCGGCGGGGGCGGGTTGCGCGGTTCCGGCGAGGCGCGCGAGATCTGGCTCGTAGGGTGCGAGCACCGGAGCTTCTTTCGCGAGCGCGGCCGCCGCGGAACCGTGCTCGCGGCATCGGTCCGCGAGAGCGCGCAGCATCGGGCGGAAGGCCGCCAGCGGCGCGCGCGTTCCCGGCGCGCACCCGGCGGTGACGACGGTCATCTCCCGGATCCTCGCGATCCGGGCCAGCTCCCCGAGGAGCCGCGTCTTTCCGACGCCGCTCTCGCCGGAGAGCAGGATTCCGCGCGCGGCGCCCGCATCCGCGCGCACGTCGTCGAGCGCCGCCTGCAGCTGCCTCAGCTCCATCTCCCGTCCGGCGAGCGCCGGCCGGTAAAGATAGGGCCTGGCCGCTCCGTCCGGAGACACGGACGCGCCGAGCGTCGCGAGGGTCGCGGCGACGTCCTCGGCATAGCCAATCCGCTCGCGCGCATCCTTTGCGAGCGCCCCAGCACGAGCGCGTCAAGCTCGGGAACCACGCCCGAAGCCACCCGCGACGCGGGCGCCGGCGGGGCGTGGAGGTGGAGCGCGAGCATCTCCGGCGCGGATGCGGCCACGAAGGGCGGCGCGCCCGTCAGGAGCTCGTGGAGGATGCAGCCCAGGGCGTAGAGGTCGGTCCTCGCGTCGACGATCTCCCCGCGCCACTGTTCCGGCGACATGTAGGACGCGGTGCCCGCGACGCCGCCGGTCGTGTCGAGTGTGTCGCGCGCGACGTCGCCGCTCCACGGGCTCGCGAGCCCGAAGTCGACGAGCACGGGCGCCGCGCCGTCCTTCAGCACGACGTTCTCGGGCTTGAGGTCGCGATGGACGATCCCGGCGCCGTGAAGGTACGCGAGCGGCGCGCAGAGGCGCGCCACGATCGTGAGGATCTCGCCGATCGGCCGCTCGCGTCCCGCCGCCGCGGGATCCAGGTGCGGCGGCTCGGACCCGGCGCCCCGCCCGTAGCGCGCCGTTTCGGCATCGAGCATCGCGTCCGGCACCGTCGGGGATGCGGCGATCCGCGTAACCTGGCCTTGCGTCGCGTCTCCGCCCGATCGCGGGCTCGTCGAGAGCGTGGCACGCGCTCCACGCATGTACTCCCGGAGGGTGGCTCCGCGGAAGAGCTCCATCGCATACCAGGGCAGCCCCTCGTGGTCGCCATGGTCGACGATGCGGACGATCCCGGGATGGGAGAGGCGGGCGAGGGACTGGATCTCGCGCCGGATCGTGCCGGCCATCTCCATGCTCGGCAGGTGCAGCGTCTTCAGGGCGACGCGCGCTCCGCCAGCGTCCTCCGCCTCGTACACGACACCCATCCCGCCCTTGCCGAGAGCTCGCACGATGCGGTAGGGGCCGATGGACCTCGATGCGACGCTCATCGTACGGGCGCGTCCAGGCCGGGCGGGAAGTCGGCGATGGCCAGCCCTCGCCGGAGGGGCTCCGAGCGGTGGAACGCGTCCTGGGCGCGGCGGAGCTTGGCGACCGCGATGGCGCGCAGGCTCTCCGGTCCAGCGCCGAGCGCTGCGAGGCGCTCCTCGGCCCTCGCGAGATGACGCTCGGCGCCGCGCGCCTCCGCGAGCTCGGCGTGGCCGCGCTCGCAGTCGAGCTCCACGAGCGCGGCGTCCGCGCCCGCGGCGGCGAGGGTCGCCTGCGCGTCGCCGAGGAGCGTCGCGATCGTCGCGGGATCCGCGCCCTCGATGCGCTCGAGGCCGGCGAGGTCCCGCAGGACGATGCCTTCCCGCTGGCGATTCCCCACGCGCCGGGCGATCTCGAGGGACGCGTCGTAGGCCGCCCGCGCCTCGGAAAGCCGTCCCATGTCCTGCAGCACCTTGCCCAGGTCGGCCAGGCGGTTGCCCTCTCGCTGGACGTCGTGCAGCTCGCGCAACGCGGCGATCGCTTGCTCGCAGAGCTGCCTCGACTCCTCGAGGCGTCCCTCGGCGCGCCGGAGGAGGCCCAGGTTCGCGAGCGCCACCGCCGCGTGGGTGCGGTTGCCCACCTCCCTGTGGATCGCGAGGGCTTCGTCGAAGAGCCGCTCTGCGTCTCCGAGCCGGCCCTGATCGAGGTGGAGCTTCCCCAGATTGCCGAGGGCGCCGCCCTCGAAGCGGCGGTTCCCGACCTCCCTGTGGATCGCGAGCGCGTTCTCGAAGCACTCGCGCGCGCGTCCCATCCGTCCCGCCGCCTGGTGGAGCAGGGCGAGGTTGCCGAGCGTGCTCCCCACGAGGATCCGGTTGCCCGTCGACGACGCCGCGGCGAGCGCGTCCTCGAACAGAGCGGTCGCCCTCGTCACGAGCCCCTGTTGCTGGGCGAGCAGCGCCATGTTGGCGAGGCAGGTCGCGGCGCTGCGGTCGTCGCCCACCTCGCGATGGAGCAAGAGCGCCGACTCGTATCCCGTCCAGGCGCTGGCCATGTCTCCCATGTCGTGCTCGATGCTGGCGAGCATCGCAAGGTGCGCTCCCTCCCGGTCTCGATCGCCGAGCTCGCGGACGACGGAAAGCGATCGCCGCCCGACGTCGCGCGATTCGGCGATCCGGCCGGTGTGCTGGAGCACCGTGGCGAGGAGGCGCAGCGCATCGGCCGTGCTCTCGCGATCCCCGGCGCGCTGGGCCCGTGCGAGCGTCGAGCGGATGGAGGCCTCCGCTTCGTCCACGCGGCCTGACTGGAGCAGCACGTGGCCGACGAAGTCGACGCTCGCGTGCAGGCTCTCGCGGCTGTCGTCGTCCGCCACCCGGATGCGGGCCCGGAAGAGACGCTCGGCGTCGCCGAAGGCGAAGCGCTCGCACGCGTACCGTGCGGCCTGGTAGTAGTAGGGAGCGGCGATCCGGGGCCTGCCACCCTCGTCCCAGAGCCGTGTGATCTCCGCGAGCTTCCCGGCGTTGCCAGGGTAGAGCGTCTCGCTCGCCCGCGCGGCGGCACGGTGGAGGCGGCGCCGCCGGCCCGCGGCGAGACCTTCGAGGACGATCTCGCGGATCTTGTCGTGCGTGAACCGGAGCGTGCCGTCGGGCGCCTCGTCCACCATGCCTCGCTCGCGGATGGCTCCGATGGCGTCCATCGTGAGGGACCCGCCCGCGAGCACCATGGCCGCTGCGAGGATCGGCCGCTCCGCGTCCCTGCCGATCGCCGCGGCAACCTCGAGGACGGCGCGAGCCGGCGCGTCCACCATCGCGAGCCGCGCCGACACGAGCTGGCGGACGGAGTGGGGGATCGGGAGCCGCGATGCGTCGTCCTCCACGAGCACCGTCGCCGTCGCGGCGATCCGCCACGCGCCGCGCGCGTCGCGCGCCAGGAGGCCCTCGCTCACCGCCGTCTTCAGGTATTCGGAGACGAAGAAGGGGTTTCCTTCCGAGTGGCGCGCGAGGAACCGGACGAATGCCTCCGGGGTCCGCTGGAGCGCGAGCATGTCGCGGACCATGCTCGCGACGCCCTCCGTCTCGATCCGGGCGAGGGGCAGGGCGCTCCCGGCCGCCTGCTCGAGCAACGACGAGATGATCGGCGTCATCTCCTCGCTCCGGTATCCGAGCACGAGACCGAAGGGGGCGGCGGCGAGCGTGGCGTCGCCCGCGATTCGCCGGCAGATCTCCGCCGACAGATCGTCGGCCCACTGGAGATCGTCGATCATCAGGAGGAGCGGGCCGTCGTGGAGCAACACCTCGAGCGCCCGCGCGATCTCGCGGGCGATGCGCGCCATCGTCTCCTGCGGGGGAAGGTCGGGAAGGGAGGGGCCCTCGGTGCCCGCGATCGCGGCAAGGGCGGGCTCGTACGGAAGCAGCACGGCGACGGCGTGCGCCGGCAGTGCGCTGCCTCGCGAGGCACCACGCTCGCGCTGGCGGTCGGCGACGGTCCGGAGCAACGGGCGGAAGGCGGCGAGCGGGGCGCGCGCGTCCGGCGCGCACTCCGCGGGGATCACCCTGATCCCCCGGACCACGGCGATCTGGGCGAGCTCGCTCAGGAGCCGCGTCTTGCCGACGCCGCTCTCCCCGCCGACCAGGACCGTCTGCTTCCGGCCCCCGTCGCGGAGCATCGCGTCGAGCCGCGCCGCGAGCCCGCGCATCTCGAGGTCCCGGCCCGCGAGCGCCGCGCGGTAGAGGTACGGCCTCGCGCGGATGTCCCCGACCGCTTCGGCCCCGAGCTCGATCAGGGCGGCGGCGACGAGATCGGCGTAGCCGATGCGGTCGCGTGCATCCTTGGCGATCAGGCGGAGCACCAGCGCGTCGATCCCGGACGGAGCGCCCGTCGCGATCCGGGAAGGCGGCTCCGGCGTCGCGTGGAGATGGAGCGCCAGCATCTCGCCGATGGTCGAGGCCAAGAACGGCGGGCGGCCGGCGACGAGCTCGTAGAGGATGCAGCCCAGAGCGTAGATGTCGGCGCGCGCGTCCACGACCTCGCCGCGCCACTGCTCAGGGGACATGTAGGCGGCGGTGCCCGTCACCGCGTCCATCACGTCGAGCGTCTCGCGCGCGACCTCCCCGCCGAAGCGGCTCGCCAGACCGAAGTCGACGAGGATCGTCGTTCCGTCCGCCTTCACCACCACGTTGTCGGGCTTCAGGTCGCGGTGGACCACCCCGACGCCGTGGAGGTAGGAGAGAGGCACGCACATCCTCGCCGCGATCGTCAGCGCCTCGTGATACGGCATCGGTCTCACCGGCGGGGGAACCTCGTCATCCCCGGGCGCTTCCGGCGTCGAGGGAAGCGGCTCGGTGTCATGGAGCGAAGCGCCGGGGAGGGCGGAGGTGGATGCGGCCGCGCCGGTAGTGCGAGAGCCGCGCATGCGATTGCGAAGGCTCGGGTCCGCGAGGAGCTCCATCGCATACCAGGGCAGCCCCTCGTGGTCGCCATGGTCGATGATGCGGACGATCCCGGGATGGGACAGGCGGGCGAGGGACTGGATCTCCCTCCGGATCGTGCCCGCCATCGCCACGCTCGGGAGGTGGAGCGTCTTGAGGGCGACGCGGGCGCCGCCGGGATGCTCCGCCTCGTAGACGACACCCATTCCACCCTTCCCGAGAACGCGGAGGATCCTGTACGGGCCGATGGCCCGTGGCGCGAGGCTCATGCCAGTCGACGGAAGGCGGACGCCCCCTGTCCCGATGCTATGATGGCCGGTACGTGTGAGATGCGCCCGAGGACCTCAATGAGAATCCTGCTCTCCTTCGTCATCACGATCCTGCTCCTCGCTTCCGCGGTGGCCGGTGCCGATCCGCGCGTCGAGGTCTACAACCTCACGATCGGCACGAACAAGTTCATCACCATGCCCGAGCGGATCAGCCGGTGTGAGGTGGCGGGCGCGGAGTTCGTGCGCGTCAAGTGCGAGGAAAACGGCAACAACATCGAGCTCTTCCCCGTCAGCAACGGCAAGACCCGCATCTTCGTGTACGAGCCGCTCGAGGGGAGGCTGGCCGTCGAGGTGCGCGTCAACGTCTGCACGAAGGACGTCATCGCGCTCTACGAGCAGTATGCGGCGATGTACCGATCCGTCGAGGGCCTGGTCATCGATATCGACAGCAACAAGGTCACCTTCTCCGGGACGGTGTTCTCGCTCCAGGCGTTCAAGGAGATCGGGGACATGGCCGCGGCGAAGGGCTTCAACGCATCAGGGTTGAAGCTTCACCCCTACGTCAACGCCGTGCTCGGGGCGTCCCCGTCGGCGCTCGGCCCGCCGCCCGCCGCGCCCGCGGCCGACGGCGCCAAGGCAACCACTCCCTGACGTGGCGAGGCTCTTCACGATCTGGCGCGACGGGGAGGCGCTCTTCACGCGTGCGAAGGTCGCGAGAGACCCTCTCTCGCGCATGCTCGGACTCCTGCCGCGGACGGGCCTCGACCCCGCCGAGGCGATGATCTTCCCGAGATGCCGCTCGCTGCACACCTACTTCATGCGCTTCGCGATCGACATCTTCTTCCTCGAGGAGATGGGGCGCGTGATCGAGCTCCTGTCGGCCGTCCCGCGCGGAAAGCTCGTGTTCGGCGGGGCGGAAGCTCACACGGCCGTGGAGTGCCGCGCCCAGGGCGCGGCGGCTCGTGGGATCGCTCCCGGCCAGATCCTGACGTGGGGATGACGTGGAAGGAAAGCTGATCTTCCAGTGGAAAGGCGGCACGCGCGAGGTTCCCCTCGTGCGGGCGTCGTACACCGTCGGCCGCGACCCGTCGTGCGAGGTCGCGATCGACGACGAGTCGCTCTCGCGCCGCCACGCCGAGTTCCGTGTGGAGGGGGAGCAGGTGCTGGTGAAGGACCTTGGCTCCCGCAACGGGACGTGGGTCGACGCGCAGCGCATCAAGGACGCGGTGCCGGTCACCGCGCACACCGACGTGAGGCTGGGCGTCGTGCAGGTCCGCCTGATGGAAGGCGGGAAGGCGGCGCTGTCGCCCATCGTCGCGCGGAGCGACAAGACCGGGAAAGTCCTGGCCGTCCTCTCGCAGAAGGGCGGCACCGGCAAGACGTTCGTCGCGGTGAACCTCGCGATCGCTCTGCGCCAGGAATCCGACAAGAGCGTCTGCCTCGTCGACATGTCGCTCCCATTCTCCGGCGACGTGATGGTGCTCCTGAACATCCCGTCGGCGCGCGGCATCTCCGACCTGTTGCGCCAGAACTTCCCCGTCGCCGCGGACACGATCCCCATGGCGACGACCGAGCACGCTTCCGGGATCAGCGTGGTGCCGGTCAGCCTCCACGCCGAGGCGGTCGCCAGGCTCCAGCCCCGCGACATCGCGATCCTCTGCGATTCCCTGCGCCAGAGCTTCGACTACGTCGTGGTCGACTGCGGCGGTGCCATCGACGCGCTCTCGCTCGAAGTGCTCGATCGCGCGGCCCTCATCCTCACCATCCTGGTCCCCGAGCTGATGGCGGTCAACCAGGGGCGCAAGACCCTCGAGTACCTGACGCACCTCCTCTACCCGAAGGAGATGATCCAGATCGCGCTCAACCGCCACACGGCGGAATCGAAGATCCAGCCGCGCCTGGTCGAGCTGAACCTCAAGAAGGAGTGCTCGTACGTGATCCCGGAGGATGCGGCGGTCGCGCAGAGCGTGCTGACGGGAGCCCCTCTGACGGCGTCGTCCCCGAAGCACCCGATCACGCGCACGTTCCGCGGCATGGCGCGCGACTTCATGCTCCGGGAAGTCCAGTTCGCGAAGGGCGATCGCCACGGCCTGCGCCGTGAGTCGGCGGACGGGTCGGATCAGCAGAAGGCGGCGATCGACGCGCCGCAGCCGTTCCAGAAGAGCAAGGAGATCCTGGAGCTCAAGCGCCGCATCCACACGCGCCTGATCGAGGAATCGAACCTGCGCCAGCTCGACCTCGAGGCGATGACCGACCAGAAGAAGACGCGCGAGCTGCGCCTCGACGTCGAGAAGAAGATCAACAAGCTCATCGACGAGGAGGCGGCGATGATCCCGAGCAAGGAGCAGCGCGTCATCCTGTCGCGCGACCTCCTGAACGAGGCGCTGGGGCTCGGCCCGATCGAGTACCTCCTGGCCGACAGCCGCATCTCGGAGATCATGGTCAACGGCTCGGACAAGATCTACGTCGAGCAGGGCGGCAAGATCATCCTGACCGACTTCTGCTTCTCGTCCGAGAAGCACCTGCGGCGGATCATCGAGCGCATCGTGCAGCCGGGCGGGAGGCGCATCGACGAGAAGACGCCGATGGTCGACACGAAGCTCCTCGACGGCTCCCGCGTCAACGCCATCATCCCGCCGCTGGCGCTCAACGGCTCCGTCCTCACCATCCGCAAGTTCTCGAAGGTGCCCCTCGGCGTACCCGACCTCATCCGCTTCGGGACGCTGTCGCTGCAGATGGCGAAGTTCCTCGAGGCGTGCGTCCTCGTGCGGCGCAACATCATCATCTCGGGCGGCACCGGCTCCGGCAAGACGACGCTCCTGAACATCCTCTCGTGCTACATCCCGACCGACGAGCGCATCGTCACGATCGAGGACGCGGCCGAGCTCCAGCTCCAGCAGGAGCACGTGGTGCGCCTCGAGACGCGCCCGGCGAACATCGAGGGCGAGGGCGAGGTGAACATCCGCGACCTGGTGAAGAACTCGCTGCGCATGCGTCCCGACCGGATCGTCGTCGGCGAGTGCCGCTCGGGCGAGGCGCTCGACATGCTCCAGGCCATGAACACCGGCCACGACGGGTCGCTCACCACGGTCCACGCGAACGCTCCGCGCGATGCCCTGTCCCGCCTCGAGACGCTCTCGCTGATGAGCGGCCTCGACCTCCCTTCGCGCGCGATCCGGGATCAGATCTCGAGCGCCATCAACGTCGTCGTCCAGCAGTCGCGCCTCGCCGACGGGAGCCGCAAGGTCACCCACATCACGGAGATCACGGGGATGGAAGGAGACACCTTCACGATGCAGGACATCTTCCGCTTCGTCCAGACGGGCGTCGACGCCCAGGGCAAGGTGATCGGCAAGCACGAGCCCACGGGCTTCGTCCCGTCGTTCCTCCCGCTCGTGACCAAGCGCGGCCTCGACGTCCCGCGCGAGATCTTCCTGCGGCAGACCGCCTGACCCATGGAGACCACAGCGCCCTTCCTCACCACCGGCCACGCGGTCATCGGGATCATCTTCTTCTCGATGGCGTTCCTCGACGTGATGCTGCTCGGAACGCCCTTCGGACGCTGGTGGAACAAGTACATCGACGCGTACGCCGGGATGCTCTCCCACGAACTCGACTTCATGTTCGTGGACATCGACAAGCGTCTCTGCAAGATCCTCCTGAACCTGGGCGTCGCCGTCGCCGCCATCGCGGGGTTCGCCCTGTTCGGCGTGCTCGGCGGGCTCGCGTCGGCCGTGATCGGGCTCCTCGTGCCGCGCCTGGCGATCCGCGTCGCTCGCGACATGCGCATGGACATGTTCGACGTCCAGCTCATCGACGTGGTGACGATGATCAAGAACTCCCTGAAGTCCGGCCTCGGCCTCCAGCAGGCGTTCGAGATGGTCGCCAACGAGTTCACGGCGCCGGCGAGCCAGGAGATGGCGCTCGTGCTGAAGGAGATCCGCATGGGGCTCGACATCGACGAGGCGCTGGAGAACCTCGTGAAGCGCGTCCCGAACCGCGAGCTCGAGATGGTGGTCACGTCGATCGTCACCCTCAGGAAGACCGGCGGCAACATGGTCGAGACCTTCGAGCTCATCGTCTACACCATCAAGGAGCGGAAGAAGGTCGAGGGGAAGATCAAGGCGCTCACCGCTCAGGGCAAGACGCAGACGCGCATCCTGCTCGCCATGCCGTTCGTGATGGCGGGCATCCTCACCTTCATGAACCCCGAGTTCATGAGCCCGCTCTTCAACACGATCCTCGGGTGGGTCTTCCTCACCATCATCGGCATGATGATGACGACGGGCTACTTCGTCATCCGCAAGCTGACGACGATCGAGATCTGACGCCATGCCGAACGCGATCGCATACCTGCTCACGTTCTTCCTGACCTTCGGCGCGACGACGCTCTTCATCTCGGAGATGTTCCCCGACTTCGAGAAGCTGCGGGTGCGCGCCAAGATGGGCGTCGGCCCGATGATGACCAAGGAGACGCCGGCCCTCTTCCGGATCGTCCGGCCGTTGCTCGTGCTGGTGGCGCCGTTCATCGCGGGCCTGGAGCTGCCCGGCATGCGCAAGCGCGTCGAGCGGCGGCTCAAGGCCGGCGGCTTCTTCGGCGTGCTGCCGGTGGACGACTTCATCGCGGCCAAGTTCGTCTTCGCGGGCCTCCTCGCCGGTTTGGCGCTCCTCTACATCGAGGTCCTCCCGGTGGGCGTGATCGTGCTGGCCGGGATCGCCGGCTTCTTCGTCCCCAACCTCTGGATCCGCGATCGCATCAACTTCCGGCGCAAGGCGATCACCAAGGACCTGCCGTTCTTCCTGGACCTATTGACGCTCTCGGTCGAGGCCGGCCTCGACTTCTCCGCCGCCATCGGCAAGGTGGTCGAGAAGGCGCGCCCGTCGGCGCTGCGGGAGGAGTTCCAGATCATGCTGCACGAGACGCAGCTCGGCGCGAGCCGGAGCGAGGCGCTGCACAACCTCTCGGAGCGCATACAGACCGCCGAGATCGCGTCCCTCACGGCGACGCTCATCCAGGCGGCGCAGATCGGCGCCAGCATCGGCGTGTCGCTGCGCGCCCAGTCGGAGATCGTCCGCTCGTCGCGCTTCACGACCGCCGAGAAGAAGGGAGCCGAAGCCTCCCAGAAGATGCTGATCCCGATGATCCTCTTCGTCATGCCCTCCGTCCTCCTGGTGATCACGGCCCCGATCATCATCTCGTACATCTACCGCCCGACGCCGTAACGCCGCGCGGGTACGTCCCGCGGCCACCACGCGATGGATCGAAAGCTCGTCGCCAACCTCCCAAGCGGTCCCAAGACCTTCGAGCTGGTGCGTCCCGTGCACACCATAGGGCGCGATCCGGAGTGCGACATCCCGGTCGACCACGCCTCGCTCTCCCGCAAGCACGCGAAGGTGCTCGTCTCCGAGGGGAGCTGCCTCATCACCGATCTCGGAAGCCGTAACGGCACGTTCGTGAACGGGAGCCGCATCCATGGCGAGGCCCCGCTGAAGGACGGCGACGAGGTGCGCTGCGGCAACATCGCCTTCAGCTACCAGGACGGCACCGGCGCGGCGGCGTCGGCGTCCGGCGAGGGGTTCCGCGCGAAGAAGGACGGCATCGTCGGCGTGCTGTCCTCGGACCTCGAGATCGCCGAGAAGTTCAAGCAGTCGAGCAAGCTCCTCACCTACGGCCTGGTGCTGCCGACCTTGAACTGGAAGCTCCGGATGTTCCTGTTCGTCTTCACCATGATCCTGATCGCCACGTCGGGCCTCCTCTTCGCCGTGCACAACCAGGCCGAGGTGATCGAGCAGAAGTACATGGAGGGCATCGTCAAGTCCTACGCGCTCGAGAACGTCGTCGTCTTCGATCAGAAGCTGCCCTTCTACAGCTACCGCTCCTGCTACGGCGAGGCGGCGGTCGCCGAGTCCTACCTGCTCGATGCCGAGGGCGTGCCGGTGTTCCCGCCGGACAAGCCGAAGATCAAGACGGCGTCGATCAGCAACCGCCCGCTCGAGAAGATCAGGGAGTACACGCGCCTTCCCGGGCCGGCGGGGAAGCTCATCGGAGTCGCGCCCATCCCGCCCGACGGCCAGGCGACGCAGGGCTACGCGGTGGTGGTCTGGGATCCGAGCAAGCGGCAGCGCTCGCAGTTCGCGGAGGCGGGGGTCGTGATCGGAGCGGTCATCGTGACCGTCGTGGGGTTCCTCTCCATCGCCGTCAGCTCGCGCATCATCAGCAAGCCGATCAAGAACTTCGAGGAGGAGATCGAGCTGATGACCAGCGGCCAGCTCGGGGAGATGTCGACCTACGGCGGGTTCCCCGAGCTGAACGCGGTCGTGAAGGCGGTGTACCTTCTGATCATGCGCCTCAGGCTGAGGGCCGACTGACCGGGTCATGGACCGGATCTCGAAGGTGAACTTCATCGGCGTCGCGGGCGTGGAGGACATGGGCCCGCTCTCGCTGGATCCCGGGACCTACGTCCTCGGACGCTCCGACAAGAACGACATCGTCATCAAGAAGAACGACATCTCGCGGCAGCACGCACGCATCGAGGTCGCCGACGATCGCATGACCGTCACGGACCTCGGGAGCGCCAACGGGACCCGCGTGAACGGCCAGCGCCTCCAGGCGCCCGTCATCGTGCAGGACGGCGACGAGGTCGAGTTCGGGGACCGGAAGTTCCGCTGCCAGATCGTCCGCGAGGAGCCCGTGGAGAGCGCCGCGGAGGCCACCGCGCTCTGGACGCCCGCCACCGCCGATGTTCCCGTGGCGATCCCGCCGGCCTTGGCCGAACGTCCCGCGGACGCGACGGCCATCTGGGAGCCGCCCCCGAAACCCGCGGCGGCTCCCGCGCCTCCCGAACCGCCGGCTCCGAAGGGTAAGGGGAAGAAGGCGCCGCCGCCGAAGATCCAGCTCGAGACCGCCGACGTCGACGTGTCCGTCACGGCGCCCACGAAGAAGACGCAGGTCCCGAAGAAGCAGCGGCGGAGCATTCTCTTCCCGCTCTTCGTGCTCCTCATGATCGCCGTCGCGGGGCTCCTCGGAGTCGTCCTCTACGTCAAGATGCAGCAGCAGGCGCGGAGCGCCGACGACGACGTCGAGCCCACGATGATGGTCGAGATCGACAAGCCGCCGGACAAGCTCACGGCCAACGAGCTGGCGAAGATGTCCAAGCCCGATCGCGCGGCCTACCGCAAGGCGCTCTACTTCTTCGAGGTGCGCAACTACGGCAACGCCCGCGCCGCGCTCGACCTGCTCGCCCAGAAGTACCCGGGCAACCAGGCGGTCGAGAGGCAGCGCAAGAAGGTGGACGGCGCCATCAAGAACGAGATCGCGCTGCAGATGCAGCGCGGCCAGGACGGCGAGCGCTTCCTGAAGTACCCGGAAGCGCTCGAGGCCTACCGCGCGGTGGTGCGCCTCGCGCCGCCCGGAGGCAAGGAGCGGCAGGAGGCGGAGAAGCGCATCCAGGCGCTCCGCCAGGCGAAGATCGCCGAAGAGCAGAACAAGGTCGAGTAGGAGAGAACATGCACACCTGGTCGTCGAGCGGGCCAGATCACCGTGGAGCGCAAGAAGCTCGAGAAGGATCAGGTGCTCGACGGCCGCGCGGCCGGGAGCGACGTGGTCCTCGACGATCCCCAGACGGCGGGTCGCTCGCCGTGCTGAAGCGCGAGGGCAGCGCCTGGGTGCTGGAGGACCAGGAAGCATGACCGGCGTGAGCTTCCAGAACGAGCGCGTCACCAAGCTGACGCCCATGAACGGCATGCGGCCGAGGCGTTCCTGTTCTCGTTCATCTTCGAGGACGAAGGCGCGGTCGAGGTCGCCGCGAGCGACCGCCGTCTCGAGGCCACCGAGGCCATGGACATGTCGGTGCCCGGCGAGGGGGCCCAGCTCGTCTGCATCAACGGTCCCTTCGGCCCGTTCGACCTGAAGCCGGGCGTCAACATCGTGGGACGCGCCGGCCTCGACATCACCCTCGAGCACAAGATGGTGAGCAAGGAGCACGCGCATATCCTTTGCCTCCCGGCGAGTTCATCGTCGAGGACCGCGCGGCCGTGAACGGCACGTTCGTCAACAAGAGCCAAGTCACGAGGGCGACGGTCAAGCACGGCGACGTCGTCCAGTTTCGGCCAGCTCGAGTTCAAGTCGTGCTCCAGAACCTGTTCGAGGCCGTGATCACCGGGGCTGCCGCGCGCGAGACGCAGGACATCCCGGTGGAGGGGCTCCTTCTCGGCGGGCGCTCGACCAGCAAGCTGAGGTGACCAAGAAAAGGCGAGCCGCAGGCCCTGGGTGTTAGCGCGCTCGGCTTCCACGAAGGGCACGCGGCCGCGAATTAGAGCCCAAGAAGGGAGGACGGGGCTGCGGCTCGCGCTCATCGCGCCCCCACCGTGCTCTTCGTGCTGGCGATCGCGGTCGTCGTCGTCGGCGGCGGCAAGAAGCCGCCCAAGACGACGCCGGACCAGGCCTACACGCTGAAGCTCCAGCAGGCCAAGGGCATCCTCGACAGCGGGGAGAAGCTCGAGGATGCGATCGCGCTGGTCGACGGAGTGATCGCGAGCAACGCGTCGGACAAGACGAAGACCGATGCGAAGGCGCTGAAGGACAAGATCCAGGCGAAGATGCGCGAGCCGAAGCCGCTCGACAAGATGACGCAGCCGGAGCTCCTCGACGCCGCCAATGCGCTCGTCAGCAAGGGGAGCGTCCTCGAGAGCGTGCGCTACTACGAGCGGCTCGTCTCGCTCGATCCCGCGTGGACCGGAGGCGGCACGATGCCCTGCGGCATCACCTACTCCACGCTCATGTATCAGATCGGGCTCATCTACGACGGGGCGGGTCAGCACGACATGGCGGTCCAGGTGTGGAAGCGGGAGCAGACGGTGCTCCCCGACGCTCCGCCCGCGAACGTCCCGCACGGGAAGATCCGCGAGCGGCTGCGGAACGCGGGCTCCGGCGCATGAACGATCCCGAGTTCTTCGCCAAGGTCCTCGATACCCTCACCGCCAACGGCTACGTCGCCAAGGAGGCGGCGGCGAAGGTCGCGGCCGAGATGCAGCGGGGCATCCCGTTCTATTCCGCGCTCGGGCAGGCGAAGGTCAACCCGAAGGGGATCCGCGCCGTCCTCGAGGAGGTCGCCGGAGTCGGCGCGCTCGATCCGACGCTGATGACCATCGACCAGGAGCTCCTCGCCGACATGGCGTCGCTCCTGTCGCCGCACGTCATCATCCGCGACCGCATCTTCCCGACCAAGATCGAGCTCAACGCGCTGCAGGTGGTGATGCACAACCCGCTCGATCGCGAGCTCATCGGCGATCTCGAGGCGCTCTCGGGCTGCCGCGTCTCGCCGCAGGTGTGCCACGACGAGGCCCTCACCGACATCATCGAGAAGAGCTTCAAGTCGGCTCTCCAGAGCCTCCCGCCCAAGTTCCACCAGGAGACGCCGCAGGCGATCCGGAAGGCCGTCTTCGAGTCGCGCAAGAAGCAGCCTCTCCAGGACTACGTCGATCGCGCGGAGAAGTGGATCAACGTCAACAAGGAGAAGATGGTCTCGGACCCCGAGGCGCTCAAGGTCGTGATCCGCCACCCGGCGGTGATCCAGCTCGTCCACCAGGTGCTGACGCGGCTGGTCTACCAGGGCTGCTCGGACGTGCACTTCGAGCCGCTCGAGAACGAGTACCGCATCCGCGCGCGCATCGACGGCGCGATGCGGACCGTCGCGTCGCTCCCGACCAACTTCAAGCTGCCGATCACGGCGCGGCTCAAGGTGATGGCCGGCCTCCCGCCCGCGCCGGCGCGCATGCCGCAGGACTCCCAGATCAACTACAACGTCATCTTCGGGAAGATGATCGAGTTCCGCTTCTCGGCGCTGCCGTCGATCCTCGGGGAGAAGATCGTCGTGCGCGTGCTCGATCGCTCGCGCCAGAGCCTGCCGCTCAACGCGATCTTCCCGAAGGACGACGAGGCGACCGTCTCGCGCGTGATCCACTCCCCGAACGGCCTCATCCTCGTCACGGGGCCCACGGGGAGCGGCAAGACGATGACGCTCTACGCGGTGCTCGCCGAGCTCAACAAGGTCGACGTCAACATCGTCACCGCCGAGAACCCGGTCGAGTCCAAGGTCGCTGGCATCACGCAGGTCCAGTGCGATCCCGACACCGAGGGGGCGGTCGGGTTCGGCGACGCGCTGCGGTCCTTCCTGCGGCAGGACCCCGACATCATCATGGTGGGCGAGATCCGCGACCAGGAGACCGCCGAGATCTCCCTCAAGGCGGCGCTCACGGGCCACCTCGTGCTGTCGACGCTCCACACCAACGACGCGGCGGCGAGCATCATGCGCCTCACCAACATGAAGCTCGATCCGTTCCTCATCGCGGCGGCGCTGCGGATGGTGATCGCGCAGCGGCTGGTGCGCCTCCTCTGCAAGGAGTGCAAGGTGCCCGTGCCTCGTGCCGAGTCGGCCTACGGCAAGATCCTCGAGACGTTCCCGAAGCTCGACGGCGAGAAGCTCACCATCTACAAGAAGGGGACCGGCTGCGCCACCTGCGAGAAGACGGGCTACAAGGGGCGCCGCGGCATCTTCGAGGTGCTCGTCGTGTCGCCCGCCGTGCAGGAGCTCATCATCAAGGAGCAGCCCATCACGGAGATCGTCAAGCAGCTCCGGAGCGAGGGGATGGCGTCGCTCTTCGATTCCGGCCTCGCGTTCGTCGCCCAGGGGGTCACCTCCTTCGAGGAGGTCATGCGGGTCGCCGCGGCGTGACGCCGCGGGCCCGCGGCGTGGTGCTCCTGGCGCTCGCGCCGCTGCTCCTGCTCGCCTCGCGGCGAGCCTCCCGCGGCTTCCGCCTGATCGACGTCGCGCGACCGTCCGGGCTCGACTTCACGCACGACGGAGGGCGGTCGGGCAAGATGTACATCACCGATACGATCGGGTCGGGGGGAACGCTCTTCGATGCCGACGGTGACGGCGATCTCGACCTCTACCTCGTCACGGGGTGCCCGATCGAGGCGCGCAAGCCCACGGCGACGAACCACCTCTACCTGAACGACGGCACCGGCACGTTCGCGAAGGCGCCGCCGTCCGCGGGTGTCGACTTCGCCGACTTCGGCATGGGCGCCATCTCGTTGGACTTCGACGGCGATGGCGACCAGGACCTCTACCTGACGAACCGGGGCCCCAACCGCCTACTCGCCAACCGCGGCGACGCCACGTTCGACGACGTGACGGCGCGCGCGGGCGTGGGCGATCCACGCTGGTCGTCGAGCGCCGCGGCGGCCGACATGGACGGCGACGGCGATCTCGATCTCTTCGTCGTGAACTACGTGACGTTCGATCCGAAGAAGCACACCGTTCTGGGGTACGGCGGGAGCATCTTCACCCTCGGACCCTTGCCGTGGGACGCCGAGCCCGACACGCTCTACGAGAACGAGGGCGACGGCACCTTCCGCGACGTCACCGGTGCCGCGGGCGTCGCCGGCCCCGGCGGCAAGGGGCTCGCCGTGGCGTTCGTCGATCTCGACTCCGACCGGGATCCCGACATCCTTGTGGCGAACGACACGACGCCGAACTTCCTGTACGAGAACCTCGACGGGGCGCGCTTCAAGGACGTCGCCCTCCCGGCGGGCGTCGCCGTGAACGAGGCGGGCAGGGCGGAGGCGGGGATGGGCATCGCCATCGGGGACTACGACGAGGACGGGCGGCAGGACTTCGTCGTCACGAACTTCGCCGAGGAGGACAACGCCCTCCAGCGGAACCTCGGCGGCCTCAGGTTCGAGCGGCGCACGCGCGCCGCGGGTCTCGCTCCTCCGGGCGATCGGTCCCTCGCCTTCGGGGTGGAGCTCGAGGACTTCGACGACGACGGACATCTCGATCTCCTCGTCGCGAACGGCCACATCAGCGCGCTCGCCGATCGCCTGCCGATACCCGGCACCTACGCGCAGAAGCCCCAGCTCTTCATGGGCGAAGGCGGACGCTTTCGCGAGGTGGGCTCCGAGGCGGGCGACGTCCTGGATCGCCCGATCGTCGGTCGCGCCACGATCGCCGGAGACGTCGATGACGACGGCGACGTCGACGTGGTCGTCACCACGGTCGACGGCGCGCCGCTCCTCCTGGCGAACGTCGCTCCCGCACAGGGCGCCGGCCACTTCCTGGTGGTGGCGCTTCGAGGCGCCGGCAAGAACCGCGACGGCGTCGGTGCCGCGGTCACGGTGACCCAGGGCGGCCGCCGTCAGACGCGCGTCAGCCGCTGCGGCACGTCGTACCTCGCCGACGGCGATCCGCGCCTCCACGTCGGATTCCCCGCCGCCGGGCCGGCGATCGTGGACGTCGCGTGGCGCTCGGGTGCGACGTCGCGTCTCGAGATCGACGGTGTCGATCGGCGCGTGTCGATCGACGAGCCGTCCCGGTGACCCCGATCCCATCGCCGATCCGTTCGGGCAGCTTCTGGACCTGAGTCAAGGATCGAGGAGAAAGGGATTCTGGACCCGGACGCCATCGAGGTCCTGCCCGTGCTGGAGATCCTCGCTCAGAAGCACGGAGCAGCCGGCCGCCGCAGCGGCGGCGACGACGAGCGAGTCCCAGAAGGAAAGGCGATGCCTGTCTTCGAGGGGGAACGCGCGCTCGAGCAAGGCACCGTTCATCGGGACGGGATGCCAGGCCATCAGGTCGCGAATGTCTTCTCGAGCGACCTTGCTCGGGACGGGATGGTGGAGCTTTCGGGTGACGGTGACGTAGAACTCCTGGAGGACCTGGACGCTGATGCGACCCGCGCGCGTCGTCCAGAGGTGTCTCATCCATGCCGCCGCCTTCTCCTGCTTTTCTCCGGCAGCCGCGTCCCGCGCGTAGACGAGGACGTTCGTGTCAACGAAGACCGGCGCGGTCATGGAGGTCGTCGCGGGAGGGACGCTTGCCGTCGAGGTGGAGGTAGGGCTTGCGGGTCCGGTAGCGCTTCATGGCACGGTCGTATGCGGAGGTGTCGAGCATCTGCTGGCGCAGCATCCTCCCGAGAAGCTGCGAGACGCTCGTGTTCTCCTCGGCCGCGCGCAGGCGCGCCCATCGAGCGACCTCCTCCTCGAGGGTGACCGTGACGTTCTTGAGGTTTCGGGCTGGCATGACACTAGAGTAGTGTTACACGGAATTCGTGTCAACGCCTCGTCATGACTGCTGGTCGCCCGTCTCCTGCTCGACGTCGACTGGGCCGTCGCGTTGCTCGTCCTGCCGTCTTGCGCTCCTCGCCCCTGGTCCTGTACGCCTCACGAATCGACGTGAGACAGCCGAGCCGCGAGCACCAGGGCCGACACCGCCCCGAGCGGGCTCCGCCGGAGCGTCCGGCGGCAGAAGCGGCACACCTTTGCCGACTCCTGGATCTCCTCCGCACAGTACGGGCATGGTCGTGTCGCATCGCGTTACCGGGACACTGCGGCGATGGCGTCAGTAACCAAAGGAGCCGGAACCGACGCTGACACCAAAGCTCGCGGGAAACGGTGCGAAGGCGACGACCGGCGTGAGCGTGGAGAGCTCGAAGTCGAACACGCGCAGGATCGCCGGCGCCGCGGGATCGGGCCCGGCGCCGCAGACGAGGTCCGCGGAGGCGTCTTTCGTGGGGAAACCGGTCGCCGGCCGGCCGCCGTACGCCGTGGTGAAAGGAGTCGTGTCGAAGCCCGGGATTGCGCCGATGGCTCCCAGGTAGCGGAAGGCCGCGAAGCGCGCGGGAAGCGTGGGGCCCGGACCTGGAGAGGCGACGATGTCGTCGAGAGAGTCGGCGGTGACGTCCCCCGTGGCGACCCTGGCTCCGCAGGAGGGGGTTCCGAAGGCGGAGAAGTTGATCCCGGCGATGCCGTTCACCGCCGCTCCGTCGTAGTTCCAGCCTCGTACCTGCGGGGCGAACGTCGGGCCGGGACCGGGCGCCGTCACGATCTCGGCATAGGGGTCCGCATCGAGGGTGCCTCCCGCGAGGACGACTCCGTACCCGACGGTGCTGTATGCGAAGTAGCTGACCTTCGCGATCGCCGAGACGGACACGCCGTCGTAGTTCCAGCCACGGACGTGTGGACCGAAGGATGGGCTGGGACCGGCGCCCGTGAGGATCTCGTCGAACGCGTCCGCGTCGAGATCGCCGCGTTCGATCTCGGCGCCGTGCTTCAAGGTGGCATAGGCGTAGTAGCTCACCTTGGCGATCGGCGTGCCGTCCTGGGCGAACGCGCGGACCTGTGGTCCGAGCGAGGGACCGGGCCCCGGAGCGGTGAGGATCTCCTCGGCGGCGCCTCCATTCACGTTGCCCGCAGCCACGTTCACGCCGAAGTGGGACGCCGCGTAGGCCTGGAAATCCACCGGTGTCGGACCACCCGAGGCGGTGTGCAACCTCACGCGGTTCTCGTTCGGCTGGCCCGTTCCCTCACCCGACAGCAGGGATTCCCTGGCGGCGACCTCGATCGTGTAGGGGCGGACGATGTCGCATGCCTGACCGTCCGAAGCTCTCACCGAGAATGCGTAGGTCCCGCTCCCGAAGAGGACGCCCTGGAGCGTGCCATCGCTGCCCAGCGAGACGAACGGCGGAAGCGACCCCGAGGCGAGGGAGAACACGTAGGGGCCAACGCCGCCGGTCGCCACGAGGGTTGCCGCATACGCGGTCCCGACCTGTCCGCCCGGGAGAGCCGGCGGGGAGATCGCGCAGCTCGCGGCCACGTCGATCGCGAGGATGCGGCGGCCGCTACAGCCGCCGCTCGAAGAGGCCTCCACCGTGAACGAGAACGTCCCGACGCTGACGGGGAATCCCGAGATCAACCCACCCGGCGAGAGCGTGAGACCGGGAGGGAGTGCTCCTGCGATCACCGCGAACGTGTAAGGCCCGACGCCTCCCGTCGCCGTCAGCGTCGCGGCGTAGGGAACGGAGATCGTGCCGCCGGGAAGCGTTGGCGGTGAGACCGTGAGGCAGTCGCCGTACTCCCATGTGTCGCGCAACGCCACGCCGCCGACGTCGCCGCCGAAGAGGACGACCTTGTCCCGGGCGTCGTCGTAGGCCATCGCGTGGCGCGCTCGGGCGGAAGGGCCGGTGAAGGAGGTGATCCGCGTCCAGCCGGAGCCGTCGTACTCCCAGGTGTCTCCGAAGAGGGAAGCAGCCTCTCCGCCGAAGAGCACCATCGCGCTGCTGCCCTTGTCGAACGCCATGGCGTGCAAGCCGCGAGGAGAAGGACCTGACGGTCCCGACCGCCATGTCCCGTTCGGAAGGTACTCGAGCGTCTCGTCGAACGCCTGAAGCGTGTAGTCGAGGCCTCCGTTCATGACGACGACGCCGCGCGTCGAGTCGTAGTCCATGGCGAAGAAGGCCAGCGCCACGGGGCACGGTTGCTGGAGCGTCCAGGTGCTCCCGTCCCATTCCCATGTCTCCGCGAAGTTGTCCTCCTGCGTCTCGGCGAGCCCTCCCACCATGACCACGCGATCTCGCATGGCGTCATAGCTCATCCCCTGGCCCGCCCTCGGCAAATAGGGCCCGGTCGCGACCCACCGCCAAGACACGCCGTCGTAGACGAAGGTCTTGTTGTCCCAGCAGCAACCTTGCGCCATGACGACTCTCGCCCGCGAGGTGTCGTAGGCCATGCCGCAGTACTCGCAATACGGCGAACCGATCCCCCGCCCGGTCCACGCCACGCCGTCGTACTCCCAGGTGTCGGAGTCCGCGTTCACGCCGCCAACGAGCACGACGACGTGCCTTGCCGAGTCGTACACCATGGCGTGCGCGTAGCGCGCAGCCATCGGCGGCGGCGCCGCCGGGCCCAGGCGCCACTCGGATGCCTGGATCGAGACACCGGCCGCGATCATGCCAAGGACCCCCGCGACGCCAACAAACCTGAGATGCCTCATGGTAGGTACCCCTTTTCCCCCTCCGCGACTCTCCGTGAGTGTAGTGCTAGAAGAGCCCTCCCGTGTCGATCATATCGAGCCAGGTCAGATCCCGGTCGTTGTCGAACTGCTCCGAGTCCTCCTCGGGCTCCTTCTGCATCGGTATGAAGGTGTAGGCGAGCTGGATGCGCCTCGGATTGAAGTTCGCCGTCGGGTCCGGGAGGTCGGGGACGTTGAAGTTGAACGTCGTCGGGGGCGGCGTGATGCCCATCGCGTTGAAGATGTCGGAGACCGAGATCGTGATGTTGATGATGGGGATCGTGATGCTCTGGCTCATGATGTTGGAGAGCACGGGGATCGGGAACGTCCCGCCTCCTCCCATCACGAAGTTCGCGTAGGGCATGATGACCGGCATCGGCTCGATGTAGATCGGCCCCTCCTCGCCATCGGTCCAGGGTGGGGCGAGAGGCGAGAGCCCCGACGACCAGAGCGCGCCGAGGTCCGACGTGTGGGTGCCCCACATGTAGTAGGCGCGCCAGACGTCGGAGCGGTTCATGTTGCGGCTCGTCGCGAGCTTCTTGGCGTACTCGCCGAGCTTGACGCGCGCGAGCGCCTCGTTGACGTGGACGCTCTCGATGCCTCCGTCGGGGAGCATGCACGGGCAGACCGACCAGGTGCGCGCCGCGTAGAGCGCGTAGTGGTTCATGTGGAACTTCTCGATGGCGAGCAGGCACACCTGGATGATCGAGAAGAAGACGAACAGGAAGAACGTGATGAGGATGGCGAACTCGGTCAGCGTCTGACCGCGGGTCCTGCGGCTCTGGCGGTGTCGCATCGGCCTAACCAAAGTCGAAGCCGAGGAGCAGGATGTCGGCGGCGATCGTCCCCGCGTTGAAGACGACGTCGAACGACGTGTTGTAGTCCGTCCCGGCCTTCCACACGGTCTCGCGCTCCTTCAGCTTGTAGGCATCGTCGGCGCCGTCGTAGACAAGGAACGGGACGGGCCGCAGCTTGCCCGTCGCGATCTTCTGGAAGTCCTCGCCGGAGATGATCTGCGGCTCCTTTCCCTCCTCCGTGCCGAAGCCGCCTCCCCGGATGTGCTCGAGGGTCTTGTACCGGGCGAGGTTGGTCTGGTTGAAGACGTCGAGCTCGAAGTAGACCATCGCCCGAACGAACCCGACGAGGGTCATGAAGAACATGAAGATGAAGAGGAACTCCACCATGCTCTGGCCCGACTGCGCCGGCTGCGATGAACGGTTGGGTCGCCTCATGACAAGACCTCGCCTTCTCTTCTCTAGTGCGCGATGCCGACGAACTCGGCCATCGGCCGCTTCGTCTGGGCCAGGAGCTCCGCGATGATGACGGGATCCTCGCGTAGCCGGATCGGGAGCACGGGGGTGAACTTCGCCTTGTAGGTCTGGACGGGATCGTGCTTGAACTCCCACTGCACGTTCCACGTCGCCGCCGGCGGGATCGCCATGAACGGGAACGACAGCGTGGGATCGCCGAGCCACTTGCGCTTGGGCCACGCGGCGTTCTTGTCGTTGCCCTCGCCGATGCCCATGTTGCCTCCGTAGGGCTTCGCGCGCGCGACCGCCGTGATGGGCGGGATGTCCTGGAGGAGCACCTTGTCCATGCCGAGGATCGGGCGCACCGCGGGGATCTGCACCCACCAGAGGAACGTCGTCTCGCCGTCCTCTTCCATGGTGCGCAGCACTTTCTCGAAGTGGTAGGAGGAGACCGGCTGGCTGTCGTTGGGTTGATCGTCGTGGTTGCCGTCGCCGAAGCGCCCGGCGACGCCCGACGCATCGCAGCTCACGTAGGAGATGCCGGTGCAGATGAGCCCGAAGGGGATGCCCCAGTAACAGGGGCAAGGATCGAACGACCAGTACCACCACGCCACGGTCTCGTCGAAGTAGTCGGTGAGGTCCGCGAGCGCCTGGAAGTCGAGCGGGTTGTAGACCGAGGTGTAGCCGGCGACGCTCGGGTAGCCGGTGCCCGAAGCCAGCTGGCCGCCGCTCGTGTTGGAGCCCGCGGGATCCTCGTTGAAGAGCGCCTCGTAGTTCTTCTTCGTGATCTCCTCGGCAGCGTAGTAGGCGTTGGGTCGGGATCCGGGTACGACGCCCGTCGGGTCGTAGTTGATCACGTCGATGGCGAGGTTCGCGGCGTCGAAGGCCGGCTTGATGTAGTCCTCGTGGCGGTCCTTGATGTCCTGGGCGTAGACGGTGGTGAGCGCGATGCAGACCTCCGCGCCGCTCGAGTTCTCGTAGCCCACCTGGCGATCGCGCTCCTGGACGCCGCGCAGGAGGTAGAACTCCCACCACGTGATGAGGGACATGGTGTTGAGCCCCTCGGCCTCGACGGAGGCGCCTGCGAATGCACCCGAGTCGGCGATGAACTGTGCCCACTGCTTCCTGACCATGACCTGGCCGACGGAGATCGTCGTGAACGCCAGCATCACCATGGTGAAGAACCCCATGATGTAGATGATGATGAACTGGCCGGCGATGGCCCGGCGACGACGTGTGAAACGTGACCGGGTCATGGCATCACCTCGGCGAGTGTGACGGCGCGCGCATTCTGGGAGGACATGGGGCAACCTTCCGGCCCGGAGACACCTGGGCCTGCGCCGCGCCGCATGAAGGTAGCAACGGGATCACGACGGATCAAGTCTACCGCCGTTCGGCGTCGCGGATCTGGAGGCGCGGTCCCGGACCCTCCGGCGGCTCTTCGACGACGATCCAGCGCATCCCGAGGCTCGCGAGCTCGGCGTCGGAGACCTTCCCGGCCGCGAAGTCCTCCCAGACCCGCGTCTTGCCCGCGATGTCGGGGGTCTGGCCGGGATGGCCCGCGAAGACCTGACGCCCCGCGAAGGGCGCGATGAGCTGGCCGAGGTAGGGGCGCGCGAAGATGACGCCGGGGGGGAGCTTCTCGAGCTCGCGGATCTCGGCGACGAGACCGGCGTCGACGAAGCGGGCGCTCCGCGTCAGGTTCGTTGCGTCGATGAGGAGCATCAGCACCGACACGGGGAAGGCGCAGGCGAGGAGGTACTTCGCGGTGCGGCGAAGGCCCCGCGCGATCAGCGCGTCGAACCCGCGCGCCGCGAGGATCGCGAGCGGCGCCTGGAGGCCGAGGATGTAGCGACGCTGGGACGGAAGCGGCAGCAGCACGAGTGCGAGCTCGGCGGCGATCCAGATCAGGAGCGCGCGGTCGAGGTCGCGACGCGGCGCAAGAGCGGCGAGGAGCGCGAGCACCGCGATCGTGCCGAACGAGAGCAGCTCCCAGCCCGAGGTGCGGCGCGGGAACATCGCCCAGGTGCGAAGCGCCGGGCTACGCGCCACGGTCCACGCGACGTGGGCCGCCGCGGGAGCGGCACAGAGGCCGAACGTGGCGAAGCGCCCGAACGATCCCCGCGTGCGCCGCGCCATTGCGTCGATCGACGTCGCCGCAACGATCGTCGTGAGCGTCACCGCGTCATAGGGGTGGACGAAGAGGAGCGCCGAGGCGCAGATCCCCGCGATGGCGGCACCGGCGGCGGATGCGCTCTGCAGGGCGGGTGCTCGTCCCCCGCCTTGCTCGCCGCCTGTCGCGTGTCGATCCACGCCTCCGCCTCGTAGGGCGGGGGCTTGTCCCCCGCGGGTTCGTGCAGGGCCAGCGAGCCACGCCCGCGCCGCGACGAGGAACAGGCACCACGAGAACGCGTGCAGCGCCGAATCGAACATCGCGGAGACAGGGGACGCCTCGGGCACGAGCGCCGGCAAACCGGTGCCGAGCGCGAGCATCAGGAAGGCGCGGACTCGCGCGCCGTCTTCGGGGAGCATCGCGCGGACGAAACCGCGCGCGGTGAGGAACAGCAGCACCGACGCCGCGGCGCGGGCGAGGTGGAGCGCCAGCATCGCCGGTGCTCCGGTCACCCGGGCGAGCGTTCCGAGCACCAGGAAGAACGGCAGGAACAGCGTGCGTTCCTGAGGCACGGGATCGTAGAGGTTCAGGAAGAGCAGGTGGCCCTGCTCCGCCTGCTTGAGCCACGAGACGTAGGTCAGGAAGTCGCCGAGGCTGACGAAGTCGCCCCCGAGACCGACCTGTCCGGGCGGCGTGCGCAGCCACCAGGAGATCGCCGGAGCGGACGTCGCCGCCACGATCGTGGCGACGAGCGCCGCGAAGCGCCAGCCATCGAGGATCGATCCGGCGCGGCTCATGGAGGCGGCGTGAGCACCTCGAGCAGGCGCGTCGTTCGCAGGGTGCGGACCTCGGCGACGCCTGTCCGCGGCGGAGAAGGCATCCTGGCGTCCACGAGGATCCAGCGGATCCTCTTCGCGGCGAGCTGCGGGCCGGCGACGCACAAGGGGTCGGCCGCGAAGTCCTGGAAGAACAGCTGGCGAAGCAGCGGGTCCGGAGTCTGATCGACGTGGCCGGCGTAGACCTGGCGGCCGGAGAAGGGCGGCACGAAGTAGTCGATCCCGGGCTGGGCGAGGATGACGCCGTCCGGAAGGTGCTCCAGCGCCTGGATGTCGGCGATGGCCGCGGCCGGATAGAAGCGCGGGACATCGGGAATGATCTCGCTCATGTCGACGACGAGCATCACGGCCGACGCCGGGAAGGCGCAGGCGAACGCGTGGTTTGCGAGCCGCCGGAGCCCCGCGCCGTGCAGGATCCGGAACCCGTGCGCCCCGAGGATCGCGAGCGGCGCCATCAGGCCCTGGATGTAGCGGCGCTGCGAGGGGACCGGCGCGAACATCAAGAGGAGCGACGACGCCACCCACGCGACCAGCAGCGGATCGACGCCGCGTTCGCGGTAGCGCCGCGCCGCGATCGCGGCGCCCGCGAGGATCAGGAGCGAGCCGAACGAGAGCACCTCCCAGCCCGCGGTCGGTCGCGGCGTTCCCGCCCACGATCGCAACCGTGGGTTCTGCGCGAAGCTCCAGAGCACGATCGCCGCTGCGGGCGCCATCGTCAGTCCCACGAGGGCGAGTCGAGCGATGTGTCCCGCGGCGGGGCCCGGCGCCGTTCCCTTCGTGGGGCGGGGGCTTGTCCCCCGCGGGTCTCGCTGGCAGATACCGACGACCGTCGATGCGACGCACAGCGCCGTGAGGCTGACGGCATCATACGGGTGCACGAGGAGCATCGTCGCTCCGCACGCGCCGGTGATCGCGGC
The DNA here is from genome assembly GCA_046331505.1 of Acidobacteriota bacterium. Taxonomy (GTDB): domain Bacteria; phylum Acidobacteriota; class Vicinamibacteria; order JAXLQT01; family JAXLQT01; genus JAXLQT01. The sequence goes on from JAXLQT010000026.1 coordinate 67,920, forward strand.
CCACCGGGAGCTTCCCTCGCGGCACGCGCGTAGCCACGTTCCGCCAGCGATGAGGATCACCACCCAGGAGAACGCAAAGAGCGCCGAGTCGAACATCGACGAGAACGGGCACGCCTCCGGGATGAGCGCCGGGAGGCCGCTGCCGAGCGTCAGCAGGAGGAACGCTCGTAGCCTGAGGCCGGGATCGGAGAGCAGCGTCCGGCAGAACCAGCGGGCCGCGAGCATCAGGAGCGCCGAGCTGGCGACGCGCGCCAGGTGCAACACGAGCATCAGGTCGAGTCGCGTGATGCGGCCGATCCATCCGAGCACGAGGAAGAAGGGTAGGAAGAGGGCGCGCTTCTGGGGCGTGGGGTCGTAGAGGAGCATGAAGAGCCCGTGGCCCTGCGCGGCCTGCTTCATCCAGGCGACGTAGGTGTAGATGTCGCCGAGGTTGCGGAAGTCACCCCCGAGGAGGCGGTGGCCGGGGGGCAGCCGCGCCAGCCGGTAGAGGTAGGGAAGGGAGGATGCGACGAGCGCCGCGGCGACGATGGATCCGAAGCGACGGCCCTCCAGCCAGCGCGCGGCCGTGGACCCTGCTGCCTGCTCCTGTTCCATGAGGGACGAGGTTAACTGACGTCCCTTCACCTCGGCTTGCCCGGAGTGTGGACACGGCAGCGACTGCGACGTCGAGGCTTGTTCCGTCCATGTTCCACGACCTCGCAGGCGTAGCCCAACGGAGGGATCCGGCCAACCGGCCGAGCGGGACCCGGTAACGTCCTATCATCGACCCCGACATGGTGACCGAGGCGCCCGACGCCGCCACGGTGCGCTTCCGGCGGCGAGACGCGGCGGCCCTCGCGCTGCCGATCGTCCCGCTGCTCGCCTGGGAGCTTGCGACGATCGCGTCGCAGACGGTGACGATCGGGGACCGCCGCGTCACCGTGCTCCCGTTCGACGACGTCTACGTCACGATGCGCTACGCGCGTCATCTCGCCGGCGGGCTGGGGCTTCGGTGGAATCCCGGCGAGGCGCCGATCGAGGGATTCACGAGCCCGCTCTGGATGGCGGCGATCGCGCTCTTCATGCGGATGCGTGCGGACCCGGAGCCGCTCATGATCGCGGCGTGCGCGCTCTGCCACGCCGCGGCGGTCGCGATCGGCTACCTGCTGCTCGTGCGGAGGCTCGCGGTCCCCAGGGTTCTGGCCACGATCGGGGGCGTCGTGATGGCGGCCTGGATCCCGATCGGCCGCCAGGTCGTGACCGGTGGCGAGATGGCCCCGTTGCTCGCCGCGTTCGTGCTCGCGGTCTACCTCCTGTCATCGCCGCGCGACGGATGGCATCTCGCGGGCGCGGGCCTCGCCGGCCTCCTGCCCGCCATCCGTCCCGAGGCTCTCGTCCTCACGATCCTCGTCTTCTTCGGCCTGGGCCGCGGAAGTGGGCAGCGGTTCTGGCGCGAGGCCGCTCTGTTTCTCTTGCCCGCGATCGTGCTCGTCGCGGGACGTGGGCTGCTGTTCGGAAGCGTCGTCCCGAACACCTACGACCTGAAGGTGTTCCACCGGCCGGAGCGCTGGGTCTTCGGCGCGCGCTACGTGCGCCGGTTCCTGGAGGACTTCCCGGGCTCGCTCTTGATCCCGCCGCTCCTCGTCTCCGCCCTGCTGCGCGCGCCTCGCTGGGTCCTTGCGATGGCGATCGGCGTGCCGCTCGTCCTGTGCGACGTCGCGGTCCTCGGCGGGGACCCGTGGGACACGTGGCGGTTCATGCTGCCGATCCTGCCGATGCTCCTCGTCGTGCTCGGCGACTTCTCGGCTGCGTGCTGGCGGCGGCGGTCGCTGCGCGTGGCCGTGACGATCGTCTGGGCGTACCTCCTCGTCGCGACGCTCGTGCCGCTCGCGACGCGCGCGCTCGAGGGGCGGTGGCTGCCGCCGCCGCGGCCGGCCTCGGTCCAGAACGCGAGGCTCGGTCTCCTGCTAAGGGCGGCCTGCCGGCCCGATGCGCTGGTGGCCGAGTTCTGGGCCGGCACCGAGCCCTACTTCTCCGATCTGCCCACCCTCGACATGCTCGGCAAGACCGATCGCCACATCGCGCGGCTCTCGCCCGCGTGGCCTCATGCGGCGCCGGGCCACGACAAGGTCGATTTCGCCTACGTGCTCGCGAGGCGTCCCGACGTGATCGTCTCGCACCACGCGGCGACCGTGCCGCGGGAGCAGGTCGAGCTCTGGAACCGTCACGGACTGAACCCCTTCGGCGCGGCGCTCCTCGCCGATCCGGCGTTCGAGCGCGACTACGCGCCAGTCGACAGCGTGCTCTCGCGCCTCTGGCACGGCATCTACGTCCGGCGGGGATCGGAGGCTCTGGACCTCGAGCGGCTCGCGGAGGTCGAGCGGACGCTCGTGCGCGCGCCGGTCGTCTTCGTGGATCTGGAAGGCTGGGGCGAGCTCGAGCAGGACTGGGGCAGCGCCTGGTGCTTTGCGCGGCGCCGGGTCGCGAGCATCGAGCTCGACGCCGACCACGCCGGCGATGCCCGCCTCGCTCTCGATCTCGCGGTCCCGGGCCCGCCAGCGACGGTGGTGCTGCGCGTCAACGGGACCGACGCGTCGCGATGGGACGTGACCTGGGCAGGCTTCCACCACGCGCGCGCGGCGGTCGTGTCCCTTCGTTCCGGGCGAAACGTACTTGAGATCGAAGGGCCCGAGCCGGTTCCCGTGTGGCAGCACCGGCTCCCCCAGGGCGCCGGTGTCAGGGACCTCGCCCTCACCATCGGTGACGTGCGCTGCGTCCTCGGTAGCTGACCTCCGTTCGGGTCCTCGGTCTTCGCGCTCGCGCTTCTGTCACCGATCTCACCGCCCCGAGGGCGAGGAACGGCTCCGTCACCAGTTCTTCGGGTCTTCCTTCTCGACCCCGAAAAGCTCGTCGAGCTTCCAGTTCCCGCGCTCCTCCTTCACGAGGTGCATCGTCCCGTCCCACCCCTCGAAGGTGACGTCGGCGCTGCTCCCGAGCTTCTTGACCTCCTTGATGGCGGCGCCGCGCAGCGGCCCTCGGCCGGAGACGGCCGCGCCGAACGCGACCATCTTGGCGCGCTCGGGACTCTGCTCTCCACACGCGGCGCGGTAGTCGGGACGGTCGCAGATCTTCTCCCAGTTCTCCTCGAACCACTTCTGACGGCTCTTGCTCATTCCGTTCCACACGAAGTTCCAGGCGGCGAGGTCGATCGCCTTTGCGAGCAGCGGGCCGTTCTCGACGTAGGTCTGGGCCGCCGCCTCCGGGCTCTTGTACTGCGGATCGGCGCCACACGACGCGAGGGTCGCGGCGGCGAGAAGCGGGATCGCGGCGTATCGGATGCGCATGGGGGCCTCCTCAGGGTACGCGGTAGACGATCAGCGTCGAGAGCTCGCGCAGGCGCGGAAGCCCCCGGTCGTCGAGGGGGATCGATCGGGGCGCGGCGACGTAGGCGATGTGCCTCGCGCGAAGCTCGGAGATGCCGATCGTGCCTTTCACGAACCCACCCCAGTCGTCCTTCTTCGCATCATAGGCCGGAGTGAGGCCGTAGTTGCCGCAGTGGACCGGCTTCCCCGAGAGCGGCGGCACGAAGTAGGACACGGCCGGATCCGCGAGGATGGCGCCCGGAGGGAGATCCCCGAGAGCGCGCAGGTCCGCGACGACCTTCGCGGGAAGGCGCGGCGGCGCCGGCAGGAGCGGCTCGACGACGAGCATCAGGACCGCCGCGGGGTAGAACGTCACCTCGGTGAGCCGAGCGAAGCGCGCCCAGCCGCGCGCGATCAGAGCCTCGAAGCCGATCGTCGCGAGGATCGCGAGAGGGGCCTGCACGCCCTGGAGCAGCCGGCGGGCGATCGGGGAGGGGAGGGCGATCAGGACGAGGCTCGTCGCGAGCCAGACAACGGCGAAGCGCGGGCACCGATCGCGGCATCGCGCGAGCGCGTAGGCCGCGCCGATCCAGAGGCATCCGAACGAGAGCGGGCTCCACCAGATCGCCGGGCGAGCGACGGACGCCCACTCCGCGAGGCCGGGTGTGGTGGCGACGTTCCATGCGGTGAGCGCGACTCCGGGAGCGGCCGCCAGAGCGACGATCGCAACATGGACGAGGCGGGCGCGGGGGGCCGACCCGCGTGCCGCGATGGCCGCCGTCACCGCGACGGCGAGGATCGTCACCGCGTCGTACGGGTGGATCACCGCGAGCACCGACGCGATCGCGCCTGCGCCGGCGCTCTGGCCCTGGCGCCGCCGATCCAACCCCACATGGGCGAGCCCGAGGCCCGCGCACAGCAGCGCCCACGAGATCGCGAAGAGCGCCGAGTCGTAGCACGCGGAGATGGGCGATACCTCCGGGATGAACCCGGGCAGGCCGGTGCCGAGGCCAAGCAGCAGGAACGCGCGCGCGCGGCTGCGACCGGTGAAGAAGAGCCCGCAGAGCCAGAAGAGCACGGGATAGAGGACGAGGCAGGACGCCGCGCGGGCGAGATGGAGCACGAGGATGGGGGAAAGCCCCGACGCGCGCGCCGCGACCCCGAGGAGCCAGAAGAACGGGACGAGGATCCGCCCCGCGCCCGGATCGGACGTGTAGAGGTTCCGGAGCCACGGCGACGGTTCGTCCTGCACCATCCAGGCGACGTAGGTCATGAAGTCGGCGCTGTTGACCGCCTTCATGCCGAGGTAGACCTGACCGTTCCCCGTCGCGAGCGCGGACCAGGCGTAGGGAAGCGACGTTGCCACGGCCACGGCCATCGCGACCAGCGCGACGCCGCTCTTACCGAGAGGATCGTCCTCGTCCTTCAACGCATCAGGTCCAGGCACGCCGCCGCGGCGATCACGAGCACGAACGCGATCGCCCAGACGATCGCTCCCGTGGAGCCCGAGAGGAAGCCTCCGGCGGCGATGGCGGCACCCTCGTCGCTCGCAGACGGCGCGAGCGCGATGACCTCGCTTGCGCGCCACAGCGCGGCGGGCCGGCCATCCCGGGTCAGAAGCACGACCGCGTCGCCCGCGGCGAGCGCGAGCCCCTGCGGCCCCTCGAAGAGGACCACGTCGGCGATCCCGGTCGCCTTCAGGCGATACCGGTGGCGCCGCACGCCCGCGATCTTGGTCGAGGTGAGCGACTCCACCGCGAGATTCGCCGCGTGGAACCGCACGCCGCAGGAGGGACAGCCCATCGCTCCGCCATCCCCGGCTTCGACGGGCGCCCCGCACGCGGGACAGGGTCCACTCATGGCCGGACCTCCCACTTGCCGCTACGGGACTGGTAGCAGGAGACGCCTCCGGGAGACGAGAAGCAGATGCGATAGCCGTCCTGCACCTGCTCGTAGGTCAGAAGGCTCCGGGCGCGCGGATCGAGGTCGAGGGCGTCGAGCGAGGCGGGAAGCCCTCCCGCGGAGCGCTGCCGTTCGATGAGCCGCACCGCCTCGCGGCCGACGGCGAGGCGCGTCTCGAGGTCGTTCCTGCGCACGAAGAGCGAGGCGAAGTGGACGGCGAGGAGGAGGGTCGAGACGTGCAGCACGTGCGTCAGCGCCACGGGGCGGACGGAGAGCGCGCCGACCTTGACGAGGATCGCGAGCGTGATCGCGCCCGAGAAGGCCACCGCCAGCACGAGCCCCGTCGCGAGGAAGGCTGTCGCCGTCGCGTGGTAGCGGTCCCAGCCGAAGAGCGTCACCGCGGAGAAGCCGGTGAGGAGGACGTAGAGGTTCCCGCCGCGAGGCGCCGACGTCATCGTGCCCGAGCACGCGCGGGAGATTGGGGCCGGGACGCGGGCATGGAACGTCGATCTTGCCAGCGATCTCGGAGCGACGACACCGCTTCGAAAACCTCGCTGGCGTGCGGGGAGAATAGCGACCAGGTGCGCAAGACGGGGCGCCCGGTGCTGATCACGCAGGCGGGCACCCCATATGCTCGTCGACTACGGAGCCTTCACGGCGGAGGCGGCGCGACAACGCCACCCGAGGGGTTTCTGCGGGGAAGAGGACGGACCCGCCGGACCCGCCGTTGCCCGGACGGCCGGTGGTTCGCCTTTGCCATAATGGCCCCGCACCTCGCCATGGGGGTCAAGCTTCGAACCCAGCCGGATCCCAAGAGCCCCCAGATCGCCCGCGGGACGGTCATCGCGCTCAGGTACGCGGTCGAGATGAAGCTGGGGCGGGGCGGGATCGGCAACGTCTACCTCGCGAGCGATCTGCACGCCGGCGGCCGCGCGGTGGCGGTCAAGATCCTGCGCACCGACCGCGCGGACGTCGATCCCGAGACCACGTTCCGGACTGAGTACAGCGTCCTCTCGCGGCTCCGCCACCCGCACGTGGAGGCGGTGATCGACTTCGGCCGCGATCCCATCCGCGGGCTCTACATCGCCAAGGAGTACCTGCCGGGCACCGACCTCATCCGCGCCACCGACGGGTTGCCGCTGACGGAGTCGCTGAACCTGGCCGCGCAGGTGTTCCGCGCGCTCGCCTTCCTCCACGCGCGGGGCCTCGTGCACAACGACGTGAAGCCCGAGAACGTGATCGTGGTGAAGGATGCGGCGGCGGAACGCGGGAGGCGGGCGGTCATCATCGACTTCGGTACGGCCGGTCCGGCCGCGACCGCGGGGCCGGGGGCGCCGCCCGGCAAGATCGTCGGGACGCTCGGGTACCTCGCGCCGGAGCGGCTCCGCGGCGGCGTACCGACCGCCCGCTCCGATCTCTACGCGGCGGGGATCCTCCTCTACCGGCTGGTCGCGCGCGAGTATCCCTTCGACGCGAGCTCGAGCGCCTCGGACCTGATGAAGTGGCATCTCGAGACGGAGCCCGCGCGCCTCTCGGCGCGGCACGACGGCGTGCCCCGGGCCATCGACGACATCGTGGCGCGGCTCCTCGAGAAGGAGCCCGCGCGCCGCTTCGCGTCGGGGCACGACGTGCTGGCCGCCCTCGCGCAGATCGTCGGCGAGTCGGCGGAGCTCGAGACCGAGGCGACGCAGGAGAGCTACGTGAGGAGCGTCCCTCTGGTCGGGCGGGACGAGGAGCTCCTCGAGATCTCGGCGATGATCGATCGCGCGCTCGCGGGACGGCGCGAGGAGGGCGAGTCCGCGGTGTGTCTCATCACCGGCGGCCCCGGCATGGGGAAGAGCCGCCTCATGGCGGAGGTGCTCGTCCGGTCGCGCCTCGCCGGCGGCCACGTGTTCACGGGATCGGGGCGCAAGCTCGGCGGCGCGCTCGGCCCGGTCCGGACGCCGCTGCGCCGCCTCCTCTCCGAGGAAGAGTACGAGAACGCCTTCGCCACGCTCGAGGGGGAGGGCAAGGACCGCGGCGAGGTCCTGCGCGAGCTCGGCGATCTCCTGCTCGCGCGCGGGACCGGCGTCGTGCTCGCGATCGAGGACGTCCACAACACGGACGAGCTGACCCTCGATCTCCTGCGCTACCTCGCCGAGCGCCTCGCCGAGGCGCCGTCGTCGCGGCTCGCGTGTCTCTTGACCAGCCGCCCGGCCGAGGACGAGACGACCCAGGCGTTCCACGGCGAGCTGGCCAGGGGGCTCGCGCAGGTCAATCCGCTCGGGCCGCTGTCGGTGGACGAGACCCGCACCTTCGTGGAGAACGCCATCGGCCAGCAGGTGAACGAGGGCTTCGCGGAGGCGCTCCACGGCCGCACCGACGGCGAGCCGCTGGCGATCCAGGAAGCGCTCAAGCTCCTGGCGAGCATGGGGCTGATAGGCGGGCAGGCGGGCGCGGGCGGGCCGCTCTCGCTGGAGGTGCTGCCGGAGGGGATCGTGCCGATCCTCACCGCACGCCTCGCGCTTCTGACGCCCGAGGCGCGATCCGTCGTCCGCGTGCTCGCGCTCATGAACCGGGCCGTGCCGCTGCCCCTGATCGCGAGCGCCGCCGATCTGCCGCAGGAGCTCGCCTTCAGCGTGTGCAGCGATCTCGCGCGGCGCGACCTCGTGCTGACGCGCGTGGTCCAGGCCGAGCTCCAGTACCTCCTCGCGCACGATCGCATGATCCAGGCGGCCCTCGAGAACACCACCGACGAGGAGCTGCGGCAGCGCCACGCGCGGATCGCGACGGCGCTCGAGTCGCTCCCCTCCAAGGTCACCGACGAGTGGACCGTCGACCTGGCCCACCACGCGATCCAGTCGCGCGAGCCGGATCGTGCCGTGATGCACGGCCTCCGGGTGGCGCGGCGCCTCGAGGAGATGTTCTCGTGGGACCAGGCGATCCAGGTCTACGAGGCGCTGCTCGGCGTTCCCGACCTGCCGGCATCGGCCCAGGTCGACGCGCTGGTGCGCCTCGGCGGCGTCCACTACCAGACCGGCGACTACCGGAAAGCCCTGACTCGGCTCTCCCAGGGCAACCGCAAGGCGTCGCTCCTGGGCCACGATCGCGCGCGGGCCCGCGCGCTCGGCATCGCGGCCAGCATCAGCAACCAGCAAGGCCACAGGCGGAAGGCCGAGATCCGGTCGCTCAAGGCGCTGCGTCTCCATCAGCGGCTCGGCAACCAGTCGGGGATCGCCGGCGTGAAGAGCTTCATGGCCCACTTCCTCTACCAGGACAGGCAGTGGGATCGCGCGCGCAAGCTCCTCGAGGAGTCGCGGCGCATCTACCAGACGCTCGGCCACAAGCAAGGGATCGCCGAGACCCTGGCCAACGAGGGCATCATCCTCTGGAAGCAGGGCGACCTCGATCAGGCCTGCGATCGCTACCGCGAAGCGTTCAAGGTCGGGGGGCTCGTGACCGCGCTGGGCAACCTCGCCACGGCGCGCTTCCAGCTCGGCGATCTCGACGAGGCGAACAAGGTCTTCGGCAAGGCCATGCGCCTTGCGAAGAAGACACCGCGCGCGCGCGACGACGCGGAGCTCGAGCTCGGCCTCGGGCTCATGCGCTCGGAGGAGGGGAAGCTCCGGCAGGCGCGCAAGCACCTCCAGACGGCGCTCGAGATCTACGCGCGGCTCGGGGATCGCGCCACCGAAGCCACCGTGCGCGCCGCGCTCTCCGAGCTCATGGTCGAGATGGGCCGCTACGAGGATGCCTCCCGGCTGGTCGCCGACGGCCGGTCGCTCATCCGCCGCCAGCCGAAGGCGCGCGCGGCGGGAGCGCTCGCCGCGCTGCGGCGCCAGGCGGCATGGCAGTCCTACCTTCGGGGAGACCTCGAGGCCGCCGAGCGGCGGGCCAAGCGAGCCGCCCACACCGACGACCGCTGGCAGGAGCCTCGCGCCCTGGGACTCGACCGGATGCTCCTCGCCTCGATCGCGCTCGAGCGCGGCGACCGCGGGCGCTTCCTCGAGGAGATCACCGCCGCCCGCGCGACCTTCGGGCGCATCCACTCGCGGTGGGGGCTCCTGGCGAGCGACTACCAGCTCGCCCGCGGCGAGCTCTTCTGGGGCAGCTTGCGCGAGGCGCGCGCGATGTTCGAGAGCTGCGCCGCTTCCGCCAAGAAGCAGGGCATCAAGCTCCTCGAGGCGCGCGCGGCGGCCGACGCGTCACGCGCCGATCAGAAGCTCGGGCAGCTCGAGCAGGCGGAGCGGATGGTCGCCGGGGCGCTCCCGTTCGCGCGTAGCGAAGGCGCGATGGCTCTCGAGACCGAGCTGCGGCTGACGCTCGTCGAGGTGCTCCTCGATTACGGCGACTTCCACCAGGCGTCGCAGGAGCTGAAGAAGTGCGAGGCCGCGGCCCGCGATCCGCGCAACATCCACCTCGCGCAGCGCTGTCTCTCGATGCGCTCCAGGATCCTCGCGAAGCTCGGCCACCACCGTGACGCCCTCGCGCAGATCGCGTCGGTCGCCCAGGGCGTGCGCAACCTCGGGACGGCGCGGCTCCTCTTCGAGGCGGAGACCGCGCTCGCCGAGATCGCCCGCGAGGCGGGGGAGTCGAACATCGCGGCGGCCGCCGAGCGAAGGCTCCGCGAGCAGGCGAAGCTCACGGGCTTCCGTGTCCGCGAGCCCGTCAAGTAGCGGGCCGGCGGCGCGGCGCCTCTCGGGCGTCGCCGCCGCGTCGTGCATGGTCGTCGCCGCTCTCCTGTCGGTCTTCTACCTGGGCCCCTTCCAGCGGCAGATCACCGGGTTCTTCCGGCTCGGCGGCGGCGCCGGAGAGATCGGTGCTCGCACGGGCCGGACGCACCTTCGCTATCCCGGGCAGACCGGTTACGACGGCCAGTTCTACCTCGCGATCGCGCTCGATCCGGCCGGAGCTCGGCCGGAGACGTTCCGGTTCCTCGACAACGCCGACTACCGGTACCGGCGGATCCTGCTGCCGGCCCTTGCGTTCCTCGCTGGCGCCGGGCGGCCCCGGCTCATCCCGTGGACCTTCGTCGCGCTCGATGGATGCGCGGCCGTCGTCCTCACCGTCCTGGTTGCGGCCATCGCTCGGGATCGGGGCCGCCATCCCGCGTGGGGCCTCCTCGTGCTCTCGTGCCCCGGCCTCTGGGCTTCGCTTCTCTTCTCCACGCCCGATCTTCTCGCGTCGACCTGGACGTTCGCGGGCATCTTCCTCGTCGGCCGCGGGCGCCACGCGGGCGCCGCGATGGCGTTCGCGCTCGCCGCGCTCGCGAAGGAGACGGCCCTCATCACGTTCCTGTGCGTCGTCCTCTGGCTCGTCTGGAGCGCAGGGCCGCGGCGAGCGGCGACGCTCCTCGTGGCGCCGCTTCCGGCGATCGCCTGGATCGCGTGGCTCTACGGTCCGGTGGGCCGGGGCGGCGGCACGACCGGAGTCGTCGAGAACTTCGCGCTCCCGTTGACCGGCCTCTGCCGCGCCATCGTGGCGGGGGGCGACGGCGAGACGACGGCGCACCTCGCGTTCGACAAGGCGACGCTCGTCGCGACTCTCTTCGCCGTCGCCGTCCTCGCATGGAAGGGCGTGCCGGCGCTTCCGGGTCTCGGGCGCGCGATCGGTGGGGCGTACGCCGTGCTGGTGGTCCTGCTGTCGCGGCAGATGCTCGAGGGGCACCTGTCCCACGCGCGATCGTTCCTCGACGTCGCGATCCTCCTGGCGCTCGGCGCCGACGGGTCGTGGACGCGCCGGCTGGCCACGTTCGCACTGAGCCTCTTCACGGCGATCGTGCTCGCGCTCTATCTCCATGGGGGAGCCGGCGCGCGGGTCGAGCCTGGTGCGCCGCTCGCGCCCGTCGAGCGGTTTTGCCGCCCGTTCGGAGAGAATCAGGGGTCCGGAGACGTGATTTGTACGATGCAGTCGTGATTGGCGGAGGTCCCGGCGGCTCGACGGTCGCGACGGTGCTCGCGCGCGCGGGTCGCAGGGTCGTCGTGGTCGAGCAGGAGAAGTTCCCGCGTTTCCACGTCGGGGAATCGCTCCTGCCCTATTCGCTACCGATCTTCGACCGTCTCGGCGTTCACGAGAAGATCCGCGCCGCAGGCTACCAAGAGAAGCGGGGCGCCTACTTCTGGGACGACATCTGCGGCGGCCGGCGCGCGGTCGTGTTTGCCCAGGCGAGCGTGAAGGGGCACGGCCTGGCCTACCAGGTCAAGCGCGCCCACTTCGACGATCTCCTCCTGCGGCACTCCGTCTCGTGCGGGGCGGAGGTTCGCGAGGAGTGCCGCGTCGACGATGTCGTCCTTCGCGACGGCCGCGCCGCAGGCGTCCTGGTGTCCAATGGCTCCGGCCCCGAGACCATCGAGGCGAAGGTGGTGGTCGACGCGTCGGGCCAGGCGGCGGTGCTCTCCCGCAAGCTCGGGATGCGCAAGTTCGATCCGAACCTCAAGCGCGCGGCGCTGTTCGGCCACTACGAGGGGATGACGTGGCCCGAGGACCGCGTGCCCGGCGACATCCTCCTGCCCGTCCAGCCGGGGATCTGGTACTGGATCATCCCCTTCTCGGACGGCACGATGAGCGTGGGCGGCGTGTTCGATCCGAGGACGATCACGTTTGCCGAGGGCCTGTCGATGGAGGAGCGGCTCGACGACCTGCTGGGGCGCTCGCCGCGCGTGACGGAGCTCCTGCGCGGAGCGAAGCGGACGTCGAAGGTGTTCGGCGTGTCGGACTACTCGGCGACCTCCGACCGTCTTGCGGGCGACGGATGGGTGCTCGTCGGCGACGCGGCGACGTTCCTCGATCCCGTCTTCTCGACTGGCGTGTTCCTCGCCATGGCAACGGGCGAGCGCGCGGCGGCGGCGATCGACCGGGCGCTCTCGCGGCGCGGCCGCGCCGACGCACGCGACTTCGCGAAGTTCGAGCGCGAGTCCCGGAAGATGTTCGACCGGTTCCGGAGCTTCGTCTACGGCTTCTACGACCCGGTGTTCCTCAGGACGTTCTGCATGGAGAATCCTCCCGAGTCGATCAAGTCCGCCGTCACGACGACGCTCGCGGGCGGCGTCGAGCGCGTCGGGCCGCTCCAGTGGCTCCTCACCAAGGGCATGTTCGCCGCGGTCGAGCTCGACCGGCGAAGAGGCAACGACAAGGCCACGGCGTAGCAGGCCCTGGTGCGAGAATCGCGGGCTCCATGGCCGCGTCCCTTTCCATCGTCATGCCGGTGTACAACGAGCGCGACGTGATCGAGCGCGTCATCTCGGAGATCCGCGCCGCGGGCGCCGGCGAGATGGAGATCGTGGCGTACGACGACGGGAGCAAGGACGGCAGCGGGGCGCTTCTCGACGAGCTCGAGAGACGCGGCTGGATCCGCGCCCTGCACGGCGATGCGAACCGGGGCTACGACGCGGCGGTGACCGCGGCGCTCCGGGCGGCCCGCGGCGACCTCATCCACCTGTCGGACTCGGACGGGCAGCACGACCCCCGGGATCTCCTGAAGCTCCTGGAGGTGCAGCGAAGCGAGGGGGCGGACCTGGTCGTCGGGTGGAAGCGCCCACGCCGCGATCCCGCCGCGAGGCTCGTCCTGTCCGCAGGCATGAACGCCATCTGCCGGTGGTTCTTCGGGTCGAAGCTCCATGACGCGAACTGCGGCTTTCGCGTCATGACGCGCGACCTGCGCGACGCGATCCTCCCGAAGGTGGGCAAGCTCCCGACATTCGTCTCCACGGAGTGCAGCGTCCGGGCGCAGGCGATGGGATATCGCGTACGCGAGGTGGTCGTCACGCACCGGCCGCGCGCGTCGGGGAAAAGCCGGTCGTTCCCGATCTCGAAGGTGCCGCGGATCCTCGCCCGCGTGGGGCGCGGCTTCCTCGCGCTCTACCGGGAGCTCCACGCCCGTTGAGCCCGACCCGGTACCGGATCCTCGGCGCGGCGATCGTGGTCCTCGCGCTCGCGCTCCGGGTGCAGCGGCTCGGCGTGCGGCCCTACCACCACGACGAGGCGATCCACGGCTACGACTCGTACCGGATCGCGCTGGCGACCAGCGTGGACCGTCACGAGCAGGACTTCTATGACTACAGCGCCGTGTACCACGGACCGCTGCTCTACTACCTCACCGGCGCCGCGTTCGCGGTCTTCGGAGACAGCGACGAGGTGGGACGCATGGTCCCGGTGACCTTCGGCATGTTCGTCGTGGCGGGCCTCCTCGCGTTTGCGCCGGAGCTCGGGCGAGGGGCGTCGCTCCTGGCCGCTTTTTTCGTCGCCATCAGCCCGGTGCAGGTCTACTTCGCGCGGTTCCTCCGTCACGACGCCTTCATCGAGGCGGAGACGCTCTTCTTCTACGCGCTCGTGTACCGGGGGGTGACCACGCGGCGCTGGTTCCCGGGCCTCCTCGGGATCGCGTCCCTCGCGCTCGCCTTCGCCACGATGGAGAACGGCTACATCGTCGCGCTCGTCTTCGCGGCATCCCTCGTGGCGATGGGGGCATTCAAGGTGCTCTATTGCCTGGGCGGCCCCATGGCCATCGCGAGGATGCGCGGGGCGTCCCGTCTTCGGCTTCTCCTCGGCCATGCGAGCGACGTGATGATGGCCTGGCCAGGCATGACGCAGGGGCTCCTGGTCCTCTTCGGCTTCGCGACGTTCAACCTCACCGCGGCGTTGTTCAAGGATAGGCCTCCTGTCGCCCGGGCACTCGCGGCGGCGGGGGTCGGGGCCGCGGCTGGCATCGTGTCGCTCTGGCTCCTCTATCGCTGGCTCGTGCGCTCGACGGAGCCCGAGCTCGCGGTCTACCGGCGCGCCTTCCTGGGCCCGGCGCTCGGCGTGGCGGTGTTCGGCGCCATCTTCGCGATTGCCTACACCAATGCGTTCCGCTTTCCCGAGCGGCTCGGAAGCGGCCTCTTCGGTTCCCTCGAGTACTGGTCGGGCCAGCAGCAGAAGCCGCGCCTCGACGGTCCGTTCCTCTACTACACGTCGGTGCTCCTGCTCCACGAGCCCGTCACGTTCCTCTACCCGATAGGCTTCGCCCTCGCGCGCGCGGCGCGCGCCACGCGCGCCATCGTCGTCGCGAGCGGCGCGGCGGCCCTCGGGATCTTCGTCGTGGGCGGAAAGACCGCGGCCACGAGCGTCGCGATGGAGCTCTGCCGCGGCGTCACCTTCGGGCGCAACCCGGTTGACGTCTGGGTCGTCGCGTCGATGGGGCTCCTGTTCGCCGCTCGCGCCTACCAGGAGCTCACGGCCGGTCGCGTCCCGTGCTGCTTCACCTGGCTCTGGTGCTTCGGGACCTTCACCATCTACGGATGGGCGCGCGAGAAGGTCCCGTGGCTCACCGTCCACCAGGCCCTGCCGTTCGCTCTCCTGACCGCGATGCTCCTGTCCCGCGCGCGGCCCGCGTGGCGCGTCACGGTCGTCGCGGCGATCGTGCTCTTGTCCGCCCACGCGCGGTGGCTCACCTTGAAGGACGGCGAGGTCAACGCCGCCGACCCCATCGTCTACGTGCAGACGATCCCCGAGGCGCGCGTCGCGGTCGCGCGGGCGGAGGAGTCGCTGGCGCGCGGGAGCGGCCTCATCCTGCAATCGGAGATCACCGTGCCCTTCTACTGGTACTTCCGGCGCCACGTCACGAGCTATCCGAAGACCATCGACGCCGTCGCGCCGTCCACCGTGTACCTCACGGGCGCGGGCTACGAGGGCGCGCTCGCGACGAGCGAGCTCCACGCGCGCAAGGTGAGCTACTACGCCTGGTCGGTCCCCGTGTGGGGCGAGGCGGGCATGGGCCTCGACGGCATCGCGGCGATCTGCGACTGGCTGCCGGGCTATCTCCTCCACCGCGACCAGACGCCCTGGCGGCGCGGCGAGTTCCGCGCCGTCCTGTTCCTTCCGCGTGCGCCATCGCCCCAGTGAGCCGCGGCGAGGGAACATCCGACGCGCCTATGTTGTCCAATGTGCCAAGCGAGGACGCATGGACATGGACACCGGGCGCAGGAAGGGCATCCGCCACGACATCAACGTCACACCGCTCATCGACGTGGTGCTGGTGCTCCTGATCATCTTCATGGTCCTGACGCCGATGCTCCAGATGGCTCACGGCGTCGACGTTCCGGAGGCGGCCGCGAAGGCGCGACAGGCGGCGCCGGCGGTGCTCCCACTCGTGCTCGCCGTCGAGAGGGACGGATCGATGTCCCTGAACACACAGCCCCTGGCGCGGGAGGAGGTCGCGGAGAAGCTCGCTGCCGCCTTCGCCACGAGGAGCGAGAAGGACGTCTTCGTCAAGGCCGATGCGAGCCTGCGCTACCAGGACGTCGTGGGAGTGCTCGACCTGGTCAAGCACGGCGGCGCGGACCGGATCGCGGTCGTCACTCCGGCGAGCGATCCCGCGAACGCGAGCCCGGCCACGCGCAACTAGGGCCCGCGACGCTTCTCCGCGGGAGGGCCTCGCGTCGCAGCCTCTCGTACCTCTCGATGCGGCCTCGCTCCGCGATCTGGACGACGAGCACCGCGCAGACCCCAAGCAGGAGGGTGCTCGCGAAGAGAACGAGGTCTCGTCTGGCTGAGCCGCGGCCGGGTGCGGCATTGCGGAGATCCGCAGTCACGAGGAAGGCGAGTGCGCCGATGCCGAGCAGGTAGCAAGGGACCCACGCGATCCAGAAGGAAGCGGGTCCAGGGAACGGCACGGATCCGAAAATCTCGGCGGCGAGCGTCAAGCAGGCAAGGAAGACGATGGGCGCGGGGACCATCGAGGCCAGCAGGCCAGCGCTGGCGACGCGAAGCGCGCGGAACGACGACCAGAGGCCGGCGAAGAGCAGCAGGCCTGGCACCATGACCTCGGGCATGGCGCCCAGATTGCCGAGCGACTGCTCGCTGGTGAGCCACGCGCAGACTCCGAAGGCGAGGAGAACGAGGATGCGCGCGGCAACCGCCGGGTAGCGGCCCATGCAAACGGACGCAGCACGTCCCGTGCCAGGGCGGAACCGGAGAGAGTGCGTTGCCGGCCGAGGCACTCCTCAACTGCCGGTTGTCCACGGACTGCGACTTCGTGAGATCCAGGCTGCTGTCAGCCGATCCTCCCAGGGCTGCCGGCGCGAGCGTCCGTCGGACCGGACGCGCCTCCCGTGGCAGCGGGTGCGAAGCTTCCGATCGCCGAGGCCTCGTCGTCGAAGCTCTGGAAGACGTGGATGAGCTGCGTGAGCGCCAGGACGTCGTAGGCGCGATCGCCGAGGCCGACGAGCTTCAGCATCCCGCCCCGGCGGGCCACCGAGGTGTAGCAGCCGACGATCTCGCCGACGCCGGAGGAGTCGATGTCCTTCAGGCCCTTGAGGTGGAGGACGATGTTCTTCTTGCCATCGGCGAGGACCCGGTCGACGGCGGCCCTGAGGTCGTCGTCGCCGCTGCCGAGGAAGATCGACCCGCGGAGAGTGAGGATGGTGACGCCGCCGGTTTCGTGGGTCTGGATCTTGAGTGCCATGGTCTTGCCCTTTCGTCTTGGAGCGTCGAGCCGTTCGCGGGCTCCATATGCGGAGGAGCGTGAGAAACCCGCTCACGCCATCAGAAGGTCACGCGGAGCCCGAGCGTGATGAGCCGCGGCGTCTGGTCGCGCGTCGGGTTGCGCCAGTACGGGTTCGGACGGCTGTACGGGACGCTCGGGTCGTCGAAGCCATGCAGGACGCGGCGTCGACGATGCGCGCGTCCGAGGCTGAGGCAGAGAGGTACGCGACCTCGTACTGATCGTCGTTGAAGAACCGCCACTGCCTTCCTCCGAACCCCTCGAACGAGTCGTTGCGTGTGACGTCGTACTCCATGCCGGTCTTGATCTCGTGACTCCCGGCGAAGTACGTTCCTTGAGGCTCGCGTAGTCGCGGCTGGTGTCGTAACGCAGGTGGAACCGGATTCCGTGGTCGGTGTATCCCCCGACGTGAGATGGGTCAGGGTCGCCAGCGCTGGCGCAAGGGCGAGCGCCGGCGCCAGTCTCCAGGATCCGCTGCGCGTGATCATCGTTCCTCCCTGATCTGGCGCGGCTGTCCCGTCTCGCCGCGCCGCAACACGCACGAGCAAGGAATCGTGGCACGCCACCCGTGCCGTGCTGCCCCGCTCGATCGACCGCTGATGCCGTGCATCGCCGTCCTCGCGTGCACATGCGCGAAAGGTCGAAAGATTCGCTCATCGGGAGTCGAGTTTCCCGACCCTCCAGGGATCGTCCTGCGAGCACCGGATCCACTGCAATGGCAATGACCTCAGCGGGAGACCGGGAGCAGGCGGAAGGTGAGACCCGGAAACCTGGCGAAGTCCCGGTCCCAGGACCAGAGCTCGGCCCCATGCTCGATGGTGAGAGCGGCGAGATGTGCGTCCGTGGTGCCGTTGCCGCCGGTCCCGGTCCGCTCGACTAGGTCCCTGAAGATCGGCCCGTGTCGGTCCGATGGGTGCGCGATGATCGCGCACGGCGACGCCAGCCACGCGTCGATGACGTCGAGGGCTTCCCTCGGGGCGAGCGGGCGCGCGAAGACTCCCGACCGGGTGCTGATCCGCAGGAAGGCGAGCAGGACGATCCACGCGAAGCCGACCGTCTCGACTCCGGACAGGCTCGCCTCGAGCCAGCGTCGCGAGGCGTCATGCCCGTGGGCATCCTCGTTGACCGCGTAGAGGAGGACGTTGGCATCGACGATCTTCACTTGCGAAGGTGGAGCTTGCGGACGATCTCCTCGTCCTCCATGTCCGCGGCGATCGACAGCGCTTTGTCCCAGCGAAAGGACGGATCGAAGCCCATGGGATAGGTCTTCTGTCGAAACCGTCCCGCCTTCGGCCTCGGGACCGTCATGCCGGCCCGCACGGCGCCGTTGAGGGCGTCCTTGAAGGACAAGCCGCGTTCGCGCATGGCCTTCTTGAGCAGGGCCGCGACGTCGTCATCGAGAGTCACCGTCGTTCGCATGGCACATCATAGCATCGCCCTGATGGGCATCATGATGCTCAGATCGACGTGACCAAGCCTCGACGCGTTCGACGGCTCGAGACTCCCGGATTGCGGGCGGGCCACGCGGGAACGCCTCGATGCGGTGCGATAGCATCTCATCCGAGTGGACGAGCCGAGCACTCAGCCCCTGATGCAGAAGCTCGGGCCCGCGGCCGGTGGCCAGGTGGGGCGCTACCGCGTGGATTGCTTCGTCGGCGAGGGCGGGATGGGAGTCGTCTACCGCGCGACGGACACGTCGCTCGCGCGGTCGGTCGCCCTGAAGTTCCTCACGCCGGACCGGGTCGGCGATGCCGAGGCCCGCACCCGGTTCCTGCGCGAGGCCCAGGCCGCCGCCAGGCTCGATCATCCGAACCTCGGCGCCGTCTACGACACGGGCGAGTGGGAGGGCCATCCCTACATCGCCTTCGCGTTCTACGAGGGGGAGACGCTGGCGTCGCGTCTCGGCCGCGGG
>JAXLQT010000027.1:0-80646 GCA_046331505.1 Acidobacteriota bacterium
GTCGCGCGCGCGCTCGAGTCTGGCCAGTACTCCGACGCCGAGAACGCCGCCGCTCTCGGGGTCGACGAGGCCACGCGCCGCGCCGGCAAGGACGACGCGGCGACGGGCGAGGCCGAGGTGGACCTGGGCCGCGTGCTCGAGGCGCGCGGGACCTACGATCGCGCGGAGACGGTGCTCCGCCACGCGTGCTCGGTGCTCCCCGCCGGCGAGCCTCTCGCCGCCGCCCGCGAGGCGCTCGGCTGCGTGGAGGCGCGGCTCGGAAAGTACGAGGACGCCGAGAAGCACATCACGGGATCGGTCGAGCTCCGCGAGCAGGGGTCGCGCGCGGCGCTCGCTCATGCCCTCGCAAGCCTCGCGCGCCTCGAGAGGACGCTGGGCCGCTACGAGGCCGGCATCTCCCACGCCGAGCGGGCGCTCTCGCTGGCGCGGCTCGAGCAGAAGGGCGACGACGACCTCGACACCGCACGCGCCGAGCTGGTGCTCGCCGAGCTGGAGACGAGCAAGGGCCGCTTCTCCGAGGCGCTCCCGCGCTTCGAAGCCTCGCTCCGGGCCCGCGAGAAGCGCCTCGGCGCGGAGCATCCCGACGTCGCGGAGGTGCTCGTGGCGCGATCGCTTCTCGACTACTTCCAGGGGCGGTTCGAGGATTCGCGCAAGCTCCTGCTCCGCGCCGTCGACGTCCGCAGGAAGGCGCTCGGCGACGCGCACCAGGACACGTTCGACGCCCGCGTCAACCTCGCCCACGTCGACAACGCGCTCGGTCTCTACGACGACGCCGAGGCGATCGCCCACGAGCTCGAGGGGCAGGTGACGACGCTCTACCCCGGACCGCACCTCCGCCGCGCAAGCTACCTCTTGACGCTCGCCGCGTGCGACGACGCCCACGGGCGCTACGGAAGCGAGGAGTCGCGCCTGCGACAGGCCGTGGAGATGCTCGAGGCGACCGTCGGCACCAAGCACCCCACCTACGCGAGCGCCCTGAACAACCTGGCCACGCTGGAGCTCGTCCTCGGCCGCAACCAGGATGCGCGCGCGCACGTCGATCAGGCGTGGCCCATCGTCGAGGCCGCCTACACGCCGTGGCATCCGACCTACGCCAGCGTGCTGACGAGCCGGGCGTCGCTCGCGCGCGCGACAGGCGACGCCGCGAGCGCCGAGCGTCTCGCGAAGCAGGCGCTCGACCTCCTGGAAGGCCAGGGTGAGTCGCCATGGGTCGCGACGCACGCGAACGTCGTCGGGCAGCTCTACGGAAGCCTCGGCCGCCCCGCGGAAGCCCGGACGCTCCTC
Organism: Acidobacteriota bacterium; assembly: GCA_046331505.1. Lineage (GTDB taxonomy): Bacteria > Acidobacteriota > Vicinamibacteria > JAXLQT01 > JAXLQT01 > JAXLQT01. The sequence continues at coordinate 1,285 of JAXLQT010000027.1, forward strand.
GAGCGCGCGCTCCGCATCGCGGAGAAGACGCTCGGCCCCGATCACCTGAACACCGCGGTGATCCGCTCCAACCTGTCGGCCGTCTATCAGGGTCTCGACATGACCGGGGAGGCCGGCGAGCAGATCGACCGGGCGCGCGCCGCGCTCGACAGGCGGCAGGGCGCGACGCACATCGCCATGGGCTACGTGCTCTCGAACCTCGCGGCGGTGTCGCTGAGGCGCGGCGAGGCGCAGGCCGCCGAGGAGCTTCTGCGCCGATCCATCGCGCTCAAGCAGAGCATCGCCGGCGAGAAGAGCCCTCTGATCGCGCGGGACCTCGCAATGCTCTCCGTGCTGACCGCCAACAAGCGCAACGACCAGGAGGCCATCGCCCTCGCGAAGCAGGCGGTCACCGTCACCGAGGAGGCGCTCGGTCCCGATCACTTCACCCTGGTCGAGCTCTACCTGAACCTCGCGCGCATCGAGAGCGTCAGCGATCCGATCGCGGGCATGACCAGCGAGGACAGCGCAGCGGTCAAGAGCGCCGAGCGGATCGCCGGCAAGATCGGCGACGACAGATCGATGCGCGCGTCGATCCTCGACACGCGCGCGTACCTCGCGGAGCAGCGCGGCGACACGAGCGAGGCGGCGCGCCTGCGGGAGGGGGCCAAGGCCCTGAGGAGCGCGATCGGCGGAGGGGATCGCTCTTGAGCCGGCGCGCGAGATCGGCACGTCGGGAAGCCGTCGCACTCCTCGCAGCCGTCACCTGGGGGTCGGGCACCGGCGCCGCAAGCGAAGGCCCGCTCCTCGACGCGAAGCTCACGCTTCCAGAGGCGCTGCGCGCGGGAGGCGTCGCGTGCCTCTCGATCGCGATCGAGAACGACGGACCGGCGTTCGATGGCACGCTCGTCGCCTCGGTCGCCGGCGAGCCGGCCCGCGCCGAGCGCGCGATCTCCGCGCCGCCGGGGTTTCGCGGGAGGCTTCACCTCTACTTCGATCCAGGCCCGGCACCCCGAGCGCTCACCCTCGAGCTCCGTCGCGCGTCGGGGACGGTCGTGGCGGCGCGCGAGATCGCGCTCCAACCCATCGCCGAGCCACGACGCGTCGCGGCGATCGTGGGAACGGCGAGCTGGGGCCTCGCCCGCTTCGCGCGGGACGACGAGCGTCCGCTCGCCGTCGCGACCATCGCGCCGGAGGCGATCCCCGATCGCTGGTACGGCTGGGACGGCGCCGACGTCGTCGTCTGGCCCGAGGCGAGCGGCGAGCCCCCGACCGTCGCGGCGCGGGACGCGCTTCTCGACTGGGTGACGATGGGCGGCACGCTCGTCGTCTCCACGGGCGGAGATGGACGGATCCTCGGATCCCTCGGAGCGAAGCTCCCGATCGCCGTCGCCGCGGGCAGCGCCGAGCCGCGCGAGGCGATCCTCCGCGCGCTGGGCGCGACCGGGGAGGCGACGCACGCCGGAACGGAGCAAGCCCCCGTCAGCGATCTCGCGGCCTCATCCAGCGCGGCGCGCGCGGTCGCGAGCCTCCCGTCCGGCCGGCCGCTCGCGATGGAGGCGCGCGCGGGCATGGGGCGCGTCGTGGTGCTCGCATTCGATCCGGACGTGGCGGCGCCGGCGTCCGCCGCGCTCTCCTCCACGTGGCAGGATCTCTTCCCCATCCCGGCGATCCGGAGGCCCGGCGCCGGCGAGGTTGGCCTCACGGATCGCGCGCAGGCATCGGCCCGGCGCTTCGTCGCGACGATCGCGCCCCTGAGACCCCTCTCGCCGTGGACGCTGGCCGGGTTCATGGCCGCCTACCTCTTCATGGTCGGACCGCTCGATCTCGTCGTCCTGCGGAAGCTCCGGCGCCGGAGCCTGACGTGGGTGACGTTCCCGGCCGTGACGGTCTGCTTCTCCGCCGTCGCCTACGCCATGGCCGGCGCCCATGAATCGGACGGATCGTGTCGTCCCTCGAGATCGTCGACCTCGCCCGGGACCACGAGGCCTGGCGGCTGACGTCGCTGACGGGATTCACGAGGGAGCGACCGTGGCGGTCGCGGGTCCGCGTGCGGAGAGAGCCTCGTGCTCGCCGATCCCACCAGGCTCGATCGGGTCGGCGCGATCCTCGGCGGGGCAGAGCTCCACGTCGCGGCTCGGCGAGGGCCGGCTTCCTCCTTCCGATCCGCGTCTCGACCTTGAGCGCGCGATCGTCCGGGACGCGATCGGACCGGACGCCGGCGGTCCAGCGCCGCTCTCGGCCGAGCTTGGGGATGCGGTGGCGCGCGGCTGGCGCGACGTCGTGGTGCACAACGCGTCCGCGGCGCCCATCGAGAACGTCGTCGCGATCGGCCCCGGCGCCGCCTACGTCCCGCTCGGGCGCATCGGTCCCGGCCAGTCCGCGCGCGTCTCGGACATGGGGCGCGCGCCGATGTCCATCGCCGCGACGGTGGGCGCCGGGCTCTCGCTCCCGTGGGACGTGGAATCCCGCTCCGGTCGGATCGAGAGCGTGTCGACCACCGCCGTCGCCGATCTGATCCTCGCGTTCACCGCACCCCCACCCTCGCGCGACACGCCCGATCGCGCGATCGGCGCGCTCTCGCTCGAAGACCACCTCGATCGCGGCGGCTACGTCGTCGCGGGCACGACATCGCCGGAGGGCCCGCTGCTCTCGATCGACGGCGTCGCACCGCAAGGCCAGGCGCTGCGGGTCTGGCGGCGCTCCCTCGACCCTCCGGGAAGCTAGACTCCCGCCGTGATCGCACGCGTGCGGGTGAGGTCGCTCTTCCTCCCGGCTCTTTGCCTCTTGGCCAACGTGCCGGCGTTCGCGGGAGAGGCGTCCGAGGGGAAGCAGCGCAAGCAGGACGTCGAAGCGCAGGCGGCGGTGCTGAGGGCGAGGATCGCGAAGCCCGCCGACAACATCGTTGCCCTGCGAAAGACCATCGCGCGGATAGGAAGCCCGACCAACCCCCGCCAGTGCGCCAACCCCACCGGTTTCTTCTTCCGGCCCGGAGAGGACACGGTGGCGCTGGTGAACGACCGGATGTTCGTCGGCACGCGCAACGCCCGCGACACGTTGATCGCGTTCCGCGACGTGCTGAAAAAGCGCGGGACCGATCTCATCGTCCTTCCGGTGCCGAACGCGCAGATGGTCTACGCGCACCGGCTCTTCCCCGGGATGCCGGCGGACCGCGACACGTGGCCCGCCTACACCAAGGGCCTGCTCGAGCTCTGCGACCACGACGTCGAGGTGCTCGACGTGCTCGATGCCTTTCGCGCCCACGACGGGGAAGAGCCGCTGATGATGCGCTACGACAACCACTGGGCGACCACCGGCCGCGAGATCGCCGCAAGCCTCCTCGCCGCCCGGCTGAAACGCTACGCCTTCGGCAACCGCGCCGATCCGGGACGATTCACCGTGGAGGATGTCCGCGACACCGACTACGACACGAACTTCTGGCCCATCTGCGCCTGTGTCCGGAAAGCCCATCCCAAGAATCGCAGGCTCGACTTCGTGCCCTTCGGCGCGCCGCCATTCGAGATCGAGCACCTCGTCGTCGAGCACGATCCCGGTCCCGCGCCGGAGGACCCACCGGTCCTCGTGATCGGCGACAGCATGGCCGGCTTCCGGACCAGCTACCCGAGAGGCAGCGGACTCGCGAACCATCTCTCGCGCGCGCTGGGGTTCCGCGTCCCGTTCGTGTGGCGAAAAGCCGGCGCACGCTTCGCGCCGGTCCGCTACCTGAAGTCCCACCCTCCGGGGACGACGCAGCCAAGGGTGGTGGTGCTCGTCGTCAGCGCGGGATCGCTCGCCGCCGGCGAGTGGCCGTTCCCGGCTCCCGAGGGGATCGACGGCACGGCGCCGGAGGATGAGCCCATCGAGATCACGAGGGCCGAGGTGGAGATCACGAAGACCTGGGAGCGGTTCGACCCGGCCACCGCCCCGTACGACATGGCGCTCGCGGTCAATCAGGCGCGGATCCTGAGCGGCCCGTTCCGGGGCCGCACGATCGCCCTGGTCGCCTACGTGATGAAGGGCCGCAAGATGCTCGGCGACCCCATCGCGCGCGGTTCGGTCGGAGCTCGCCCGTCGCGCTGCGCAAGATGGACGAGGCCGTGCAGACGAACCCGATGCTCGGAGAGCAGATGATCATCGACAACACCGAGGACTTCGACACGGACCAGTACTTCGTCACGGGTTCGGCACCCATGCCCGCCTCGAAGCCCGCGCCGAGGCGTCCGTAAGGCGGGACGATCCGGACGCCTGGAAGGGAACCCCGAAGCGATCTCGCCAACTTCGCACATGAGTGCTAGCGCCGGGCGGCAATCGCGCCGATGAGCTTGTAGAGCACGCGGGCGCCGACGTTGCCGTTCCAGTCGCTTCCAAAAGTGCGGGACGCGACGCGGCGCTCGGCGCCACCTCCGTGGATCGCCGCCGACGATCCGGCGACCCGAGGCGACGATGGCCTTCAGGAGGAACACGAGCCCGCGAACGAGAGCCCGCCCGGGACCGGCGTGCCCGTGTCGGGACAGAGCATCGGGTCGAGGCCATCGATGTCGATGGAGACGTACACCTTCTTCGGGAGCGCCCGCACGATCGCCTTCGCGAGCGCCGCCCAGCTCTTGCCATGGAAGAGAGCGGACTTCAGGTCGGCGTCGAAATGCGTGACGATCCGCGTCCGTCCGGGCCGCCGGGACGCGGCGATCTCGTCCCGTTCGCGTTCTCCGAGGTCGCGGATGCCCACCTGCACGAGAGTCGCGATGCCTCCCTTCGGCCCGATGCGGTGGACGACGTTGTGCATGATGCTCGCGTGGCTCCACACGAAGCCTTCGTAGGCGTCGCGGAGATCGGCGTGCGCGTCGACGTGGAGGATCCCGAGTCCGGGATGGACCTCGCCGTAGGCCTCCAGAGCGCCGAAGGGCGTGCTGTGATCGCCGCCGAGCACGATGGGCGTCTTGCCCGCCGCGAGCAACGACCTCGCGGCCTCGAGGACGACGGAGTTGACGCGCCCTCCGATGGCGTTGACGCGCGCGAGCGCGCCGGCGAGGCGCGGTCGCCCTTCGACCACGCCTCCGGCGTCGATGACCGGCCGGGCGAGCCGGCGTGCTTCGCGATTCCAGACGCGGATGCGTCGCGCGAGCTCCTCGTGCATCGCGATGCCGTGGCGCCAGGGCCGCCCGAAGTCGACGTCGAACAGGTCGACCTGCGCGCTCGCCTGGAGCACCACGTCCGGGCCGTGGCGCGCGCCGTCGCGGAAGCTCGTCGTGGCGTCGAACGGGACGGGGAGCACCACGAACCGGGCGCCGGCGGGCGAGCCCGGCAATCCGTAGAGACCGCCGCCCACGGCCGCCGCATCGGGATCGAAGCTCATGACACTCCCGCGCGCCGAGCGCGCGCTCCGCCGCGGCGATGCCGCGATCGTTTTCCACCTCGCGATGGATCGCGAGCGCTTCCTCCCAGCGAGCCCTCGCCTCGTCCGCGCGCCCCATCGTCCCGAGGGCGGTCGCCAGCTCTTCCGTCGCGTTGCCCTCGCTCCAGCGATCGCGCACGTCGCGGAGGATCGCGAGCCCGCGCTCGAAGCACGGGACGACCTCGTCGAGCCTCCCTTCGGTCAGAGCGAGGAGGCCCATCTTCGGCAGCGTGATGCCCTCCCAGCGGCGATCGCCCACCTCGCGCATCACGGCGATGCCCGACTCGTAGTAGGCCCGCGCCGCCGCGCTGTCGCCTTCCCTCGCGCAGACGTCGCCGAGCTGCGCGAGGGACAGCCCCTCGAACCGCCGGTGGCCCACCTCGCGGTAGATCGCCAGGCCGCGCTCGGCCAGCGCGCGCGACTCCGCCACGCTTCCCCGCTTCATGGCGAGCTGCGCCAGGTTGGCCGACGTCATCCCCTGTCCGAGGCGGTCGCCGGTCTCGGTCTGGATCTCGAGCGCCTTCCGGTAGAGCTCCTCGGATTCCGCGATGCGGCCGAGCTGGGACGGGATCGCGGCGAGGTTCGCAAGCGAGTTGCCGAGCGCGCGCCGCGATCCGAGCTTCTCGTGGAGCAGGACGGCCTCGCGGTAGAGCTTCTCCGCCTCCAGGACCCTCCCGCAGTCCTGGTGCACGATGCCGAGCCCGTCGAGGCAGATGCCCGCGCCGGCCAGGTCTCCGATCGAACGGGCGAGCGCGAGCGCCTCCTCGTAGCAGGACTGCGCGGCGTCGCTCTTGCCCGACACGAAGAGCACGCGCCCGCCGAGCGTCGCGCGAGCGCGGATCCCGCGCGGCGTCGGCACGGTCTCCAGCGCGAGGTAGGCCGCGAAGAGGCGCTCGGCCTCCGCGAGCGCGTACTTGCCCAGCGCGCGCTGCGCGGCGTCGTGATAGCAGTCCATCGCCTCGGCGTGCCGCCCCGCCCGCTCGAGGTGGTGGCCGAGAGCCGCGAGGTGGTCCGCCCTGCGATCTCCCGCCCAGGACTCGATCGCGCGCGCGACGGCGTCGTGGAGCGCGACCTTGCGTGCCGCGGACACGCGCGCGTACGACACCTCGCGGATCTTGTCGTGCGCGATGCGGACGGATCCCGTCCCGTCCTCGACGACGCCCGCGGCCGCGAGCTCCCCGAGCAGATCGCCCGCGTCGGCGGACGGAAGCGCGAGCGGCGCCGCCGCATCGACGAGCCCCGTCTCCACCTCGCGGCCGAGCACGCTCAGGAGATCGAGCATCGCACCGGCCCCCGCGGAGAGCCCCTCGATGCGCCGCAAGATCAGGTCGCGCAGCGACCGCGGCATCTGGAGCTCGCTCCCCGTGAGCGACCGATCGCTCCTGAGGCGGAAGCGGCCGTGGCCGTCGCGGGAGAGCCAGCCTTCCGCCACCGCGGCGCGAAGGTATTCCGCCACGAAGAGCGGGTTCCCTTCCGACTCGGCGGCGACGCGATCCACGAGGTCCTGCGGCGGAGGCGAGATCGCGAGCATGTCCGCCACCACCTCGCCCACGGCCGAGACGTCGAGCCGCTCGAGCGTGTGGCTCCGGACGCCCGCGCTCGCGCGCAGCCGGGCGATGTCGCCGGTGGCCTCCTCGGCGCGATAGGCGGAGACCACGAGGAGCCTCGACAGAGGCATCGCCGCGAGGGTCCCGAGGAACCCGAGCGTGAGCTCGTCGGCCCACTGGAGATCGTCGAGGACCAGCACGAGCGGCCGATCCATCGCGAGCCCGAGGAAGACCGAGGCGAGGGCATGGTAGAGACGGAGCCGCGCCGCCTCGGCGCCGAGCGGCGGCAGCGACGCTGCGTCGAGGCCTGGGAGCCGCGCGAGGCACGGCTCGTAGGGGACGAGCGCCGGCCCGGCGACTCCCAGGAGCCTCCTCGTGAAGGTACCGCCGAGGTCCTGGCATCGATCGGCGATCGCCTGGAGCGGCTTCCTGAGCGCGCCGAGCTCCCCCACGCCCGCGGCCCGCGCATCGGCGGAGAGAGCGGCGCACTCGCCGCCCAGCACGTCGATGCCGCGCCGCCGCGCATCGGTCGCAAGCTCCGTCAGGATGCGGGTCTTCCCCGCCCCGCTCTCCCCGGCGATCAGAACGACGCCGCCTCCACCGGGTGGAGCCCCAGGCCCGCCACCGAGCCCGGCGATCATGGCGGAGAGCGCGTCGTAGATGCTCTCGCGCCCGGCGAGGTCCGCGCGGTAGAGGTAGGGACGGGGGCGCGGCGCACCGCGCCACTCGTCCGCGCCCGCGCCGAGCTCGGCAAGCGACGAGGCCACGTCCTCGGCGAATCCGATGCGGTGGCGCGGCTCCGCCGAGGAGCCGCATGACGAGATCGTCGAGGCCGGGGTGGATCCCCTTGCGGTGGCGCGACGGCGGGATCGGCTCCACCTTCATGTGCATCCAGAGCAGCTCCGTCGGTCCCTTCGCGAGGAAGGGCGGGCGCCCGGTCACGAGCTCGTAAAGGACGCAGCCGAGCGAGTAGAGGTCCGCGCGGGCGTCCACCACGCCCCCCAGCCCCTGTTCGGGCGCCATGTACGGAAGCGTTCCCGACGCCTCGACCATCACCTCGAGCGCATCGCGCCCCGTCTCGGAGGCGAGCTCCTGCGCGAGGCCGAAGTCGACGAGCACCGGCGTGCCGTCGGCCATCACCAGCACGTTGTCCGGCTTGAGATCGCGGTGCACCAGCCCCTCGCCGTGGAGGTAGGCGAGCGGGACGCAGAGCCGCCGCACGATCGCGAGGCGCTGGAGGAGATCCGCGGCGACGGCGGGCGCCTCTACCTTGACGGTCGCCTCGACCGGCGCGGACGCGGCCAGAGACGCGGTCCACCACGCCGGGGCTTCGGGCGTGCTCACCGGCACGATCGGATCGGCCGCGTCCGCCGGCACGAAGCGCCGCAGGGGCACGCCGTCGCAGAGCTCCATGGCATACCAGGGAAGCCCCGCATCGTCGAGGCCGTCGTCCACGATGCGGACGATGCCGGGGTGGCGGATGCGCGCGAGCGCGCCGATCTCGCGGCGGATCCCCTTCAAGATCGGCGCGAGCGAGATGCGCACCGTCTTGAGCGCCACCTCCTCCCCGCTCTGCTCGTGCGTGGCTCGGTACACGGTACCGTAGCCGCCCGCGCCCAGGACGGAGCCGATGCGGTAGCGGCCGATCCGCGCGGGGAGGCCCCTCGCGGCGGTGCGGCTCGCGCCCCCGACGACCTCGGTCGGCGCGCGGTCGTCCTCCACCCGCGGCACCGCCATGGTGGGCTCCTGGTCGCTCGGGACGGGCTCGTCGGGGATCGCCACGGTCGTCGATCGTAGCTTGACCCCTCGCGCGCGGACTCGGTATCATCGGGGTTTCGCCGGGTCGACACCCGGAAATCAGGAGACCGAATCATGTATGCCGTCATCGGGACTGGTGGGAAGCAGCTCAGGGTAGCCGTGGGAGACGTCGTCAAGGTCGAGCGCCTTGTCGCGAAGCCCGGCGAAGCCGTGGATTTCGCGGACGTCCTCCTCGTCTCCGGTGAGGCCGGGACGACCGTCGGCACGCCGCACGTCGCGGGCGCCACGGTGCGCGGGACGGTGCTCTCCGAGGGGCGCCACCGCAAGGTCAAGATCTTCAAGAAGAAGCGGCGCAAGCAGTACCGCCGCACCAAGGGCCACAGGCAGGGCTTCTCGTCGGTGCGCATCGACGAGATCGCGGCGGGAGCGTAGCGATGGCACACAAGAAAGCAGGCGGCAGCTCACGCAACGGCCGCGATTCCAACAGTCAGCGGCTCGGCGTCAAGCGCTTCGGCGGCCAGTGGGTGTCCGGCGGGTCGATCCTCGTGCGGCAGCGCGGGACGAAGTTCCTCCCGGGCAAGAACGTGGGGCGCGGCAAGGACGACACGCTCTACGCGAAGGTCGCCGGCGTCGTGAAGTTCCAGGATCGCGGTCAGTTCGGCCGCTTCATCCACATCCTCACGGACGTGGTCGATCCCGACGCCACGGTGCCCGGCATCCACATCGCGTAGGCCCGCGCGCCGGGAGACGGCGCGCGCGGTTGCCCCATGTCCAAGTTCCTCGACGCGGTCACCATCACGGTCAAGGCCGGTGACGGCGGCGACGGCTACCTGGCCTTTCGCAGGGAGAAGTACGTCCCGAAGGGCGGCCCTCCGGCGGCGACAGGGGGCGGGGCGGCGACGTCGTCCTCGTCGCGTCGTCGCACCTGAACACGCTCTTGCCGCTGCACTACACGCCGCTCTTCCGCGCGGCGCGCGGGCAGCACGGGCTCGGCAGCACCAAGCACGGCAAGGACGCCGACGCGATCGAGGTGAGGGTCCCGATCGGGACCCAGGTCTTCGACGCGGCATCGGGCGAGCTTCTGGCCGACCTCGATCGCGCGGGCGCGCGCCACGTCGCCGCGCGCGGCGGCGAGGGCGGGCGCGGCAACGCGCGGTTCAAGTCGTCCACCAACCGCGCGCCTCGGCGCCACGAGCCAGGGCGGCCGGGCAGCGAGGCCGTTCTGCGCCTCGAGCTCAAGCTCCTCGCCGACGTCGGGCTCCTCGGCTTCCCGAACGCCGGGAAGTCGACGCTCCTGTCGCGCCTCTCGCGGGCGCACCCCAAGATCGCCGCCTACCCTTTCACCACGCTCGAGCCGCACCTCGGCGTCGTGGCCGTCTCCGACTTCGAGAGCTTCGTCGTCGCCGACATCCCGGGCATCATCGAGGGGGCTTCCGAGGGGCGGGGGCTCGGGCGCCAGTTCCTGAAGCACCTCGATCGCTGCAAGCTCCTGTGCCACCTGGTCGAGGTGCTGCCGGAGCCCGCGCCGACGCCGATCCAGTGCGTGCGCGCGCTCCGCAAGGAGCTCGAGAAGGCGAGCCCCGATCTCGCGAAGAAGCCCCGGGTACTCGTCCTGACCAAGTGCGATACACTCACCGCAGATGCCCTCGCCGAGGCCCGGTCCTCACTCGCTCTGCACGCACGGAAGAGCGGTGCTCCCTTCTTCGTGATCTCGGCGGTGACGGGAGCGGGGGTCGAGGAGCTGAAGAAAGCGCTGTTCCGCCGCGTGCTGGAGCTCGCCGGGGCCGCGGAATGACGGCGCCCCGCCACCCGACCGTCCCCGACGACGCCGGCCGCATCATCCGCGTCGCGCTCGAGGCGTCCCACGACAAGAAGGCGCATCAGCCAGAGGTGCTGGACCTCCGCGGGCTCGCCTCGTTCACCGACTTCTTCGTGATCGTCTCGGGGACGAGCCACCGGCAGGTCCAGGCGCTCGGCGACGGGATCCTCGACGCGTTCTCGGCCGCGCGCATCCGGCCCCACCACGTCGAGGGCCTCGACGCGAACGAGTGGGTGCTCATCGACGCCGGCGACGTGATCGTCCACGTGTTCCTCGGCGACAAGCGCGTGTTCTACGACATCGAGGGGCTCTGGCGCGACGCGCGGCGCCTGCCCGTGACGCTGCCGGACGCGTCCTGACCGGGCGGAGCACTCCGCATGCCCCTGGCACCCATGAAGCGCGTGACGCACGACGCGATCGTCGTGCGGGATCCGAGGACGCGGGAGATCCTCCGCATCGCGCGGCGCATCGCGCCGGGGGAAGCGAACGTCCTCCTGCGCGGAGAGAGCGGCTCGGGCAAGGACGTCCTGGCGCGTTACATCCACAGACACGGGCCGCGGGCCGGCGGTCCGCTCGTGAAGATCGACTGCGCCAACATCCCGCCCGACCTCCTCGAGAGCGAGCTCTTCGGCCACGAGAAGGGCGCCTTCACCGACGCCTCCGAATCGAAGATCGGACGGTTCGAGCTCGCGCGCGGGGGCACCGTCCTCATCGACGAGGTCACCGAGCTGTCGCTCGCGCTCCAGGCCAAGCTCCTGCGCGTCATCCAGGAGAAGCGCTTCGAGCGCCTCGGTAGCAACCGCACGATCGAGATGGACGCGCGCATCGTCGCCACCACCAACGGAGACATCGAGGCGATGGTGGACACGCGGCGCTTCAGGAGCGACCTCTACTACCGGCTGAACGTCATCTCGATCGAGGTGCTTCCGCTCCGGATGCGTCCCGGCGACATCGTTCCTCTCGCGGAGAGGTTCCTGAAGCGCGCGCGGCGGCAGCACGGGCGCGACGTCACCGGCTTCACCGCCGCGGCCAAGGAGCTCCTGACCGCCCACTCGTGGCCCGGGAACGCCTGGGAGCTTCGCAACGTCGTGGAGCAGGCGGCCGTCCTCGGTGCGGGATCGCTCGTCGACGTCACCGACCTCCGGCTGCGCGCCACGGCCGCCCTCGACGATCAGGTCAGCACCGCGGCCGAGCGGCGCTACAGCCTCGAGGAGCTGGAGCGCGCCTACATCCTCGAGGTCCTGTCGCGCACGCGCGGCCATCTCGGCAAGACGGCGAAGTGGCTCGGCATCCACAGGAAGACGCTGCTCGAGAAGCGGCGGCGATACGGGATCGAGCCCTGACATGGCGCGCACGGGACCGATGCGCATCGAGATCCACTTCGTGGGCAAGCCCGCCTCGGGACCGCTCGCGCCGGCCATCGCCGACTACACCGCGCGCATCGAGAAGCTCTGCACGCTGCGCCTCGTCAACTGCCCCACGCTGGAGTCGCGATCGGCGGAGGGGCGGCGCCTCATGGACGGCCTCTCGGGCAACGACTTCGTCGCGCTCAACACCGCCGGAAAGCGCCAGAGCTCGCACGAGTTCTACGCGATGGTCGCCGCGGCCCAGCTCAATCGCGACCACACCATCCGGTTCGTCATCGGCGGCGCGACGGGCCTTCCCGAGGCCGTGCTCGCGGAGGCCGAGCGCCAGATCTCCCTCTCGGAGCTGACCATGAGCCACGACCTCGCGCGGCTCGTTCTCCTCGAGCAGATCTACCGCGCCCTGGCCACGATCGCAGGCAGCCCGTACGCGAAATGAGGCTCGGCCTCGGTGCAGATGCGCGCGACCGCACCCTGCGCGCGCTCTGGACGCTCTTCTTCCCGGCGGCGTGCTACGGCTGCGAAGGGCTCCTCGGCCCCGGCGACTACGGCGCCATCTGCCCCACCTGCCAGAGGAGCCTGCCGCGCCTCGCCCCGCCGCTCTGCGACGTCTGCGGCCTCCACCTCCCGTCCGGCCCCCCCTGCCCCGACTGCGCAGCCCATCCCCCCGCCTTCCACGCCGCCCGCGCCGCCGTTCCCTACGATCCCCTCTGCCGCGCCCTCGTCCACGCTTTCAAGTACGACGGCCTGCTGCGCCTCGGCAGCTACTTCGCGGAGCTCATGGTCGCCACCTATCGCGAGAACGAGACCCTTCTCCGCGCGGCGGCCCTTGGCGAGGTCCCCCTCGCCCCGAAGGACGAACGCTCTCGCGGACGCAACCACGCCCGCGAGCTCGGCAAGCTCATCTCCCGCGCCACCGCCACACCCCGCAACCCGATCCTCGAGAAGACCCGCATCACACCGGCCCAGGCCCAGCTCTCGGGCAAGGACCGCGCGCGCAACGTCGCCGGCGCCTTCGCCGTCCGAGCCAAGACCGTCCCCGCGTCGTACCTCCTCATCGACGACGTCCTCACCACAGGCGCCACCGCCAGCGCCTGCGCCACCGCGCTGCGTGCCGCCGGAGTCGGTCGCGTCACGGTACGACCCTCGCCCGCACGCTCCCCGGCGAGAGCACGTGATGCGATTGCCCGCCACACCGCCACGGACGCTGCGCTCCTCGCGGCCTCCCACAACGACCATCGGCCGAACCGGCGGGGGACGAGCCCCCGCCCTACGGACTTCGGCATGATCGTCACCGCCATCGAACCGGCGCGAATCCACCGGCCAGCCGAATCGAGACGGAAGTTGCAGGGCGGGGCCTGTCCCCCGCCCTACGGACGCCGGCACGATCGTCGCCACGCATCGAGCCGGCGCGATTCCCACCAGCCGGCCAACGGGAGACGGAGGTTGTAGGGCGGGGGCTTGTCCCCCGCCGGTTCGGCCCGCCGGAAGGTGCGTAGCGAAAGGGCCCTCGCCCCACGGACGCCGGCACGACCGTCGCCACGCATCGAGCCGTCGCGATTCCACCGGCCGGCCAAATCGAGACGGAGGTTGTAGGGCGGGCTTGTCCCCGCCGGTTCGGCCCGCCGGAAGGTGCGTCGCGAAAGGAGCCCCCGCCCCACGGACGCCGGCACGACCGTCGCCACGCATTCGAGCCGTCGCGATTCCAAAGCCGCCCAGATCGAGACGGAGCCTGTAGGGCGGGGGCTTGTCCCCCGCCGGTTCGGCCCGCCGGAAGGTGCGTCGCGAAAGGAGCCCCGCCCCACGGACGCCGGCACGACCGTCGCCACGCATCGAGCCGTCGCGATTCCACCGGCCGGCCAAATCGAGACGGAGGTTGTAGGGCGGGGGCTTGTCCCCGCCGGTTCGGCCCGCCGGAAGGTGCGTCGCGAAAGGAGCCCCGCCCCACGGACGCCGGCACGACCGTCGCCATGCATCGAGCCGTCGCTCCACCGGCCGGCCAAATCGAGACGGAGCCTGCAGGGCGGGGCTTGTCCCCGCCGGTTCGGCCCGCCGGAAGGTGCGTCGCGAAAGGCCCCCGCCCCACGGACGCCGGCACGACCGTCGCCACGCATTCGAGCCGTCGCGATTCCAAAGCCGCCCAGATCGAGACGGAGCCTGTAGGGCGGGGCTTGTCCCCGCCGGTTCGGCCCGCCGGAAGGTGCGTCGCGAAAGGAGCCCCGCCCCACGGACGCCGGCACGACCGTCGCCATGCATCGAGCCCGTCGCTCACCGGCCGGCCAAATCGAGACGGAGGTTGTAGGGCGGGGCTTGTCCCCGCCGGTTCGGCCCGCCGGAAGGTGCGTCGCGAAAGGGCCCCGCCCCACGGACGCCGGCGACCGTCGCCATGCATCGAGCCGTCGCTCCACCGGCCGGCCAAATCGAGACGGAGCCTGTAGGGCGGGGCTTGTCTCCGCGGTTCGGCCCGCGGGACGATGGTCACGAAAAGGGCTTGACATCGACGGTTCATTATTCTATGCTAATATAACTATGATGTCGCGCCGGCGGCAGCCCGAGCAGCTTCTCCTCAGCTTCGACGAGGAGCCCGGGAAGAAGCGGCGTCCGGGCAAGGGCAAGAGGCTCGGACGGCCGCGGAAGCCCAACGCCGGGGTGTCCCACCTTCGCCGCGAGGACTTCTCCCCGAGACATCCCGTACACGTGACGCTCAAGGTCCAGCGGGAGGTCGGCAACCTCCGGTCAGCGCGGCTCTACGGTGCCGTCGAGCGGTCGATCGCCCTCGCGAGGGACCGTCACGGCGCGCGGCTCGTCCATTTCTCCGTGCAGGACGACCACATCCACCTCGTGGTGGAGGCCGGCGGCAAGGCGGCGCTCGCGCAGGCGGTGCAGGCCCTCTGCGTGCGGATCGCGCGGCAGCTGAACCGCGCGCGCGGGGTCAAGGGTAGGGTGTTCGCCGATCGCTACCATCGCCGCGTGATGACGACGCCGACGCACGTCCACAACACGCTCGCCTACGTCCTCCTGAACGGGCAGAAGCACGGGTACCGCAACCCGGAGGAGATGGATCAGGACATCGACGATCGGTCGTCGGGCGCGTGGTTCACGGGATGGAAGGAGCGCCGGGCCGCGGACCTGGCGGCACAGGGGCGAAGGGCACGGCCCATCGCCCCGGTCGTCGAGGCGCGAACGTGGCTCCTGCGCGAGGGATGGCGCCGGGTCGGACCCATCTCGATGGACCGGGAGCCGCGCTGCCCCTGGTGACGCTCGTTCTCGCCCGAGGCATGCGTCGCGCCGCGGCGGATAGCATCGGGCCGATGCCGGCACGGGTCCTCGTCTACTGCAAGAAGCCGGTGGCGCACCTCACGGCCGAGATGCTCTTGCGGGAGCTGCGCGACGCGGACCTGATGACCCTCGCCGAGTGCCTGGATCTCCCCGGCGGCGAGGAAGCCGCCGTCCGGGAGATGTGGAGGCACCTTCGGATGACGCCGGAGACGGGAACGCTCGACGGGCTCGCGATCTCCTGGCATGCCACCCAGCGTCCGATCGTCGTCGAGGCTGGACCTCCGCTCCCTGGCGAGATCGACGAGATGCTCGAGCACCTGCCCCGTTCATCCGCCATCGGGGAAGAGCGTGTCCGCGACCATCTCGGCGCCACGCGGGAGGTCGTCGGGTTCGACATGGGCATCGACGGGAGCCTCGACCTCGCGGCGACGATCAGCGAGGTCCTCGCGTTCTTCGTCGCGGAACAGGGCGACGGGATCGTGTGGTTCTTCGGCCGGGAGTTTGCCGCGCCGGACGATCGCTGCGCCACCTTGTGGAGCACCGAGGCCTGACGCGGCACGACGCCGCCGGCCTACGATGCCTGGGGCCGGGTGAGATCCTTGGCGCGCTGGGCGCGGACGCGGGCGCGGACCGACAGGGCGTGCGAGCTCTCGTACATCTCGGCGAGCGCGTCCCAGAGCGCGTGGGCCCTCGCGAAGTCCTGGCGTTCCTCGGCGATCTCGGCGAGACCCAGGAGGCCCGAGCGCATGTCGTGACCCTCGGCGATCAGGCGCTCGTGACAGGCGACCGCGTCCTCGAGGCGGCCAAGGTCGCGCAGGAGCTTGCTCATCTGCACGAGGCCCTCGCAGCGGACGCGGGGTCGCGGACTCTTGGCGAGGCGGTCCCACGCGTCGAGCGCGCGCTCGTGATCGCCGACCTCGGCGAGCGCCTGGGCGAGCAGCGTCAGGTAACGCTCTTCCTGCCCGTGCCGCGGCGACATGCTGACGAGGATCCCCGAGGCGTCCTCGGCGCGCGAGAGCTTGAGCAGGAGCGACGCGCGAGAGAGGCGCATGTCGAAGGCGCGGCGGCGGTCGTAGCGGACGAGCGCCTCGGCGCGTTCCCAGCAGACGAGCGCCTTCTCCTCCTGACCGAGGTCCTCGTGGGCCTCGGCGTGTAGCGCGAAGAGCTCGGCGTCCTTGAGGCTCTCGAGGTCCTCGGATGCAAGGCGGGCGAGCGCGCTCTCGGCTTCCCCTTCGGCAAGCAGGATGCGGGCAAGCGCGAGCAGCGGCGTGACCCGCTCGCGTGAGGACACGGGGCACTCGGCGAGGATGCCCTCCCAGATCCCGCGCGACGCGGTGAGCTGGCCCGTGCGCTCGTAGGTCTCGGCGAGGTAGCGGCGCGCGCGGTCCGATCGCCGGATCGCGTCGGGAGCGCGCTCGAGCTGGATGCGCGCCTCCTCCTCGCGGCCGAGCTCGATGAGCGCCTCGATCACGGCGAAGAACGCCTCGCGGCCCTCGCGGCTCGTGGGACCGAACGCCTCGGCGGCGCTACGCCAGGCATCGAGGGCCCGCTGGCCGTCGCCCATCTCCTCGTAGCACTCGGCCGAGAGCCAGAGCGCGAAGGGATGGCGCTCCTCGAGGAGCGCGCCGCGCGCGAGCGTCCGGAGGGCCTCGCGCGGCTTTCCCGCCTTCTTGTAGAGCGACGCGAGCTCGAGGGACACCTCTCCGTACGCCGGGTCCTTCTCCTTCCCAGGAGACAGGCTTTTCCTGAGATGGAGAAGGGCCTTGCTGAGATGGCCGCGCTTCTCGTAGTAGCGGCTCAGGAGGTAGTGCGCGCGCGTCGATCGCGGATCGGCGGCGAGCAGCGTCTTGCCGGCGTCGCGCAGCGTGTCGAGGTCGCCCGTCTCGAAGCAGAGGTTCAGGAGCCGGTCCTGGGCGTCGCGCAGGAACTCGGCGTCGCCGCCCATCGAGAGGCATCGCGTGAGGTAGAAGACCGCCTCCGCCTTGCGCCCGAGCCTCTCGGCCGTCTGCGCGAGGTGGCGGCAGATGCTCTTGCTGCCGCCATCGCGCCGCAGCGCCTCGGTGAGGAAGTCGTAGAGCTCCTGGTAGCGCCGGTTCTTCGTGTAGTAGTCGGCGAGCTTGCCGTAGACGCCGTCGACCCAGTCGAGCTTCCCGTCGTTCAGCAGAGCGCACGTCTTCCAGTAGAAGAGGGCCTCTTCCTGCTGCCCCTTCTGCTCCTTGACGCGCGCGAGGTACCAGTAGGCGTGGCCGTGCCGCGGCTCCCGCTCGATCAGCCACTCGAGGTACTGCTCCGCCTGCCGGTACTCGCCCGCGTCGAAGTGCTCCACGGCGCGCTCGTAGAGGCGGCGCACGCCCGTGAGGGAGAGGTCGTCCCGGGAGTAGGAGGGCTCGGACATCGCGGGGACCGGTGAGAAGTGTAAACACGCGTGTCACGGGATTGCAACACCGCCCGCGTCCGCGAAATCAGGAATCGCCGCGCTGTTAACATGTGGGTGCGAGGACCACGTGGTCGAGCAACGGAGCTTGGCGCGAGGAGCTTCTCTCGCCCCCTTCTGGCGAGAGCGTCTGGAGGTTTGCCGCGAGCGCGCCGCGCGAGCTGACGTGGACGCATGGCTCTGGCGGATAAGAGCGCGCGTCATCTCCTACTTCCTGGCGCGCTATCCGCACGCGGAGTCCGCGCCGTCACCTCCGGAAGGAGAGGTCCTTGCGCCGTCCCCCACGCATCGGGGACCAAGGCGGAGACGGGACATCTCGCCTCTGCTCGGCTACGCATCGCCCGCGGGGCTGGCGTCAGAGCCAGACGGTAGCGCGGAGCAGATCGCCCGGCACGTTGCCGCTCTCGCTCTCGCGATCTTCCTCGGGCTCTGCATCTTCGCCGGTTACTGCGTCCTCGCACCAGCGGCTCGCGTGACGGCTCCGGCGCTCAGCGCGAGGTCGCCACGCCCGCCGGTGCCGATCCCCGAGAAGCACGTCGTCGCCCTGCTCCAGGGCGAGCCCGTCGAGATCCCGCTCGGTGCCGTGGGCGGGATCCCTCCCTTCACGTTCGCGGCACTCGAGGAGCTCCCCCAGGGCCTCCACCTCTCGGACACGGGAGTCCTGCTGGGCAAGCCCGAGAAGCCGGAGGCGGCCGTGATTCCCGTCTGGATCCGCGACGCGGCATCCGCGTCGCAGCGGTCCGACGTCCGGTTGCGCGTCTTCTGCGACGACCTTGACCGCAACCTCTTCCTTGTCACGCTGAACTCCGCGCCGGCGTTCTCCGCCATCGATCTGTCCACGTACGGTCCCCCACCCGCGACGCTTGGCAGGGCCTATGCCTGCCAGCTCCGCTGGCCCGACGGTGAGCGCGGCCGCTTCCAGGTCGACGAACGCGCGCTTCCCGGCGGCCTCACGCTCGACGAGGATGGCCTCCTGTGGGGGACGCCCACCCAGGCGGGATCCTTCGCTGTCACGGTCACGCTCCTCGATGGGCAGACCGAGGCGCGCCTCCAGACGTGGATCATCGTCAGCCCGCTCGAAGAGGTCCGATCGCGATGAGCCTCGTCGCACCGGAGCGCCATCCTGCCGTGTGCTCGACGGAACCGCTCGTGGACAGCCGGGGGTGGCTCGCTCTCGGCGACGCCGGTACGTGGGAGGGGCGAGACCGCACGCGCGGCGCCACCGGGGAGTTGCGCCTCGCGAAGCGCTACGCCGTGAGCGCGCTCGCGATCGTCCTCGGAATCCTCGGAGCAACCGTCGCGTCGTGGCGACCGAGCTTCTTCAACAGGAGTCCCGGCAGAGGTGCGGCGACGCTCCTCGACGCGTTCGCGGAGTCTGTCAGCCTCCGGAGTGGGATAGGGCTCGCTCGGACCGACGTTCTCGTCGTGGACGGCCTCCCGTTCGAGCTGGCGCTCGCGGCCTCGGGAGGCCTGCCGCCCTACACGTTCACGGAGATCGATCCGCTTCCGGCCGAGCTCCACATGTCGGACACCGGAGTGCTGATCGGGACCATCCGCGACGCCCCTTCGCGGGCCTTCCGCGTCCTCATCGTCGACGGCGTCGCGCAGAGGATCACCGTCACGATCAGGCTTCGCGCCTTCTGCGATACCCGCGAGATCGCGGCGTATCGCGCGAACTTCCGCGCGCGACTCGGGTACGAGCCCTCATCGCTCGTCGCGGCGCAGCCGGACGCGCGCCGGTGACGAGGACCGTCTGGACCATCGGCCACTCGAGCCACAAGCTCGACGCCTTCCTCGCGCTCCTCGACCGGCACGAGATCCGATGCATCGCCGACGTCAGGCGCGAGCCCCGATCGCAGCGCCACCCGCAGTTCTCGCGCGGGCGGCTCGAGCTCGCGCTGGAGGCGCACGGGATCGCCTACCGCTTCCTCGGCGAGGAGCTCGGCGGCAAGCTCGCCCCCGCGGTCCCGCGCGAGCAGTCGCCCAACGGCGCGCTCGGCTCGGCGCCGCTGCGCGCTTACGCCGATCGGCTCGTGGATCCTCCGGCCAGGTCGGGCGTGCGGCGGCTGCTCGCGATGGCCGCCAGGATGCGCACCGCGATGATGTGCGCGGAGGCCTGCTACACCGACTGCCACCGCCAGATCCTGGCGGACCTGCTCGTGGCGAAGGGCGCCGAAGTCGTCCACATCCAGCCGTCGGGAGAGATCATCGCGCACGTGCTCTCGCCCCGCGCCGTCGCGCGCGATGGCCGCGTGACCTACCCCGCGCGTGCGCCGGAGCAACCCGGTCTCTTCGATTGACTGGCGGCGGCCGGACGCCGCTGCTACATTTGCGAACAAACCAAGAGCGCATGCGAATGAACCGCCGGGCACGAACCGTCGCCGCGACGCTCGCCGCGTCATGGGCCTTGCTCGCCCCCGCGGTCGTCGCGCGCCCTCCCGCGCCAGCGAGCGTCACGTTCGGCACCGACGTGCGCGTCACCTACGACAACCCCGGCGAGTCGCACCGCGAGGAGTTCGCCGCCGCTGACCCGCTCGACCCGCTCCATTTCCTCGCGGGGTGCATCGACGAGAAGACGTCCTACCTCTACTCGAAGGACGGCGCCTGGGTGACCTTCGACGGCGGCCAGTCATGGAGCGGCGGCAACATCCTCGGGCCCCTCCCCGCGCCCGCGGGCGCGATCGTCTACCCGGCCGGAGATCCCACCGGCGACTTCGACGCGCTCGGCCACACCTACTTCGGCTGCACGGGCAACACCTACGGCGGGAACTGCGCGGGCGGCACGAGCTTCCATCCCGTCTACATCCTCCCGTCGGCCGATGGCGGGATGACCTGGGGGATGCCCGTCGCCGTCGATCTCGGCGGCATCGCCGGCGGCTTCTACTACTCGCCCGACAAGCCGTGGATCGCCGCCGACCGGTCGACCACCGGCCCCTACGCGGGCCGCCTCTACTACACCTACATGACCTACAAGAGCGACGCCGAGCTGCGTCACGAACCTGGGCGTCACGATCCAGCTCAAGCTGTCGACGGACTTCGGCCAGACCTGGGTCGCGGCCAACGGGGGAGCACCGATCCCGCAGCCACTGCCCGCCACTCCAGCGAACCTCTTCCCCTACGTCGCCGGCATCTACGGCACCGTCTACGTCGCCTACACCGAGAGCACCGCTTCCGGCGCACGGCTCTGGATCACGCGCTCGACGGACGGCGGCGCCACGTTCGCGCCGCAGGCCTCACCCACGAGCGCGCCGCTCTCGATGACCGGCCTCCTCGACAACGGGTTCCAGTGGTACCCGGTCGACGCGCTCGGCCACGCGTTCCGGCACGGCCAGTTCCCGCAGATCGCCGTGTCACCCCAGAGCCCGAGCACGGTCTACATGACGTGGAACCACGCCGATCCCGGCAACCCGGCCTGGGACACGACCTACGTGGCCAACTGCTGCAACGGAGCAAGCACGCCGCGCACGTTCAACGCGGGGGACATCGCCTTCGCGCGATCGACGGACGGAGGCCAGACGTGGACCGCACCCAAGCGCCTCGACGACGATCCACCGCTGAACGCGAAGGACCAGTGGTTCCCCGCGCTGACCGTCAGCGGAAACGGGACGATCCACGCGAGCTGGTACGACCGCCGCGACGATCCGGCCAACGTCCTCTTCCACGTCTACCACACGAGCTCCACCGACGGCGGGCTCACGTGGACCCCGAACGTTCGCGTCTCCGACGTCCCTTCCGATCCCGCGCACCTGCTCTATGGCGGCCAGGCCGCCAACCTCGGCGACTACGGCGGCATGGCGGCAAACGATCAGCGCGTCGTCTGCGTCTGGCTCGATGCGCGGACCGGCACGCCGGCGGGAGAGCTGCGCATGTATGCCGACACCGGCGCGATCGGGACGTCGTGCGGCACCATCGTGCTCGCTCCGGCGACGCTTCCGGTCGGCACGCAGGGCACGCCCTATGGCGCGACCCTCACCGCGAGCGGAGGATCGGCGCCCTACACGTTCGCGGTCACGAGCGGATCGCTTCCCGCGGGGCTCTCCCTCTCGGCGGCCGGGGTGATCTCCGGAACGCCGTCGGCAGCGGGCAGCTCGGGCGTGACGATCACCGCGACGGACGCGGCGGGCTGCACGGGCAGCCACCCCTACACCATCACGATCAACCCCGCGGGTTGCGGCACGATCGCGATCGCGCCCGCTTCGCTACCGTCGGGGACCGTCGGCGTGCCCTACAGCCAGCAGCTCACCGCGAGCGGCGGCACCGCACCCTACGGCTACGCCGTGACCAGCGGCGCACTTCCCGCGGGGCTGACCCTCTCGGCATCCGGCCTCGTCTCCGGCACTCCGTCCGCCGGCGGCGCATCCAGCTTCGTCGTCGAGGCGACGGACGCGGCCGGCTGCAAGGGGACCAAGCCCTACACGATCACCATCGGACGCATCGTCGACGACCTGACCGGCCAGGGGCTCGGACCGCCGAATCCAAGCCGTGTGCGCGTCTTCACGGGATCCGGTGCGGCCACCACCGTCGACTTCCTCGCCTACGCCGCATCGCAATGGGGTGTCAACGTCGCCGCGAGCGCCGTCAGCCCCGGGACCTACGACGAGATCCTCACGGCACCCGGACCGGGACCCGTCTACGGACCCCAGGTGCGCGGATTCCAGCGCGACGGCACCGCGCTCGCAAAGCTCAACTACTACGCGTACGGGACGCTCAAGTACGGCGCCAACGTTGCGGCGGCCGACGTCGACGGCGACACCCTCGCCGAGATCCTGACCGGCGCGGGGCCAGGCGCGGTCTTCGGCCCGCACGTACGCGGCTGGAACTTCGACGGCGGGCCGCTCGCCGCCATCGCGAAGATCAGCTTCTTCGCCTACGGCACGCTCAAGTTCGGCGTCAACGTCTCCGGCGGCGCGCTCGACGCCGACGTTTACGACGAGATCCTCACGGGGCCAGGACCTGGCGTCATCTTCGGCCCGCAGGTGCGCGGCTTCAATTTCGACGGCGCGTCCGTCGCTGCGATGGCCAAGGTCAACTTCAACGCGTTCGCCACGCCGCAGTACGGCGCCAGCGTTTCGGGCGGCGACGTCGATGCCGATGGCTACGCGGAGATCGCGGCCGCGCCCGGTCCTGGCCCCACTCTCCCCTCGCGCTTCGCCGGATTCGACTACGACGGCGTGGCGATCACGAACCTCCCCGGATACGACGTCACGCCCTTCGCGACGTTCCACGGCGGACGGCTCGGGATCGGCGACGTCACCCCTCCCGGCGCCGACGGCCGGGCCGAGCTCCTCGCGTCCCCGGGTCGCGACGCCACCGCCGCCTCGACCGTCGCCACCTACGCCTACAACGGAGCTGCCCTCGTCATCGCAACACCCTCCTTCTCGCCGTTCCCCGGTTCGACCTACGGCAACAACGTCGCCGGCGCCGAGCTCGGATACTGAGCGGTCGGGGCCCGCAGGGCGGGGGCTCGTCCCCCGCCGGTTCGTCACGGCGCTGATGATCGCGTCTCTTCGCCCGGCGCCCACGGCGACGATCGTGCCGGGGCCGTAGGGCGGGGGCTCGTCCCCCGCCGGTTCGTCACGACGCTGATGAAATCGCGTCTCTTCGCCCGGCTCCCACGGCGGCGATCGTGCCGGGGCCCGTAGGGCGGGGGCTCGTCCCCCGCCGGTTCGTCACCGGCGCCGATGATCGCGTTCTCTTCGCCCGACCTCCCCGGCACCGATCGTGCCGGGGCCCGTAGGACGGGGGCTCGTCCCCCGCCGGTTCGTCACGGCGCCGATGATCGCGTCGCTTCGCCCGGCTCCCACGGCACCGATCGCGCCGGCGCCCGTAGGGCGGGGGCCCGTCCCCGCCGGTTCGTCACGGCGCTGATGATCGCGTCTCTTCGCCCGACCTCCCACGGCACCGATCGTGCCGGGGCCCGTAGGACGGGGGCTCGTCCCCCGCCGGTTCGTCACGGCGCCGATGATCGCGTGCTTCGCCCGGCTCCCACGGCACCGATCGTGCCGGCGCCCGTAGGGCGGGGGCTCGTCCCCCGCCGGTTCGTCACGGCGCTGATGATCGCGTCTCTTCGCCCGGCTCCCACGGCGGCGATCGTGCCGGCCCCGTAGGACGGGGCTCGTCCCCGCCGGTTCGTCACGCGCTGATGATCGCGTCTCTTCGCCCGGCCCCACGGCGATCGTGCCGGCGCCCGTAGGGCGGGGCTCGTCCCCCGCCGGTTCGTCACGGCGCTGATGATCGCGTCTCTTCGCCCGGCCCCCACGGCGGCGATCGTGCCAGCGCCCGTAGGGCGGGGGCCCGTCCCCGCCGGTTCGTCACGGCGCGGATGATCGCGTCTCTTCGCCCGGCCCCACGACGGCGATCGTGCCAGCGCCCGTAGGGCGGGGCCCGTCCCCGCCGGTTCGTCACGGCGCCGAAGATCGCGTCGCTTCGCCCCGACTCCCACGGCGGCGATCGTGCCGGCGCCCGTAGGGCGAGGCTCGTCCCCGCCGGTTCGTCACGGCGCTGATGATCGCGTCTCTTCGCCCGGCCCCCACGACGGCGATCGGCCGGCGCCCGCAGGGCGGGCTCGTCCCCGCCGGTTCGTCACGGCGCTGATGATCGCGTCTCTTCGCCCGGCGCCCACGACGGCGATCGTGCCGGCGCCCGTAGGGCTGGGGGCTCGTCCCCCGCCGGTTCGTCACGGCGCTGATGATCGCGTCTCTTCGCCCGGCGCCCACGGCGACGATCGTGCCGGGGCCGTAGGGCGGGGGCTCGTCCCCCGCCGGTTCGTCACGACGCTGATGAAATCGCGTCTCTTCGCCCGGCTCCCACGGCGGCGATCGTGCCGGGGCCCGTAGGGCGGGGGCTCGTCCCCCGCCGGTTCGTCACCGGCGCCGATGATCGCGTCGCTTCGCCCCAACTCCCACGGCGGCGATCGTGCCGGCGCCCGTAGGGCTGGGGGCTCGTCCCCCGCCGGTTCGTCACGGCGCTGATGATCGCGTCTCTTCGCCCGGCGCCCACGGCGGCGATCGGCCGGCGCCAGTAGGGCGGGGGCTCGTCCCCGCCGGTTCGTCATGGCGCTGATGATCGCGTCTCTTCGCCCGGCGCCCACGACGGCGATCGGCCGGCGCCCGTAGCGCGGGGCTCGTCCCCGCCGGTTCGTCACGGCGCTGATGATCGCGTCTCTTCGCCCGGCGCCCACGGCGACGATCGTGCCGGGGCCGTAGGGCGGGGGCTCGTCCCCGCCGGTTCGTCACGACGCTGACTAAATCGCGTCTCTTCGCCCGGCTCCCACGGCGGCGATCGTGCCGGCGCCCGTAGGGCGGGGCTCGTCCCCCGCCGGTTCGTCACGACGCTGATGAAATCGCGTCTCTTCGCCAGCTCCCACGGCGGCGATCGTGCCGGCGCCCGTAGGGCGGGGCTCGTCCCCCGCCGGTTCGTCACCGGCGCCGATGATCGCGTCGCTTCGCCCCAACTCCCACGGCGGCGATCGTGCCGGCGCCCGTAGGGCGGGGCTCGTCCCCGCCGGTTCGTCGACGCTGATGATCGCGTCTTTCGCCCGGCGCCCACGGCGACGATCATGCCGGGGCCCGTAGGGCGGGGCTCGTCCCCCGCCGGTTCGTCACGGCGCTGATGATCGCGTCTCTTCGCCCGGCGCCCACGACGGCGATCGGCCGGCGCCCGTAGGGCGGGGGCTCGTCCCCCGCCGGTTCGTCACGACGCTGATGAAATCGCGTCTCTTCGCCCGGCTCCCACGGCGGCGATCGGCCGGCGCCCGAAGGGCGGGGGCTCGTCCCCCGCCGGTTCGTCACGGCGCCAGGTCGATGGCCCGACCCTACGTCGTGACGATGAGCACCGTGACGTTGTCGAGACCGCCCGCCTCCAGCGCCGCGGCGACGAGCTGGCGGCACGCCCCCATGGGATCGCCCTTGTTGTCGGTGAGCATCTCCTTGATGCGCGCCTCGCGCACGAGGCCCGAGAGCCCGTCGCTGCACAGCAGGTACAGGTCCCCACCTCGAGCGGCATCGCGATCTGATCGGGCTTCGCTTCCGATGCCGACGAGCCGAGCACGCGCGTGAGCGCCTCGTCCTCGTCGTCGGGCTTCTGGTTCTTCCCCTGGCTCGATTTCTCCGCGCCGACGGTGTGATCGGTCGTGAGCTGCTTGAGGGCGCCGCCCCGCAGGAGGTAAACGCGGCTGTCGCCCACGTGCGCCAGGTGGACCAGGCCCGAGCGCACGAGCAGGAGCTCCATCGTCGTTCCCCCACCCATCGCCGCGTTCTTCACCGCCTCGTTCGCCGCGAGGAACGCCTTACGGCAGAGAAGCTTCAGGCGAAGGCCGAGGGGGATGTACTTGAGGAAGCTGTCCTCGCCCTTCTCGATCGTCTTGCCGATGGTGGCGATCGCGGCGCGCCCCGCCTCCGCCCCGCGCCGCTGCCCGCCCATGCCGTCGGCGACGATGAAGAGCGTCAGCTCCTCGTCGACCCAGAACGTGTCCTCGTTGCGTTTGCGCTTGAGGCCCGGGTGCGTGATCCCCGCGTACGAGAGCCCCGCCGTCCGTCCGTAGATCACCCGATCCGTATCGGCGGCTTCGTGGGTGCTCATGGCTCCTCGATCCTGCCACGTTTGGCTACCGGC
This sequence comes from Acidobacteriota bacterium, assembly GCA_046331505.1. GTDB lineage: Bacteria > Acidobacteriota > Vicinamibacteria > JAXLQT01 > JAXLQT01 > JAXLQT01. The sequence continues at coordinate 27,470 of JAXLQT010000027.1, forward strand.
CCGGTACGAGTCGGTGGGGCGGGGGCCCGTCCCCGCCGCCCGGCGCGCGAGGACGATGTCCGAAAGTGGCCAGATCGATCCCGCGGCACGATCTACTCTCGGTCGCCATGGATCTCCGACCTTCCGTCTGCTACCGGGCGATCGCGAGCCGCGACCGGCGCTTCGAGGGACGCTTCGTCGTCGCCGTGACGACGACGGGCATCTACTGTCGTCCCGGATGCCCCGCGCCGATCCCGCGCCGCCGCAACGTCCGCTTCTTCGCCTGCGCCGCGGGAGCGGCGAAGCGGGCTTCCGTCCCTGCGCGAGGTGCCGGCCGGAGCTCGCGCCCCAGGTGCCGTGGCTCGGCACGTCGGCGACCGTCTCGCGAGCGCTGCGGCTCGCGGCCGACGACGGCCGCGAAGGCGGCACGCCGATCCCCGAGCTGGCTGCCCGCCTCGGCATCGGCGATCGCCACCTGCGCCGCCTCTTCCTCGACCACCTGGGCGCCACGCCACGCGCGATCGCCCTCACGCGCCGCGCCCACTTCGCGAGGCGCCTCCTCGACGAGACGGACCTGCCGATGGCCCACGTCGCCTTCGGCGCCGGCTTCGGCAGCATCCGCCGATTCAACGACGTCATGCGGCGGACCTTCAAGACGAGCCCCCGCCGCCTCCGGCGCGATCGCCATCGATCGGGAAGCGCCCGCCTCGCCCTGCGGCTTCCCTACAAGCCGCCGTTCGCGTGGCCGGAGCTCCTCGCCTACCTCGCGGCGCGCGCGATCCCCGGCGTCGAGTCGGTGACCACCGAGGAGTACCGGCGCACGATCACCATCGAGTCCTGGACCGGCGCCATCTCGGCCCGCCACGTCCCGGCGGATCGCGCCATCACCCTCGAGATCCACGCGCCCGCGGGAGCGCCCCCGCGGAACCTCCTCCAGATCGCCGAGCGCGCGCGGCGCATCTTCGATCTCGCCGCAGATCCTCTCGTGATCTCGTCGCACCTGAAGCGCGACCCGCGGCTCGCGCGCGAGCTTCGCGCCCGGCCCGGCATGCGCGTCCCAGGAGCGTGGGACGGCTTCGAGGTGGCGGTGCGCATCATCCTCGGCCAGCAGGTGAGCGTGACGGGCGCGACCACGCTCGCCGGGCGCCTCGCGCGCAAGCTCGGGACGCCCGTCGCCGGGCTCGAGGCGCTGGGGCTCGATCTCCTCTTTCCCGATGCAGCGCGCCTCGCGACCTCCGACCTCCGCTCCATCGGGATCCCCGCTGCGCGCGCCGCCACGCTGCGCGCGATCGCCACCGCGGTCGCATCGGGGCGCCTGGACCTCGGCGCCTCGGCGGATCCCGCGGCCTGCCTGGCGACGGCCCGCGCGATCCCTGGCATCGGACCCTGGACCGCGCAGATGATCGCGATGCGCGCGCTCTCCGAGCCGGACGCGTTCCCGGCGTCCGATCTCGGTATCAGGAAGGCCCTCGCCAAGAACGGCAAGCTGGCGCCGCCGGCCGAGGTCGATCGCATCTCCCGACCATGGAGCCCGTGGCGTTCCTATGCCGCGATGGTTCTTTGGACCTCACGAACCGGCGGGGGACAAGCCCCCGCCCTACAGGCCCCGTCGCGAACCGGCGGGGGACAAGCCCCCGCCCTACAGGCCCCGTCGCGAACCGGCGGGGGACAAGCCCCCGCCCTACAGGCCCCGTCGCGAACCGGTGGGGGACAAGCCCCCGCCCTACAGGCCCCGTCGCGAACCGGCGGGGACAAGCCCCGCCCTACGAACCCATCCCGAAGCAGGTGAATCCCGATGATCCTCCGCACCGCACGAATCGAATCCCCCGTCGGAACCCTGACGCTCCTGTCGAGCGACGCCGGCCTCTGCGCCCTGAGCTTCGACGACGAGGACGCCGCCCTCGAGCGTTGCCTCGGTCGTTTCCCCGGCGCGGACGTCCGTCGCGACGCCGATCCCGCGGGCGCCGTCCGCGCGCTTGCCGCCTACTTCGCAGGCGACCTGGCCGCGATCGATCGCATCCCGGTCGATCTCGGCGGGACGCCCTTCCAGGCAAGCGTGTGGCGCGAGCTACGGTGTATCCCCGCGGGCGCCACGCGCTCGTACCGTGATCTCGCCATCGCCATTGGCCGGCCGAGCGCGACCCGCGCCGTCGGCCTCGCCAACGGCCAGAACCCGGTCGCCATCGTCGTCCCGTGCCATCGCGTCATCGGCGCCGACGGTCGCCTCGTGGGCTACGGCGGCGGCATCCCGCGCAAGCGCTGGCTGCTCTCCCACGAGGGCGCACGGCCCGAGAGAGATCGGGAGCCAGCGCTCTTCCCCGAGTACGCCGCCGCGGCACGCTGAAAACGCCCGCCGGCCCACGTTGGCGGGGAGCCTCCGTGAGCCGAACCGCGCGGATCAGTGGAGAGACATGAGGTTGGCGGTCGTGGCGCCGACCACCGACCCGAGCGGTATCCCCCGATCGAACGTCGCAAGGGTGCCGTGGTTCTTGACCGCCAGGGCGAGCAAGTAGACGTCCGTGATGTGGCCGTGACCGCCGATTCCCTCCGCGCGGAAGATCGACGCGTCGCAGAGCGAGACGTCGTCGGGCCAGAACGAGTGCTTCCCCGCACTCCTCAGCGTCTCGAGCCTCTCGATGGCGTCGCTCGTGGTCGTGCCGCGACCGGCGTAGGAGGGGTGCGACAGGATCCGCGCGAGGGCGTTCTCCGTGAGTGGGCAGGTCGCCCATCCACGAGCGCGCTGCCGACCGAACCACGCGTGAGCGATCTCGTGGTGGACGTGAGCTCCATCGAACAAGGCGATCAACACGTTGACGTCCAGCAGAGCGATCAAGGCACGCGACGCCCCGGATCTTCGTCCCGGAGGCGATTGACGTGATCGACCGTGACGGAACGCTCACCGCGCCGTGGTGGGAGAAGCGGGACGCCGTTCCTGACCACCACCTTGACGGCGCGCGGCGTCAGCCCCTTGCGGGCGAGCTCGGATAGCACCTTCCCGGTGGTGGTCTTCCTGAGCGCCGCGATCTCCTTCGCTGCCTGGAGTACGTCCTCGTCGACGTCGAGCGTCGTCCTCATCTCTTCAGCATCACGCATCATGCATCAGGTGTCAAGCGACGATCTCGGCCCCTGGCGAGCGGCTGCCGGCACGCGCGCGTCGACCACACGCAGACGGCCTGGAGTCGCCGCACGCGGCGTCGCCCGTAGCCGGGCGACGGGAACGCATCGAAATCGCAGGCCAGGCACCGCCTGTACGTCGACGGGCGTCACGTGGAAGCCCTTGATCGTGGGCCCGAACATCGGCCCCGGACCTGGCGCGGTGACGATCTCCGCCGATCCGTCACCGTCGGCAACGTCTCCGAGCGCGACGCGAGCTCCCCACGCGATCGTCTGGCAGGCGAACAGGTTGACGCGCAAGATGGGCTGGATCGATCCGGTCGTGCGAACACATCGCTGTCGAACTGACCCACGGGCTGCCTGCGGGCTCGGCATCCCCCGATCGGGCGATCCCGCCCCCGCGACCCAGCGCTATCCTGCCGTTCGTTTCCGCGTGACGCGGCGCGGCGGCCCCGTGCTGGGACCGCGTGCTAGCATCCCCGCGGAGCTCTTCGATGAGAGTGCTCGTCACCGGCTGCGCCGGTTTCATCGGGTTCCACACGGCGCGCCGGCTGCTCGACCTCGGCCACGAGGTCGCCGGCGTCGACAGCGTCAACGACTACTACGACCCCCGCCTGAAGGAAGCGCGGCTCGCCATCCTCTCCGGAAGGCCGGGGTTTCGCTTCCAGCGGCTCGACGTCGCCGATCGCGCGGCGATGGCCGCGCTCTTCTCCGGAGAACGCTTCCCGTGGGTGATCCACCTCGCGGCACAGGCCGGCGTGCGCCACTCCATCGAGAATCCGCAGGCCTACGTCGACGCCAACCTCCAGGGCTTCGTCAACGTGCTCGAGGGCTGCCGGCACGCGCACGCCGACCACCTGGTCTACGCGTCATCGAGCTCGGTCTACGGCGCCAACACCCGCATGCCGTTCTCGGAACACGACGACGTCGACCATCCGATCTCGCTCTATGCCGCGACGAAGAAGGCCAACGAGCTCATGGCCCACGCCTACAGCCACCTCTACCGGGTGCCGACGACCGGCCTCCGGTTCTTCACCGCCTACGGACCCTGGGGACGCCCCGACATGGCGCTCTTCCTGTTCACGCGCGCCATCCTCGCAGGCAAGCCCATCGACGTCTTCAACGCGGGGAACATGCGCCGCGATTTCACCTACATCGACGACGTCGTGGAAGGCGTGCTCGCCGTCGCCGCAAGGCCCGCGACGCCCGACCCCGCCTGGTCTTCCGATCGCCCCGATCCCGCCACCAGCAACGCGCCCTACCGCGTCTTCAACATCGGCAACGGCCGCCCCGCCGATCTCCTCCACGTCATCGAGCTTCTCGAGACCTGCCTCGGCAGGAAGGCCGTGAGGAACATGTTGCCCATGCAGCCCGGCGACGTTCCCGCCACGGAGGCCCGCGTGGCGGATCTCCAGGACGCGGTCGCCTTCACGCCCTCCACTCCCATCGAGGTGGGCGTGGAACGCTTCGTCGCCTGGTACCTCGACTACTACGGCCGCGACGGGCGGGGGAACCCATGAACGCGCACGCCGCCGAGCTGCGACGGAAGATCGAGTCGCACGCCGCGAAGGTGGGCATCATCGGGATGGGGTACGTCGGCCTGCCCCTCGCCGTCCGCTTCGTGGAGCAGGGATTCACCGTCATCGGCTTCGACGTCGACGCCGGCAAGACCGAGCGTCTCGCCCGAGGCGAGTGCTACATCCGCCATCTCGGCCCCGAGCGCGTGTCGGCCATGGCCGCCTCCGGGCGCTTCACCGCCTCGGCCGACTTCGGCCGCCTCGCCGAACCCGATGTCGTGCTCATCTGCGTTCCCACGCCGCTCACCCCTCAGCGGAACCCCGACCTCTCCTACGTCGAGGCCTCGGGTCGCCAGATCGCCGCGTGCCTGCACGCCGGCCAGCTCGTGGTGCTCGAATCCACCACCTATCCCGGCACGACCGACGAGCTACTCCGCGGCATCCTCGAGTCCCGCGGCCTCCGCGCCGGCGGCGACTTCTTCCTCGCCTACTCTCCCGAGCGCGAGGACCCGGGACGCAAGGACTTCACCACCGAGACCACGCCCAAGGTCGTCGGCGGCATCGATCCCGTCTCGGGCGACCTCGCCCAGCTCCTCTACGACCAGGTCGTGGATCGCACGGTGCGCGTCACGACCGCCCGCATCGCCGAGGCCACGAAGCTGACGGAGAACATCTTCCGCGCCGTGAACATCGCCCTCGCCAACGAGCTCAAGATGGTCTACGACCGCATGGGCATCGACGTCTGGGAGGTCCTCGACGCCGCCGCCACCAAGCCCTTCGGCTTCATGCGCTTCAACCCCGGCCCCGGCTGGGGCGGCCACTGCATTCCCCTCGACCCCTTCTATCTCTCCTGGAAGGCCCGCGAGCACGGCGAGGCCCCCAAGTTCATCGAGCTCGCCGGCGACGTCAACCTCCAGATGCCCAGGTGGGTCGTCGACAAGCTCCAGCGAGCCCTCAACGACCGCGGCAAGCCGCTGCGCGGCAGCCGCATCCTCGTGCTCGGCATCGCCTACAAGAAGGACATCGACGACCCCCGCGAGAGCCCCGCCTTCGAGATCATCGAGATCCTCCTGCGGCTCGGAGCGGACGTCGCCTACCACGACCCCCACATCGCGGTCGCCCCCCGCATGCGCACGTGGCCCGAGCTACCACCCCTGTCCTCGCGCCCACTGACGACCGAGGAGCTTCGCTCCAGCGTCGCGGTCCTCATCGTCACCGACCACTCCGCCGTCGACTACGACCTCGTGGCCCAGCATGCGCCGCTGGTCGTCGATACGCGCGGGATCATGCGCGGGCGCGGGGGCAACGTCATCTCGGCATGACCACGGTCGGCGCCGCCAACCGGATGCGTCATGAGCTCCGCCGCACCGCGCGCAGCCTCGAGGGTCAGCTTCCATCGCCGCCGAAGGTCGTGCGGATTGCGCCCGGTCGGCGCGAGCCAAGCCGGAGCGCCATGTCGTAGCCGTGCCGACGCGCGTCTACCGCCTTATCCACGTGGACAACCTCGACACCCTGCTGGCTCGCGGAGCCTTGCATGCTCCGAGCCACGAGCCCCAGCTCAAGAGGCGGAGGTTCGGCGAGCCCCACGTTCGCACGGCGTTTGCGCGACTGGAGGAGCAGGGCTGGTTGCCGATCAAGTGCACCGCGGGGACGAGCACCATCCCGCAACACCAGCCTCGCCCTGCCACGTCTCTGCGACGCGGCCGGTGACGAGCCCGGCCACGCGGCCCTCGCTTCGACCCGGGAGGGCACGAACTTTGAGCCCACGCCCCGATCGGGTGATCTCACGCCCCTGCTCGTCACCGACTCCTCGGGAGGATCGAGGGAGGGCGCCCGACGTCCCGATCCGGATGCCGCGCGCGGTGGCGGTCCGTCGCCCCATACCCCGATCGGGTGATCTCACGCCCTCGCCCTTTCGCTATCCTCCCGTTCGTTTCCGTCGTGGCTCGCACAAGACGTTCCGGCGCTCCTCCAGGGCCAGGCTCGAAAGACCCAAGGGGGCGGAGCCTACCGCGGCGCTGGATCGCCCTCGACGGGAATCGCGAGCGCCGCACCCAGTAGCGACACGAGCGTGAACGCCGTCGCAGGCATCGTGAGGCCGAAGTCGACGGTCTCGTGAAAGCCGATGGCGCACAGCGCGCCCAGGCCCGCAAGCGCCATAGCACGATCCTCCGTCCTCGACCCGCGCACGAGCAGGACCGCGAGCCTCTTCAGGGTGACCAAGAGTCCCGCGGCGATCATGACTCCTCCCACGACTCCCGTCGTCGCAAGCAGCTCCAGCACGTCCGAGTGCGCGTGCCACCAGCTCCCCTCGAGGCCGCGCGGCTGCACGAGCGGGAACGCATCGCGGAACGTCGCGAGGCCGCTCCCCAGCAGCGGAAACCGACGCCAGAGCGCGACCGTCAAGCCGTACACGTGGCGGCGGTCCTCCCAGGACGCATCGAGCGACGTCATGGCGAGCCACCGCCCCAGTCCCTCCTGGAACCCGACGAACGTCACCGCCACGACCCCTGCCATGACGATCGGGATCCCGATCGGACCGAAGCTCCGCCGCCGCGACGACATTGCGAGCATGACGCCCTGGGCCAGCGTCCCCACCGTGGCGCCCACCATCGCCCCGCGCGACCCCGTGAAGGCGAGCGCCAGGAACAGCGTTCCCCACCCGAGCACCGGTCCGGCGACGAGCATGATCCGCTGCTCCAGCGGCCTCTCCCGCGCCCGGCGTACGGCCACCACACCGCACGCGAAGGTGACCGCGAGCGCAATGAGCAGGTACGTGCCGCAGTGGTCAGGGTTCACGAACGTTCCCCTGAGCCGGCCCGGATCTTCCGGCACCTCGACCCCCCAGATCGTCCCGGACTGGCCGGCCAGGTGGCGGCCTCCGAACGCGACCTGCAGGACGGCGCCGCCGAGCATCCCGCCCACGACGATCCGGCGCGCCACCAGGTCGCGAGACACTGTGGCCGCCGCGATCAGCACGGCCGCGGCGGCAAGCCACGTCAGCGCCACTGTCCGCGACGTCGACGGCGCGAGCGATAGCGTCGCTGCCGGGGTTCCCGCGAGCCCGGCGGACTGGCGAACGCGCTCGTGCTCGGGCGACACCCTCGCCACGACGGACGCCGGCCAGGTCATGGACTGCATCACGCCGAGCACCGCGACTCCCGCGATGGCAAGCCCCGGCACGACGGCCTTCCGCACGCGGCGCCATACAGGCTCGAGTCCCGACGCCAGGGCCGCGGCCAGTGTGGTGAAGGCCCACAGTTGCAGTGCCAACTGGCCGCCCCGCGTCACGCCCCCGAAGGGCATCGGCGCCCATACGAGCAGCGCGGCCAGCATCCACGTTGCGACAGTGCCGGCACTCATCGCTCGCCAGTATACGCGCGCGGCACGATCGCGCAAGCAGCTCTGCGCGCTCACACTCGGAGCGGTGTGGTCCGCGGTCGCCTCGGCACAGTTCCAGCAGTATGCGCCGCCGGGCAGCCTCGCGGAGCTGCCGGAGGATCGCCACGCCCGGCTGGAGCGCGCCCTCCACGACGCTCCCCACGACGTCGGCAAGGTCCGGATCCAGCCCTGGTACGCGCTCCGCGACCTGGGCGTCGCCGTCAATCCTGGACGGGATCAGGGCGCTTCGTCCTCCGACCTCCACGCCAGGATCGGCGCTGGGCTGGAAGGCTACCTCCCCGTTGGCCGCCACACGGTCGCGGCCGCCTACGCGCGTCCAGAGTACGCCTGGTGGAACACACTGAGCTCGGAGCGCCGTCTCATCGGCCGCTATGGCGCAGGCGCGCTTTCCCGCCACAGCCACGTCTCGATCGAGGCCTTCGTCACGAGGGACGACCTCCAGCTCGCGAGCACCGCGGACGTGCGCCACGATGCGAGCACTCGCCTCGACACCGGCGGGCTTGCCCTCGAGGTCCGGCCCTGGGGCCGCCTGTCGTTCTTCGGCGGCGCCTACGTACGGCGCACGACGGACCTCGAGGGCGACCCCACCGGAACGCCCCCGGCCCTCTCGACCCTGGACCGGACCGAGGACCTGCTCCGGGCCGGCATCCGGTACCGGCTCAGGAGCGATCTCGTCGTCGGGCTCGGCGCCGAATCGACGCGGGCGGTCTTCGAGCACGCCGCGTGCGGCTGCGACAACTCGGGCATCGCCCCGCTCTTCGAGCTGCGCTACGACCGCTCCCCGCTGCGCTTCGATGCGAGCCTCGCGCGCCGGGACCAGCGCCCCGACGGTGCCGCGACGTTCGCCCCATACCAGACGATCGACGGGACGGTCCGAGTCGGGCTCGCCCCGGGGGGTCGATTCTCCTATGCGCTCTATGGGCTCCGGGGCTTCTCGTACACCCAGGACGCCGGGTACTCCTACCTCCGGAGCGACCGGATCGGCGCCTCGTGGTCGGCTCGCGTGGGATGGAGGGTCTGGCCGCGCGTCTTCGCGGAGACCGGCCGCAACGACTATGCCGGACGGACGCCTGGCGCCGCCACGAGGAGAGATCTCGTCACCTCCTACGGCGTCGAGGCCCGCGTCGAGGTCTGGCGCAGGAGCTCCGTCGTCCTGCGGGCGACGCGTACGCGCTACGACTCCAATCTCCCGTCCTCGGACCGGTCCGCGGGCGCATTGACCCTCGATCTCCAGCTCGGAGGCGGCGGAGGTTTTTCATGGTGAGCCGATTCCCGTTCCGGGCCGCCCCGGGTCTCTTCCTGGCACTGTCCCTCACCGTCTGGCCCGCGACGGCCGCCGACCTGCTCGACGAGAGCGCCCGCAAGACCGCCGGCGACGGCCCGAGCGCCCAGGTCGACCCCACCTCCTACCGCATCGGCCCCAGGGACGTGGTCGTGGTCCGAGTGTTCGGCGCGGTCGATCCCCAGCTCGCGCTCATCGAGGACCGCGTCGCCGACGACGGGACCATTCACGTACCGGGCATCGGATCGGTGGACGTGCGCGACCTGACGGAGGAGGAGGTGGCAAGGAAGGTGCGCGCCGTCCTGTCGGAGTTCATGCAGAACGTCTCGTCGGTCGAGGTCAAGGTCAAGGAGTACCACTTCCGCCCCATCTCGGTCATCGGAGCCGTCGAGAGGCGCGGTCCGCTCGCGATCTCCGGCCGCATCTCGCTTCTCGAGGCCCTTGCGGCGGCCGGCGGCCTCACGGAGCGTCACGGCGACGTCATCCACGTCCTCCGCCACGGCGAGGACGGCACCACCGAGCAGCTCAACGTCAGCGTGGAGGACCTCCTCGTGAAGGGCGATCCGGCCGCGGACATTGCGATCCGGGCGGCGGACGTCATCAATGTGCCAGAGACCCTCGAGATCACGGTCTCGTGCATCGGGGAAGTCGCTCGCAGCGGCGTCATCGTCTTCCGCAGCACCGAGCGGGTCAGCCTCCTCTCGGCCCTCGCACGCGCCGGCGGCCTCACCGATCGCGCCTCTCACCACATCCTCGTGAAGCGCCGCGGGCCCGCCGGCGAGACCCTCGACTTCGAGGTCGACTACAAGCGCATCGTCAAGGGCAAGGACGCCGATCCCGACCTCCAGCAAGACGACCTGGTCGTCGTGACGCAGTCCCTCTTCTGATCCAGACCACCTCATGGCCACATCGCAGCTCGCTGCCAGACCCATCGTGACCGCCGACGCGCCGCAGTACGAACCCGAGCCCGAGCTCGACATCGACATCCACCAGTGGATCGAGCCGCTGCGGCGCCGCCACCGGCTGCTCCTCGCGGTGACCGCGGTGGTGCTGGCGATCGCCGTGCTCCTCTTCATCGTCACCCCGCGCCGCTACCGCGGCATCACGGTGCTCCAGGTCGAGCGCCGGGCGCCCAGCGTCGTGTCCGTCGAGAGCCTGTTCGGCATCGACCCGGACATGCAGTCCTTCTACCCGACCCAGCAGCAGCTCCTGCAGAGCCGGGGCCTCGCCGAGCGCGTCGTGAGGGACCTCCGCCTCGCCGAGGACGGTACGTTCAACCCGGCGCGCCCGGGCCTTCTCGACAGGCTCATGGGCGGCCAGCTCGAGCCCCCGAAAGCCGCCGACGACGCGCGCGCTCTCGGCGGGCTGGCCGAGCGCCTGCAAAGGAGCCTGAGCGTCACGCTCCGCCGCAACACGCGCCTCTTCGAGATCGCCTATGTCGCCCCGACCCCCGAGCTCGCGGCGCGCGTCGCCAATGGCGTCGCGAGCGCCTACATCGACTGGGGCATCGAGACCCGCCAGAAGACCGCGGGCAAGGCCACCACGTTCCTCGTCTCGCAGATCGCCTCCCTCAAGAAGGAGATCCAGGACAAGGAAGCGCAGCTCCAGGCGTACAGCCTGCGCGCCGACATCGTGAACCTCGACCCCTCCACCAACGACACCATGCAGCGCCTCGAGGCGCTCAACAAGGAATACACGGTCGCGGTCGCCGACCGGATCAACAAGGAAGCCCGCTACAAGGAGCTCGAGAGCACGCCGAGCGACTCCGTCATCGACGACCTCAGCGATGGCGTCCTCTCGAAGATGCGCGCCGACCAGTATCACCTCGAGACCGAGCTCGCCAAGAGCCGCGCCATCTACAAGCCGAACTGGCCAGGAATGCGCGCGATGGAGGACCAGGTCGCCCAGGGGCGCGAGAACCTCGCGAGGGTCGGAGCCGAGGTGCTCGGCAAGGCGCGCGAGTCCGCACGCGCCGACTTCCAGGCCGCCCAGAGGCGCGAGGAGACGATGCAGGCCGAGCTGACCCGGCAGAAGGCGGAGGCGATGAAGCTCAACTCTGCGTCGGTCGAGTACAACAACCTGAAGGTCGAGGTCTCCACGCGGCGCGGCCTCCTCGACGACCTCCTCAAGAAGCACTCGGAGACCGAGGTCGCCGGGCAGCTCCAGGACACTCGCGAATCCAATGTCGTCGTCGTGGACGCGGCGCTCGTGCCGGGCTGCCCTTACCGCCCGTCGCTGCCGCGCAACCTCGGCATCGGGCTCTTCCTTGGCCTCGCGTGCGGCATCGGAGCCGTCTTCCTCCTCGAGCGCCTCGATCGCACGATCAAGACACCCGAGGACGTGGAGCGCATCCTCGCCCTCCCGACACTCGCCGTCATCCCGGACATGTCGGGCGCATCGGGCGGGTACGGGTATGGCTATGGATACGGGTACGGATACGGCTACTTCTCCCGGCGCCGGAAGCGCAAGGCCGCGCGGGCGGGAAGCGACGGGGACCCGGGGAGGAACGAGCCCTCCATCGAACTCCTGCCCTTCTACAAGCCTCGTCTCGCCACGTCCGAGGCCTACCGGTCGCTGCGCACCGCTCTGCTCCTGTCGTCCGCCAGCGCGGTGAAGGCGATCGTCGTCACGTCCGCCGTTCCGGGCGAGGGCAAGACCGCCACCGCGGTGAACCTCGCGGTGGTCCTCGCCCAGCTCGGCAAGCGCGTGCTCCTCGTCGACGCCGACCTGCGAAAGCCGCGGCTCCACGAGGTCTTCAAGGTGAGCAACCGCACCGGCCTGGTCAGCTACCTCACCGGCAGCGCCGAGCCCGAGGGCCTCTTCCTGGCGACGGACGTCGCGGGCCTCTCGGTGATCCCCTCCGGCCCGACGCCGCCGAACCCCTCGGAGCTCCTGTCGTCCGACCGCATGCGCCAGATCGTCGCCATTGCGCGCGAGAGCTTCGACCACGTCGTGTTCGACACTCCCCCGATGCTCCCGGTCACCGACGCCTCCATTGCCGGCGGCCTCTCGGATGGCGTCGCACTGTGCGTCGGCGCGAACATCGTGCAGCGGGAGGACGCCCGCACCTGCCGCGACAAGCTCGAGCTCTCGGACGCCAAGGTCCTCGGCGTCGCGCTCAACCGCTATCGCTCGTCCCGGCGCCGCTACGGCCAGGGCTATCAGCCCTACGACGCCTACAGCCACTACGGCTACGGAAGCCCCGACGACGACGACAAGAAGCCGTCATGATCGACATTCACTGCCATCTCCTCCCCGCGGTCGACGACGGCCCGCGCACGATGGCCGACGCGGTGCAGATGGCGCGCCTCGCTCGCGAGGACGGCATCGACACCATCGTCGTCACGCCCCATCAGCGACACGAGAACTGGCCCAACGAAGATCGCGACCGGCTGATCGCCGCGTTCGACGAGCTCCGTGAAGCCGTCGGCGACACTCCCAGGCCGCTCCTCGGCGCCGAGGTCGCGGTCGACTCCGAGCTCCTCGACGATCTCGCGGCTCCCCGCAATCGTGCCTACATCCTCCCGCTCGCAGGCACGCGCCACCTCCTCATCGAGTTCCCGTGGGTCAAGACGGCCACCGACCCCCGGAGCCTCGTTCACGAGCTTCTCCTCATGGATTACGTCCCCATCGTCGCCCACCCCGAGCGCATCTCGTGGCTCGCCTCGGACCCAGCCACGATGCGCGCCCTCGTCGACCGCGGCGCCCTCGTGCAGATCACGGCGATGAGCGTCACCGGCGCCTTCGGCCGGCGCGCCCAGGCGGCCTGCGACCGCCTCCTCGAGGAAGGCCTGGTCCACTTCGTCGCCAGCGACGCCCACGGCGCCACGTCGCGCCCCCCGGCGATCGCCGCCGCCTTCGCGCGGATCGCGGAGCGCCACGGCGAGCGCACCGCGGCATCGCTCCGGAACCCCGCGTTCGAGGCCCACGACGCCATCGACCTCGCTGCCGCCTGTGCGCGGCAAGGAGCGCCGTGAAGGCCCTCGTCCAGCAGCTTCGCGACGGCGCGCTCGCCGTGCGCACCATACCGGCGCCGTTCGCGCGAGCCGGCCACGTCGTGATCGCGAACCTCCACTCCGTCCTGTCTCCCGGCACCGAGCGTGCGTCCCTCGACCTCGCGCGCCGCTCCCTCCTCGGCAAGGCGCGCGCCCGCCCCGACCAGGTCCGGAAGGTCCTCGACAGCCTGCGCCAGGAGGGCTTCTGGAGCACTCTCGCCAAGGTCAACGACAGGCTCGATCGCCCCGCGCACATCGGCTACTCGTCCGCGGGCGTCGTCGTCGCGTGCGGGCGGGGAGTCCAGGAAGTTCGACCCGGAGACCGCGTGGCCTCCAATGGGCCCCACGCCGGAGTCGTAACCGTGGCGAGGCACCTCTGCGCTCCCATCCCCGACAGCGTTCCGACCGACGAGGCCGCATTCGCCGTGATCGGCGCCATCGCGCTGAACGGCGTCCGCCTCGCACGGGTCGAGCTCGGCGCGACCGCACTGGTCATCGGCCTCGGCCTGGTCGGACAGCTCGCCGTCGCGATCCTCCGGGCCGCGGGATGCCGCGTACACGCAACAGATCCCGATCCGTGGCGCTGCGAGATCGCCCGCCGCATGGGCGCCACGAGAGCGGAGACCCACCTTGACGGCGCCGGAATCGCCACGGCAACCGCGGGCGCGGGAGCAGACGCAGTGCTCGTCGCCGCGGCCACACCCTCGCGCGAGCCGATGGACCTCGCCGCCGACGCCGTGCGCAAGAAAGGGCGCGTCGTCCTCCTCGGCGTTGTCGGCCTCGAGCTCGACCGCAGGGCCTGGTACTTCAAGGAGGCCGAGCTCGTCGTGTCGTGCTCCTATGGCCCGGGCCGTTACGACGCCGACTACGAGGAGCGCGGCCGCGACTACCCTCTACCTCACGTCCGCTGGACCGAGCAGCGCAACATTGCAGCCGTCCTCGACCTCATGGCAGACCGGCGGGTCGACGTCCGGCCCCTCGTGACCCATAGATTCCCCATCGCCGATGCCATGGGCGCCTACGAGCTTCTCGAACGAGGAGACTCGCCCCACCTGGGCATCCTGCTCGAGTACCCACCGGTCGAGGAGGCCGCGGAAGGGCCCACGATCTCCATGCGGCCCGACCAGCCCACGCAAGGTAGGCCAGGCATCGGCGTCCTCGGCGCCGGCGCGTTCGCCCAGGGCACACTGCTCCCGGCGATCGCACGAACCGACGTCGAGCGCGTCGTCATCGCATCGCCTGGCGGACTGTCCACGGCCCACGCAGGTGAGAGGCACGGCTTCGCCGCGGCGACCACCGACGAGTCGCTCGTGCTCTCGAATCCAGCGGTGTCCGCGGTGTTCATCGCCACACGCCACGACGACCACGCCCGGCAAGCAGCCGCCGCCCTCACCGCCGGAAAGCACGTCTTCGTCGAGAAGCCGGTCGCGCTCGACGAGGACGAGCTCGCGGTCGTCGAAGCCGCGCTCGCATCGTCTCCCGGCAAGCTCCTGATGGTCGGGTTCAACCGCAGGTTCGCGCCAGCGACCCGCGAGATGAAGGACTTCCTGGCGGCCGTCCAGACCCCCCTCACCATCAACGTGCGCTTCAACGCGGGGCCCATTCCCCCCGACCACTGGACGCAGGACGGCGAGGTAGGCGGAGGAAGGATCATCGGAGAAGCCTGCCACGCCATCGACCTCGCAACGTACCTCTGCGGGTCCCACCCGGTCCGCGTCTTCGCCGAGGCGATCGGCGGCCCGAACGCGCCACCGATCCGCGACGACCAGTGCTTCATCACGCTCCGGCATGCCAGTGGCTCGGTCTCGAGCATCGCCTATGCCGCCGGAGGCGACCGCGCGTTCGGGAAAGAGCGGGTCGAGGTATTCGGCGGCGGCCGCGTCGCCGTCCTCGACAACTTCCGGCAGCTCGAGACAGCGGTTGCAGGACGCGTGCGCAGCGCCTGGGCGCGCCCGACAAAGGCCATCGCGTCGAGATCGCGGGCGTTCCTCGACGCTGTCCAGCGGCGGACCACCTCGATCCGCGGTGGCCCGAGATCCGCGCCGTGACACTCGCATCGATCCCCGCGGTCCAGGCTTCCGCAGGCGTCCTCGACATTCGTAGCCGGAGCTTCTCCCGCCGGTTCTGCCCGATGCACCACTCCTCTCCCCGCCTCGGATCGAGCTCCGCAGGGCGGGGCTTGGTCCCCGCCGGTTCGGCCCCGAGACTACCTCTCTCTGTCGCCTTGATCGAGCCCGTAGGGCGGGGGCTTGTCCCCCGCCGGTTCCGCACGATGCATCACTTCCCCGTCGCCTCGGATCGAGCCTCCGTAGGGCGGGGGCTTGTCCCCGCCGGTTCTGCCTGATGTAATTACTCCCTTCCCACGGCCGCTTCGGATCGAGTTCTCCGTGGGCGGGGGCTTCGTTCCGCCGGTTCCGCCTGATGCACCACCCCTCTCCCCGTCGCCCGGATCGAGTTCCGTAGGCGGGGCGTCCTGCCGGTTCTGCCCGATGCACCACTCCTCTCCCTGTCGCTTCGGATCGAGCTCCGTAGGGCGGGGGCTTGTCCGCCGGTTCTGCCCGATGCACCACCCTCTCCTGCCGCTTCGGATCGAGCTCCGTGCGCGGGGGCTTGTCCCCCGCCGGTTCTGCCCGATGCACTACCTCTCCCCGTCGCTTCGGATCGAGTTCCGGTAGGGCGGGGGCTTGTCCCCCGCCGGTTCTGCCCGATGCACCACCTCTCCCCATCGCTTCGATCGAGCCCGCAGGCGGGGGCCTGTCCCCTGCCGGTTCCGGTCGAAAAACTGCATGACCTCTTGTCCGGATCGTCGACCTCGTCGCGGGCGCAGCCCACCGAACATAGCGTCGCGCCTGTCGAGGATGCCCGCGCGATCATGACTGCGGCCACGCATCGTTCACGCCAGTACTACGACTTCGACATGAACGACGTGTTCTTCGAGGACCTCGGCATTCCCCGGCCCGAGGTCCACCTCGGCGTCGGATCCGGTTCGCACGGCGCCCAGACGGCGCGGATCATCGAGCGCTACGAGGCACACCTCTTGAACGCGGCCCTCGGCGACGATCGTCTTCGGGGACGCCGCCAACTCGACCATCGGTTGCGCTCTCGCCGCGGTCAAGCTCCACGTGCCGGTGGCCTGGCCGTCGAGGCCGGACTCCGGAGCTTCGACCGCACGATGCCCGAGGAGATCAACCGCATCCACCGACGCGATCGCCGAGCGCCTCCTGGTCACCGAGGCCTCGGCCTTCGCAACTCCAACGCGAAGGCGTCCCGAGCGAACGTCTTCACCTTCGTCGGCAACGTCATGATCGACACGCTCCTCGCCGAGCGCGACCACGCCTCGAGCTCGACATGCCGGCGCGGTTCGGTCTGCCTCCTTGCGAGTACGGCCTCGTCACGCTACACTGCCCATCGAACGTCGACGATCCGCATACCTTCCTCGACGCCTTCCACCTCTTCGGTGAGCTCTCCCGCAAGCTTCCCCTCGTCTTCACGGTCCACCCACGCACGAGGGCAGCCGCCGAGCGCGCCGGCCTCCCCATCGAGTACGGGTCTGAGGCGACCTGCGCTTCACGCGCGGCCCCTGTCTTACCGCGAGAACCTCGGCCTCATGCTAGCCGCAAGCGTCGTCCTGACGGACTCGGGCGGGTCGCAGGAGGAAACCACGTCCCTCGGCGTCCCGTGCATCACGATGCGAGACACGCACCGAGCTAACGTCACCGTCGAGCTCGGGACCAGCGTCCTGGTCGGCAACGACCTTGGCCAGATCCGCGCCTGCTTCGACGAGGCCGTCGCGCTGGCGCTGGCCGCACCTGTTCCGCTTTGGGACGGCCGGGCGAGCGAGCGCATCGCGGTCGTGCTGAACGACTGGATCGACCAGCTCGCGGTGGCCGCCTAGAGACATGGGGATCCTCCGCACTCTCCGCACAGTTCGCCACCTCAGACCCATCCAGGTCACGAACCGCATCACGCGGCGCCTTCGACCAGGGCTGCCCGAGGTCGCTATCCAGGCCCCCGCCTCGTCCCCGGCGCCCGCCCCTCGGCCCCCGCCCGCGTCGAGCGCCGGTTCGACGGATCCGCCTTCACCTCAACCAGCGCCTTGAATACCTGGCCAGGATCGCTGAGCCCGCGCCAGCCAAGGCTCTGGCTGTACCAGCTCCACTACTTCCGCTACATCCACGCCCTCCTCCCATGTCGCGCTGGAGATGATGTGCTCGATCGATCGCCTGCAATCCCCTGGGGATAGGAGCTGGCTGGGACCCCTACCCCACGTCGCTGCGCACGCGCGAGTGATCGAGTGGATCGCCGCGCCACCCTGACCTCGGCGTTGGCATCGCGCGCGGGCCTTCAACGCCTCGCTCGGCATTCAACGCGCACCACGCCACCCGGAACGGCACTCTCCTCGGCAACCACCTCCTCGGAGAACGCGATCCCCCCGGCTGCCGGCGCGAGCCTCATGTCGCTCAGACCGACCGCCGGCTCGCCGCGGGCGGTGCCTGCTGAGCTGCTGATCTCCGAGCAGATCCTCGCGGATGGCTCCCGCCGCAGGACGAGCGCAGCCCTGGCTACCAGGTGGCATCGCGGAGACTCTCCTGCGCCTCGCCGAAGTCGCACCGCGGTCGAGCGGCACGCACGGCACCGAGCTCCCAGCGATCGCCCGCAATGCCGGCCAGCGCCTCGCCAGCTGCTCTCGAGCCTGGTCCACCTCGACGGCGGCATAGCGCTTCTCAACGACGCTGCGCTCGGCGAGGCGCTCACCTTCGAGCAGCGGCGCTTCGCTGCTTCGAGCTTCCTGGCCGTGTCCGCACGGGAACCTGGAAGCCCTGACGTTGCCATTACGGATGGCGTCCGCGTCCAGGGATCAGTGCCGATCTCGGATGCCGGCCTCGCCCTGGACGCCGCCAACATGGCCCACGGCCACGCCGACGTCGCAGCCTTCGAGCTCAGTCATGGAGGACGCCGCCTCGTCACGGACAGGCGTCATGACCTACGACCCGGGAGACGTGAGGAGCTACGACCGCAGCGCCGCCGCCCACAGCACCTTGACGCTCGACGGTTCCGACCAGGCCGAGCTCTGGTCGGCGTTTCGCTGTGGCGCGCGCCCGACCATCGAGGCCGCCGCCGCGGAGCAAGACTCCCTCACCGGAGCGTATCGCGTGCGGAACGGCGGGCTCTACAGGCACGTCCGCACCATCGAGCTCCCGCGGCGAGTCGCTCTGCTTCCGAGACGAGATCCATGCGAGCGGGCACCACGAGGCGACCCCAGGCTTCACCTGGCGCCAGACACCGTCGTCGAAGGCACGTCCTCGCCACTCCGCCTCCTCCGGGACGCTGGAGCGGTCGCCGAGGTCGACGCCCCCCGCCTACCCTGACCATCGACGAGACGCCCTATCACCCCCGACGGCCGCGCAGCACCGACGCCCCTGCTTGCGAGCGACCGTCCCGCTCGACGACCGCATCACTCTGGACTGGCGGCTCCGCCTCCTCCGCGGATAGCGCCACCAGTAACGCGAACCCGTGCGCATCCTCTTTCTCACCCACTACTACCTACCCGAGGTCAATGCCCTGGCCAACTGGACGCACGAGCATCGCCGCGAGTGGGTCCGGTCCTCGGCCACGAGGTCCACCTCATCACCGGGATCCCGAGCCACCCCGCGGCGAGCTATCTGCCGGCTACCGCCACAGAGCGCGGTACCAGCACGAGACCACCGATGGCGTCCACGTCCACCGTGTTCCCGGACGGCCCGCTCCTGCAACACAGGTCGCTCAAGCCGCCTGCCAACTACCTCTTCGTCCTGTTCGCTTACGTGGCGATCCCCTCCGTCTCGGCACGTTCGACGTCGTCATCGCCACATCGCCCCAGTTCTGCGCCGTCGCCGGCAGGATCGTCGGCGCAATTCGCGCAATTTCAGGAAGTCCCTAACTTGCTTACTCGTTCGCATCCCCTGACATCGCCGGGCGCCTGCAGGAAGCGGCGGGATCTTACGGTAGGGCGGGGAGTTCACGACTATCACCGGCAGCCACGTGCTATGTCGCGACCGTTGAGTGGCTGGACTCACGGCTCTATCCGACCTTGCGTCGAACTGGGACGATACGTTGTTTCGTGAACTCCCATTGAAAGAGATTTGGTCCAAATAGTGCGTGCTGGATTATATGCCGGCAGGGTACTGTCTGCCAAATGAGTTCTTTTTCGCCAGTGCTGCGCATTGCCGGTTTGTCGCGGGGGTGGACGTAACGACACATCTTCGATAACCTACACCGATGAAGCTAAGCCGATAGACTCAATCACCCAGTTTATCCTGCACGCTAGTGGTAATATCTGACATCGTCTTCGCGGACAATGTGGTCGGAACATCTTGAGGATCCAGCCGTTACGCCCTCCGGGAGACCTGGCGGCCCTGAAGCCGGGCGGGCGCTTCTTCTCGCCAAGACTCCAAATCGATGGCACTACATGCCGGTTGTTGCGCAACTGACACCACTCGCGTTCCACAACTCTATAACCGGCTTCGAGCAGAAGCGCATTCGACACGTTCCCCACCCGCTATCGTTGCAACTCCCGCTCGGCATTCGCGTGTAACGCGACGGCCGCGGGCATGCGTGTACGGAGGATTCAGTTCGTTGAGGGCCGCCCAGAGTATCTCCGGTTGACGGCGCTCACATTTGATCGGTGCGATCTGGCGAGCGTCTCGTGAACTCCACTAACCTGCGTGCTCTTCTGCGCGTGGTGTTCTGTTGGTCGAACTAGCGGTATTACCTTCCTCCTAACGCCGTCGGTCTCCCTGATCTGTGCGCATCCTCTCTCACGCACTACTACCCACCAGAGGTCAACGCTCCGCCAACCGGACGCACGAGCACCGCCGCGAGTGGGTCTGGTCCGCCACGAGGTCCACGTCATCACCGGGATCCCGAGCCACCCCGCGGCGAGCTAGCCATTCCCCGGCTACCAAAGAGCGTGGTACCAGCGCGAGACCACCGATGGCGTCCACGTCCATCCGGTTCGACGTACCCTGCTCCCAACACAGGGGTCGCCCGCCGGCTCGCCAACTACCTCCTTCGTCCTGTCCGCCACGTGGCGATCCCTCCGTCTCGGCACGTTCGACGTCGTCATCGCCACGTCGCCGCAGTTCTTCCGCGCCGTCGCCGGCAGGATCGTCGGCGCACTCAAGCGCAATACCCCGATCTTCGAGCTTCGCGACTTCCGCCCGACTCCGTCGCCGCCGTCGAGCCGCGCGCGCGCATCCTCCTGCGGCTCGCCGAACGCCTCGAGCCGCACCTACCGGAGCGCCCACCGGCTCTGCGGTGGTCGCCACGCTCCTTCATCGCCAATCTGACCGCACGCGGTACTCGACTCCAGCCAAGCTGACCTTCGTCCTCAACGGCATCGACCCCGACGTCTGGGCCGCGCGGCGACCGGACCCGCGGCCGCAATCGCCTCGGCTCGCGATGACGACTTCGTCGCCACCTACATCGGAACCGTCGGCATGGCCCACGGCATCGGCACGGTGCTAGATGCCGCATCCGTATCCTGCGCGCTTCGTCATCGTCGGAGACGGCGCCAGCTCTTGACTCCTCGCGCCACGTCGCCGAGCAAAAGAACCTCCAGAACGTGACGTTCACAGGCCTCGTTCCCTGCACTGAGTCCCCGACATCATGGCCGCATCCGACGTCGCGCTCGTACTCCTCCGCAACACCCCTCTTCGAGACCGTGCTCCTCGAAGATGTTCGGAGCTGGCCGCGGGCCGCCCCATCGTACCGGGAGTCAAGGGGAGAGGCGAAGACCCTCCTCGAACGCGCCGGAGCAGGCATCCCCATGGAGCCCGAGGACCCGCAGTCCCTCCCGCGCCGCTCTGACAAGCCTGCCACCGACGCCGCGCTCCACAGCGAGATGGCGTCACGAGGCCTGGCCTTCGTAGCGCGGAGTTCAGCCGCCGCCACTGGGCCGGGCAGATGCTCGCCAGCACGTACCGGCGCGCCGCGAGCCCTCTCCCCTGCAACCAGGAGGTCGCGTGCTGACCCAGCTCCTGGCCATTGGCGCCAGCGATCACGGCAGGATTCGTGACCCACCTCGTCGTACCACCGCCGCCGTTTAGCCTCGGCGTTCGAGCCCTGGACTACCCAGGTGGCCGCCACCAGCACGACGCCGCGATCCCCCGCACCGGCGGCTTTGCCATCCTCGCCGGCGTCATCACCGCCGCCTGCGCCTGCACGATCGCCGACTGGATCCACATCGGCCCCCACACGACCCTTCGCATGCTCTTCGCCCTCACCCTCGGGTGTTCCCTCGTAGCCCTCGTCGGCATGGTGGACGACCTCGTCGGAGTCTCCGCATGGCGCAAGCTCCTCGTCGAGCTCCTCGCCGCGTTCGTACTCGTCAAGGGCGGCTGGACGTTCAGCGTGATCTGGATCCCAGGCGTCGGGACGATCTCCCTCGGCTGGTTCGGCGCCGCGATCTCCATGATCTGGATTGCTGGCGTCACCAACGCGATCAACCTGCTCGATGGACTCGACGGACTCGCGGCCGGTGTTGTCGCCATCATCGCAGGCAGCTTCGTCTGCTTCGGCGCCATGCGAGGCGACCTCCTCGGCATGATCGTCATGTCCGCAGTGGCGGGAGCCTGCCTTGGCTTTCTCCGTTACAACAGCGCCCCCGCCGAGGTCTACATGGGCGACTGTGGTGCCCTCACCCTCGGATTCCTGCTAGCCGCCATGAGCGTCCGAAGCGCCCTGAAAGCGGAGATGGCCGCTGCAACCTGGTTCCCGTGCTCGCGCTCGGTCTCCCCGTGATCGACACCTCCTGGTGATGGGAGTCCGTTCGCGCAGCGGCCCAAGGGCGTGATCGCCAGCCGCTTCCCGGCATGTTCCAGTGCCGAATGCAATCATCTCCATCACCTCCTTCCTGGCATCGCGCTCACGCACGCGCGTGGTCTCCGGATCTATGGCACCGTGTTCCTGTTCTGTACTGGCGCCGTGCTTGCAGCCGTCACGCAGAACCTCGCGTTTGGCGTATCTCTGCTCGTCGTCGAGATAGCCGCAGTGGCGCTCATGCGTCGGCTCGGGATGCGCGCGTCGGCCGTGGCGCTCGCGAGTGCCTGTGCGCGCAGCAATCCGGCGTGAGAGTTGCTGGACTCAATACCCCAGGCCAGTGACTCACGCCCGTCAGAAGGCAGCCTCCATCCCTTACCTCAGCCCCAGGGCGATTCGAACTCTGATGACATCGGGTTCACGCGTGCAGACCCGCAATTCCGAGCGGTTCGGCAGCTCGTGCGGTATGCCGCACGAGCAATACGAGGTGAGTACGACGCGATCACAGGCCTCGGCGCTGCCTGTGAACGCATCGCCGACGAAGACGTCTCCGGACCCTACCTGGATCGTCGGGCTCTCGTTCTGAGCTCGGCGGCAGCAAAGCGGTTTTGGCCAGGACGCCGTACCTCCTCCTTCGCGGTACAGCGCAAGTTGCCAGGCGCGATGGCATCGAACGCGTCGCAACGCTCGCCGGGCTCGTCCGTACCGCGCAGTCGTGGAACGCGCCCCCGGAGCAGACGGTTCTTCTGGGCGACGCGGCCATCCTCGCCCGCCTGTACGAGGACTTCGGTGCCTACGCAGGAACGCATTGGCTCGCTGGCATCCCCGGCGACGCCCCGGGCAGCACCGTCGGCCAATGGCTGGGTGATGGTGAAGAGGCCGGACCTCCCCGGCTGGTGGCCCTTGGCGCCCGGACCGAACCTCTCCTCCGCCGATCCACCCTCATGACGATTGCCGGGCATCGGTGGAGGGTCCCTACCGAGGAGCTCCTGCTGGTTCTCATGGCCACCAAGGTCGGCAACCCCCTCAGCAACCCATCCGCGAGCATCTGGCCTCACCTGGCAATCGCCATCAAAGGCTGGCAGAAACGGGTGCGCGCAGAAGCGGTCCTCGCGCTTGCGCTCGACCTAGGAATCGACACCGACGTAAGGGCTGGGCTCATGATCTGCCGCCATCTCTTCCCGGAGGTCTCGAAGTGGGTCAACGAGCGAACGATTGGCGTGTCCAGCACAGCTCGGCTCATGAGTCTACCCCTTACCGCCAGACGGCTCTTTTCCGCCAGTCTTCATCCTCCCACCTCCTGGGCATCTACCCAGCGCGGCGACTGGGTCCCCACCTTGCGCAGCCCCGGTCCATGATTCCGGCGCGTTTGTTTGTGCCTGCGCTCGCAGAATCGCGAAGGTCAGAGTGCCCGTACACTTCAAGCCGAGAGGTAACATGGACGTAGTTGCAAAGGCGAGCAACCTCGGTGACTACTATGAGACCTTCCACGCCGCGCGCAACAAGACGGGAACCGTGGCCGTGCACGAACGCCTGGCTTTCATCGTCGAGCAGACGGGAAAAGGGAAGCGGGTCGTCGAATTGGGATGCCGCTTCGGCTCCTTGCTGGAACTGGTGAAGGAAGGCAACGAGATCCACGGCACCGACATCGATCGCAACGCGATGCGTGTCTGCGAGGAGCGGCTCGGCATTAGGCCCATCCCCGCGAATCTCAACGAAACGCTCCCCTTCGAGGATTCGCACTTCGACGTCGTGATCCTGTCGGAGGTTCTTGAACATCTCCCCTACCCTGCAATCACGCTTTCCGAAGTCGCTCGGATCTTGCGCCCCTCAGGGCGCATAGTCGGCTCCGTCCCGAATGGAACCCGATTGCGCAACCGCTTGCGTTTTATGCTCGAAGGACGCGTCGAAATGGATCCCACCCATTTGCAACACTACGGGGTGGAGACCCTAACTGCCGAGCTGCAGACATTCTTTTCCTCGATTCAGGTTCGCCCGATATCAAGTCGCTTCCTGCGCATCTCCCCTAGACACTTCGCCAACTACCTTCTCTTCACGGCGGTGAAGCCGACTCACGGTTGACCTGCGCGGCGCACTTACCTGATTCCTTCCGACGGCCCCCTCAATGAAACACAACATCCGGAGATCGCTCGTCAGCACAGGCGTCTCGACCATGACGCTGGTCGGGTTGCGAGTGGCAATCGTCATGCTCTTGGCCCGGCTCTTAAAGCCGGCCGATTTTGGGGTCGCGACCGCCTGCATCCTCGTCGGATCCATCACCGAAACCCTCGCGGTGATCGGCTTCACGCCAAGCTTGGTGCAGCGCCCTACCCTGGGCCCCGCCACCCTTCCCACGGCCTTCACGAGCGGCGTGGCCCTCGCTGTCCTGGGAGGGGGCCTTCTCCTGGCTTGCGGCAACGCAGCCGTAGCAGCCTCCGGAATTGAGGAGGTGCGCCCGCTCTTGCCGCTCGTCTGCATTGGGGTGATCTGCCGCGGCTTCGGTGCGACGAGTAGTGGCATCCTCCAACGTGAACTGAATTTCCGCCTGTTGACCACGATTGAAGTGGTGGCGTTCATTACCGGCAATGTCCTGGTCTGCGTTCCCTTGGCCCTCGTCGCGCCGGGACCCTCGGCGTTAGTCATCGGCAGCGCCGTGGAAGCCCTCACCGGTGCGATTCTGCTCGTGTGCGCAAGACGTCCGGGCAGCTTGTTGCGGTTCTCCTGGCTAGAGTTTACCCGCCTTTTCCGATACAGCCTGTCGTTGCACCTCGCCCGCCTCGCAAACTTCGCGATGCGCAACGGAGACCGCTGGATTGTTGGTCGGGGACTCGGTCCCGTGACGCTTGGCTATTACTCCCGGGCGAGCCAAACGGCGGGGACCGTGGAAACACTATTCGCCAACGTCATCGGCCGGGTTCTTTTCGCTGGATTCTCCCGCATTCAGGACAACCTTCCTTTGGCGCGCGCAGCTTACCTGCGCACGCTTGGGTTGCTGTCCGTCGCGGCTTTCCCCGCCTCGGCATGGTTGATCGTCTGCGCCGACGTCGTCGTCCGCATCGTACTGGGCGAGTCGTGGCTAGTCATTCAAGTACCGTTTCAAATAGTATGCGCCGGCTTGTTTTTCCGGATTTGCTTCAACTGCATGGTGAATGTCTGCCGCTCTCGTGGCGAGGTCGCCTCGCTCGTCTGGTACACTTGGGTCTGCGCAGCCGTCACGGTTTCTGCATGCCTGGCCCTGCAACGCCACGGGATCAATGCACTGGCGTCCGTCGGAATTCTGGTTGGCATCTGCCAGTTTGTCCTCTTCGGCCGTGGTGTAAGCGCCACGCTTCAACTGACCGTCAACCGGCAGTTTCTAGTCGTGCTCCCAGGCCTCGCAGCAGGCGGAGTCTCATGGGTTGCGCTTGCTGCTCTGCGCCACGTGCTCGATTTCACACTCCCCCCACACACCTCCGCTCTAACCACCGCCCTGCTTGGTGCGGTCGCCATCGGCACCACAGCCACCTACCATTGGTTTAGGGTCGCGCGGACGTTTAGCGCTGCGGCATAGCTCTCCCGTGATTACGCAATGTCCCGTGTGTGCTGCAATTGACGCCATCGGCGTAAGTCGCTGTTACGACTTGCTCTTCGCTGATGGGATCAAGGCTCCGCGTTGTCCACCATTCTCAGCCGGACGCCTTCTTGGATGTTCGCCGCGAGACGCTCTACCAATGAGCGATGTGGACGTTTCCACATTGCGGCGGCTTACGGACTTCCAGCTCCTGAGCATAACGCGCACCGCGTGCCCTGAGCTTGAGATGCAACTTTCCCGAACCCGGGTTCTGTCGCTGGGGTTGCCACGCACGTTTTTCCTCTTACGTTCACACCGCAATCGCAACTCCACTGGGCGCAAATGACAGATCACATTATGGTACTCTCTTGCTACGTCGTTCTGCTCTTAGGGGTCACCGCATGCACGTCCCTCGCGCGACGCCATACACTTCTTGTCATTGTCCCATTTCTCTTCTTGGCGAGGGTCGCGTTTGCGCTATTAGTCTATCAGAACAACCTCGCGGCTCTCTCGCATTTTCGCCTCTATTCGCTGTACGACTCCGCGGGGTTCTACAACGAAGCATTGGACCTCTTGCAGTCAAACACTGTCTGGTTCCCAGAGCTCCCCTGGTACGTCGCCGACCGCGGCTACCCAACATTGCTCTACTGGCTAGGCTCCTGCTACACCTGGGCGCTCGGAAACTCGCCGCCGGACTACTTGTACTTTCTGTACTTTAACGTGTTCGTCAGCACTCTGACCTTCGTCGCGCTCTTTGGTTTACTGGATCGCCGGCGAGTTTTCGACTCCCCGGCGCCC
The DNA here is from genome assembly GCA_046331505.1 of Acidobacteriota bacterium. GTDB lineage: Bacteria > Acidobacteriota > Vicinamibacteria > JAXLQT01 > JAXLQT01 > JAXLQT01. Next base: position 53,906 of record JAXLQT010000027.1, read on the forward strand.
TTTCGGGCGTTCGTATTGCTGGCCACGCTAGAGCCTCTCTCGCTCGCATTTGGTTCTGTCCTTGAGCGGGAAGTTCTCGTTGGTCTACTCGCTCTCGTAACGCTCGTGGCCTTTGTCGAAAGGCGCTGGAAGACGCTCCTCGTGGGGAGCTACTTCCTCGTTGCGCAGCGCAGCGCATACATGTATGTCCTTCCGATAGTTGTTGTCGCGTGGACCTGCTGGCACAACACCCGCTTGTTCAAACGGGCCCCTTTTCTCTGCGTCGGGCTATTCTTCTTGGGGTTCGGCGGTGTCGTTCAATTTCTGCCAGTATTGAGCGAATCGTCCACTCAGGCGCTGTTCCGCCACACACTACGGCCCGGCACAACTGGCTTCGGAGCAAGTGTCCAGGGACTCCCCATCGGTCTCAGAGTCGTGGCCTACAGCATCTTTGGCTTTGTATCCCCCGTTCCATTCTATTCATTCATGGACAGCAGAACCAAGGGGCTCTATTTGTTTGGGCTGTTGGCCGGCTTTAGCTCCGTCACATATCTTGTATGTCACTTAGTGGTGGTTCGTTCACTGGTATACCTCCGTGCGGCGTGTGCAAGTTCGGTGCTCGATGACCGGTCTCGCGCGCGCGCCCGGCGTCACTTCATGATCGTTTTGAAGGGTTACTGTGCAGCACTTGTGTTGCACGTGCTCTTCCAGGGCTTTGCGTACAACTTCCGCCACAAAGCACAGATCATGCCTTTTCTAATCTATCTTAGTTTGCACAGCCTGCAATATGTGCAGTGTGAGCGCGGCGTAGTGCGCACGGGGTTCAAGGAACTGACTTGGAGCGCGGTGTGCATTGTTGTGCTAAATGTCGTCTACTTGATAGGGAAGCTCACTGTCCTCCATTAGTACTGATTCCCGCCGTGGGCGATGTCGCTCCTTGTCGCCCCGTCCGTGTTTTGAGACCGCCGGGGCTAGTCGCCTTTCTCTTCTTCTCGGCCAGGCGCTGAAAGCCCGGCCCGGTGCAGCCCCCTCGTGATGCGCGGGCGTGGGCAGCCGATCCGGGTCATGCAGGTTGTGGCGGCGCCGAACCCCGGGCGCAGGATAGGTGTGAACGGGCCCGAGCGCCGCTTCGCTAACCTGCTCGGAGCGTGGTCTGCCCGGGGCATCGAGCCGGTCGTGCTGTATCCGCGTCGTGGACGTCTTTGGCGACGGTTTGAGGAAGCGGGAGTGCCGCTCATCGACTTCGAGGTCGTTGGCAAGTTTGATTGGCGGGGGGCACTTGGACTCGCGCGGCATGCTCGGAGACTGCGGGCTGACCTTATCCATACTCAGGGACCAGGCTCCCTCGACGCGATTGCTGCTTTGGCGGGCCGATGCGTAGGATTACCTGTCGTAGTGACTCGTCCGGTGATGATTGAGGACCTTGTGATATCCCGATGCCTGCGCGAGGTATATCGCCGCATTGATCTCGTTACTCTTCGCGTCGTGGACCGGGTGATTGCCGTTAGCGACGCCGGGGGCAGGCACCTGGTCGAGGTTAGCGGCTTGAGCCCCAATCGGGTCGACGTGGTCTACAACGGAGTTGACACGGAGCGGTTCGCCCCGCGCTGGCAGCGCGTCGAATCCCTGCGTCTCCGCCGTCCTACGATCGGCATGGTCGCTCAGCTGACCCGGCCGAAGGGTTGGCACGACTTCCTCGCCGTGGCTCGGCGCATCGCTGCGTACATGCCCGACGTTCGAGCGGTGATCGTCGGTGACGGACCCCTACGGCGTGAACTCGAGCAGGCGGCATGTGAGCGCGAACTCGCAGGCATTGTGGAATTTGCCGGGCATCGGGAGGACGTCGCCGAAATCCTAGGCGAACTCGACGTGTTCGTCTTCACGTCTCATCGCGAGGGTCTGTCCGTGGCCGTGCTCGAAGCCATGGCGTCCGGTCTGCCGGTGGTGGCGACCGAGACGGGCGCGATTCGCGAGCAGGTTACGGACGGCGAAAACGGATTTGTCGTCCCGGTAGGTGACATCGCGGGACTTGCGGCGCATTGCCTGCGGCTTCTTGACTGCAACGAACAGCGGCTGGCCTTCGGGCACGCGTCTAGGCGTCGCGTCGAGACGTCGTTCTCCGAGTCGGCGATGGCCGATAGATACGCTTGGTCGTACCGCACCACAATCGCAGTCCAAGCGAGCGGTCGCCGATGGGCCAGACCTTCGTCGTAGTTGCCCACCACGGGCTGGGGGATCTCCTGATGACCGTTCCGCTCCTGCGCGCCTGCGACGCCGCCCTCACCCCTGAAGATCGGCTCGTGGTGCTCGTACGGTCTGCGCCTGAGACTGCGCCGCTCGCCGACTTTGCTTGGCGGAGTACGCTAGTGGCGAGGCCACTTGATCGGAGGAGAACCCTGGGAGTCGCCGGGCTGGCGCGGGAAGCGTTGAGTTTGCGCAGGGACCGTCCCGCCGTACTTCTTGCCCCTCACGCGACTCCAGGCCCCAGCATGGCCGTCTTCGCCAAGTTGATCGGCGCGAAGAGCGCGGTCGGACCGGCGGGGGCATGGAGCGGGATCGGCTTCGACCGTGTCGTCCATCTCGAGCCCGGCATGCACAAAGTGCGCTACTACCCGCGGTTCGGTGAGGAAGCGGGTATCCCAGTAGTGCCGTGTCCCGACGTATCCGTGCCGGTGTCGCCGGCGGCTCGGCAGTGGGCGCGCGCTCGTCTCGGAGGACGGACGGGTGAGCGGTGGGTCGGCATAGCCCCCGGGTCTGGGCTCGCGGAGGCCCACAAGCGCTGGCCCCTGGCTAACTTCTGCGACTTGTTGAGTAAGCTAGTGGCATACGCACCCGATGTGCGGATCGGCCTCATCGGCACTCCGGCTGAGCGCCAGCTGCTAGAAGCATTGATCGCGGACGATCTGGTGCTTGGCGCACGCTGCGCGGTGTTCGCAGAGGCCGACTCCCGAATGGCGCTGGCGCTCCTAACCCACTTTGCCTGCTTAGTGACGGCATGCTCCGGCGCGGGTCACATGGCGGCCGCTGTCGACGTTCCGATCGTCGGGCTGTTCGGTCCTACTAACCCCGGACACACCGGGCCATTCAGTCGAAAGCTCCACGTCGTGCGCCGCGGCCTCCCTTGTTCCCCTTGCTACCGCCGGGACTTTATCCACGGCTGCGGAACACCCGCCTGCATGGCGTCAATCGAGACGGACGAAGTTCTCGCCGCGGTACGTGAGTGTCTCGCCGGGGTTCCGGCGGCGGCCGCTCCGTGGTGCCCCACGACGAACGCCACCTCCCCGGCCGACCTGACCGCCTTCACAACGCCCAAGGCCAGCAATGGCGACACTCGGCATCTTCACCGTTAAGAAACTGGTATGCCACCGGGGCGGCTACTGGACGTATGGGGGATTCGGCGCCTACCTTCGCGCCATCCTGCCATATTTCGGGCGGGTGCTTCTCGTGGCGCACGTCGCTCCCGGCGGTCCTGAGCCCGGGTATTACCCGATCGCCCACCCCAAGCTCGAGGTCGTCGCTCTTCCACCGACACGGAGCGAGGTCGGCGTCATGGCCGCAATTCCACGCATGGCACACATCGCGCGGCAGGTGGTGCGCGAAGTCGACGTCGTTCACGCCCGCATGCCGGACTACACCGGGATTATTGGAGCGCTGGCGGCTCGCCGCCAAGGCGTACCATGTTTCCATCAGATCGTCGCTGACTGGTGCGAGGAAGCGCGCCGCATCAATCCATGGAAGAAAGCGGGCTTGGGGGTCGCCCTGAAGGCGCATCTTAGCGTCTATGACTGGGTGGAGCGCCGCACCTGCCGCGGACAACTAGTCTTTGCCCAAGGGCAGTCCTGCCACGCGAAGCACGCCCGTTTGGCCGACGCCCACTTGGTAGTTTCGGCCGCGCACCACGCGGCCGACCTTGTGTCGCCCGCGGAAAAATTCACGCGCAGACCGTTCCAGCTGCTCAACGTAGCCCGGCTCAATTCCGTAAAGAACCAGGGACTTCTTCTCCGTGTGTTGCGCGATCTCCATGGTGCGGGCGGGGACTGGCGCCTAACGCTCGTCGGCGCCGGGCCGCATCGCAGCCGGTTGCAGCGAGAAACTGTGGCGTTGGGGCTCGCGGACCGGGTGACTTTCGCGGGGATGGTCGAGCCCGGCCCCGCCCTGTGGCGGTATTACGACGCTGCCGACGTCTTCGTGCTGCCGAGCCGGTCAGAGGGAACCCCGAAGGTGGTGCTAGAAGCGATGACCCGCGGCCTGCCAGTGGTTGCAGCGAACGTGAGTGGCGTTCCGACGCTCGTTGCCCACGAACGTACGGGGCTCCTTTTCGAGGACAACAATCCCGATTCGCTGCTGAACGCTATCCAGCGATACGAACGCGAGCCGGTACTACGCCAAAAGGTTGCCCTCGCGGGGTCAGCCTTTGCACGTGAACACACGGTCGAGGCAGAGACGGAGAGGATGATGCGCACGGTGTTCGCCCGTTGGCCGCACCTACGTCCGATACCGACTGTGGCGCCAACGGAGTATCGGTGCGGCCCCGCGAGTGAGGGCTGATCTGCACGTAGGCCAGGCGGACCGACACCCGGTGAAGGCGGGCGCCTCGATCCCGAGGCGGCACGGCCCGACAACTCGACGAATCTCGCGGCGGACCTTGCGGAATCTAGTGAATCACGCTGCCACCAATCGCTGTGCCTAGTTGAGCTGCGGGTTCGTCCCGTGACGGTTTTCAGCAGCCGATCGATGGTCAGGAATTTGAGAATGACGGTGCACGGCATCGTCGGGTGTCATCACCCGATCGGGTGATACCCAGACGGTGCCCGGGCGATCACCCGAGGGGGGGATTGCTGGCGAAGATCGCCTCCCGATAATGCGCTCTACTCAAAACCGGATCAGAGGGTGTCGATGGTCGCGATCGTCAGAGTTGTGCATTGCCAGGGGCCTGTGGCCGTTGCCGATCGGGGGTCTTCCCTCGGGAGATAGCAATGCCGATCCTGGACCTCGAGGTCGACCTTCTTCCGCAGGACCTGTTCGAGCTGCCGATCGAGCAGCATCCGTGGTGGGTCGCCTACGTGCGAAGCCGGCAGGAGAAAGTCCTTGCTCGGCACCTTCAACGGGCCGAGGTTGCGTTTTATCTACCCCTGGAGTGCAAGAGGGTTGCGGCGGTGGGGCCGAGGGCGGTGGCTCAGGTGCCGCTCTTCGGTGGTTACGTGTTCTTCCGCGGGCAGGTAGAGGCGCGGAGAGAGGCGCTGAAGAGCAACGTGATCGTGTCGGTGCTCGCGGTGCCAGATCAGGTGCTGCTGCACCAGGAGCTGGCGACGCTGCGCGCGTTGCAGGTGGCGGGGGCTCGGCTGGTGCCGCTGCCCGAGGTGGTGCCGGGTGACTTGGTCAGGGTGACCGCGGGTCCGCTGGCGGGTGCGATGGGGACCGTCCTCCGGGAAAAAGGCGGTGGTCGGTTCGTGGCGACGGTGACCTTCCTGCGAAGGACGATCGCGGCGGAGTTCGACCGCGAAATGCTGGTGCCGGTGTCGGTGAGCGCATGCGCGTGAGTGCGCGGAAGCGCCAGAACCGGCGGGGGACAAGCCCCCGCCCTACGAATACCGGGGTGACGGTGGCGGCAGCCCCCGCCCATCCAGGGTCGTGTCTGGAACAAGGGGGATGAGATGGTCGGACGCGGTGTGAAGGTTCTCGCTGTTCTCCTCGGCGTGGTCGCTGCGGCCCGCGTGGGTCGGGCTGGCGATGCGACGGGAGTGTCCTCGCTGAGCGCGCGAGTCGTGCTGGTGTCGCCCGGGGCCGACGTGAAGGAGGCGCTGCCGGATCGGGCCGCGGGCCAGGTGAGCGGCTTGCCTGCTTCGCCGCCCATGGATCCGGATGCCACGCAGTCCTTCATCCCCGAGGTGGAGCCGAACGGCACGCCGCAGTCGGCGACGCCGCTCTCGGGGAGCAACCTCGTGGCGCTCGGGAACCTGTATCCGGTCGGTGATTTCGACTTCTACTCGTTCACCGCCACGGCCGGCGATCACATCTACACGAGCACGATGACGGCGTTCTCCCCGACCGGCGGATCGCACGACACCATCCTCGCGCTCATCGCGACGAACGGCAGCACGGTCATCGAGTCCGACGATGACAACGGAGAGATCAACGACCTGGCGTCGTCGATCGCCGGCGCCGTCATTCCGGCGTCGGGAACGTACTACCTGCGGGTGCGGGGCTACCCCGGTGTCGTCAGGCCGGTGACGCCCTACCAGCTCCACCTGCGGATCCAGAGCGGATCGCCGGCGGCGGAGACGGAACCGAACGACGACACGCCGACGGCGAATCCCCTTCCTCCTTCTGGCTGGGTGCAAGGGACGGTGAGCACGGGCGCCGATGTCGACACGTACAGCCTGGCTCTGAACGCCGGCGACACGGTGGTGATCGGCCTGGACCTCGATCCCGAGCGCGACTCGGTGGCCTTCAACGGCCGCACCGGGTTCGGCCTCGTCGGCGGCCAGTTCCTGGGCGTCAACGATGGGGGCACCGCGGACACGATCCCGTCCGAGGCCTACTTCATGACGGTGCGTGACGCCGGCACCTACTACGTCTTCGTCGATGCGGCCTCGGGGGCCGGCGCGACGGCGACCTACAACCTGAGCGTGAGCGTCCACGCGCGCACGGCCGCGTGTACGACCTACACGAGCACGGACGTGCCGAAGGTGATCCCGGACCTCAGCACCGTGACCTCGACCTTGATCGTTCCGGGCGCGGCGCGGGCCGGCGACGTGAGCGTCCACGTGCAGCTCGACCACACCAGCATGCCGGACCTCGACGTCAACCTCGTGTCGCCGAGGGGTAACGACAACGGTCTCTTCGTCGATTGCGGAGATCCGGCGTTCACCACGATGGACGCCTGGTTCGGCGACGAGGCGGGCTTCCCCATCCGGACGGACGATGGGAACGGGGGCAGCACGCCGCTCTCCCCTGTCGTCGACGGCATCTTCTTCCAGATCGATCACGACTACCGCATGGCGTGGTTCGACGGAGAGCTCGCCGCGGGAACGTGGACGCTGCGCCTCGCGGACGACTCCGCGGGCGGGACGGGGAACCTGACGGGATGGGCGATGCAGATCTGCCCGTACGGGCAGGCCCCGCCGTGCGGCGTCGGGACCGTGCAGCAGGTCGCGTTCGCGACAGACTTCGAGGCGAACAACGGAGGCTTCACCCACTCGGGTACCGCCGACGAGTGGGAGTGGGGGACGCCGACCTTCCCGCCCATCGACACGGCCAACAGCGGCGTGAGGTGCTGGAAGACCGATCTCGACAACACCTACGATCTCTCCTCGACGCAGGATCTCCTGTCGCCGCCCATCGATCTGACGGCCGCGCTCAGCGCGCGGATGCAGTGGGCGCAGAAGTTCCAGATGGAAGGGGCGAGCTTCGATCACGCCTACCTCGAGGCGCGGGAGGTGGGCGGCGCGAACCCGCGAAAGCTCTGGGAGTTCATGGACGGGACCATGCACACGACCCAGGGGACGAGCGTCGTCCAGGAGAGCGCGGGATGGGGCCTGGTGAGGGCGGACCTCAGCGCGTACGCGGGCAAGATGATCGAGCTCCGGTTCCACCTCGACAGCGACAACATCCAGAACTTCGCCGGTTACGCGATCGACGATGTCAACGTGTTCCGCTGCGTGTGCGCCGCGATCACCTTGAACCCGGCGCTGCTTCCGGGAGGGGTAGCGGGGACTCCTTACAGCCAGACGATCACGGCCTCGGGCGGTGCCCCGCCGTACACCTATTCGGTCACCGCGGGGGCTCTGCCTCCGGGTCTCGCGCTCAATGCCGCGACCGGCGTTCTCAACGGAACGCCCAGCGCGACCGGGACCTTCACGTTCACGGTGACGGCGACCGACAGCAACGGCTGCACGGGCAGCAGGAACTACACGGTGACCATCTCGTGCGGGACGATCGTCATCGCTCCCGCCTCGCTGCCGACGGGAACCCTGGGGGGCCCGTACAACCAGAGCCTAAGTTCCTCCGGCGGTCTTGGGCCCTACACCTACTCGGTGACCGGCGGGGCGCTTCCGCCAGGCCTGAGTCTGAGCGCAGCGGGCGTCCTCAGCGGGACACCGACGGTGCGGGGCACCTTCACCTTCACCGTGACGTCCACCGACTCGGCTGGTTGCAAAGGGACGCGGATCTACACGATCGCGATCTACACGAAGGTCAACTACCTGGCGGGCGCCGGGCTCGGACCACCGAATCCGAATCAGGTGCGGATCTTCAACACCGCAACCCCCCCACAACAGCAGATCGACTTCCTTGCTTACAACGGCGGCGCCTACGGCTGCAACGTCGCGGCAGGCGACGTGAACGCCGGCAACTACGACGAGATCCTGACAGGACCTGGTCCCGGGACGACCTACGGGCCCCAGGTGCGCGGCTTCGACAACGCCGGGGTGAGCATGGGGAAGATCAACTTCTACGCCTACGGCACGCTCCGCTACGGGGTCAACGTGGGCTCGGCGAACGTGGACGGCGATGTCTACGACGAGATCCTCACCGGTCCCGGTCCGGGGCCGGTCTTCGGTCCGCAGGTGCGCGGCTGGAACTTCGACAACAGCCAGGTGCTGCCCATCAACAAGATCAACTTCTATGCGTACGGCACGCTCCGGTACGGGGTCAACGTCTCGAGCGGCAACGTGGACGGCGACGGCTACGACGAGATGCTCACGGGGCCGGGGCCGGGCACGGTGTTCGGCGCGCAGGTCCGCGGCTGGAACTACGACAACGTGCAGGTGACCTCGATCAACAAGATCAACTTCGTCGCGTTCGCGGGACTGCTCTACGGCGCCAACGTGGCGAGCGGCGACGTCGACGCGGACGGATTCGCGGAGATCCTCTGCACGCCCGGTCCGGGGCCGGCGAATCCGACGCGCTTCCTGGGCTTCAACTTCGACAACACGATCATCACGCCGCTCCAGGGATTCGACGTGACGCCGGTGACGACGATGTATGGCGGGCGGGTCGGATCCGGCGACATCACGATGGACCGGAAGTCCGACCTCGTGTGCGGGGCGGGCCGGGATCCGGCGGCCGACTCGACCGTGAGGGCGTACGACTACGTCGCGAACGCGCTCGTGCCGATCGGAGCGGGATTCCAGGCGTTCACGGGTCTCACCTACGGTGTCAACGCGACCGGGATGGAGGCGGGGTATTGAGATGAGCAAGCGAATCCCGGCCAGAACCGGCGGGGGACAAGCCCCCGCCCTACGACGCGGCAGCGTCCCGACGAGAACCGGCTGGGGACAAGCCTCCGCCCTACGACGCAGCAGCGTCCCGGCCAGAACCGGCGGGGGACGAGCCCCCGCCCTACGAAGCGGCAACGCCCCGGCCAGAACCGGCGGGCGACAAGCCCCCGCCCTACGACGCGGCAGCGTCCCGACGAGAACCGGCGGGGGACCAGCCCCCGCCCTACGACGCAGCAGCGTCCCGACGAGAACCGGCGGGGGACAAGCCGCCCTGCGACGCAGCAGCGTCCCGGCCAGAACCGGCGCGGGACCAGCCCCCGCCCTACGACGGGGCAGCGTCCCGACTGATACCGGCGGGGGACGATCTCTCGCCCGGACCGGCATCCAAGAACAGCGCGTGGCATCGAGGGAGGTTTCCGTGAAGACAAGCGTGACGCGAGGGATCTGGATCGCGATGCTGGCGCTCGGATGGGCCGCCTGTGGATGGGCGTCTCCGACGGTGGAGAAGGTCACGAGAACTCCCGAGGGGCTACTCGTCGTCCGCGTGAAAGCAACGGAAGGGAGCGCGCCGCGCCTCTACTTCCGCCGGGAGGGATTTGGAGACTTCTACTTCGCGAACATGAGCACGAGTGGGGGGGACGGGAGGAATGGCTCCTACCTGGCCATCCTCCCGCGCCCCATGGACGAGACGAAGAGCATCGAGCTCTACGTCGCGTCGCAGGAATTCGCGCCGGGACGGGCGGACGCGCCGGCGCCCGCGTCGATCTCGCTGGCAACGACGAGCGTCGAGCCCCTGGGAGACGACCTCCGCGAGGCGGCCCGAACTCTCCTCATCGGACGGACGACCGCCGCGCAGGACGATCATGGCGTCGCGTGGTTCCAGGATGGGCAGCCCGAGCAAGGAGGGGGCTCGCAGCGTAACGGCGGCGTCGGCAAGATCGTGCTGCAGCCACCCATCATCATCGGCAATCCCGGCGATCCGAAGGAGGTCTCGCCGCCACGGCCGTGAGGCTCGTGGCCCGGCGCGCGCTCGCGCTGCCGCGACGGGCCTCGCGGCCGCGTCGATCGCCGACTACGTGTCCTACCGGAGGAGATGGCGGCACTCGATTCCTTGCTCCACGACTCCCGTGTGCCCGCACGCCATCCGGAGTGGGTGGAGCGCTTCGATCGAGAGCCGGACGCCGACCACGCCCGCATCAATGCCGCGCGCGTTCTCCTGCGCGATGCGTTCGACGTTCGCTGGATGGCCGAGCTGCCGCCCGACGAGGCGAGCCGCGAGGGAGAGCGTCATCGCGCCCGCCTCGACCTCGCACGCTCGCTCGCGGCCGACGCCGGACGCCGGCGCCCCGCGGCATGGCAGTGTCCGATGATCGCCGGCGGAGCCACGTTCGTCGAGCGCTACACGACCCGGGACCCGCGGCTCTACGCCGGGCTCTCCGACTGGGAGGGGCCTCTCCTCACCGCCGAGCGCCTGAGCCCCGGCCAGAGCGAACCCAGTCGATACCTCGCCGCCGCCTACCTGTCGACGTGGTTTGCTCTCTCCGTACAGCAGCGTCGTGACGCCGCGGAGCTCATCAGATCTCTCTTCGCGAGCGACCTCACGGAGATCGACCCTCTCATCGACACGTGGGTCGCCGTCGCGGCCTCGTTCGAGGACGTCGTCGCCACGATGCCGGCGCACCCGGATGCCTGGCGGCGGCTCGAGCGGACGCTCGCGCGGCGCGGCGACGTCGCGCACGTCGCCTGGACGCGGGATCGCTGGCGGCAGGCCCTCGACCAGCAACTCGCCGGCCTGCTCGCATCGGCAATGGCGCACCGAGGGGCCGGCGACACTGCCGGCTCGAGGTCACTGCTCATGGAGGCCATCTCGATGGCTCCCGCGGACGGGCGATACGCCGACGTCCTCGTGCGTGCTCTGGGCGCTTGCCCGCCCGGCCCCGCGTCGGCACCCGCGGCGCACAGCCTTGCGCTCTGGCGCGCATGGGCGCTCGACTTCCTCCCGCTCAATGCGTGCCCGATCGACGGGGCCACGCTGGACCGCATCGACGGTCTGGTCAACGACGGGGACCTCCCGGCGGGCGCCCTCGTCGCGCTGGAAGCCGGCGACGGCGCACGGGCGGCGATGCTCGCCCGTCGAGCCGAGAACCTGTATGGCGAGGCCTGGGCCAGATACAACGTCGTCGAGGCCAATCGCCGCATGGACGCAAAGGACTGGGCAGCGGCGGCCAGTGCTCTCTCCCGCGTGGATCCGTCGTGGCGCAACCGGCTCGCGCTGGGTCTCGCGCAGGCGAGGCTCGCGCGCGGCGAGGGTCGATCGCCCGACGTAGACGAGGCGCCGCGAGAATCATTCGGCGGCGACGAGTTCTCGATCTCGAAGACGGCCGCGCGCATGGAGATCCCGAGCGGCAACGCGGATGGATTCGCGGTGACGTTCGGCGCCGTTGCCAGGAACGAGGCGCTCGTCGACATCGCGCTCGACGGGCGTGTCCTCGCGACTCGCGTGGCACACCCTGGAGAGTCGCTCAGGTTCGACGTCCCCATGGGGCCGGCGCCCCACGTCGTCGACGTGCGTTTCACCGACGGCGCAATGGCGCTTCCGGATCTGCTCTCGTTGACCCGCGACCGCAGGCGGAATCCGGTCCCCGCGCTCTAGCTAGAGCCAGGGCGGCCGCGGTTGGGCGACACGCACCCGCGCCATAGCGCCGGTGCCCCCATCGGGGTCACCCGATCAGGTGATGGAGATCTCCGGCGCTTCTCGCATTTGATAGTGGGGCTCGATGCAATCGATGCAAGAAGACAAAGGTCGACAAGACTGGCCAAAGTTGCTGTCGCGCATCCGCGAAGCCGACCACACGTGTCGCTGGCCTCGGCTGCTCGCCGCGGCGTCGAAGGTGTCGACGGTGAAGGAAGCGTCGGTCTGCGTCGCGGACGCGGAATCCGGACTGGTCACCGAGGTCGCGAGCGCGGGCGGAGCGTCGTGCGGAGCGTGCAAGCACGAGTGTCACCCGTTCCTCGTCGGGTTCTCCGAACGCCCCGCCGGAGCGATCGAGACGCTCGTTCGCCGGTCCGATCGCGTCCACGTCCTGCACTCCGTGCGCGACGGGACGTCGCTGTGCATCTCGGCCCGGCCTGCCGGGTCACGCGCGCCACTCTTCGACCTCACGAGAGCGCTCGGTGATTCGCTGGCGGCGATGCGAGCGCGCAGCGCCGACGAAGTGGTCGGCAAGGTGCTCGGAGGCGTGCCGGACCTTCTCGCGATCGGGCTTCTCGTGCTCACCTCGAGCGGCCGCGTGCTCTACCGGAACGCCGCGGCTCGCCGCCTCTTCGAGGAAGGAAGGCTCCGGCTCGAGGGCGGAGCGATCGCTGCGGGCACCGCAAGCGAGACGGGGCGCCTGCGAGCGGCGGTCCGCGACGGATCGGGCGGCGCAGTGACGGTCACCGACCGCAGTGGCTCGGCGGTTCGTTGCCTCACGAGGAGCTGCAGGCAGGGCGGCGGTGATGGAAGGCCGCTCACGATCATGTTCGTCGACGACGGCACGCTTGGACTGTCCCTCTCGCGCGGCGTGCTGCGCGATCTCTGGGGCGTCACGAACGCCGAGTCGGGGCTCATCGCCGACGTGGCGAAGGGCGAGTCGCTCGCGGGGAGCGCGCGGGCCGGGGGCCGGAGCGTCGAGACCCGGCGCAGCCAGATGAAGCACGTGCTCTCGAAGACCGGCGCGCGCGACCGCGCCGAGCTCATGCGCATGCTTCTTCTTCCCATGGCGGTCGAGGAGGGATCGTTGCCACCAGGGGACGTTCCGAGAACGTGATGTGCCGGCTCCGTAGAGCGGCACACACCTGACCGGCGGCGGACAAGCCCCCGCCCTACGACATCCGCCGGCGCGGGACGCGAGCGTTCCGGCACGAACCGGCGGGGGACAAGCCCCGCCCCCACGACACATCCGTCGGCACGGGACGCGAGCGTTCCGACACGAAACCGGAGCGCCCCGCCCTACGACATCGCCGGCGCGGGACGCGAGCATCCCGGCACGAACCGCCGCGGGACAAGCCCCCGCCTCTACACATCTGCCGGCGCGGGACGCGAGCATCCCGGCACGAACCGGCGGGGACGAGCCCCTGCCCTACGACGCATCCGCCGAGGCGGACGCGAGCATTCCGGCATCAACCGGCGGGGACAAGCCCCGCCCTACGACATCCGCCGGCACGGGACGCGAGCGTTCCGGCACGAACCGGCGGGGACGAGCCCCTGCCCTACGACACATCCGCCGAGGCGGGGCGCTAAGCTGCTCCGGCATCGAACCGGCGGGGACAAGCCCCCGCCCTACGACATCCGCCGGCACGGGACGCGACCGTTCCGGCACGAACCGGCGGGGACGAGCCCCCGCCCTACGACACATCTGCCGGCACGGAACGCGAGCATTCTCCCAAACCGGCGGGGACAAGCCCCGCCCTACGACACGTCCACCGTGCCGGACACGCGTGTCCGGTCAGAGTTTTTCAACGAGCTTCTAGGGACTCCGGAGAGCTCGCGGCAGAGCCAGGCGCGCGCGAAGGCCTTGCGCCCGCTCGACGGTCGCCGTGCCGACGCCAAGGTGCTCCGCAACCCCGGCGATCGTGAGCCCGCCGAAGAACCGCGCTCTAACACCTCGCCTGCTGCGGGGCACGCTCGCCGAGGCGAGTCATTGCCTCGTCGAGCGCGAGCATCTCCTCGAAGCGGGCGCCGCCGCGATCGATCCGAACGGTAGCATCGCCGCCGTTCGCTTCTGGGCGTACCGCGCGCGCGCCTGATCGACGAGCACCTGGCGGCACAGGCGGCTGGCGATGGCGAAGAAGCGGCGCGATCGGCGAAGTCGGTCGTCACCCTGCCGAGAGCCGCAGGTATACCTCGTCTACCAGCGCCGCGGGTCGAGCGTCCGGTTGTATTCCGCGGAGCTGACGTGCTGATCGCGACGAGCTCGGGGTGGACGCGGTTCATGAGCTCGTCGAGCGCACCCGCCTGCCCGTCGCGCCACGCGAGCAGCAGCCAGCACCGTCCTTTCGTGGCTCCCTCGGCCATGTGCAGGCAGTCTACCGCACCACGTCCTGGGTGAGACGGACGGAGCAGACCGCCGCCCTCCGCGTCGTCGTGCCGGCTCGTACCGAGACGGATGGCCGTAGGCGGGGGCTTGTCCGCCGGTTCATGTGGATGCTCGCGACGGGGGCCTCAGAAGAACAGCACTGCTCAGCGGACAGCGAGTCGGCACATCGACGTCGACGGCGAGATCGATCTGCCGGTGGGCGGCGACGATTCCCGCGGCCGGCCGTGTAGTGCGTGTCGTCGGAGCCGCCCTTGAACCGGTACTTCGGTGTTCACGAAGTGGTGCCAGCGATGGAGGCGATGATCGGGACGTGCGCCACGCCCCAGCACGCGGACAGGCGAGCGGCCACCCGGAGATCGGGGAACAGGTACCTCGCGCCCGCACGCACCTCGTTGACGTCGGCGATGCTGTAGCCGGGAGTGGCGGTCGCGAAGTGGTCGTCGTTGGCGATACCCGCGAATGACGTTGACGAAGCCGTCCATGATGAGCGAGAAGCGCACGTGATTGACGTCGAGCGCGGCGGCGTTGACTGGGCGTGCGGCGGGCGCACGACGAACCCGATGCCGTAGATCTCGGGGAGCCGGAACGTGCCCTGGTACGCGACGTCGTGAAGCAATCGCCGGGCAGCGGCCGGTCAAGAACGGTCCTCGAATCGCCGCCGCGCAGCTCAGGTCGAAGCGGGGGCCTTGCCTGTAGACGCCGCCGACGCCGAGCCACGAGATCGGCTTCCAGGACGTCGAAGCTCGCGCTCACGGCGTCATCGTCGACGCGCTGTGTGGTCGTGGCAGCGAGGTGCTCGGAGTCAAATGCGGAGGGTTCCGGAGCCGAACGATCCTCCGACGTGACAATGCCCGGTGCTTCCTGCGAGACGGCCGCGCGCGTAGGAGACTCCGGCGCCGAAGCCGAACGAGGCCGATGAAGCGAAGTACGCTGCCACGCCGTAGCTCACGATGTCGAGGTCGAGTGTGGCGAGCACGACGTGCCGGTACCGGAACTGGGCAAGGAATCGGCCGCCGGGGACGGTGACGAAGTCGCCGCCGCCGACGTCGTGCGTCTGGAAGTCGGCGAGCTGGTGGCGGTAGAGCGCGAACGACCATCGCCCGTGCGGATGGGCATACGAGAGGAACGAGGCGCTCGCGGACGTGTCGCGAAACGGCGCGTAGACGAGCCCCGCGTGAGTGTCGTCGCCGAGCCCAGTGGGGGGACCGGGATCGTGGCCGCCGACGACGAAGTCGGTCGACCATCGCGTGCCGCGCCCCTCGAGAGACACCTCGGGCTCTCGCAAGACCGTCAGGCCCGCGGGATTGGTGTAGGCGGCGGTGGCATCGTCGGACGCGCCGAGGAACGCGCCGCCCATCGCCATGCTCCGGGCGCCCGGCAGCGAGAAGTTGAACTGGATGCTGCGATCGACCTCGTCGTTGGCCTGCGCCCACGCACGGGCCGCCGAGAGTGCGAGGAGGACCACCCCACCGACCGCTCTCTGCCTCATTCGTGCTCCCTTCCTCCCGGATCGAGATCGTCCGGCGATCGCCGGATACGGATCCTACTCCGCGATCAGGGCGCTTCGAAGAAGGCTCTGACGATCGGCGGCGAGAGCTCCCGCTCGTTCGGCGCGAGGTCCGGCGCGAGCCGCTTCGTCTTCGAGAACGACGCGACCGCGCTCTGCTCGAGGTAATCGTCGGTACGCCCGCCCAGGAGGTACTTCGCGTAGTACGTCGCGCCGACGTAGAGGTGGTACGACGGCGATCCCGCGAACGCCGGCTGCGCGAGGGCAAGGTGCATGAGCGCCTCGTCGTAGGCGCCGGAATGGAATGCCCGGATCCCGTCGCCGAAGGCTTTCCGAAGCCGCTCCGCGGAGACCGACTGGGCCCGGGAGATCGACTGCAGCTCGGCGAGCACCTCCTTGCGAGCCGGGTCGAGCTGGAGCACCTGAGCGCCGATCTCTAGCACGCCGTCGTAGTCGCCGCGCTGGCCTCGTGCGCGGAGCTCGGAAACCAGGCGGTCGACGCGCGCGCCATCGGCGCCGGCGGCCGCGGGGGCCGGAGTGATGGGGGGGAGCGAGGGCTCGGGAGGGGCCAGAGCGGCCGCGGCGGCGATCTCGTCGCACGCCTTGACGATGTCGCTTGCTCCACCGATGCCCGTGGCCTCGAGCGCCTTCGCCCGGGCACCCACGTAGTCCTTCCGATCGAACAGCGCGCGCGCGGCCACGAGGAGGCGCTCCTTGCGAAGCACCTCCTCGACCTCGGCCCGGAGCGCGATCGCGCCGCGCTGCTCGGGGGCACGCGCGAGCGCTTCCTTCAGTAGCCCCAGCGCCCATGCCGCGTCGCCCTTCGCAAACGCCGCCCGGGCGCGCCAGACGAGCTCGCTCGCTCCACGATCGGCCGAGGCCAGGCGCGCCCGCACGGCCGCGACGTCCGCCGCTGGCGCAGCGCCCTGCTCGGACGAGATCGCGATCTCGTCGAACGCGAGATCGCCGTGGCCGTCGCACGCGAGAGCTTCCGCGCGCCGCAGGTGCGGGAAGTAGGACTCGAAGTGCATGCCGTAGACGTTCCGCCGCGCGTCCTCGCGTGGCTCCTTCTCGGCCGCCGCGGCGAGCAGCGTCGCGGCACGCGCACAGTCCCCCCGCGTCAGCGCCTCGACGCCGGCGCGGTAGTCGTCCCACGCGTCCGCGAGAGCGACGGCGGCGCCCATCTGCCCCACGAGGAGGGAGAAGACCGGAACGAGCCTGCGCATCACGATCCGCCCGCGGCGCGCACGAGCTCCTCCACGTCGAAGCCGTCGAAGCTCCTGACGACGCGCAGCTCCGTACCCGGCTGCAGCTCGGCATCGACCTCGATGGGCTTGTCGAACGACGGATTGCCGAGCACGACGTGGTACCGCCCCGGGGGTAGCGAGAGCCGGCAAGGCGTGACGGTCCAGGACGAGGGGATCGCGCCGCGCGGCCCGCTCAGCCGCTCGATGCGTGCCCAGGGGTGGACGTCCAGTGCTAGCGTCCCGAGCGCGGGTTCGAGCGCAGCGAGAGGCGGCACCACCGCCCGGGCCACCCGCGCGTGCGGCGGGACGTTCCATGTTTCCGACCCT
This sequence comes from Acidobacteriota bacterium, assembly GCA_046331505.1. Classification (GTDB taxonomy): domain Bacteria; phylum Acidobacteriota; class Vicinamibacteria; order JAXLQT01; family JAXLQT01; genus JAXLQT01. Next base: position 71,265 of record JAXLQT010000027.1, read on the forward strand.
GATGCCGAGGAGCGCACGACGAGGATCAGACCTGCGACGGCGATCAACCCCATCGCGGCTGCCCACCACGCACGCCGGGTCCGGACGCGGGGGACCGCGGTCTCGCGCGCAAGCGATGGTGCGGGGACGTGCGTGATGGCCACCTCCTCGCACGGCGCAGGCGCCGCCGGAAGGTCCTCGAGGATCACGCTCCACCCGCGCGCCAGCTCGCCGGGGCTCGCCGCGGCAAGGGCCTCGCGAAACGAGCGCGCATCCGGGAAGCGATCCTCGACGCGCTTCTCGAGGGCGCGCAGAACGACCGCGCGGACCTCTCCCGGGATCCGTCCGGTGGGATCGGTCTCCTCGAACGGCGCCGGAGGGCGGTTCAGATGGCCGCTGATGATCGAGCGGAAGTCCGCTCCCGAGATCGGAGAGCGCCCGGTCATCATCTGGTAGGCGAGCACCCCGACGGAATAGAGATCGCTGCGCGGCTCCGCGGCCTCGAGGCCGCCCACGCCGAAGAGCTCCGGGGCGGCGTACATGACCTTCCCGAGGAACAGGCCGGAGACGGTGAGGCGCTGCCGCATGTCGAGGGAGCGCGCGATGCCGAAGTCGATCAGCTTGACGATCGGGCGTCCGTCTCCGCCCGCCGACACCATGACGTTGTCGGAAGCAATGTCGCGATGGACGATGTTCTCCGTGTGGATCCGCTCCAGGGCGCGGAGCGTCTGCACGACCACCTCGACCGCGAGCCTCACCGGAAGCGAGTCGTAGTGCTCGAGTAGCGCCCCGACCGTGTGGCCGCCCACCCGCTCCATCACGAGATACGGAGTGCCCGCCTCGATACCGAAGTCGTACACGCGCGCGACGTTCGGGTGGTCGACGCGGGTCGCGAGCTGAGCCTCGCGCAGGAAGCGCTCGCGTAGCGCCGGCGCCCGCGCGAGCTCCGGGCGGATCGTCTTCGACGCGCTCCTGGCCGAGGAGCTTGTGGCGAAACGGCATGGACGGTGCCCATGCCGCCCACCGCCAGGAGCGCCGTCACTGTGTACTGGTCCCTCAGGATCGCGAGCCCGGGAGGGTTGGCGCCAGGCGACGCGTCGGGGCGCTCGGGGAGGCTCCAGGAACGCCCCGGCCTGTTCGTGAGCGTCCACGAGCGACTCCACCTCCTGCCGCAGCGTCCGGTCCTCGCCGCACTCCGCGTCGAGCAGCGCGTCGCGGCGATCGCGCGCGACGGCGATGACGCGCTCGAAGATCTCGAGGACACGCGAGGACCAGTTGTTCATACGCCGAGGCTGCAGCCGCACGTGGCCGTCGGGGTCGATTGTAGTTCCGTGCTCCAGTGTTTCTCAAAGCTCCGCCGAACAGCGTCGACCGGATCGGTCCACTGCGAGCCCGATGGGTACACATCGCTTGCGCGATCCGGCAGACCTCATACTCTCGACATGCGCAGGGTTCTCCACGATCGATCGCTCGGCTTGAAGGTCGAGAGCTTCGCCAGAGGAACGTGGCGGTTCGCCGACGAGAGGATCATCCGGCCCAGTGCCCGGCGACGTGTGTACCTGACCCCGTAGAGCCGCTGGCTACAGGCGGCGGACGCGCGGGACGAAGATGCAGGCGTAGAGCGCGTAGAGGAGCGCGAGGGAGCTTCCCGCAGCGACCGTGACGACCTCGCCCCAGCGCTCGGCCACCTGGCCCGCGAGGATGGCGCCGAGCGGCATGAAGCCGAAGAACGTGAACGTGTAGATGCCCATGACCCGGCCGCGCAGGGCGTCGGGCACGAGGCCCTGCACCAGCGCGTTGGCCATGTTGAACATCGCCATCTGCCCCCAGCCGACGGCGAAGAGGATCGCGAGCGCGAGCCAGGTCGCACGGACGCCGGAGAACACGATGAGGAGCGACGGGTAGAGGATCGTCCCGATCGTGAGGAGGCGTCCCTTGCGTCGGACGTTGCCCAGCGACGCGATCATGAGCGCGGCGGAGAGCGCGCCGAAGCCGCGCGCGGCCTGGAGGAACCCGTTGGTCGAAGCGTCGCCGCCGAGCACCTTCACGGCCCACGCGGGAACGAGCGTGGCGTAGGACAGGCCGAAGAGGCTCGTGATCACCATGGTCGTCATCAGCGTCCGGATGGGCGCGCTGCCGAGCACGTAGGCGAGCCCCTCGCGAAGCGCCTGCAGCGCCGAGGTCTCGACGCGCGGCCGCGCGTCCGGCATGCGCATCATGAGCAGGGCGCCGATGACGGCGAGGAACGACGCCGCGTTGACGGCGAAGCAGAACCCGGGTCCGCGTACCGCGTAGACGAGGCCCGCGACGGCGGGACCCATGGCCGTCGCGGTGTTGAACATCGTCGAGTTGAGGGCGATGGCGTTGGTGAGGTCCTCGCGGTCGACCATCTCGAGCACGAACGCCTGGCGGGCGGGCGCGTCGAAGGCGTTGGCGATGCCGAGCAGGAACGCGAGGAGGACGATGTGCCAGGGCGCGACCCAGTGGAGGTAGGTCAACGTCGCGAGGACGATCGCGAGCGCCATCATCGCGACCTGCGTCGCGAGGAGAAGGCGCCGGCGCGGGATCCGATCGGCGACGACGCCTCCCCAGAGCATGAAGAGCCAGGACGGGAGGCCCGTCGCGAAGCCCACGTACCCGAGGTAGGCGGGAGAGTGGGTCAGCTCGTAGACGAGGAACCCCTGGGCCGTGCTCTGCATCCACGTGCCGAGGAGCGACGTGAGCTGGCCCGCGAACCAGAGCCGGTAGTTGCGGTGGCGCAGCGCGGCAAAGGTCTGGCGCGGGCCGAAGCGCTGCGGGATCGCAGGCGCTTCCGGCTCCGCCGTCACGAGAGGCGAAGGAGCGGCTTCTGTTGACACGCGGGGCTCGTCCGAGGCGCCGTTGCCGCGCGGCGCTCCCGCGCCGGCCGCCGACGGACGGAGCGGCCCGACTCGCGAGAAACCGGTCGGCCCGGAAATGATAGCGTCCGCGCCCGGCCGATGCGGACCAGCACCGCGAAGAACGTCGCGCTCGCCGTCGCCTCGACGCTGCTTCTCGCCGGTCTGCTCGAAGGGGTCTCGCGCCTCGCCGGACCGGTGGGTCCCGCGGCCGCCGGCGGCGAGATCGCCGGCGGCCACCTCCGGGACGTCGAGACGGACTGGTTCGAGCCCGACGCCGACCTCCTCTGGAGATGGAGGCCCGGCACCACGGTGCGCCGCCGCGGATCGTCGCCGAAGCGCCGCCACGAGTGGACGTGCCACATCAACGCGCAGGGACGCCGCGGCGCGCCGATCCCCGCGAGCCCGGGAAGGCCGATCGTGCTGTGCGCCGGCGACTCGGTTACCGCGGGCTTCGGCGTCGACGATGCCGAGACCTACCCTGTGCGTCTCGAGGAGCTGCTGCGCGAGAGTGCGGCGACCGGCGGAGCAACCGTCATCAACGCCGGCGTCAACGGCTACAGCTCCGAGCAGGGGCGCCTGCTCCTCGCGCGGGAGATCCCGCGATGGAGGCCCGACGTCGTCATCGCCTGCTACGGCATCAACGACGACGGCCCGACGGTCTACGCCGATACCGATCTCCTGCGTGCGAACGCGGTCCGATCGACGCAGCGCGTCCTCGCGGCGAGCCGCGCCTACCAGCGCCTGCGGGCCGCGATCGTCGGGCTGAAGCTACGCCGCGCCGTGGCGGCGCGCCGCGTCGGACCGCGCGTGCCGCTCGAGCGTTACCGCCAGAACCTCCGCGCCATCGCCGCGCTCGCGCGCGCGTCGGGCGCCCGCCTCATCTTCGTCGCGCCGACGTCGAGCCAGGAGCACAGCACCGGCACGGAGCACCAGCCGCTCGTCGCGCCGCTCTCCGTCTACCGCGCGGCGATGGCGAGCGTGGCGCTCGAGGAGCGCGTCCCCTTCGTCGACGACGATCTCCTCTCGGGACGGCTGCCCGCGAGCCGGCACGCCTTCAACGACTTCTGCCATCCCGACGCAGCGGGCCTGTGCCTGCTGGCCAGGGATCTCGCCAGCGCGATCTCCCGGTAGCGGGCACGCGGCCCGCCGTCACTGTCCGAGGGCGCTCGTGCCGACGTTGACCCCGTAGACGGAGCTCGCGAAGGGATCGAACGCCAGGAGGGGCGTCATCGACTGCTTCCAGTAGGAGAAGGACCGGATCGTCGAGCCGGCCGCGGGATCCGGCCCGCCGCCGGCGACGAGGTCCGCGATGCGGTCGCCGTCGACGTCGCCCAGAGCGACGCGCCCGCCGTACTGCGCATTGCCGGGCAGCGTCACGTCGAAGCCAGGCGAAGCGATCACAGCGGCGCCGTCGAAGTCGAAGGCGAGGAAGCGGGCCGCGAAGCCCGCGCCGGTCCCCGGTCCCGGAGCGCAGGCGATCTCGTCGTAGGCGTCGCGATCCACTCCGGCGCTCGCAACGTTGACGCCGTAGGACGTCGTTGCGAAGGCGTTGAAGTTGATCTTCGCGATGCCGGTCACCGCGGCGCCGTCGACGTTCCAGCCGCGCACCTGCGGTCCGAACACCTGGCCGGGCCCTGGACCGGTGAGGATCTCGGCGAAGAGGTCCGCATCCACGTCCCCTCCCGCGACGATGACCCCGTAGCGCAGGGTCTGGTAGGCGTAGTAGCTGACCTTCGCCATGGAGGCGATCGCGTTTCCGTCGAAGCTCCAGCCACGGACGTGGGGGCCGAAGACCGATCCGGGGCCTGGTCCCGTGACGATCTCGTCGTAACGGTCGGCGTCGAGGTTGGCGGCCGTGACGTTGGCGCCGTACTTGAGCGTCCCGTAGGCGTAGTAGTTGATCTTGCCCATGCCGGTGCCGTCCGCGAGGAAGCCGCGGACCTGGGGACCGAAGACGATCCCTGGACCGGGAGCGGTCAGCACCTGGCCCGCCGGCGTGCCGCTCACGTTCCCGCCCGCGACGTTGACGCCCCAGGCGCCGGCGGCATAGGCGAGGAAGTCGGGGCCGAGGCTCCCCGTATGGTCGTGGATGCGCACGCGGTTCTCGTTCGCGGGACCGGCGCCCATGCCGGCGACGTAGCTGTCCTCTCGGAGCAGCGTGGCGTACACGGGCGAGACGATGCCGCTTGCCGCCCCGTCGGCGAAGACGCCGATGAAAGAGCCGTCCGTGTCGCGGTACTGGAGCACCTGGTTCGTGCGCAGGGAGACGACGTAGAGCGATCCGGCGTCGTCGAACTCGATGGAGTAGGCGCCGCTGAGCCCGCCGGATCCCGGAGCGACGAAGGCGCGCAGGAACGCGCCCGTCGCGGCGTCGTACTCGTTGACGCGGCTGCCGGTGTCGCTCGAGACGTAGAGGAGCCCGCCGGGCCGGAACTCGAGATCGCGCGGCCGGGCGATCCCCGTGATGAAGACGCCGAGCGCGGCGCCGGTGGCCCCGTCGTACCGGAGCACGCGGCCGTTCCAGTAGCTCGGCACGTACAGATCGCCGCCGGGTCCGAAGATCGTGCCGGCGTCCGGGCCGTCGAGCCCGCCGCTGCCCGCCGCGACGAAGGTCCCGACCGGCGCGCCCGTCGTGCCGTCGAAGTGCAGGATCGAGTCCGTGTTGAAGCTCGGGACGTAGAGGTCGCCGTCCGGCCCCCACGTGAGCCCCGTCGTCCCGTCGAGCCCGCCGGCTCCGGGCTGCACGAACACGTCGACGAAAGCGCCGGTCGTGCGGTCGTAGCGCACGACGTCGTCACCCTCCTCGTTGGCGACGTAGAGGAGCCCTTCGGGGCCCACGCGGATCGCCTGCACGCCGTTCAGAGATCCTCCCGCCCCGAGCTTCCCGAGGAACGCCCCTCCCGGGTGGCCGAAGATCGTCGCGTCGTCGCTGTCGTACCCGCTCACGAGAATGCGCGGCGCGGCCACGGCCGCTCCCGAGGCGCAGGCGACGGCGGCGATGGCGAGGAGAGCACGGTCACCCGTGCGGGCGAGGGAGCACCCTCGGTGGCGTGAAGCGCGGTCCCGTGAATTCATGGTCCAGCCTTTCGGCCGAGAGTGTAGGGAGCGCGGCGTGTAAAGGTCCCTCCCGGAAACGTAAAAGGGCGTCATCGTTGTCAACGCGGCGTAACCGCTGTGCGAGGATCGGGCGTCGTCGGAATCAGACGTCGAAGGAGCATCGATGCGACGCACGCTCATCGCATCCGGTCTCGCGGTCCTCGCGGGAATCAGCGCCCTGGCCCAGGGCTTCGGAAACGACCAGCACGGTGGACGCGGCACGTCCGAGGTGGGCGCTCTGACCGCGCGCGCCGACGATCCGACCGCGGTCAGCGTGAACCCGGCGGGCATCGCGAGATCGAAGGCGTTCCAGCTCCAGCTCGGCGCGGACTTCGGGCTTTCCGTCGACCGCTACGAGAGCACGTCGGGCTCGTTCCAGGCGGACCACACGATCGGGCTCGAGCCGGCGTTCTACGCGACGTGGGAGCTCTCCGGCCCGCTCGTCATCGGCGTCGCCCTCGACAGCCCGTGGCGCCACGTCACGGACTGGAACAACGCGCTCTTCCCGCACCGGTTCGAGAGCCGCCTCGAGCACGTCGACCTCAAGATGCTCCACGCCGTCATCGCCGCATCCGCCGGCGATCACTGGAGCTTCGGCGGCGGTCCCGCCTACGTTCGCGGGACCCTCGAGAACGGGGACAACGCCCTGATCGATGCGCCAGGATCCGGGGGACCGCTCGTCGTCGAGATCGGCCGCGAAGCGAAGGCCACGGTCGACGGGCTGGGATTCGACGCCGGCGTGCAGGGGACCTGGGAGCACTGGGGCGTCGGCGCCGTGATCCGGAGCCCGGTGGATCTCGCCGGGAGCGGCCGTACCAGTTACCGCGCCTTCTCGCCCCCCGACGATCCGGTGCTTCGCGCCTACCTCGCGAGCACCTTCGCGAGCTCCTCCACGTCGCAGCACCTGCATCTGCCCCTCGAGCTCGACGCAGGCTTCTGGATGGGGCGCGGCGCGCTCGTCTGGGAGCTCGATCTCACGTGCCGCCGCTGGTCGGGCTTCGAGGAGAAGACCTCGTACTCGGCCGATCCGTTTGCGCGCGGGACGCGGATCTCCGGATCGGGATGGGACGACACGGTCGGGGCGCGGGCCGCGCTCGAAGCGAAGCTCGGCGGCGGCTTCACCGTCCACGGAGGCGTCGCCTACGACCCCTCGCCCGTACCCGAGGATCGATTCGATCCCGGGTTCCCTTCCGGGGACGCCTTCGTGACCGGAGCCGGCTTCAGCTACCACGTCAACAACACGACGTTCGACGTGGGCTACTCGATCCGCTTCAGCAAGGACGTCACGGTCGCGGAGCCCGGCGCGCCGCCCACGCGTGGCACGTTCTCTTCGGACGAGCAGGTCTGGGCCGCCTCGGCGCGCTTCCGCCTGTAGGCGGGGGCTGTCCCCCGCGGGTTCGCGGGTCATCGCTTTGGTGACGTCGTGGCCGAGCACTCGCGGAGAGCGATCCGCGCACCGTCGACGTCGATGAATGACAAGGCAACTCTGGTCGGACGCCCAAGCAGCCCATCGCGCGACGAGCAACGGTCCCATGCCGAATGGTCTGGAGGACATCCGGAAACGGAAGGTACTCACGACGGCTGAGGTGAGAGCAGAGCTGGGCCTCTGAATGAGGAAGTACCGGGTGCGCTGGACCCGCACGGCGCTCGAGGGCGTCCGGAGCATCAAGGACCGCGGCGTGCAGAGGACACTGGTCGCGGAGGGAGAGGCCTCGCGGCGCATGGACCGAGTCGATTCGGCGACATCTACGAGATCGCGAGAAAGCTACTCGAGGTGGGGCTTCTGCCCTGGCGGGCACGCGCGAGAGGTTCCGCTCGCGAAACTACAGGCGCTCCGACGCTTGCATCCTCACGCGCGATCGGTACCCTGTTGGGACGATGACGCGACGTCTCGCGGGCATCGCGGCGATGCTCGTCGCCACGTGCCTCGCCCACGCATCCGGCTGGTCCGCGGCTCCCCTCTTCGGCGGCGACGTCCGGAGCCTCGCCCGCGATCCGCGAGATCCCGATCGGCTCTTCGCCGGGACCGCCGCAGGGCAGATCTACGTCTCGCGCGACGCTGGGCGACGCTGGGAGGACGCGGGATCCGGGGCGCCGCTGGCCGGCTACGTCGTGACGAGCCTCGCGTTCCGAAGCGATCGCCTATGGGCGACGCTCCAGGGGATGTGGGGCGGGGCGGCGTGGCGATCTCGACCGACGGCGGGCACACGTTCACCCCGCGCGACCACGGTCTTCCCGAGAGCCCGTCTACGCCATCGCGCACGCGCCCGGAGCTGTCACTGATCGCCTTCGCGGCTCTGCCGTCCGGCGTCTACCGATCCGAGGACGACGGCGAGAGCTGGCGCCTCGCATCCGCTGCCATCGCCGACATCCGCAACGTCTCGAGCATCCACGTCGATCCCCTTCACCCCGAGACGGTCCTCGCCGGCACCTGGCGCCGCGCCTACAGGAGCGACGACTCGGGGCGTACGTGGCGAGGGGTGTTCGAGGGCATGGCCCTCGATTCGGACGTCTTCAGCATCCACGGAGTCGCGGGGCATCCGACCGAGCTCTGGGCCTCGACCTGCGGATGGGTCTACCGCTCGCGCGATCGGGGAGAGCACTGGCAGGTCATGAAGAACGGTCTTGCCGACAGGCGCGTCCCGTGCCTTGCGATCGAGCCGTCCGGCAGGCTCCTCGCGGGCACGACGTCGGGCCTCTACCTCTCCACCAACGACGGCGCGAGCTGGCAGCGTGCATCCACGCCCGACCTCTCCGTCCTGACGATCCTGGTCGATCCCGATCGCCCCGGCACGATCCTGCTCGGGACGGAGGGCGCCGGGGTGTTCGTCTCGCGCGACGGCGGGGCGACCTTCTCGCCGTCGAACCAGGGGCTCGTCAACGTCCGCATCGCGGGGATCGCCGCATGCCGCGACGCGATGCTCGTGGCGGTGCGGGATGCCGGCGTGCTCTCGGGGATCTACCGGACCACGGACGGCGGGCGATCGTTCGATGCCGAGTCGATCACCATCCCGCCGGTGACCGGCCTCGCCGTCGACGGCGACCTCGTGTTCGCCGCAACGGAGAAGGGTCTCTACCAGAGGCGCGGCGGCGCGTGGACCCGGCTTCCGGGACCGGACGAGCGCATCCTGCAGATCGACGCCGCGTTCGGCAAGATGCTCATCGTCACCGCCCAGGGGCTCTCCGAGAAGCGGGGCGCCGCGTTCAGCAAGGTCGCGCTCGCCGGGAACGACGTCGCGAGATCCGCCACGCTGCTGCCGACCTCCACGTGGATCGTGGGCGGGCGCGGCACCTACCACTCGTCCGGCACGCGCCCTGCCCTCGTGCCCGCGCCGTTTGCCGGCGGCCAGCTCCAGAGGGTCGGCGAGCACCTCCTCCTCGCGGGGAGCGGCGGAGCGTGGCTCTTCCGCGGGAAGACGACGCCGTGG
>JAXLQT010000028.1:0-77850 GCA_046331505.1 Acidobacteriota bacterium
GAGCCGCTCGATGCGCGAGAGGGGCAGGCTTCGTGGATGGCCGCCGGCACGCGCGATCGGCACGCCTCCACCGGCCATGGACAGGAGGATGCTCCCAGGAAGCTCCGCCCGAGCGCGGCCGATGTTGACCGCCACCCGCGCAGGGTAGATCGACGCGAGCGCCGCCCGTGCGGCCGGCGCCGGCTCGAGGAGTGCACGGAAGCTGGTCACGTACGATGGGAGCGACGCGGTGTCGAGGAGCAGACGCAAGAACGTGACGAGTACGACGGTCGCGGCCACCGCGCGGCCGCCCGAAGCGAGAAGCGCCACGCCGATCGCCCCGAGCTCGATCGCAGCGAGGGGGCCAGCACGCGCTCCAGCGGCCGCAACGGCCGCGGCGACGGCGGCGCCGAGAAGCAACCCGGCGGCGGCCCGCCCGGGACGCCTCGCCGCCAGCGACGTGAGCCGGTCGGCGCCGAGCGCGGCGAGGGCGGGCGCCGCGGCAACGAGCATCGGCAGCGACGATCTCACGCCCCGGAAGGAAGAGAACGGGGGGATGGCGCCCAAGATCCCGTAGATCGGGCTCCCCTTCCCCATCGCGTAGAGGAGGGCCGTCGCGCACACGACCGCAAGCGGGGCTCCCGCTCGCGTCGCGGCGCCGAGGACGATGCCGCACAGCGCCAGCGTTCCGAGGAACATCCATTCGCGCTCGGACGGATCGGGCGAGAGGAGATGCGAGAGCTCCCGCGCGCGGACGGCGTCGCCCGACTTCATCTCCTCGGGGAGATCGGGGCCGCGTTCGACCTGCGTCCAGAGCTCGAGCACCGGCACCACGAGGGCCGCCGCGAGCACGACCCCTCCGGCGATGCCGGCGAGCGCCCGGACGAGGACGGCGACCTCGCGCCGCTGCCACGCAAGCACCGCTCCGGCGATCGCGATCGCGAGCGCGCCGAAGACGGCGTAGGGGAGGTAGCCGCCCAGGATGGCCATCGCGTAGAGCGCTGCGAGCGCGATCGGCCTCCGGCGCGCCACCGCAACGAGGCAGAGCGGCGCCCAGCACATCGTGGCCTCCCTCGAGATCATGAACGCGCCGAGCGCCATCGGAGCGCAGAAGGCGCCGGCAACGTACGCGAGGGTGGCCGCGCCCCGCGTGGCTCCGAGCTCGCGCGCGAGCAAGGCGCTCCCCGCGCCCGCGATGACGAGCTGGAGCGCGTGGATCAGGAGCGCCGCCGGGACGCCGGGGCAGAGCCAGAAGAGGATGTAGGGCGGATAGAGGACGCCGGTCTGGGCGCCCGCCAGGTGCGGGTAGCCGCAGTGCTCCTCGGGGTTCCAGAGGGGCAGCGTGCCGGAACGCATCACCCGGGCGGTGTGCTCGAGGTGCGGGTAGAACTCGCAGAGGAGGTCCCAGTTGAGGAACTGGATCGGAAAGCGATCGCGCGGCGCTTCCTCCCAGGGCCGCAGCGACACGACCGCAAACAGGATCGCGGCGGCGCCCGCGAGCGCCGCCCGCGCATACACGCCGCCCTCAGCCCTGCGCCTCGAGATCTTGCAGGACCTCCGAGGCCCACTGGTAGCGGCGCTCCGGGTCCTTCTCCAGGCAGCGCATCACCACGCGCTCGAGCCAATCGGGCACCTCGGGATTGAGCGCCCGCGGCCGCTTCGGCGGCTCGTGGATGTGCTTCAGGAGGATCGCGGTCGGGTTCTCTCCGGTGAAGGGCTCCCGGCCCGAGAAGAGGAGGTACATCAGGACGCCGACCGCGTAGACGTCCGCCCTCCGGTCGAGGGTGCCTTCCTCGATGTGCTCCGGCGACATGTACTTCGGCGATCCGAGCACCTCGCCCGACAGCGTCACCCCTTCGCTGTTCATGCCGCGCGCGATCCCGAAATCGACGATCTTCGGGATCGTCCCCTGGTGGAGGAGGACGTTCTGCGGCTTCACGTCGCGGTGCACGATGCCGAGCTCGTGCGCCGCGTGGAGCGCCGAGAGGATCGGCTTGACGATCCGCAGCGCCGCGTCGATGTCGATCCGCGAGCGCTGCCGCACCCACTGATCGAGCGACGGTCCGGAGATGAGCTCCATGGAGATGAAGCGCGACCCGCGGAAGCGGCCCATGTCGTAGACCTTCACCACGTTCGGGTGGGAGATCTTGCGGGCAAGCTTGATCTCCCGCAGGAACCGGCCGAGGGCATCGGAGCTCTCGCCGTACTCCGACTTCAGGATCTTGAGCGCCACCGTCTCGTCGAGCTCCCGGTCGCGGGCGCGATAGACCTTGCCCATGCCTCCGGTGCCGATCTCCGCCTGGATCTCGTAGCGCGCGTCGATCAGCGTGCCGGGCTCGACCTCGGTGCGCCGGAGCTCGTCGGCGATCTCGCGCGCCGACTGGAAGCGGCGGCCGGGATCCTTCTCGAGGGAGCGGAGGACGACGCGGCGCAGGCGGTCGGGGATCCGCGCCGCATCGCGCGGGAAGGTCACGGGGCGCGAGACGTGCTGGTAGATGATGTCCTCTCCGGTGAACGGCGGGTGGCCGAAGAGGAGCTCGAACAGGATCGTTCCGAGGCTGTAGACATCGGATCGCTCGTCGATCTTCTTGCCGAGGATCTGCTCGGGCGCCATGTAGAGCAGGGGGTTGCGCTTCTCTCCCGAGGCCTTCAAGGTGTCGGTGAGGCGATCCGCGAACCCGAAGTCGCGCACCTTGGCGACGTCGCCGTTGGTGAGGATGAGGATCGTCTCCGGCCGGAGGTTCCTGTGCACGACGCCCTGGCGGTGCGCGTGGTCGAGGGCGAGGGCCACCTGCGCGATCACGTCCGCGGCACGGTAGGGATCGAGGCGCTCGCCGGCTTCGAGGCGAGCTCGCAGGTTTTGACCCTCGGCGTACTCGGTCGCGACGTACTTCACGCCGGCCTCCTCGCCGACGTCGTACACGGTCAGGATGTTGGCGTGCTGGAGCTTCATCGCGAAGGTCGCCTCGCGCAGCAGCCGCTCGATCTTGCTCGGTTCGGACTGGGGCGCGGTGAAGCGCCGGAGCGTGACCGGGCGCTCCTTCACCGTGTCCCACGCGCGGTAGGAGACACCGAGCTCGTCCGACTCGAGCATCCCCTTCACCTCGAACCGCGAGCTCTCGGGCGCGGGAGCGGCCGCGACGGCCGACGCCGGCAGCGGTGTGCTGTCCGACTTCAGACGCGCCTCACCACGAACGTCCTCGCGCCGCGATCGCGTCCAGTAGCGAAGTCCACCGAGAGGATCTTCTCGTAGCACTCGCGCGCCTCGCGGTACCGTTCGAGGTTCTCGTAGGTGAGGCCGAGGTTGTAGAAGCTAGGGAAGAGCGTCTCGTCGGCGAGGCGATCGACAGGCCCCTTGTGGTACTTGTCGAGCGCGAGCGAGAACAGCCCCTTCTCGAAGAAGATCTGCCCGAGGCGAAGGCACCCCTCGAGGTAGTCCTCGTGGCCCGGCTTGATCTTCTGCAAGAGCGCCACCGCATCGTCCGACTTGCCGGCCTTGAGGAACGCATCCGCCGCAGCGAGGAAGTCCTCCGCCAGGAGGTAGACGTAGGCGGCGCGCTCCAGATCGCCCGCGCGCTCGAGGCAGTCCGCGGCCTTGTCGTAGAGCCCCGCCTTCTGGAAGAGCTGCCCCGCGCGGCGCGGCTCTCCCGCCGCCTCGTAACACTCCGCCGCACGCAGGTGGTCCTGCATCGCCTCGAGCACGCGCGCCGCGTCGCCCAGGAGCCCCTCGCGCTCGTAGAGCGCGGCGGCGCGCTCGAGCTCCTCGCACTCCTCGTAAACACGAGCGGCGTCCGCGTACTGCGCGGTCATCTCGAGGTAGCCCGCCTGAACCTGGCGCGGTACGGGGATGCCGGCCTTCCGGAAGAGCGCGAGCGCACGCTCGTAGTCCGCGACCTTCACGCTCTGCTCCGCGGCCTTCGCGGTGAGGCCTGCGCGCTCGTAGGCCAGGGACGCATCGCGCGCGAGGCCGATCTCCTCGAAGATGCGGCCGGCCAGATCGCCCTGCCCGGCGGCGACCGAGAGATCGCCGGCGCGCTTGCCCACGGCCAGGAGCCGCGCGCGACCGCCCGGCGCTCGCCCATCCTGGAGGCTCGCGTAGACGCGCCGCGCGACGTCCGCGGCCTTCGGCACGTCGCCCGCCTCCTCGTACGCCGCTCCCGACGCCTCGAGGAGCCCCGCCTCCTCGTACGCCCTCGCCGCGCTCAGGATGTCGCCGGAGGAATGGAAGAGATCGCCTGCGCGCCGCTTCTCCCCGACGATGCCGTAGAGCTTCGCGGCGCGCGTCGAATCGTTGCCGCTCTCGTAAGCCTCCGCCGCGCGCTTGAGCTTGCCCGCCTTCTCGAACGCCTCGCCTGCCAGGAGCGGATCGCCGTGCTCGAGGTAGAGATCGCCCAGGAGCTCGTAGGCGCTCGAGCCGAGATCGGCGCGCTCGAGGACTCCGATCGCGCTCGCGAGCTTTCCGGCCTTCCGGTAGGAGCGCGCGGCGCGCTCCGGCTCGCCCGCTTTCTCGAACGCATCGGCGGCGCGCTCGTGATGGCCCGCGCGCGAGAAGAAGTCGGCGGCCTTGTCGAATGCGCCCGCCTTCCAGAACGCCCGCGCACCGTACTCGGCGATGCGCTCGGCGCGAGCAGCGTCCGGAGCTGGTGGCGCGGCTCCTCTCGGTTACGCGTGAGCCAGAGCTCCTCGAACATCTCCCCCGCCTTGAGAGGCAGACCGCCGTCGAGGTAAAGCTGCGCCGCCTTCTCGAGATGCCCCACCTTCTGGTAGAGCTCCGCGGCACCGAGCGTCTCGCCGGCGCGCTCGGCGAGCTGGGCCGCGCGGTAGCTCTCGCCCGTCGCGTCGTAGTGGATCGACGCCTTCAGGTAGTCGCCGAGCCGCTCGTAGATCATCGCCCCGCGCCGGTGATCCTCGGCCTTCACGTAGAGCTCCGCCGCGCCCCGCAGATCTCCCTGGGCCTCGAGCGTCTCGGCGGCGCGGCCGAACAGCTTTCCCTCGATGAACATGCTGACGGCCTCGATCGGCCTTCCCGCCAGGAGCAGCAGATCTCCGGCGCCCTGCAGGTCGCCCGCAGCCTTCGCACGCCTCGCGCCTTTGAGGAAATCGGTCACGGCTGTCGCGTTCGATTATCGCGCAGTCACCGGGAACGCGCGAGCGGGCTCGCGAGCGCGCGAGGGCGAAAAAAGCTTGCACGGGATCGGGGCCTTTCTGCTATATTCCCCTCGGCGTCCGGGATCGCGATGCCCCGACCCTCCCCTCCAGGGGTTTGAGGTAGAGCGTCCCGGGCGCCGTAATCCAAGCGCGCAGGCCCGCACGACCTGACCTTTCGTGGCCGCGAGATTGGAATTACGGGGGCCCCTCGATCGGTCGACGCTGGCTTCGCTTCATCCACCTTGCTGCCCATAACTGAGGTCGAGCCCAACGGCAGGAAACGCGGCCGCCGGCGGCGCGGGCGCGGGCGCGCACGTCACGGTGCGGCGCCCGCACGCGACACCGTCGTCGTCCTCCACGGAGCGTGGCCGGTCGCCGGCCGCCAGGGCCGCGAGCTCCTCGTTTGGGCCGAGACCTCGGGGTCGCGACCCCGTCGCGGAGGAGATGGCAGCCACCCCTACAGCCTGAGCCAGCGGGAGCTCGTGCAGCTCCTCGGCGAGCTCGCCGTGTCGTCCCCCGCACTCGGGCCGATGACGGAGCTGTCGCGGCTCCGCGCCACGCTTGCCCTCCCGTCGGGCGGCGATCTGCCGCTCCCGTCGCTGCACGCCCTTCGCGACGACGCGGGCGCCCCGGCCGCCGAGGAGTGGCGGCTCGCGCGCTGGCGCATCGAGGGGATCGGGCTCTCACCCGAGCATCTCGCGTCGCTCCTTCCCTACCTTCCCGAGGAGCGCTTCCCCGCGCGCGCGAACGTGATCGTCGGCGACGACCTTCGGTTCTGGCGCCTCGCATCGATGATGCTCGTCGAGCTGCTCGTCCGGGAGCGCTACCTGCCTCGCTTCATCCCCGATCCCGCCGTCAACGACGGCCGCTTCCACGTCGTCTGGAGGCCTTTCCTCGATCGCCACGACACGGAGCGGGTGCGCCAGCTCGCGCACGCGATGCCGCCGGCGGCGCTGGCCGATCGCAGCGCGGACGGGATCTCGAGCACCGAGTCCGGCGTCGAGACGTTCCTCACGGAAGCCCTCGACGCGCTCGTGCGCCTCCACGGCCGCCGCTCCATCAACATCGACACGCTCCCCAAGCGGCGGCGCGAGCGCGAGCCCAACATCCTCCGATCGGCGCTCATGGAACGGGAGGCTGTCACCGGCATACGCCCCGATCTCGTCGAGCTGCGCGCCAAGCTCGACGGCTGGGTCTCGACGCTGGCGCGCGTCTCGGGAGACATGGTGTCGATGTGCCTCAAGCTCGATCCGCCCGGTCCCGAGCCCGGCGGCGCCCCGCCGCGACCCGACGAACCGTGGCGCCTGGGCTTCCACCTCCAGGCCGTCGACGAGCCGAGCCTGCTCTTGCCGGCATCGGTGATCTGGAGCCAGAGCGGATCCGAGATCGTCTATCAGGGCCAGCGCTTCCTCGAGCCGCAGGAGAAGCTGCTCGCGGGGCTCGGTCGCGCGGCGCGCCTGTTCCCCCCGCTCGAGGCGAGCCTCTCGGAGGCGACGCCCTCCGAGTGCCTCCTCCCGCCCGGCCTCGCCTATCACTTCCTCACCGAGGTCTCCCCCGTCCTCTCCGATGCGGGGCTCGTGGTCATCAGCCCGGACTTCTCGAAGGCGCAGCTCGGCGTGCGCATGAGGCTCCGCCCGTCGGACGACGTCAAGGACACCGACGGGACGGGAGGCCTCGGTCTCGGGACCATCGTGCGGTACGACCTCGCGATCGCCCTCGGGGATCAGACCCTGTCCCCGAACGAGATCGAGAGCTCCTTCGACTCAAGGTGCCGCTCGTCCAGGTGGGCGGCACGTGGACGATGCTCTCGCGCGACGACCTCAACTCGGCCCTCGCCATCTCGCGCGGCCAGAACGAGGGGAAGATCCAGGTCGCGCAGGCGCTGCGCGCGGCGCTGGGCGGCGGCGAGCTGATGCAGGGTCTCGCGGTCGTGGGCGTGCAGGCGATCGGCTGGCTCGACGCCGTCGTCCGCACGCTCTCGGGCGAGGCGAAGATGGAGGTCCTCGCCCAGCCCAAGGGCCTTCGCGGCGAGCTGCGCCCCTACCAGGTGCGCGGCACCTCCTGGCTCTCCTTCCTGCGCAAGGCGGGGCTCGGCGCCTGCCTCGCCGACGACATGGGCCTCGGCAAGACGGTGCAGCTCATCGCCTTCCTCCTCGCGGAGGCGGAGCGCGGTGCGGCGCTCAAGCCGAGGCCTGATCGTCTGCCCCACGTCGGTCGTGGGCAACTGGGAGCGCGAGATCGCGCGCTTCGGTCCGAAGCTGAAGGTGCTGGTACACCACGGGTCCGAGCGCATGGAAGGCGGGCAGTTCGCCAAGTCCGCGGCCCGTCACGACGTCGTCATCACCACCTACACGCTCCTCCAGCGCGACATCGAGAGCCTGCGGCGCGTCCGGTGGGCGAGCGCGATCCTCGACGAGGCCCAGAACGTGAAGAACCCGCACGCGAAGCAGTCCCAGGCCGCGCGCGCCATCTCCGCCGGCTTCCGCGCCTGCCTGACCGGGACCCCGGTCGAGAACCGGCTCTCGGAGCTCTGGTCCATCATGGAGTTTCTCAACCCCGGCTTCCTCGGCGGCGAGGCGGATTTCCGCCAGACCTTCGCGATCCCTGTCGAGCGCTTCCGGCAGAAGGACAAGAGCGAGAGGCTGCGACGGATCGTCGGCCCCTTGATCCTGCGCCGCGTCAAGAGCGACCCCACCGTCGTGAGCGACCTGCCCGAGAAGATGGAGATGAAGGTGCTCGTCAACCTGACGCGGGAGCAGGCCACGCTCTACGAGTCGGTCGTGCGCGAGATGCTGAAGAAGATCGACGCCGCGGACGGCATCGAGCGCAAGGGCCAGGTGCTCGCCACGCTCACCCGCCTCAAGCAGATCTGCAACCACCCCACGCAGCTCCTGAAGGACTTCGACGAGGACGGCGAGGTCGAGCTCGAGGGTCGATCCGGAAAGCTCGCGCGCCTCTCGGAGATGCTCGAGGAGGTGCTGGCCGAAGGCGATCGCGCGCTCGTCTTCACGCAGTTCAAGGAGATGGGCGATCTGCTCGTACGGTACCTGTCGTCGAACACAGGACGCGACGTGCTGTTCCTCCACGGCAGCGTGCCCCAGAAGTCGCGCGACCGGCTCATCGACGCCTTCCAGCGCGAGGACGGGCCGCCCATCTTCGTGCTCTCCCTGAAGGCGGGCGGCATCGGGCTCAACCTCACGCACGCAAGTCACGTGTTCCACTTCGATCGCTGGTGGAACCCCGCGGTCGAGAACCAGGCGACGGATCGCGCCTTCCGCATCGGCCAGGTGCGCAACGTCCAGGTCCACAAGTTCGTCTGCGTAGGCACGCTGGAGGAGCGCATCGACGCGATGATCGAGAGCAAGAAGGACCTCGCCGAGCTCGTCGTCGGCGCCGGCGAGAGCTGGCTCACCGAGCTTTCCACCGCGGAGCTCCGGGATCTGATCACGCTGCGTAGCGATGCCCTGGGGGCGGATCGGTGATGCCCCGCTCCACGCCGGTCCGGGAGGATGCCCTCGGTGGGTAGACGCCGGCGACGCCGCCGCAAGCACGGCGCGGGATCGCCGCCGCCGCCGCTCGCCGCCCTCGCCGCGCCGCTCGGAGCGGGAGCGAGGCCCCCGGAGTCGGCGGGGACGTGGTGGTCGCGCCGCTGGATCGCCGCCGTCGACTCGTTCGGAGGATTCGGTACCCACGGGCGCGGCCGCCGCCGGGAAGGCGTGCTTGCGTTGCACATCGAGCCGGGCATCGTCCTCGCGCAGGTCCAGAGCGGGCGCCCGGAGCCGTTCATCGTCCGCGCCGACATGACGCCACTCGCGCCGGAGGTCTGGGACGAGATCATCGGGGGCATGGCGCAGAAGGCGGTCTTCGCCGCGAAGCTGCTCTCGGGCGAGATGCCCGAGGAAGTGGAGGAGGCGTTCAAGGACGCCGGCACGGCGCTCCTGCCGCAGACCTCCGAGGACATCCCCTCGTCGTGCACGTGCCACGACCCCCTCATGCCGTGCCGCCACGTCGCGGCGGTCCACACGATCCTGGCGGAGGAGTTCGACCGCGATCCGTTCCTCATCTTCAAGCTCCGCGGGTGTCCCAAGGAACAGCTCCTCGCCGCCCTCCGGCGCAAGCGCGCCGCCAGCGGCTCCGAGCCCGACGAGCCCGCCGTCACGCCGGGCGAGAGCCTCTCCCCCGAAGCGTTCTGGCACGCCGGCGATGCCCTCTCCGAGTTCGCGATCAACATCGCGCCCCCGCTGACTCACGCCGGGCTGCTGCGCCAGCTCGGGATGCCGGCGATCGAGGGCGGGGACGCGTTCCTCGAGATGATGGCGGCGCTCTACCAGCGCGTCATGGCCTCGGTGCTCGAGGACGCCCTGAAGGGACAGCGGATGATCGCGTCGGCTCCCGTCGCGACGCCCGTCCCCGAGCGGCAGGAACCGGGCGGCGGCGAAGCGCTGCCCGCCACCACGAACTAGTCGCCTGATTCCAGAGAGGCGCGCGACGTCGCCGCGCGCGTCACGCGACCTTCACCCAGCGCCAGATCTCCGGCAGCGTCGGGCGCTTTCCGTAAGACAGGATGCCGACGCGGAAGATCTTCGCCGTGACCCAGAACATCCCGAAGATGAGCGCCACCGTCCCGGCGATCGAGAGCCCGACCTGCCAGCCCGGTGGATCGGCCACGAGGATGCGGATGAACATCGTGATCGGAGTGAAGAGCGGGATCATCGACATGACGACGGTGAGCTTGCCCTCGGGGTTGAGGAGGATGGGAGCGAGCAGGAACCACGGCATCATGATCACGAGCATCACGGGCATGAGGGTCTGCTGCGCCTCCTTCTCGGAGTTCGTCAGCGCGCCGCCGGCGGCGTAGACGCAGACGTAGACCATGTAGCCCAGGAGGTAGAACACGAAGAAGTAGGGCACCATGGAGAGGCGGAAGAACTGCGTGGGATTGAACCCGGCGGCGAGCGCCGCCCCGCCGAGGTACACCGCGCCCAGCGTGCCCATGAAGACCCACGCCGAGACCTGCGTCAGCCCCACCGCCGCGAGCCCGAGGATCTTCCCGGACAAAAGCTCCATCGGAGACATCGACGAGATCAGGATCTCGACGACGCGATCGTTCTTCTCCTGGAGGATGCCGCGCATGATCTCGGTCCCGTAGAGGAGCATCGGGATGAACAGGAGCCCGGCGAACACGATGCCGGCCACCATGTTCATCTCGCCGCCCTTGGTCTCCTTGCCCGTACGCGAAACCTGCACTCCTTCGACGGGAAGGGTGCGAAGCGCCGTCGCGATCACCGCCGGGTCGTAGCCCCGGTCCAGGAGCCGCCGCTCGCTCACGGCCTTGTTCACGGCGCGCCCGAGCCTCTCCTGCCCGATCACGTCTGTCGCGGAGCGGCTGTAGTAGGTGAGCTTCGCGTGCTCGCTTCCGAAGGCATCGGCGGGGATGGTGAGCACCGCGTCGAGCCGCTCGGCCTGGGGGACCTGCTTCGAGCGGAGACGCTCGAGGTAGGGCTTGGCCTGCAACGCGAGATCGCCCTTGCCCGCGGCGTACTCGATGTGGAACGTGAGCGGCATGCCATCCGCACGTTCGGCGTCGAACCGGTTCAGCTTCTCCGAATCGATCGCGCCGCCAAGGAGGCCGGTGCCGTCGAGCACCGCGATGCGCTTGGCCTCGAGGCTCTGCTTCACGAGGATCCCCGGAAGGAAGCTCATCGCGGCCATGAGGAATGGCGTGAGCACCGTCATGATGATGAACGACGGCTTGCGCACCGCCTGGACGTACTCGCGCTTGAGCACGGCGAGGGCCTTCTTCACGCCACGGCCCCCTGGGGAGCGGGCGCGGCGGAGCGCGCATCCCCCGCCTTGCCGACGCGGTCGATGAAGATCTCCTCGAGCGACGGAGCCGCCACCAGGAACTTCGTGAGGCGCAGCCGTCCGACGCACGCCTCGAGGATCGGCTGGGGATCGACGCCGGCGTCGAGCGAGAGCTCCGCCTCGTTGTTGGTGACGTTCGCACGCGCGACGCCCGGCAGCGCCGCGAGGAAGGCCGGGTCGCCGTGGCCGCCGAACGCGAGCTGGAGCGTGTTCCGACCGTAGGACGCCTTGACCGCGTCGAGAGATCCGTGGAGCACCACGCGTCCCTCGTGGATGAGC
Organism: Acidobacteriota bacterium; assembly: GCA_046331505.1. Taxonomy (GTDB): domain Bacteria; phylum Acidobacteriota; class Vicinamibacteria; order JAXLQT01; family JAXLQT01; genus JAXLQT01. Next base: position 11,272 of record JAXLQT010000028.1, read on the forward strand.
ACGAGGTCGTCGACCATGCGCTCCGCCTCCCCCATCATGTGCGTCGAGAGGAGCACCGTGCGTCCCTGGGCGGAGAGCTCCTCCAGGATGCCGCGAACGATCACGACGTTGACGGGATCGAGGCCCGACATGGGCTCGTCCAGGATCACGAGATCGGGCTCGTGCAGCAGCGTCCCGATGAGCTGGACCTTCTGCTGGTTGCCCTTCGACAGCTCCTCGACCTTCGCGTCGCGCTTGGTCGAGAGATCGAGCCGCTCGAGCCATCGCTCCGCGCGCGGGCGGCTCTGGGCAGGCGGGGCGCCCTTGATCTCGGCGAGGAAGAGCAGATGCTCCAGCACCTTCATCTTCTTGTAGAGGCCCCGCTCCTCCGGCAGGTACCCCACGTGGTCGTGCGCGTCGCCGCGCACCGCAGCGTGCCGGATGACGCCCGTGTCGGGCAGGAAGATGCCGTTGATCATCCGGAGCGTCGTCGTCTTGCCGGCGCCGTTGCGCCCGAGGAGACCCGTGATCTTCCCGCGGGCCACGTCGAACGAGACGCCGTCCACGGCCTTCACCGCGCCGAAGGTCTTCCTGACGTCCTGGACCGAGAGGATCGCGTCGATGCCCAAGGATACGACGGCGGCCCCGTGGAGGTTCCTACGATCTCGGCCGGGGGCGGCGGGGCCCGCGATCGCTTGCGGCGGGGGACGCGTCGAAGCTCCTGGGGACCGGCGACGAGATCTCGATGCGCTGCCCGCTCCATGGCGCCACGAAGGCGATGCGCGCGGCGTGGAGCATCAGCCGGGGCGCCGCAGCGCTGCTCGCCTCCGTGCCGTAGACGCGATCTCCCAGGATGGGCGAGCCGCGCTCGGCCATGTGGATGCGCAGCTGGTGCGTGCGCCCGGTTTGCGGCCGGAGCTCCACGACCGCGCGGCCCGGCGACGCCGCGCGCGTACGGTACGCGGTGATCGCGGTCCTCCCGCCTCGCTCGACCGACGCGCGGCGCCCGGCGCCGGGACGCCCGAGCAGCGACCGGATCGTGCCCGACGGGGGCTCCGGCGCGCGCGCGACGACCGCGACGTATTCCTTCTCCACGGCGCCGTTGCGGAAGAGAGAGAGGAGCCCGAGCTGGGCGCTCCGCGTGCGGGCGAACAGGACGACGCCGGACGTCCCACGGTCGAGGCGGTGGACCATGTAGATGCGGCCGAGCCGCCGCCGCGCCATCGACAGCAGATCCGGCTCGCCCTTCTGGCTCGCGGGAGTCGTGGAGAGATCCGGCGGCTTGTCGAGCGCCACGATCGCCGCGTCCTCGTGGAGCACGGCGATCTCGGGACGGCCTCCGCCTGGGCGGCGCGGAGCCTCTGCCTCGCGATCGACGAGGAGGACGTCCCCCGCGTTCACCTTGCTCGCCGGATCGGTCACGATCCGGCCCGCGACCCGGACCCGCCCTCCGGTCACCAGACGCCTCACGTGCGACCAGGAGAGGTGCGGGCGCAACGCCTTGAGCGCCCGATCGAGGCGGTCGCGGTCGAGGACCTCGGGGACCGGAGTGGGGCCTTCCGTCACGAGGCCCTGGGCACGCAGCAGCCCGATCCGGTGCCGCGCGGCGATGCCGCGGTCAGGTCGGGCCGCGTGTCGCCCACCTTGACCACGAACACCTCCCACGAGTAACCGCTGGGATCTTCGACCCAGACCTCGTCCTGGAGCGCGTAGCAGCAGTCGGTGTCCTGCTCGTCCGCGTCAGGAGCCCGACCGCCTTCAGGCGCGCCGCCGCGCGGGTGACCGCCTCGCTCGAGGCGACCTGGATGCCGAGATGGGAGAGCGCGCCCTGCTCCTTGACCGGGCCCTCGTTGAGGGTGAGGTTCAAGGGCGGCTCGGCGACGTCGAACTTCGCGTATCCGGGCTTGTGCTTGCACGGCTCGATGCCGAAGAACGCGCGGTAGAACGCGACGGACTCCTCGAGCTTCGGCGTGTTGAGGGCGACGTGGACTTTCAACGTATCGGACATTGTCTTACCTTCCTTGGCTCTTCGATCGCTCCGGCCTTAGAGCCGACAGCGGGATGACCTGGCTCCGGGTGCAGCACTCGGCGTAGAGGAACGAGAGGAGAGATTTCAGGCCCGCCGCCGCCGCGCGGTAGCGGAGGAACTGCCGTTCTCGCGTGACGTCGACGAGGCCCTGCTGGCGCAGGATGTCCAGGTGATGGGAAAGCGTCGACGCCGGCATCCCGAGCTCCGCCTGGATCTCCCCCACCACAAGTCCCGACGGGTGGGCCGCGAGCAGGAGACGCACGATCGCGAGCCTGGCCTCGTGGCCGAGCGCCGCGAACATCTCCGCGAAGCGCAGGACCTCGGCCTTCCCCCGATCTTCGTCCGCCGCGTCTGCTCTCTGTTCCATATTTCTAATATATTAGAAATATCGAACCTGTCAAGCGTCAACCCCGGGGCCGTATGCTGCGTCTTCTATCGACGACCCGATCCCCACACCCGGAGGAGCCCATGGCCTCATCGACGCGACTCGCCTGCATCGTCAGCCTCATCGCACTCCCGGCCTTCGCTGCGACGCCGGACACCGCCCCTCCCCCGCCGGGGATCGGCGGCGAGCGGCTCTACGTCGGCACGGGCGAGTACAACGCCGCCCAGGACTGGCACGCCATCCTCCGCATCGAGGGCGCGCACCTGGTCAACGGCTCCGTCACGCCCCAGGGAACGGTGAACGTCAAGCAGTGCAAGGACGGCTCCAACGTGCGGCTCAACTTCGTCCACACGATCTACGTCGACGAGTCCCGCAACGAGATGTACGTGGGCGCGCTGTTCACCACGTCGGACAACCACAACTGCGGCGGGCCGTACGAGACCTGCGGATCGATCGGGGTGCTCTCCAACGCCTCGGGCCTGAACGGCCCCCAGACCCTCTCGCGTCACATCTTCGGACCGAACACGCTCCTCGATCAGCCGCATGGCATCTGGATCGACCGTTCGCGCAACATGATGTACGTCGCCAACACCTTCGGCGGCAACATCCTCGTCTGGAACAACGCAAACACGGTCAACGGAAACACGGCCCCGAGCCGCGTCATCGGCATGGGGCAGCTCGGCGCTCCGGTGCACGTCTACGTCGACCCTGCCGCCGATCGCCTCTTCGCCGTCACGATGCCGTTCGGCGGCGGCAAGGCATCGGTGGTCATCTACAACAACGCATCGACGCTCACGGGGCAGCCGACGCCGAGCGTCCGCATCACCGGCCCCCTGTGCCGGCTCGAGGCGGGCAACAACAAGACGACGCACAACGTCTGGTACTCGAAGCAGAGGAAGCTCCTCTTCGTCGCACACCACACCAACGAGGTTCTGATCTACGACCTCGCGAGCGTCAACCTGAATCCCCCGGCACCCGTCGACATCGACCTCGCACCCCGCGTCCTCAAGATCAACGAGCAGGACGGCGTCGACGACTACGGCTGGAGCGCCTACGGGCTCTACTACCTCCAGGGTCCAGACAGGCTCTACGTCTCGGCGGGCTACACGCCCAACGGCACGCCGACGCAGTCTGGTCCTCCGCAACCCGGCTCGCCGAAGAACGCCGTCAAGGTCTACGACGGGATCTCCGACCCGAGCAAGTCCGGGGTGGTGCCTCCGACCCGCATCATCTACTGGACGAACGGCGGTCAGTACTTCCCGTCGCAGCCGCTCTGGATCAGCACGACCGGCGGCATCACGGGCTTCGAATAGGCGCGCGACCAGCGCGAGCTGTCCTGACCGGTCACTTCCCGGGCCGCGGACGGTAGCGGTCGATCGCGGCGTACTGCCTGGGCCAGGGCATCGCGTGTCCCTGCTCGAAGGCCGCGTGCCGCGCGAAGTAAGGATCGTAGAGGTGCTGGCGCGCGAGCACGCAGAGATCGGCGCGGCCCGCCGCGACGATGGAGTTGCAGTCCTCGAACGTCGAGATGGCGCCGACGGTCATCGTCGGGATGCCGGCCTCGACGCGGATGCGCTCGGCGAACGGCGTCTGGTAGAGCCGGCCGTAGACGGGTCGTGCGTCGGCCGAGGTGCCGCCGCTCGAGACGTCGACGACGTCGCACCCGTGGGCCTTGAAGGCGCGCGCGATCTCCACGGCCTCCGCGCCGTCCACGCCTCCCTCCCTCCAGTCGCTCGCCGAGATGCGGATCCCGAGGGGCATCTCGCGGGGCCACGCGGCGCGGACCGCGTCGAAGACCTCGATCGGAAAGCGCAGCCGGCTCTCGAGAATTCCGCCGTACGCGTCGGTGCGGCGGTTCGAGAGCGGCGACAGGAAGCTCGACAGCAGGTAACCGTGCGCTCCATGAAGCTCGATGAAGTCGAATCCCGCATCGAGTGCCATCTTCGTGGCCCGCACGAAGTCGTCGCGCACCTTGTCCATGTCGGCGCGGTCCATCGCTCGCGGCACCTGGCCGCCGGGCAGGAACGGGATCGCCGACGGACCCACGATGGCCCAGCTCCCCTCGAGCGGCGGGGCGTCGTCGTCCCCTTCCCATGGGCGGCAGGTGGAGCCCTTCCGCCCGGCGTGCGCGAGCTGGATGCCGATCTTCGCCGGCGCGTGCTCGTGGACGAACGCGGTCACCCGCCGCCATGCCGCGACGTGCTCGGGACGGTACATGCCGGCGCAGCCCGGAGAGATGCGCCCCTCGGGGCTCACGTCCGTCATCTCCGTGATGACCAGTCCCGCGCCGCCCATGGCGCGGCTCCCGAGATGGACGAGGTGCCAGTCCGAGACGGTGCCGTCGTCGGCCGAGTACTGGCACATCGGCGACACCACGACGCGGTTCGCCAGGACGAGCTCGCGCAGGCGAAACGGAAGGAACATCGGTGGCGGCGCCGGGGACGCGATCGCGATCCTCGCCTGCGCCTCTGCGCGGGCGCGCGCGTGCTCGTCCACCCTGGCGACGAGCTCCGGATCGCGCGCCTTCAGGTTCGCGTGCGTCACGCGGAGGCTGCGCGTCAGGAGGCTGAAGGCGAACGGGATCGGCTCGAAGTCGCGGTAGCGCTCGGTGCTCTCGAACCACTCGAGGCTGACCTGCGCCGCACGCTGCGTGCTCTCGACCACCGGGCGGCGCTCGGCCTCGTATGCGGCGAGCGCATCGGGGACGGGACCTCCGCGGCAGACGTGCTCCGCGAGCGCGATCGCGTCCTCCATGGCGAGCTTCGTGCCCGAGCCGATCGAGAAGTGCGCGGTGTGCGCCGCATCTCCGACGAGCACGACGTTGTCGTGATGCCAGCGCTCGTTCTTCACCGTCGGGAAGCTTCGCCAGAGCGACCGGTTCTTGATCAACCGGTGGCCGGCGAGCTCCTCGGCGAAGAGGGCCTCGCAGTAAGCGATCGTGTCGTCCTCGCTTCCATCGGCGAGGCCGGACCTGCGCCAGGACTCCTCGGTACCCTCGACGATGAAGGTCGACGCCCCCGGCTCGTAGCGATAGGCGTGGACCCGAAAGAGACCGTGCTCGTTCTCGCGGAAGTAGAAGGTGAACGCCCGGAACGGGTAGGTCGTGCCGAGCCAGACGAAGCGATTGGGACGCCAATCGAGACTCGGCCTGAAGTGATCCTTCAGAAGAGCCCGGATCGTGCTGTTGACACCATCTGCGGCCAGGACGAGGTCCGCGTCGAGAAGGCCGTCGAGGGACGGGATCTCGCGTTCGAACGCGATCGCGACCCCCAGGTCCGAGGCGCGGCGCTGGAGGATCGCCAGAAGCGCCTTCCGCGACATCCCGGAGAACCCGTGGCCGCGCGAGGTGATGACGCTCCCCTTCCAGTGGATGTCGATGTCGTCCCAGTGCGCGAGGCTCTTGCGGATCTCCGCATAAGTCTCGGCGTCGGCCGCCTCCAGGTTTCCGATCGTCGCATCGGAGAACACGACGCCGAAGCCGAACGTGTCGTCCGGCTTGTTCCGTTCGAAGACGGCGATCTCGGACCGCGGGTCCGCCTTCTTCATCAGGATGCCGAAGTACAGACCCGCCGGCCCTCCGCCGATGACGTTGACCTTCACACACCCGATTCTACGGGAGTCACTTGCCTGTCGATCCGGCTCCGTGCGCCTCGCCTCGTGCTTTCGCCTCGCCCTTCTCGGGACGGACGCCGTTCTCCATCAAGAGGCGCCTCAGCGCGTCGTTCTCCTTCTCGAGCTCGGCCACGCGCCTCCTCAGGCGGTTGAGCTCCGGGACGACACCCGCCGACGGCCCAGGCGTCGCCGGCATCCGGGAGAGCATGTCGGCGATCATCGGGTTCGACTGCGAGAGCTGCTGGAGATACTCCTGGAGCATCCGCTGCTGCTCGGCCACCGCCACCCGCCGCTCGGCATCGAAACGCTCCATGTCCCCGATCTCGCTGAGACCTGGGGCCGGTGCGTCGCCACCGGCGTCGATCATGGCCCGCACGACATTCGTCACGTCGACGGGCGCGCTCGGGGGCGCAGGGCTCGCCGGCCGCTCGCCCCTCTTCGGCCTTGCCGTTGGCGGGGGAACGTCGTCCTGGGTGAAGGCATCCTTGCTCTTGCCGCCCGGTGCGATGCTCCCGAGAGGCGGCGCCTCCGGTCGCGGCGGGATGGTCGTCTTGTAGGTCGGGATCTCCTTGAACTCCCCTCCAGGCAGCTTTGCGGCCCAGGTCGCGTTCGCCCTTTCCGTGGCGGCCTTGTCGACGAGATCCTCGGCCATGAAGCCCTTGCTTCCCGATGGGAGCTTGAAGAGTGCCTTGCCGTCCTCGAACGTCGCCGGACCTTCCGCCTCGAACGTCGTGCCGTCGGTCCGCACGATGGTGTAACCGCGAGCGGCGTTCCACGCGGCGATCGCGGCGACGACGATGATGAAGTGATGTGAGGTAGAGCGCTTGGCGAGCATGGCGAGCCTCCGTGCCCCGGTCCCGAGCAAGCGGCATGCCGCGCCCTCACCCTCTCGCCACCTCGGCGATCCCTAACGCCTGGTTAACGACGGGACGTCACCTCCGGCTCGGGCGTCGCGGGGGCGCATCGGGTAGCATCGGCGGCATGAGCGAGACACTGCGCCCCTCGATCGAGAAGACGTGGCGCGAGAGCATCGTCCCCGCGCTGCACGAGTTCATCCGCATCCCGAACCAGAGCCCCGCCTACGACCCGGGCTGGCAATCACACGGCTTCATGGACCGGGCGGTCGAGCTCGCGGTGCGGTGGGTGAAAGCCCAGGGCGTTGCCGGGCTCGGGGTCGAGGTCCTCTCGATCCCGGGACGGACCCCCGTCGTCCTCCTGGAGCTCGCGGGACAGACGCCCGGCACCGTCTTGCTCTACGGCCACCTCGACAAGCAGCCTCCCTTCGAGGGCTGGCGCGACGGGCTCGGACCGTGGACGCCGGTCGAGGAAGACGGGAAGCTCTACGGGCGCGGCGCGGCCGACGACGGCTACGCGACGTTCGCGATCGTGGCCGCCATGAAGGCGCTGCAGGCGGCAGAGGTACCGCACCCCCGGCTCGTCGGGCTGATCGAGTGCAGCGAGGAGAGCGGCTCGCCGGACCTGCCCGCGTACATGGATGCGCTCGGAGATCGCCTGGGCTCTCCCGCGCTCGTGGTGGGGCTCGACAGCGGATGTGGCGACTACGAGCGGCTCTGGAACACCACCTCGCTCCGCGGTCTGATCGCGGGCAACCTCTGGGTCGGCGTCCTGACCGAGGGCGTACACTCGGGCGACGCGAGCGGCATCGTGCCCTCGAGCTTCCGGATCCTGCGCATCCTGCTCGACCGCATCGACGACGCCGCCTCGGGCACCCTCCGCCCACGCGAGCTCTCCGTGGAGGTCCCGAAGGAGCGGGCGGCTCAGGCCAGCGCGGCGGCGGGGGTGATCGGAGACGCGATCCACGGGAAGTTCCCCTTCCGGCCCGGAACGCGTGCGATCGACACCGACCTGACGGAGCTCCTCCTCAACCGCACATGGCGTCCCGCGCTCTCCGTCACCGCGGTGGCGGGGATGCCACCGCTGGAGCAGGGCGGCAACGTCCTGCGGCCCTTCACCGCGGTCAAGCTGTCGCTCCGGATCCCGCCCACCCTCGACGCCGTGAAGGCGACGGCGTTCGTGAAGGAGCTGCTCGAGCGAGATCCCCCCTACGGCGCAACCGTGCGCTTCGACGCCGAGAAGAGCTCGGCGGGCTGGAACGCGCCGCCGCTCGCTCCCTGGCTCGATGCGGCGATCGCCAAGGCGTCGCGCGACGCCTTCGGGCGACCGCCGTGCGCCATGGGAGAGGGGGGCTCCATCCCCTTCATGCACATGCTGGGTCAGAAGTTCCCGCAAGCGCAGTTCCTCATCACGGGAGTGCTCGGACCTCACAGCAACGCCCACGGACCGAACGAGTTCCTCCACATCGAGACGGCGATCCGCGTGACCATGGCGACAGCCTCGATCGTGGCGGACGCTGGACGGGAGCTCTCGCGATCGTCCTGATCTCGCGCTCGGGAGCCGCGAGGCTCGACGCTGCGCGCGCGTTCCTGCGCGGGATCGCGCCCGCGACCGAAGCCTGGATCGTCGCCGCGACGCGGACGGCCGCCGACGATCTCGTCCGCAGCGTCGCCGCGAACGCGGACGGCACCTTCGGGTTCCACCGCTTCACGCTCACGACCCTCGCGCTCCACGTCGCGTTCCTCGATCTCGCCGAGCGGGGCGCGGCCCGGATCACGGACCTGGGCGGCGAGGCGCTCGCGGCCCGCGTGCTGCGCGATGCCGGTCTTGCCGGGGAGCTGGGTGCGCTCCATCCCATGATCCGGTTCCCCGGGCTTCCCGCGGCGCTCGCGAGCACGCTAGGCGACCTGCGGCTCTCGGGTGTCGCCCCGGGCGCGGTGTCCTCGGCACCCGAGATCGCGGGGCTCTACCAGAGGTACGCGACGATCCTCGGAGCATCGGGCCTCGCCGATCGCGCCGCAGTCCTCGCGGCCGGCACCGCGGCCCTCGCGCGCGACCCGAAGCCGGTCCCGACGCTTCTCCTCGACGTCCCCATCGACACGTCGCGAGAGCGCGACTTCGCCCTCGCCCTCGTGCGAAACGCCTCATCCATCCTCGTCACCCAGCCGCACGGCGACGATCCCCTCGACGGGCGGTCCCGTCCCGCTCCTGCTCCCGCGCCGAAGAGCGGATCCCTCGCGACGCTCCGCGAGCATCTCTTCGCGGCCGATCCGCCGCCAGCGTCGCCGCTCGACGCGTCGCTTCGGTTCCTCTCCGCCCCGGGTGAGGCGCGAGAGTGCGTGGAGATCGCGCGATGCCTCCTGGCCGAAGCGCGCCGGGGCGTCCCGTTCGAGCGCATGGCGGTCCTGCTCCGCCACCCCGAGACCTACGCACCCCATCTCGAGAGCGCTCTCGCGCGCGCGGGCATCCGCGCCTACGTCGCCCACGGCAGCCTGCGGCCCGACCCCGCGGGCAGGGCGCTGCTCGCGCTTGTTGCCTGCGCCTCCGAGGGCATCACGGCCCACGGATTCCTCGAGTACCTCTCGCTCGGCCAGGTGCCGTCCCCCGAGGACCCCGCTCCGGGCAGCGGCTTCACCCCGCCGGCCGACCTCGCGTCCCATGACGTGCCCGAGGACGATGACGCGCCCGAGGACGATGCCGTGCCCGACGCCGTGCTTCCCTCTCCGCGGAGATGGCGGCGGCACGTGATCGACGCAAAGGTGATCGCCGGCCGCGACCGCTTCCAGCGGCGTCTCCTCGGCTACCAGTCGGAGCTCGAGCAGAGGCTTCACGAGAGGAGGCGCACCGATCCCGGATCGCCCGCGATCGCCGTGATGGAGCGGGACGTCGCGAGCGTGGCCGCCCTGCGCCGCTTCGCGACGCCGCTCATCGACGCGCTGGCGGCCCTCCCGGCGCGAGCTCCCTGGGCGACATGGACCCATGCCCTCGGCCGCATCGCGCGGCTGGCCCTGCGCCGTCCGGCGAGGGTGCTCGCCCTCCTCGCGGAGCTCGACCCGCTCGCCGACGTCGCTGACGTGACCATCGACGATGTCGTCACGGTGCTCTCGGCTCCCCTGGCCTCGCTGCGCGCGGCGCCGCCAAGGGACCGCTCGGGCCGTGTGTTCGTGGCTCCCATCGGCGACGCGCGCGGGATGGCGTTCGACGTCGTCTTCGTGCCCGGCCTCGGGGAGCGCCAGTTCCCGCGGCCCATCGTGGAGGATCCCCTCCTGCCCGACGCGGCGCGGCGCGCGATCCACGGCGCGCTGCCTGATCGCGAGCGCCGCGCTCACCGCGAGCGCATGCTGCTCGCGATCGCGGCCGGAGCGGCGCGCGAGAGGATGGTCCTCAGCTACTCGCGGATCGACTCCGCGCAGGCGCGGTCGCGCGTCCCGTCGTTCTATCTCCTCGAGGCGCTCCGGGCGGCGACGGGCCGCATCCACGACTTCGCCGCGTTCGAGCACGAGGTGGCGCTCGCGACCGGCGCACGCCTCTCGTGGCCGGCCCCCGTGGAGCCGGGCGACGCCATCGACGAGGCCGAGCACGATCTCGCAATCCTCGATCCTCTGCTGCGCGCTCTCTCGCGCGGAACGGTCCGGGGGCGCGCGCGGTATCTCCTCGAGCTGAACGAGCACCTCGCCCGCTCGCTGCGGGCCCGCGCGGTGCGGTGGGAGCGTCGGTGGCGGCGCGCCGACGGGATGTGCCATCTCGGACGCGGCGCGCGCGAGCGTCTCGAGGACCATCGCCTCAAGACGCGCGCCCATTCCATCTCGGGGCTGGAACGCTACGCCGCCTGTCCCTACCAGTTCTACCTGGCGGCGTTGCTGGGCATCCCTCCCGCGGACGACCACGGACCCGTCGAGGCGCTCGACCCTCTCACGCGCGGCCGCATCTTCCACCGCGCCCAGGCCGAGGCCTTGCGGGAGCTCGAGGGCCGATCGATGCTGCCGCTCGACCAAGAGCGATTGCCGGCGGCGATCGCGATCCTCGACACCGCGCTCGATCGCGTCGCCGCCGCGAGCTACGAGGAGCTCGCACCGTCCATCCGTCGCGTCTGGAACGAGGAGATCGACGCGATGCGCGCCGATCTCCGCACCTGGATCGCTGCGCTCGCGCCCGAGCCGGAAGGCTTCGTCCCCTACCGCTTCGAGCTCGGCTTCGGGTTCCCGCCGTCGGGCGATCGCGATCCGCGCAGCACTCCCGATCCCGCGAGCGTCTTCGACGGATACCTCCTGCACGGGATCATGGACCTCGTGGAGCGCCATCCGGCAACCGGCGGCCTGCGCGTCACGGATCACAAGACGGGATCGGCCGGGGACGCGAAGGAGTGGCTGAAGGTGGGCGGCGGACGCGTGCTCCAGCCGGCTCTCTACGCGCTGGCGCTCGAGGCCATCGGCGACGGCCCGGTCGTCTCGGGCCGGCTCTCGTTCTGCACGGCCGCCGCCGGTTTCGCGGTCCGCGAGGTCGCGCTCGATCGCGACACGCGCAACCTCGCTCTCGGCGTGCTGCGCACGATCGACGCGGCGATCTCGAGCGGGTTCCTCCCCCCCGCGCCGGCTCCCGAGGCGTGCGGAGCGTGCGACTACCGGATGGCGTGCGGGCCGCTTGAGGAGCGACGCCTCCGCGAGAAGGAGCGGCGGCCTCTCGAGCCGCTGGAGAAGCTGAGGCGGCTCCGGTGATCGATCCCGCGATCCACGCCGACGACGGCGCGCGCCGCCGCATCCGGGAGGACCTCGACGCCACGCTCGTGGTCGAGGCCGCCGCCGGCACCGGGAAGACCACCGAGCTCGTGGAGCGCATCGTCGCGCTGCTCCGGAGCGGCCGGACTCACGATCGACCGCATCGCCGCGGTCACGTTCACCGAGAAGGCGGCGGGCGAGCTCAAGCTGCGCCTTCGCTCCGAGCTCGAGGCGGCGGCGCGCGACCTCGGCGGCGGCGCGGCGCGCGATCGGCTCACGTCGGCAGTCGCCCATCTCGAGGAGGCATGGGTCTGCACGATCCACGGCTTCTGCGCGGACCTCCTTCGCGAGTGTCCCGCAGCCGCGCCCGTCGATCCGCGGTTCGAGACGCTCGACGAGGCCGCGTCGGACAGGCTGCTGGAGCGGGCCGTGCGTGCGTGGATCGCCGAGCGCCTCGAGGACCCGCCCCCGGGGCTCGCTCGCATGCTCAGCCGGCGGTGGGGGCGCCGGTCTCCCTCCGCCCGTCTCGTCGAAGCCGCACGGGATCTCGCCCAGTGGCCCGACTTCGAGGCGGCCTGGACGATGCCGGTGCCTTCCCCCAGGACTCGCATACCGGATCTCGTCGCCGCGCTTCGCTCCTTCGCGGCCCTCTGCTCCGAGCATCCCCCCACGCACACCGCCTTCCACGACAACACGCGCACGGCGGTGCAGCACGCGCAGGCCATCGCGCGCCTCGGCGCGAGCGAGCGCGATCTCGATCGGATCGAGGGGCTCCTGGTTGATCTCGCGAGGAGCCGCAAGCTCGCGAAGGCGGTGGCGCCAGCGGTGACGAAGGGCCGTCTCGGCCCCGCGATCGTCGCCGGCCGCGCGACGCTCCTCGAAGGCCTCGCGGCGTTCGCCCGCGATGCCGATGCCGAGCTCGCGGCGCTCCTCTCCCGCGACCTGCGCGAGCCGCTGCGCCGCTTCCAGGAGACGAAGGCGCGCGCCGGGCGGCTCTCCTTCGTCGACCTCCTCCTCGCGGCGCGCGACATGCTGCGACGGAGCGACGAGGTGCGCGCGCGGATGCAGGAGCGTTTCACCCACATCCTCGTCGACGAGTTCCAGGACACCGATCCTCTCCAGGCCGAGATCCTCCTCCTGCTCGCGTCCGAGGATCCGCGATGCCGCGAGGCCCGCGAGGCGATCCCGCGCCGCGGCAAGCTCTTCCTGGTGGGCGATCCGAAGCAGGCGATCTATCGCTTCCGCCGCGCGGACGTGGGGATCTACCACGAGGTGAAGCGGCGGCTCGAGGCCGTGGACCCGCGGCCAACCGGCGCCGACCCGACACGCGCCGCGGAAGAGATCCAGCTCTCGACGAGCTTCCGGTCCGTACCGGAGCTCCAGGCCTTCGTGAACGCGACCTTCGCGCCGCTCATGACCGGCGACCCCGAAACGGAGCAGGCATCCTACGTGAGGCTCGACCCTCATCGCGCCGCAGTCGCCGGGCAGCCGGCGATCGTCGCTCTGCCCGTGCCTCGACCTCTCGAGCAGGGGGCTCTCTCGGCGAGGGCCGTCGAGCGGTCGATCCCGGACGCGACCGCGGCGTTCGTGAAGTGGCTCCTCTCCGAGAGCGGCTACACCGTGACGGAACGCGACGGGTCGCGCACGCCGGTCGAGGCGCGCCACGTCGCGATCCTGTTCCGGAGGTTCGAGAGCTGGGGAAAGGACGTCGCCGCCCCCTATCTCGAGGCGCTCGACGCGCGGGAGGTGCCGCACCTGCTCGTCGGCGGGCGCGGCTACCATGCGCGCGAGGAGGTCGAGACGCTCCGCGCCGCGCTCGCGGCGGTGGAGGACCCCGACGACGAGCTCGCCGTGTTCGCGACGCTCAAGGGGGCGCTCTTCGCGATCGACGACGAGACCCTCTTCCTCTACCGCTCGGCGCACGGGAGGATCCACCCGTTTCGCATCCCCGGGGAGCTCGCACCGGACCTTCGCGCGGTCCCCGCCGCGCTCTCCGTGCTCGCGTCGCTGCACCGCGGCCGCAACCACCGCCCGGTGTCGGAGACGATCGATCGCCTGCTCGCCGAGACGCGCGCTCACGGAGCGTTCGCGTTCCGGCCGAACGGAGAGCGCGTCCTCGCGAACGTCCTTCACCTCGCAGAGAAGGCGCGGGATCACGAGGCTTCCGGTGCGCTCTCCTTGCTCTCCCTCATCGAGCGCTTCGACGAGGAGGCGGAGGCCGGTCGATCTCCCGAGGGAGCGCTCCACGAGGAGGGGGGCGACGGCGTGCGCGTGATGACGGTCCACAAGGCCAAGGGGCTCGAGTTTCCCGTCGTGATCCTCGCCGACCTCACGGCGCGCGCCTCACGCGAGCGTGCGGGAGCGCCACGTCGATCGCGCACGGGAAGCTCGTCGCGCTGCGGGCTGCTGGCTGCGCGGCCGCTGGACCTGCTCGCGAGCGAGGAGAGCGAGCTGGTTCGCGATCGGGCCGAAGCCGTGCGGGTCGCGTACGTCGCAGCCACCCGCGCGCGCGACCTCCTCGTCGTCCCCGTCGTCGGCACGCGGCCATGGGATGGATGGCTCGCCCCACCAACGCCGCCATCTACCCGGCGAAAGGCGCCCGCCCGCTGCCGCTGCACGGCGGTCCGCTGTTCGGCGCGGACAGCGTCCTCGCCGAGGACGAGGGCGGCGGCCCCCCTCGGGATCGGTACGACCCGGTGTCTGGCCGCTTCGCGGGGTACGAGGTGGTCTGCGGGACCCCGCCGTGCTCGCCCTCTCGGTCGAGCCGAGCTTCGGCATCCGCCAGCGCGAGTCGCCGACAGGAACGTCGCCCCCGAGACCGTGGCCGCCGATCGCGCGGCCCACGATCGGTGGCGCGCCGAGCGCGACGGGGTCCTCGGGGCCGGCCACCACGTTGCTCACGCCATCGTGACCGCGCGCAAGCGGGCGCTCGCGCCTCCGCCGCCGGGGATCGAGGAGCCGCGCCTCGTCGTGCTCCCTCGCGTGGCGGGTCGCCCCAAGGGCGCCCGCTTCGGAACGCTCGTGCACGCGACGCTCGAGCGCGTGCCCCTCGATGCTGCCCGTGACGCCGTCGCCAGCGTCGCGGAGCTCGCCGCCCGCCACTTCGGTGCTCCCGCGGACGAGGTCACCGCCGCGATCGACGCGGTCGCCGTCGCCCTCGAGAGCGAGCTCCTCCAGCGTGCGCACGCCGCCGCGCAGCGCGGCGAATGCCGGCGTGAGATCCCGATCACGCTGACGGAGCCCAGCCTCGTCGCCGAGGGCGTCGTCGATCTCGCGTTCCGCGAAGGAGACGCCTGGACCGTCGTCGACTACAAGACCGACCTCGATCCCGGCGCGGACCCCGCCGTGCTGGACTTCTACCGGAACCAGGTCAAGGTCTACGCGGCCGCGATCTCCCGGGCCACGGGCCAGCGCGCCTTCCCGATCCTCCTCGGAGTCTGACCGGGGTCCTCTGCCCCGTGCAGGACGCGGACCCCCGGACGCCGCGTCAGGGAACGACGAGGATCTTCCGGCTCGTCAGGATCTCGTCGTCCTTCAGGACGTAGCGCAGCTCGTAGGCGCCGGGCTTCGCGGGCACGTCGAGCTCGCCGGTCGGGCCGGCGCTCTCGGTGTAGAAGTAGTCCAGGTACGATCCTCGCGGGGCTCCCTCCAGGACGATCGTCACGTAGGCGCCGGCGTACTTCGGACCGGTGTGGCGGACGGCGAGCTTCGTGCCCGCCTTCACGGAATCGGGCGCTTCGAGGGTGGCCGTCACGGCGGCCGCCTCGACGGTCCCGCGCGCCAGGATCTCGTTCGACTGGCCGCTCACGTAGCGGACCTCGTAGGTGCCGGCCTTCCCCGGGAGCGGGAGCGTCCCCCTCTCGGGGCTCATGCCGTGCGTGTAGAAGTAGGCCGTGAAGTCGCTGTTCGCCGCCGCGGGCTTCACGATCGTCACGAAGTCGCCCTCGTTGTCCGGACCGGTCCAGACGATCTCGATCGGCGATCCCGCGGGCGCCGACCCCGGTGCGTGGATCGAGGTCTCCGCCGCGAGCGCGATCACCGACCGCCGGGCGAGCACGCGCGACTCCTTGCCGGTGACGTACCGGAGCTCGTACGTCCCCGACTTGTCGGGGACGCGAATGCGTGCGGGAGACCCGGAAGAGGTGTACGCATAGGCGCCGAACTCGCTGTCGCCTGCGCCGGGCGCCACCACGGTGATGTAGTCGGACGGGCCGTTCGGCCCCGTCCAGGTCACCTCGGTGGTGCGCCCGATCGTGATCGTCTCGACGGCCTCGAGAAGGGCGAGGGCCACGGTCACCTCGATCGGGATCCGCCAGCGTACGTGACGGGTTCACCTGGACGTAGACGATCTCGTAGCGTCCCGGCTTCTCGGGGCACGGCAGCAGAGCGGGGTTTCCGCGGCGACGTCGACCGCGTTTTGCCCGGCGGAGCCGGCGCCGGGAGAGGCAAAGCCCACGACGTCGCCGGGCTCGTTCGGTCCCGTCCATCGAACCGAGATCTGCGATCCCGCGACGACCGCCGGGTCGGCGTTCACGCTGGCAGGCGGAGGTGGGGAGGCCGGCTTGGCCGGCGAGGGCGCCACGTTCACGGACGGCGGCGCGCTGGCCTCCTGGCGCGCGGCGCGCAACGCGGTGTTGAGCGCCGCCGCGTTCCTGGCGGCGAGGTACAGCCCGCCGGTCGTGCGCGCGAGGCAGCGCAGCCCGCCTTCGTCCTTTTGCGGGACGTCGAACCCGATCACGTGCGCGCGGAACGCGACGCCCATCCTCGCGAGCTCGGCGCCGACCTCGCACGGATCGGCCTTGCACGTCTCGATGCCGTCGCTGACGAGGATCACCGTGGCCCGCTCCTCGCTCCAGCGGAGCTCCTCCGCCGCGCGCCGTACCGCCGCCGACAGCGGTGTCATGCCGCTCGGCTGGATGGCGTCCGCCGCGCGGGCGATCCGCGCCGCGTCCACCGGGCCGGGCGGAACGAGCACCTCGATGTCCGCGCAATCGCCCTTGCGGCGATGACCGTAGGCCATGAGCCCCACCTCGATCGCCGGGTCCCAGCCCTGCAGCATGTCCGCGATCGCCTGCCGTGCGATGGCGATCTTGGGCTTTCCCTCGACCGGCGCCCACATGCTGCCGGAGGCATCGAGGACGATCATCACCCGGCCCTCGACGCGCTCGGCGCCGATCGCGAGCGCCGCTACCGACGCCACCAGCAACGCGAGGAAGAGCCGCCGCCCCATCTCACCGATCCTAGCGTTGAAGGCCCGACGCCGGGAGCGAGCTGCTAGGATCATCGGCCCGAGGAGACGCTTCCCATGAAGGTGCTCGTAACCGACAAGTACCCCGACCGCGGGCTGACCCTCCTGTGGAACGCCGGTTGCGAGGTGGTCTATGAGCCCGAGGCCAAGGACCAGAAGCTCGTCGATCTCGTGAAGGCGACCGGCGCCGACGTGCTGGTCGTACGCTCGAGCCAGGTGACGCGCGCCGCGCTCGAGGCGGGACGGCTCTCGCTCGTCGTGCGAGCCGGCGCCGGATACAACACCATCGACGTCAAGGCCGCCTCCGAGCTCGGGATCTACGTGTCGAACTGCCCCGGCAAGAACTCCGTGGCGGTCGCCGAGCTCGCGTTCGGGCTCATCCTGGACATGGACCGGCGGATCACCGACAACGTCATCGAGCTGCGCGCCGCCCGGTGGAACAAGAAGGAGTACAGCAAGGCGCGCGGGCTCTACGGCCGCACCCTGGGCCTGATCGGGGTCGGCAACATCGCCCAGGAGATGGTCGCGCGGGCCGAGGCCTTCGGGATGCCCGTCGTCGCCTGGAGCCGGTCGCTCGCCGGAGAAGGCCGCGACTCTCGGCATCGTCCACGCGCCGTCGCCGGAGCAGGGCAGCCGCGTGCTAATGCTTTCGGCCGCATCTCGCGCTCACGAAGGAGACGCGCGGGATTTCGTCGGCACGACCGTCTTCAACGCGATGCGGCCCGGCTCGTACTTCGTCAACACGTCTCGCGCCGAGGTCGTGGATCAGGACGCGCTGCTGAAGGCGATCCAGGAGAAGGGGCTCCGGGCGGGGCTCGACGTCTTCGCGGGCGAACCGTCTGCCGCGTCGGGCGCGTTCGACGACGCCCTGGCCAAGCACCCGAGCGTCTACGGCACGCACCACATCGGCGCCTCGACCGATCAGGCGCAGGAGGCCATCTCGGAGGAGACGGCCCGCATCGTGCGGACCTACAAGGAGACGGGGCAGGTCCCGAACGTGGTGAACCTGAGCAAGAAGTCCCCCGCGGCCTTCCTTCTCGTCGTTCGCCATCGCGACCGCGTCGGCGTGCTCGCCCACGTGTTGAACGGCATCAAGGAGGGCGGGATCAACGTGCAGGAGATGGAGAACATCATCTTCGACGGGGCGGAGGCGGCGATCGCGCGGATCCGCCTCGACAAGGCGCCGCCGCAGTCCGTGCTGACGTCCATCCGGGAAGGCAGCCCGGACATCCTGGAGCTGTCGCTCCTCTCCCTCGAGAGCTAGGAAAGGGATCCACCGTGACCGAACGCATCTTCAACTTCGCCGCCGGACCCGCGGTGCTGCCCCTCGACGTCCTCGAGGAGGCCCAGAAGGACCTCGTGAGCCTCCCCGGCGTCGGCATGTCCGTTCTGGAGATCAGCCATCGCAGCAAGACCTTCGAGGGCATCATCGCGAGCGCCGAGGCCGGGCTCCGGAAGCTCCTCGCGATCCCCGACAACTACCGTGTGCTGTTCCTCCAGGGAGGGGCGACCCTCCAGTTCTCGATGATACCGATGAACATCATGGGCAAGGACGGGCGCGCCGATTACGTGAACACGGGATCCTGGGCGAAGGCCGCGATGAAGGAGGCTCAGAAGGTCGGCAAGGTGCAGACCGCGGCGAGCACCGAGGCGACCAACTTCGATCGCATCCCTTCCCAAGGCGAGCTGCGGCTGGATCCCGGCGCGGCCTATCTTCACTACACCAACAACGAGACCATCGGCGGAGTCGAGTGGAGCGTCCCGCCCGATCCGGGCGCCGTGCCGCTGGTGTGCGACAGCTCGTCGGACTTCCTCTCGCGCCCGATGGACGTGGGGCGCCACGCGCTCGTCTACGCGGGGGCCCAGAAGAACGTGGCGCCCGCGGGCGTGACGATCGTGCTCATCCGCGACGACATGATCGAACGGACGCCTCCTGGCCTTCCCATCATGCTCGACTACAGGGTGATGGCCGAGCACCGGTCGCTCTACAACACGCCGCCGGCCTTCTGCATCTACATCGTCGACCTCGTGTGCAAGTGGCTTCTGGGAAGAGGCGGCCTCCACGAGACGGCGAACGTCAACCGCGCCAAGGCGACGCTCCTCTACGATGCGATCGACGCGTCCGGCGGCTACTACAAGGGGCACGCCCAGCCGGGATCGCGCTCGCAGATGAACGTGACGTTCCGCATGGGGACCGAAGCGCTCGAGGACGCCTTTGCGAAGGAGGCGACGAAGGCCGGCCTCGATGGCCTGAAGGGGCACCGGTCGGTGGGAGGCCTGCGCGCGTCGATCTACAACGCCTTCCCGCCCGAAGGGGTCGAAGCGCTCGTCGCCTTCATGAAGGAGTTCCAGAGAACTCACGGGTGAGGCTCTCTCCGCTTCTCGAAGGAGCTCCGCCACGACGCTGACCGCCGAGCATCCCGCCACCATCGGGCCCTACCGGGTGATCGCCCCGATCGGCACCGGAGGCATGGCGGTCGTGTACCAGGCCGAGCACCCGACGACCCACGAGACCGTCGCCCTCAAGACGGTCCGCGTCCCGCACGAGAGCCAGCTCGGGAGCATCCGGCGCGAGATCCACGCGCTCGCGCGCCTCTCGCACCCGAACATCGTACGCATCGTCGACCACGGGATCGAGCGCGGGCTGCCCTGGTACGCGATGGAGGTCATCCGCGGCGTGAGCCTGCGGCAGTACGTCGACGAGCGGAACGCGCGCGTGCTCGACAGGCCCGAGGCCGCGCCCGTCTCCGATACCGCGAAGCTCGCCCAGCCGCTTCACATCACGGGCATGCGGTCGAAGGATCCCGACGAGAGGCCGCGCCGCCGCATCCCGCGCCCCGGCACCCACAGCCTCGACGTGGCGACCCTTCGCGGGTTCCTGACGATGGCGCGCCGCCTCTGCGCTCCCCTCGCCTACCTCCACGGCGAAGGCATCGTCCACGGCGACCTGAAGCCGGACAACGTGATCGTGCGCAACACCGGCCACCCGGTCATCGTCGACTTCGGCCTCACGGTCGAGATCTCCCGCGAGACGATCGAGATCGCCGGCCAGGTGATCGGCTCGGCGGCCTACATGTCGCCCGAGCAGTGCAAGGGGAGCCCGCTCGACGCGCGCAGCGACCTCTACGCCCTCGGCTGCATCCTCTACGAGCTCCTCACCGGGCGACCGCCCTTCCTGGGCCAGAACGTCGCCGAGGTGCTTTCGAAGCACCTCGAGACGGAGGCGATGCTCCCCTCCGAGATGGCGGGCGGGATCCCGGCGGCGCTCGACGCGCTGGTGATGAACCTCCTCACCAAGGACCCGCGCGAGCGTGCCGGTTACGCCGTCGACGTCGCATCGATGCTCGTCGGCCTCGGCGCCGAGGACAGCGTCTCGACCAAGATGCCGAAACCGCGCGACTACCTTTACCGCCCGGGGCTCGCCGGCCGCGAGGAGGCGCTCCTCACGTTCCGCCAGCGCCTGACGCGGCTCACGAAGGGGTTCGGCGACCTCATGCTCGTCGGCGGCGAGAGCGGATCGGGCAAGACCCGCCTGTCGCTCGCGGTCGCGGCCGAGGCGAACCGCCGGGAGCTCCAGGTCTTCGCCGGAGAGTGCCTGCCGCTGCCATCGGCGTCGGGATCCACCGGGACGTCGTCGACGCTCCTGCAAGGTCTGGGTAAGCCGCTCCGCACCATCGCGGACCGGTGCCGCGAGCGCGGCCCCGCCGAGACGAAGAACATCCTGGGCGCGCGCGCCAGGGTGCTCGCACTCTTCGAACCGTCTCTTGCGGCCCTTCCCGGCCTGGAGGACGAGCCCGAGCCCGAGGAGCTCCCGCCGGCGGCCGCCCAGACGCGGCTGTTCGTTGCCCTCGTCGACACGTTCAAGGCCATCGCGAAGGGCCGCCCGGTCATCATCATGATCGACGACATCCAGTGGGCGGACGATCTGACCCTCGGGTTCCTCGAGTACCTCGTGCGCGAGGAGATCCTGCTGCGCGGTCCGCTCATGATCACCGCCGCGTACCGCAAGGAGGAAGTCGAGGGCCGGCTCTCGCGGATCCTCGCGATGTCGGGGCTGAGCCACATGGAGCTCGGGAAGCTCGACCGGACGTCGATCGGCCAGATCGTCTCGGACATGCTGGCGCTTCCGTCGCCGCCCGACGACCTGGTCGCGTTCATGACCGAGCGATCGGAGGGGAACCCGCTCTTCGTCGCCGAGTACCTGCGCACCGCGGTCGACGAGGGGCTCCTCAACCGGAACGTCGCCGGGGGCTGGGAGATCGCGGAGGAAGCGGGCGCGGGCAATTTCGCGCTCCGCTACGCCGAGCTCGGGCTGCCGAAGACCCTGCAGGGCGTCCTGGCGCGCCGGCTCGACGCCCTGCACGAGCAGGCGCGCGCTCTCGCCGACGTCGCGTCCGTGCTCGGGCGCAACATCGAGGGCTCCATCCTGGGGGCGGTCGCCGGCGTCGGGCAGATGGACGTTCACCGGAACCTCGGCGAGCTCGTCAGCCGGCAGATCCTCGCCGACGTCGGGAACGACCAGCTCCGCTTCGTTCACGACTCCATCCGCGAGGTGCTCTACCAGCGGCTCTCCGAGGAGCGGCAGCGCTCGCTTCACCGGTCCGTCGCCGAGGCGATGAGCACGTTCTACCGCGCCCAGCGTGACGAGCGGCTGGCCGAGATGGGCCACCACTGGCAGCACTCGGGCGAGCCCGTGCGCGCCCAGCAGTGCTACCTCCCGGCCGCGCGCCGCGCCGCGAGCCGCTATGCGCTTCACGCCGCGGCCAAGCTCTACAGGGCCTATCTCGCGCTCTCGACGCGGGCAGTCGCTCCAGAACGTCACCGTGCGCCACGAGCTCGGCGAGGCGCTCACCGTGCTCGGCGAGATCAAGGAAGCCATGGAGGAGCACCGCCGCGCGATCGAGGAGTCGCGCGCGATCGGGAACCGCGCTCTCGAGGGCAAGAGCGTGCTCCTCCTCGCGCCCCTCTACCGCATCACGGGACGGCTGGAGGAGGCGACGCGCCTCTACGAGCAGGCGCTCACGATCCACCGCGCGATCGGCGATCGCGGCAACGTCGGTCGCGCGCTCCGGAACCTCGGGATGGTCTACCACGACCTCGGGCGGCTCGACGACGCGTGGAGCCTCTTGACGCAGGCGCTGCACATCCACCGCGAGGTGGGCGACGTCTCGGGGGAAGGAACGGCACTGGGCGGCCTCGGCATCACGGCGTTCGCCCAGGGCCAGCTCGATCAGGGCAAGAGCCTCTGCGAGGAGGCGCTCTTGATCCACCGGAACCTGAACGACAGGAAGATGGAAGGCGCGACGCTCGGCAACCTGGCCGGCATCACCTTCGAGATGGGAGACCTCGCGAAGGCGCAGGAGCTGACCGAAGAGGCGCTCGCCATCCACCGGGGCGTCGGCGATCTCAAGAACGAGGGCAACACGCTCGCGAACCTCGCCGTGATCCTCGAACGGGGCGGCCGCACGGGAGACGCGCGCCACCAGTTCGAGATGGCGCTCGCGATCCACGGCCGCATCGGCAACCAGCGCGGCGTCGCCATCGCCATCAGCAACATCGCCGCCATCGCCACCGATTCGCGCGAGAAGGACGCCGTCCGGCTCTGTCAGGAGGCGCTCAGGGCCGTCCGTAGCGTCGGCGACCGCCGCGTCGAGGGGCGCACGCTCGCATCGCTCTCCGACGCCTATCTCCAGGCGGGAAACCTCGTCGAGGGCCGCGCCGCCTTGCGCAAGGCCCTCGCCATCCAGAAGGAGACATCGGACCGGGCCAACGAGGCCAACCTCCTGCTGGCGTGGAGCGCCCTCGAGCGTCGCTCACCCGAGAAGGCCGGCCTGCGCTTTGCCGAGAAGGCGACGCGCCGGGCGGAGGATCTCTTCAAGCGCCTCAACAGCCCCACAGGACTCGTGCGCTGCGCCTGCGAGCGCGCCTTCCTCGCGCTCGCCGCCGGCGAGCCCGCTCGAGAGCTACTCGATCAGGCGTTCGAGATGGCCGGCGAACCCCCGCCTCCCCCGCTCAAGGGAGAGCCGTGGGACTCGCTCGCGCGTCTCATCCGCGCGGTCGAGGCCCACGAGGCCGGCCGGCCCCTCCTCGGCGGCGAGGTTCCCGACGACATCCCCGTCGGGCTCCGGCGCGAGGCACGCACGATCGCCGCCAGCAGCTGACGGCAGCGGAGCCCGTCACGCCGCGGGGCGATCGGCGGCGCCGGAGATCGCCCGCGACGCCTCCCGGGCGAGGATGCGTACCGCATCGATGAACCCGGCGAAGCGCGGGTCGCCTGTCATCCCCTTGCGGAAGCGTGCGTAGATCTGCTGCGCGACGACGGCCGTCTTGAAGAGTCCGAACACGCGGTAGAACGTCACGTCGCGTGGAGTGGCGCCGGACGCGGCGAAGTATCGCGCCGCGAGCTCGGCGCGCGTCGCCATGCCCGGCAGGTGCGTGGGACCGAACCGCGTCGCGAGGAGCTCCAGGGGATCGCGAGCTTCCACCCAGTAGCAGAGGGCGGTCCCGAGGTCCATCAGCGGATCGCCGATCGTCGCCATCTCCCAGTCGAGCACGCCGACGATGCGCGCCGGATCGCGCGGATCGAGGACGAGGTTGTCGAGCTTGTAGTCGTTGTGGATGACCGCGGCGCCGGACTCCGCGGGCATGTTCGCCGCGAGCCACGCGGCGACAGCCTCGACGTCGGGAATGGAGTCGGTCTGGGAAGCGGCGTAGCGCTGCGTCCACCCCGTGACCTGGCGCATCACGTATCCGCCCGGGCGTCCGAAGTCCGAGAGCCCAGCAGCCGCCACGTCGACGCCATGAAGGTCCGCGAGGACATCGACGAACGACTCCGAGAGGCGGCGCGCTGTGGCCTCGCCGAGATCCGCCTCGCGCCGGAGGATCGTCCCGCGCATCGGTTCCATCACGTAGAAGTCGCAACCGAGGATCGTCGGATCGTCGCAGAAGGCGACCGGACGTGGAGCGCGCTGGAACACCGGTGCGAGGGCCGACAGGATGCGGTGCTCGCGCGCCATGTCGTGCGCCGTCTTCACCGTGGATCCGAAGGGCGGGCGCCGCAGCACGAGCTCCGTGGCACCCGCGCTCACGAGGTACGTGAGGTTGCTGTGGCCGCCAGGGAACTGAGCGACGCGCACGTCGCCCGCGTGCGTCCCGAGGATGCTCGCGAGCCACGTCGCGAGCCGGCCGAGATCGAGCTCCTCGCCCGCCCTCACGGGACCGGGTAGGTCGAGCACCGCTACGTTCCCGCGGGACCGAGAAGGCGTCGTCCCGCCGCGAGCTTGTGGATTTCGTCGGGTCCGTCGTAGATACGCGCCGCGCGCTCGTGCGCGTAGAACCACGAGAGCACGGTGTCGCCCGTGAGCCCGAGCGCGCCATGGACCTGCACGGCGCGATCCACCACCTCGAGCATCACCTCCGCAACGTGGAACTTGATCAGCGAGACGTCCGTGCGCGTGGCCTCCTGCCCTTGCCGGTCGATGCGCCAGGCCGCGCGCAGCACGAGGAGGCGCGCGGCATCGATGCGCGCGCGGCACTCCGCGATCCACGCCTTGACGATGTCCTTGCCGGCCAGCGCCTCGCCCGCCTCGATGCGTCGGGCGTGCGCCCGGGCGCGCATCATGTCGAACGCGCGCTCGGCGATGCCGATCCAGCGCATGCAGTGGTGGATGCGGCCGGGGCCGAGCCGCTCCTGCGCGATGGCGAAGCCTTGGCCCTCGGGTCCGAGCCTGCTCTCCTGCGGTACGCGGCACGCATCGAATGCGATCTCGCCATGGCTCATGTAGCCCTCGCCCGGGTCGCCCATCACAGGAACGTTGCGGACCAGGCGCATGCCGGGCGTCCCCGACGGCACCACGATCTGGGTCGCGCGCCGGTGCGGCGGCGCTGCCGGATCGGTCACGGCCATCACGATGGCGAATGCCGCCCCGTCGGCCGCGCTCGCAAACCACTTGCGTCCGGAGATCACGTAGTCCCCGCCGTCCTTCTCCGCGCGGCATGCGAGGAGCGTGGGGTTGCTGCCCGCGCTGTCCGGCTCCGTCATCGCGAACGAGCTCCGGATCCTGCCCGCCGCGAGCGGATCGAGGAAGCGTGCCTTCTGATCCTCCGTTCCGTGGAGCCGCAGGATCTCGACGTTCCCCGCATCCGGCGCCTGGCATCCGAAGACGTAGTGCCCAAACGGTGAACGTCCGAGGATCTCGCTCACGAGCCCGTGCTCGAGGAGCGTGAGGCCCATGCCTCCCAGCTCCATCGGCACCTGCGGCGCCCAGAGCGAAAGCTCCCTCACGCGGACACGAAGCCGCTCGAGCTCCGGCTCCGCGGCGCGGAACCCGGCGCGCAGCAGGTCGAGCTCGCGCGGGATCAGCTCGTCGTCGACGAAGAGGCGCGCACGTTCCAGGACGGGCTCGAGCGCTTCGGGGATCGCGAAGTCCATCGGCCGATTCTCCGCCAAACGGCTCCTCCGAAGCCGAAAGCCGCCCACGCTACTGGAGCGCCGTCCCTCCCATCAGAGATCCTCGACCTGCGATCCGGGCACGACGTCCTCCACGCCGCCCTCGTCGAAACGAACCCAGCACTTCGTGCCGCCGTCGTAGTCCTCGGCCCGGAGGTAGAGCGTCGCGGGACGGCCGAAGGCCTTGCAGCGAGCCGTGCCGCGAGACGCGCGGCCGCGCCACATCTGGATGAACGGGTTCTCGTCCCACTCGCTGCCGATCGTGCTCGGGTCCGTGTGGCCCGGATGGACCAGCGTGCCGGGCCGGAGCCGCATCAGGATCTCCATGATGGAGTGGTGCAGGTCCTGGAACGTGGTGTGGCCGGGGGCGCGCGTTCCCCCCACGCTTCCTCGGAAGAGCGTGTCTCCGGTGAACACGCTCTCCTCGTTCACAAGGAAAGCCGCCTGTCCAGCCGTGTGGCCCGGGATGTGGATCGCGCGGATCGCGAGACCTCCGCTCCGGATCTCATCGCCGTCGGCGAGAGTGACGTCGAGCCCTGGAAGGAGTGGGGCCTCCGCGCGGTGCGCGCAGACGGGACAGCCGAAGCGCGCCTTGAAGACGCCGTTGTGGGCGACGTGGTCGATGTGATGGTGCGTGCAGAGGACGTGAGTGATGGTGAGCCGCAGCTCGTCGATCCACGCCAGGACCGGAGCGTCCGGGCCTCCGGTGTCGACGAGCACGCCGTGTCCCCCTTCCCGGTCCGCCACCAGGTAGGTGTTGGAGAGCCAGTCTCTACTCATCGACTTCCGTACGATCACCTCGGCCCTTCGGCGAGAGCCTAGCATCACGCATGCGCTCATGGCACGCGGCTTGCTCCACGATTACGATTCGCTCCATGTCCCCCCGACGTTCGAGGAGAAACCGATGACCTTCAAGCTGGTCGGCGCCATGAGCTTCGTCCTCCTGGTCACTCTGGCATCGTTCGCCATCCTCATGAGCCGCCATCACGACATGGTCATGGACGAGCTCTCGCGCACCATCGCCGACGTGGGCAAGCTCACGCTCCGGAGCTTCCAGCTCCCCCAGGACCCGGGCGGGGCGGCGCTTCACAAGGTCGTGATCAAGAAGGAAGTCCGATCCGGCACCGGGGCGGCGGACGGCGCGAACGACGAGGAGCGGGTGGTGATCGTCTCCGGTTCGGGCGCGAGGGACGCAAGGACGGGCGACGCGCTCGACCTCGAGGAGGTACACGTCGAGAGCGGCCCGGGCAAGGGCCTGGTGCTGCACCTTCCCATCCTCGAGAAGCAGCCGGCTCCAGGCCAGCCTGGCCAGGGCGATCGAGGCCCTGGCGGAGGCACGCGCACCATGGCGTTCACGATGGAGACGACCACGTCCGACGCAGGCGAGGTGGACGCAAAGGACGTTCTCGTGAAGGACATCGCGCTTCCGGTACCGACCCGCGAGTACGACGACCTCTTCGCGAAGACGCGACGCGAGTCGCTCTATCTCTTCCTCGGTGCGCTCCTGTTCGGGACGCTCCTGACGGCGCTCCTCTCGGCGCGCTTCACGCGCCCGATCCGGCAGCTCGACGCGGCGCTCCACCGCATGTCCGAGGGCAGGCTCGACGTGGAGGTTCCGGTCCGCGGCAAGGACGAGATCGGCCGTCTCGGCCGCGCCTTCAACGAGATGGTCGCGAAGCTCCGCAGTAGCCGTGATCGCGAACGGGAGATCACGCGGCAGGAGAAGCTCTCCGCCCTCGGGCGGCTGGCCGCAGGCGTGGCCCACGACGTCCGGAACCCCCTCCACGCCATCGGCCTGACGCTCCAGAACATCCAGGATCTCGGCCAGCCCGCCTCCGGGTCGAAGGCCGAGTTCGATCGATCGATCGCCGTCATACGGGAGGAGATCGGCCGCCTCGACCGCCTGGTCGAGAACTTCCTCCGCTTCGCGCGCAGCGATCGACGGCCGCGCGCGAGCGTCGACGTCGCCGCGCTCCTGGCCGAGACCGCCGCGCTCGTGGAGAAGGAAGCCATGCGTCGCAACGTCAAGGTGACCGTCGCCTCTCCTCCGGACCTTCCGGCGGTCCAGGCCGATCCGGAATCGATGCGCTCGGCGATCCTGAACCTCGTGGTCAACAGCTTCGACGCGATGCCAGACGGAGGGAGCCTGACGCTGTCGGCGCGACACGTCGAGAACGCCGTCGTCGTCGACGTGGCCGACACCGGCAAGGGCATCGTCGAGAGCGAGCGAGAGCGCGTCTTCGAGTTCGCCTACACGACGCGCGAGGGCGGCAGCGGCCTCGGGCTCGCGATGGTCCACCAGGTGGTGGTCGAGGATCACGGCGGCCGCGTGACGCTCGAATCGACGCCGGGGTCCGGAACGCAGGTGCGGCTCTCGCTTCCGCTCGGCGCGGCACCGCTGCCCGCATGAGCATCCTCCTGCTCGTCGTCGACGACGAGCCGAACCAGCGCGAGATGCTCGCGAGCATCCTGCGACGCTCGGGATTCGACGTCGACCTGGCCGCGGACGGCGAGGAAGCGAGGGAGCTCCTCGCCGCGCGGAGCTTCGCGCTCTGCCTCACCGACCAGCGCATGCCGCGCATGGACGGCCTCGCCCTGCTGCATCACGTCCGCGAGCAGTACCCGCGGCTCCCCGTCGTCCTCATGACCGCGCACGGCTCCGTCCAGAGCGCGGTCGCCGCGATGAAGGAAGGCGCCACCGATTACCTGGAAAAACCTTTCGACAAGGACGAGCTCTTGCTCGTCATCCAGAAGGCGCTGCGCCAGAGCCGCCTGGAGGAAGAGGTCGAGGCGCTCCACGGTGCGCTCCGCGATCGCCTCGCGCTCGGGAACATCGTCGGCAACGCGCCCAGGATGCAGGAGGTGTTCTCGCTGGTCGAACGGATCGCCCACACCGACGTTCCGGTCCTGATCAAGGGCGAGAGCGGCACGGGCAAGGAGCTGGTGGCGCGCGCCATCCACCTAAGGAGCCCGCGCGCATCGGGACCGTTCGTCGGGCTCAACTGCGCGGCCGTGCCGGAGAGCCTCATGGAGAGCGAGTTCTTCGGCCACGAGCGGGGCGCGTTCACGGGCGCCGTGAAGAGCCACATGGGCGCGTTCGAGCGCGCGTCGTCCGGGACGCTCTTCCTCGACGAGGTGGCCGCGATGCGTGTCGATCTCCAGGCGAAGCTCCTTCGGGCCCTGCAGGAGCGCGAGGTCCAGCGCGTCGGCGGCCAGGCTCCGATCAAGGTCGACGTCCGGATCGTCGCGGCGACGTGCGAGAACCTCGCCGACGCCATCCGCCAGAGGACGTTCCGGGAGGACCTCTACTATCGCCTCAACGTTGTGCCGATCGAGCTCCCGTCGCTGGCCGAGCGCTGCGACGACATCCCGCTCTTGGTCGAGCACTTCCTCGACGCCGCGGCCCGTAAGTTCGGGAAGCCCAAGCCGGGCGTCGCGCCGGAGGTGATGGACCGTCTCCAGGCATATGCATGGCCTGGCAACGTCCGCGAGCTCGAGAACGCGGTGGAGCGCATGGTGCTGCTCGCACGTGGCCCACGGCTGCTGATCGAGGACCTCCCGGCGGAAATCCGGAGCCCCGAGGCGCCGAGCGGCGCCGACGCCTTCTCGCTGCCGGCCGCGGGCGTCAGGCTCGCCGAGCTCGAGGAGAAGCTCATCCGCGAGGCGATGAGGCGCTCGCGCGGAGCGATCGGCCCCGCCGCCAAGCTCCTCGGGATCTCGTACAAGACCCTCCAGTACCGTCTCAAGAAGCACGGCGTCGGCGACGAGGAGCCGGCCGAGTGACTCATATGGGGCAGGCCACCCCAAATGGGGCAACCGCTCCTTCCGAGGCGGCGCATCGCGCCCGCGCGACCCTGGCTGGCACGGGACGCGCAACGGGCCGGAACATCCGGCGCGTGCCGGCCCACTACCAAAGGAGAACCACCCGATGAAATCAACCCTGACTTCGCTCATCCTGGCCGGCGTGCTCTCGCTCCTCGGCGTCACCGTGACCGCGAGCGGCGACGGCATCATCGACCTCAAGAAGCTCGCCGACGGCGAGACGAAGACCTATGGCGACGGCGACCACAAGATCACCGCCACGCGCCACGGGGACAAGATCGACATCACGCTCCCCGAGAAGGACGGCAAGGAGCACAAGATGACCGTCGACGTGAAGGACGGCGACGCGATGGTCATGACGCTCGAGGACGGCAAGGACGGCGACGCCCAGGTCCACAAGGTCATCGTGAAGAAGACCGGCAAGGGCACGGAAGACGTCGACGTGCTGTCGTCGGGAGTGCTCGTGGGCGACGGCGCGCTCGTCGTGAAGACGGGTGACGGCGACGACGAGCGCGTGGTCGTCAAGAAGATCGTCGGAGATGCGAGCCTCGACCTCGGCGATCTCGACGACATGACGATCCTCCGCTGCCCCGAGGGCGACACCACCATGCGCGTCGACAAGGGCGACGAGAACGCCCTCTTCACGTGCCCGAAGCACGGCAAGGCGCTCGAGAAAGTCGAGGGTGGAAAGGGTTTCAAGACGATCGTCGTGACGAAGACGATCGACGAGAAGGACGGGAAGGACGCGAAGTGACGCGGCGGGGAGCCGCCCCGTTCGACCTCTCTCGTTCCGGGGCTCGCCGGCGCGAGCCCCGTTTTCCGGCCTCGCATGCTCTCGCAGGGCGGGGGCTCGTCCCCCGCCGGTTCTTCGGGTCGCCCGTCGCTGGTCCCCGCCGTCTCTAGCGGCCGGCCTGCCGCCGCATCCCACCGCGCCGGGTCGATCGGTCCCGCGTCATGGGTCCGGGGCTCCTCCCCCGCCGGTTCTTCCGCACGGACGAGCTCTCGCTCGCCGGCCGGAGCCCTTGCCTCTCTCCGAGGAGCGCGTACCCGAGCCCGCACGAGCATCGAAGCGAGCGCGGGAGCCGCAGACCGCACCGGCACGCCCAGCCCACCCGGCGCGCGGGAACTCCGACGACCAGCGCGTGCGCCGCGACGTCGCGGACGACCACCGCGCCGGCGCCCACGAACGCCGACGGCCCGACGGTGACGCCGCACACCACGGTGGCGTTCGCTCCGATGGTCGCGCCGCGCTTCACGACGGTCGCCGCAAACGTCGAAGGCGGCTTCTTCGTGTGGGCGCGCGGCGTCGGATCGTTGGTGAAGACGGCGCCGGGACCGATGAAGACGTCGTCCTCGATCGTGACCTTGTCCCAGATCATCACGCCGTTCTTCACCGTCACGCCGTTGCCAACGACGGCCCCCGCCTCGATGTAGGCGTGATCGCCCACGTTGCAGTCGGAGCCAACGCGCGCCCCTCTCATGACGTGCGCGAACGCCCAGATCCGGGTGCGCGCACCCACATCCTCGCTCTCGCACAGTGCGTGCGCGTGAAGGAAGACCGACGAGTCCAGCATCAGGCGAGCGAGTCCCGAAGTGCCGATGCTACGGCCTCCTGCTCCGCCGCGGTGATGTGCGGGTACATCGGCAAGGAGAGCACTTCCCTGGCCGCGCGCTCGGCCTCCGGGAAAGCTCCCTCGCGATGCCCGAGATCGCGGAATGCCTCCTGGAGGTGAACCGGGATCGGGTAATGGACGCCGGCGCCTATCCCCGCGCGCTGGAGCCGATCCAGCACACGATCGCGGTCTGCCACGCGTACGACGTAGAGGTGCCAGACGTGCTCGTTTCCCTCGCGGGCCGCGGGAAGCGTCACGCCCGGCATCCCCGCGAGGAGCTCCGCGTAGCGCCGTGCCGCGATGCGCCTCGCTTCGTTCCATCCCGCGAGCCGCTTGAGCTTCGCGCTCAGCACGACGGCGTGGAGCGTGTCGAGCCTCGAGTTGAAGCCCGGTGCGACGTGGACGTACTTGACCTCGCTTCCGTAGTTGCGAAGCAGGCGGATCTTCCGCGCGAGATCGTCCGATCGCGTCAGGATGCCGCCGCCGTCCCCGTAAGCTCCAAGGTTCTTGCTCGGATAGAAGCTGAGGCCGGCGCAAAGTCCGAGCGTCCCGGCATGGCGCCCGTGGCGACGCGCACCGTGCGCCTGCGCGGCGTCCTCGAGGAGCGCGATGCCACGATCCGCGGCCAGCGCCGCGAGCTCCTCGACCGGCGCGATCTGGCCGTAGAGGTGCACGGGCATGATGGCCCTCGTCCGCGGCCCGATCGCCGCGCGCACGCGCGCCACGTCGATGAGCATGTGCTCCGGATCGCAGTCGACGAGGACCGGGCGCGCGCCCGCGCGCGCGACGGCGAGCGCCGTCGCGATGAACGTGTTGGCCGGCAGCACGACCTCGTCGCCCGGACCGACGCCCGCGGCGCGCACCATGAGCTCCAGCGCATCGCCTCCGCTCGCCACGCCGATGCAGTGCTCCACGCCCGCGAAGGCCGCCATCTCGCGCTCGAAGACCGCGACCTCCGGGCCGAGGATGAAGCTCGTGCGCGCGATGACCTTCGCGAAGCCCGCGTCCACTTCGGCCGCGATCTCGCGGTGTTCCGCCTGGAGGTTCACGAGCGGCACTTCGGTTCCCATGTTCTCTAGACCTTCTCCTCTCGGCCGGAGGCGGCGATCGATCGCGCGATGGCGTCGAGGGCACGCACGACCGCAAGCCCCTCGCGCCCGCCGGTCTCCGGCGCGCTGCCGTTCTCGATGCAGCCGACGAAGTGCTCGCACTCCGCGCGCAGTGGCTCCCCCGTTCCGACGCGTGGGATCGTGATGTCGCCCTCCCGCACGCACGCGCGGAAGGACCCGAAGGTGTCCGCCACGACCGGCGCTCCGGCGACGCCGCGATCGTAGACGCGCACGGGCTCCTCTACCGACATGTCGTCCACGGTGAGCATGCGCGCCTCCCCCACCACGGTCATGTGGCGGACCTTCCGCGGGTTCAGCCAGGAGACGTGGAGGTTCACGAGCACGTCGTCGGGGTAGCGCAACGTGGCGAACACGGCGTCCTCGATCCCGGGATTGAGCCACGCTCCGCCGAGGGCGGACGCCGTCAGAGGCTCGCGCCCGAGCCAGTACTGGACGATCGAGAGATCGTGCGCTGCGAGGTCCCACGCCGCATTGACGTCCGTGCGGATCGGCCCGAGGTTCGTCCGCTGCGCCGCGATGTAATGGAGCCGCCCGAGCAGGCCGTCGGCGATGCGGGCCTTCGCCCACCGGATCGCGTTGTTGTAGACGAAGACGTGCCCCACCATCAGGATCCGCTGGGACCGCGCCGCCAGGTCGCAGAGGTCCTCGGCGTCCCGCGAGCTCGCGGCGATCGGCTTCTCCACCAGGACGTGCTTCCCACGCGTCAACGCCTCGCGGGCGAGGGCGTGGTGCGTCGAGGTCGGGGTGGCGATGACGACCGCGTCGATGGTCTCGTCGGCGAGCACGTCGGCGGGGCTCGCCGAGAACGGGATGTCCGGGTACCGCGGCGCGAGCAACGCCCGGCGGGCGGCATCGGGATCTGCGACGCGCACGACCTCGCTCTTTCCGTGATCGTGGAAGTTCCGGATGAGGTTCGGACCCCAGCGGCCCGCGCCGAGGACGCCGATCCGGATGAGCGCGCTCACGTTGCGATCCCGGCCGTCACGGAGACCATCGTGCGCAGGATGGACCACCACCTGGAGAGAGGCTTCATCTTCGTCTGTCCGGTCCTTCGCGTCGGGTCATCTTCGTCAGAGGGATGTCGGCGACACGGTATCCCAACAGGATCGGTACAGGGGCGGGATGGTAGCACGCGCGCGCTGGACCGCGGGCTCCGTTACACTTTCGCGGATGGTCCTGCCCCGCCGCGACGCGGCCGTCCCGCGGAGCTCCCGGATGGGGGCGAGGTCGCGCTGATGCGCGTGATGCTCGTCTATCACGGCGGCGTCACCGGGCGACGGGAGTACCACGCCGGGCTCCTGCCGCTGGGTCTCGGATACCTCGCCGCGACGCTCCGGCGCGAGGGGATCGAGACGACCCTGGTCAACGCGAGCCGCATGCGCTCCTCGGCCATCGCCGCCCTCCTTGCGGGCGAGGCGCCGGACGTCCTCGGCATCTCCGTCTTCACCCACAACCGTCACGAGTCGGCACGCATCGCCGCGACGTACCGTCGCGCGTGTCCCGGCGGGACGGTCGTGATCGGCGGCCCGCACGCAAACCACCTGCCCGAGCAGATGCTCGCCGCCTGCCTGGAGATCGACGCGGTGGCGATCGGCGAGGGCGAGATGACGCTCCTCGATCTCGTGCGCGCCAAGAGAGACGGCACGCCGCTCTCCCGGATCGCGGGGCTCTGCGTGCGCGACGGCCGCGAGCCTCGGCGGACGGCCCCGCGCCCGATGGTGATGGATCTCGATCTCCTCGCCCCTCCCGACTTCGGCCCTCCCTCCTTCGGCGTCGACGCGCGTGCCCAGAGCATGTACCTGCTCTCCTCCCGTGGTTGCCCGGCGGACTGCTCCTTCTGCGACTCGCCGGCGTTCTGGGGCCAGAGGCTCCGGTTCCACTCTCCCGGGCGGGTCGTCGCGGACCTGCGCCGCCTCCGCGACGGACTCGGTCTCGACTACGTGAGCTTCCGCGACGACACGTTCGCGCTTCACCGGGGGCGCGCGATCGAGCTCCTGACGGCCATCCGCGACGCCGACCTCGGGCTGGTCTGGGACTGCCAGACGCGCGTCAACGGCGTCGATCCCGAGCGGCTGCGCCTGATGTCCCAGGCGGGATGCCACCAGGTCCAGTACGGAGTGGAGAGCGGGTCGAAGGCGGTGCTCGCGGTCCTGGCGAAGGGCGTCGAGATCGCCCACGTGAGGGCGGCATGCCGCATGACGCGAGACGCGGGCCTTCACCTCTCGATCTACCTCATCTCCGGCACTCCCGGAGAGGGCGAAGCGGAGGTGCGCGAGACCGAGGAGCTCGTCCGCGCGGTGCTGCCCCACGACGGCATCGTCTCTCCGCTCTGCATCTATCCGGGGACGCCGCTCTACGCCCAGATGCGCGCCGCGGGAACGCTCGGCGACCAGCTCTTCCTTCGCGATCGGCGCGCGGCGATCCTGGCGCGCGAGGATCCCTTCGCGGTGGCGACGTTCTTCCGCTACGAGAAGCTCCTCGCCGCCGTTGCGCGCCGCGCACGCTACGTCGATGCCGACTGGGCAAGCGCTGAGCGGGCACAGGGCCCGCACGCGCCGCTCCTCCTGCGCCGCGCCAGCGACCTCCTCGATTCCGGCGACGTCCCGGGCGCCACGCAGGCTCTTGAGCGAGCGCGCGCGGCGGCTCCCGGGCATCCGTGGGTCTCCGCCCTCGCGGCACGCATCGCGAAGGCGTCGCGGCATGGACGCCGCGCGGCCCGCGGGCGCGGCCACGCACGGCGGCCGGAACGGGCGCCGGTGGCCTGCGTGTAGGCTGCTATAGTCCTTCGCATGCACGCGAACGGGCGAGAGCTCTACCAGCCGCCCCTGCTCCCGCTCCGCACGCCGCGCGAGATCTACGACCATCTCGACGCCTACGTCGTCGGCCAGGAGCTCGCGAAGCGCACGATGGCGATCGCGGCCTACAACCACCTCAAGCGCGTCGCCGCGAACCCGTCGGCGGGAAGGCTCCTTCGCAAGTCGAACATCCTGATGATCGGGCCGTCGGGATCGGGGAAGACGCACGTCGCGCGCCAGCTCGCGGACGCGATCGGACTCCCCTTCACGATCGTCGACGCGACGAGCTACACCGAGGCCGGCTACTACGGCAAGGACGTCGAGGTGATGGTGGCGGAGCTCCTGCTCAAGACGGGCCAGAGCGTCGAGATGGCGCAGCGCGGGATCATCTTCATCGACGAGATCGACAAGATCGCGCGCCGCGACTTCGGCGCGAGGTCCGGCGCGGGTCCGCGCGACGTCGGCGGCCTCGGCGTGCAGCAGGCGCTCCTGAAGCTCCTGGAGGGAAGCCCGGTCTTCGTGCCGATCAACGTCTCGCAGCACTGGAGCAAGCACGAGTACGTCCAGGTCGACACGTCCGACATCCTCTTCATCTGCGCCGGCACCTTCTCGGACCTGAAGCGGAGACGGACGAGCCGCGTCGGCTTTGACCGCGCTGCCCCCTCCGGCGCCGCGCGCCGCATCCCCGACGAGGACCTGATCGAGTACGGGTTCCTCGTCGAGTTCCTCGGCCGCCTCCCGGTCGTCGTCGAGCTCGACGAGCTCGGCGAGCACGAGCTCGCCAGGATCCTCACGGGCCCTCCCGATGCCCTGTGCAAGGAGTACCGCGCGCTGCTCGCGAAGGACGGCGTGGAGCTCCTGATCGCCCAGGATGGCGTCGAGGAGATCGCGCGGGCCGCGCGCCGGCGGCGCACCGGCGCGCGCGCCCTCCGGAGCCTCATGGAAGCGCTCATGCGCGACCTGATGTTCGAGGCCCCGGAGCGCTCCGGCAGCACGGTCAAGATCGATCGCGCGTTCGTCCGCTCCCGGCTCGATGCCCAGGCGGAGATCTCGTGAGGTTCCGCCGCGGCGCCGCTCTCTTCCTCTGGGTCGCGCCCGCCTTCTCCCAGGGCGCCGACAAGCTCCTCGTCAATCCCCAGGACTACCCGACCACCTACGATGCGCTGAACAAGCAGATCTCGGGCAACGGGCTCGTCGGAGGATCGAAGGTCATCCCGATGGAGACCAAGCTGATGTCCGACGGCGTGCGCGTCATGCCGATCCAGATGGCGGTCTCCGGCCGCCTGACCCAGATCGCGAGCCTGCTCGACGGGCTGCGGCGGGTCATGCCCTATGCGTCGCGACCCTACGAGGTCGTGCTCACCCACTCCGATCCCAAGACCAGTCCCGGACGGCCGTTCCACATCGAGATCCTCCTCGCGCTTCCGGTGCTCCCCTCGCTCCAGGCCGCCGACGAGGCGACTCGCGGGGAGCTTCTCGCCGCGCGCGCGACCGCCGACGGTCTGTTCTGGCAGGCGGAATGGGACATCCTCGACGCGCTCCTGAACGATCCCGACGGGCTCAGTTGGCTCGAGACGCTCCTCGTCCGCGACAAGCAGGTCGCCATCGACGGCGTCCTCCCGCCGTCGGTGAACGAGAAGAGCCTCGTGGACCGCGTGAAGAAGCTCCGCGGGTACGTGGGGGCGGAGCTCTACGGCCCCCAGGCGGATCCCGAAAGCTCGGATCACCGCAAGCGCTTCCGTAGCATCGGGACGCTCGACGTCCCGAGCAACGTCAAGTAGCCGCCCGCTCCACCTCGGTCGCGAACGCCGCGCCGAAGCTGCCGACCGACTCCTCCGATACGAGCGCAGGGAGGTACTCGAACGCAACCCTGACTCGCGGCCCCGCGGCGCAGATGACGATCCCGAACCCGGGCTGGCGCGGAAGCGACCCCCGGATCCAGACCTCCGCCGGCCCGGCGCCGGCGGGCATCGCCTGGCTCTCCGGAATCCGGATGTGGCTCCACAGGAACGAGAAGAAGAACGATCGCGGATCGTTGTCGAAGCGCCTGAGCGCGCGCCGGAAGAGCCACGGCGGCAGCACCGTGGCGAGGATGCCGAGGTTGTAGGGCGCCTCGACGGCTTCGTCGATCTCGCGGAAGGCCATGATGCGCGCGGCGACGATGGGGGCGAGGTCGGCCGCCCGGACGTCCTCCACGGAGAAGTCGGATCGCACCACACCCACGAAGTTCTGGAGGGTCGGCGGCATTCCAAACAGCGTGCGCAAGTCCGTCGGCAGGAGGACGCGAAACGCGCGATCGCCCTTCCCGCGCGCTCGCCGCCATGCATCGGCCGCCCGGAGCGCGCAGGCGAGCAGGATGTCGTTGCGCGACAGGCCGTGCGCCGCCGCACGCTCTTTCACGCGCGCCGTCGTGGCGCCTTCGATGTCGAGGATGTGATGACGCGATCCCGACGGCCGGGGCGTCTCGTCGTCGAGAAGCGATGCGTTGCGCACGCCCACCTTGTCCATCGGACGGACGTGCCTGCGCGCCATGCGCAAAGACCAGGCGAGCCCCCTGGACCGGAACACGTCGCGCAGGTGAAAGAGCGGCGCATCGATCGGGCCAGGCGCGGGCCCGGCGCCCACCGCGTGGTTGTAGCGGCGCACGAGTGCGTCGAGGAGCAGGAGCCCGGCCGTGCCGTCGCCGATGCTGTGGTGGATCGTGAGGACCGCGCGGGCTCCCCCGCCAACCCTCGACCCCATCGCGACGCGCACCGGCGGATCGCGCGCCAGATCGAACCGGCGGTCGAGCCAGGTTTCCCACGCCGGATCCACTCGGTCCGTCGCCTCGGCGGCAATGCCCTCGATCGGCGGCGCGCCGGCGTGCGCCGGCGCGTAGCGCCTCACGCCGAACGGGTGCTCGCGCACGCGGCTCCTCGCGAGAGGGACGTCAGCCATGAGCGAAGCGAGGGCCCGCTCGAGAGCCGCGCGATCGAGCGGTCGCTCCGTGTCGACGAAGTGATGGCTGTTGGCGTGCATCCCGGGGTAGTCCTGGGCGACGAAGAACCGATCGATGCCGTTCATCGGCAGGCGCGCCGGACTCATGCGAGCGCCACCCCGTGCGTTGCGGCCACGGCGATCCCGAGCGCCAGGTTCGCGACGGCCCCGTGAAGCTCCGCGAACGGGCGGAGGCGCACGCGGGACGGGGTCGGCGAGGCGAGCGCCCGCACGCACGCGAACGCGACCAGGGCGCTCGACGTCGCGAGCGGGACCGCGGCCCAGGCACCGAGGCGCGCCGCGCGCGCCACGAAGAGCAGGCACGCGGTCGATGCCGCCACCAAGAAACCAGGCGTCGCGATGGCCGTGCGCAATCCGAGGACCTTCGAGTAGGTCTGGTAATCCGTCTCCTCCGCCGGCGTGCGGATCTTCCGCGCCGTCTCCCAGGCCGCCACGGAGAGCCACAGCCCGGCGAGGAGCGGGATCGCCTCGATCGTGATCCGCCGGTGCTCGCGCCAGAAGATGGCCGCGACGTAGCCGTTCAGGAGCAGCGAGATCGGGTTGTGGGTCAGGAACGCGAGAACGAGGTGGCTCTTCACGGAAGGCCAGAAGAACCAGTGGCGGGAAGCGATCACGACGACGAACGTGATTGCGAACGCGCCCAGGGGCAGCGGAAACCCCATCGGCACGTTGAGGAGCACGAGAAGCGCACCCACCCACCGCGCGAGGAACGCGAGATCCGATTCGTGGACGGCGCCGGTGACCACGACCCGCCCCGCGAACCGGGCGTCCCCGGCGCGCGCGAGGGCCCGATCCGATTCCGCGTCCTTCAGCTCGTCGAAGACGCGCAACAGCAGCATGAACAGGGCGATGGAGAGCGAACCCGGGACGAAGCGCCAACCGATCCTCGCCGGACCCGGGAATGCGAGCGCGTGGAGCGTCATGTGGATCGCGGCGACGTTGACGAAGGCGGACGGGACGAGCACCGCCACGGGAAACGCCTGCGAGAGGTAGGTGCGCAGGCGTGCCGCGCGGCCCGTGCTCACGCGAGCCTCCGCCGCGCAAGGACCCGGGGTCCATCCACCGGAGCGAGGATGATGCTCCGCCTGCGGGATCGCCCCGACGGCGGACCCACGCGCGAGAGCTCGACGCGCGACAGCACCGTCGCCATGACGACCGCCATCTCGTGGATCGCGAAGGAGAGGCCGATGCAGGTGCGGCTGCCGCCGCCGAACGGGAACAGCTCGTGCGCGGCCGGCCGGCCCCCCGCGAACCGCTCGGGCAAGAACCGGAGAGGCTCCGCGAAGACGCGGGCGTCCCGGTGGGCGAGGTAGGGACAGGGACAGACGATCGTTCCCGCGGGAAGCGTGAAGCCACCCACCGGAACGTCCGCCGCGGCGTACCTCACGACGATGGGAATGGGCGGGTGCAGCCGGAGCGCCTCGTTGATCACGCCGTCGAGGTAGGGCAGCTCCGCAACGCGGTCGAGGTCGCGGGCGTTCTCGCGCACTTCCGCCTCGAGCCGCGCTTTCACGTCGGGAAGGCCGAGCGCCCACGAGAACGCCCACGAGAGCCCGGCCGTCGTCGTCTCGTGGCCGGCACCGAGGAGGTCCCGGAGCTCGTCCTTGATCTCGGCGTCGCTGAACGGATCGCCCTCCTGTCCCGGCGCCGCGCAGGGCGCGCGAGGATGTCTTCCCTTCCCCCGCCGTCGCGCCGCGCCGAGGCGATCTCCTCGTCGAGGATCGCGTCGAGGCGGCGGCGCGCCCGCAGGAAGCGTCCCCAGGGGCTCCACGATCCGAGGTCCCGCTGGAGCGCCGGGACGAAGTTGAGGAGCGCGGGCGCCCGGCCGGTCGAGAGCGCCACGAGGCGCGTCAGCTCGAGGGCGCGCGCCTCGTCGCTCACGCCGAAGATCGCATGGAAGATGATCCGGAGCGTGATCTCCTTCATCGCGTCGTAAAGGGAGAAGGGCCTCCCCTCCGGCCAGGCGTCCACGAACTGCTGCGTCACGTTCGCGATGAGCGGACCGTAGGCACGCATGCGAGCTCCCTGGAACGGAGGCATGAGGAGCCGCCGGTGGCGCCGGTGGGGCGCGCCGTCGAGCACCAGGAGCGAGTGCTCCCCCATGAACGGCTTGAAGGTCTGGTTGGCCCTCCCGGAGAGGAACACATCCGGGCTCCCGCCGAACACTCCCTTGACGTCCTCGGGATCGGCGAGCATCACGAACTTCCTGCCGCCCGCGAACGTGAGGGTGAAGATGGCGCCGTACCGGGAGCGGCACTCCTCGAGGAGCTCCGCGGGCCGCCGGATCCACGCGAGCGTCTGGAGGATGGGAGCGGTCCCCGGCCCCGGCGGAAGGCCCGGCATGCGCGGACGATAGCCGATCCGCCTTCCCTGACAGAACGATGACACGGAGCCGGCGGCGTGGGACGATGATCTTCTCGTGAGCCGGACGACCGTCGTGCTCTACGCCGCGCTGATCACGGCGCTGCTCGCGCTGGGCGGCGTCAGCGAGCACGCCCTCGACGCGCAGGACGCGACGCTGCGCGACGGGGCGCGTGCGAAGGCTTCGGAGAACGCGCGGCTCGTGGCCCTCTCCGTGCGCGCGGCGATCGCGACGGTGGAGCAATCCCTCGACGCGAGCACGCGACCCCGCGGCGTCACCGTCGTCCGCACGGCGCTTCCTCCCGATCGCATCGTCCCCTCGGCGCCGGATCCACCCTACGGGGGCCGTCCCCGCGACGAGCTCCAGAACCTCCTCGAGAGCCGCCGCGCGACCGCGGCCGGGCTTCCCGAGGCGGTGGTCGCCGCAATCGCGCTCGGGATCCCGGAGCGCCGCGATCACGCGGCCGAGCTCCTGCTCGAGGGCGATCTGCCCGTGCTGCCAGAGGACCTCCCCGTGCTCGCCGAGGCCCTAGGCCACAGGACAGACGCGCGTGTGGCCGCGCTGGCGGAACGCCTGTCACGCGTCCCCGACCTCCCGCAGGTCCCGTCGTTCCAGCGGCTGCGGGACGGCGACGCGATCGTCGGGGACGCCCGCGCCGCGGACGTCTGGATCCACTACAGCGTCCCGGTGGAGCGCCTGGTCGATCTCGCGGGCGCGGCGAGCAAGGCAACCGTCCGCCTCGGGACACCCGCCGCCGGAGCGATCCCGATCTCCGTTCCCGACGTGCCAGACCTCGAGCTCGACGTCGTCGCGCCGGCGCCGCCGCGGCTCCGCCTCTACGCGCTGCGCGCCCTCCTGGTGGCGTCGGTCGCAGGCGCAATCGCGGGCATCGTGCTGCACCTGTCGGCCCTCCGGCGCGAGGCGCGCGCGATGCGCCGGGAACGGCAGTTCCTCGGCAACGTCACCCACGAGCTCCGCACGCCCCTCGCTGCGATCCGTGTCCTCGGCGAGACGCTGGCCGCCGGCCGCGGCGACCCCGCGCAGTACGGGATCCTCGTGGCGTCCGAGACCGAGCGGCTCGAAGCGCTCGTCGAGCAGGTGCTCGCGGCGACGCGCGCCGAGGAGAGGCCGCGCTTCTCCGCGACGTCGCTCGGCGACCTCGTGCGCTCGGCGATGGGGCTGGTGAAGGCCCGCGCAGAGCGGCGCTCGGTATCCCTCGAGGCTGACCTCCCGCGAGAGCTCCCGCCCGCCGAGTGGGACGGCGACGCGGTGCGGCGCGCGCTCTTGAACCTCCTCGACAACGCGATCCGACATGGACGCGAAGGCGGCCACGTGCGCGTCACCGCCCGCGCGGACGGCGGCCTGGTCTCCCTGGCCGTCGAGGACGACGGCCCGGGCATCCACCGGAAGGACCGGCGGCGCCTCTTCGGCCGCTTCGAGCGCGGCCCCACGAACGCTCCCGGCACCGGGCTCGGGCTCTACCTCGTCGAGCAGGTCGCCCGGTCGCACGGAGGCCGGCTCGACCTCGCGACGACCGAGGGCCGCGGATCGACCTTCACGCTCGTGCTGCCGCTGCGACCTCTCGCCGCGCGCGAGGGGACGGGATGAAGGAACGCCTGCTCCTCATCGAGGACGATCCCGCGCTCGCGCGCGGCCTCCGGGACAATTTCGTCGCCGAAGGCTACGACGTTCGCCACGAGTCGAGCGCGGAGCGGGGCGAGGCCGCCCTGCGCGAACAGCGGTCCGACGTCGTGGTGCTCGACATCATGCTGCCGGGACGATCGGGGCTCGATCTCCTGCGCGCGCTCCGCGCGGCCGGCGACACGGTGCCGGTGCTGATGCTCACGGCCAAGGGCGAGGTGGTCGATCGCGTCGTCGGCCTCGAGCTCGGCGCCGATGACTACCTCCCGAAGCCCTTCGCGCTGCGCGAGCTCCTGGCGCGCGTCTCGGCGCTCGTGCGCCGCGCCCGGAAGCTCCCGGCAGGCGCCGCTCCGCGCGAGATCGCGGTCGGCGCGGCACGCTTCGACTTCGCCGCGCTCCAGTGCAGCGGTCCCCGGACCACCTCCCTCACGACGCGCGACATCCTGGTGATGAAGCTCCTCGCCGAACGGCGTGGGGAGGTCGTGACCCGCGAGGACATCGTCGAGGAGATCTGCGGGCTCGATTCCGAAGCGACGCTGCGGACCGTCGACAACCACGTCGTCGCGCTCCGGCGCGCGCTGGGCGACGACCCGAGACGCCCCCGGTGGCTCCACACGGTGCGCGGCGTCGGGTACCGCCTCGCGCCGGAGACGAAGCGTTGACGGTCCCGGACGAACGCGTGACACGTGGCCCGCGCCCGGACGCGACCCTTGGCCAGACACGCCAAGGAGGCGCCATGACACGACACAGCCACGCCACTCTCGCCATCGCCGCCACGATCGTCCTCGGTGCGTTTCACGCCGCCGCGCTCGCCGAGAGCGCTGCGGGCCACGTCACGCGCGGAAAGCTGGCATCGGACCTCGGCGACTACGCCGGTGCGTCCACTCACTTCGCCGCGGCCGCCGACGACGACACCGCGCCGGCGCGCGTTCGCTGGGAGGCTCTCGTACGGCTAGGGCTCGTGCGTCAAGCTCTCGCGGACCGCGCCGGGGCGTCCGCCGCGTACGCGAGGCTCCTCTCGGACTTCGGCACCGACCCCGCGGCGCGGCGCTACCTGATCGAGAGCGTCACGGGGCTCTCCATCCCCGACGCGATCTGGCCCGGCCTCGCCTCCATCCCCGTCACCGTCGCGCCCGCTCCCGCCGGACCGCTCGTCGCCGTGACATGGCCCGACGCGAATGGATCCGCCTGCCGCGCGCCGGGTCCGCCAGCGACGGTGTCCCTCGACTTCAAGGATGCGGAGCTGCCCGACGTGTTCCACTTCCTCGGCGACTTCACGGGCATCCCGTTCGTCGCCGATCGGTGCCTCGACGGTCTCACCGTG
Source organism: Acidobacteriota bacterium (assembly GCA_046331505.1). Lineage (GTDB taxonomy): Bacteria > Acidobacteriota > Vicinamibacteria > JAXLQT01 > JAXLQT01 > JAXLQT01. Next base: position 54,228 of record JAXLQT010000028.1, read on the forward strand.
ACGCTGCGCCGCTCGGACGTGCCCTGGGACGAGGCGCTCGCCACGATCGTCGGAGCATACGGGCTATCGTGCCGCTACGCCGAGGGGCAGGGATTCGCGATCGGCTGCGGTTCCTCGACCCCCGCGGGGGCGGCGGCGCCGGCAACGGCCAGGCGACAAAGCCGCGTCGACGACCTTCCGGCCGCGAACGGAGTGGCGATCTCCGAAATCGAGATCCAGGGCGTCATGGTGCTACCCGGCGGCGCTCGCTACGCCATCGCGACCGATCCCGCGGGCAATGGTCACCGCCTCGAGATCGGAGATCGACTGTCCGACGGCAGCGTCAAGGCAATCGAGAACGACCGGGTCGTCTTCTCGGACGCTCGGGGAGACGACGTCGTGAAGAGATTTGCCTCCACGCGCTGACGCCGCGCCTGCGGGAGCAGCCGCTCGCGGCCCACGGCAAGGCAATAATCTCGCGCCGACGTGGCCCCCACGACGCAGCCCTCCGTTCTCTCCAGCTCAGGCGCGGGCGACCCGCTTGCGGCCGGCGGCAAGGCAGCCCAGCTCGCGGCGCTGACGCGGGCCGGGCTGCCAGTCCCGCCGTGGTTCTGCATCGCCGCGGGCGCCTTCACGGGACCGGCCGAGCTCTCGCCCGGATTCGAGCAGGCGATCGCCGCGGCGATCTCGCCGAACGTTCGGCGACGGCGAGCGCGTCGCGGTACGGTCTTCGGCCATCGGCGAAGACTCCGCGCGCGATTCGTTCGCCGGGCAGCTCGAGACCTTCCTCAACGTCCCGAAATCCGCCGTGCTCGAGCGAGTACGCGCCTGCCATGGCTCGGCCTTCGGACCGCGGGCGTCCGCCTACCGTACGGCACGCGGCCTCGACGCGTCGGACGTGCGCGCGGCAGTGATCGTGCAGCGCATGGTCGACGCACGGTGCTCCGGCGTGATGTTCACCCGGAGCCCGTCCTCACCCGATCGCGCGACCATCGTGGCCGGACCGGGCCTCGGCGAGGGCATCGTCCTCGATCGCGTCGAGACGGACACGTTCGACGTGATGCTCGCCACGGGCGCCGTGACTGCGCGCCGCGTCGGCCGCAAGACCCACGCCGTCGCGATGAATCCCGCCGGCGGGACGCATCTCGTCGAGATCGCCGGCGCCACATGCGAGCTTCCTGCCGTCTCCGACTCCGAGATCGCAGCCCTGTGCGATCTCGGGCGGAGCGTCGAGAGGACCGCCGGTCCCGGCCAGGACGTCGAGTGGGCGATCGACGTCGCTGGACGGCTGTGGCTCCTCCAGGCGCGGCCCATCACGGCGTCTGCTCCGATCGACGGCCCGCCGCGGATCTGGGACAACGCGAACATCGTCGAGAGCTACCCCGGCATCTCCTCTCCGCTCACGTTCTCGTTCGCCCGCTCGGCGTACGAGCGCACGTTCCGTGAGAGCTCGCGGATGCTCGGGGTCCCGGAGGAGACGATCCGCGAGAACTGGTCCGCGCACGCGAACCTCGTGGGGCGGATCGACGGACGCATCTACTACGACATCCTCAACTGGTACCGGCTCCTCACGCTGGTGCCTGGCTTCGAGAGCGTCCTGCCGGCATGGGAACGGGCGCTCGGGATCCCCGAGCGGTCGATCCCGCCGCCAGCCGGAAGCCCATCGCCGCCGGGCGCGCGGTTGCGCGTGATCGTGCGCCTCGTCGAGCGCTACCTGCGACACGGCGAGAACGTGGCCCGCTTCCGGGAGCTCTTCCGCGACGTGAAGCAGAGCTTCGACCGCGTGCCCATCGAGACGCTTTCGGCGCGCGATCTCGTCGATCGCTACGAGTGGCTCTCGGATCGCCTGCTTGCGCCCTACGCGATCTCCGTCGTCAACGACCTGTTCGCGCAGCAGCTCTTTGCCGCCGCCGCGCGCCTGGTGGAGCGCTGGGGGCTCGGCGACGCGTCGACGCACGCCACTCTCCTGTCCGGCATCGGTGGCATGGAGAGCGTCGAGCCCGTCCGGTCGCTCCTTGCCATCGCCGAGCTCGTGCGCGCTCGTCCCGGGCCGCACGCCCTCGTCACCGGCGCGAGCGCGCCGCGCGAGATCTGGAACGCGCTCCACGCTCACCCGGATGCCCAGGAGATCTGCGACGCGCTCCATCGCCACGTCGCGGCCTACGGTGACCGGACGCTCCAGGAGCTCAAGCTCGAGACGGCGTCTCTCGAGGAAGACCCATCGTGGATCGTCGCGCTGCTACGCTCCTACGTGAGGCATCCTCCGGCGCTCGCGGCCGCGGGCGGCGTCGCCGGACGCCGCGACGCGGAGGCGGAGGTCTCGAGGCGTCTGGCGAGCCACCCCCTGCGTCGCGCCATCTTCCGCCACGTGCTCGCCCGGGGCCGCGCGGCGATCGCCTACCGTGAGGACCTGAGGCTCCTGCGCAGCCGGGCGTTCGGCATGGTGAAGAGGGTCTTCCGGGCCATCGGGGCGTCGCTTGCGAGGGACGGCGTCATCGACGCCCCCGGCGACATCTTCCATCTCACCGTCGAAGAGATCGCGCGCGCCGCGCGGCAGCCGCCGGCCGACCTGCGCGCTCTCGTCGACACGCGCAAGCGAGAGGACGCGCACCACCGGACGCTCTCGCCGCCGCCCCGCATCGTGACCGGAAGCGCGCGCCACGAGACGGAGCTGCCCCCGGCGACACCGGGAGCACGCGAGATCCGGGGCATCGGATGCGCGCCCGGCATCGCTCGGGGTCCCGCCCGCATCATCGATCGGCCCGCCGGGGAGGTCGAGCTCTTAGGCCGCATCCTCGTCGCGCCGTTGACAGACCCAGGATGGATCTTCCTGATGGTCGCGGCATCGGGGCTCGTGTCGGAGCGTGGCAGCATCCTGTCCCACACGGCGATCGTCGGTCGCGAGCTCGGCATCCCGACCGTCGTCGACGCCCGCGGCGCGACGACGCTCATCCACGACGGCCAGCCGATCGCGATCGACGGACGTACGGGGATCGTGCGGCTGCTGGATCCGTAGGGACGGGAGCTCCCCCGCGCGTATCCCCTCCCGGTCCTCGGCAAGCCTCCCCACCGATCAGAGCTCCCGCCGACTCCGGCGGCATGGAGTGACGCGTTGATCGCAAGATGGAGAATCGTCAGCGTGACGACGCCCGACGCCGCGACGAGCCACGGGATCGGGAACAGGAGGGCGCGCCGAGCCCGAGACCGAAGAGCACCGAATCGGCCTGATCGAGAACGAGGAAGCCGAGCCCGGCGATCGATCGCCGCGTCTCGCCGGGACGGAAGTCGAGCTGGCGCTTGAGGAACGAGTTGGGGAGCTCGCCCATCGCGTAGCCGAAGCCGAGCGCCGCGTTCACCATGGCGTATCCGGCCGCATACGGGCGCGCCACGCCGTCGTAGCGCAGGCACGCGGCCCCCGATCGGGCCGCCCACGGGCCGAACAGAAGCCCCTGCACCGCTCCCGCTGCGGCCGACGAGATCACCATGAAGAAGAAGCCGCGCCACGTCTTGTTGGGCCCGAAGATCGGACGTCCCCGCAACGTCCGGCCGCCGTCGATCGGCCGCTTGAGGCTCGGCGCGAGATCGGCCTTGACCACGACCATGTGGAGGATCCCGGAGATCGCGACCGCCGCCGAGAGCCATAGCGACTGGAGGACGACCGTCAGCACGCGGGATGCGACTGCACGTAGAGCTCCCGCGCCTTCCGTCGCTGGAGCTTCCCGCTGCTGGTCTTCGGCACGAAGCCCTTCGGCACGAGCACCACCTCCCTGGGACAGACCGAGGTGTGGGCAAGGACGCGCGCCCGCACGTCGCGCGCGAGGGCCTCGTGCGCGCCCGCGTCGACCTCCGTCTCGCAGACGAGGTAGAGCGCCTCGGTCCCCTCGGCCTCGTCGCCGAGCCCGAACGCCACGACGCCGCCCCTGCGGACTCCCGGAACCTCCTGCGCGGCCCACTCGAAGTCCGTCGGCGGGTGGTTACGCCCCCGGATGATGATCACGTCCTTGACGCGGCCGGTGAGAAAGAGCGCGCCGCCACGCAGGTATCCCTCGTCCCCGGTGTCGAGCCAGCCGTCGCGCAGGGTGTCGCGCGATTCGCGAGGGAGCTCGAAGTAGCCTCGCATCACGGATGGGCCGCGCACCTGCACACGGCCGGCGCGCGCCTCGGGCAGCGTCGCGCCGTGGCGATCCACGATCTTCACCTCGGTTCCGGGGAGGGGCCGTCCCGAGCTGACCACGTCGATGCCCGGGACGTCCTCCGGGACGAGCAGCGCGATCCCGGCGGAGGCGAGCGCCGCGCGATCCAGTCGATCGACCTCGACGGGGCTCGTCATGCCATGGAACGTCACCGCGAGCGTCGCCTCCGCGAGGCCATAGCACGGCGTGAGCGCGTCGGCGCGCAACCCATGCGGCGCGAACCGCGCCGCGAAGGCGCGAAGCACGCGCGCGTCGATGGGTTCGGCGCCGCAGAGCGCGACGCGCCAGCTCGCGAGGTCCAGCGCGGCGGCCTCGGGCTCCGAGACGCGCGCCGCGGCATAGCTGTAGGCAAAATTCGGCGCCGGGGACAGGGTCGCGCGCTCGCTGCTCACCGCCTGCAGCCAGCACGACGGGCGCCGCAGGAAGAGGTGCGGCGGGAGGAGGGACAGGTCGAGCCCGAGGCAGACCGACAGCACCAGACACCCGACGAGGCCCATGTCGTGGTGCAGCGGCAGCCACGAGACCACGCGATCGGCGGGGGTGATGCCGAGAGCGGCGGCGATCTGCTCCACGTTCGCAAGCACGTTGTCGTGGCCGAGAACGACGCCCTTCGGGTGCCCGGTCGATCCCGAGGTGCACTGGATGAACGCGACGTCGCTCGGGCGGGCGCAGTGGGACGGGGCCAGCTCGGGATCCCCGTCTGACGGCGGCGCGAGCACCGGCGCCCCGTCGAGGCGACGGGCCAGATCTTCGCGCACCGGAGCCGGGGCGATCACGCACCGTGCGCCGAGATAGGCCGCCGTCGCGGCGAGCCGTTCCGCGTAGTCGCCGAGGTCTCCGAACGGGGCCGGGGGAGCCTGCGGCGACGGGATGGCTCCGAGCCGGAGGAGGGCGAAGAAGTCCGCGACGACCTCGGACGTGGTCGCCGCGACGAGGACGACGCGATCGCCGGGCACGACGCCGTGCGCCGCGAGCGCGGACGCCCGGGCCAGCGCGCGCGTCCGGAGATCGGCGTAGGGGATCGCCTCCCGCGTGGCGCCGTCGGACAGGAGCGTCAGGCGCCCGGCGGTGGCCGCGGCGCGCTCCATCGCGTCCCACAGCGTCGATGGCGCCGTCACGCGCCGCGCTTCTTCTCGACGTAGCGCGCCACGTCGCGAACGGTCCGGAGGAGCGCCGCATCCTCGTCCGCGACGGTGATGGCGAAGGTCTCCTCGAGCGAGATGATGAGGTCCATCGCCCGCACGGAGTCGATGCCGTACTCCACGAGGAGACCGTCGTCCCTCACGGCGTCCCGCGACAGCGCGCTCACGTCGGCAACGAGGACCTTCACGCGCTCGAGGGTGGCGTCCACGGCGTCCAAGCGGGGCAGTCTACACTCGCGATCCAGCCGCGCACGGCGGCTATGGCGTCCTCGGCCATCGCGACGAGACGGGCCTCGTGGACCTCGAGATCGCGCGGCGGCATCGCGAAGCCGGAGAGGAGCCAGAGCTCCCTCACCCTGCCCGCCGCTCGCGCTCCGAGCCAGCCCAGCGCGTAGCGCGCGACCGGATCGCCGTCGTCGTGCGCGGTCATGCCGAGCGCCCGCCGCCTCTCGGGATCGGCGAGCTCCCCGAGCGCCATCAACGTCTCGCAGAGGGCGTGCGTCTCCGCCGCGCGCGTGCGGAGCGCCTCGGAGGCATCCCACCGTCCCCGGTGGCGCGCCTCGCGCACGATCCCGAGCAGCGCGTCGACCACCCCGGAGAGCGGCGCGAGATCGATGGCGGAGGGAAGGGCGGCGAGCGCCCGCGCGTGAGCCTCGGGCTCGGGGAGTATCGCCGCGGCCGGGAGGCGGCATGCTTCGACGAGCTTTCGCGGCGGTGTCGCGTAGGTCTCCGAGGCGCGCGCCAAGACGACGGCCGGCTCGACGGGATCCTGGCTTGCCGCCTGCGCGAGCCGCCATTGAGCCTGATCGACCATCAGGTGGCGCGTGCCGTCGAACACGCCGTAGAGGAGCGCGTCCCGGACGAGGCGCTCGTAGGGCGAGCCTCGCAGCAAGGCCTGCGCGGACAGGACCTGACGCCCTTCCGAGACCGCCTCCTCCGCCAGGTCCACGCAGGCGAGCTTCGCGATCGCCGTGATCGGCGCGGCGCCGATGCCGGAGCCGTTGCACGCCGCCATTGCCTTCACCGACATCGCCGCGCAGGCGAGGTCGAGCGCATGGAGGCGCACGAGGTGCTCCGTGATGGGCGGGAGCGCGGCGATCGGGCGACCGTAAAGGACGCGATAGCGGGCGTAGGCGAGCGCGAGCTCCCGCGCGCGGGTGGCGGCGCCGGACGCGAGCGCTCCGATCCCGCCGCGGCTCACCGCCAGGGTCTTCTGGATCAGCGCGAGGCCGTCACCCTCGGCGCCGATCCGCGCCGTCTCCGCCACGCGCGTGCCCGAGAAGCGCACCGACGCGATGTCGGCCGCCGCGGCGGGAAGGGTTCGCCAGCGACGGACCACGCTCACCGAATCGTCGCGATCCACCGCGAGGATCGAGAAGTCGCGCCGTCCCGCGAGCGGCGCGGCACGGTCGCCGTCACGACCTCGGGTGCGGGCGAGCGTGAGGATCACGCCGTGCCGCGATCCCCCGTTGACGAGGTCCTTGTCTCCCCACACCGCGTATCCCGCCGCCGTTCGCTCGGCCTTGACCTCGCCCGCGAGCAGATCCGATCCATGGGCGATCTCGGTCAGCGCGAGCGAAAGGAACGAGCCGCCGCGGACCTTCGCGGCGATCGCGGCGATCTGCTCGGACGTCCCGCCGATCAGAACGGGCAGGAGCGCCAGGGCGTTGACTCCGAGCGTGATCGCAAGCGATCCGCTTCGCCTCGCGGCGAGAGCGTTGAGCGCGGCGAGGTGATAGGCGGTCACGCAGGAGCCGGCGCCTCCGTCCTCGGCGAAGAGATCGGCCAGGCCGCGATCGCGCAGCCGATCGATGACCGTGGCCGGGTAACTCTCCGACCGTTCGCACTCCTCGAGCGCCTCGGCCGACGAAGGCTCGTCGAGACACGCCTCGATCGCCGCGAGCGGCGGCGCGTCCCGCAGCGGGAAGGGGCAAAGCCGTTGCCAGGGAGACGGCGGGTTCACGCCCGTGGCGTGGCCTTCATCGGCACGATGCAGAAGGCTCCCTCGCTGAACCCCTCCGCCTCGATCCCGAACGCGTGATCGAAGCGCGCCCGGTAGTTCTCCCAGGCGATCGCCGACGTCAGCTCCACCAGCGACGCCGGGTCGAGCTGGGATCGGAGCTTCGCGAAGAGCTCGTCGGACACCTCGACCGGGGTGGCGGACATCGCATCCGCGTAGGCGAGGACGATCTTCTCGAGATCCGAGAACGCCCTGCTGTCCTGGTAGCGCGGAAGCTCGCGCAGCTTCTCCTCCGTCACCCCGTTCTGCCTGCTGACCGCAGAGCCGATGTCCATTCAGAAGGGGCAGCCGATGAGCCCCGCCACCCGCACCCCCGCGAGGCTCTTGAGCGCCGGCGGCACCCGCTTCGCCGCGAGCTGGGCCTGCTCCATCATGCCGTACCCGTTGAGGAGCCTCGGATGATGGGCGTGGATCTGGACCGGCATCACCACGCGCCCGACCTTGCGCCGTGTCATCCAGTAGGCGATCCGCGCCACGAGCCCTCGCGCGGCGGCCCCGGCGATTCGTGCCATGAGAACCTCCCACTGCGAGCCTACTCGAACGGCGGCGCGAGACAATGGGCCCGATGCGCTTCGACGCCGGGTACGCCGAGGATGAGACGCTGCGCGACGGGACGGCGGTGAGGCTCCGTCTGGTCCGCCCCGAGGACGCGGCCCAGCTGGCGCGCGGCCTCGAGCGCCTCTCGCCGGAATCGAGGTACCGGAGGTTCCTCTCCGCGAGGACCTCGTTCCTGCCGGGCGAGCTCGACTACCTGACTCGCGTCGACGGCGTCCACCACGTCGCGATCATCGCAGTCCGGCTCGATCGCAAAGCGGAGACCGACGGGATCGGCATCGCCCGGTTCGTGGAGATCGCCCCTCGCGTCGCGGAGCCAGCCATCGTCGTCCTCGACGAGCACCAGCGCAAGGGACTCGGGCGCATGCTCCTCGAGCGCCTCCACGACGCCGCCGTGGAGCGCGGGATCGAGACGTTCCAGGCGGAGGTGCTCGTGACGAACACCCCCATGCGCGCGATCCTCGTGCAGATAGGAGCTACGGAGGTCCACGGCGTCGACGAGGGGGTCATGGACGTGGCGATCCCGCTCGGCCCGCTCGGCCTTGCCCCCCACGGCAGGGACCATCCGCTCCACCTCTTCCTCGGTCTGGCGGCTCGGGGATCCCTTGCGCTGCGCGGCATCCTCAAGCAGCGCCATGCTCCCGAGTAGGCGTCCGGGGCCCGAGATGCGTATGATGTTGGGAATGCCTCGACGGGGCCTCGCGCCGCTGGCACTGATCCTGGGCCTCGCGTCTTCGGGCCGCGCCGAGGTGAGGAGCTTCGCCGTCCTGACCAACGGCCGCGTGTTCCCGGTGACCTCGGTGGCCTCCGAGGGTGAGCGCGTGCACCTCGTCCTCCGCTCGGGAGGCGAGCTCGTGGTCAAGGCCGAGCAGCTGGCGCGCGTCGATCAGGAGGGTAGCCCCGATCCCATCGCCCCGGCGGCCGCTCCCGCGGCTGCCGCTCTCGTGGCGGCGCCGGCGGGTAACCCCTACGAAGATCCGATGCAGGAGGCCGCGGCGCGCAACGAGATCGATGCCAAGCTGGTCTACGCGGTCGCCTTGCAGGAGAGCGGCCTCGATCCGGGCGCGCGCTCGCCGAAGGGCGCGATGGGGTTGATGCAGCTCATGCCCGATACTGCCGCCGACATGGGAGTCAAGGATCCGTTCGATCCCGTCCAGAGCATCGAGGGGGGCTGCCGCTACCTGCGCAAGATGCTGGACCGCTTCGACGGCAACGTCACTCTCGCGCTCGCGGCGTACAACGCGGGGCCCGAGCCCGTCTCTGCGGCGGGAAAGGTCCCCAACATCGCCGAGACGAAGGACTACGTGAAGCGCGTGCTGGACACCTACTCGCGCCTCTAGCCGCACAGGCATTGGGGGTGCACGGAGGCGAAGCGGGCGCTCGACAATGCGCCGAACCGGCGGGGACAAGCCCCTGCCCTCCAGCGCTGGCGGCACGACGTGTGAGCCGGCCCAGACGGCTGGGACGACCCTTCGCCCTACTTCGCCGAAGCCGCCTCGACGTAGCCGAGGAGCGCCTTGCTCTGGTCCGGCTCCAGCTTGAGCGCCGCGATGCGCATCTTGGCCTCGAGATCGTCCTTGTTGCGGAAGATCGTCTCCATGGGGACGAGCACCTTCTTCTGCTCGGACTGGACCTCGAAGCTCTTGATGAACGCCGCGCCGCCGCCGGCGACGTTGCCCGACTCGACCATCACGTAACCCTTGAGCGTCCACGCGGCGATGTTGTTCGGGTCGCCGGCGAGGACCTGATCGAGGCCCGAGATGGCGCTCGAGTAGTCGCGGCGCATCAGGTTCGCGAGGCACTGGTAGGGATAGCCGTAGTCGTCGAGCACGCTCGACTCGACGTGCTTGCTGGCTTCCTCGAGGCGGAGGTCGGACTGCTGCTCCTTCTTCAACACCGCGAGCGCCACGCCCTCGGCAAGGGAGAGCCTCCCGTCGATCGTCGCTCTTTCCTTCGCGGCGTCGAACGCCTTCAGCGTGCGACCGGCGTTGTCCTCGTCCTGGTGCTTGCGCCACTCCTTGAGCCAGATGAAGCCGAGCTCCGCGTACCCTCGCCAGCGTGCGGAGTCGATCGTCATCCCCTGCTCGATCATCTTGAGCGCGCCCTCGAGGTCGCCCATCATGTAGGTGAGCCGCGCGAGCACGAAGCAGAGGTCCGCCGACTGCTGGGTCGCGAGCGCATCCTCCACCGCCCGCTTCGCACCCGGGAGGTTGCCCTGGATCATGTAGCTCTTGTAGAGCTTGAAGAAGAGGGGTAGATCCTTGACTCCCTTGGAGATGGCCTGCTTGATGGTCGCCTGCGCATCGGTGAACCTGTTGAGGGAGAACTGCATCTCGCCCTTGATCTGGATCAGCTCCGTTCGATCGGGATCGAGCTTCAGGTAGAGCTCGACGTACTCGATCACCTTCGCGGGGTTCTTCGCGTTGATGTAGCAGGTGATGAGCTGGTCGTAGATCTTCTTGCGATCTTCGTCGGTGCCGACCGTCTGGAGCTGCACCTCCAGAGGCTTCGTCGCGCCGGCGAAATCTCCTCCCTTGATCAGCATGTCCCCGTAGGCCGCCACCCATTTCTTCTCCGTAGGCTGGAGCGAGATGAGCTTCTGGATGTCCTTGGACGCGTTTGCGTAGTCCTTCAGCTTGTCGTGCGCGTAGCACTGATAGCGCAGCTCGTAGGCGCGCGGATCGTCGGCGCGCTTCGCGAGGTGCTGGGCAAGCTCGTCGATCGCCTCGCCCGGCATGTTCGCGTTGAAGAACCGTCGCGCCGCCTCGAGGTGAGAATCCGTCGGCGCCACCATCAGGTAGACCCGATACCCGATGAACGCGAGGCCGCCCAGGACGATCAGGATCAGGAGCAGACGCTTGACGCCGCCTCCTTCCGACGGAAGCGGCTGGGTGGTCGTCTTGATGCCCGTCGGCTTTGGCGTGGGCTTCTTGGGGGCGGACGGCGCGACGATGCCCTGCTCCTCCTTCAACATCTCGCTGTAGATGGAGTGGGCCGCCGCGGCGAGCTTGTCCTTGTCTCCCATCGGGGGACGCGGTGTCCCTCCGGGCGGAGTGGCACCGGAAGGCACGGGCGGGGACTCGATGTGGCGCAGCGTTCTCGGCGAACCGGGACCGGTGGGCTTGACGATCTCGCCTTCCTTCTTCAGCGCGTCCTCGGCCTTGCGCACCCGCTCGATCACCGTCGCATCGTCCGGCTTGTACATCAAGGCCTGGACGAGCTGGTTGATCGCCATGCGGAACTCGCCCTCGCGGAAGTACTCCTCGCCGTGCTTGAGGAGCCGATCGAAGGATTCCTGCTCTTCCTTCGCGCGCTCCGGCGTGTTCGTCTTTTCGAGCCTACCGCGCGCCTTGCGGATGTAGTGGAGCGTGGTGTCGTGCGTCGGACGCTCTCGCAGCACCTTCGCCCATTCCTGGATCGCCTTGTCGTATTCCTTCGAGTTGAAGAAGTCGACTCCGCGCTTCAAGTAACGCTTCAGGTGGACGTCGAGGTTCTTGTCCTCCGGCTCCGGCTTCAGAGAGTCTGCTGCCGGCGAAGGCTTCGGCGGCGCCGGGGTCGGCGGAGCCGGACTCGGGGGGCTTGGCGGCGCGGGCTGCGGCGCCGCCGGCCTCGCGGCCGGTGTCGCGGGCTGGGCTCCAGTCTTTGCCTGTCGCTCCTCGGCGAGCTTCGCGGCCATCTCCGGCGCGGAGAGCTTGCGCGTGACCTCGGTCTGGGGAGGTGCGATGGCGGGCCGCGGTGGAGCCGCGGGTGGCGGCGCGGGCTTCTCCTTGGACACCACCTTCTTGAAGGGGCTCCCCATGAGCTTCTCGTGGGCCCGCGCCATGTTCATCATCGCCGCCTCGTTGGCGGGATCGATCTCGAGCACCTTGAGCCACATCGAGAGAGCGCCCTCGTAGTCGTCGCTCATGAAGAGCGTCTCGCCCTCCGTCATGTACCTGGCGATGAGAGTTTCTGCGCCCTCGTCCATCTCTAGCGGCGTTTGCTAGACTAACACATCCGGGCCGGGCGTTGCGCGTTCGGAATCGAGAGGGTCGTTTGAGACGCTGGATCGATGTGACGTTCCCCATCTCGGCGCGGCTCCCGGTGTGGCCGGGAGACCCCTCCGTCGCGATCACACGGACCGCGCGCATGAGGGATGGAGCGCCCGCCAACCTCACGCGCCTCGACATGGGGAGCCACACCGGAACCCACGTCGACGCCCCGGCCCACTTCATCGACGGCGCCCGCACGCTCGACCGCATCCCGATCGATCGCTGGATGGGTCGGGTCCGCGTGGTCCAGACCGATGCGGCGCGCATCGACGTGGCGGCGCTGCGGAAGCTCGACATCGACGGAGCCCGGAGGCTTCTCTTCAAGACTCGAAACGCCGGCCTCCTGAGGGACCCGGTGTTCCACGAGGACTTCGTCGCCATCGAGCCAGGAGCCGCGAAGGACCTCGTGCGCCGCGGCATCGAGCTCGTCGGCATCGACTACCTCTCCATCGAGCCCTTCGGGACGCAGACGTTCCCGACCCACAAGATCCTGCTGGGCGCGGACGTGCTCGTCGTGGAGGGTCTGGACCTCGCGCGCGTCGTCCCCGGCGACTACGAGATGATCTGCTTGCCGATGCTGGTGAAGGGCGGCGATGGGGCCCCCGCGCGCGTCGCGCTCTCTCCCGCCGCGTGACCGGGAGCCGCGATCCCCGTCTGCTATAGTACCGGCCGCATCGGTCCGGCGCGCGGGGAGCGACAGACGACGTGGCTCAGAAGAACTTCATAGAGAAGCTCCTCGACGTCGAGCGCAAGGAGTGGCGCACGCTCATCTGGCTGATGCTCTTCATGTTCACGGAGAGCATCGCGTCGGAGATCCTCAACATCATCGCCCTTTCGGACTTCGTCAAGGGCATGGGCGTCCGCGGGATCCCGGTCCTCTACATCTTCGACGAGGTCCTCCTCTCGACGATCCTGGCGCTCTACGCCATCCTCCAGACCCGGATCGAGCGGACGAAGCTCTTCAACCTGTTCGAGGCCGTCTTCGGCTCGATCATCCTGTTCCTGTGGCTCGGCTTCAAGGCGAGCGTGAGCCCGGCGATCATCGGCATCGCGACCTACGCCGTGAAGTCGCTCGCGACCTCCATCGTGGAGGAGATCTTCTGGCAGTACGTCGACGAGATCTACGACGTGCGCGAGTCCAAGAGGCTCACCTCCGTCATCACCACGTCCGGCAACATCGGGAGCATGGTGGGCGACGCGGTGCTCGGCATCCTGATCCCGTTCCTCGGCCCTCCCGAGTCGGCGCCGCAGTCTGTGCAGGACTCGTTCCTCAACATGTTCCGCCTGGTGGCGCCCCTGGTGATGTTCTCGGGCATCTTCTTCATGATCCGCGTCAAGTCCGCGGCGATCGCCGAGGGCCGCATCAAGGACAAGTCGCAGAAGAAGGACAAGCCCGAGAAGAAGAAAAAGAAGAAAGAGGACAAGAAGCCCACGTTCAAGGACGGGTTGGCCTTCCTGAAGAGCTCGCCGATGTTCTCGGCGATCTTCTTCACCTTCGTCGTGGCCGGGGTCGTCGCTCCCCTCGGCGACTTCGTCTTCCAGGCGACGATCGATCTCTATGCGAAGGACAAGAAGGCCTACGCCACGTTCTTCTCGATCTACAGCCTGAGCCTCCAGATCTTCCTCTTCGTGGCGAACCTGTTCCTCTCGGGGCGCTTGATGAAGCGCGTGGGCCTGAGCAACAGCCAGCTCTTCACGCCGGTCAACAACATCTTCAAGTTCCTCGCCGTCATACCGACGCTCGGCACCAAGCTCGGGCTCTGGGCGGCCGTCTACTCCCAGGGCACCAAGAAGATCCTCGAGAAGATCATCCAGAAGCCGGCGCAGCGCATCCTGTTCGGCTTCGCACCCAAGAAGCAGAAGAACGTGGTCCGCGTCTTCACCAAGCAGATGAAGGGCTACGCGGCGATCTTCACGCTCCTGACCCTCTTCGGGCTGCTGCTCGTTCCCGCTCCGGCCGCCGGGCATGCGGCGAGCGCGGCGGGCGCGTTCGGGCGCCTCTACTCGAAGATGGAGGACGGCACGCGACTCCTCTTCATCAGGGTCGTGGCCGGGATCCTCGTCGGGCTCAGCGCCTTCTGGCTCCTGCAGGCGATGAAGCTCAAGCGCGTCTTCGCGGAGAGCCTGGTGCAGATCCTCCAGACGCAGGAGGTGGACTTCGAGTCGCTCGAACGCGAAGATTTCCGAGGGCTCATCGATCGCAAGACGATCATGTTCCTCTGGAAGAACCTCGAAGCGGGCAGCGACAAGCGGGCCGTCTTCATCATCGAGGTGCTGGGCGAGATGGCCGACGCCCGGCTCTTGCGCCCCATCGCCGAGCTCATGCCGCAGAAGGGTCCCGAGGTGCGCCGCGCCCTCGTGAAGCTCGCCGGGCGGATCGGCGGCGACGAGGCGCGACCGTTCCTGGTCAACGCCCTGAAGAGCCGCGAGCCGGGCGTTCGCGCCGAGGCGTTGAAGGCGATCGGGGACAACGGGTACACGGGGGTCTACGAGAACGTCCGCCCGCTCATCGACGACGACGACGAGGAGGTGCGCGTCGCCGCCGCGGCCATCACGCTGCACTCCCAGGACGTCGATCTGCGGAAGGAGGGCGCGCGCGTGCTCGACGCGATGCTCCGGAGCGACGACACGCGGCGGCGGGTCAACGGCATCTACCTGCTCGGGCAGATGGGGGTGCGGCGCAACATCCGCTCCGTGCTCCCCTTCCTCGAGGACCCCGACGCCGAGGTCCGGCTCGAGGCCCTCAAGGCGCTGCACGCCCTCGAGGACGGGAGCGACCACGGCAACGTCTTGACGGTCTCGGCGCTGCTCGAGGACGCCCACCAGGACGTGCGGGCCGAGGCCGCGCGCGTGCTCGGGAAGATCGGCTCGCCCGAAGCGACGGCGCCGCTCCTGAAGACCCTGAGCCAGCGTGGCTTCGCGGCGCGGAAGGCCGCCATCGCCTCGCTCGCGGCGCTGTCGAACGAATCGCGCGAGGAGCTCGTCAACGCCGTCGCGAACCCCGAGGTCGATCTCGCGACGAAGGAGCTGATCCTGAAGGAGCTCCGCCATAGCGACGCCGAGGATCGGGTCTGCGAGCGCCTGGTGCCGATCCTCTCGGAGCTCCTGAAGGGGATCTACGGTCGCATCGGGGACCGCGCCGCGCTCGACGGCGGCGGCACCCACGGCCCCGGCAAGCAGCTTCTCCTGAAGTCCATCGCCGATCTCAATCACGAGACCCGCGACCTCGTGCTCTCCATCATGATCATCCTGGCGGACCCGGAGCATTACAAGCTGATCAGGAAGGGCCTCCTGACCGGCGACAAGTCGAGCAAGGCGAACATGCTCGAGCTCCTGGAGTCGAACTCGGAGCGCTCGGTGTTCAACCTCCTGCTGCCGCTCCTCGACGACATGGCAGACGAGGATCGCCTCGCGATCGGCAAGAAGACGTGGGACCTGAACCCGAAGGACGCGGAGGCCGCGCTTCGCGAATGCCTGCGGTCGACCGACTCGTCGATCCGGCTGGCCGCCATCTACTGTGCATCCGAGGAAGGTCTGAAGGGCTTCGCCAAGGAGCTCCAGACCCTCGGAGCGTCCCGCGACCCCGCCACGTCCCGCGAAGCGCGCCGCGCCCTTGCCCAGCTCTCCTGATCCCGGGCCGAGCCCGATCGGCGCGTCATCCCTCGCACGGCCGCGGCGCGGGAGCAATAGATGGGATCCGTCGATATACTGGCGTCTTGCGTGATGCTTGACGCGAACTTCCGAGGCCTCCGGCGCGCACGACGTCGACCCACGCTGTCGAAGGCGCGTCGCCGGCACCGGGGGATCCCGCAATGCCCGTAGCCACGAAGAAGATCGGGCGCTACGAGATCGAGGACGAGCTCGGTAAGGGTCCGCTCGGCAGCGTCTACCGCGCCCAGGATCCCCAGAAGGGCCGCGAGGTCCGCGTCAAGACGCTGATCTCCCCGCGCCTGAACCCGGAGGGCGTGAAGGGCTTCCTCGACTACGCGAAGCGCACCGGCGCCCTGCGCCATGACGGCATCGCCAAGGTCTTCGCCGTGGGCGAGGTGGGTGGCAAGCACTTCGTCACGTCCGAGCTCTGCCCCGAGACGCTGGTCGACGTCATCGAGCGGAAGGATCCGATGTCCCTTCGCGCGCGGCTCGATCTCACGCTCTCGATTGCCTCGGCGCTGGCGGCCGCGCACGCCCAGGGCCTCGTCCATGCCGGCGTCAAGGCGGGAAACGTCGGGCTGAAGGAGGGGCAGGTGAAGCTGCTCGACTTCGGCAGCGGCTTCACCCTCGTGGGCGTCGGCGCGACCGATTCCACGCGCTCGGCGCCCATCCTCGACTCGATCCGCTACCAGGCCCCGGAGGTGATCGAAGGTCAGCCTCCCGACGAGAAGAGCGACATCTACGCCGTGGGGGTCCTGCTCTACGAGCTCCTGACCTACGAGCGCCCCTTCGCCGCGCCGTCGGTCGCCGGCATCATCAAGAAGATCGTCAACCAGCAGATCCGCGCGCTGACGCAGATCGACCCGTCGTTCCCGCCCTCCCTCGACGCCATCCTCGCCCGCACTCTCGCGCGCGCCAACGGCGGCCGCTACTCCACGCTCATCGATCTCCATCGCGATCTCGAGCGCGTCGCATCGTCGCTGCCGGCCGTCAAGGAGAGCACGCGTCCGATCCCCGCGCGCCCCGTGGAGCTCCAGGCCGCCCGGCCGGACCCTCTAGCGGTCCTCGCCAGCGAGCTCGCCAAGAAGATCGTCGAGGCGCGGCAGCTCTACGAGCAGGGAGACCGGGAGCGCTGCGCCGAGCTGATGCGCGAGGTGGAGGGATACACGAGCCAGGAGGAGAGCTACCCCGGCCTTTCGGACCTGGTGCGTGCGAGCGTCGACGCCTTGATGCAGTCGGAGCCACTGACGCCCATCAGCCCGCGCGGCAATCCCCCGGACCACTTCGCGCAGTCCCACGCCCTCTTCACCGCGGGCGACTACGCCGCGTGCCTCGCATCGCTCCAGGACCTGTTCAACGAGACGCCCGACCACCAGCAAGGGCGCAACCTCGCCCTCTCGGTCGAGAAGGCGGTCCGCGCGCAGGCGGAGGATCCGGCGATCTCGGGGAGCTCCGAGCTCCTGGCCGACGCTCTCTTGAACGTCGGTCGTACCGCGCTCTCTCGCGGCGACCTCCAGGCCGCCGAGAGCATCCACCGGATGCTCCAGAGCATTGCACCCGGCACGGAGGCGCTGAAGGAGATCCGCACGTCCCTCTCCGAAGCGCGCCTCGCCGCGCTGCGCGCGCTCCCGCCGGAGCCTCCCAGCGTCCCGGACGAGGCGATCAAGCCTGGCAGCAGCAAGTCGGGCGAGCTACGCGCGCGCCTGAAGGCCTGGCTCGCGACCGCCGTCCACAAGTACGACGACGGGGGCTACGTCGAAGCGCTGGGGCTCGCCTACGAGGTGGTCAAGGTCGATCCGAGCCGCATCGAGGCGCTCGCGCTCATCGAGAAGTGCGCGTCCGAGCTCAAGGCGCGCCCGCGAGCGCACGCTCGTCGACATCGAGCCGCCTTCGACGCGTAGCAAGAAGAAGTAGCCGCGGAGGCTTGCTCCGCAGAACCGGTCCCCTCCATGTCCCCTATCCTGAGCGCTCGAAGCGGTGCGCGGCGCGCCGACACGCCCTCAGCTGTAACCCACTGGCCCGGCGCGCTTCTGAAGCCCGTCGCGCCGAGCCGGGTGACACGCGTTGTCAGTCAAGAGGCCGTTTGTCGTCACTGCGTCGCGTGGGCGTCCTATCGAGGGACTCGCCGCGGAGGTATGGAGACACCGAGGGAGAAAGACGGACGCGCCGGATCCTGGTCTCCGCGCCCGTCGTGGCTCCGCTGGCTACGGAAGCTCCTTGCCGGTCAGGACCCGGTACGCCTCCCGGTACTTCTGCCGCGTCTTCTCCACCACGTCCGCGGGTAGCGCGGGCGCGGGCGGCTTCTTGTCCCACTTGATGGCCAGCAGGTAGTCGCGCACGAACTGCTTGTCGTACGACGCGGGGGACGTGCCCACCTCGTACGTGTCGGCGGGCCAGAAGCGCGACGAGTCCGGAGTGAGCGCCTCGTCGATCCAGATGATCTCTCCGCCCAGCATGCCGAACTCGAACTTGGTGTCGGCGAGGATGATGCCCTTGCCACGCGCGTAGTCCGCGGCGCGCGAGTAGATCGCGAGCGTCAGCTCTTTCAGGCGCCCCGCGCGATCGCGCCCGATGAGGTTCCCGACTTCCTCGATGCTGATGTTCTCGTCGTGGCCCACGTCGGCCTTGGTCGAGGGTGTGAAGATCGGCTCCGGGAGCTTCTCCGCCTGGCGCAGGCCCGGAGGCAGCGGGATGCCCGAGACGCTCCCCTTCTCCTGGTACTCGACCCAACCGGAGCCGACCAGGTACCCGCGCGCGACGCACTCGACCGGAAGCCTCTCGGTCTTCTTCACGAGCATCGAGCGATCGGCGAGCATCGCGGCGTGCGCGCGCAGCGGCTCGGGATAGCGCGCGGCGTCCGTCTCGAGGACCTGGTTCGGCACCACCTCCTTCATGAAATCGAACCAGAACTCCGAGATGCGGTTCAACACCTTGCCCTTGTCGGGGATAGGTGTGGGCAGCACGACGTCGAATGCCGAGAGGCGATCCGATGCGACCAGGAGCAGCTTGTCCCCCAGGTCGTAGATGTCGCGCACCTTGCCCCGCTGCGGGGCGGGAAGGCCGGGGATGTTGGTCTCGACGACGGTGGAGGGAGTTGTCATGCGGTTCTCCGTCTCTTGGATGGGCCCGGGACGATGCCGGGCCAGAGGTCGAAAAGCTCCGATGCGGTGCGCCCGCCCGAGAGCACGGGAAAGTCGAAGCCTGCGCCGATCCTATCGAGGGTCATGTCGTCCAGGGTGATCCCGTCGGGGTTGCTCCACATCTCCCCGGGAACGAGGGCAAGGTCGATCGGACCCCGCTCCCGCGCCCGCGCGAGGGCGGCGCGCACGCAGCGCCCCGCCAGGAGGCCCGCGACGGTGATGCTCTCTCCGAAGAGGAGGTTCGGCGCGGCGACGACGCGGACGTCGCACCCCGATCGTCCCGCGAGGGCCCGGGCGCGCGCCGCGAGGGTGGGAGCGAAGAGCGTCCCCGTCAAAAGCGCGATGGACCGTCGGCGTGGCGCGCGGCGAACGCGGGCCGCGCGAGCATCGAACGTGTCGCAGAACGATCGCCACATGCCGACGCCGTCCTCGAGCATGGGGAAGCCATCATAGTGAGCGGCGTCCGGGATCGCCGCGCCAGCACGAAGGTAGATCTCGTCGGCGGCGAAGGCGAACCGGGTTCCGAGGCGCCCGAGGAAGCGCTCCTGCAGGGGCGCGATGCCGGCCAGGCACGCCTGGGCGTCCACGACCTCGAAGGGGCGCATGGCCGGGAGGTTCCGCCGGTGCCCGGTGAGGCCGAGGGGCACGATCGCCACGGCGATGCACGCGGGATGGAGGTCCGCGAGCGCCTCGAGGGTCCGCACGAGCTCCGGACCATCGTTCCATCCCGGGCAGAGGACGATCTGGCCGAAGATCTCGATGCCGCCGTCGCGAAGCTTCTCGAGGATCGGCACGATCGGTGCGGGCCCGGCGCTCGCGAGGAGCTTCCCGCGGAGCACCGGGTCGACGGTGTGCACGCTGACGTGGAGCGGCGACAGCTTCTGCTCGAGGATGCGCGCGAGGGCCCCCTCGGGAGCGTGGGTCAGGGTGACGAAGTTCCCGTGCAGGAACGACAGGCGGTAGTCGTCGTCCTTGAAGTAGAGGCTCCTTCGGAGCCCCTTCGGGTTCTGATGGACGAAGCAGAAGACGCACTTCTCCTTGCAGGCGAGGTCCCTCGTCGGCGCGAGCGTGACTCCGAGGTCGTCGTCGACGCCCTTCTGTACGCGCACGCGCCGCGGTGCCGTCTCGCCAGGCGCCGTTTCGTCGATGTCGAGCCTCCGTCCCGCCTGGCGAAAGTAGAGCTCGAGCACGTCCCGCACGGGCTTGCCGTTGATCGCGTGGATACGCGAGCCTGGCTGAATGCCCGCCCGCGAGGCGTGCGAGCCGTCGGCCACCGCCAGGACGACGACGCCATCGTCCGTCACGACGTCCCTCATTGGGGGGCGCCGCCTTCCCCGCGGTAGAACGCGCTCTCGACGTAGCTCCGGTACCACGCGCGCGCGAAGACCGAGATCGCCGCCGTGCCGGGGATGGCGATCAAGAGGCCGATGAACCCGAAGAACTCTCCCCAGATCATCAGGGCGAGGATCATCACGACCGGGTGGAGGCCCACCTTCTCCCCGACCACGTAGGGCGAGACGAGCGTCCCCTCGAGGAGCTGGGCGAGCGCGAAGAGCCCCAAGACCCAGAGGACGGAGCTGAAGCTCTGGCTCTCCATGAACGCGAGCACCGACGCGAGCGGGATCCCGGTGGCGATGCCGAGGTAGGGGATGAGGTTCGCGTAGCCGCAGAAGATGCCCACGAGGAACGCCCCCGGCACGCCGATGATCGTGAGGCCGATGACGTAGATCGCCGAGAGGATCGTCGCCACCACGAGCTGTCCGTTCACGAACGCGGAGATCACCTCGTCGACCTCGCGCGCGCGGGACAGCACCCGCTCGCGGTAGCGAGGCGGGATCGCGCCGACGGCGAGAGCCTTGACGTCCTTGATGTCCTTCAGGAGGTAGAACGTGAACACGGGCACGAAGATCACCGAGACCAGGGAGACGAAGAAGTTGACGAAGCTCGAGAAGGCCCGCTGGAGCGCCCGCCGCACGGGCTCGAAGAGCTTCGGGAGGTTCTCCTGGAGGCCGACCTTCGCCCGCTCGGTGAGCCTGACGATCTGGTCGTGGTAGCGCGCGTCCAGGTCGCGCCACATCGGAGCGAGCTTCACCTCCAGCGTCGAGATCCCCGTCGGGACGCGGTGGGCGATGGCAACGATCGACGACTGCGCGCGCGGGATCACGTAGAGGGCGACCAGAACCACCGAGGCGACGATCGCGACCACGAGCAGCACGATGCCGAGCCCCCGCGGCACGCGGCGCGCTTCGAGCCAGTTCACGACCGGGTCCAGCAGGTAGGCCAGCTCGAGCCCGAGGAAGTACGGCACCAGGATCTGCCGGATGGCGAGGAAGAACGCGACCACGAGCCCGAGCAGGACCAGGATCCCGAGGAGCCGGGACCACGGCGACAGCAGGATCGCGCGCAGGCTACCCTTGCTTTGCTCCATCCTTGCTCTCCCCGACGCGCAGCGTCGGCGTCTCGACCAGTGCCCGCGCCCGGAACATGTAGTGGACGCCCGATGCGAAGGTCGCGAGGAACGTGGCCGCGAGCGCCGTGGGCACCAGGATTGAGTCGCGATCCAGGTAGTTCATCGCCAGGAGCACGAAGATCGTCGCGACCTGCGTCCCCGTCGAGGCCTTGCCGAGCCAGGTCGGCTTGAACCGGACGTTCCCGGTCGTGAGGTGAATGACCGCCGCGCTCGTGACGATGATGACGTCGCGGGCGATCACCATCGTCATCAGCCAGACCGGCATGTGATGCCGCAGATGGATCGACGGGATGGAGAGCACGAGGAAAGCGGAGACGAGGAGGAACTTGTCCGCCGCCGGATCGAGGTACTCCCCGAGGCGGGAGCGCTGGTGGAGCCACCGCGCGAGCGCCCCGTCGAGCAGGTCGGTCAGCCCCGCGACCGAGAACACCCAGAACGCGACGCCATGACTCTCGTACCACACGGCGTCGACGAACACCGGGATGAGGAGCAGCCGGAGGATGGTGAGCGCGTTCGCGACCGTCATCGGTAGGTGCGGTGCTCCGGAGAAAGCGAAGGGGCGGCCTCGGGCCGCCCCTTGAAACGAACGGAGGTGCAGGGAGGTTCCCTGCGCGAGAGGGGGGACCGGCCCCGACCTACTTGGCGCCGCTCTTCGAGTTGACGGCGGTGACGATCTTGGCGACGGCGTTCCTGAGGAGCTCGCCGACCATCTCGTCGTCGTAACCCGAATCCGGGCCGATGCCCTGGACCTGGACCGCAGTGGTCTCGTCGGTGTCGGACGCCGTGTCGGCCCACTCGATCTCGGCGGTCTCCACGTTCACGAGGCGTGCGTCGAGGGCGACCTTCTTCTTGGTCTTGCCCACGTGGCCGACGCCGAAGCTGAAGCCCGAGTTCTTGATGTCGAACTGGGTGATGCTGCCGGTGAGGAAGTACTTGAGGCCGAGGATCTTGCCGATCTTGACGAGGGTGCTCGTATCGACCGCGCCGGAGAGCGACAGCGACTGCTCCTTCATGACGGAGTTGAGCTTCTCGCGCTCGATCACGCGCCACTTCTGGGACTTGACCAGCTCGGTGACGATCATGTTCTGGACGCCGGTGCCGAGACGGTTGCCCCACCAGTCCGTCTGGTTCTCGAACTCGATGACGGCGATGCGGGGCTTGTCCTGCGCCTGGGCGATCCCGGCGACGAGCACGGCAAGCGAGAGGGCGGAAACGAACTTCCCACGGGTCAGCATGGTCGATAGACCTCCTCTGTCCCCTGGGATTCTCCCGGGGGCCTGAAAGCGCCGCGATCTTAAGGGTGCCCCCAGGGGGGGTCAAGTGACGGAGCGCACACGCCTACGGAGCTACGAGCGCGGCGGGCCGAGCGCTTCGCGCACGATCACCGCCTGCTCCGCGAGGTGCCGCTTGTAGGACCCGGTGGCCGGGCTCGCGTTGCCGGGACGCCCGACGTAGCGCAGTGTCTGGCGCGGCGCGAGGCTCGACCCCAGCCGGTGATCGAGGTACGCGAACGCGCCCATGTTGCGCGGCTCCTCCTGAGCCCAGACGACGTCGCGTACCCGTGCATAGCGATCCAGGATCGCGAGGATCTGCTCGGCCGGATAGGGGTAGAGCTGCTCGAGGCGGACCAGTGCGACCCCGGAGACGCCGCTCTCGCGACGGTGAGCCAGGAGGTCGTAGTAGACCTTGCCCGCGCAGAGGACGAGACGCTTGGCCTCCTCGGGAGGCACCCGCGCGTCGTCCAGGACCGGCGCGAAGGAACCTTCCGCGAGCTCCGCGGCCGACGACGTGGCGTCGGGGTGGCGCAGCAAGCTCTTCGGGGTCATCACGACGAGCGGCTTTCGCGATGCGAGCCGCGCCTGGCGCCGCAGGAGGTGGAACACCTGCGCCGGCGTCGTCGGGATCGCGATCTGCATGTTCCCGCGCGCCGCGAGCTGGAGGAACCGCTCGAGGCGAGCGCTGCTGTGCTCCGGACCCTGCCCTTCGTAGCCGTGAGGCAGGAGCAGCACGAGGCGGCTCTTCTGGCCCCACTTCTCCTCGGCGCTGGAGATGAACTGGTCGATGATCGTCTGAGCGCCGTTGCCGAAGTCGCCGAACTGCGCCTCCCACAGGACGAGCGCGTCCGGCGCGGCGGCGCTGTAGCCGTACTCGAAGCCGAGCACCGCCATCTCGGAGAGGAGGCTGTCCCAGACGCGAAACGGCGCTTGCCCTTCCCGCAGGCTCGCGAGCGGCACCCATGGCGCCGCGGTGCGATGGTCGTACAGGATCGCGTGGCGCTGGCTGAACGTCCCGCGACCGCTGTCCTGGCCGGAGAGGCGCACTGCGATGCCCTCGATCGCGATCGAGCCGTAGGCGAGGCTCTCGGCGAGGCCCCAGTCGATCTTGTCGGCCGCGAACCGCTCCCGGCGCTTGCCGAGCTGGATCGCGAGCTTCGGATGGATC
>JAXLQT010000029.1:0-77186 GCA_046331505.1 Acidobacteriota bacterium
TCGAGAAGGGCCTCTTCTTGAAGCTGATCTCCATCAGCGGGATCGGACCGAAGCTCGCGGTGGCGATGATGTCCGGAGGGAGCGCCGAGGACCTCGTCGGGGCGATCCAGCAGAAGGACGTCCGGCGTCTCACGCTGGTCCCCGGCATCGGCAAGAAGACGGCCGAGCGCATCGTTCTCGAGCTCTCCGACAAGCTCGCCGATCTCGGTCCCGCCGCGGGCCGCGCCGAGAAGGCGCCGGCGCCGAGGCCGCCGCGGAGCGTCGTGAAGGACGACGTCGTATCGGCGCTCGTCAACCTGGGCTACAAGCCCGCGCTGGCCGAGGAGGTCGTACGCAAGATCGCGGACGACGCCGACTTCGAGACCGCGCTGCGGGAGGCGCTGCGGTCGCTCGCGCCGGGATGACCGCCCCGGTCACGGCTTGGCGAGCGCGTAGAGGATGAAGTTGGGGACGCGGAGCTCGTCCTCGAGCTCGGGGTAGAGCGCCAGCGCCTCGGAGGCGACCGTCGGCTCGATGATCCCCTCGATCCCGAACCCGGCATCCAGGAAGCCGCGGACGTAGGTCGCGAGCGTGCGGTGGAAGTTGGTGAAATCGCAACCCATCATGCGCCAGCGTCGCGCGCCCTCCGAGAAGTAGCGGTCGAGGATCACGTGCTGCTTGTCCCCCGCGCCGTCCCTCTGCCAGCCGCCGACCGCGGAGCGCATCGGGTGGAGGTTGACGACGACGAACCGTCCCGGAGATCGCAGCACGCGGAACGCCTCGCGCGTGCTGGCCGCGAAGTCGGGAAGGTCGCACTGGTTCAGGTAGGACACCGCGAGATCGAACGTCCCGCTCTCGATGGAGCGGAGATCCTGGGCGTCGGCGTGCCGGTACTCGACGCGATCGTGCGGGAGCTCGCGGGCCGCGCGGAGCATCTCGTCGCACGTGTCGATCCCGAGCACGCGCGTGGCTCCCGCGCCCGCCAGGATGCGCGAGAAGCGCCCTTCCCCGCAGCCGCAATCGAGGACGGAGAGCCCCCGGACGTCACCGCAAGCCTGGAGCATCGCGGGGTCGAGGAGGCCATGGCGAACCGCGAACGTCCCCTCGCGCGCCTCCCGGATCCAGGCGGGCGCCAGCGCATCCCATTCGCGTCGGAGCTCGTCGTCCTGCAAGGGTCGCGAGCTTCTCACGATCGCCCCTTCCTCGGCCCGCCGCGCGCGCGAGGGGCCGGAACGGCCGCGGTCCTTTTGTTGAGCGAGATCGGAGATGTAGGATGGGACGAAAGGAAGGACCGATGGCCACCGAGCGAGACGTGCTGGACGCGCTGCGAACCGTGCGAGATCCGGAGCTGAACCACAGCATCGTCGAGCTCGGCATGATCCAGGACGTCGAAGTCGAGGGGGGCCAGGTCTGGGTCCACGTGCGCCCGACGACCGCCGCCTGCCCCTTCGGCAAGGAGATCGTGAAGCGCATCGAGTCGGTGGTCCGCCCGCATCCCCGCGTCGCCAGCGTCGACCTCGAGTGGGGCGGCCCCGAGTAGCTTCAAGCCCCTCGCGCCGTGCGCCCGATGGCGATCGGAGCGCCCCGGAAAGGCGCTCCGTGCCTCCTCGACCTCGATCGGGCGCCACGTGCCGGGCCGCAAGTCCCCGAGCACGATGCCGCCGAAGGAGATGCGCTTCAGGCGCGTCACCTCGTGCCCGAGAGCCTCCATCATGCGGCGGACCTCGCGATTCTTCCCCTCGGTGAGGTGCAGCACCAGGTGCGACTCCCGGCGAGACCGCTTGCGGAGGATCACCTCCTCCGCCGTGAGCCGCTCGCCGCGATCGTCGATCCCGGCGCGGAGCCTGTCCTCGCTCGCGTCGGAGAACTCGCCGCGGACGGTGACGACGTAAGCGCGGCGGACGCGGTTCCCGGGCTCGGTGATGAAGTCCGCGAGGCGCGTGTCGTTGGTCAAGAGGAGGAGCCCGGACGTTGCGAAGTCGAGGCGGCCCACGGGGATCACGCGCGTTCCCACGTCACGCAGGAAGTCTTCGACCCGCGGCCGTCCGAGCTTGTCGAACCGCGACGTCACGACGCCTCGTGGCTTGTGGAAGGCGATGGTGGTCCAGCGCGGCGCCTGCAGCGGCTTGCCATCGATGCGTATGCGCGCGCTTTCGGGAAGGCACGGCGCAAGGGGGTCGGCCACGACCGCGCCGTCGACGATCACGCGCCCGGCGCGGATCAGGTCGCGGGCCGTGCTGCGCGACGCTGCGCCCAGCCGGCTGAGCGCGCGCTCCAGAGGTATCGGGGTCGGTTGCACCCGGGAGATGATCGCGCAAGAGCGGCCGCGCCGGAAGCGGGCGGGGGTGCTATGCGACGAGCGAGAACGAGAGCTCGACCGTCACGCGGGCGCGCGTCGCGACCTCTCCGGCGCGGGGCGGCGCGAACTTCCAGCCCTTGACCGCGGCGATCGCGGACGCATCGAGCACCGGGATCGAGCGCAGCACGCGCACCATGCTGACGTCTCCGTTCTCCTCGATGGTGGCTTCGAGGACGACGGTGCCCTCGACGCCCGACCTTCGCGCGATCGGCGGGTAGACGGGATCGACACGCGAGAGCAATCGCAGCGACGAGAGCTCCATCACGCGAGCCTCGGCGGGATCCGGAGCGTGCGTGCCGAGCGCCGCGCCGACGACCCCACCGTCGACGCCGAGGGATGCGCCCCCCTCGACGCCGTCCTCCGCGCCAGCGTCATCGCCATGGGTGGGTAGGGACGCCTGCACGAGCTCGGCAGCGTCGACAGTGGGCGAAAGACGTGCTGGCTCCGTCCTCGGTACGGGCCTCGGAGAGGGAAGCGCGCGCGCCACACGCGGAGCTTCGGGCGCCCGCGGCGGCGCTGGGCGACGGGTGGTCGCCGCCTCCGTGTCGCCCTTGAGAGGCGGCGCCGGAGGAGGGGGCGGGGGAGCGAACACGATCCGGACCGTGCGCGCCGGCGGCGCCGGGACGTCGGAGCGTTCGCTCTGGATGCCGAGCACGAGCGCGCCGTTGAGGGCGAGGGTCGCCGCCACGGCGGGCCACGCCACCCGCTTCTCCCGGGGCGGATCGAGGAGCTTCAGGTCGACGGGGTGGACGTCCAGATCCGCCGTCGCTTCTTCGAGAGCGGCGCTCGATGGGCGCGCCGCGGTGGGAGGCGGCACGACGTCGTGCTCGGGGAGGCTGGGCCTCGCGGCCAGGGGAGATCGCGGCGGCAGCGCGTCCTCCAGGGCGAGGAGTGCCTCCGCCGGCGGTCTCGGAACGTCTCTGGCGGGCCGATCTCGTTCCATGCGAGATCCCTTACGCTCCGCCAGGAGAGAGGGTTCCGCGCTGTTACAATGCCCCGTCCACAGGCACTCCATGGCGGACGTCGAGCTCGACTGCAAGGGCCTCAACTGCCCGATGCCGATCGTCAAGATCAGCCGTTCGATGCGGCAGATGACGGTCGGGCAGGTGCTAGCGGTGGAAGCGGACGATCCCTCCTTCACGGCCGACGTCGAGGCGTGGGCCCGCAAGATGGGCCACACGCTCGTGGAGTTGAAGGTGAACGGGCCCGTCCAGCGCGCGCTCCTGGAGAAGCGCAAGTGAGCGGCGTGATGGCGGTCGATCCCGCGCTCGCGTCCTACATCGAGGAGGAGGTCGCGAGGCGCGTCGAGGAGCGGCTCGCTCCTCTGCGCGCCGAGATCGCGGCGATGGGCGATCGTCTCGGCCACGCCGAGGAGCGCACGGTGAGCAACCGCGCCACCATCGTCGTCTTCTCCGGCGAGATGGACAACCTCATGGCGGCGTTCATCATCGCGACGGGCGCAGCCGCCATGGGCCTCGACGTGAGCATGTACTTCACGTTCTGGGGACTGACGGCGCTGCGGAAGGAGCGGCGCTTCGCGGGAAAGAGCCTCCCGGAGAAGATGGTTGCGGCGATGCTTCCATCTGGACCAGGCGCGGTCGCGACGTCCCGGCTCAACATGATGGGGATCGGCCCGCAGTTCTTCAAGCTCCTCATGCGCCAGCGCCACGTTTCCACGCTGCCCGATCTCGTGGGCACCGCGCGGGAGATGGGGATCAAGATGGTGGCCTGCCAGATGTCGATGGGGGTGATGGGCGTCAAGCCGGAGGAGCTCATCGACGGGATCTCGTTCGGAGGCGTCGCGACCTACATGGAGGACGCGTCCGACAGCAAGTTGACGCTCTTCATCTGATGGCGCAGGGCAACGGAACCGACGATCCCGTGGCGCTCCGGGAGGGGATCAGCGCTTCGCGCGCGAGAACGCCGATCTGGCGAAGCAGATCAAGTCGCTCGCCGAGGCGAACGCGCACGCCGCGGAGCTGATGGCGGAGCTCGAGGAGACGAAGGAGGAGTGGGCGCGCCTCCAGCGCCGCGCGGAGGACCTGAAGCTCCAGAACCAGATCGATCAGGCACTCCAGGGGTCGCGCAGCATCGAGGAGCTCTGCGGCAAGGTCCTCGACGTGCTCCAGTCCCAGAAGGCGCTCGGGCTCCAGGCCGCGGCCGGCGTGCTCCTGGCGGAGGACGGCGGCGGAGTGCGGCGGCTCGCGTCGCGCGGGAGCGACGAGGCGGCGCTGGAGCAGGACGAGGCGGCGTTCCACGCGATGCTCTCGTCCACGGGCGCCATCGACGCATCGTCCCTCCGTAACACGTCCGAGACACGTCACCTGCTGCCGCTGCGGTCCGGCGGGACCGTCATCGCCGCGCTCTGCTTCGGCGTCGAGACGAGCGACGCGTGGCTCGAGCGCTGGCCCGCGGTGCTGAAGGCGCTCGGGCCGTCGATCGGCGCGACGATCGAGCGGCTGCGTTCCGACGAGCGCATCCGGAACATCAACCAGGACCTCGAGATAGCCCGCGATGCCGCGATGGAGGCGAGCCGCGCCAAGAGCGCGTTCCTCGCCAACATGAGCCACGAGCTGAGGACGCCGCTCAACGCCATCATCGGCTACAGCGAGATGCTCGTCGACGAGCTCAAGGAGATGGGAAGCGACGCGCTGGTCGGGGACGCCGGGAAGATCCGCGCGTCGGGGAAGCGGCTGCTCGGTATCGTCAACGATCTCCTGGACCTGAACAAGATCGAGGCCGGCAAGATGGAGCTCGTCGTCGAGGCGGTCCCGGTGAGCGCCGTCATGTCCGACGTCGCGCTCCTCGCGAAGCCGCTTCTGCCCCGCGAAAGAACCGCCTGGTCGTCAACGTCCCGTCCGACGCGGGGAACGTGAGGGCCGACGTCCTGCGGCTCCGCCAGGCGCTGCACAACGTCGTGAGCAACGCGTGCAAGTTCACGGACAACGGGGTCATCACCCTCGAGGCCCGCAGGGACGCGGCGCACGGGCAGTGCCTCCTGTCGGTGAGCGACACCGGAATCGGCATGACGCCCGAGCAGGTCGATCGCCTCTTCCTTCCGTTCAGCCAGGCGGACCTTTCGATCACCCGCAAGTACGGCGGCACCGGCCTCGGCCTCGCGATCACCGATCGGCTCTGCCGCATGATGGGCGGCAGCGTCGCGGTGGAGAGCCACGAGGGGCGCGGCTCGACCTTCACCATCCGCATGCCGCTCGTATAATTCGCGGCGGTGGCGAAGGACGTCGAGGACGGTGCCGACCCGCGGCTCCTGGCCGGGAGCGCGGCGGTGGACGAAGAGCAGGTCTTCCAGGCGAGCCTCCGGCCGCAGCTCCTCGCGGAATACATCGGCCAGTCGCAGGTCAAGGAGAACCTGAAGATCTCCATCGAGGCGGCGAAGAGCCGCGGGGAGTGCCTCGACCACGCGCTGCTCCTCGGCCCCCCCGGCCTCGGCAAGACCACCCTCGCGATGATCATCGCCAACGAGATGGGCGTGTCCATCCGCGCGACCTCCGGACCGGTCCTCGAGCGTGCGGGCGATCTCGCCGGCATCCTCACGAACCTCCGCGAGCACGAGGTGCTCTTCGTCGACGAGATCCACCGCCTCAACAAGACCGTGGAGGAGATGCTCTACCCCGCGATGGAGGATCGGGCCATCGACATCCTCATCGGCTCCGGGCCCGGCGCGCGGTCGGTGAAGGTCGGATTGCCCGCGTTCACGCTGATCGGCGCCACGACCCGCGCGGGGCTCCTCACCGCTCCGATGCGCAGCCGCTTCGGGATCCAGCATCGCCTCGACGTCTACAAGGTGGAGGAGCTCGCGACGATCGCCACGCGATCGGCGGCGCTCCTCAAGGTGCCGATCGACGCCGACGCCGCGACGGAGATCGCCGGCCGCGCCCGCGGCACGCCGCGCATCGCGAATCGACTCCTGAAGCGCGTGCGCGACTATGCCCAGGTCAAGGGCGACGGCCGCATCACCCTCGACGTCGCCAGGGAAGCGCTCGCCCGTCTGGGCGTCGACGCGCTCGGCCTCGACGAGATGGACCTCCGGATCCTGCGCACGATCATCGAGAAGTTCGACGGCGGGCCCGTCGGCATCGGCACGATCTCCGCCGCCGTCTCCGAGGAGCGGGATGCCCTCGAGGACATCTACGAGCCCTACCTGCTGCACATCGGCTTCCTGGATCGCACGCCGCGCGGGCGGCTCGCGACGCGCCTGGCCTACGAGCACCTCGGTTACAAGCAGCGCCCCGGAGTCCAGGCGAGCCTCTTCTGACGTGGCGATCTCCCCGGAGGTCGTGAGCGGCGATCTCCTCGATCAGGACGTCGAGGTCATCGTCAACGCCTGGAACCGCAACGTCATCCCGTGGTGGCTGCTCCTGCCGCAGGGCGTCTCGGGCGCGATCAAGCGACGCGGCGGCTACGCGCCGTTCCGCGAGCTCGCGCGGCACGGTCCGATCCCGCTCGGAGGAGCGGTCCTCACGGGACCGGGGCGACTCCGCTGCAAGGGGATCATCCACGTCGCCGGCATCAACCTGCTTTGGCGCGCGACGGACACGTCGATCGCGCGATCGGTCGAGAGCGCGATCGGCATCGTGAACGCGAGCACCTTCGCGTCGGTGGCGTTCCCGCTCATCGGCGCCGGGACGGGCGGAAGGGGCGCAGAGCGCGCGCTCGGCATCATGACGGGCGCGATGGGCCGCCTCTCGAGCGGTGCGAGGGTCGTCATCGTGAGGTACCGTTCGCCAACCGCCTAGCCCGCGCGGGCCGATCGGCCTGCCAGTGTCCCGACAGATTCTTGCGCGTCAAGGCTCCGCCCGGGACCTTGACGCGCTACTCGACGCGTCAGGGGCCGAGGCAGCCGCCGTTGCCGTAGCCGGGCGTCGCGTTGCGCGTCGGGCGGAAGCCGCCGCCGTCGGGGCAGCGCGCGTAGGCGACGTCGGGCGGCAGCCGGGGGATCTCCACGCTGTCGATCGTGATGGCGCCTGCGTCGAGACGATCGGTCAGGACGATCTGATCGCTCCGCGACTTGAGCCGGAAGCTCGCGTGCAGCGTTCCGTTCGTCTGCTCGCCGTCGAGCCACACGACGAGGTGGCCTCCCGGAGCCATCACGGTGTTCGGCCGGAAGTGCCACTTGAGCGGCGACTTCGGGTTGTCCGAGAGGAACATTCCCGACAGGTCGATGGGCGAGGCTCCCCGGTTCCAGATCTCGACCCAGTCCTCGTGCTGCCCTAGCTCGTCGGTCGCGCCCGCGTCGTTGCGCGGCACGACCTCGTTGATCACGAGGGGCTTGGGTACCAGCGTGTGAACGTCGTAGCGGAAGGTCGCGGCCGGCGCGTCGAGCGGGGCATGGAGCACCGTTCCGCCCGTGTAGGTCGCATCCACCCAGAACTGGATCGCGGCTCCGGCGGGCCGCGGCGGGACGAACGCGCCGAAGACACCGTCTCCGATCGCGCCGTCGCCGTGGAGGCCGTCGTCCTGGAGGGAAAACAGCTGCGTGGCGGTGCCGTCGTCGACGGAGAGCTCGGCCTCTGCGAGGCCCGTGGAGTCGATCCGCGCGACGATGTTGACGGTGTCGGTCGGCCCGGGAAAGAGCGGCCGGTGGAAGACCCGCTCGACGGGCCTCTGCGGGTAGGGGGACCCCGCGTTGGGGGCGCCAGGCGTTGCGGTCAGGAGGAACCCGAACGTGCGGTCGTCGGTCGCCGGACGTCCATAGGCGACGCCGGGGATCTGCGCTCCGTAGATGAATGCGTCGAGCGTCTTCTTGACGACGCCGTCCGAGAGCGCGAGGGCGCCGCCATGGGGGTCGAGCCGGAAGGCGGCGTGGAGCGGGCCTTCGGACGGCTCGCCATCGAGCCACAGCACGACGCGCCCGTGGGCGGGCACCATCACCCCCTGCGGGATCTGCCACTTCCTGCGATCGCGAAGATCGTCGGACAGGTAGAGACCCCCGAGGTTGCGTGGAGCGGGGGCTCGATTCTCGATCTCGACCCACGGGTCGAGGTCACCGTTCGGATCCGGCGGGCCGGAGACGTTGGCCACCATCACCTCGGAGAGCACGAGATCGCCGCGCGGATCGCGCACCTGCGGAAGCTCACCGGCGAGGAAGGGGAGGCGGCCCTGGACGTACTGGTCGATGCGCGCCACGCCGTTCAGGAACGCGGACGGATCCTCCCAGCCGTTCTTCCGGACGTCGGCGATCGCGTCCTGCGCGATCTCGTCGTGGGCCGCCTGGATCGCCTGATGGAACGACGGGCCGCCGAACAGGACGGACAAGGCGTCGATGCGATCCGCCAGCCGCTGGCGGGCGGCCGGGGCCATCAGGATCCGCGTCCACAGGAGGTTCCACCCGTCGAAGTCGAGGCCGAACGCCTGCATGGCGTTGCGCAGCACCGGCCGATCGACCACCGGTGGGACGTCGGCGGGATGCTGGCCGAACGTCTGGTTGTTGAGGTCCCAGGGGATCAGGCGGATCTTGCCGTCGACGCGGTCGCGGATGACGTAGTAGCTCGAACCGTCGAAGCTGTTGCCGACGAGCGCCGTCGCCGCGAGGAAGTCGCACACCTCGGCGCGGTCGAAGCGCTCCGCGAGCCATGCGTCGAAGTCGCCCTCGTTGACCGTGCGGAGCTCCGCGAGGATCTGCCAGAGCTCCTCGTGGTCCTGGCGCGATCCTTCGTGCTGCTCCAGCCGCGAGAAGAAGGTGTTGAAGTCGGCGCTGCCGGAGAGGGTGTAGTCGATCGCCTTGTACACCGAGGAGCCGTCCGAGAATCCGTGGGCCACGAGGAAATCGCGGTCCACTTGCTCCTCGTCGAAGTACAGGCCGGCGTAGGCGCCGTTGATCCGCAGGTGCACCGGGCGGACGGCGGGAGCAGGGACCGACGCGATGCGGTAGAACTCCGACGCCATCCGCTCGTCGCACAGCGACGTCGAGATGGGCTCTGCTTTCAGGTTGATGCGATCGCGGCCGCCCCACGACGCGCCCTTGCGGAAGATCACCTTCAGGTTCGGCTTGCCGAGGAAGCGCGTCGTCCCGCCGCGGTTCCTGACGCCCGCTGCCAGGCGGGCCGATCCGGACTGGAACGCTCCCGCCACCTGGATGTCGCGGAACGCATCCGCGAACAGGAACCGCCGCTCGTCCGGTCCGAGGAGGATGTCGTAGATGGGCAATGCCGTCCCGCCGGGGGGAAGCGGCGGCGGCGCCGAAATCTCGGAGGCGGCCGACGCGTTGCCCCAGAGGTCCACTGCGACGAGACGGTAGGTCGAGGACACTCCGGCAGGCGCGCCCTCGTCGATGAACCGGCCGAGGACCGTTCCGTCGGGAGTCAGGAGGACGGGTGGTCCCGGACGCGTCCGCCACAGGAAGTACCTCGCGAGATCGGCGGAGGCGGCACGCGTCCACCGCACGATGACCGAGCCGTAGCCTGGATGCGCCGTTCCCGGGGGCGCTGCCGGCGGGAAGGCGTCGGGCGCGATCGGCGAGACGGCGATCCCTGCGAGAGTGGCCTCGCCGCGCGTCGCCGTCACCTCCACGTCGAGGCGCCCGTCGCTGACGGCGGCGACGTAGCGTGGCTCGATCGCGTACTCCTTGCCGGCAACGGCGGCGGGGTCGAGGTTCGAGACGAGCGGCTGACCTTCGACACGCACGGTGAACCGCCGGAATCCGCCGATCGCGACCTTGTTCTCGGAGAAGTAGAGGGTCACAGCGTAGATCCCGTCCGGGACGTCGAACCGGTAGGCGAACGCCGTGCCCTGGCGCACGTCCTTGTGGATCGCCGGGACCGCCGTGCCGCCGGTGTTGACGAGGGGATGACTCACGCTCACGCCACCCTCGTACCCCGAGCCTGCTCCCGACTTGTAGGGCCTGTCGGCGACGAACGCGATCCCGCCTGTCGTCACGTCGGAGCCTCCGCAGTTGATGGCGAGGTCGGTCGCCCATGCACGGGCGGCGCCGAGCCCGATCGAGATCCAAAGGACGCTCTTCATCGTCCGCACCCCCTTCCCTCGGATCGGATCCTATCAGCGGAGCGCGATGATGCGGGCGTCATGGCGCGAGCGTGACGCGCGCCATGGGCTCTCCGTCCAGGACGCGGCCGTCGAGGAAGACGAGCTCTCCGTCCCCGTTGCCGGCCGCGAGGCCACCGTCGAGGAGCACGCCCGCCTGGAGCTCTCCAGCCCCCGGAACGGAATGCGCGCGCACCGAGGTCGTGATGCGGCCGTCGCCACCGCGCGCGAAGTCGTACCGGAGCACGACATCGTGGCCGAGCACGTACGCGGCGTCGCCTGCGCCGATTGCGCACGTCGCGTCGGCGCCAAGATCGGGGAGCGTGTGCCACGCGTCGCGCGACAGGTCGTAGGCATAGACGCCCGGAGGTTCGACGCCCGAGAAGAGCACGACGGTGCCGCCGAGCACCTCGACGGCCTGGTAGAGCGCCTGGGAGCTGCAGGGCAGGACCCTGCCGCGAACGGAGGTTCCGTCGCGATCGATCACGTCGAGGGCGTTGGCCCACGTCCCGGCGAGGATGCGATGGCCGTCGCGGGAGATCCAGAATGCCGCCACGGACTGCTTCTTCCCGGCGATCTCCTGCGTGTCGATCTGGAAACGCTCCTCGAGCTGCGGCCAGTCCCACTGCTTGAGGGTCCCGTCGGACGACGACGACCAGAGCGACGGCGGTTCGCCGGCGATCCGTAGTGCGTTGACGAGGAATCCGTGGGCCTTGCTCCGCCAGACCACGCTCGTGTCCGCGAGCTTCCAGACGGCGATCGTCTTGTCGTCCGAGGAGCTCGCGATGTGCTCGGCGTCGATGGCAAGCGCCGTGACGCCGTCGGAGTGGAGCTCGTGCTTCACGGCGGGCCCGTCAGGAAGTGCGTAGGAGTAGAGGCCGCCGTCGCTGCCGCCGATGAGGAGGCGCTCGCGCTCCGCGTCGGAGACGATCGCCCAGATCGCGCCCT
Source organism: Acidobacteriota bacterium (assembly GCA_046331505.1). Classification (GTDB taxonomy): domain Bacteria; phylum Acidobacteriota; class Vicinamibacteria; order JAXLQT01; family JAXLQT01; genus JAXLQT01. The sequence goes on from JAXLQT010000029.1 coordinate 11,288, forward strand.
TCACGACCGGCACCTTCCTCTCGGGTGGTGGCGCGGGAAGACGCATGGCGGTCGCCGCGTGATCGTGGATGCCGGTGACCAGGAGCGTCGCCCCGCTGACGAGCAGCCGCTCGGCCGGCTTGTCGGTGAGCGTCGCGACGGAGCCGTCGCGATGCCACAATGCGGCGCCCGATCGACCCGCCATCGCCAGGGTCGGGCCGTCCGGGATCCAGGCGAGGGCGGTCGTGCCTCCTTGACGCTGGATCGCCACGGGGGGCGTCTCCGGCTTCCCGGCATCGAAGACGAGCACGCGATCGAACCAGCCGGCAACGGCGAAGAGGTCCGTGCCCACAAGCGGCGCGATCGTGTAGGGTCGCTGCTCGGGAAACGGCGCCGCGTACGCGCGCTGGCCGCTCCCCGTGTCGTGGACGGAGACCTCGGCTGTTCCCTCGACGAGGTAGAGCCGCGCGTCGGTCACGGCCATGACGACGCTTCCTCCGCTGTGTGCCACCGAGAATGCCTTGTCGCACCGGCCACCTGAGACCCGGTAGACGTCCACGGATGTCTCGCCCGTACGCGCGATCACCTCGCCGCGCGGAGAGATCGCGACTTCCCCCGGGATGGCGAGCTCGGCGGGCATCGGGCCCGCAACGATTCTCTCGGACTGCGCGACCGCATCGCGGAGCTTCAGCGCGTCCCCGTCGAGCATGAAAACGAGGCCGTCGGCCGCGGCGCCCAGCGCGCGCTTGCCGCCGTCGAGGGCGATGCGCGCCGCGGGCTGCGACGCGTCGAGAGGCGCGAGGTAGAGGCTGCCCTCGCCGGCCATGACGAGCGCGCCTCCCCGCGTGCCGAGCAGGCGCGTGACGTCCAGGGGGATCGGCAGCGGTGGCGCGACGGCCGGAGCGGGGGGCTCTGGTGGAGATGCGGCCACGGTCGGGACGGCGGCGGCGACTCGGGGACGACGCGCGATCATCGCCACGGCGAGAGCGGCCAGGACGGAGAGGGCGATCGCGGACCCTCCGACGAGCCAAGGCAGGCCGCGGCCCCTGGCAGCGATCGACGCGGTCCCCGGCTGGGCGCCTCGCGGCAGGGCGATCGTGCGCGGCATCTCCTCGGTCGTCTGCACCATGCCGGAGCCGCCGCGAACGGTGGGGGCGAGGCCTTCCACGTGCTCGCGACTCCCGGGGGATCGTGGACGCCTGCGCGAGGTGCGTCTGCGCCTGCACCATCTGGTGGAGCTTCCGCGCGCCGTCGGCCGGAGCCGGAAGCTCGAGCGCCTCCACGAGCTCGCCCACGGTTCCGAACCGGCGCGCCGGCTCCGGCTGCGTCGCCTTCACGATCGCGTCCGCGACACGCGGGGGCACGCCGGAGGGGAGTGCTTCGATCGGCGCGGGCCGGTGGATGTCCGTCGCGTAGATCTCGCCGATCGTCTTTCCTCGCGCACGCACTTGCCGGAGAGCGGCTCGACGATCACCAGGGCGAGCGCGTACTGATCCGTGTAGGGGCCGATGGGGCGGGAGAGGAGCTGTTCGGGGGCGAGGTAGTTGATCGTGCCGACGAGCGTCCCGGTCTCGGTGAGGTGCGTGGCGTCGCGATGCCCGGGGCGAGCTTGGCGATGCCGAAGTCGAGGATCTTCGTCACGACGCGGTCCTCGAACACGGCGGCGTAGAGGTTCTCCGGCTTCAGGTCGCGGTGGACGATGCCCTTCTTGTGGGCGAGCTCGAGTCCCGCCGCCGTGTCCGTCAGGATGGGGGAGAGGACGTCGAGCCAGAAGGGCTTCGCATGGGAGATGAGGAGATGGCGGAGCGAAGCGCCCTCGAGGCACTCCATCACGTAGTAGGGGACCGCCCACTGCGAGACGTCGAAGTCATAGATCTCGACGACGGACGGATGCTTCAGCTCCGCGAGGAGCTTCGCCTCGCGGAGGAACCGCTTGTGGAAGTGCTCGTCGCCGGATTCCGGCAGCACGATCTTGAGCGCCGCCGGGCGGTCGAGGGTGGTGTGGCGCGCTCGGTAGACGACCCCCATGCCGCCGGCTCCGAGCACCGCCTCGAGGCGGTACTTCCCGAAGACCTCGCCGACCAGCACGTCCGCGTCCGCGAGCGTGATCGCCCCCCGGCACGAGGGGCACGTCGTCACGCCCGCGTGGATCCTCTTGCACCGGGCGCAGACGCGCAGCTCCATCGCCTACCGCGAGTCCCGTGGAGGAGTGGGGATCGGCACTTCGGTCGGGTCACGGGCGGGTCGCCCCGCCCGTGAGGTCCGTGATGAAACGTGCGCTTCTAGAGCCCGAGAGCTCCGACCGCCACGTTGACGCCGTAGAACGTCGTGAACGGAACGAACGGTGTTCCCGTGCGCGCGGTGAGCGCTCCGCCGGAGTAGACGTAGCCGCGCACCGTGGCCGCCGCGCCCGGAGCCGGTCCTGGGCCACAGACGAGGTCCGCGGTCCCGTCGGCGTCGAGGTCGCCGAGGTTCACGCGCCCGCCGTAAGGCGTCCCGTACGGCGTGACGTCGAAGCCCGCGAGAGGAGTGATCGATGCGTTGTCGTAGTTGAAGCCGAGGAAGCGCGTCGGATGGGTCGGGCCGGGACCCGGGGCGGCGGCGATCTCCGCGAAGGGATCGGCATCGACGCTCCCGCCGGCGACGTTGGTGCCGTAGCCGATCAAGGTGAACGCGTTGAAGTTGATCTTCGAGATCGAGCTGACGATTCCGCCGTCGACGTTCCAGCCCCGGATCTGGGATCCGAACGCAGGGCTCGGACCCGGCCCGGTGAGGATCTCGCTGAAGTTGTCGTTGTCGAGATCGCCCTCCTCGATGTTGACGCCGTAGGCGAGCGTCGCGTAGGCGAAGTAGCTCACCTTGGCGATGGCGGTGAGCGCGACGTTGTCGAAGTTCCATCCGCGCACGTGCGGGCCGAACACGACTCCGGGCCCCGCGCCGGAGATGATCTCGTCGAACGCGTCCGCGTCGAGGCTTCCCGAGGCGACGTTGACGCCGTACTTCAGAGTGCCGTACGCGTAGAAGTTGACCTTGTTGATCGGAGTGCCATCGGGCTGGAAGGCGCGGACCTGGGGGCCGTAGACGGGGCCCGGCCCAGGTCCGGTGAGGATCTCCGCGGTCGTGCCTCCGTTGATGTCCCCGGAGCTGACGTTGGTCCCGTACCCGTTCGCCCCGTAGGCGGTGAAGTTGGTTGCGGTGGCGATGCCGAGGTTGTTGTACACGCGCACGGCGTTTCCGTTCGGGGCCGCGAGACCCTGGCCGACCACGTAGTCGACCCCGGACGTGGACGCGGCGCCGCACGTGCTGAACTTGAAGGATCCGATCCACGTCCGCCAGCTACCCGACGGCGTGTATTCCTGCGTGTACCAGAAGGTGCAGTCGTCCGCCGGGTCGATGCCCATCGCCGAGTAGTCGCCCCAGCGCGTGCCGCTCGTCTGGGCAGCGCTCCCTGCCACGAGCGTCGTCTCCGGCTGGGACATCGTGCCGGGAGCGTCCGTGGCGAGGCGGCCAGTGTAGGCGACGCCGGGGAACGTGCTCGTCGCGTCGGACTTGCTGTAGCCGAGAGCCATGTTCCCGGACCGGTCCATGGCGATCGACGCCATCCAGTGATGCGTGGCGTTGGGGGAGTAGGTGCCTTCCTGGAAGAGCGTCCAGTTGCCCGCGCCAACCTTGTGCAGCTCGAACCAGCGGATCCCCTCGTGGTCCTGGAAGTCGCCGACGTCGGTGGCGAACTCTCCGACCAGCGCCTCGTAGCTGCCGAAGTTACGGTAGTTCAACCGGTTCATGATGACCTCGCGCAGGGGATCGAGACGGACGCCGGTCCCCGGCTGGGGGACGCAGCTGAAGGAGGAAAGGCCGCAGAGGTTGCTGTCGAACTCGGAGACCGTCACGCTCGGAAGCTGCGTGAGCGTGGAGTTCGCCGGGGTCGTCCAGTCGACGTGGAACGCCCAGAGGTCGATGTAATCAGACGGGCTGTTCGGCGGGTTGGACTCGTCGTCGCGGTGGCGCCCGATGTAAGCGACGGACCCGGCCGGCGGTGGCGTCGAGCCGTTGAAGTCCGCCGGGGAGAGCGCCTGGAAGGGGAACCCCGACATCGACGGCACGGTGAACCGCTGCGACGTCGCGGCCTGGCCGAGGAGCATCTTGGCGCGATCCAGCGCGTAGACCGCCGGGCTGTTCTCGTTGGACGTGACGTAGTAGGCATCCGGCCAGACCGAGTACTTCGGATAGTCGGGGAAGTTCGGAGTGGTGAAACGGTAGTTGTACCAGCCGCCCGCCACGGGGTCCGACGTCTTCGAGATGTACACGCAGAGGTTGTTGCCCGATCCCGCGAACTCCGAGAGGAGCCAGCGGTCCGCCAGCGCGTCGTAGAGGACGATGGGATCTCCGAAGCCACTGCCGCAGGCCCCCGTTCCGAGGTTCGAGAGCGTCAGCGTCCCGGTGAGCGCGGTCCCGGTCTTGTCCCAGATCTTGTACGCCGTGCCCCCGCCGCTGTTGATGGCCTGGATGTAGTCGCTCGGTCCGACATCGCCAACGGTGTCCGGCGGTTGAACGCCCGTGTTGCCGAGACCCTGGAAGCTCAGGATCGGCGTGGTGAAGGCGTCGGGCGTGCGGGTCGGCTCGCCCTGCCGGGAGATCAGCGGATCGAGCTCCTGGGGAGGTACGAGCGGCTCCTGGAACTGGCCTGGGCGTGGGTAGAGGCGCTTCGGGACGATCTTGATCGGCTGGCCGGGCGTCCACTCGGGCGCGGGCGCGATCTTGCTCAGATCGCCCTCGAAGACGAAGGGCGAGACCGGGGCGCTCACCTCGACGGTGATTGGCACCGGGCCCTCCGCGTGGGCCGCGTGGCCCAGGATCGAAACAACGAAACCGGCCAGGACGATTCTCGTCGCCCGGCACCTCGCATCAATCCGTGTCTGTGTCAGTTTCATGGCTGCTCCCCGCCGCGTCCTTCGTTCCGACGAAGACCTTCTGCAAAGAGAGGATCTTCACCTTCCCCTGCTTGTTCTGGATGCGGACCTCTTGCCCTCCCTTACCTATCCGCGCGCGCGCTACTTTATCCGGTTCCTGGTCCTTCCTGTGCTCTATCTCGACCGAGAAGTCGGTGGTGATCTCGCCTGAGGTTCCCGCGATGACGGTGGCGTCGGCGATCTCCGGAATGTGGACCGCGACCTCGCCGTAGGTCGAGGTCACGAGCTTCGGCTTCGCGGCGTCGAAGGGATCGAGCACGACGTCCACGAGCCCCTGGTCCGTCTGGGCGACCACGCCGCCGAAGCCGGAGCGGATGCGGATCTGTCCGTTGCGCGCCCGGCACTCGATGTCGCCACGGAGGCCCTTCGTCTCGATCAGCCCGTCGCGGACCTCCGCGTGAAGCGGCGCGCCGTCCGGGACCATGACCGTGAGATCCACGCGGTTCGGGAGGCTGACCGGTGCGTCGCCCACGGGCGCCACCGAGATCGTGACCCCGTCCTTCGACTCGAGGCACGACACCGCGAGCCGCGGATCGGCCCCGGGCTCGTGCTGGATGATGCCGATCACCTCGACCTTGTCCTCGTATCCGCCGAACCGCGCGCGGACGTCGCCGTAGACGTTGGTGACCGTGACGATCTTGCCGTGCGGGACGCTCCCGGTCCACTCGTAGTTGACGAAGGTCGGCTCGCTCTCGGCCAGCACCTCGGGCGCGCCAAGAAGCACGACGATGGCGATCGGCGCCGCGCGTCGCCCGCCGGCCGGCGTCATTGCAGGGCTCGCGCGGCGGAGATCGTCCCCGACCGGGGGACGTCAGCGCACCGTAGGGCGGGGGCTCGTCCCCCGCCGGTTCCCGTCAACGCTTCGCTAGTAGCCGTAGTTCCCACCACCGACGTTCACGCCGTACGACGTGGCACTGAACGCGACGAACGAGAGCCCCGCGGTGAGCGAGGTGCCGTCGTAGGTGTAGACGCGGAACGTGGAGGTCGCCGCCGGGTCGCGACCCGCGCCCGCGCAGAGGTCTTCTTCTGCTGTCGAGGCGACGTCCGCGAGGCCGAGCCTCGCGCCGTAGTAGGTACCGAACGGCGTCGTGTCGAAGCCCGGCAGCGCGGTGATGCTCGCGCCGTCGTAGTTCCAGCCCTTGATCTGGCTCGGGAAACCCGCGCCGGCGCCCGGACCGATGCCCGCGCCGATCTCGGAGGGGGCATCGCCGTCGACGTTGCCCCCTGCGACGTTGCACCCGAACTGCGTCGTCGTGAACGCATTGAAGTTGATCTTCGCGATGGCGGCGATCGTGCTTCCGTCGTAGTTCCAGCCGCGCACCTGCGGTCCGAACACGGCGCCAGGTCCCGGGCCGGTCAGCAGCTCGGCGAACGTGTCCCCCTCGACGTCGCCGGAGCCGGCATTGACGCCGAACTTCAGCGTGCCGTAGGCGAAGTAGCTGATCTTCGCGATGCTGGTGAGCGCGGCGTTGTCGTAGTTCCAGCCGCGAACGTGTGGCCCGAAGACCTGGCCCGGTCCCGCGCCGGTGACGATCTCTCCGTAGGGATCTCCGTCGACGCTGTCGGACGTGACGTTCACGCCGTAGCGGAGGGTCCCGTAGGCGTAGTAGTTGACCTTGTTGAGCGACGTGGCATCGCGCCGGAACGCGCGGACCTGCGGCCCCAGCACTGGACCGGGACCTGGGCCGGTCACCACCTCGTCATAGGTGCCGCCGTCGAGATTCCCGTCGACGGCGTTGCATCCCCAGGCCCCCGCGGAGTAGGCGAGCACGTCGAGCGCCGTCGTACCGCCGGTCGCGGTGAAGGCCGCGATGCGGTTGGGGTTGGGCTGCCCGAGCCCCGCGCCGGCAAGCGGGTTCTCCGTGCCGCCGCCACCGCCGCCTCCGCCGGCCGGAACGAAGTACGAGAGGAGCTTCACGTAGGCGCCCTGGTAGCTGCACGAGTTCTCGGTGATCTCCCAGGAGTTCTCCGGGTAGCTCGTGTTCCAGTCCTTGTACCACTTCTGGACGACCTGGAGCGGTTGCCCCATCGGCGGGATGACGGGGGGATTGACGTTGTACGACGGGTTCGGACCTCCCGGGACGAACCCCGGCGCAGGATTCGTGTCCCACGGAGTGCCATCGCCGAACCAGGAGTGGTAGAAGGTCGTGATCGAGTTCTCGGCGCCGTAGGGCCCCATGTTGCTCAGGTAGGCGAACCCGGTCGGGTTCACCCCGTGGACGTAGTGCGCGAACGCCGCGGCGGCGTTGCCGAAGCTCGCGGCGTTCCCCGGGTCGAGGCCGTACACCAACATGTTGACGTACATCGAGCCCTGCGACGCCTTCGTGTGGTTGCTTCCCCACGTGTAGTCCTGATCCTTCAGGTAGGCGATGTAGGCATCGTCGTCGTTCAGGTAGTGCGAGAGGTTGTCGTTCTGGATCGAGGTCGTGTAGGCGTTGTGGATTGCGGCGACGACGCTCGGCGTCGCGCCGGGAGCGCGACCGTAGTAGAGGAGACCGTCCTGGTACTCGGACTCGAACGGGTATGCGAAGCCGCTCGCGATCAGCGTTGCTGCTGCGTAGTTCGCGTCGAAGAACGCCTGGTAGGTCGCGTTTCCGGTGAGCACGTACAGATAGCTTGCTGCGCAGACCCGGTTCGTGTCTTGCTCGTAGGCGCCGTCCTCGGCGGCAGCGCTCAGGAACCCCCAGTTGTCGTACGTCGAAGTTCCGGGGTTTGCGGTGAGCCACCCCCATGCAGCGACCGCGGCGGCCTGAAGCGCGTTTCCGTACGCCTGCATGGTCGGGTCGGGTTGCGCCTTGAACACGATCGCGCCATGGGCGAACGCGCCGCAGGCCGAGATCGTCGCGGAGATCGTCGCCTCTGCGTACCGCCGGAACTCCGTGTCTGTCGACGGCGGGCTGCCCGCGTTGTAGTTCGTCACCGAGACCTTGTGCAGCACCGAGCCGTCCGAGAGCTGCATCTTCAAGAACCAGTCGAGCTCGTACTTGATCTCCTGGAGGATGTCGGGGACACCGTCGCCGGACTCGGGGATCCCGTAGTCATCTGCCCACGCGGCCGGATTGTTCTCGTACGCCGACAGCAGGTCGTGGACGGGGCCGTCCGCGAAGTTAATGTACTTGTTGTAGTCGCCCGCATCGTGCCACCCACCAGAGAGATCCTTCGCGGTGGACGGTGCCGTGTTTCGGACCCACCGGCAGTCGGTGTCCTGTTCGGTGCCCTTGTGGCAAGTGCCGTCCGCCCAGGCTGCCCCGGCGTACTGCGCGGGCCGATCCGTTCCGCAGCGCTGGTAGTAATAGGACCGAACCGCCTGCTTCAGCGTCTCGCGGTAAACATCGTCCCTGATGTCGAACTGGTAGGAGCCGACGTTGTTCGTCGCATCGAAGATGTAGAACGACCCTACCTCGGTCAACGTGGAGAAGTCGAACCACCAGACGCGATCCCCGGACTGCGCGTGCGTCGCGCCGCCAGCGAAGGCGACGACCGGACCCGTGAACGCCACCGTGTCGTCGGACCACCGCCGCACCTGCATCGTCGCAGGGGGCGCGTAGGGGTCGGGCGCGTTGTAGCCCTGCTGCGGATCCGAGAGCACCGCGATCTTCTTGGCCGTCGTCTGGTAACCGAACTGATCGATCTTGAGATGGTCGTCGGTGACGGGCGGGCCGGCGAGGCAGGGGAGCGAGCACGCGAGGACGCACAGGGACGCGCGGGCGAGTCTCATGAAGGCTCCTTCTCTGACGATGGATCAGAGGTTATAACTGACGCACATCCGATGGGTAGTGTCAGCCGCACGAACCGGCGGGGCAGCCCCCGCCCTACGGAAGGCCTGGTGCTCGGACCACCCTTGCGATGACGCCGATGCGCCGCCTCGCCATGGCGGCTTCCGCCCTCGTCGCGCTGGTGGGGCTCGGGACGCTGGGCTATGTCGTGATCGTCGGCATGGCGCCGTTCGATGCGCTCTACATGACCGTCATCACGCTGTCGACGGTGGGCTACATGGAGGTGGTGCCGCTCGGGACGGCTGGCCGCGTCTACGATCGTCCTCATCCTCGCGGGTGTGGGCACCGTCTTCTACGCGATCACGGTCGGGGCAGAGTTCCTGATCGAAGGAAGCCTCCGCGATATCCTCGGACGCAGGGCCATGAAGCGCTCCATCGACGCTCTCAGAGACCACGTCATCGTCTGTGGCTATGGGCGCTTCGGCAAGGTGGTCGCGGAGGAGCTGTCGCGAAGCGGCGTCCCGTTCGTCGTCGTCGACAACGACCCCAGGCTCCAGCAAACGATGGAGGCGGCCGGGCGCCTCTTCATCCAGGGCTCCGCCCTGGACGAGCACGTGCTCGCGGAGGCGGGGCTCGCGCGCGCCCGCGCGGTCGTCCTCGGCCTGCCGCGCGAGTCCGACAACGTCTTCATCGCGCTCTCGGTGCGCGAGTGCAGCGGCAGCATCCTCATCCACGCCCGCGCGGAGACGGATGCGGGCGTGCGCCGCCTGCGCGCCGCGGGAGCGCGCCAGGTGGTCTCCCCGGAGTCGCTGGGAGGCCAGCGCGTCGCGCACGCGATCATCCGCCCGACGGTGGTCGACTTCATCGAGCTGTCCGCGCCGGGCAGCGGAGCCGACGTGGATCTCGAGGAGGTCGTGGTCGCGCCCGGGTGCGAGGGGATCCCGCTGCGGGATCTGCCGAGCCGCGGGGTGCGCGTCGCGGTCGTCGCCATCAAGCGGGGAGACGATCCGCCGCGCCTGTCGCCGAGCGCCGACGACGTGCTGCGTGTCGGAGATCGCGTCGTCGCAGTGGGCGATCGGGAGAACCTGAAGCGGCTCGCAACGCTGGCCGGCCAGGAGGGCTGATGGGCGCGGGGTGGACGCCGTGCTGATACCGCTCGGCCCCGAGGACAACGTCTTCCGCCGCCATCCGGTGGTCTGCTACGCGATCGCGGCGATCAACGTCCTCGCGTACCTGCTGACGACGTTCGCGTTCGACGAGCACCGGTGGGCGACGGACATCGAGGAGTCGGCGGGCCAGGTCGAAGAGTACGTCACGGAGCATCCCTACCTCCAGGTGTCCGACGAGATCCAGGCCGTGCCGCCGCTTGCCGATGCGGTCGAGGAGTCGCGCGCGGCATCCAACCGGCGCCAGCCGCCTGCCGACGGGATCAGGCGACTCGAGCAGTCTCACCTCGACGGCCTCGTTCACGACCTCACGCACACGTGGTCGGAGCAGCCGGCGTGGAAGTATGGCTTCGTCCCGTCGCGGCCGAGCCCCATCACTCTCGTGACGTCGATGTTCATGCACGGCGGCTTCCTCCACCTCGCCGGCAACATGCTCTTCTTCTACATCGCCGGGCCGCTGCTCGAGGACCTGTACGGCCGGCCGCTCTTCCTGGCGCTCTACATGCTCTCGGGTTTCGTCGGCACGGGGCTGCACATGCTCAAGTCGACCGGGAGCTCCGTCCCCGTCGTGGGTGCCTCCGGTGCGATCGCCGGCTTGATGGGCGCGTTCCTCGTGCGCCTGACCGCGACGCGGATCCGGTTCCTCTTCTTCACGATCTTCATGTTCCGCATCGTGAAGTTCACCTTCCGGCTGCCGGCATGGGTCGTGATCCCCTTCTGGTTCGCCGAGGACTTCATCGTCGCGTCCGGGCCGTCCCAGGGTTCGGGGATCGCCCACGCCGCGCACGTGGGCGGGTTCGTGTTCGGGGCATTCGGTGCCTTCATGATCAAGATCTTCGCGATCGAGTCGCGCTTCGTACACCCGGCGATCGAGGCCGAGACGACGCTCGCCCGGCACCCGGGCTTCGTTGCCGCGGTGGAGGCGCGTTCGCGGGGGGAGTGGCGCGCGGCGCGCGAGGAGATCGACCGGGCGCTCGCGGACGAGCCCGACGACATCGATGCGCTCAACGAGTCCTACGTCATCGCGCTCGGCGAGGGGGATCCCGCGGCGGCGGGGAGCGTCGCGACGAGGCTCCTGGCCCGCTACGAGGAAGAGGAGGAGCTCGAGCTCGCCGAGGAGCTGCTCAAGGACTGCGCCGCCAAGCTCCCGGGCTCGATGTCGCCCGGGCTCGTCGCCGCGGGCAAGACGTTCTTCGAGGAGCACGGCAAGCCCGAGCTCGCGTGGCGTTTCGCGGCGCGCGCGAAGGACAAGCCTGTCGTGGCCCCGACAGGGCTCATGGATCTCTACCGGGACGCCGAGATGAAGGCGAGCAGAGGCGACCGCGAAGGCGCCAAGGAGCTCTTCCGCCAGGCGCTCGCGCACCCGGCGTGCAACGAGTCCTGGAAGGAGCGCATCGAGCGCGCCCTCGAGAACGTCGAACCTCGCGCCTGGGACGACGACGAGTAGGCGAGGCGCGCGGCTCTCGCATGACGGCGCCCTCCCGTGGGGCGGGCGCCGGTCCCCGCCGGTCTGGAGAAGCGCCCGTTACCTTGCCGCGGTCAACCCTCAGTACCCGAACACGCCGCTCGCGGGGATCACGCCGTAGCTTCCCGAGAACGCGTTGAACGTCCCCGTGCCGATCGCCGTCAGGGCCGATCCCGAGTAGTCGTAGCTCTGGACCGTGGGTGAGGCGGAGGGGCTCTCGCCGGCGCCCGCGACGAGCTCGCCCTGGCCGTCGCCGTCGATGTCGCCGCAGGACCCGCGCGCCCCGTAGAGCGCCGAGCCCAGCGTGACGCCGTAGCCGGCGAGGGCCGTGATCGATGCTCCGTCGTAGTCGAACCCGGCGACGTCCTCGGAGAGCGAGGGGCCGGGGCCCCGTCCTGCGACGATCTCCCCGTAGGCGTCGCCGTCGGCGTCGCCGCCACCAGGATTGCAACCGAACCCGCCGCCCGCGAACGCGTTGAAGTTGATCTTCGAGATCGCCGAGATGGACGCGCCGTCGTAGTCGAAGCCGCGGACCTGCGGTCCGAACGCGTTCGACGGACCGGGGCCGGTGAGGATCTCGGAGTAGCCGTCGTCGTCCACGTCTGAGCTTCCGGCATCGACGCCGTACTTGAGGGTCCCGTAGGCGAAGAAGCTGATCTTGGCGATCGCCGTCAGGGCGACGCCGTCGTAGTTCCATCCCCGCACGTGCGGGCCGAAGACCGCTCCCGGCCCCGCTCCCGAGAGGAGCTCCCACGGGGCATCGGCGTCGAGGGCGCCCGAGGCGGGGTTGACGCCGTAGCGCAGCGTCCCGTACGCGTAGAAGTTCACCTTCGCGACGGGCGTGCCGGTCACCTGCCACGCGCGCACCTGCGGGCCGTAGGAGGGGCCTGGCCCGGGGCCGGTGAGCGGGTTCTCGAGGCTGCTGCCGTCGACGTCGCCCGAGGCGACGAGCGTGCCCCACTGGCCCGACGCGTAGGCGACGAACGACGCCTCCTGCACGCCGCCGAGCGAGTGGATGGCGACGTCGTTGGGATCAGGGAGCGCGCGCCCGCGTCCCGAGACGAAGTTCTCGATGGGTGCGGATCCGGTCACCGTGATGTAGCCGAGCTTGGTGCGGGTATCGCTCCCGCCCGGCCCGGTGACGGCCAGCGCCACGTCGTAGCTTCCGGGCGCGAGATAGGCGTGGGACGGGTTCTGGACCGCCGACGTGCCTCCGTCGCCGAACGTCCAGGACCACGCCGTGATCGACCCCGTCGACAGATCGGTGAACGTCACGGCGAGCGGAGCTGGGCCGGAGCGCGGCGTGCCGGAGAAGTCGGCGGTGGGTCCGCCCGCTCCCGTCTCGACGCAGCCGACGTCGGGGCTCGCGCCGCGCGGGTTACCGAGGATGTCGTCCGCCGGCGCCTGCGTGGGATCGGCCGCGTCGATCGCGGGGCTGCCCGCGCCGGGCTGGCCGTAGAGCGTGACGAGGCGCTGGAACGCCTCGGCGATCGAGGACGATCCGTCCGCGAACGTCGTCCCGTTCCAGTAGGGAACGACGAGCCCCGACTGGCCCGGGAGGATCGGGTCCGCCACGATGCGGGTGGCGTCGTCCGTGTAGTTCACGAGCTCCGTCGGATCCGGAGGGATCGGCTGGGCGCCGTTCCAGTAGAGGTTCGTGCCGAGCACCATCGTGTTCATGTTCTGGGCCGGGGGCGACTCGGCGAAGTCCACTCCCGTGTAGGCCTCGCTTCCCATGGTGCCCGAGGGATCGGACCAGACGTTGTTGTAGCAGCGGACGTTGTCGTTCTGCGGGTTGGAGCCTTCCTGGATCAGGCGCAGGGCGTACGAGCGCGACGGCAGATCGCCCACGACCGTGTTGTTTCGGAAGACGATGTCGCGGCCGCCCTTCACCGCGAAGGCCGAGCGCATGAGGTTGGCTGCGTTGCCGAGCATCAGGTTGTTCTCGAGGGTGATGTTGTAACCCTCGTAGTAGGGCATGCCGTCCTCTCCGACCCCGACGAAGCCCGTGCCGGTGCTGCCCTCGTAGTTCAGGAAGACGTTGCGGCGGAGCGTGACGTCGTGAACGCCGAGGATCGAGTCCTGCGTGTCGTTGCTGTCCTTCATGATGATGAAGGAGCTCGTGTCGTTCAGGTTGCCGGGGATCTGGTTGAAGAAGACGTTGTCCTGCACGACGACGTTGCGCACGCTGTTGATGTCGATGTGCTCGTCGGTGCCCTGCTGGTTGAAGAACATGTTGCCCTCGACGAACCTCCTCGCAGGCGTTGTTGATCTTCAGCAGGTCGTTGTTGGTGCTGTCGTGGATGATGTTGTTGCGCAGAGCGATCCCATGGACGACCGGATCGGTGCCGTTGGGTCCGACGCCCGCCACCGTGCCGAGAAGGTCCTGCACCTGGATCACCAGCGGCTGCGTGTTGGACGCGTCGTGCGCGATGTCGAAGCCCTCGAGGGCGATGTTGGAGCCGTAGTAGCAGCGCACGACCGTGTCGGTGTTGCGGAGCATCGCCCCGTAGGGGACCTCGGATCGCACGGTGATTCCCGTGGCGAAGACCTGGTCCAGGCGCGCGAGGCCGACGTAGGTGCCGGCGCGGACGAGGACGAGGCTCTGATCCGGCACGCTGTTGACGGCGTGCGTGATCGTGGCCCAGGGGTTGCCCGCGCTTCCGTTGCCGGTCGTGTCGCTTCCCGCAGGGTCGACGTAGTACGTCTGCGCGACGGCGGGCGCGGCGGCGAGGAGGAGAACCAGAAGGGACAGGATCGACCAGGCGCTTCGCATGGGGACTCCTCCTCGGGGGTTTGCACCATCATAATGCGCGTCTCGCATGAGGGCACCGAGGCCGCTTGCCGCCATCGCGATCCTCTCCGCGGCCTGCGTCGCGCTCGCCGCCGGCCCCGCGCCCGCGGGCGGCGGGAAGCCGCAGCCCTTCGTGCTCGAGCCGCCCCGCCAGGGTGGCGCGGTGCTGTTGCCGTTTGCCTATCGCCCCGTCCTCTCGGGACGGGACTTCCTTTTCCTCGCGTGCAAGGGCGCCGCGTTGCTCGGGCTCGCCGCCGCGGCGGCGGGCCTTCGCAGGCAGGCCCCGTGGTGTCGCATCCTCGGGACCGCGGCGATCCTGCTCGGCGCGAACGTCGCGCTCGACCTCGGGCGCGTCGGGCTCAGCTTCGAGCGTCCCGGCAGGTTCGGCACGAGCGCGTGCGCGCCCCTTTACGCCCAGCTCTCGCCCGCGCTCGCCTGGCCGCTGTTTCCCTATCTCGCGCTCGCGGCTCTCTCCATCGTGCTCGCGGAGCGCTGGATCGCGTGGAGAGGACGGGTCTTCGCCGGCGCGCTGGCCGGCTTCGCGATCGCCATCCCGCTCTGCGCGGGCTTCGCGGGGCCGCCTCCGGACGTCTACCGGCAGTTCTTCGGATCGGGCCTCGACTACGCGAGCTACGTCCGTCCGATCTCCGAGCTGGGCGATCTGCTCTCCGGATACGTTAGGGGCATGCCCGCGCTCTCGGCGCACGCGCGCACCCACGGCCCGGGTGCGATCGTCGTGCTGTCCATCGTCGAAGCGATCGTCGGGTCGAGGCCTACCGTCGTGGCGATCGCGCTGCTCGCGATCACGTCGTTCCTGCCGATCATGACCTGGCGGATGGCGATCGCTCTCGGGAGCGATGAGGCGGCAGCGCGGATCGCGGCGGTCCTCGTGGCGCTGTCGCCGTCCTTCGTGCTGTTCGCGTTCCTGTCGATGGACGGCGTCTTCTCGCTCGGGATCGTCGCGATGGTCCTCGTCTGGATCCGCGCCATCGAGGCGCGCTCGCCGATCCTCGCGGCGACGGCGGGGTTCGCCCTCTACGGAAGCGCGGTGCTGACGTTCTCCACCGCCGGCGGGATGCTCGTGATGGCGGCGGCGGCGATCGCGCGCCTCCACCGCGGCGAGACGCCGGCACGCTCCATCCTCGCGTGCGGCGCCGCGGCCGCGGCCGGGTTTGCGGCGTGCCACGCCGCCGCGTTCGGGATCCTCGGCTTCGACCTCGTCGCCTGCTTCCGGGCCGGCAACCGTCTCAACCAGGAGCTCGTGGGCTCGGCGTTTCGCTCCGCGGAGCACTACGCGCTGGCCGTGATCGGGACCCTCGTGGCGTTCCTGATCGGTTGCGGTGTGCCGGTCGCTGCGCTGGCCACGCGCCGACCCCTGGGCCGCGCGGCGATCGTCGCGGCGCCGGCGATCCTGCTGATCGCGCTCGCCGGGGCCTACCAGTGGGAGGTCGAGCGCATCTGGATGTTCTTTGTCCCGTTCGAAGCGATTGCGGCCGCATCCGCTCTCCGGGAAGCGCCTCGAGCCACGCGCCTCCTGGCCAGCGTGCTCGCGCTCCAGGCATCGCAGACCATCGCGATGGAGCTCCTCCTGGATACGCACTGGTAAGGGGTCGAGCGCGGAGGGACGCGCTGCGCCCTTGCGAGAAGCAGGGGGATCTTGGAGCCCGACGTCCCATCGACGGTCATGGGGCGAGCGCGCAGCTCGCCGCTGGGACGTTCGTTCCACGGTGCGTCGAAGGCCGAACGCGCCCGCGCCCCGGAGGTTCCACGCCATCTGGGCGATGATGAGCCGATGCACGGTCATCGCCCGCGCCCGCGCAGAGCGCTCTGGACACTCACCCTCGCCGCCTATCTGCCCTTCGCGCTCGACGGCTGCGTCAGCATCCGGACCCGGCGCGAGCCCGCCCCCCACGCCGGCGAGCCGGCCTCCGGGGGCTTCCGGTTCCTTGCCGTCCTCAAAGCCCACGACCGCGGCAGCCCCGACGCCTCAGCCCGCGCGGTGAC
This sequence comes from Acidobacteriota bacterium, assembly GCA_046331505.1. GTDB lineage: Bacteria > Acidobacteriota > Vicinamibacteria > JAXLQT01 > JAXLQT01 > JAXLQT01. The sequence continues at coordinate 27,382 of JAXLQT010000029.1, forward strand.
CGCTGCCCTGTTCCGTCTTGCGAACGGCGAGGAGCAGGTTGTGTTCCGCGGGACCACGGGCGACTGGACGGTGCGGGATCTTCCGCCGGGGCGCTACCGGCTCAGGGTCGAACGCGTCGTTGGCGGGCACGGGGGCTGGGAGCATCCCCGGGGCGATGGCGACGAGGACTTCGACCTCCGCCCCGGGGAGACGCTCCAGGCAAATGTCGTGCTGAAGAAGACACCGGTCGGACTCATCGTCGTGCTGTCGGTGACCGTGGTCCTGCTGGTCGCAGCGCTCGTGGTACTTGCCCAGGACGGCGACATCGATCTCCCAGCCGCCCCTGACATTCCGGTGCTCTTGCCGCCATTCCCGGCCCTATCCCCGGACGCCGTCGAGGCCGCGCTCTCCTTCGTCGACATCGCGGAGTCTGCGTCGGAGGACGACGGACCAGGCCGGATCACGAGCTACGCGCCCGCGGACGGCGCGCTCGACGTCGCCCACGACGCTTCTGTCGAGATCGTGATCGACGCTCCGGTCGACCCCATCACCGTGGACCAGCGCACGTTCGGCATATTCGCCAGCGGCGAGCAGATCCGTTCGGCCATCGCGCTGCGGGACCATGGCCGGCGCCTGCACCTCGAGCCCCTCGTGCCGCTTCCCTCGGGCGCGGCGGTCACGGTTCGCCTCATGGGCAGCCGCGTCCACATGTCGAGCGAGGACGAGGACGAGGAGGAGGACGAGGAGAGGCCGACTCTCTCGGGCGATTACGAGTGGCGCTTCCTCGTCGGCAATCGCTGAACGCGATCGACCTACGGCCAGACCTCAGTGCAGGCGCCACGCGTACGGATCGCGGGCCTCACGGACCTCATCGGAGACCCCGGGTGGGACCAGCTCAGGCGAGCCAGAGCCAGGCGAGCGATGCCACGAGCGCGAGCGCGAGCCCGCCGTGCAGCGGGCGCTCGCGAAGGCCACCGATCCGCCCGTCGATCCACGGAAGGGTCGCGTAGGGCAGGAGGAGCGGCATCAACGGCACGTGGTAGCGCGGCTGGCTCAGCACGAGGACGTGGAGCGCGAGCGTGTAGCAGGTGAGAACCGCGACGTAGACTGAGGCGCGCTCGCCGCACCGCGGGCGGGAAGCGCGACGCCGATTGCCGCCGAGACCATGACGGCGTGGTAGAGAAGGCCCGTGGCGCCGGCGGTCCACGCGGGCAGGTTGCCGAACGTCCCCGCCCGTATGCGGTTCATGATGCCCGCCGGAGGGCCCCAGAAGTCGGCGAGCTTGACGGGGATCCTCGCGAGGAAGAGGAACGGGTTCTCGCGGATGAAGCGGAGCGCGCGCTTGACGTTGCAGCGATCGCGATCGACGAGGTTCTCGTCGGCGCAGAGCTCGTAGCTGACCTTCGACCCGCGTCCCACCTCCCAGTTGGGCGGAGGGAAGAGGTTGTTGCCGATGGCCATGTTGTAGCCCAGCGTGGCATCGACGGGAAGGAACCGGTGGTAGTGACGAGCGTTGCGGATCGTCCACGGCAGGATCGTGGCCATCGCGCAGGCGACGACGAGCGCGGCCGCGAGCGCCGCGCGGCGGCGTGCCGTCGAGTGGAGGACGAGCCACGCTCCGGCGAGCGGCAGGAAGTAGAGGGGGATCGAGCGGACCAGGCACGCGATGCCGAAGCAGGCGCCCGCTCCGACGGCTTCGCGCCACGCCGTCGCGCCCGTCGATGCGAGGATGCGGAAGGCGAGGGCCGTCGCGACGGCGAAGAGGGCGACGTAGAGCGTCTCGGGGCGCAGCAGGAGCGCGTAGAGGATCGTCTCGGGGTAGACGGCGAGCACCCAGCTCGCCGCCACCGCGACCTTCGATCCGTGCGTCCGCTGCAGCACCGCGACGAGCGAGACCTGCGTCGCCACCGCGAGGACGACCTGCGCGATCCGCGCCGCGAGCTCCGCGCCGAGGCCCGTGAAGGAGACGAGCGCCACGAAGGCGGAGTAGCCGGGCGCGCGGATGATGCCCCCGTGCTCGACGAAGCCGTCCCCCTGGGCCATGCGTGCCGCGAGGTAGATGTAGGTGTGCTCGTCGCCTTCGGGCCGGATCGAGGGCGCGACGGCGAGCGCCAGCGCGCGCACCGCGATCGCGGCGCAGAGCGGCGCGACGTACGCGCGCAGCGAGACGGGCGCTTCGACCGGCGCGCTTGGGCTGAGGGCGGCGCCGTCCAGCGTCCTGTTCCCTTACGGCGAGGCGGTGGCGCGGCGAGCGTTCAGGAGCTCCCGCACGGACTCGAGCAGCTCGCGGCGGCCCGACGTTCCCTTCTGGAGGACGCGCTCCACCTGGCCGGACAGGCGGCGGCGATCCTCCGAGGTGAGGTCCTTGGCGGTGATCACGACGACGGGGATCGGGCGCCACTCTTCGCGGGCTCGCAGCCCCTCGAGGAACTGGAACCCGTCGACCTCCGGCATCATGAGGTCGAGGAGGATGAGGTCGGGCGTCTTCTCGGCGACGCGCTTGAGCGCGATGCTGCCGTTCTCGGCCTCGCCGACGGTCCAGCCGGCCTTCTCGAGGGTCTGCTTCATCATGCGCCGCGTCGGCGCGACGTCCTCGATGCACAGGGCATAGGGGCTCGACTTCACCTTGCGATGGCGCTCGACCACGCTCCGGAGCCTCGTGAAGTCGATCGGCTTGGTGAGGTAGTCGGTGGCCCCGAGCGCGCAGCCGAGCTCCGCGTTCTCGACCATCGTCACCAGGATGACCGGGACGTCGTGGAGCACGGGGTCCGCCTTGAGCTGCGAGAGGACGGCCCATCCGTCGATTCCCGGCATCAGGATGTCCAGCGTGATGAGGTCGGGCACGTACTGGCGCGCGAGCTTCAGCCCTTCCTCGCCGCTCGTCGCCGTATCGACGCGATAGCCCTCGTGCTTCAGGAAGGTGCGCAGCATCTCGCGCGATCCGGGGTCGTCGTCGATGACGAGGATGCGTAGTCCCGGCTCGGCTCCCGGCACGACGGCGCGCTCGAGCTCCTCGGGCGGCACGGGGGCCGGGGGCGCGGCGGGGAGGCGGATGGTGAACGCCGAGCCGGTCCCGGGCTCGCTCGTGACGTCGATGTCCCCGCCCATCATCTGGCAGAGGCGGCGGGAGAGGGCGAGGCCGAGCCCCGTTCCTCCGAACTTCCGCGTCGTGGAAGCATCGGCCTGGCTGAACGCCTGGAAGAGCCGGCCGATCTGCTCGTCGGTCATGCCGATGCCGGTGTCGCGCACGCGCAGCATGATCCACTCCTCGCCCGGCGGACCCTCGCGCCGCGCCTCGAGGGTGATGGTGCCGTTCTGCGTGAACTTGCTCGCGTTGCTCAGGAGGTTGAAGACGGCCTGGCGGACCTTGGTCAGATCCGCGCGGAGATCGCCGACGTCGTCGGGGCAGTCGATCACCAGCCGGTTCGCGTTCTTCTCGACGAGAGGCTTCGAGATGGCGAGGACGTCGGAGACGAGCCCCTTGATCGCGAAGGTCTCGTAGTAGAGCTCCATCTTCCCCGCCTCGATCTTCGAGAGGTCGAGGACGTCGTTGATGAGCGCGAGCAGGTGCTTGCCGGCGGCGTTGATCTTCTGGAGGTCCGGGGCGAGCTCCTCGTTGCCGGCCTCCCGCACCTCTTCTTCGATCATCTCGCTGTAGCCGATGATCGCGTTGAGCGGCGTGCGGAGCTCGTGGCTCATGTTCGCGAGGAACGCGCTCTTCGCCCGGTTCGCGGCCTCCGTCGCCTCCATCGCCGCCTCGAGCTCGCGCGTGCGCTCGGCCACCTTCAAGGACAGGAGCTGGCGCTCGCCCTCGAGCGCCTCGTAGAAGCTCGCGTTCTGGATCGCGGTCGACGCCTGGCTCGCGAGGTTGGCGAGCCCGAGCAGCGACTCGCTGTCGTCCTCCAGGCGCGCCTGGTAGGTCTTCATCTTCGCGGTGTTGCCCGCGACGATGAGGCCCACGGGCCGCGCCGACTCTCCGGCGAGCGGGAACACCACGAGCTCGTCCATGGAGAGGCGCTCGCGGAGCGCCACTGTCTCCGCGTCGACCGATCCCTCGAGCACGCGGACGAACTCGGCGCCGGCGAGGATCTGGGCGACGACGGGCTCGGCGATCGACAGGCGCAATCGATCCGCGGCCTCGCCCGCGCCGGTGTCGAAGTAGCCGTCCCGCGAGACGATCACGTACTCGTCGGTCTCCTCGGGACGCAGGAAGAGGAGCGCCCGCTCGAAGTTCAGCTCGTAGAGGGCGAAGTGGGTGACGATGTCGAGGATCGCGCCCAGCTCGAACGTGGCGTTGAGCTTCTTGCCGACTTCGTAGAGCTTGCGGTAGATGCGCATCTGACCGTCGAGCTGCTCCTGGAACTGGTAGAGCGACTTCTCGGTGTTGACGAGCTGCTTGACCTTGTCCTCGAGGCGCCCGCGCTCCTTCATGAGCGCGTGGTAGAAGCGCGCGTTGTACATCGCCGTCGACGCCTGGAGCGCGAGGTTCGCGAGCCCCAGGACGTGCTTGGACTCGGGGCTCACCTCGGCCTGGTAGTGGGCGGCGACGGCGGAGTTGCCCGCGACGAGGATGCCCGTCGGGCTCCGCGGGTCGCCGCCCAGCGGCACGACCGCATAGGCATCCTGGCCGAAGATCCGCCGGTTGGCCGCGAGTTCCGGGTCGGCGTCCTCGAGGCCGCACAGCACGAAGCGCTTTCCTTCGCGGAGGTGGGCGAGGATCGGATCGTCGAGGGGGAGCGTGGCGGTCTCGAACCGGGGTCGGCTCTCGTCGTCGAAGTAGCCGTCGAGCGTGCGCGTCCGGAACGCGCGCGGCTCGTCTTGCCGGATCATCACCATGCACTTCTCGAAGGAAAGCTCGTAGATCGCGAACTCGATCACGATCTTGTAGATCTCCTCGAGCTCGAACGTCGCGGAGAGCTTGCGCCCGACGTCCGAGAGCTGGCGGTAGGTCTTGATCTGCCCGTCGAGGGTCTGCTTCACCTCGTAGAGCTCGCGCTCGGTCTGCACGAGCTGGCGCACCTGGGCCGACAGCGCCTCGTTCTCCTGGGTCAGCTCCTGGATCCTCGCGGCGAGCTCGGCGGCGCTCGGCCTTCGCGCGCGGGGCTCCGCCGGCGGCTCCTGCGGCGAGGCGCGCCGCGTCTTCGACGCCTGCGCGGGCTTCTTCACCGTCTTCACCGTGCGGGGCAACCGGGCCTCACGCGATCGCCATCACCACGGCCGTGTAGTTGTGGAAGCAGTTCGCGGTGCCCACCGGCCCGATCTCCCCGTAGGTGTAGACCCCGAGCCACGGGGCCTCCGGGGCCACGCCCGCGCGGAGCCTCGCGAGCAGATCCGTCTTCTGCTGATCCCGGAAGACGACCTTGCCGCGGCCCGCGCAGTCGAACTGGAACACCATCTTGGGCTGCGCGCCCTCGAGACGCGCGTGGATCTCGCTCGCCATGCGATCGAGCCCGCTTGCGATCTTCTCGTGGTCGCGCCGCGTCATCCAGATGCCGGTGCCCGTGGGGACCTCGGTCGGGATCGTCACCGATCCCGCCGCGTCGTCCTTGGCGGGCATGAAGCGGATCAGGTACTCGTCGTAGCCTCTCATCGATCCGGGCGCGCGGAAGCCGAGGGAGAGATTCACGATCGCCTTCTGCCAGCTCTCGATCTCCTCCCCCACGAGGTACTCGCGGAGCACCTCGAGCACGGGCTTTCCGTCGATCTCGTAGATGACGTTGCCCCGCGCCCGCGTCACGCGCCGCTCCACGCCGAGCGGGACGCAGCCGTGGCTGACCGCCCACACCACGCGGGCGTTGCCGGACATCAGGACGTGGGACACGCCCTCGCTCACGATCTGGTCGTCGCGGTACTGGTAGGTGCGCTTGAGCTCCCAGTTGTCGGCCGCGGTCCCGCCGAAGAGGCGCAGCGACTGGTCCGCGGGAAGCTCGCGCGCGAGCCCGCTCGCGAAGCGATCGAAGTTGAAGCAGAGGCCGTCGGCGAATACGAAGAGCGCCTGGGCGTCGGTGCCGAGGCGCGCGGCCACGGTCTTTCCCACCCTCGTGCCGGTGCCCTCCGGATCCTCCCGCAGGCCCGTCTCGAGGCCGTGAGAGAAGGAGAGCTCGTCGGAGGCGATCGTCATCACCGCGACCGAGAAGTTGCTCTCGTCCGCCTCCGCGCCGGCGATCACTCCCTCGCCGGAGCATCCCGCGAGGGGCGCGCGCCCGGTGGCGTGGCGCACGCCGGAGAGCATCGCCTCCTGGTCGTAGCCCACCGACGCGAAGAGGAAGACGAAGTCGGGGCGGTCGAGCCCCGCGCTCTTGAGTGCGGACCGCGCCGCCTCCTGGCCCGCCAGCTTCGGATTACGGTGGTGGCTGATTCCTACGCCCGCTCTGGTGCCCATCGATGTCGTTCCTGGGTGCGCCGCCTGGGAAAAAACGATTCTACGCCGCCGCCGCCTTGATGCGCTCGGCGACCCTGCGGGCGTGGAGCATCACGGACACGTACGGTGGGGCGCCGATGGGTGTCGGGAACGCGGACGCGACCGCGACGAAGAGCCCGGGGACGCCGTGCACCTGACCGTGCTCGTCGCAGACCGACGAGGCCGCGTCGGCGCCCATGCAGGCGCCGCCCATCGGGTGGGAGGTGTAGAGGAAGGCGTCGCGCGAGCCGTAGCCGGCACCTTCGCGGATCCGCGCAAGGTCCGCCGGTTCCGCGAGGACCGACTGCGTCGCACCCGTCCACACCTTGCGCGCGCCCACCTTGAAGAGGAGCCCCGCGCCGATCTGCGTGGCGACGCGCAGCGTGCGCGCGTCGTCGTCGCCGATGTCGAACCTCACCGCGCTCTCCGAGATGCTCCCGCGGCTCTTCGCCGTCACGTAGACCATGATCCCGAGGAGTTCCTCGTAGTGGTCCATGATCTCGAGGAGCGGGGCCCCGTAGAAGCGGAACGTGGTCGCGAGGTTCCACGGATGGCTGAACGCCGCGTCGAACCAGAACGTGGACGCCGCGCCAGGCACCGATCGCGCGCGCGTCCAGCCGCTGAACTCGTCGCACTGGTAGGCCACCGGGAGCCCTTCGAAGCCCCGCACCTTCACGCCCGGGACGTGTCCGAGGAGGAACGTCTGGTAGTGCATCGAGAGACCCTTGCCGGCGAGACCCGCGGCGTCGAGCGTCCCGCTCCGCAGGAGGACTCGCGGCGTCTCGATGGCCCCCGCCGCGAGGACCAGCCGCTTGCACGTCAGCGACACGGCGAGAGGCGGCGGCGCGGCGCCGGCCGGCGAGGGATCGATCGAGCGATCGCGGCACGTCGCCCGCACCACGAACGGACCGCCCGCAGAGCGCTCCACCCGGTCGACGGCGCACTCCGTCAGGAACGCGGCGCCGGAGGCGATCGCGGAGGGGATGTAGGTGTTGAGCGCCGATTGCTTGTCGCCGTACTGGCACCCCTGGACGCAGAACCCCGCCTGGCGGCAGGTCCCGTCGGGGAGGTTGCGCTCGACCAACCGCCCGGAGTAGCCGCTGCGCTCCACCGCGAGCTTGAAGGTGCGGTTGTTCAGGTTCATGGTCTCGGGGCGCACCGGTCCGATCCGCTGGACCTTCCGGACGGCGGCAAGGTGCGCGGCGATCTCCGGGCGGTCGGGATGGAAGCTCCCGAGCCCCATCGCGGCCCACGACGCGAGGAGCGACGGCGGCGGGTCGTGGCAGATCGCGTCGGCGACCACGGAGCCGCCTCCGAGACACTCCCCGCGGACGATGGGGATGCGGGTCCCGCTCCCTTCCGCGGGGCGGAAGAGGTCGTCGTTGTAGAGGCGCGCCGACATCTCGAACTCGCGCTGCGTCATCGCCTCGTGAGGGACATGGCGTCCCTTCTCCAGGACCACGACGGACCGACCCGCGAGGGCGAGCTCGGCCGCGACCAGCGACCCTCCCGTGCCCGAGCCGATCACCCCGACGTCGGCTTCGACGGAGAGCGCGCCGTCGCGCGCCGCCGCCGAGAGATCCAGGAAGCCGGAGACGCCCGCCTTCACGCGAGGAGCTCGCGCTTCTCGAGGAACGCGAGCGGATCGGCGCCGCCGAGGCGATCGTCGAGGGACGCTTCGGGGAGCGGCCCTTGCGAGGGGGAGAACCCGGCGAAGTCCTTGCCTCGCGGGCCCGGGTAGCCCATGCGAGGCCAGATGCGGCGGCTCGCGGCGGGCAGGTCCGCCTCGCCGTTGCCGTCGCCGTAGTAGCCGAGGGTCACCAGGTACTTCGAGACGGACGTGCGGTCGAGCGCCGTCGCCTGGCCGAGGGCGCGCGCGAGGATGTAGGTCACCTCGGCGTTCAACATCCGGAGACCCTTGCGGATGAGGCCGAGGTCGTACCGAGGGAAGCGGGCGAGGTACCCGTCGAGGTTCGCCGCGACGTCGACCGTGCCGGAGAGGACGTCCTTCGCCGGGAGGACTTCGCGCGCGACCTCGCCGAGGATCGCGAGCTCCTTCGCGGTGAAGTACCGGGGTGCGGATGCGGCGGGAGGTGGCGCCGCCAGGAGCGGCGCGGGCCAGGGGATCGCGCCGAGGGCGAGCGCGCGCGACGCCGATCGGAGGAACGTCCTGCGCCGCGCCATGGCTCCTAGGCCGTGGCGGGGACGGGCCGCCGGCGCAGGCCGAGCTTCCGCCGCAATCCCTGGCGCAGGAGGCGCGTGCTCTCGGTGAGAAGAGCGCCCCTCGTGTCGATGTGGTAGAGGAAGAAGGGCACGACACAGCCGCAGCGATCGCAGTCGGCCTTCGGGCCCAGCATGCACTTCTCCTTCATCTCGCCGGTGGGAGAGAAGGCGAAGGCCTTGGCGGCGAAGCGGCAGTTGTCGGTCACGTCCTTCGTCCGTCCGGAGCGCATCAGCTCGAAGACGCGCGACGACGTCATCAGGAAGTCGCCGTAGCGCTTCTTCAGGAGGAGCAACCGGTCGATGATGCGATCGCGCAGCTCGAAGCCCGGCCAGAGCTCCTCGTCGAGCCCGGCGATTGGCGTGTAGAAGTCGAAGACCATGCCCTGGACGCGCGTCTGGTACCACTCGGCGACGAGCTCCTCGAGGCACTCGTGGTTGGTCTTGGTCACGACCGTCGCCGTGCGGATGTTGATGTCGCTTCTGTCCGCGTGCTTCTTGATGCGCTCGTAGATCCCCTTGCCGCGCAGCGCCTCGCAGTACGGCTTCGTCCCGTCGACCGAGACGTACCACGTGACGTTCTTCCATGCGGGGATGGGGATGGTGCCGTTGGTGACGACCCAGCACTTCTTGAAGTAGCGGCGCCCCAGATCGATGAGCTCGGGCCGCAGCAGCGGCTCTCCGCCGACGAAGGTGCACTGGAGGAAAGGGAACCCGTTCGCCCGCAGCTCCTCGAACTTCTCCTGCCAGCGCGCGAGCGGCCACTCGTTCTTCCAGTCCTGCTCGAAGAAGTAGCAGTGCTCGCAGCGCAGGTTGCACTCGTTGCTGACGTCGATGGAGCCGAGGCCGTGGCGCGGGATCCCCGACACGCCGAGCAGGACCTGGTCCTTCAGCTCGCGCAGCCTCTGCAGCATCGGTCGATCTTAGTCGCTTCTCACCTCGCCGTGCGTTTGCGGCGCCTCAGGCAGCGTTCACGATCCGCGTCGGTGCCGGCCGGCGCCAGGACCGCATGGTAGGGCGAGCATCAGGTCGAAGCGATGGCCCATCTTCGCGTTCTGCATCGTGACCGTGCCGGGCCGCGCGCGGCGTCGCGATGATCTGCGTGCTACGGCTCGGGGAGGACGAACCGGGTTAGCCCCGGCGGATGAAGCACCTGGAATCGAGCGACCGCCTCGGGTCTGTGCGCGACCGTCACGTGATCGAGCATGCCAGGTCTGAAGAGCGGCCGGAGGAGCTCCCAGCATCGTGAGGGGTCCCGCGTCCAGACGCGCAGGAGCAGGGCTTCGGGACGCAAGCGGGCCGACCCCAGGTGCCCGGCATCTCCGAGTGCGCGCTGGAGACGTTGCATGCCGTGTCCTTCGATCTTCCCGCGGGTCTCCGTGAAGGCGCGCACGTCGTCCGGACTCAGATCCTCGAAGGCAACGACAAGCTCGCGAAGACCGTCTTGCGGGTCCAACCCGAGGATCGAGGAGAGGAGCCGATAGGTGCTCTCGTTCGCGGACATCCACTCGACGCACCCGCTGTTCCAGCGAAGGACCGTGTCGTCGTCTCCGCGGCAAGGGTCCGGATAGAACGGGTTAGGTGGCCAGGCGAGCAGCGGGAAACGGGCCTCCAGCTCCGCCAGCGCTTCCTGCGTCACGGTCGCGCAGCTGCCTCCGACGACCGTCTCGCAGAGTGTTCCCAGTGTTCCGCGGCCGGAGCCTGCCCATGCCCCGACAAGCGTGTCGCCCACCAGCATGCCGATCAGCACCGCGCTCAGCGGCCCCGATGGCCACGCGGTGGTTCCGTCATCGTGGATTGCGACCGGGGGATTCTCAGGCGTCGATGGCACCCTCAGGATCCAGTTCCCCTGGTTCTCGCTCCAGACGTCGATGAGCCGGTCGGGCCGAGATCTCAGCTCGGTGATCCGGTACGGTCGATCCTGGACGAAACCGAGGCGCCGCCCGAGGAGCCGATGCCACTGTGCGAGCGTCTCGGGAAGACGCGTCCCGATGCGTGCTTCAGCCGCCTCGATCTCGGCGTGGTCGCTGCCGTCCTCGCGGCGGAGAGGCGACGCATAGAACCGGTCGACGAACCTGCGCAGCTGCGCCCAGCGCGGCTTCGCGGCTATCGCTTCCCAGTCCACGACCCCGATTGTAGGTCCCTGGATGGGGTCGGCTAGCAGCCCGTTGAAAAACTCTGACCGGGCCCGACCGCGGATCCGGCGGCGCTGGCGAGGCGCGCCGACGACGCATCCCGTGTTGGATTCGGAGGAGGCGCAACGATGCCAGCGACGCCGGACACGCGTGTCCGGCACGGAGCAGGGCTTTTCAACGGGCTGCTAGGATCCCCGGACATGATCGCGCGCCCTTCGGTTGCCGCCGCCGCAACGCTGTTCATCACGTCGATCGCCGCGGCATCCGTCTTTCAGGACGACGAGCCGATCGTGCGCGCGTCGCCGCCGCTGGCCTTCGATCTCCTCGCTGCCGGCGAGCAGGCGGTCGAGCTGGACGTCTCTTCGCTCGGTCCGGATGCCGCGGTCATCGCCTGCGCGGGCGAGAGCTGCCGCGTCGCGCTCTGGACCGCCGGCGCTCCGGTGGAGAGCGCGCGCTCGTGGCCGGCGCCAACGGGCTTCCGCCCCCTGTCGGTCGCCTGGCATCCCGACGGCCGGCGCCTCTTCGTCGCGGGGATGCGCGGCAGCTCGTACGAGATCCTCTCGGTCGACACGGCCGCGGCGTTCGCGGCGTCGAGCATCTACACGACCAAGAACGCCCTGCGGCGGATCGTCGTGGCGCCACGACCCTACGTCACCGACTGGGGCGAGGGCGATCGACCGGAGCAGATCGAGCACCGCGTCTTCTTCGGAAGAAGGTCGGCAATGCGTGGGACGATCCGCTCGATGACCGAGCGGGGGACGAAGCCCTACCAGGTGATCGGTCAGGCCTGGAGGACCGCCTGGGCGCCGACGAGTGGGAGATCCCGAGCGACCTGATCGCTCCGGACGCGACACCACTCGGATTCCATCCCGCGGGCGGGGCGCTCCTCTGGGACGACGGCAAGTGCCCGAACGTCGCGACCTACGAGCGCGCCCGCTGGGGCGCGAGCAAGCCGCTCCTCGAGGGCAAGCTCTGCGCGACCGCGGCGTCCTTCACCCCCAACGGGGCCGGCGTGCTCTCGTGGAAGCCCGACACCGACGGCGTGGCTCTCCATCTCGATCGCGGCAAGACGATCCTGCGGCTCGCGCCGGCATCCCGCTTCCTGCTCGCGCCGCGCGCGACGCCCGATGGCAAGGGGCTCGTCGGGATCGAAGCCTCGGGAAGCGCGCAGCGCATCTCGTTCGTTCCGATCACCATGCCCGCCGGTGACGTGGTCAACGCCTGGATGTTCTCCGAGTCGCCCCAGGATCGGCAGCTCCTCACCAACGACGGCGGGCTCTTCCGCGCGCTCGACGACGAGCAGCTCTACGAGCTCTACGACCGCGAGGCCTATGACTGCGGCGACTACGATCGCTCCACCCCGACGCGTCCCTACCTGGTGACGACGGATCTCTTCTGGGACCTCTACGCTTCGGCATTCCAGGGCGTGTTCATCGTGAAGGAGCGGCAGCAGGCGATCCCGGCGTTCTGGGAGATGGTGGCCGCGCTCGACGCCCACTACCGCCTGGTCAAGACGACATCGCGGTGGCCCGGCGTGCTCGGAGCGCTCCTCGCCGCGCGGCGCGGCGACAGGAGCAACGCCGAGGCGGCGCGCATCCTGGATGCCGCCGGGAGCGCGGATTCGAAGGTGCTCGGCGAGCCGTTCGACTACGGCGAGCTCAAGCCGCGCGGCCACTACACGTCGCACGAGGCGGCGGCGCTCTACTTCAAGGCGTTCAAGTACCTCACGCGGGTGCCGGCGTCGCCGGAGGAGCTCGCGGAGCTAGGCGCTCTGCCCGAGGATCTCCAGCAGAAGGCGCGGGCCTGGATGGCGCCCTACGCCGTGTTCATCGCCCCGCCGCGAGGGCCCCTCGTCTGGGGCGGCGCGAAGGCCCCGCGATACGCGAAGTACCCGCGATCGCAGGCGACCGTCTTCCCGCTCTCGTGGGGCTTCGACAACGAGGTGCTCGACGCGGTCCTCTACCATCCGGACCGTCCCGAGGCCGAGCAGGTCAAGGGACCGCCCGGCCCGCGCATGCTGCCCCAGGGGCTCGATCTCGCCGCCGGTCTCGGGAGCCGCTTCGCCCGCGCCCTCCTGGAAGAGCAGGGCGAGATGACGCGCTACCCGACGCTCGCGGGCGTGCTGACCGATCTCGGGCAGCGCTTCGGGCCTTCGGGCCAGGAGCCGCGATCGCTCTACGAGCGCTGGATCGACGGTCTCGCGACGCAGTTCTCCGACGCGCCCGCAGTGCCGGCCGATCCTCGCCAGGAGAAGCTCTGGCGCGGCAAGCGCCTCCAGACAGGCCTCGCGAGCTGGGCCACGCTGCGTCATGCGACGGTGCTGGTCAACGACCGTCCCTGGGCGGAATGCGGCGAAGGCGGGTTCGAGCCGGTCGTGCTCCGGCCGCCGCGCGGCTACGTCGAGCCCGACCCGGCGACCTTTGCGTCGATCGCGGAGCTGTTCGAGGCCACGCTCGCCATCGTGCAGAAGGACCCGGCCGTGAAGTCCGTCGCCATCGACGATCCCTCCAAGGAAGCCGGGGACATGGACGCGGGGATCGCGCGGCGCCTGCGCGACTGCGCCGAGAAGGCCCGCCTGTTCGAGGCGATGGCGCGCAAGGAGATCGACGGCAAGGCCCTCGACGCGGGGGAGTACGAGGAGATCCTCTACGTCGGCCGCGTCGCCGAGCACAACATGAAGATCTTCCAGAGCGTGTCGCGCAAGGACCTGTCGCTCGCGAACCCCGATCCGATGCCGAAGATCGCCGACGTGGCGGGCGGGGGGCCGGGCGGGTACCTGCTCGTCGCCGTGGGCCAGCCGCTCGAGTGGGACGTCGTCGTGCCGTACTACGGGCGTCGCGAGGTGGTGAAGGGCGCCGTCTACTCGTACCACGAGCTGGCGAGCGACCGGCTGCTCGATGACGCGGAGTGGAGCGAGCGCGTCAAGACGGCGAAGCGCCCGGACTGGATCGCTCCCTTCGTCTCGCCGACCGCGCCCACGTGCCCGCCTCCGTCCCCTTTCTGATCGCGACCCTTCCCGCCGTCGCCCTCGCGACCGGAGCGGACGACGTGAGGATCCTGTTCGCGGGCGACATCCTGCTGGGCCGGCAGGTGCGCCGGGAGATCGACGCGACGGGACGCGATCCGCTTCGCGAGGTGAGGGCCTTGCTCTCCGGCGCGGACGTCGCGGGAGGAAATCTCGAAGGGGCGGTCGGAGCCTGCGGCGCCGGCGAGCTCTGCTTCGACCTGCGGAAGGACGATCTCGCGCTCCTGTCCGCGGCCGGGTTCGACCTGCTCTCGCTCGAGAACAACCATGCTGGCGACACCGGTCCAGATGGGCGCGCCATGACCGAGAGCTCGGTGCGGGCGCTGGGGCTCGAGCCCCTGACCCTCGAGCGCTCGCCGGTCTTCGTCCATGCCAAGGGGTGGACCATCGCCTTCGTCGCGTTCTCGGAGGTCCCCGCCCGGGACGGTCACGAGACCGGTCCTTCGGCAGAGCTCGCCCGGAAGCTCCGGCTGGCGCGGGCCCTGGCGAACGTCGTCGTCGTGAGCGTCCACTGGGGAGAGGAGCTCTTCGACTGGCCGAGCGCGCGGCAGCGGCGCGACGCGACGTGGCTCGTCGAGCACGGCGCGGACGTGGTGATGGGCCATCACCCGCACGTCGTGCAGGCGCCGGAGTGCGTGGGCGGAAAGCCGGTATTCTTCTCGCTCGGGAACCACCTCTTCGATCAGAAGTACCCCGCGACGAAGGTGGGGCTCCTGGCCGATTGCAGGATCGAGGACGGCGTGCTCCGCTGCGGCGGGATCGAGACCCGGACGCCGCCAGGATCGGCGAGCCCCGCGATTGTGGGTCGCGACGATGTCGCCGATCGTGCGCTCGCGCTCTGCCCGTGCGATGTGAACGAGGGTCTCGCGGTCGGCGATCGCACGCTCGAGCCCGAGGGGGACGGTCTCTCGCTGTCGCTCGTCGCGCGCGAGCGCGGCCGTCGCGAATGGAGGACGCCAGAGGGGCGCCTCCTCGAGGCGAGCGCCGTGACGCTGCCTTCCGGAACGCTCCTCTACACCCTCGAGGAGCACGCATCGACCATCGACGGCGAGCGCGCGCCGCGTCCCTACGTCTACCGCGTGACCGCGACGGGTCTCTCGGCGCTCTGGCGCGGGTCCGCGCTCGCCTGGCCGCTCGTGGACGCCGTGGCGATGCCGGATCACCCGGGGTGCCTCTGTGCGCTGCATCGCGGCGACTCGTTCCTCGAGCTCGATCCCAGGAACCGCGAGCGCCGCACGGCGGTCTACCGGTGGAACGGCTTCGGGTTCGACGTCGTGCGCGATGCCGCCGTCGAAGCCCGGTGCAGGGAGATCTTCGCGCCATGAGCGGCCGCCTCCGGCTCCTGCCGCGATCGATCGAGGAGGCGTACGCCCGCGGCGATCGCGCCGGGAGCTTCGATGCCGCGGGGCTCTTCGCGGACATCTCGGGCTTCACGACGATGACCGAGGCGCTGATGCGTCACGGCAAGGTCGGGGCGGAGGCCCTCGCATCGGTGCTCGCCAGCGTCTTCGATCCGCTCGTCGATGCGATCCACGCCCATGGCGGCGAGGTCGTCTCGTTCGCGGGCGACGCGTTCACGGCGGTGTTCGCATCCGATGCGGCCGGGTCGGGCACCGGCCGCGCGCTCGCGGCCGCCATGGAGGTCCGTGACCGCATGGCCCGGTCTCCCGATCGGCAGACGCCCTACGGCCCGTTCTCGTTCGCGATCCGGATGGGGCTCGCGGCCGGGGGGGCGTCGTGGCGGATCTACGAGGGGGCGGGCGGCCGCCACGCCTACGCCTTCCGTGGTCGGGCGATCGAGGAGTGCGCCGCGGCGGAGCATCACGCGGGGATTGGCGATCTCGTGATCCCCGCGACGCTGCGCGAGCGTATCGCGACGCCGATGGACGTCGAGCGGATCGGCGACGGATCGTTCCTCCGCGTGACGGGCGCCGAGCTCCGGGACGTCGCGGATCCGGTGCCGGCCCATCCGGCGCCGACGGGGTGGCTGCGACCGATGCCTTCTTCCCTGCCGAGGTGGCTCACGCGCGCGCACGCGGGGAGTTCCGCTGGGTCGTGACGCTCTTCGCCGGATTCGCGGGCGACGCGTCCGACGCGAAGGTCTCGGAGCTCGTCGACCGCGTGTTCACGCTCCAGGAGCGGTACGGAGGCTACCTCGCGGGGATCGATTTCGGCGACAAGGGCGGCAACCTCCTCCTCTACTGGGGGGCGCCCACGGGACGCGAGAACGACGTCGAGCGGGCGATGGGGGTCGCGCTCGACCTCTCGGATCGCTCCTTGCTCACCGTCCGCGCCGGCATCACGCGCTTCTTGATGTACGCGGGCTTCGCGGGCGCGACCGATCGCGCCACCTACAGTTGCTATGGCCGCGGCGTGAACCTCGCGGCCCGCCTCATGACCGCGGCGGCGCCCGGGCAGATCTGGGTCGACGAGACGGTGGTGCCGAGCGCGAGCCGCGCCTTCGCACTCGCGCCCGTCGGGAGGCTCGCGTTCAAGGGCTTCGACGATCGCCGGTCTGTCTGCAGGCTCCGCGGGCGCAGCGAGCGCGGCTCGAGGCTCGCCTACCAGGGGCGCACGGTGGGCCGGAGCGCGGAGCTCGCGCGTCTTGCCGCCTTCATGGAGCCTATCCGCGCGGACGCCCGCCAGTCGGAGCGCAGGTTCGCGGGGGCATTCGTGATCTACGGCGAGCCCGGCGCCGGCAAGAGCCGGCTCGCGCACGACTTCCATCAGCGGTTCGCGTCCGAGGGCACGCTCTACTGGGCAGAATGTCCAAGCGACGAGCTCGCCGTCCGATCGATGCAACCGTTCCGGCGCTACCTCCGCGAGCAGCTCGGCCAGACGGCGACCAGGACCGCCGCCGAGAACCTCCGCAGCCTCGATGAAGCGCTCGAGGAGATCGACCATGCTCTCGACGTCTCCGGAGCTCCGGAGGCGCCCGTCGTCAGGACAGAGCTCGAGCGCACGCGCTTCGCGCTCGCCGCATTGCTCGATCTCGCGCCTCCGGGATCGCCATGGCCGGAGCTCGCTCCGGAGCTCCGCTTCGAGAACGCCGTCCTCGGCATCAAGGCGCTGCTCTGCGCGTTGAGCCTCCTTCATCCCGTCGTGGTCTTCCTCGACGACATCCAGTGGCTCGACGAGGACTCGCGCAGGACCGTCGCCGCGCTCACGCGTGGCACGGAGCGCTTCCGGATCGCGATCCTGGGCACGAGCCGCCTCGACGATCGCGCAGAGAAGCCGCGCCTCTCGCTTCCTCGGGAGGTGCCGAGCGAGGACCTCGACCTGGCGCCCCTCGATGGCGCGAGCGTGCGCGAGATCGCGGAGCAGGTCGTCGCCGGCCCCGTCGACACGGCGTGGGTGGAGTTCCTCTCGGCGAAGACCGGCGGCAACCCGTTCTTCGCGGAGCAGCTGGCGCTCCACCTCGCGGAGCAGGGGAGGCTCGAGGTCGGCGCTCCACCGCGAGGCTCCCTCGAGGAGCTCCGCGACCTGCCGGGGACGATCGAGGGCGTCCTCGTGTCCCGCCTCGACCGCTTGCCGGTGCCGGTCAAGCACGTCGTGCAGACAGCGTCGGTGCTCGGCTTCGAGTTCGATCGCCTGGTCCTCGAGCACATGCTGAGCCACGATCCCGAGCTGGACGGCCGGCTGCGCGAGGCGGCGGGCGCGGCCATCTGGAGCGCCGTGACGGAGCTCGAGTACGTGTTCCGCCACAACCTCCTGCGCGATGCGGCCTACGAGATGCAGCTCCGCTCTCGACTGCGCGAGCAGCATCGTCTCGCCGCGGCGGCCTACGAGGTGCTGTTCCCGGTGGAGACCGAGCGCCCGTACGAGAAGCTCGCCCATCACTACGGGGAAGGCGGCGTCCCCGATCGCTGGCGCGATTGCCTCGAGAAGGCGGCGGATGCCGCCCGCGCCGCGTACGCGAACGATGCCGCCATGCGCGACTACGGGAAGCTCCTCGACGCGGCCATCGATCCGGCGCGGCGCGTCGACCTGGCCGTCAAGCTGGCGGGCGTGTGCCTCCTGACAGGGAGGCTCGACCGCGTCGAGGCGCTCATGCGCGACGCCAGTGCCGCGAGCGCGTCGGTCGCCGACAGCGGCCGAGAGGCCCAGGCCCTCGCTCTCCTGGGACAGACGATCTGGCGGCAGGGCCGCCACGCGGAAGGGCTGGCGACGTGCCGGTCCGCCGCGGAAGTCGCGCGCCGCATCGAGGACTGGGCGCAGTGCGCGGAGGCTCTCCGGAACGCCGGCATCGTCCTCGACCTTCTCGAGCGGCACGACGAGGCGCTCGCCACGCTCGATCAAGCGCTCGACGCGGCCGATCGCTGCGGAGAGCGGATCGCGCGCGCAAAGGTCCTGTCGGGCCTCGCCGTGGCGGCGTGGAACGCAGGAGATCGCGATCGATGCCTTCGCTGTCACCAGCAGGCGCTCGGCCTCTACCGCGCGCTCGGCGACCTCAACGGAGTCGCCGCTTCGCTGGGGAACATCGGCGTCGTGTTCCGGAACAGAGGGGACGTGGGCGAGGCGCGGAGGTGCTACGCGGAGGCTGTGGAGGTCTTCGAGAAGATCGGATCCCGCATCGGCGCTGCCAGGACGCTCTTCAACCTGGGAAACATCCACCGCTATCTCGGCGAGCCCGAGCCCGCGATCCCCTACTTCGAGAGGGCGGAGGCGCGAGCGCGCGATAGCGGCGAGAAGGCGATGCTCTGCCGCATCGTCTACAACCACGCGGTGGCGCTCGCCGACGTGGGCCAGGTGGAGCGCTCCCGGGCGCTCGGCGCCGAGGCAGACGCGCTCGCCACCGCCCTCGAATGGGACGACTTCGCCATCGCATGCCGCATCCTCGCGGCGCGACTCGCCGCGCCGGCCGATCGCGCGGGTGCGATCGCCCAGATCGAGAAGTTGCGCGCCATGTCCGCTGACGACTGGATGACGCCGCTCGCGGATCACGAGCTCTGGCGCCTCACGGGCGACGAGTCCCATCGAATGCTGGCGATCGCGTGGTATCGCGCCGCGATGGAACGCACCGGGCAGATCGAGTACCAGTGGATGCACGACAGGCTACGGGATCTCGAGCGGTAGCGGGCCATCGTGACGTCGGTCACTCCTGCACGCGTGATCCTCGCTAGACTGAGAGGCAGACTTGTCTCATTGCGTTCGCGGGCGGCAAACGAACGGGATCAGGAGTTCGCCATGGCACGCATCCACGGGGCCGCTCTCTTCCTCCTCGTCACGGCTCTCGGGGCATCCGCGCAGACGACCGGTCTCGTCCCACTGACCGATCTCGGTCCCGGGACCTACCAGGGGTTCCAGGGCGGTTTGTATCCGGGGGGAAGCAACGTGCCCCCTGCGGCTCACGAGACGGCGGCGATCGCGGAGGCGCGCAAGGTCGTCCCGAGGGACGCGGCGGGCAACCCCGATCCCGTGAACGGCCGCGTCGGTTGCGTCGCGTTCGGGATGTCGAACACGACCTACGAGTTCTCGGTCTTCGAGCGCCAGGAGGACGGAAACGTCGATCGCAACGGCCGCGTGGTGCTCGTCAATGGCGCGATCACCGCGCAGGACTCGACGATCCTCGCCGATCCGGCGGCGGCCTACTGGACGAACGTCCAGAATCGTGTGACGGCGCTCGGCATGACCAACGCCCAGGTACAGGTGGCGTGGCTCAAGGAGGCGAAGATGTACCCGACGGGTGGGTTCCCGGCCGCGTCGCAATCGCTTCGCGACGAGCTTGCGCAGATCGCGCGGAACCTCCATGGGTTCTTCCCGAACCTGAAGGTCTGCTACGTCTCGAGCCGCATCTACGGAGGCTATGCGCCCGCGAACGCCGTGAGCCCCGAGCCCTATGCCTACGAGTCGGGGTTCGGGGTCAAGTGGCTCATCGAAGATCAGATCGCCGGCGACCCATCGCTCAACTACGACGCCGCGAAGGGCGCGGTGGTCGCGCCGCTCTTGCTCTGGGGGGCGTACCTCTGGGCGGACGGGACGAATTCCCGCGGGGACGGGCTCACGTGGCTTACCGCCGACTTCCAGTCCGACATGATCCACCCATCCGATTTGGGCCAGCAGAAGGTGGCCGACATGCTCTCGGCGTTCTTCGCGAGCGATCCCGTCGCGTCGATCTTCTGGCGCCGGCAGGGAGGCGTCAGGATCGTGACGCTCGATCCCACCGATGACGCCTACGTCGATCCCGCGAGCCCGTCGACCAACCACGGCACGGACGGCGCGATCCAGGTCGAGGGCGGTTCCACGGTGTTCCACGGTTACGTGAGGTTCGATGCCTCCGCGCTCCACGGAGCCGCGCTGATCGCGAAGCTGAACTTCCGCGTGGTCTGCTGCGGCGGCCAGGACCTCGGCATGGTGGCGGACACGAACTGGAACGAGGGAACGATCACCTGGGCCAGCGCGCCTGCGATCGGTCCGACCTTCCTGACGATCCCGAGCGCCAACTTCCTGAGCTCCGAGGCCGGCGACGTCACGACTGCGTTCGACGCGGACCTGGATGGCGTCGTTGCGTTCGGGCTCACCACCACGCAGACCTTCCTGCTCTCCGTGCAGAGCAAGGAGGGCGGCCAGGGACCGCGGCTCACGCTCGTCGTGCCGGATGCCTCGGAGGACCACGTGGTGGGGCGGGGGCTTGGCGCGCCCAATCCCAACGAGGTGCGCGCCTTCACGCCGGGTGGCGCGCCCACCACCGTCGACTTCTTCGCTTACGCGGCGGGCCAGTGGGGAGTCAACGTGGGTCGCGCGGATCCGGGAGCTGCCGCGGCCATCGTCACCGGTCCTGGCCCGGGAGCGGTGTACGGTCCGCAGGCCCGCGGCTTCCAGAGGGACGGTCAGGCCGTGGCGAAGCTCAACTACTACGCCTATGGCACGCTGAAGTACGGCGTGAACGTCGCGGCTGCGAGCGTCGATGCGGATGCCTTCGACGAGATCGTGTCAGGGGCCGGTCCAGGCATCGTGTTCGGTCCGCACGTCCGCGGCTGGAACTTCGACGGCGCCGCGGTCGCGCCGCTGAAGAGCTTCTCGTTCTTCGCCTACGGAACGCTCAGCTTTGGAGTCGACGTCGGGCTGGGCCGCCTCGACGCCGACACCTACGCGGAGGTGCTGAGCGTCCCGGGCCCCGGCCCGAGCTTCGCCGCGCAGATCCGCGGGTGGAACTACGACGGCGCCGCGATCTCCGCCATGGCCAAGATCAACTTCACTGCGAGCGCCTCCTATGGAGGCCGCGTCGCTGTCGGCGACGTCGACTCCGATGGCTTCGACGAGATCCTGTCGGCTCCGGGCAGCGGTCCCGCGAACGGCGCCGTGTTCTCGGGATACGACTACGACGGAGCGTCGATCGCAACGCTCCCGGGATTTCCGGTCACGCCGTTCGCGTCGATGTACGGGGGCCGCGCCGGCTCCGGAGACGTCACCGGCGACGGGAGGAGCGAGCTGCTCTGCGGGTCCGGTGCCGACCCTTCGGCCGATTCCGCGGTCGTGGCCTGTTCCTACGATGGGTCGGCCGTCGCGGTGGCCGGCACGTTCGTCGCGTTCCCCGGATCGGCGTACGGCGTCACCGTGGCGGCGGCGCCGCTCGGGTACTGAGTCGCTCGGCGGGCTCGCCCCCGCCGGGTCAATGATGGGTCGCGGCGCGACGGCGGTGCGCGGCGATCTCGGGTGCCTCCATGATGCACGTGCCGAGGATCTTGAACGACTCCACGAGCGCGGCGACGCCCGTTCGCTTGAGCTCCGCGGGCTCGCCGGTGATCTCGGGGAAGCCATCGGCGTCGGGCGTGAGCTTCTCCCATGCCTGGAAGAGCCTGCCCCACTGGCTTCCGAGGCAGGCCTGCATCTTCTTCTTCGCGAGGAACGGGTACCAGAACGAGTCGTGGTAGAGGACGCTCGCGATGTAGGCCCAGGGCGCGAGCACCGTCTTGAGCGACCACTCGATCGGACCCTTCAGCGGTCCCCAGTAGATCTGGTGCTGCATCCGCGACGCGAACGTCATCTTCTTGAACGGCCCGACGAAGTTCCAGCTCTCCTTGGTCGCGTCCTCGTCGCCCACGATCTCGATCTCGCGCGGATCGCCGCAGCCCAGGCCCAGATCGTGCGCGAGCTTGATGAACTTGATCGTGAGCGGGTCGAAGCCCATCAGCTTCGCCGCCACCGCGTCGATCGCAACCTGGTCGGCGGACGCGAGGAGCACGTTCTTCACGTGCGGGATCATGCAGCGCGGACCCGGGCCGTCGCCGGCGAACGTCCCATCCATCACGGCGAAGACGCCGCGGTGGATCCGCTTCTGGATCATGAGGAGATCGACGAGCGTCTCGTGGATGACGGGATGGGTCCAGTGGCGCCGCTCGTTCAGCAGGCCGCCGAACGCGTTCTTCATCGCGCCGGTCGTCGTCGTGAACACATGGGTCTTCAGGGTAGGCAAGTGGATGATGTTCTCGCCGATGAACCGCTTCGGGATGTGGAAGCCGCCGGGATAGACCTTGTTCAGGCAGAGGAACTTGTCGCACAGGTCGCCGACCGCCTCGCGGACGTGGATCCACTCCTCGCCCTCGTAGAGGTGGACGTTGCGCAGGCCGTGCGCCTGGACCGGGAGGATCTGCTTGTTCTCGCGCTCGCCGAGGTGCGCGTCGATGACGACCGTGCGGTTGTGGCAGGCGTGGATGAGGGCCGGGTCGTAGCCGTCCTCCTTCATCGCGCGGATCACCCCTTCGAGCTGCCACGGCGTCGTGGAGCTCGCGGGGAAGAAGAAGTGCCAGGAGATGTTGACCTTGAGCGCCGTATCCGCGTCCTTCGCGATGACGTCCTGGTAGCCGGCGAGGTTCATGAGCCGGTGGTAGTCGGCGAAGACGGTTCGGGGGGACGTGCGGACGATCGCGACCTTGCTTCGTGTCATCTTCGGATCGGCGACCCTGGCGCCGACCCACCAGGATAGAGCATTTTCGACGCGCCCGTGGCGGATTCGTCCCGCGCACGGGGCGCCGATTGTACGGATTGCAATCGATCGTGAACGTCCTGGGATCGGAGATCCGGCTCGGCGCGGTCCATGACTTCCAGGTCGAGCGCGTCCGGAAGGCACGGCGCTTGCTCTGTGCCATGGCATGCGGAGCGTTTCCGCGCCGGAGAAGTCGATCATGACCACTGTGAATCGCGTTGACGTTCTTCAGTTGAGCCCTCCCGTGGAGCGTGCGAGCCGCGGGCTCGGACGGTTCCAGTTGCTCGATGAGGTTGGAAGTGTGGGCGCAGGTGTCGCCTACCGCGCGCACGACCCGGCCATGGATCGCGATGTAGCGATCGAAATCGTGACGATCCCGCCGGGAACGCGGGATGTGGATCGGAAAGCCTTGCTCGCCAGGTTCCAAGAAGCGGCAGCCGCGGCCGCGACGCTCCATCATCCTGCGATCGTGCCGGTCTACGAGCACGGCGATGACTTCGTCGTCACCGAGCTCTGCGAGGGTAGGACGCTGCGGGACGTGCTCCGCGGCGGCCGGCTCACCTTCTGGCGCTCCGTGTCGATCTTGGAGCAGATCGCCGACGCGCTCGATCACGCGCACCGCATGGCGGTGATCCACAGAGACCTCAGCGCGGACAACATCGTTGTCGGGGTCAACGACAGGGTGCGGGTCGCGGACTTCGGCATCTCGCGCGTGTTGACGCGCGGAACCGTTGGCGATGCGGGATCTCTTGCACCCGAGCAGGTCGTGGGGAAGCCGAGCACGCCGGCGACGGACGTCTTTGCCATGTCCGCCATCGCCTACGAGCTCTCGACGGGAATGCGGCCGTTCCGAGGACCCATTGCGGACGTGCTCGACGCGATCGTTCACGAGGAGCCGGTGCCGGCTTCGCGGGCGAACCCGGAGCTTCCATCCGGCATCGACCCGATCCTCGCCAGGGGGCTCGCGAAGGATCCTGCGAAGCGCCCCGCGACCGCACACGAGGTCGTGAGGGCGCTCCGCGCGGCGATCCTCTCGGACGTGCTCGCGCCGGAGCCCGGGATTCCGCCGGTGGGCGAGCCGCCGAGCTCGAGCGCAGAGCGGATCTCCATCGAGCGCGTACGACCCGCGGTGGTACTCGTCCCCATCGGGGCGGCGGTGGCGCTGGCCATCTTCGCGATCGCTTCCGTGCGGCTCGCGGTCCGCGCGACGTCCCTCCGGGGAGCGGAGGTCGCGCGACCTCCGATCGGAGCGCCCTCCGTGGAGTCGAGCTCACCCGCGCCGATTCCTCCACCCGAAGGTGCGGACGCGCCGCCCGCAATTGGGTCGGAAGCTGGCCCGCCGCCGGGAGCGCCGCGTGGTGCCGCCAACCAGGGATCGATCGTCGCGGGGCTGGCATCCGCGGTCCCTGGTGTCGTGTTCGCATCGTCGCCCGCTCCGGAAGTCGGCGGCCTCGCGATCGCGCGGGTCACAGCCGGATCTCCCGCGGCGATCGCGGGGTTGCGCCCCGACGATGTCGTCGTTCGCTATGCGGGGTGCCCCTCAAGACGGTCACCGACACCCCGCCGAAGCTCGCCGGCGAGGTCGAGGTCGTCTACCTCCGTCGGGAGGGCGACGCGTTCGTCGAGCGGCGTACGAAGCTCCAGATCCCGACCGAGGTGTCCACCGGCTGGCAGCCGTGACGATCGGAGCCCCCGCGCGGCGCTGTTAGAATCGCGCGCTCGGTCGCACGCCGGTGCGGCGGGGCGGAAGATGGCAAGCCTCATCGAAGCGATCGACGTCAAGCGCAAGATGTTCTTCGAGCACGAGGACACGCCCTACCACTGCCTCGACGTCGAGGTCAGCAAGCCCACCGCCCGCGGCGGCCAGACGCTGGTGCGTCTCAAGATGCGCAACCTCATCACGCGCGCGGTGTTCGACAGGACGTTCAAGGCGGGCGAGAAGTTCAAGGAGCCCGACCTCGCCATGCGTCCCGCGTCGTTCCTCTACGCCGACGGCGAGGGATTCCACTTCATGGACCAGGAGAGCTACGAGACCGTTGCGCTTCCGTCCGAGGTCGTCGGCGGCGACGTCGACCTCCTCGCCGACGGCGTCATCGTGCAGCTCCAGGTATACAACGGCGGCGCGATCGGCCTCGTTCTGCCGCCCGTGGTCGTGCTCGCCATCGCCAGCACCGAGCCCGGCACCCGTGGAGACACCGCGAGCGGGGGCGTGACCAAGCCCGCGACGCTCGAGACGGGGCTCGAGATCCGCGTGCCCCTCTTCGTGAAGGAAGGGGAGAAGGTGAAGGTCCACACCGAGACTCGCGAGTTCGCGGGTCGCGCCTAGGAACCTCATGCCGATCGCGATCGGAGCGATCGAGGCGATCTTCCGCTACCCGGTGAAGTCCATGCGCGGCGAGCCTCTAGATGCGGCGGAGATCGGGTTTCACGGCGTCGAGGGCGACAGGCGCCTCGCGCTCCATCGCCTCGACGACCGCGGCGGGTTCCCATGGCTGTCCGCGAGCAAGCTGCCCGAGCTGGTCCTCTTCTCCCCCGAGCGGCAGGGCGAGGGGGCTTCCGATGCGTTGCCGACGCACGTCCGCACGCCGGATGGGAACGCCATGCCCCTGTTCGGGGACGAGCTCGCGGCGGAGATCGGAGGCCGCCTCGGCTCTCCCGTGCGGATGATGCACTTGAACCGCGGAATCTTCGACGACGCGACCATCTCCGTGATCACGTCCGACACGGCTCGCGAGGTCTGCCGGCTCGCGGGGACGAACGAGGACATCCGGCGATTCCGGCCGAACGTCGTCGTCCGGTCCGTGCGTGCCATCCCGTTCGAGGAGGACGAATGGGTGGGAGGCGTGCTCAGGTTCGGCGATGGCGATGCGGCACCCGGCGTCGCGGTCACGGCGCGCGACGTCCGCTGCGTGATGGTGAACATCGATCCCGACAATGCGAGCCGGTCGCCCGAGGTGATGAAGGCCGTCGTCCGGGCCAACCAGAACAACGCCGGCGTGTATGGCACGGTCATGCGCGCAGGGCGACTGGCCGTCGGGCAGACGATCGTCCTTCACCGCTAGCCGGGTTCGCGGGCATGGCGGACGACTCTCCGGGCCGCGTGCCTGGGGGAGATTCGACTTCCGTCCGCAGACGACGATAATCTGGCGGCAAGAGAGGGGCCCTCGATGATGAGCCACGCGCTGCTCGCCCGGAGATTGCAAGTCCCGGCGTTCCTGTGCCTCCTGGTCGGCCCTCTCGCGCGGGCCGAGGAGATGGTCTCGGCCGGGGCCGAGGTGAGTGCGCCGGTGACGCCCTATGTGTTCGGGGGCGACCTCAGGGATCTCCCGAGCGCGAAGCCATGGGTCGTAGGGGATTCGATCGACGCCAGTCCCATGAGATCGTACCCGAGACCCGGCGAGGCGGTGCCCGCTCCGCAAGCTCCCCGTGTCGATCCCCTCCTGCCCGCCCAGCGAATGGCAGATGCGGCACGGACGTTCTCCATCCCGATCGCGAGCTTCGTCGGCCTGGGATTCACGGGCAGAAACGTCCCCGACACGGTGGGTGACGTTGGCCGGAGCCACGTCATCGAGGCCGTGAATGCCAACGTCCAACCGAACCGCGATGCCATCTTCAAGGTCTGGGACAAGGCTGGGAACCCGCTGACGGGGTCGATCTTGCTCTCGAGCCTCGGTCCCTTCGGGGATGGCATCGGCGATCCGTTCGTCGTCTACGATCGCCAGGCCGATCGCTGGGTGCTCGCCGAGATGGCGGCCGCTGGGGGTGTCTGCGTCTTCGTCTCGCGCACGAGCGACCCCGTATCGGGCGGATGGTTTGCCTACCACCTACCGCCGGCCGGCTTCACCGACTATCCGAAGTTCGTCGTATGGCCGGATGCCTACTACGTGACCACGAACGAGTCGACGCCGGCTGTCTATGCCCTCGACCGGTCGCGGATGCTCGCGGGGCTGCCGGCGACGTCCCAGCGGCTCGCCGTCCCGCGGCTACCCAACTACAACATCCAGACGCTCACCCCGGCACACTGGAGCTCCGTGACCGCTCCGCCTTCCGGTTCGGCGGCGTTCTTTGCGCGCCATCACGATGACGAGGCAGCCCCGCCGAGCACGCCGCAGGACTCCATCGAGCTGTGGGCGTTTCACGTGGACTGGAACGTCCCTGCGAACTCCACTCTGGTGCAGCTGCCGAGCGTCACCATCTCCGAGTTCGACAGCGATCTCTGCGGGATCAATCCGACGATGTGCATCCCCCAGCCGGGCGGACCCATGCTCGCGCCGCTCCCGTACTTGATCATGAACCATCTCATGTACCGGAGCTTCGGGACGTACGAGACGATCCTCGGGGATTTCACCGTCGACGTCGGAGACTTTCCGGACCATGCGGGGATACGTTGGTTCGAGCTACGCAAGAGCGGGTCGGCACCGTGGACGCTGTTCCAGGAGGGGACCTATGCTCCGGACGCAAGCCACCGGTGGCTTGGGTCTCCCGCGATGGACCAGTTCGGGAACATCGCCCTCTCTTACTGCGTGTCGGACGCCACGAGCGTCTTCCCGAGCATCCGTTACACCGGCCGCCTCGCGACCGATCCCCCCGGGACCATGACCCAGGCCGAGACCTCGATCGTCGCGGGCACGATACCGTCTCCCGTCCCGGGGGCGTGGGGTGACTACGCGTCGCTGACCGTCGATCCCGACGATTGCACGTTCTGGAGTGTCAACCAGTACGTCGATCCCGCGGTCGGCAAGTGGGGCACGTGGATCGCCGGCTTCAAGCTCGCGCCCTGTGCCGGTAGCGGAGCGACAGGCGCGGACTTCGTGCTTGGCGAGGGACTCGGACAGCCCAACGGCAATGCCGTCCGCGTCTATCAATCGACCGGCGTGGCGACACCCACGGTCTTCCAAGCCTATGGCGCCAACGGCTACGGCACGAACGTAGCGAGTGGCGACATCAGCGGAGGTGGGATCTGGGAGATCGTCACCGGACCAGGTCCGGGGCCCGTGTACGGGCCGCAAGTACGTTCCTTCCGTCCCGATGGGACATCGATCAGCAAGGTCAACTTCTACGCCTATTCGACGCTGCGATACGGCGTCAACGCTGCCTCGGGCAAGCTCGACGCGGACGCGTTCGCCGAGATCATCACCGGCGCGGGTCCAGGCGACGTCTTCGGTCCTCACGTGCGCGGGTGGAACTACGACAACGCGTCGATCAACCCCATCGCGAAGGTCAGCTACTTCGCTTACGCGACGCTCGCTTATGGCGCGAACGTCGAAGAGGGCGACGTCGATGCCGATGGGTTCGCGGAGATCGTGACCGGGCCCGGTCCTGGGCCCTCTTTCGGCTCCCAGATCCGTGGATGGAACGTCGACGGCGGCGCGGTGACGGCGATCGCCAAGATCAACTTCAACGCTTTCGCCCTTCCGGGATACGGCGTCAACGTTGCTGGAGGACGGGTCGACGGGGATCCGTTCGCGGAGATCGCGGCCACGCCGGGGCCCGGACCAACCCACCCTTCGCGATTCATGGGGTTCGATTACGACGGGTCCTCGATCGCCGCCCTCCCGGGATTCGACATCATCCCCTACGCCACCCTCTACGGCGGCCGGATCGGGCTCGGCGACCTCTCCCTGGATGGGACGGCGGATCTCCTGTGCGGGCCGGGACGCGATCCTGCCGCCACGGCGAGCGTCCGCGCCTACGCGTACTCAGGGAACATGCTCATCGCGCGGGCGGGGACGCCCTTCACGCCCTTCTCGGGCCGCCATGGCGTCAACGTGGCGGGCGGAACGCTCGGTCTCTGAGCCGGGCACGTTCGCGGGCACGGCATGGCGGTTCCTCGAGCCCGTGTCGAAGATCGGTCCCGCGAGAGCTCGTTGCTGGTTGGGATGGGCGGAGGGATTCGAACCCTCGACATCCGGATCCACAGTCCGGAGTTCTACCACTGAACTACGCCCACCGTCGGCGAGGCGTCGAGGATACAACATCTCGCTTGCGGAGCTCTTCCCACCGGGTCGCCCGTGAGCTAACATACCTCTCGGTATGCCACGTCAGCGACGGCCCGAGGTGACGCGTCAGGTGCTGATCGACGCGGCCTTCGGCGAGATCCATCGGAAGGGGTTCCAGGCGGCGAGCGTCGACGAGATCCTGGAGCGCACCGGGGTCACGAAGGGCGCGCTCTATCACCACTTCCCGAGCAAGCTCGATCTCGGGTACGCCGTCGTGGAGGACCGGCTCTCGAAGGCGCTGCTGCAGTACTGGCTGCTCCCGCTCCAGGCGGAGCCGGATCCGATCGCGGCGCTTCTGAAAACGATCAAGACCGCCGTGGCCGGGCTGACGGACGAAAGCGTCTGCCTGGGCTGCCCCATCGCGAACCTGGCCCAGGAGATGTCGCCGGTGGACGAGGGATTCCGCGAGCGGATCGATCGGCTCTACCGCGTGTGGCAGGACGGCGTGGCGGGGCTCATCGAGCGCGGCAAGGAGATCGGGAAGGTGCGCCGCGACGTGGACGCGCGCTCGGCGGCCATCTTCATCGTGGCGTCGATCGCCGGGACACGCGTGATCGCGAAGAGCGCGAAGGACAAGGAGGTGGTCCGGCAGTGCATGGAGAACCTCTGCGCCTACATCGAGGGACTGCGGCCCGCGAAGCGGCGGAACCAGGCGCGGCGATCGCGCGTATAGCATACCGACTAGACGGTATGTTATAATCATGCCGCGCCCCCGAGATCAGCGGGCCGACCATCGGGACGTCGGGGGCGAAAAGAACCATCCGAAGGAGATCGCATGAGCGACAAGCTGAAGCTGTACGACCTCGCACCGTCCCCGAACAACATGAAGGTGCACATCGCCCTGAACTTCAAGGAGCTCGCCTGGGAACGCATCCCGGTCGACTTCCAGGACCGCACCGAGGTGGTCAAGGTGTCGGGCCAGCCGTTGACGCCGGTGCTCGTACACGGCGATCGCGTCGTGTTCGACTCGGCGGCCATCCTGCGCTACCTCGACGGGAACTTCCGCAACACCCGCCCGCTGTTCGCGTCGGACCGCGACACGATGAAGGCGATCGAGGAATGGGAGGTGTTCGGACGTACCGAGATCCCGAAGCCGGTTTCGATGGTGTTCCAGCAGGCGTTCGCCGAGAAGAAGGACCCGGCCGTGTTCGCGCAGGCGTCGCGGCTCCTCGACGAGCTGACGGCACGCATCGAGGCGCGCCTCGCGGAAGGGGACTACCTCGTGGGCAACCGCCTCACGGCTGCCGACGTGACGGCGGCACCCTGGGTGTCCTACGGGATGCTCCCGCCCGAGGCGGCGAAGCTCGGGGACATCCACGCCCTCTTCGCCAGCAACCTGAAGCTCGGCTCCGGCCGGGATCGGACGCGCGCCTGGGTCGGACGGGTGATGGCGTACAACAGCTAGGTTCGTAGTGGGCGGGTCGTTACGACGGCCCGCCCGCATGTCTCCCGCAGGTCGCACGGCCAGGGACACGGAACATTCCGGCTGCGATCGACGTACCTCCATCGACGACCAACCATGGACACGCGCGCCGCCCTCCCCGCGCCACCGGTACGCCGCCCGAGCGGCCTTGCTACATTCGCGAAGGTGGTCGTGCTGACCCTGGCAGCGATCGGCGTCGCGGGCTTCAGCACGGCGGTCGTCGGGGCGGTCGTCGTCGTCCACGAGGGGATGATCCGCGTCTCGGTCGACGAGAAAACGCCGGGCGGGGACCACGTGCACTTCTTCTTTCCGGCCGCGATCGTCAACCTCGGGCTGACCGTCGCGCCAGGCTTCATCCCCGAGGATGCGTGGGGAGAGGATCGCGAGGAGATCGCGCGTTTCCGCCCTGCCCTGGTCGCGCTGGCACGGGAGATCGAGAAGTGCCCTGAAGGGGACCTCATCGAGGTGCGCGATCGCGACGAGACGGTGCACATCGGCCTGCGTGACGGCGCCTTCGCGATCGACGTCGAGAGCCCCCAGGAGTCGGTGCACCTGGCCGTCCCGGTCAGCGTCTTCAAGAGCGCGGCCGGGATCCTGCCTGCGTCGTAGCTCTCAGCGCGTCTCGTCGCGCACCCAGTCGAGGTAGGGCCCGTGGCCGCCTTCGACCGGCAGGACCACCATCTCCGGCACCTCGTACGGGTGAAGCTCCTTCAGGCGCGTCATCGCGGCTTCGAGGCGATCACGCGCTGTCTTGATCACGAGAAGGAGCTCGTCGTCGCGCTGGATCACGCCCTTCCAGCGGTAGATCGAGCGCACGCCGGAGATGACGTTGACGCACGCGACGAGGTGCTCGTTCACGAGCGCCTCGGCGATGCGTGCGGCGTCGGCTTCCGAGCCAACCGTGGAGAAGACGACGCGGACGTCGGTCATGTTCACGAGGATAATGCACGTGGATGGCAACGAACGTCTACTCCGTGCTCTGGGAGCTCTTCGCGAGCCTGCCGCTCGTGCTGCTCGCGCTCGGCGGCGTCGTCGTCGCCGTCATGAACCTGGAGAAGAGCCGCCGTGCCGCGGTGCTCTGCATCCTCGGGCTCGTCGTGATCGTCCTCCAGCGCATCGGCAGCATCGTCCTTTACCGCGTGGTCCTCCAGAGCTACTACTCGCCGGTGCTTTACAGCGTCATCGGGTTCGCGCAGTCCGTCGGGACGGCGCTCGCCGTCGGTCTCCTGGTGGCGGCGGCGTTCGTCGATCGGACCGCTCCCGTGCAGCTCGAATAGACTTCCCTGAGAGGTGACGATGGCCGCCAAGATCGACTGGTACTACCACCGGCCCGGCTGAATGACCTGCGTGCGCGCTCGGGAGTTTCTCGAGAAGAGCGGGGCGTCGATCGCGGACGAAGAGAGCGCGGCCAAGGCGAAGAAGGGGAAGGCCGAAGCGCTCGCGCTGGCGCGCAAGGCGAAGAGGCTCGTGGTCTCGAAGGGAACGAGGTTGACCGAGCTCGACATGAAGACCAGGCCTTCGGACGGCCAGATCCTCGATCTGCTCCTGGGGCCGACAGGCAATCTGCGCGCACCCACGATCAAGGTCGGCGACACGCTGTACGTCGGCTTCCCGAAGGAGGGATTCGCGGACCTCGGCTCCTGACGCGGGAGAGGGCCAGGCGAAGAACCCGCCGGTGCTTTCGGCCGGGTCCCCGGACCGGCGGGGGACAAGCGCGGGACAAGCCCCCGCCCTGCGAACCCGAACGATCGACCCCCCGCACCTTCAGCGCGCGAGAGCTTCGTAGACCCGGCGAACGTCGGGGATCGGCGGCCAGTCCTTCATGCCCATGGCGTCACGGACGTATTCCTTCTCGCGCATGCCGACGAGCACGGTGGTGACGCCGGGCGTGCTGGCGAGCACCCAGAGGGCCTTCCGCGAGAGGCTTTCGCCGCGCCGCTCGGCCGGTAACAGAGGGTCGATCGCGCGCGTCACGAATGCGACCGCGCCGCGGCTCCGCTCCGCGCCGAGCCGCGCGAAGGCCGCGAGCATGCGCGGGAATGCGTCGAGGTAGCGCTTCCGCCAGTCGGTCCAGAGGCGGCCGGTCTCGCCCCCGAGGTACCCGTCGAGCGTCCGAACGACGTGGCTCACCTGCGGAAGGAGCATCTGCCCCTCGATCTCCCTCCAGTGCTCGAGACCGGTCAGCGCGCCGCCGAGGTCCGCGAGCTCGGTGGCCCAGCGGAAGTAGCGATCGGGCGGGGTGGCGCCGGATGGCACCTGGATCGCCGGCGCGATCGCGCGTGCGAACTCCTCCTCGAGAGCGGCGACGTCGGCGAGCGCCGTGGCGAGCGGAACGGTCCCCTCGGGGAGAGGATGCTCGGCGAGGCGGGTCATCGTCTCGGAGCCGCCCTCGCGGCGGATGGCGTTGAGAGGACGGTTGACCAGCACGGCGAGCCCCGCATCGCGGGCCGCGTCGAGCGCCGTCTGGGAGTCCCCGGGGCCGGCGTTGCGCTCCAGAAGCGCGCCGGGTTCGAGGAGGTTCATCGGGAGCTGCAGCACGCGGAAGTGGTGGCCGGAACCGCCCGCGCGCCGGGCGGCCTCGACGAAGCGCGAGACCGAGGTGGCCTCGAGCGATTCCTTCGGCGCGACGCACGTGTTGCTCGACACGCCGTAGCAGCCGATCTTGCCCGTCGAGACCTGCGTCTCGAGGAAAGCGAACGCCGCTTCGACGCGCGCATAGAACGCATCGCGCGTCCGCTCGAGATCGGTCCGGTCTTTCTTGGCGGCGTCGGAGAGGAAGTACTCGGGGTTGTGGAGCAGGCAGACGTCGAGGGTCTCGAGCCCGAGGCGGTCGAGCGACCGGCGGAGCTGGTCCTCGAGCCATGCGGGGTGGATGCAGTGCCAGCAGCCGTCCATGTACTTCACCATCTCGGGGAACGGCGCGGCCTCGGCTTCGCGGCGGTGGGCAATCTCGAGGTTCTCGCCCTGGACGTAGCCGATCTTCGAGACGACGACGATCGCGTCGCGCCGGATCCTGCCGCTCCCGACGACCTGGCGCAGGACGTTGCCGACGAGCCTCTCGCTCCCGCCGTCTCCGTAGTTCGTCGAGGTGTCGATGACGTTGCACCCGAGAGCGACCGCCTCCTCGATCGCTGCCGTGTGCTCCGGTGCGTCCTCGTCGATGCGATAGCAACCGAAGCCGAGCGTGCTGGCGCCGAGCCCCGTGCTCCCGAGGCGCCGCGGCTGTCCCCCCGTCGCCCCCGCGGTTGCGCGACCCGTGATGGCGGAGGAGATGGAGCTCGATCGCGCGTGCTCCCGTCTCTCGAGGGCGCGCGCGACGACGGAGGGATCGACGATGGGCGCCTCGCAGGTGAAGCCGCGGCAGACGTAGAGCGCTGGGGCGGGCGCCGCGGGCTTGCCCGCGAGGAGCGGCCAGTCGGGTGCCGCACCTTCGGATGGATCGTGGTGGGTCACGATCCTGTTCGGGAGGTATGTCCCGGCGATCGCGTTGCGGAAGGGTTCGAGGTCCCGCGCTCCGCCGACGAGCGCCAGCTCCGTGGGCCCGTCGAGGAGGAGATCGACCACCGCGAGGCTCTTCCCGAACGCCCGTGGATGGCGCGCGATGGCCTTGCCGTAGGCCGAGATCGCCCGGACGGCGCGATCGCGCAGATCGGACCGGTCGAAGTGGAACGAGAGCCGCGCGAGGGCGTGCGCCGCGACGGCGTTGGCGGCGGGCGTGGCGCCGTCGTGCCCCTCCTTCATGCGGATGATGAGCTTCTCGTGATCGCGGGCGGTGTTCCAGAAGGACCCGTCGTCGCCGAAGTCGGCGACCATGCGCTCGGCCACGACCAGCGCGTCGGTGAGCCACGCCGCCTTGCCCCCGGCCTCGTGGAGATCGACGAGTCCCTCGGCGAGGTAGGCGTAGTCCTCGAGCACGCCGTCGATGTGTGCCGCGCCGGCGCGCGACGTCCGCAAGAGACCCTCGTCCTCGCGCCGGTGGGTCGCGAGCAGGAAGCTCGCGGCACGCTCCGCCGCGGCGAGGTAGCGACGGTCGCCGAGCACGCGATGCCCCTCGGCGAGCGCGGAGATCATGAGCCCGTTCCAGGCGGTGAGCACCTTGTCGTCGAGGCCGGGCGGGACCCGCTTGCGGCGGGCGTCGTAGACGAGCGCACGCGAGCGGTGGAGGGAGAGGGCGAGCTCTTCCGGCGAGAGCTTCAGGCGCCGGGCGACGTCATGGATCGGCGACTTCACCCGCGGGATGCTGTGGCCCTCCCAGTTCCCCGTCTCCGTGATGTCGTAGTAGGCGCAGAAGCGACGTGCGTCCTCGTCGCCGAGGATCGTGCGGATCTCCCTGGGCCTCCAGACGAAGAACTTCCCCTCCTCGCCCTCGGAGTCGGCGTCGGTGGAGGAGAAGAACCCGCCCTCGGTCGCGGTCATCTCCCGCAGGACGTAGTCGAGCACCTCGCTTGCGATGCGCGCGTGGCGTTCCGCGCCGGTCGCCTGGTAGGCCTCGAGGTAGACGCGCGCGAGGAGCGCGTTGTCGTAGAGCATCTTCTCGAAGTGCGGCACGAGCCACTCGTCGTCGGTGGAGTAGCGCGCAAAGCCGCCAGCCACCTGGTCGTACATCCCGCCCTGGGCCATGCCGTCGAGCGTCCGCTCGACCATCTGGAGGGCGTGGGCGTCGCCGGTGCGCCGGTGGTGGCGTAGCAACAGGGAGAGCGCCATCGACGGCGGGAACTTCGGAGCGCTGCCGAATCCACCGTAGGTGCCGTCGAAGTCCTGGGTGAGCTGGCTCACCGCGAGCTGGATCTCTGCGTCTCCCACCGGCATTGCCGCCGCGGTGCTCGCCTGGCCCGAGAGCATCTCCACCATGCGCGAGCCCTGGCGGCGCATCGACTCCTTGTCCGATTCCCACCGCGCGGCGATGCGCGAGAGCAGGGTCGAGAAGCCAGGCATGCCGTAACGATCGACGGGCGGGAAGTAGGTGCCGGCGTAGAAGGGCTCCTGGTCCGGCGTGAGGAAGACCGTCATGGGCCAGCCGCCGCGCCCCTGGTTCATCGCGACCGTCGCGGCCATGTAGATCTCGTCCAGGTCCGGGCGTTCCTCGCGATCGACCTTGATGCACACGAAGTGATCGTTCATGAGCTTCGCCACGCGCTCGTCCTCGAACGACTCGCGCTCCATGACGTGGCACCAGTGGCAGGCGGAGTAGCCGATCGAAAGCAGGATCGGCTTTCCCTCGGCCTTGGCGCGCGCGAGCGCCTCGTCGCCCCACGGGTACCAGTCGACGGGGTTCCGCGCGTGCTGGAGAAGGTAAGGGCTGGTCTCCTTCGCGAGCCGGTTGGGTGGGCGCTCTGGCGTCATGGCCGAGATGGTAGCAGCGCACCCGTATAATCCGCCGGCAAGAAGCGTGGGCCGCGCGTCAGAACTCCTGGGTCATCTCGAGCGTACGCAGCGGTTCGTGGGGCGCGCCGGGGTGCTCCGCCGCCTGAAGAGGGTGATGGACGATCTGTCGCGCCAGTCGCCGAGGGTCGGCCTCTGCCTCGTCGTCGGCGAGGAGGGTGTGGGGAAGGGGAGGCTCCTTCTCGAGGTGATGGCGCACGCGCAGGGCAAGGGAGTGCGGTGCCTCGCGGCACGCCCGCGGCTTTCGGCCTACGAGACCTATCGACCGTTCGCCGACGTGCTCGGACCCGCGTCCGATGCGAGCTCGGGGGGCGCGCTTCCGCCCGGCGTGCTGCCGCCGCGCCTCGACGGGGCGATGCAGGCGCGCCTGAAGGAACGGGCGCTGGGGCGTCTCCGATCGGAAGCGGCGGTGAGGCCGCTTGCGCTCTTCCTCCACGAGCTCGATCGCGCCGACCCGTTCACGTTCGACCTCCTCGACTACCTGCCGCGCCACCGGGAGAAGGCCCCGTGCGTGATCGTCGCGTCCGTCAGCCCCGACACCCCGGGGTTCCCGTTCGAGAAGCTCCGCGGCGAGCCGTTCTGCCGGGAGCTCGCACTG
Organism: Acidobacteriota bacterium; assembly: GCA_046331505.1. Taxonomy (GTDB): domain Bacteria; phylum Acidobacteriota; class Vicinamibacteria; order JAXLQT01; family JAXLQT01; genus JAXLQT01. The sequence goes on from JAXLQT010000029.1 coordinate 63,470, forward strand.
CCGCCGTGGACGGCCGCGGACGTGGAGAAGTTCCTCCGATCGCGCCCGGGTACGAGCCGCATCGCGGGTCCGCTCGCGGAGCTCCTGATGAAGCGCACCGAGGGGCGGCCGGCGATGGTGCTCGAGGTGCTCAAGCTGATGGAGGAGGAGCGGCGCCTGCCTGACGCAGGGCAGGACGCGCGCCAGGCGATGGAGCGTCTCCACGGCTTTCGCGTGCCGGCAAGCTTCATCGATCTCGTGGGGCGTCGGCTCACGCTGCGGTCGCCGGACGAGCGGTCGGTGCTCGTCGCCCTCGCGGTGCTCGCGCGCCCCGGTACGGTCGACGAGACGGCGGCCGTCTCCGGCGTAACGGCGGCGGAGGCCGGCAGCGCGCTCGACGACGCCGCGCGGGCGGGACTCGTGCTGCCGAGGATCACGCGCGGCGTGGCGTCGTTCGAGGTCAAGTCGCGGCAGCTAGGCCAGGCCGTGATCGCCGCTTCGGCTCCGGAGCTGGTCGCGGAGCATCACCGCCGTCTCGCGGCGCGCATCGAGAACCTGCCGGCGGACGACGTCGACCCCGTCGAGCTCGCCTTTCACCACACGCGCGCGGGCAACGCGGAGCGCGCCGCATCCGCGGCGCTCCGGGCCCGCGAGCGGCCTCGAGCTCCGGGCGTTCGATCAGGGGCTGGCGATCTACGAGGAGTGCCTCTCGCTCTCGCCGCCGCTGCCGGAGCGAGCGCGTCTGCTGATGGGAGTCGCCGACTTCTCGTTCGGGCAATCGGCGTTCGACCGGGCGCTGCGCTACGTCCGCGCTGCCCTGGGCGAAGTGCGCTCGCTCGGGCAGAAGCTGCAGGTGGCGGAATGCCTCCTGCGCGAAGCGCGCATCCACGCCGTCCGCTCGGAGTTCGTCCTGGCGGCGAAGGCCGCGCACGAAGCCTTCGCGATCTTCCTCGCGGAGCAGGATCTTCGCGGCAAGGCCCGCGCGCTGGGCGAGATCGGAGCCATCGAGTACGGGCGCGGCCGCTTCGAGGACGCGCGCACGGCGTTCCGCGACGCCGCCGCGATCCAGCGCCAGTGCCACGATCGCCCGGGGCTATTCGACTCCCTGAACTACCTCGGCAACATCCACTTCTACCGCGGGGAGTACGACGACGCCCGCGGCCTCTACACCGAGGCGCGAGAGATCGCCCGCGAGCTGGGCGCGAAGCTCCTGGAGAAGCGGTGCCAGACCAACCTGGCGAACCTCCACTTCGTCTCGGGGCAGCGTCGCCGCGCCTACGCCGTCTACCGCGCCGTGCTCGCCATCGAACGCGACCTCGGCGACATCCAGGGCGAGGGCGTCACGCACTACAACCTCGGCGTCGCGCTCGAAGGGCTCGGGCGGCTCGGCCACGCGGTGAAGGAGTACCAGGCTGCGATACGGATCATGGAGCGGGCCGGCGACCGGCGCGCGCTCTGCAGCGCGCTCGGGAACCTCTCGAGCCTCCACAGGAATGCCGGCGACCTCGCCCGCGCGCACGAGTACCTCCACAAGGCGTCGCGCATCGCCCACGAGATCGGCGATCGCCGCTCCGAGACCAGCGTGCTCGTCGGGCTCGGCACCTATCACGTCGAGCGCCGGAATCGCGAGCGCGCCTTCGATTACCTCGAGGCCGCGCTCGCCAAGGCCATCGCGATGCGCGACCGCCGCTTCGAGATGGAGGCTCGCGCCACGCTGGCCCAGGCGGCGCTGGCCTTCGGCATGAAGCGCGAGGTCGCAGGCTACTGCCAGTCCCTCCTCGCGCTCGCCCGCACGGGCGGCGAGCCCGAGTACCTGATGCGCGCCTACCTCGCCGAAGGGCTTCGAGCCCTGGAGGCGCGCAACGCCGAGCTGGCCCGCGCGAACCTCATGACGGCCCTCGGCATCGCGCGTCGCGCCCATCTCGTCGAGGTCGAGGCCACGCTCCGCGCGCACCTCGCCACCGCGCTGGAGGCCTGCGGCGAGCCGGAGTCCGCCGCGCGCCAGCGCGAGCGCGCGAAGAAGCTCTTCGGCGACATCGCCTCCCGCATGGGCGACGACGGGATGAGCCGCACCTACCTTGCGACCCCGCCCCGCAAGGCGCTCTTCGGTTGAGGCCCTCGCCGGAAGCGCTACTCTTGCTCGCGGAGATTCCATCTTCCCGCTGCCTCTTGCAAGCGCGGATCCCGCATCGGAGGTCGTCGACGTCGACGTGAGGACCGGGCGCCGGACCGGACTGGCCAGGCTCGCCCGCAAGGCGATCGCGTGCCCTCAACGGGGCGGAGGTGCCGTACGCCGTCGTGGGCGCCACCGCGGTCCGCGCCCTCCCGCGCCAGACTCGCGACCTCGATGTCGTCGTCATGGAGAGGACGCGCGCGAGGCGCTCGCTGCTCTCATGAAGGCAGGATTTCGCTCGCCGACGCCAATCGACCTCGATGCCGAACCGGAACCCATGTGCGCGCTCGTCGGGCGCCGTGGAAGCGTGGAGCTCCCCGTTCTCGTCGCCTGGTCGGAGCCGGAGAGCACGATCGTCGCGGAAGCGCCGAGGGCGTGCGTCTTCGACGCGCGGCGGTCGACGCCTACCTGTCGGAGGTCCATCCGGAGATGAGGGAAGTCCTCCGCGCGAAGATCGACCGCGCCCGCAACCCACCTCCGGCGCCTTCGAAGCCACCCCGGCGCCGCCCCAGGCCATAGCCGCGAGCGCGGCGATCGTGCGTGGCGCGCGGACCAGGCTGCGGCGTCTTGCCCGCAATACGAGGAGGAGGCCCCAGAACTGTCACCGATTGCCTCGCGGAGAGCGTGTCTTACGACTGTGGCCGCGGTCGTCCGAATCCGCGGGAGCGAGGAGGTGGAATGACTCCAGGAAGGTCATCGCGGAGCTCTCGTCCTCATGGCCCCGGTGTTGCTGGACGATGACTTGGAACATGGTGTCGCCGCTCGCCCACACGTCGTGCGTGAGTACGGCAGTGAGCTCTCCTGCGGGGGCCTCGTACACGATCTCCCGGCCATGTGCGCCATCGCGGGAGATCTCCACCGACGACAGGACGTGGTACTTCTTCTCGAACGGCGTCGCGATGCGCTCGACGACGCCTGTGAGATCGCCGTGCGCGAGTCCGATCCGGTCCCAGTCGAATCGCGCCGCCATCACGGAGTAGACGCCCCGAATCCCGAGCTTGACCGTGGTCTCCTCGACGTCATTGACCAGGACAGGATTTGCTCTCGGTGTCTTCGTCACGGTCGGTTCGCCTGGAAAGAGAACGCGCCACGTACCGTCCGCGGAAGCGAATGGACGCCACTGAAGCGGTTCGACGAGCTTGAAGGATTCCATGAAGGACTTGCTCGCTCGGTTCGGCTCGTCGGACTGGAAGAGCGTCACGACGATCTGGTGGCATCGGGTGCCACTGATCACGAACCGGGCCATGGAGTAGGTGCGCATGAGCCCGAGGTCGTGCAGGTAGCGCCGCTGGGATGCGAACGCGAGCTCCCGGCCCGGGTGCCCCTGGAGCGTCCATGGCGCCTCGCGATCCAGGACCAGCCCTGTGCCAAGAATCCGGTCGCGCTCCCGATCGAAGTACCGTTCGGGTTCCTTTGCGTCGTCCGCGGACAAGGCATGTGTGAGGACCGCGTAGATCCCGTCCGAAGTCCTGACCTCGTAGCTGCCAGGGCCCACGCCGCTCGCGGTTGGCGTACCCGGGAACGTTGCGTGGAACGAGCCACCAGGATCGTAGAACTCGGACCAGGCTGGCGCGGGTCCTGGCGGCCGGTGCCGCACGGTTCCCGCGACGTGCAGAGGCAGCATCCAGCACAATGCCAGCACGCCGATGGATCGATAGGCGCCCCGCGCCTGCCGGCCCCACACCGCGCGTGTCAAGGCCACGATCGCGGCGGCGGCGGCAAGACCGTGCGGGAGGAACGTTGCCCAGACGAGCATCACCAGAAACGCGTCGCCCGCCAGTGTGCTGGCGGTGACGGGGTAGAGGAGCGCGCTCGTGACGAGGAGCGCGACCGCGACCGCCGCCCAGGGGTCGGCGCGGCGTTGCATCGCGACGATGCCGCCGGCAACCACGAGCGCGACGAGGATCTCCAGACCGACCACCATGACCAGCTCCTCCGAGAAAAGCAGATCCGCGAGACCGAGAATACCGCGGTTTCCGCGGTCAGAAGAGGCTCGGTTGCTCTGGGCCCGGGCGACGGAAGGCGGCGGTGGAGAGGGCCATGCTTCGCTTCGGGAGGCCGGCCCTGCGCGCGGCGACCGCGAATAGGGAAGCGATCTGATCGGCAAGGGGGCCTTCGCCCTTCATGCGCTTGCCATAGGTCGGGTCGTACAGGCGGCCACCGTGCAGGTCGCGGAGGCGGCCGAGAACCTTGTCGCGGGCGAGGGGACGGTGGCGGTCGAGCCATTCCTCGAAGAGATCCTTGAGGCCATGGGGCAGGCGCAAGAGGACGTAGCCCGCGGACGTGGCGCCGGCCTCCTTCACGGCGGCCAGGATCGCGGGGATCTCGTGGTCGTTGAGGCCGGGGATCACCGGGGCGACGAGGACGCCGACCGGGATGCCGGCCTGCGCGATCGCGCGGATGGCGTCGAGCCTGCGATCGGGGCGGGCGGCGCGAGGCTCGAGGCGACGCGCGAGCTCGCGATCGAGAGTCGTGATGGACATGGCAACGCTGGCGGCGTCGTGCCGCGCGAGCGTTCCGAGGAGATCGATGTCGCGCGTGACGAGATGGCTCTTCGTCACGACGCCGACCGGGTTCCTGAATCGGACCAGGACCTCGAGGCAGCGCCGCGTGATGCCGAGCGTCCGCTCGACCGGCTGGTAGGCGTCCGTGACTCCCGAGAGCGCGAGCACCTGGGGCCGGTAGCTCTTCTTCGCGAGCTCCTTCTCCAGGAGCTCGGGAGCATCTTCCTTGGCAAAGATCCGCGTCTCGAAGTCGAGCCCGGCGGAGAGGCCGAGGTACTCGTGCGTGGGACGGGCGTAGCAGTAGCTGCATCCGTGCTCGCAGCCGCGGTAGGGGTTGAGGGAGAGGTCGAACGGGACGTCCGGGCTCTCGTTCCTCGTGAGGATCGAGCGCGATGGGTCGCGGAAGACCTCGGTCTTGCGGACAACCTCCTCGAGGGGCTCGAAGCCGTCGTTGTCGACGGCGTCCTCCGGCGGAGGCTCGTAGCGGATCCGGTCGAAGCGGCTCGCGGGGTTGCTGTCGGCCCCCCGCGCGGGCGGGCGATCCCGGCCGGTCAGATCTCGTAGGTCTCCTGGATCTCCGGCGCGGGTCCTGCCAGGAAATCCATGAGCTCCCCGTAGAACGCGTCGGGGTCCTCGATGTGGGGCAGGTGGCCGCAGCAGGGGAGCTCGACCAGGCGCGATCCCGAGATGAGCGCGTTCAGGCTCTCGCCGGCCTCGATCGGGGCGAGGCCGTCGGAGTCGCCCCAGAGGAGAAGCGTGGGGACCGAGATCTCCGAGGCCCGCGTCGCGAGCGCGCGACCGCCATCCTCGACGTCCGAGAGGAGCAGGTCGACGCTCGGCCGCTGGGAGCGGATCGCGATCTCCTCGCGCACGAACGCGGGGATTGAGGGGGGCTGCCAGAACGTCTTGCGCAGCATCTCGTCGACGTCGGCCTGCCCGCCATGGACCAGGAGCTGGCGCTCGGGCAGGACACCGCCGAAGCCGAGCACGTCCTCGAGCACGAGCCCGCGTACGAGCTTGGGCTGCATGAGGGCGGTCTCGATGGCGACGAGCGCGCCGAGGGAGCTTCCCACCAGGATGGCCGTCTCGACCCCTTGCTCGGTCAGGAGGGCGCCGAGGACCTTCGCGCAGTGGGCGACGCTCGGATTGACCGGATCGTTCGAGCGCCCGAAACCGGGGAGATCGGGGGCGATCACGCGGAACGACTTGGCAACCCTCGGAAGGATCGCGTGCCACGTCTCGGACGCCTCGAACGGTCCGTGCACGAGCACGATCGCCGTCGGCGACCAATCGCCTCCAATCCAGTAGCGCACCCGCGCACCGGCGACGAAGCTCTCGCGCGATCGCACGCCGAGCGCGTAGAGCTTCAGCCGCTTGAGGAGGAGCGCGGTCTCCAGAGGCTTTCTGTAGACGGCGAGCGCGACCCCGGCACCGGCGGCGACGCCGAGCCCGAGGAAGAGCATCTTGCCGAGTGCCGAGCCGCGATGGGCGCCGTTCTCATCCGGCGCCGCGGGGGCAATCTCTCGCTCGTCCGCGGGGGAGAGCGTGGTCTCCTGTCTCACGTCGCGGGCTCCGCGAGGTGAGAGGCGATGGCATCCGCGATGCGCGTGAAATCGACCTTGCCCTTGACCACGAAGATCCGGGCACCCTGCAGCGCCGTGCGGTAGCGCTTCTCGATGGGCGGGCCCCAGGTCGAGGCGGTGTTGCGCAGGTCGAACACGCCGCCGTCGCGGTAGAGGTTCGGGCCGAAGTCCTGCCAGAAGGCGTCGTCCTCGGTCGCCGGCTCGATGGCGAATCCCTCCCCCTTGCGCGACCAGGAGAGGTAGTAGATGCGCTCGAACCGCGAGGTGTCCTTGAAGCGATCCACGCCGTAGACCTTGGCGACGTCGACGTCGTACTTCTCCTCGAGCGCGAACAGCTCGTCGTAGGGCATGCGGGCGTAGCGATCGCGCGCCTCGGCCGGAAGGAGCGCCGCGAGCCTCGGCTCGCCGGTCATCGTGCCTGCGTTCACGCGCGGCCACTTCGCGATGCCGTTCATCTCGAAGGTGCGCCCCGATCGGCGCACGAGCAGGCGATCGTTGGAGACGAACACGCCGCCCTTCTCCATCAGCTTGAGCAGGGTCGTCGTCTTTCCGGCGCCGCTCCTGCCCGCGAGCACGAAGCCGTGGCCGTCGAGCTCCAGCCCCGCGGTCTGGCAGATGAGGTAGCCGCGCTCGTCCATCTCCTTCATGAAGACGGAATTGATGATGTTGTTGAGCTGGTTCAGCGTGTCGCTCACGGGTCCGACCACGACGTACTGCTGGTCGTCGAACACGGTCCAGAGTCCCGTCGATCGCTTCACGACGAAGCGCGTGCCGCCCTCGTCCTTGAACCGCTCCTTGGAGCGCCCGTTCGGGAGGACGTAGTCCTGGAACCCTTGCGTGTCGCGCTCCCACGCGCCTTCGATGGCGTGGATCACGAACCGGGGCGCCGGGACCCGCGCCCGCACGTGCCGGCCGTAGATCGTGGAGATCTCGTCCATCACGGGAGCGTCGTTGCTCCTCACCTCCATCACCACGTCGCGCATCTGGATCGTCAGGACGAACGAGGTGGGGTAGCGCGCGATGAGCTCGGCGAGAGCGCCCATGGAGGGACGAATAGTAGCATTGCGTGATACCTTAGGCGGCTCTCCGGAGCCGGCGGGCGCGAGCTCTCGCTACGATGACGCGCGGCGGCCGGAGCTTTCTCATCAAGGAGCGACGATGCGGCTCGTACTGACCCAGGACGTGGACAAGCTCGGCAAGCGCGGCGACGTGGTGAACGTGGCGGCCGGCTTTGGACGGAACTACCTTCTCCCGAAGAACCTCGCGCTGGACGCGAGCCCCGGCAACGTCAAGCAGGTCGAGCTCGAACGAGCCCGCGCCGCGAAGAAGGACGCCCGGGACAAGGCCGCCGCGGAGATCGTCGCGCGGGACCTCACCCGCCTGTCGATCTCGATCCCTCGCAAGGTTGGCGAGAACGACCACCTCTACGGTTCGGTGACGGCGATGGACATCGCCGAGTCGCTCGGCAAGGAGGGCTACGAGGTGGACAAGCGCAAGGTCGAGCTCGGCGAGCCCATCAAGGAGCTCGGGGTCTTCGACGTTCCGGTGCGGCTCCATCGCGACGTGCTCGCCCACATCAAGGTCTGGGTCGTCAAGGAGTAGGCGCCGGGAGGCCGTCGCGGTCCGGCGGGCGCAGGCGACATGGCAGGCGAGGACGACCTCGATCGCATCCGCAAGGAGGTCCTCGCCCGCGTCGCCCAGACGGCGCCGCCCGAGCCGAGGTCGCACGCGATCCCGCTCCCCGAAGGACTCGATTTCTACTCGGGAGGGCCGAAGCCCGCCGTCCCGGACGAGCTCCCGCGTGACTTCCTCGACAAGCCGACCTTCGACCTGCGTGCCTGGCTCGACATCTGGGTGCAGGACCGGCCCGTGGCGATCGCGAGCCACCGCGCCGGTTTCGCGGGGAACGTCATCGTCCGGATCAAGCGGGCGCTGCGCAAGATCGTCCGTCCGCCCATCGCGGATCTGTTCGACCGCCAGCGCGTCTACAACGCGATCCTCATCCACCACGTCTCGCAGGTGGAGGAGGCGGTCGCCACGATGGTGGAGCGAAGCCTCCCGGCCCTGGTCCAGCGCGCCGACGCACTCTACGCCGTTGCGGATCAGCGCCAAGACGCAACGCGCGACCGCATCTCGCGGGCCGAGCGCGACCTCGCGAGCGGCATCCGGCGGCTCGAGCAGGTCCTCGACGAGCTGAAGGGGGATCTCGAGCGGCGGCCCCAGGAGGCGCAGACCGATCCCGTGGGTCCGTCGCCGCGCATGACCGCCGAGCCCACCGACACCGTGGAGGAGAGCGAGGCCGCTGTTCGCGAGCGCCGCCACTTCTACCTCCAGCACTTCCGCGGCCTGCCTGGGCCCGTTCTGGATCTCAGCGCGGGGCGCGGAGAGCTGCTCACTCTGTGCCGCGAGGCGGGCATCCGGGCGCGCGGGATCGACGGCAACAAGGCGAATGTCGATCTCTGCCGCAAGAAGGGGCTCGACGTCACCCAGGCCGACCCGCTGATGTACCTCGCCGACGCGGCCGATGGGAGCCTCGGCGCGCTCTTCGTGTCGCGACCGCTCCCGCGCCTTCCACGGACGGACCTCATCGTGCTCGTGCGCATGGCGGCGGACAAGCTCGCGCCCGGCGGGCGCATCGCCCTCGAGACCGCGAACCCCATCTCGCCCATGGTGCTCGCGCGGAACTTCTACCAGGATCTCGGCCGCGAGCGTCCCGTCCATCCCGAGGCGCTGCGCCTGCTCCTCGAGGCGTCCGGCTTCCACGACGTCGACGTCACGTTCCTGTCACCGTTCCCCGCCTCCGCGCAGCTTCCTCCCGTCTCCACGGACGGCTGCACCGACATGCGCGTCCTGAAGCTCGCGCGCGAGGTGAACGACACGGTCGCGCGCCTCAACAACGTCCTGTTCGGCCACCAGGACTACGTGGCGATGGGGCGCGCGTAGCCGCTCGTGGGCGCGCGGCCGGCGATCCACTACTTCTCTCCGATGCCGCCCGTGCGCTCGGGAGTGTCGGACTACAGCCGCGAGCTCATCCCGTGGCTCGAGAAGTGGTACGACGTGACCGTCGCGCGCGAGGAGTCGGAGCCGTCTCCTCCCGGCGCGCTGCCGGTCTACCAGATGGGCAACAACATCCACCACGCCTGGATCTACCGCCGCGCTCTGCGGCAGCCTGGGCTCCTGGTGATGCACGACTACGTCCTGCACCACATGCTCGGCGAGATCACGTTGCGGGACGGCGACGAGGAGACCTACGTCGCGACGCTCGCCTACGCCCACGGCACGGCGGGCCGCGACATCGCGCGATCGCGGGTGCTCGGGATGTTCGGCACCTACCAGCAGTTCGTCTTTCCCGCGAACGCGCTCGTGTGCGACCGGAGCCTCGCGGCGATCGTGCACAGCCACGACGCCGCGCACCGCGTCGGGCAGGCGCATCCCGATCTCCCCGTCTACCGCGTCGCGATGGGAATCGAGATCCCGCGCGCGCCGACCCTCGACGATGCGGCGCGCGCCCGGCGGGAGCTCCAGATCGATCCCGGCGCCTTCGTCGTCTCGAACTTCGGCTTCCTGACTCCGATCAAGCGCGCGGACGTGCTTCTCGCGGCGTTCGCGCGCTTCCGCGCCACGGTCCCGCGCGCGCTGCTGTGCCTTGTGGGCGAGGTGTCGCCGAGCTACGACGTCGCCGCCGCGTGCCGGGAGCTCGGCATCGCCGAGTCGGTCCGCATCCTCGACTACGTCCCGTTCGACGTGATGGTGGGCTACCTCGAGGCGAGCGACGTGTGCGTCAACCTCCGGTTCCCGACGGCGGGAGAGACCTCGGCGTCGCTGCTGCGCATCCTCGCTTACGGCAAGCCCGTGATCTGCACCGCCTACCAGCAGTTCCGCGAGATGCCCGAGGACGCGGTGGCCTTCGTGGACCTCGGGACCGCGGAGGAGGAGCTGATCGTCGCGTACCTCCGCGAGCTGGAACGGAATCCGCGGCTGCGGCGCCGCATGGGCGAGCGGGCGCGCGCCTACGCCGCCGCCAATCACACGCTCCTCGGCGCGGCGGAGGCCTACGGAAACGCGATCGACGCGACGCTCCAGGATCGCGACGAGCTCCTCGATCGCGTGGCACGGCGCGGGGCGGCGGCGGCGTGGGTGCGGACCAGCCGCGTCCCGGGGAGGCTCCGGGCCGAGCTGTCGGCGTTTCGCGATGCGCTGGGCCGCCTCGGCATTCGCGCCGAGAACCGAGGCGACACCGTCTGGGCCGCGGGGCCGGGTCTCGGCGACGTCGCGCTCGCCGTGCGCAGCGGCGGCGCGGAGCGGCTCCACGACCTGCCGCGCGACGTCGCTCCGGGCGAGAGCGTCGAGGTGATCGTGGACGCTTCGGCCGGTGCGATCGAGGCGGAGCTCGTCGATCGCGGGTTCGGTCCGTTCTCGCTCTGGGGCAGCGCCGCGCTCACGGTGGCCGCGCGATGAGCGAGGAACATCCGGCACCCGGCGCACCGACGAGCCTCCACGCGACAGCGCGCGACGAGCGCGTCCCCGCGTGGACGCGCTACCAGGACCTCGCCGTCGGGACGCGCGCCCTCTGGGACCTCCTGAAGTACGAGATCGTGACCGGGCTCTTCGGGGACATGCCCGGGGCGCTCGGCCTCCTCATGCGGCGGACCTTCTATCCCGCGATCCTGGGCGCGATGGGCAAGAACGTCACGCTCGGAAAGCGGGTCACCGTGCGGCATCCGGCGAAGATCCGGATCGGCAGCGGCGTGATCGTGGCCGACGACGTCGTGCTCGATGCGTACGGGACGGGCGGATCGGGAGGCATCGAGCTCGGCGACGACGTCCTCATCGGGCGCGGAAGCACGCTCTCCACGAAAGGGGGGGCGATCCGCATCGGGCCGCGCACCAACGTCGGCGCTCAGAACATCGTCTATGCGCGCGACACCGAGGTCGTGCTCGGGGCTGCCATCCTCGTCGCCGCCAACGGCTATATCATGGGCGGCGGGGTGCATGGTTACGACCGCACGGACGTGCCCATCATGGACCAGCACGTGGCGCCCAGGGGCGTCCGCATCGGCGATGGGTGCTGGCTGGGGGCGTCGGTGATGGTGGCCGACGGAGTCACCATCGGTCCGGAGTGCGTGATCGGCGCCGGCTCCTTCGTGAAGGAAGACGTTCCCGCGTGGAGCGTGGCGTACGGCGTTCCGGCGCGGGTCGCCCGCTCGCGCAAGGCCGGGGAGCCCGCGTGAAGGCGGAGGACTTGCCCGACGTGGCGCTCACGCGCGCCGCGCCGGCGCTTCCGATCCACCTCGACCCCGACCTCGACGTCTCCGTGGTCATCCCCGTCTTCAACGAGGTGGATAACGTCGTGCCGCTGGCCGACACGGTCGTCTCGGTGCTGCAGGCGACGGGAAAGAGCTTCGAGGTCCTCTTCGTCGACGATGGATCGACCGATGGCACCGTCGAGAAGCTCGTCGCGCTCCACGCAGACCGGCCCGTCGTCAAGGTGGTCGAGCTACGCGCCAACTTCGGCAAGGCCGCGGCGCTCCAGGCGGGGTTCCTGCGCGCGCGCGGCGAGGTCGTCATCACGATGGATGGTGACCTGCAGGACGTGCCGGAGGAGATCCCGCGCTTCCTGTCGGAGATGGACAAGGGGTTCGATCTCGTCTCGGGCTGGAAGCAGAACCGGCAGGACCCGATCGGCAAGACGTGGCCGTCGAAGTTCTTCAACACGGTCACGCGGATCATGTCGGGCGTGAAGCTCCACGACTTCAACTGCGGCTTCAAGGCCTATCGCCGGGACGTCGTGCGCCAGCTCAACCTTCTACGGCGAGCTCCACCGCTACATCCTGGTGCCTGGTGTTCTACAAGCAAGGGTTCAAGTGGGGAGGTGCCCGTCAAGCACCAGCCGCGGCGTTTCGGCAAGAGCAAGTACGGCATCGATCGCTTCTGGAAGGGCTTCGTCGATCTCGTCACCGTCCTGTTCCTCACCAAGTACACGCGCCGGCCGCTGCACCTCTACGGCATGCTCGGCGCGCTGTCGGCGGTGCTCGGGACCGGCATCCTCGCCTACCTGAGCGTGCTCTGGTTCGGAGGTCTCGCGATCGGCGGACGGCCGCTCCTCTTCCTCGGCATCCTGCTCATCGTGGTCGGCATCCAGTTCTTCACCACGGGGCTCGTGGCGGAGATGATCACGCACATGAGCGCGCGCCATCCCGAGGATGTCCACGTCCGCAAGTTCCACGGCTAGGTACGTCGCCAGGGCGATCGCGCTCGCCGCCGCGGTCCTTCTCGCCCCCTGGGCGATGCCGGACGACGGCAAGAGCGCGGACGCCGACGTGAAGGCGAACGTCTCGGTCGTGGTGCGCTACCTCGACGTCGTGGTGACCGACCGCACGGGCGATCCCATCACCGACCTCACGAAGGACGACTTCGAGGTCTACGAGGAGGGAGAGATCCAGCAGATCACCGACTTCGTGGCGCGCCGTCCCGAAGGTCAGGGCCAGAGCGAGGACGCGCCCGTCGACGAGCGGCCGTACGTCGTGCTCCTGTTCGACGTGAAGCACATGTCGTTCGGCGAGCTCGATCGGCCGAGGCGCGCGGCGCTTCGCGTTCTCGACGACATGCTCACGCCGGAGACGGTGACCGCCGCGATGGTCCTGCGCGACCGGCTCGAGGTGATCTCGGACTTCTCCACCGATCACGACGGGCTGAAGGCGAAGGTGGACGAGGTCCTGTGGCGCGCGCCGGGGCAGGGCGATCCGCGGCGCATCCCGGAGCTCCCGCCGGTCGGATCGTCCGGCCAGGGACCGCGCCTCGCGGTGTCGCTCTACCCGCGCTACTCCGAGCTCGGTCCGGACCATTCGCTCTTCGGCGTGCTCGAGGCGATCGGATCGGGCCTCGGCCGCATGCGCGGGCCGAAGACGGTCATCCTCTTCTCAGAGGGCATCTCGGGATCCCTCGACGACGTTCGCGTGGCGACGGCCTACCAGCGCATGATCGGCGCGCTCAACGCGGGCAACGTCTCCGTCGTGTCGATCGACGCGGGTGGGCTTCGAGGCCGCGTGGGACGCGGCGATCGGCTGTTCCGGTCGTTGCCGGCCATCAACCTCCTCGGGGGAGAGGGGAAGTCGAGCCTCCGGGCGGTCGCCAAGGAGACGGGAGGCCAGGCGCTGATCGGATCGAGCAACATGTCGGGCTTCCTCGAGGATACGTTCGAGGCGCGCAGCGTCTCGTACCTCATCGGCTACAGCCCGAAGGTGACGGGTGCCGGCGGCTACCGGAGCCTCGAGGTCAAGTGCAATCGCCGCGGCGCGAAGGTCATCGCGCGCAAGGGATTCCAGGACGAGGTCCCACCGGAAGAGGTACCCCCCGCAGCCCGAAAGGAGGCCCTCGATCGCGCCATCGCGTCGTGGACGCTCTGGCAGGAGATCCCGGTGCGCACCCAGTGCGTCCCGTTCCCCATCTCGGGAAAGGACAGCCTGGTGGGGGTGGTG
>JAXLQT010000030.1:0-75864 GCA_046331505.1 Acidobacteriota bacterium
CGGACCTCGACGAGGCGGTGTCGTGGGCGAGCCGGCTGGCGCCCGGAGAGACCTTTGCCCTCTACCCGACCGAGGATCCGCTCTACTTCGCGTCGGGGCGACGGTCGCCGCTCTCGATCGTCCAGACGCTGCCCTCGACGGGCGGGGACGGGGCCAGCTACCTCGCGGAGCTCGAGCGCGCGCGGCCGGCGTGGATCCTGGTCAAGAAGAAGCACCAGTTCCGCGACTGGCCGGAGCCGTCGCCCGAGATGAGAACCTGGGTGTCGCGCGAGTACCGTGCCGCGGCGGGGTTTGCGGCCTACGATCTCTTCAGGCGCGCCGATGGCAGATGAGGTGAAGGACTCCGGGACCGCTCCTCTGGCCGCGGCCGCGGTGCCGTCGACGCGAAGGACGCCGCGGCCCGCGCCGCGCCTCCTGTCGTTCGTGATCCCCATGTACAACGAGGAGGCGGTGCTCCCGCTCCTCAGGGAACGGCTCGACGAGCTCGCGGGGACGCTTCCGTGCCAGGTCGAGTGGGTGCTGGTCGACGACGGGAGCCGCGACGCCACGCGCGCTCTGCTCCGGCGGTGGGCCGACGAGGATCCGCGGGCTCGGGTCGTGGAGCTCGCGCGCAACTTCGGCCACCAGGCCGCCCTCACCGCCGGGATGGACCATGCCTCCGGGGAGGCCGTCGTCCTGCTCGACGCCGATCTCCAGGATCCGCCGGAGCTCGTGCGCGAGATGCTCGCGCGCTACCAGGAGGGCTACGACGTGGCGGTGGCGCAGCGTACGGCGCGGCACGGCGAGAGCGTCTGGAAGCGCGCGACGGCGGCGGCGTTCTACCGGCTCATGGCGGTCGCGCAGCCGGACCTCCCGCGCAACGCGAGCGACTTCCGCCTCATGTCGCGGGAAGTGCTCGACGCCGTGCGCGCGCTCCGGGAGCATCACCGGTTCCTGCGCGGGCTCGTCTCGTGGGTGGGCTTCGAGCAGGTCACCGTCCCGTTCGAGCGGCCGCCGCGCGCCGCGGGCAAGACCAGCTACTCCACCGTGAAGATGATCCAGCTCGCCTGGTCCGCCGCGCTCGCCTTCACCATCTTCCCGCTCCGCGTCGCGACCTGGTTCGGCGGCGGCGTGTTCCTCTTCGGGGCTGGTTATGCGGTCTACGCCTTCGTGCGCGCGCTGTTCTGGCACGACCTCGTGCCGGGCTGGGCGACGCTCGTCATCCTGCAGAGCCTGATCGGCGGCGCGATCCTCGTCTGCCTCGGAATGATCGGCGAGTACGTGGGGCGCATCTACGAGGAGACGAAGGACCGGCCGATCTACGTCGTGCGATCGCGCCCGGGAGGCGCTCCGCCGGCATGACGACCGAGGTCACGGCGCGGGAAGCGTCGTTCCACGACGCGTGGGCGACCGGCGTCGACGCCGATCTCGTCGACGTGCGCGCCGCGTTCGAGGCGACCACCGCGCCGGAGAACCGGTTCATCCTCTCGCTCCTGGGCGACCTCGCAGGCAAGCGCGTCCTCGACGTCGGGTCGGGCCTCGGCGAATCGAGCGTCTACTTCGCGCTCCGGGGCGCGCGGGTCACCGCCGCCGACCTGTCCCCGAAGATGGTCGATCTCGCGCGCGAGCTCGCGCGCCGGCACGGCACGTCGATCGAAGGCGTCGTCTGCCCGGCCGAGGAGCTCGCCGTACCCGCCGCCTCCTTCGACGTCGTCTACCTCGGCAACATCCTCCACCACGTCCCGCGGGCGCTGCGCCCGCGCGTCTTCGGCAACCTCGCCCGCGCGCTCGCCCCGGGAGGGCGGTTCTTTTCCTGGGATCCGATCTCCTACAACCCGGCGATCAAGGTGTACCGGCGCATGGCGACGAAGGTCCGCACCGAGGACGAGGATCCGCTCACCTTCGGAGACGTCGCCACGGCCCGCGCGTCCTTCCCCGACGCGCGCCACCGCGAGTTCTGGATCCTCACGCTCTCGCTGTTCCTGAAGTACTACCTCGTCGATCGCGTCCATCCGAACGCCGATCGCTACTGGAAGAAGATCCTGAAGGAGCCCGAGGCGGGCCTCGGGTGGTTTCGCGCCCTCCAGCACGCCGACGGCGTCCTCACGCGGATCCCGCTCGTCCGCCGCCTGTCCTGGAACATGGTGATGTGGGGGACGCGCGCGTGAACGAGGGGTCCGTCGGCCTCCTGCTCTACCCGGCGCTGATGTCCTCGGCGCCGATGATCCTCACGCTGGTCGCGCTCGTCGACGCCGTGCGCACCGGCGCCGACTGGCAGTGGTACGTCATCATCGTCGTCATGCCGCTCCTGGGCCCGCTCTTCTACTTCCGCAGCGGCCGCGGCGCGGGCTTCGTGTCGCACCAGGCGAGCTCGCGCGCGGTGGCGCGCCGCACGATCCGCGAGAAGGAGCCCCAGCTCGCCCACTGGCGGGGCGCCGGCCCGTTGACGGAGAGCGGCGAGGCGCTCCTGACCCTGGGCCGCTACGCCGAAGCGGAGGCGCACCTGCGGGAGGCGCTCTCGGTCAAGGGGCGCGTGGAGGACGTGAACTTCGCGCTCGCGCAGGCGATCGAGAGCCAGGGACGGCCCGCGGAGGCGGTGCCGCTCCTCGCAGAGCTCGTGGCGAAGGAGCCCGATCACAGGTTCGGGCAAGCCGCCGTGGCGCTCGCGCGGTGCCTCGACGAGAGCGGGTCCAAGGCGGAGGCAGAGGAGGCGCTGCGCAAGATCCTCGAGAGGCGGCCGAGCTTCGAGGCGCGCGTGCGCCTGGCCCGGCTCCTCGTCCAGAAGGGCAACGTCGCCGAGGCGCATGCGCTCCTGGACCTCGTCAGGCAGGAGGGACGCGCCCTCCCGCGCTACGCGAAGCGGCTCAACGGCCCCTGGATCCGCGCTGCCGCTCGCGTCCGGCGCGGCGGGACGCGCCTCCCGGGCATCCAGAAGCCCGGCGTTTCCGACCCCCGCGCGAAGGCGGCGATCGCCGTGGCGGTCGTCGGATCGCTCGTCGTCGGAGCGATCGCCTTCGCTCGGATGCGGCAGATGCTCGAGCTCGCCAGCCCGGGCGGGCAGCTCTCGCTGCAGCGCCAGGCCATCGCGGGCCTCGATCGCGTCTTTCCGCGCACCGTCTCACCGATCACCGACGACGATGTGGGCCGGTACGTCCGCGTGCGCCGGGCCCTCGGCGTCATCGCCACGGCGCCCGACCCCACGTTCCTGGGAGTCGCGCGTGGCGCTCTCGCCGCCGAGCGCATGGGTCCAGCCGAGCTCGGCATGCTCGCCGGCGCCTGCGAGGTGCAGATCCTAAGGCGCTCCGAGCTCTCGGGATCGCTTCGACCGGGCCCGCCGCTCGACGACGCCGTACGGGCGATGCTCGAGAGGCACCGCCCCGAGCTCGAGCAGGAGAGCGCCGCGGGAGTCGCGCGCCTCCTCGGCGCGTGACCTCCTCCGGCAAGAGGGAGGAACTTTCGCGCCGGTCGAGGGTCTAACGGGAGGGAAGCGAGGTGTAGCCAGCAATGACCGAACCGACTCTCGACCGGCTGACGGAGAACGGGAAGCTCGCGATGCTGTGGGCCACGGGCACCGCCGTCGGCGGCGCCGCGGGCGCCGTCCTCTGCCACATGCTCCTGGGAGACGGGCCCGAGGGTCTCGCCTTCGTCTTCGGCGTCCCCGTCATCATGGGCGGGGCGATCGGCCTCGGCCAGTGGCTCGGCGTGCGCAAGGCGCTGCCGATCTCCCAGCTCTGGGTCGCCTGCGTGATCGCCGGATGGCTCGTCGCTCCCTACTTCTACTTCCATCCCACCCAGAGCTCGTTCGGCGGCTCTTTCGGGGGAGGCGAGACGGACGAGTGGCGCACCGTGTCCATGCACTTCCGCTGGCCGCTGGTCGCCGTGCCGAGCGCGGGCGCCTTCGCCGGCATCGCCGCGGGCATCCTTCAGGCCATCTTCTTCCCGAAGATCGTCCGTTCGCGCGCCCTCTGGATCGTCGCATCGTCGGCGGGCTACTTCTTCTCGGGCCTCTTCGCGCTGTTCTTCGGCCACCCGCTCTTCTCGCTCCTCTACGACGCCCGCGGCTCCTTCTACGGAAGCCCGGTTCGCGACGTCATCGAGGCGGCGTTGCCGCTCGCCGAGCCCGCCTGGTACGGCGGCATCCTCGGCCTCGGCGCCGCGCTCGCGACCGCCATCCCGCTCGCACGCCCCGTCGCCTCGCCGCAGCGCGCCAGGAACGGCACGCCATCCCAGGGCGCGTCGCCCGCGCCGGCTCCGGCGGTAGCCCCGCCTGTCGTCCCGGCACCGGAGCCGCCGGAGACGAGCAGCGCCAGGCTCCTCTCACCGGAGAGCGCGTAGCACGACGAGCTTCGTGTCGGTCGGTTCGATCGCGCGTGTCACCTCGTTCCGGAGCGCGATCGTCTCGCAGCCGTGCCACGGGAGGGTTCTGGTCTGTGGAACCGGACGGTCGGTATCATCGACTCGGTCGAAACCGAGGGTTGATACGCAATGGACGAGCCCGAGCACGGGTTCTTCGCGCGCCTGCGCTGCCACCCGTGGATCGCGTCGATCGCGCTGGGGCTCGGTGCGTTTGGAGCGACGGTCTCGGGGTGTGCGGTCACGATCTTCGTGACGGCGCGCTCTTCGGTCCTCGTGCCGGACGCGGCGTGGATCGCCTGGTGCCACATCGTCGCGCTCCCGCTCGCCATCGCCGTGCTGATCCCGAGCTGCGCACAGATCGCAGGTTACCCGCACCTGCGGGTTCGGGGTGTGGTCCTCGGGATCGCCCTCGGCACGCTGCCGCTGGCCGTGCTCATCGCGCTCGCCTGAAGTGCGCCGCGAGCGGGTCCGCTATCCCGCAGGGGGTTTGGGCGGGGGCTGGACCTTCTTCTTGAGGTCGGCGGGGTTGGCCGAGAGGTCCGTCAGGACGCTCTTCGGCACGCTGACGATCCAGGATTCGTCCTTGGCCTTCGCGTAGACCAGGGCGTCGCCGTTGTCCTTGCCGAGAAGGAGCGTCACGACACGGCCGTCCTTGGCCGTCCCGGTGGCGACGAGGCGCGGGTGGTCGAGGCCGTAGGCGGCGTCGTTGCCCTGGGCCACCCATTGCTTGATCTCGGGGCGGGTGAGGGGATTCATCAGCTTCCACGCGCCGTTGAGGTCGGCCTCGATCTCGCCGACCTCCTTGGTCTCGAGCATCCACTGGTCGCCGTTCTTCTTGAGGGAGATGGCGCCGGAGGGGCCGGTCACCTCCATGGAGACGAGATCGAGCGAGTCCTCCCCGAAGACGTGCTTGCGCGCGAACTCCGTCGGGTCCTTGCGGTAGCCCTCGACCTCGTACTTGCTGATCACGACGACGAAGTCGCCGCCCTTGACGCGGGCGTAGTAGCCCTTCTCGGGCTTCTCCGCGCCGACCTCGATCGCGTGCGTCGTGCCGTCCTCGAGGACGGCCTCGGCGGTGCAGGACGGCGGCTCGAGCCCGTACTTGCCCGGCTCGTACCTGCCCTCGAGCGATACGGCCGAGAGGCGCGCGAAGCCTTCGACGATCTGCTTCACCGCGTTCTTGTCGGGCGGATAGGAGAGTCCCGCCATCGCCCAGTCGGCGCCTTGCTTTGCGATCGACATCTTCTTGTCGCCGCACGTGGCGGAGAACTGGGTTGCCTTCGCGGCGTCGAAGTTGTTGACCATGCGGTCGATGTAGGACGTGGGGTCGGGCGAGAAGGTGCCGAGGAAGAGGCCCTTCATGAAGTAGACGTCCTGCGAGTCGGCACGGCGGACGTAGATCCCGAAGCTCTCGGTGTCGACCTGGCCTCCGTGCCGCTGCGCCTCCTTCGCGTCGAACCCGGCGATCTTCCCCGTGACGAGGTCGGCGATCACCTTCCCCGTGTCTTCCTTCAGCGTGACGCGCGTGCCCTTCTTGTCGTCGACCATGTAGTCCTCGGACTTCAGGCCGACGCGCGCTTCGATCTTCCACTGGCGCACCGCGCTCACGAGCTGCGTGATCTGCCCCTCGTTGGCGGGATAGTCGTTCATGCTCGCGACGACCCACCTGTCGCCGGTCTTCTTGAGCTCGAGCGTCTTCTCCTGCTGCGCGAGGATCACGTCGCTCACCTTGCCGACGTCGAAGTCGTCGAAGAGCGGCTTGCGCTCGACGTATCCCTCCGGCTTGCCACCCTTCCAGGGCTTCTCGACCACGGCGACGAAGGCCGCGAGGACGATGACGACGCCGAGGAGGGCGAGGTTGGTCTTGCTCATGCCGCGGCGGCCGCGATGCGCCGGCGCCGGAAGAAGAAGCGTACGAAGCCGAGCACGGTGATGACGACCGGCGCGAGGCCGATATTGATCGCCCGGAACCACGTGCGCTGGGTGTCGTCGAACTTCGGGAACGGCTTCACCTTGTCGGACTTCGTGCGGATCTGGATGAGGGAGTCGTCGAGGGTCAGCCAGTCGACCGCGTTGAGCATGAAGCGCGTGCCCCCGGGCGAGTTGAAGTCGGGCATCACGAAGTCGGCGTCGCCCACGACGACGATGCGCGTCTCGCCCTCGTCCTTCCGCTCCTTCTTCGGCTCCGGTTTCGCGGTTGGTGGAGGCGCGCTCTCCTCGGGCGGCTCGGGCTTGCCCGCCCAGGCGCTCTTGAACTTCCCGGCGAGCGACACCGCGAGCAGGCACTGCTTGAGCTCGGTAGGCTCGGGACGCTTGATCTTGTCGGGCGCGACCTCCGGGGGCTGCGGCGTCCACGCCTGCTCGGTCGACTTGATGAGCTCCGCCACGGTCTTCCCGTCACGCGCGCTTGCGGTGAGCTCGAGCGAGCTCACCCACGGGAGCACGAGCTGGCTGATGCGGCTCACGATGGGCGAGCTGCGATCGAAGTTCTGGTACACCGCGCTCACCAGCGGCGGGTACATGGACGCCATGCGCATACCGGGACGCACCTGGACCTGGACCCGCTCGCAAGAGACGTCGTAGACGAGGTCCTTGTTCACCTTCACGCCGTAGGCCTCGAGCATCTCCTCCATGCCGCTGGTGACCGGTGACGGCACCGGCGGGTTCTGCCGGACGTCGACGGTCATGCCGTCCACGAGGATGAACGCCTTGCCGCCCCGCATCAGGAACTGGTCCACCTCGTAACACTCGCGGGGCGTCAGGTCCTTGGGGCGGACGACGACGAGGGTCTTGACCGAGTCGGGGATGGGCTTTCCGCCCGTGACCACCGCGGTGTCCACGTCGTAGAGCTTCTTGAGCTCCGCCGCCGATTGCGCGAGCTCGTTGAACGTCGACGGTCCGTCCTTGTATCCCAGGAAGGCGACGGTCGGGAGCTCCTTCATCGAGAGCTTCTTGATGGCGACCGCGATGTTGTACTCGAGGTCGTTGATGGAGATCAGCGAGGGGATGACCTCCTTCTTGTCGGCGTGGTAGAGCACGATCGACTTGTAGACCTGGACCGCCTCGACCTGGTCCTTGTCGAGGATCTGGATCGGGTCGGGACGAACGCCGAGCTTCTCGAGCTGCCCGACGAGCTCCTGGTCGTCCTTGGGGTCGAGGTACTCGACGGTGACCTTGCCGTGGCCCGCCGCCTCGATCTCGGCGAGCAGGTCCCACACGTCGCGGCGCAGGGCGAGGATCGCCGGGGGGAACTTCTCGGAGAAGTAGGCCTTGATCGTGATCGCGTCGTCGACGTCGGCGAGCATCTTCTTCGTGGCGGCCGACAGGGTGTACGAGCCGGTGGCCGTGAGGTCCACGCGGCGGAAGTGGCGCGTCGACACGTAGTTGCCGAGGATCAGCGCCGCGAGCAGCAGCACGACCGTGAGCAGCATCTGGAAGTTGACGCGCATTACCGGCGGCTCGATTCGACGACGAACGTGTTGATCACGAGGAACAGGAGGCTCACGGAGACGTAGTAGACGATGTCGCGCGAGTCGACGACGCCCCGTGAGATCGACTGGAAATGGTTCTGGAGCCCGAGGTACTCGGCAGCCGGTCCGAGCGACTTCGGGAGCGACGACACCACGAGGTCGGATCCCACCATCAGCAGGAAGAACGAGATGGTGACCGAGATGATGAACGCGACGATCTGGTTCTCCGTCAGGCTCGAGATGAAGAGGCCGACGGAGAGGAAAGCCGCCGCGAGCGCGAGCGCGCCCAGGTAGCCGCCGATCACCGGGCCGAGATCCAGCTCCACGTAGTGGGCGATGGAGAGGGGCAGCACGAGCGACAGCACGAGGGTCACCGCGACGAGCCCGAGCGCCGCGAGGAACTTGCCGAGCACGGCCTCGATGTTCCGCACCGGCAGCGTCATCAGGATCTCGAACGTGCCGAGCTTCTTCTCCTCGGCCCACAGGCGCATCGTGATCGCGGGCGTGAAGAAGAGGAAGAGCCAGGGCAGGAACGTGAAGAAGGGGCGCAGGTCGGCCTGGCCGATGAGGAAGAACTCCCTCAGGAAGAGCCACGCCGAGACCACCAGGAAGACGTCGATGAAGACGTAGGCGATCGGAGAGTCGAAGTAGGACCGGAACTCGCGCCGCGCGATCGCCAGGACGTTCGTCATTCCGCGTGCGTCCCCTTGCCGGTGAGCCGCCGGAACACGTCCTCGAGCCCGGCGCTCGCGCGGGTCATCTCGAGCAGGACCTGGTCCGACGCCTTCGCGAGCGCGAAGATGTCCTCGCGGAGGTCCTTTCCGGCCTCGCCCCGCACCTGGAACCGCGCCTCCGGGGCGTCGCTCTCGCGGCGCACGTGCGTCACCCCGGCGATCGCCCGCAGGCGGTGCTCCATGTCGGTGGCGGCGCCCTTGAACGTCACGGTGAGAGAGTTGCCCTTGGCCGCCGTCGACTCGAGCTCCGCGAGGCCCGCGTTCGCGACGATGGCGCCCTCGTGGATGATGATGGCGCGGCTACAGGTCGCCTTGACCTCGGGCAGGATGTGGGTCGAGAGGATGACCGTCTTCTCGCGGCCGATCTCCTTGATCAGGTTCCGTATCTCGACGATCTGGTTCGGATCGAGTCCGGACGTCGGCTCGTCGAGGATCAGGATCTCGGGCTCGTGGACCAGCGCCTGGGCGAGCCCGAGCCTCTGCCGGTAGCCCTTGGAGCACTTTCCGGCCGGCTTGTGCACGACGGCCGAGAGTCCGCAGCGCTGGATCGCGCGATCGATCTTCGCCTTGCGCGCGGAGCGGGGGATCCGGCGCACCGAGGCCATGAAGCGCAGCGTGTCGAGGACGGTCATGTCGAGGTAGAGCGGCGCGTTCTCGGGCAGGTAGCCGATGCGGCGCCGCACCTCGAGGGATCGGTCGCGCACGTCGAGTCCCGCCACCTCCGCCTTGCCTCCGTCGGCGACGAGGAAGCCCGTCAGCACCTTCATCGTCGTCGTCTTGCCCGCCCCGTTCGGACCGAGGAATCCGACGATCTCGCCGCGGTTCACCTCGAAGGAGATGCCCCGCACCGCGTAGGTCGGACCGTATCGTTTCTCGAGCTTCTGAACGGAGATCAAGCTTGGCCGCCCCCAGAGACAAAGGGGCGAATCTTAGCAAAACCCCTCCCTCAGCGGCGCAAGGCCCAGCGGATCTGGTGGAGGACGCCCAGGAGGATGCGGGCGTCGCGCTCCTCCAGCCCCCGCGAGGCGAGGATCCGCCGCAGCTCCGTCATCATGCGCTGCGGGTTGTTCTCGTCGAGGTAGCCGACCAGAGACAGCAGGGACTCGAGATCCGCGAAGAGGCGCTCGACGGTGTCGTGGCTCGCCGGAGCGAGGTCCGACGGCGGGAACGGACGGTGCGGCTCCGGCGCGGCGACCGCGGCCTCGCGGATCGATCCCGCCACGACCGCCACCGCGTGGGAGAGGTTCCAGGCAGGGTAGTCGTCCGACGAAGGGATGTGGATCTTGAGGTCGCAAAGATGGAGCTCGTCGACGCTCATGCCGCGGTCCTCCCGGCCGAAGACCACCGAGACCGCGCCCGCGGTGGCGCGATCGAGGATCTCGCGCGTCGCGATGCCTGGGCTGGCGAGCCTCTGCGGCCCCGCGGTGCGCACGCTCGTGCCGGCGACGAACGACGCTCCGGCGACCGCGCTCGCGAGGTCGTGGAACCGTCCCATGCGCTCGAGATGAGGAGCCGCGTGCCGGGCACGCCTTCGGGCTTCGTCCAAGTAAGCCGCCTCGTCTTGCCACGCCAGCGGTCCGACGAGGTCGAGGCCGCCGAGCCCCGCATTGGCGCAGACGCGCGCCACGGCCCCGACGTTGCCGGGGCTCTTCGGGTGGAGGAGGACCACGCGGATCCGCGCGAGGAGGCTAGTGTCCCGTTTCAGTGGTACGTGCCGTGAGTGGGCGAGGGCTGGGAGCCGCTGGCGAGGCGCGCCGACGACGCATCCCGTGTTGGATTCGGAGGAGGCGCAACGAAGCCGGCGGCTCCCAGAACCGTCCAATCATGGTAGGTACCATTGAAACGGGACACTAGAAGCCGCGTCCAAGGCGCGAGCTTATACTCGCGAGAGGCGCGGCTCCGACAAACGTCCTCTCGTGGGCCGACCCATTCCCATGTCGACCCCGATGCTCGTCGCCATCACGTTCCTGGGGCTCGCGATCGTCGCGGTCATCGCGATGTTCCTGTCGCTCACGCACGGCGCCGGCTCGCTGACCCTGATCGCGCGGCTCTTTCCGAGAACGCGTCCCGAGATCTTCCGCGAGGAGGCCGAGGCGAACCGCGACGGCTTCGTGCCGACGCCACCGCTCGAGCACCTGGTGGGACAGGTGGGAGTGCTGGAGCGGGACGCGCGCCCCATCGGCATGGCGCGGTTCGGCGCAGAGCGCGTCGAGGTCGTCGCCGAGGGTGGGTTCCTTGCCCGCGGCGCCCGGGTGCGCGCGCTCCGGTCGCTCGGGAGCGAGCTCCTCGTCCGCCCCGAGTGACGACGCCTTACTTCGGGCTCACCATCGCGGGAACGCGGCGCAGCTTGGCGGCGACCCAGCGCGGGAACCGCTGGGCGGCCTCGGCGGTCTTCGGGAACCGCGCCTCGAGCTTCTCCTTGAGATCCCGCGCGGGCTTCCACTGGGTGGCGAGCACGGAGAGCCCGGCGACGAAGAAGGGAATCTGCGGCACGATCGGAAGCATGAGGCCGATGACGCCCAGGACGATCAGGAGCGCCCCGGCAAGCAGGATCAGCATCTTCTTCAGGTGTCGCGTCATGGCGTTTCGATGGGCTCGCTCATCCGTCCGAGGATGTGCAGGTCAATGAACAGTGTATAGATCAGAAGCAGCAGGCGCACGGCGAGCCCGACGTATGCCAGACCGGCGGCGTTGGAGATCGTCGCCACCACCCAGTTCAGCCCGAGGGTGATCGCCAGCGTTCCCGCGATCGTCCCGAGCGCGACTCCGTAGGCCCTTCCGGCGGCGCGCAAGGCGGCGAGGATCCTCCCCGGCATCAGAGCCGGCAGCACGCGGTTTCCGTCGGCGAGAAGCGCGAGGCATAGCGGGTAGTAGAGGAACACGCAGACGGCGATCACGAGGTTCCCGCCGATCGCGGCCGGGTGGAGGGCTCCGAGGGTGTGCCACACGTGGGCCGGAAGGGTCTCCTCGACGAGGGTCGTCGTTGCGGCGGGGGTTCCCGCGTCGGTTGCGCGCAGCATCGAGAGCGGGCCGAGGGCGATGAGCCCGTCCAGGACGATCAGCGGGAGCCACGCGCCGAGGGTCACCAGGAGGACCTTAGCCGATGCCGTGACGAGCTCGAAGATGTCGGTGAAGGACTCCCAACCGGGAGGAACGTCCCGCCCGTGGCTGCTCTCGCGGATGATCTTGAGGGCGTAGGCCAGGTTGAACGCGAGGAGCGGGATACTGACGCGCGACAGGACCGAGAGCATGAGGAACGCCGTGCTGATCCCGAGCGCCGCGACACCCCACCCGACGAAGGGGTAGGTCGCGACGTTTCGCATGTCCTGCCAGAACGGCGGGAGTGGCTCGGGAGCCGCCTCGGGCTCCGGTTCCTCCTGGGCGTCCATCGCCTCCTCGCGGGAGCGGTGGGCCGCCGCGTGGCGACGCGTCGTGGCCTCGGCGATCTCCGGCGCGAACTCGACGATCTCGTCCAGGCGCTTCCAGTCGTTCCTGTCGGCGTGCGCGATGAGATCGTCGGCGCCCACGCGCCCGTCGAGGATCAGCTTCTTCACCTCGTCGGCGTCGAGCTCCTCCTTCGCGAGCTCGAGCAGCTCGAACCGCCACAGGTTCCCGCGCGTCGCCGCGATGGCCGCCGCGATCTCCGGGGGCAGCCCGACCGGCTCCTCCTTCACGAGCTCGGGCCGCGGCGTGACGTTGGCGGGGTTGTTGATCTGCGGGCTGATCAGCATCATGTGGCTGCACTCGGGGCAGCGGACGTAGATCGCCCGGTCGATCGCCAGGTTGTCCC
Organism: Acidobacteriota bacterium; assembly: GCA_046331505.1. Classification (GTDB taxonomy): domain Bacteria; phylum Acidobacteriota; class Vicinamibacteria; order JAXLQT01; family JAXLQT01; genus JAXLQT01. The sequence goes on from JAXLQT010000030.1 coordinate 12,330, forward strand.
GGAACTTGTGCTTGGCATGGCAGCCAGGGCACGAGAGGACCATGGGTCGTGGTCAGAGCCTCACGGCCGGGCTCCTATCCCGTGACGCTCTTCGGGGGTCCGAGGATCTGGGACAGGAGGAACGCCTGCTTGAGGCCATCAGGGCTGCGCAGGAGCTGGCGCAGGTCCGTCTCTGACGCGGCGGGCGCGGGCGCTTCGGTGACCGAAGGGAGCGCGACCGAAGACGTCCGTGCCGTTGCGCGCGCTTCCGCGGGGCCCTCCAGCGTGACCTCGGCGGGGCGCTCCGTCGCGAGGGCTGCGGCGCGCGCGGCGGCCGCCTCGGCGGCCTTCTTCGCGGCATCGCGCGCCGCGGCGGCGCGCTGCTCTGCTTCCCGCCGCAGCGCTTCCTCGCGTTGGCGCACCATCTCCTGCGCCTTTCGGAGCGCCTCCCTGGGATTGAGGAGCGCCTGCTTCAGGAGCTGCCGTGCGTCCTGCTGCACCTCCTCCGCCGACTTGCGCGCCACCTGCCGGGCCTCGGCCACGCTCCCCTTGGCGCTGGAGACGCCCTGCTCCGCGGCGCGCCGGGCCGCCTCGAGGTCCTGCTGCATCTTCCGCAGCGTGTCGGCGAGCGACCCGCCGCCCGCGGCGGGGCGCTTCTTCTGGAAGCGCGGCGGGTTCGGGGGCACGGTCTACCTCGCCTTGTCCCCGGCGATCGACTCGCGCATGCGCGTGTCGGCGAGCAAGTTCTTCATCGCGTAGTAGTCCATGATGCCAAGCGTCCCGGAGCGGAACGCCTCGGCCATCGCCTGTGGCACCTGGGCCTCCGCCTCCACCACCTTGGCCCGCGCCTCCGCGACGCGGGCGATGTTCTCCTGCTCCTCGGCGACCGCCATGGCGCGCCGCTCCTCGGCGAGCGCCTGCGCGATCTTCTTGTCGGCCTCCGCCTGATCGATCTTGAGCTGGGCGCCGATGTTCTTGCCCACGTCGACGTCGGCGATGTCGATCGAGAGGATCGTGAAGGCCGTTCCCGAGTCGAGCCCCTTGGCGAGCACGGTCTTGCTGATGCTGTCGGGGTTCTCGAGGACGTGCATGTGGGTGTCGGCGCTGCCGATGGTGGAGACGATGCCCTCTCCGACGCGCGCGAGGATCGTCTCCTCGCCGGCGCCGCCGACGAGCTGGTTGATGTTGGCGCGGATGGTGACGCGGGCGACGGCGTAGAGCTGGATTCCGTTACGCGCCATCGCGGCGACCTTGGGCGTCTCGATCACCTCGGGATTGACGGACGTCTTCACGGCGTCGAGCACGTCCCGACCCGCCAGGTCGATCGCCGTCGCCTGCTGGAACGAGAGATCGATGCCGGCCTTGTCGGCGCTGATGAGCGCGTTGATCACGCGGTCGACGTTGCCGCCGGCCAGGTAGTGGGTCTCGAGCTGGTTGGTCGATATGTCGAGCCCCGCCTTGCTCGCCGCGATGAGCGGTCCGATGATGGCGTGCGGGCTGACCTTCCTGAGACGCATCCCCGCCAGGCCGAAGAGCCCGACCCTCACTCCCGAGAAGCGGGCCGTGATCCAGAGCCCCACCGGGATGAAGTAGCTGATGAGGCTGATGGCGATGATGATGCCGATGATGGCGAAGAAGAGGACGACGAAGATGAGACCACCGCCAGGACCCATGGGTTCTCCTCTCTAGGCTTGTGCCATGACGCGCACGACCAGGCGCACCCCGTCGACTTTCACGACCTCCACCGCCTTGCCCTTCACCACGAAGTCGCTCTCGCTCACGGCCTCGACGCGCTCTCCGGCGATCTCCACGTAGCCGACCGGCCGGAGGTCGTGAAGCACGGTGCCTTGCTTCCCGAGGAACCGTTTCAGGCCCGCGTTGTCGGCGCGGTAGCCCTGGTCCTTGTGCTGCGCGCTCTCGAGGGTCATGTGGCGGAACGTGCCGCTCTTGACGACGTACGTGGCGAGCGCGCCGAAGATGACGAGCGACACGAGCATCGTTCCCGCCCCGTAGGCCGGTCCCATCTTGACGGTGGCATAGACGATGCCCGCGAGCACCATGAGGCCTCCGCCCACGCCGAAGATGTGGACGCCCGGCGTGAGCGCCTCGATCGTGACCAGGACGAAGCCGAGCACCAGGAGACCGATGACGATGATCCACGTCACGGCCGCATTATCCCCCGTCGCGCGCGGAAACTACGCCGCTGCCGCGCTGGTGTCCGCCGCCTCCGCCACGAGGAGGTCGCGGCCCTTGATCGCGCGCACGACGACCGGACGGCCGCGCGGGATGTAGCCGCCCTCCGCGAGCACGTGGACGACGTCGCCGCGCAGCAGCGCCTTGCCCGCCGGACGGCAGTCCGTCGTGCTGACGCCGCGCTCCCCCACCATCTCGAGGCGGCTCGCGCCCCGGGCGGTGCCCGAGAGGCGCGTCTCGAGGACCAGCGGTCCGCCGACGCGACCCATTCGCGGCGCCGCGACCGCCGAGCCGACGACTCCGCAGAGGAGGCACGAGAGCATCGCGAGCAGCGCGCCCCGGAGCTCGTCTTCGGACGGGTTCTTCGAGACGAGGCTCAGGAATGCGGAGACCAGCATCAGCGAGACTCCCGTTGCGCCGCACGGCCCAAATCCCGGAAGCACCAGCACCTCGACGAGCAGGAGCATCACACCGAGCCCGAGCACTCCCAGCTCGAACGGGCTGACGAGCCCCCGGAGGAAGCCAGCGCCCACCGCGAGCCCGAGCGCAGCGCTGCCGATGATGGCCGGTGCGATCGCGCCCGGAAGGTGGACCTCGAGCGACAGCATCAGGAGGCCCAGCGAGAGGAGGAGCATCTGCGCCCCCTCGCCGGCGAGCCACGCAAGACCGAGACCGAGAAGATTCGACTCCATCGTGCCGAGACCTCTAACTCTCGATCCGTAATATACGCATTTCGGGTGTGCCCGGGTTCATCAGCAGCCTCCGGACGAGACGTCGATCAGGCTCTTCGGCGCCTCGGGGCCCACCTCGAGGATCGCGTAGGCCGCGGCTTCGTAGAACGTCGTCTCCGCGACGACGAGCCTCTTGCCGTACAGCTCGAACGACAGGAGAGGTTCGACCTCGGCGACGTCGACGCGGTCGCCATCGGTCAGGTCGACGTGGTGATCCACGATGCGTAGCGACCCGTCCTTTGCACGCCGCATCCAGCCCTGCAAGAGCGTCGTGTCCGGCCCGCGTGTCTCCTCGCTGCCGCGATGGTAGGTGCGGGCGGCGCGGAACGCGACGAGCGCCTCGCCACCCGGAAGATCGACGCGCGAGGCCATCTCCAGGACGAGCGCCTCTTTCGCGCGCGCTTCGGCGTCGGCCGGGATCCCCTGGAGCGTCAGGGGTTCCTTTCCGGCCGCCGCCGCGAGGAGCGCCGCTCGCTCGTGGCCGTCGAAGCTCCGCGCGATCGAAGCGAGCACGGCCTCGCCTTCGGGCGAGGTCGCCACGACGGGAACCGCCGGGATCGCATCGACCTTCTGGCTGAACGCCATGGCCTCGAACATCTCGCCCGCCGGCTTGATCGGCGGGAGGTCGGTGACGATGCCCCACTTCTCGACGCACCCGGCCTGCACGACGGTGGGCGCCTTGAGACCGAACGTACGCGGAGCGCTCCCTGGCATGACGAGGGTCCACTCGCGGGGGAGCTTTCCCGAAGGCGCGAGCCACCGCGCAGGGATCTGCTCGAGCCGCGCGATCTTCTCGCTCGCCTCCTCGACCGGTTCGGGCCACGACGTCTTGCAGCCCCGAGTGTCGCACTGGGCGATCGGCTCCAGGACCACCCGGCCCGCCGCGCCGTCCGTCGCGTCCTGGACGACGGCAGCGATCCAGACAGCCGCGTCCTGCGCCCGCAGGCAGGGTGGCAGGAGCGCGATCGCGAGGAGCGCGAGCGCCCGGCTGATCACGCGACGGGCGCCGGCTCGGGCTCGCAGGAGAAGGAGAGCTTCTCCCCGCTCTCGTCGAGACCGATCGTGACCGTGCCGCCGTTCTCGAGCTTCCCGAACAGGAGCTCGTCGGTCAGCGGGTCGCGCACCTCGGTCTGGATGACGCGTGCCAGCGGCCGGGCGCCGTACACGGGGTCGTAGCCCTTCTTGCCGAGGTAGGCGCGCGCTTCGGGCGACAGCGTGATGGCGACCCGCCGTTCCTCGAGCTGCGCCTCGAGCTCGAGGATGAACTTCTCCACGATCGTCTCCATGACTCCGGGAGAGAGCGCGGAGAACGTGACGATCGCATCGAGGCGGTTCCGGAACTCGGGGCTGAACATCCTCTCGACGGCCGTCTTGCCGCGGCTCTTCGCGGCGTCCTTGCGATCCTCGGAGAACCCGATGGAGGCCGCCGCCATCTCCCGCGAGCCGACGTTGCTGGTCATGATCAGGACGACCTGCCGGAAGTCGGCCTTCTTGCCGTTGTTGTCGGTCAAGGTCGCGTGGTCCATCACCTGCAGGAGGATGTTGAAGAGATCGGGATGCGCCTTCTCGATCTCGTCGAGCAGCACGACGCTGTGGGGGTGCTGGCGCACGGCATCGACGAGCAGCCCGCCCTGCTCGAAGCCGACGTAGCCGGGTGGCGCGCCGATGAGGCGGCTCACGGCGTGCTTCTCCATGTACTCGCTCATGTCGTAGCGGTGGAGCTCGTTGCCTAGGTGGAGCGCCAGCTGGCGCGCGAGCTCCGTCTTGCCGACGCCCGTCGGACCGGTGAAGAGGAAGCATCCCGCGGGGCGGCTGGGCTGGCCGAGGCCCGCGCGGCTCCGCTTGATGGCCTGCGACACCTGGTGCACCGCGGCCTCCTGGCCGAACACCACGCGCTGGAGCGATTCTTCGAGGGTCTTGAGCCGCGACTTGTCCGAGAGGCTCGCCTGGCGGTCGGGGATGCGCGCCATCTTCGCGATGATGCGCTCGACCTCCGGGACGTCGATGACCGTGACGGGAGGATCGGACGGCGAGACCTTCAGCATCGCGCCCGCCTCGTCGAGCACGTCGATGGCGCTGTCGGGCAGGCGCGAGTCGCGCAGGTGGCGTTGCGCGAGCCGGGCCGCCGCCTCGAGGGCGCCGTCGGTGTAGGTGATGCCGTGGTGGGCCTCGTAGCGCGACTTCAGCCCCTTGCAGATCTGGACCGTCTCGGGGAGCGTCGGCTCGACGACGTTGATCTTCTGGAGCCTGCGGGCGAGAGCGCGGTCCCGCTCGATGTGCTTGTACTCCTCGAACGTGGTCGATCCGATGACGCGAAGATCGCCGGCCGTCAGCACCGGCTTCAGGAGGTTCGCGAGATCCATCGTGCCGCCGGTCGTCGCGCCGGCGCCCACCATCGTGTGGACCTCGTCGATGAACAGGATCGGCTTCGGCTTGGCCCGCAGCGCGGCGATGACCTCCTCGAACCGCTCCTCGAAGTCGCCGCGGAAGCGCGTCCCGGCGAGGAGAGCCCCCGAGTCGAGCGCGAAGATCTCGGCGTCCTTCAGGAGCTCGGGCACCGTTCCTTCGACGATGCGCTGGGCCAGACCCTCGGCGAGCGCCGTCTTGCCGACGCCGGGATCGCCGACGAAGACCGGGTTGTTCTTGCGCCGCCGGCAGAGAACCTGGAGAGTGCGCTCGAGCTCGGGCTCCCTGCCGACGAGGGGATCGAGCGACCCTGCGCGCGCGAGCCCGGTGAGGTTCACGGTGTAGCTCGTGAGCGCGTCGCGCTTTCCGCTGCGGCCGTCCTCCCCATCCGCGTGGACGTGTCCCCGCTCCTCGGCGCTCCCGTTCTCCGTGAGCGGCACCTTGGAGATGCCGTGGCTGATGAAGTTGAGCACGTCGAGCCGCCGGATCCCTTGCCCATCGAGCACCTGCATGGCGTAGGACTTCGGCTGCTGGAGGATGGCGGCGAGGACGTCGCCCGCCTCGGCCTCCTCGCGACCGGAGCTGTGCACGTGCAGCACCGCGGTGCGAAGCACGTTCTGGAACGCGAGCGTCTGCGCCGGCTCCTTGCGCGACGCGGCGGGGAGGCGCTCGAGCTGCTCCTCGAGATAGGCCTGGAGGTCCTTCCTGATCTGCGCGACGTCGCCGCCGCAGGCCATCAGGATGCGCTCGCCCGTGGGATCGTTGGCGATCGCGTAGAGCAGGTGCTCGAGAGTCAGGTGGGCGTGGCGGCGCGCGACCGCTTCCCGGAGCGCGACGGTCAGCACCATGTCGAGCGCGGGGCTGAACACTACTGCTCCTCCATCGTGGCCCGCAGGGGAAAGCCCGCGTGCCGGGCGGCCGCGTGGACGGTTGCGAGCTTGGTCTCGGCGATCTCGTGAGGGTAGGCGCCGCAGAGCCCCGAGCCCTGGAGGTGGACGTGCATCATGATGCGGTGCGCCTCCGCGGGCGACTTGTCGAAGATGTTCTCGAGGACGAGCACCACGAAGTCCATCGTGGTGTAGTCGTCGTTGTGGAGGATGACCTTGTAGAGCGGCGGCTTCGCCGTCTTCGTCCGGGTCTTCGCCAGCACCTGCCCGCCGGTCTTCTTGTCCACTGGGGATCAGTATAGTGATCGGCGGGGACAGGCCCCCGCCCTCCAAAGGAAAAGGGAGCGCGAAGGCCGCGCTCCCTTTCGACACCGCTTGCTTGCCGGTGGTCCTAGAACTGCCCGTCGGCGGCCGGCAGGTTCCTGGGATCCTTGCCCTGGAGCAGCGCCTGGAACTCGGGCGAGAGGAGGAGCTTCACATGAAGCTCCATCTCGTGCCGGCGGCCCATCTCGCGGCGGCCCGCCTCGCCGAGGATCAACGGCAGCGCGAATTCGCCCTTCAGCTTCGCGACGTCCTCGGGCGTCCCGTTCCTGACGATCTCGAGCTGGGCGCCGAGCTTGTCGATCTGCGCCTGTGCGTCCGCATCGCCCTTCGCCTCGAGGTGCTTCTTCACGCGGTCCAGGAGCTCCTGCTTCTTGGCCGCATAGTCCTCGTCGGACATCGTGCGGATGCGGTCGACGATCGGCGGCATGCCGTCGCCGTGGCGGGCGCGATCGGGGTGGAAGCCAGCGTCGTGGTCTCCGCCATTCTCGCCCTCGCGACCGAATCCGAGCTCCTTCATCGGGTTGAAGCTCTTGAAGTACTCCACCTGCTCCGGCGTGAGGATCTTCTCGATGTCGGCCTTGAAGTCAGGCCGCCCGCCCGCGTCGCGTGCGGCTTCGCGGCTCTGCCTGTGGGCCTGGTGGAGATCGACGAGCTTCTGCTTCGTCGCATCGGAGATCCGGCCGGTCGCGTAGACCTCGTCCCGCGCGGCGGTCATCGCCGCGACGAGCTCCGGGTCGTCTCCAGGCCGGTCCTGCATCCTCGACTCGTGCGCGGTGCGGATCTCGTCGAGCTTCGCCGACAGCGCGGTCTTCTGATCGGCCGTCAGCTTCAGGCCGTCGAAGAGCATCTTCGCGGCGATCTGGTGGTGGATCCGGTCCACCGACGTCGGCGCGCCCTTGTGGGGCTTGCCGCCTCCGGCGCCGGCCAGAGCGAGGCCGCCGGCGACGAACATGGAAACTAGCGGGATGATGGTGACTTTTCTCATGACCTTCAGGACCTCTCGATTCGGGGATGCCGTCTTCCCTCGGGCTCACAACATTCGACAGGAGAATGAGAAGGATGGTTGAACGGACCCTCGCCGGGATCTTCCTCCTTTTCCTCGTCGCGTGCCACGGTGCGGAGCCCGTCGAGGCGCCGCAAGGCACGCAGGCGGCGCCGCCGCCGCGCGCACCCGGGCACAGGAAGGCCAAGCTGGTGGAGATCACCTTCGCGATCTACACCGAGAAGGAAGGGGACGTCGCGGCTCCGCTCGTGGAACCGCACGGGCTGACCGGCCGCGTGGCGTCCTCCTGCGCCCTCTCCCCGTGCAGCGCCGTCCGCGAGCTCCTCGCGACGCCGGACTCGCTCTCGGTGACGATGGCGCTGACCCACGACTTGCCCCCTCCGGCCTTCTGCTTTCCCGCCGGCGGCGCCGGGGAGGCGGACCGGACGCGGCTCGAGAAGATGCCGCGCGTCGTGATGCTGGTCGTGCGCGGCGAGCCGGGACCGCCCTTCGTCACGCTCGCCGCGGCCCACGAGGTCGCACGGACGCTTGGTCACGAGCTCTCGGGCCTCGTCTTCGACCCGGACACCTTGAAGCTCTGGCGCGCGGACGACGTACCGATCGTGGCTCCCCTGGCCCCGCCCGGCGCGGACGAGCAACTCTCGTTCGGCGTCCTCCCGGTGGACGATGCCTATCGCATCGCCACGTTCGGCGGACGGCGCGTCGGCGTTCCGGATCTCGTCGCGGAGGGAGTGCCGCGCGAGCGTGTCGGCGTGGCGATGGCGGCGCTCTCGGCGGTGATCCGCAGGATGGCGATGTCGGGCGTGCCGGAGGGAGCGTTCTCGATCTCCGCGAGCGATCTCGCCGCGGCGGCTCCCGGCACGGTCGCGCTCCCCGCGGCGGCACCGGGCGCGCGGGGGACCGCGGACGTCGAGCTCGGCCTCGCGGCGCGGCGAGACTCGGATCCCGACAACGAGCTCATGACGCTCACGGCGCCCGGGATCCCTGCTCCCTCCGATGTGTGGACCAAGATCGCCACCGACCTCGTCGGCGCGTCGGCGCCCTCGTAAGATCGGCGCATGGTCCATCTCGGCGAGTTCGTCTCGGAGGCCACCATCCTGCCGGCGCTCCGGGACTCGACGCTGCGCGCGGTCCTGGGAGAGATGGTGGCCGTGCTCGTGCGCTCGGGCGCCGTCGCGGGGAAGGGCAGCGAGCTCCTCGCCGGCCTCGAGCAGCGCGAGGAGATCATGTCGACGGGGCTCGGAGGAGGCATCGCGATCCCCCACGCCTGGGCGCACGACGTCACGCGGGTGGCGATCGCGGTCGGGCGCTCGGCCGGCGGCGTCGACTACCGCGCGCTGGACGGCAACCCCGTCCATATCGTGTTCCTGCTCGCGTCCCCGGAGGAGGATCCGTGGCGGCACCTCCAGATCCTGGCGCGGATCTCGGGGCTGCTGCGCACGCCGGGAGTGAAAGACGGGATCCTGGGAGCCCCCGACGCGCGCGAGATCCACGCGCAGATCGTCCGGCACGATCGTTGATTCCGTTTCCCGTGGGGATCCCGGTCGGGCGTTTCCGGCTGCCGCCCCATCTCGTCTTCGAGGCGCTGGGCTACGCCGCGGGGTTCCAGCTCCTGCGCGTGCTGCGGCGGAGGATCGGGGATCCGATCCCCATGGTGTCCCGCTACGCGGCGCATGCGGGGGCCGCGCTCGGAGCCGTCGCCGGAAGCAAGCTCCTCTACCTGCTAGAGGTCCCCGCGGACACGCTCGCGCATCTCTCGGATCCGGTCTGGTTGATGGGTGGAAAGTCGATCGTGGACGGGCTCCTGGGCGGCGTCCTTGGCGTCGAGATCGCGAAGAAGATCGTCGGGGAGCGGCGATCGACGGGCGACCTCTTCGTCTTCCCGCTGTGCCTCGGCATGGCCATCGGGCGCGTCGGGTGCTTCCTGTCCGGCCTGCCCGATCGCACGCACGGCGTCGCCACGGATCTTCCGTGGGGCGTCGACTTCGGGGACGGCGTGCCCCGCCATCCGACGCAGCTCTACGAGATCGCGTTCCTCGGCGCGCTCGCCGTCCTGTGCGCTTGCCTTCGCCCGCGCATGGAGCGTCCGGGCGATCTCTTCCGCGCCTTCATGATCCTGTACCTGTCGTTCCGGCTCCTCGTCGACGCCATCAAGCCCGATCGCGGCACCTACCTCGGGCTCACCGGCATCCAGGCGGCCTGCGTCCTCGGGCTCCTCTATTACGGCAGGGACATCCGGCGCGTCCTGGCTCCGCGCGCTAACATCCCCTGATGGCCGGCGGCGGACCTCGCGTGCGACCCTACGTCTACTACGACGCGGCCATCTCGATCTGCTCGGTGTGCTACCGGAAGGCCGAGGGCAAGGTCCTCATCGAAGGCGAGCGCGTCTTCCTGACGAAGCGATGCCCGGAGCACGGCGCGGAGAAGGTCCTTCTCGCGGACGACGCTGCCTACTACCGCCGGGCGCGCGAGCTCTTCCTGAAGCCCGCGGAGATGCCGGCCCGCTTCAACACCGAGGTGCGCTGGGGCTGCCCCTTCGACTGCGGCCTCTGTCCCGATCACGAGCAGCACTCGTGCCTCACCCTCGTCGAGGTGACCGATCACTGCAACCTCCGCTGTCCCGTCTGCTACGCGGGCAGCGGCCCCGAGCGTCCGCGCTACCGCACGCTCGGAGAGATCGAGGCGATGCTGGATGCGATCGTCGCCAACGAGCGCGAGCCCGACGTCGTGCAGATCTCGGGCGGAGAGCCGACGCTGCACCCCGACTTCTTCGCCATCCTCGACGCGGCCCGCTCCCGTCCGGTACGCCACCTGATGGTGAACACCAACGGCGTGCGCATCGCGGAGGAGGCCGCGTTCGCCGAGCGCCTCGCCGGATACGGCCGTGGCTTCGAGGTCTACCTCCAGATGGACTCGTTCGAGCGCGATGCCCTCGTGGCGCTGCGCGGCGCGGACCTTCGCGCGGTCCACGAGAAGGCGCTCGCGCGGCTCGACGCGCTCGAGATCTCGACCACACTCGTGGTCACCGTCGCGCGCGGGGTCAACGACGGGGAGCTCGGCCGCATCGTCGAGCGCGCCGCCGCGATGCGCTGCATCCGGGGCGTCACGCTCCAGCCCGTGCAGCACGCCGGCCGCTGCGATGGCTTCGATCCGGCGACCCAGCGGCTGACGCTCACCGAGGTACGCCGCAAGCTCCTCGATCAGACGGCCCTCTTCCGGGACGAGGACCTGATCCCCGTGCCCTGCCATCCCGACTGCCTCGCCATGGGATACGCGCTCAAGGGCGCGGGCACGATCGTCCCGCTGACCGGGCTCATCGATCCTTCCATCCTCGTGGGCGCCGGACGGAGCTCCATCGCCTACGAGCGCGACCCGGCGCTCCGTGACGCGGTCTTCCGGCTCTTCTCGGCGGCGCACTCGCCCGGCTCGTCGGCCGCGAGCCTGGGCGATCTCCTCTGTTGCCTCCCCAGGGTCGAGGTGCCCGGCGGCCTGGGCTACGAGAACGTCTTCCGCGTGCTCATCGTCCAGTTCCTGGACGCCCACAGCCTCGAGGTGCGCTCGGTGAAGAAGACCTGCGTCCACATCGTCCATCCGGACGGCCGCCTCATCCCGTTCGACACGTACAATCTCTTCTACCGCGACGACCTCGAGGCGACGCGCCTCGGCCCGATCCGCCGCGCCATCGCAACCGCATGAGCCAGACCGGCGAGATCTCCGCGCTCAAGATCCTCTTCGGCCTGATCTCGGGCTTCGGCCTGACGTTCATGCTCGCGACGATGTTCGTCGGCGGCGCCTTCGCCTTCGGGATGCAGATCCAGAGTCAGAGCACCGCGTTCCTCTGGTTCATCGCCTCGTTCGGCCTCTGGCAGTGGTTGTACCTGGGGCCGCTTCTCTGGCTCGCGTGGCGCAAGATGGAACGATCGCTGGCCATCGGCACCCTGCTCGGCTCGCTCCTCGCGGGCGCCCTCGCGTCGCTCATCTCGACCGGCTGCGGCGGGTTCTTCCTCTTGATCTCGACCGCGGACTTCCGTTGATCCGTGCGGCGGGGGCGAAGCGGCGGCGCTACGCGCGCACCCGCAGATCGCGCAGGATCCGACCGCTATCGAGATCGATCGCCAGCAGGCGGCCGAGGTCGTCGGCGATCGTCAGCACCTCGTCGCGCGCGCGAAGAGAGATCGCCGCGGCGCGGGCGAGGCGGATCTCCCCGGTGACGGCGAGGCTCTGGCGATCGACCGTCGTGACGCGCACGCCGGCCGCGCTCGTCCAGGACGCGCGCGTGGCGAGCGCGAGGGTCCTCGCCGTGACGAGGGCGGCGAGAGGCGACTCCTCCCCGGGAAGGGGGAACACGATCCGCGTGCCGACGTCCTCCTGCCAGAGGCGAGCCGCCACCGGCAGCGCGTGGGGACGCCGCTCGACCATTTCCGCCCACGGCGACATGTCGAGCCACGCGCCGTCCGGATGGAGGGCGTGGATGCGCGCCATCGCGGCGTCTCCGGGGAATCCCTTGTCGATGTCGACCCGTCGCCTCAGGAGGAAGCGGGGCAGCTCGTAGCGGAAGAGATCGAGACCCCAGCTCCCGGTCAGGAGCGCGCACGACGTCTGGCTCCTCGCGATGGCGATCACCGGCTCCGGCAGGTCGGGGTTGTGCCACAGAGCCTCGAGGTGCGGGGCGGTCGCGTCGAGGGCGACGACCTCGCGGTCGATGGCGACCATCCACGCCGCGCCGTCGTAGTCGGCCGCGATCGCCGTGAGCCGCGCGTCGCACCAGGGCCTGGCCTTCTGCGCGGCGAAGTCGAGGATCGAGAGGCGCGAGACCTCGCCGCGCGGCGCGAGCGCGATGGCGCGATCGCCCCGGTCGGAGACGACGAGCTTCGACGCGGGCTCGGAGAGCTGCGTCACGATCCGGCCGTCGCGCGTCATGAGGCGGGCGCCCGCCTCTCCCAGCGCCGCGACGACGCGCCCGCTCGGAAGGAGCGCCGCGTCATGGACGGAGACGTTGCCCGTGTCGGCGGGGCCGATCTCGAGGCGCAGCATGCCGCGCCCGGCCGTGGGAGCCACCGGGATCTCCGGGGCGTCGACGCGCAGCGGCCCGTCGTCGGCGTGGGTGAGAAGCGTCCTGAGGTCGTGGCCCGTGAAGCGGCCGTGGAGCTGCGGCGCGTCGCGCAGCAGCGCCCGTACGGAGAGGCGCGCCAGCGGGCGGGTCGCGTCGCTCGCGGCCTGGCCCGTGAGGGCGCGGGCGAAGGCCCAGCGCACCTCCGCGTTCTCGGGCTCCCTGTCCTCGAGGAGCGCCACGCACCTTGGCCGCAGCGCGTCATGAGACTCCGGCAGGAGGGCGACCTTGCGGGCGAGCATGCGGCCGGACGCGGGTCCACCGGCGTCGATCGCGAGGTCCATCCAGGAGAGCGTCAGCGCCCGCGCCTCGGGGACCGCCCAGGCGACCTCCACGGCAGCGGCGTAATCGCCGGCATCGGCGAGGTGCTCGGCCCAGAGCATGCGCAGCACCTGGGCGACCGCCGGGTGGCCGCGCTCCAGGCGAACCACGGCGTCCGCGAAGGCGCCCTCGCGGCGCGCCACCTTGACGGCGCGGTCGCGGTCGCCCGCCAGGATCCACTGGCGCACGACGAGGCCCGGCGGAAGTCCACGCGCTTCGGCGAGCTCGGCAGCGAGCGCGAGACGCCCGGACTGTTCCAGGTAGAGCACCGCCTCCTCGGTGGCCTGCAAGAGCTCCGCGAGCACGAAGGCGGCCTCCTCCACCTTGCCCTGGGACTTCAATCGCTCGAATGCCGCGCGGTAACGAGCGCGCAGGAGCTCGTGGAGATCGGGCGACAGCCCGATGGACGCTGCGCCGCGGCTCGGCGCGAGGGAGATCGAGAGGCCGTCGCGCGGGCGCGGCGTCCCGAGCGCGGGCGGCCCCGGTGCATCGCCCTTGCCGAGCGGGATCGCGTGGCGCAGCGCGCTCTCGAGGTCGCCCTCGTCGAACATGGAGAGCATGCGCACGAGGTACTCCGCCTGCCGCCGGCCGATCTCCTCGGCCAGGCGGGTCGTCTGGAGGAGCTTGTAGAACCACGCGGGCAGGGCGCGCGGCGCCTGTGGAGGCGCCGGCGCGGTCGGGGCGGGGACACGGCGGCCGAGCCACTGGAGCATCCGCTGCACCAGGGACCTCGTCCCGCCCCTCGCCGCCGCGGTGCGCGGCTCGGAGAGCGCCCGGGCGATCGCGTCGCGCTCTGGCGACGGCGCGGGTAGGCCGAGCTTCCTTGCCGGATCGAACGCCTCGGGCGCGGCGGCGACGCGGGGCGGGGGCGGGGCCGCGCCGAGGGACCGGGTCGCGAGCGGGATCCATCCGTCGAGATCGAGCCAGCTCGAGGATCCACCGGCGCCATCGAGACCAGGCTCGTGACGGTCGCGATGCCCGCCGCCACGGTGACCACCGCGCCGGGACCGGCACCGAGCAGAGCGCGCTCGCGATCGAGTGCCGGGAACGTCGCGGCGCTCCGCCCTCGAGCGAGCACAGCGGCGTGCCCGGGCTGTCGCCGCAGCGCGTGCGCTCCGGCGAGGCGAGCTTCACCAGGAGCTCCTCGCCGGTCGCGAGCACCGACATGCCCGGCGACCAGAGCTCGAGGATCCGCGCGGCGCGGTCGCGGCGGATCAGGTAGCCCGCGGCCAGCACGCTTCCCTGGAAGACGAGGGATCGAGGCCGAACGTCGCTCAGGTGGCCTTCCTTGCGAGCGGCGCCGCGGAGTGCAGGAGGATGCGCCCGCGCTTGAGCCCGTAGACGAGGACCTCGCCCTCCTGGGTCAGGAGCGCGACGTGGCTCGACGAGGTGCTGCAGGCGGCGGAGAGGACGCGGTGGTCGGAGCGTAGCAGCCGCTGGGCGCGCCGCGCTCCCAAGGCCGACAGCGTGCGCTCGTCGTCCTCGAGGACGAGGAGCGCCGGGGCTCCGCCTTGCTGCATCACTCCGACGACGCGGGTCCCCGTGGGAGCGACGAGCGATCGGTCCGCCGTCCGCGTGAGCACGCGGAACGCGCGCGGTCCCTCCTCTAGCGCGAGCACGCCGTGGCTCGAAGGCTCCCCATCGCCGAGGAAGCCGAAGAACGCCTCGCCGCGCCCCGGGACGTCGATGAGCGCCTTCGGTGCCTTCCCGCCGTCGATCGAGGCGATGCTCCAGCGTTCGCTCGCGTGGGTGACGATCGCCGCCTGCCCGAGCGAGAGCTGGGCGATCGCCTTCACGGACGTCGCGAGGCGCGCGGCCCGGAGCCCGTCGATCACCGCGAGGCCATAGAGGTCACCGCTCCCGTCGAGGAAGTAGGAGTGGAAGCCTTCGCCCGGCGAGGCGTGGAGCTTCAGGTAGGGGAAGAGCGGGCCGGCGGGTGTGCCCGGCGTGGGCGCGTCCTTCCCCGCGTCGAAGGGCAGGGAGCTGCCGATCCCACCGCGGCGCGTGCGGAACTGGAGCACGACCTTGTCTCCGGCGATGACGACGAGCGTCGCGCCGCCGGTCCATCCAACGGCGGTCACCACGGCACCTCCGCCAGGAAGAACCTGGATGGGCGGTTGCGCGGCGTGGCGCGGCGACGACGGGAGCGTGAACACGAGCACGCCTCCGGCGTCGGATCGTGCAAACAGCTTGACGCCGCGGTAGCCGAAGGTGAGCCCGCCCACCGCGGCGTGGGGCGCGGCCGAGGAGAGCGGGAGCGCCGGCGCGGGCGCGGCGTCGAACGGATCGCGCAGGAGGCGGATCGCATCCGCCGGCCCGGGAAGCGGCAGCGTGACGGAGCGCGTCTCGCCGGCGCGCGCGACGGTCGCGTGGAGCGCTCGCGCTCCCGGCTCCGCGGCTTCGCGGACGACGAGGCGCGCCGCCGCAAGCGGCGCGCCGATCCTCGCGGACCACGGTCCGCCCACGATCCAGAGGTCGTCGGGAGCGCGGTCGCCGGGCCGTCGTGCTCGCCCCCAGGCCTCGACGTCGCCCTCGCCGGCCTCGCGCGCGGTGCGGGCCTCGAGGAGTCGCCGGACGTTCTCCGGCGTGACGCCGTCGTGGAGCGCCCGGGCCTCGTCCTGGAGCACGCCCCAGGAGAAGGTCGCACCCGCGGCGTCGGCCCTGCGGGCCAGGGCGACCAGCGCGGCGATGTGGGCGATGCGCGGTGCGCCGATCTGCTCGGGCCCGGCGTCGAAGAGCGCGATGGTGCCGCGTGAGGCGGCCGGGGCGCGGTGCGCGAGACGGAGGAACCCGTGCTCGCCCATCGTGGCGCGTCGCAGGAACTCGTCCGGCGCCTCCTCGGCGAGGAGCCAGTCGGAGATCAGGAGCCGCTCGTAGGAGCCGCGTCGCGCGAGACCGTCGAAGCCGTCGGGATCGCTACCTTCTCCGGTGCGCGGGGCGGGGAAGGGGCCGATGGCGCTCGCGAGGCGCGCGGCGAGCGGGCCGAGCGAGAGCGCGAGCTCTCGCGGGAAGATCGCAAGGCGCGGGGCCCAGGGCGCGAGCGCCGGCGGCAGCTCCATCAGGGACGGACCCAAGCGCGGAGCGCGGCCCGGTCGACGGGACGAGCACCCGCGAGGGATGCCACGGCCGTCGCGGGCGCGAGCACCGCGAGCGGCGGCGCGAGAGGCGCGGCATGACGCAGGAGCGCCCGCTCGAAGAGACGCACCGGTACCGAGGGAGCCAGCGTCGTCGGCAGGTAGAGCGCGGGCGCCCGGGGATCGCGGCCGAGATAGACGGCTCCGTCCTCCCACGGGAGATCCGCTGCGTCTCCGACGAGGACGAGGAGCTCGTCGCCCGCGACTCCCCGGAGGCGTGCCAGGGCGTCGTCGTCGCGCTCGAGCAGCCGTCGTCCAGCGGCGCGGGCAGCTGGTCCCGGGAACGCGGCGCCGAGGACCTCTAGCGGCGGCTCGCGCGGCAGGAAGGCAACCGGAACCACCGGGTCACCACGCGGGCGCGGCGCCCAGGGCCTCGACGATGCGCTCGCGGACGGATGCGAGCTCCGGGGGGAGCTGGTCCCTCGCGAACCCGGCGTCGATCTCCCTGGCGACCGCCTCGAGACGGAGCCGCCATCCGCGCTGGAGCGACGGGGCGCCGTCTGCGGGTGGTGGGATGTCGAAGAGCTCGCGCGCCACGTCGACGAGCCGCGCGGCGCGCGCCCTGGGACCCGCGCTCGCTTCCTCCGCCGCGCGAGGGAGTGCCTTGCTCTCGCTCTCCTCGAGGAAGAGGCGCAAGGCGTCCTTCGCGAGGATCTGCTCCTGGCGGCCGGGCACCGCGAGCACGAGGGGCCAGAGGTCGGCGGCCGTCGGGGCATCGCGGCCGGAGAGTACGGCCGCGGCCGCGACGAGCTTCTGCACCTTGACGATGCGGCGATCGGAGAGGGCGATCCCCGCGTCGCGCAGGAGGCGGATGCCGCGGGCGATCTCGCCGCGCACGAGGCCGAGGTCGAGGGCGAGCGCCGCCTCCCGCAAGAGGTCCAGGTCCGCGACGCTCGCAAGCGCGGTGGGCGCACCATGGGCGAGCGTCCAGCCCGCGGCGAGCAGCTCCTCGAGCCTCGGATCGGGAAGCGGATCGAGGAACGCGCGCACGAGGAAGCGATCGGCGAACGCGGCGAGGGTCTCGTCCGTGGGTATCGCGTTGCTCGCCCCGACGCAGACGCGCAGCGGGCAGGCGACGAGCGTGTGGCCGCGGCGGAACACGCGGTCGTTCAGGATCCCGAGCAGGGTGTTCAGGATCGCCGTCGATCCCTGGAAGACCTCGTCGAGGAACGCGATCTCCGCCTCCGGCAGCATGTCCCGTGTCTGCGTCTCTACCAGACCGTCGCGGAGCTTCTTGAGATCGACCGGCCCGAAGATCTCCGACGGCTCCGTGAAGCGTCCGAGGAGGTACTCGTAGGACTTCCCCGAGAGGGCGGCCGCGAAGCGGCGGACCGCCTCGCTCTTGGCGGTGCCGGGCGCCCCGATCACGAGCACGTGCTCGCCCGCGACCGCCGCGAGCGCGACCATCTCGACGAGCGCCTCGCGCTCGACGAGCCCGCGGCTCGCCGACGCCACCGCGGCCTGCAGCCGCTCCGATGCCTGGATGACGCGCTCGTCCGCCATGAGCGCCCTGGCTACGCGGGCTGTGCCTTCACGACGACGCGATCGCGGAAGCGGTAGACGCACTCGAGGGATCCGAACCCTGCCCGCTCCATCTCGGAGCCGAGCTCCGGGAGGCGCAGGCGGCGCACCGGATCGCTCGCGCCTCCGGACGCCCATGGCGCCGCGAGCGTCTCGACGTCGTACATCCATCCCGCCGGCGCGAGCATCGTCCGGATCTGGCGGAGGCTCGCGTGGAGCCAGGTGAGCCCGTCCGCGAGCGTCCCGCCGCGCAGCTCCATGATGGGCATGAAGACGCTTCCGATCGTGACGATCGTCGCCGGCACGTCGAGGGCGGCCGCGGCGCTGGGAGTGTCGGGACCGAGCCCCACGGGACGGCTGTGTACGCGAGCCGATGGCAGGACCTTGCCCAGGCGCGCCACGGCCCGCGCGAGCTTCGGCGCGTTCGGCTCGAGCATCGTGACGCGGCCGATCTCGGGGTAGGCCGCGACCACGAGCCCGGCGAGCTTCCCGGTGCCGGCCCCGACGTCGACCAGGTGATCGTCTCCTCGAGAGGAGGCAGGGAGAGGACGAGGCTCGCGATAGTGCTCGGGCTCGCGCTCGCTCCCGGCCGTCCATGCCGTGTCGTGGAGGTCGTACCAGTCGGGGTGTTCCCAGGGCGGCTGCATCAGCGCATCCTATCCGAGCCGGCGCCCGAGCTCGCTGCCGGGGGACGTCTGGGAGATGATCGGGACATGCGCGCGAGGGACGCGGCGGAGATCGCGGTATCGGTCGTGGGGCTCCTCGCGTTCATCTTCGCCATCGGTCTCCTGAGCGGGATCGCCTGGACGATCCAGGTTGCGGCCGACTCGTGGGCGCAGCGTGCGCTGGTCATCTCGGCGTACGTCTTGCCGTTCGCGTTCCTGATGGTGCTCTCGGGTTACTTGCTACGGAATGCCGGGACCCTCGCGGCGCGCACGTTCCCGGACGGAAGCGAGGATGCTGGTCCGGTCCGCGCCGACGATCTCGAGCGCCTCGCCTTCAGCGTGCTCGGACTCTGGCTCGTCTTGACGCACGTGCCGGGGCTACTCGCCATCGGTGGCCAGGTGGCCGCGTACGCGATGGGCACGCGTCCCCCGAGCGGCACGGTCCTCCTCGACACGCTCGGCACGCTGCTCGACGTCGCGGCCGGGGTCGCGCTCTTCTACCGCGGTTCCGAGATCGTGCGATGGCTTCGCCGGGTGGATCGATCGCGCAAGGTCAGGGAGAGGCCATCCTGCCCCTCGTGCGGTCAGGCCTTCGATCCGGCGGACTACCGCGCGGATGCGACGGAGCGTCTCTGCGTGCGCTGCCGATCGCCGCTCCCCGAGGCGCTCTTCCCCGGCGCCGCAGCGGAAGGCTCGGGAAGCGCCGTGTAGACGTCGCGGCTCGCCATGCCGAGCCATGGGTCGTCGATGGAGGCCAGGTAGAGCTCCGCCGACACGCGCGCGTTGAGGCCATCGGCGTCCGCCGGCACGGGGCCGGTGGCGAACCAGCCATCGATCGCGGCGTGCCGTTCCTCGCTCTCGATCGTGTGCGCGGCGATGGTCACCGCGGCCTCCTCCGGCTCCCCGTCCTCTCTCGCGAGCTTCCGGATCTCGTCCTTCCAGGCGCGCCCCAGCGCGGCGAGGCGCATCCCGTGGTACTCGCGAAGGCGGGCCTCCTTGTCGGCTCGCGGCAGTCCCGCGAGCTGCCGGGCGATCTCGCCGGCGCGCTCCAGCCGTTCCAGGAAGACGCCCGGCGCATAGACCCCCGGCAGCGCGTCCACCGGCTGGCCGTCGGCATCGAGCACGTAGTGGACGCTGTTTCCGGAGATCGTCTGCTTCAGGACGCGTCCGTCGCCGAAGTCGATGGTTACCTTCGGGACAGGGCGCACCGACTTCCAGTGCAGCACGAAGCACGAGCGCAGGACGTCCGCCACCTCAGGATCGGCGTAGAGGATCGTCCGGAAGAAGCGGCCGTTGGCGCAGGAGAGCTCCTCGTCGAGGTTGCCGAGAAGCCGGAGCGACAGGATCGGCCGGCCGCCCGCGCGCGCGGCGGCGCGTGCGGCGTCGAGATCGGTGTACCAGAAGAGGCGTGCGTAGAGCGCATCCTTCTGACGCGCGATGGCGTCGAGCGTCAGGAGCAGCCGGGCGTCCTCCGACGAGGGCACCGCGCCGGCGCGGAGCCGGGAGAGATCGCGCTCGTGAGCGCGCCAGAACGCGTCGAGCCCTTCCTGACCGCGGGCGCGCAGCGCCGCGATCGCGGACTGGGCCGCGACGGGATCGGGCGCGACCGCCGCCTCCTCGACGGACGGGAGCGTGCTTGCCACGGCTAACCTCCAGGAGATCGCGACGGCCAGGGCGACGTTCTTCATGGGACCTCCTCAAGACGGCGGCGCGGTACGAGCCCGTTCCAGGGATCCGATCTCGGAGCGAGGAAGAGCTCGGCATAGACCCGTTCGTCGAGCGTCTCCACGTCGCCCGGGAGCGTCTTCTCCAGGAACCAGCGGTGGATCTCGGAGTGGAGCAGGTACTCGCCGCGCATCATGTCGGCGGCAAGGGTGCGCTCGAGGCGCGACTCGATGGCGGGCTTCGACCATCGCGCGAGCGCGATCCCCTCGTAGGCGGACGGGGCCTTGACGCGCATCAGGTCGCGGCTGCCGGGACCGAGGCGCGCGTTGCCTCGGTGATGGTCGCCGATCCTGGCCCACGTCGCGTCGGCGAGCTGCGAGTCGAGGCGGCGCGTCGAGAGATCGAGCTGCCTCAGGACCGGCATGTCGCTCGCCTTCTTGATTCCCTCGGGCGACTGCACGAACTGGCCGTCGTTGTAGATGATGTCGCACGAGAAGTAGCGGCATAGCTCGCGCTGGTAGCCGTCGAACTTCAGGTTCATGCCCGCCGACGTCAGCGTGTAGCTCACGGCGAATGGCCCCGCGCCGGCCGGTGCCTCGTAGCGGAGTCGGTGTCTCCACGCATCCCTCGTCGGAGGGTTCACGATGTAGCCGGGATGGAGGAGGCGGGAGGCTCCCGCGATCCCGTTCCGATCCGATGGGTAGCCCTTGAAGTCGACCTGGTAGCTTCCCAGGCCCGTGCCGATGGAGCGCATGTCGCTCATCGTGCGCTTCTGCCGGCTGCGCTGGATCGACGCCATCAGGTTGGGCAGGACGATCGCGGCGATGACCGCGATCACCCCGAGCAGCAGCAGGAGCTCGATGACGGTCAGCCCAAGAGGAGCGCGCGATCGTCCCGACTCTTCTCGCATGGCTCGTCCGGAACGCAACCTCCGTGCCGCGATCGCTACCCTCGTGGAGACGGATCTACCCCCCCGTGTCCTTGCGCAAGTTTCGCGCGCGAATTCGCTGCCGGCCGATGCCGGAGACGGAACCCGCTGGGGGAGAGCTAGGAGGCGACGACCTCGGTCCAGCCGTAGGGGTCGGGAGCCTCGGCGTACTGGATCGCGGTGATCGCGTCGTAGAGCCGGCGCGAGAGCGGCCCCACCTCGCCGTCGGCGACCGTGAGCGAGCGCCCGGTGTTGCCGAGCTCACCCACCGGCGCGATCACGGCCGCCGTGCCGCAGCCGAACACCTCCTGGAGGCGCCCGGATGCGTGCGCGTCGAGCAGCCGGTCGAGCTTGATGGGCTCCTCGCGCACGTCGAGACCCCACGCGCGCGCGAGCGTCAGGACGGAGTCGCGCGTCACGCCGGGGAGGATCGTGCCGGAGAGCGGCGGCGTCAGGAGCGTGTCGTCGATCTTGACGAACAGGTTCATGACGCCCATCTCCTCGAGATGGCCTTGCCCGGCGGCGTCCTGCCAGAGCACCTGGGCGTAGCCGTTCTCCTGCGCCTCGCGCGCGGCGAGCAGGCTCGCACCGTAGTTGGCTCCCGCCTTCACGGCACCGAGGCCTCCGCGCGCGGCGCGCGCGTACTCGCCCTCGATCCAGATGCGCAGCGGATGGAGCCCGCCGGGGTAGTAGGGGCCCACCGGTGACAGGATGATGTAGAGGAGGTAGCGCGACGAGGGACGTACGCCGAGGAACGGCTCGGTGGCGATCAGGGTCGGCCGGATGTAGAGGGCCGTTCCGCGCGTGCGCGGCGCCCAGTCGGCGTCGAGGCCGACCAGCGATCGGATCGCGTCGTGGAGCTTCCGGGGATCGACGACCGGCATGCAGAGGCGCGGTGCTCCGGATGCCAGACGCCGGCAGTGGTCGTGGACGCGGAAGAGGCGGACGACGTCGTCGTGGCCGCGGAACGCCTTCAATCCCTCGAACATCGTCTGGCCGTAATGGAACGCGGCGGCCGCCGGATCGAGCTCGAGCGGGCGATACGGGACGATACGCGGCTCGATCCACCCGAGGCCCTGCTCGTACTCCATGAGCAGCATGTGATCGGTGAAGACGCGCCCGAAGCCCAGCTCCTCGTCGGCCGGCCGCTCCTTCGTGCCGATGGCACGCTCGATCGCGATGGAACCCTTGACGTCGCTCTTGGTCTTCGTGCGGCTCATGGGGCTTTCTCCTCGGAGGTGGCGGCTCGCGGCGCCTTGATGATAATCGCGACCGACCCCAGGATCACGGCCGAAGCGACGAGCGTCCTCGGATCGAGGCGCCCGTCGCCCGCCAGGACCCCGAGCGCGAGCGCGACCGCGGGGTTGACATAGGCGTAGGTTGCGACGTGGGCGGCGGGGACCGTCCGCAGGAGCCACACGTACGCGCTGAAGGCAACGAGGGATCCGAAGACGACGAGGTAGAGAAGCGCGGCCACGGCGCCACGAGGGATCGCGGACCACGCGATCGCGGCGGGCTCGCCGCGCGTCATGGCGATGCCCGCCATGATGACGCCGCCGGAGATCATCTCCATCGCGGTCGCCATGAGCGGCGATCGGGGCAGCGGCAGCCGGCGCGAGAGAAGAGACCCGGTCGACCAGAGGATCGCCGACGCGAGCAGCGCCGCCACGCCGCGCGGATCCATGGCGAGGGTCCCGTGACGCGGCATCACCAGGAGGCCGACGCCCGCGAACCCGGAGAGGAGCCCGAGTGTGGCCACGCGGCCGGGGCGCGCGCCGCCGAAGGCGAGCCACTCGAGGAGGTTCATCCAGAGGGGCACCGTGGCGATCACCAGCGCGGCGAGCCCGGACGGGACCCGCTGCTCGGCCCACGTCACGAAGCCGTTGCCGCCGGCCAGGAGCATGCCGCCGACGATCGCCGCCGACCGCCACGTGCCGGGCGCCGGAGCGGCGGTTCCGGTGAGTCGCAGGTATCCGTAGAGCGCGGCTCCGGCGACGAGGAACCGGCTCGCCGCGAAGGCGTAGGGCGGTACGCTGGCCACCCCGACGCGGATGGCGAGGTAGGTCGAGCCCCAGATCACGTAGATCGCGAGGAACGCAAGGACCACGCGGATCCGCCGATCGAGTCCGGCGGCGTCCGCGGGCGCCGGGCTCGCGTACGGGAGCGCGCTGGAGGCGATCGCTTCGGTGCAGAGCTCGTTCTTCATGACGCGGCCCATTGTGGCGACCGGACGGTGAAGAGAACAGTGTCAGCGTCTTCGGTTTGTTACCATAACAGTCTGTGAGCGTAAAAACTGTGCTCTTCCGCCGTCTCGCGAGGTGTGCCTGCCCTCCGGAGGTCCGCGGCGCTAGAGTCGCAGTGTGAGCCCCGAGATGGTCGAGGCGGCCCAAGGCGCGGACGGAAACCTCTACGAGAAGGTGGCGCAGCAACTCGCCGCGCTCATCGCGCAGGGGACGTTCCGTCCGGGAGATCGCATCCCCTCGGTGCGACGCCTCTCGCACCAGCAGGAGATCAGCATCACGACCTGTCTCACCGCGTACCGGCTTCTCGAGGATCGCGGCCTCATCGAGGCGCGCCCGCAGTCGGGCTACTACGTGCGCGTCCGGCCCCTCCATGCGGAGCCGGACGTCACACGCCCTCGCGGCGGCCCGTCGCTCGTGAAGATCGACGAGCTCGTCATGAAGGTGATGCGGGGGATGGGGGCGCCCGGCCTGGTGCAGCTCGGGGCGGCTTCTCCGAGCCCTGACCTCCTTCCCAACGAGCGCCTCCACCGCGCGCTCGCGGCCGCGGGGCGGCGCCTGCTGGCCTGCGGCAACCACTACTGCCCGACGCCCGGCCTACCCTCGCTGCGCGTCCAGATCGCGCGCCGGATGCTCGAGTCGGGCTGCGCGGTCGCTCCGGACGACGTGCTCGTCACCTGCGGCGCGCAGGAGGCGCTGGTGCTGTCGCTACGGACGGTCTGCCGTCCAGGGGACACGGTTGCGATCGAGTCGCCCATGTACTTCGGCGTGCTGCAGGCGATCGAGCTCGCGGGCGTGAAGGCCGTCGAGATCGCCACCCACCCGCGCGAGGGGCTCCGGCTCGACGCCCTCAGGAAGGTGATGGCGACGACGGCGGTGAAGGCGGTGTTCGTGGCGTCGAGCTACAGCAACCCGCTCGGGTGCTGCATGCCGCCCGATGCGAAGCGGGAGCTGGTGGCGTTCCTCGCCAAGCGCGACGTGCCCCTCGTGGAGGACGACACGTTCGGCGACCTCGGCCACGACAACGAGCGGCCCCCGGTCTTCAAGGCCTACGACAAGAAGGGGCTCGTGCTCCTGTGCTCCTCGTTCTCGAAGACGCTCGCGCCGGGGTACCGCGTCGGATGGGTGTCCGCGGGACGCTACCAGGAAGAGGTCGAGCGCCAGAAGTTCGTCACGAACGTGGCGACGCCGACGCTTCCACAGCACGCGCTCGCCGACTTCCTCGCGAACGGCGGCTACGACCGCCACCTGCGCCACATCCGGCGCGTCTACGCGCGGCAGATGGGGCAGATGATCGGGTCGATCGGCCATCACTTCCCGCCGGGGACCAAGGTGACGCGCCCAGCCGGCGGTTACGTCCTTTGGGTCGAGCTGCCAGCGTCCGTGAGCTCCCTTGCGCTCTTCGACCGCGCTCTCGAGGCGGGCATCACCCTCGTGCCGGGCCCGCTCTTCTCCGCGCGGAAGGGATACGACAACTTCATCCGCCTGAACGCGGCCTACTGGTCGCCCGAGGTGGAGCGGGCCATCGCCACGCTCGGCGAGCTGACGCGGCGTCTGGTCGCCTCGCCTCGAACCCGCAACAGCGTGTAGGATCGCCGCGGCTTCGCCCCTCTCGCGCCCTGCCACCGGCAGTGTGCATCGAGGTGAGCCATGTCCACGCGAAGCTCCGTCTCGACGGTCCTGGGGGCCGTCGCCGTCATCACGTCCGCATCCGCGGATCCGAGGGTTTACACCAACCAGGACCTGGCTGCCGCCCGCGGCAACCTCTCCATCGGCCTCCCCTGCGTCGAGGCGATCCCCGAGGAGCCGGTGCCGCCGGAGCGGCGGGCCCGCGTCAAGAGGCTCGCGGATCGCTATCGGAAGCTGCGTGCGCGGCTGACCGAGATCGAGGAACACGACCTCCCGGCGGCGCGGGCCGCGGAGGCGCGTGACGCATTCGCCGCCCTGGGCCGCCCGCGCGCGGCGACTCGCAGGACGAAGGACCCCCATGCCGCGGTGGCACGCCTCCTGGCCAGCGAAGAGAAGCTCTTGCGCGAGATCCGCGACGTCGAGGAGCAAGCCCGCCGGCTCGGCCTCACGTCCGTCGGACTGCTGCGGTCGGGTGAACGTTGACGCGCCGCGGTGAGAAATGGCAGCCATCAGCGCTCTGGAGTAAGATGTCCGGGTTCGCTCGAAAACCCAACCGCGCTCGCGCGCACCGGTGCCGTCGGTCGAAAGGGAGTCGTCCTGATTCGTCGAGGCGTTGCGTCATACCGAGATTGCCGTCCTGCGAGACGCGGGACCGCGCGAACCGCAACCGAAGAGCCGTGCGCCGCCCTCGCCGGGATCGAGGACGGCAAGCTACGCCACGCACGCCCCAGTCCAAGATCGACCACGGTCGATCCGTCCTCAGAAGCGCTCAAGGAGTGTCCATGAGTCACCGCCGCATCCTCCACGCCATCACCCCCATCCTCCTTGCCTCGACACTCACGCTGCCCGTCTTCGCCCAGCAGGCGAAGCAGGGAAACGATCTCCTGGACGATCTCGTCATGGAAGATCCGGCGATCTGGATCGGCTCGTCGCAGATCGACGCCGACGTGGCGCTTCCGACGCCTCAGACCGAAGCGTTCCGGAGGTTCCAGACCGAGACGGGTGGATCGTGGAGGATGTGGATCGAGCAGGTGACCGGCAATCCCGCCGTGATCGAGGGCAGCGGCATCCCGTGGATCGCCGGCGCAGGTAACCAGCTCCTGCACTACGACCACGGCGTGGCGGTACGCGCCGAGGAGACGCCCCTGGTCCCGCGTCAGGTGATGGTCGAGAAGGCGCTGTCCTTCATCTCCGCCCATCCGGATCTCTTCGGAGTGGATCGCGCCGACCTCACGGTGAACGAGGTCGCAACGGGCCCGATCCTCGACTACCTCTACTACATCCACTTCAACTGGAAATACCACGGCATCCCCGTCGAGAACGCCCAGGTGATCTTCCGTCTCAACCACGGCAACCTGGTCCAGTTCGGCATGGACTACGTCAGCGGCTCGATCCACAACTTGAACCCGACCCCGGCGGTCACCCTCGGGCAGGCGTGGGCGATGGTGAACGCACTCAGCCGCTCGAACGGCCTCGACGTCGCGGTGGAGCCCGGGAGGCTCGTCGTGATGCCGGTTTCCGCGTACCCGGTCACGGACGTCGCATCGCCCGCGCCGGTCGTCTACCGCCTGGTCTGGGTGCTCTCGTTCCGCCGCGCCGGCACGATGGGCACGTGGGAAGCCCGGATCGACGCCCACACCGGCGAGCTCGTCTCGTTCAAGGACGTCAATCAGTACGGCCAGATCCAGGGTGGAACCTACACGACGGACGCGCCGCAGACCGAGTCGACGCATCCTTATCCGTACTGCGATTACCAGAACAACACGTATGCCGATGCCGCTGGCGTGTTCCCCGGCAACGTCGGGACCTCCACGATGAGCGGCCAGTTCGTCAACACGAACGACACGTGCGGCGCGGCGAGCCTCAACGCGAACGCGTCGGGGCTCATCGATTTCGGCACGTCGGGCGGCACCAACTGCACCACGCCGGGTTTCGGTGGCAACGGCAACACCCATTCCAGCCGCACCCAGTACTTCAACGTCGAGGCCATCCGCGAGAAGGCCCGCGCCTACCTTCCGGCGAACGCATGGCTCGGCACGCGGCTCGGCGTGAACGTCAACCTCAACCAGACCTGCAACGCCTACTGGAACGGCTCGACACTGAACTTCTTCCGCTCGGGTGGCGGCTGCGGAAACACGGGCGAGCTGCCCGGCGTCTCGCTCCACGAGTGGGGCCACGGTATGGACCAGAACGATGGCGGCGGGACCGGCGGCTCGGGTGAGAGCTATGCCGACATCTGCTGGATGGTCCAGGGCCACGTGTCCTGCATCGGCAACGGCTTCTTCCAGTCCGGCAACTGCAACGGCTACGGAGACCCCTGCCTGAGCTGCACGGGCGTCCGCGATCACGACTACCAGAAGCACCAGAGCGGCAATCCGCACACGCCTGCGACAGACCAGGCGCTTTGTGGCGGCGGCGGCGGTCCGTGCGGCCGCGAGGTCCATTGCGAGTCAGCGCCGTCGTCCGAGGCGATCTTCGATCTCGCCACGCGCGACCTCGTCACCTGGGGTCTTGATGCGAACTCCGCCTGGGCGCTGGTCGACAAGCTCTGGTTCGCGAGCCGTCCGTCCGCGGGCGCGCTCTTCTTCGCGTGCAACAACAACAATAGTTGCAGCGCCACCCACATGTTCCGCGTGTTGCGCGTGGTGGACGACTGCGACGGGAACCTCGCCAACGGCACGCCGCACGCGAGCGCCATCTTCGCGGCCCTCGGGCGCCACCAGATCGGCTGCGCGACCGACGTGAACACCGACAACAACTGCGCGTGCGCGGCGCTCGCCACTCCGGTTCTCGTGGGCACTCCCGGCCCCAACCAGGTCGTCCTGACCTGGGGCGCGATCGCCGGCGCCACCTCGTACGACGTCCTGCGTAACGAGGTCGGCTGCAACGCGGGGTTCATCCTCATCGCGAACACGGCCGCGACGACCTACACCGACACGACCGCCGTGAACGGGTTCACCTACTACTACCGGATCCAGGCCAAGTCCAGCGCCGCATGCCCGCCCAGCCGCGTCAGCAACTGCGTGACCGTCACGCCGGGGGGATCCTGCGGCACGATCACGGTCAACCCGGCGTCGCTTCCCAACGGCACGGTCGGCGTCGCCTACAGCCAGACGGTCTCTGCGTCGGGCGGAACCGCTCCGTACACGTTCGCCGTCACCGCGGGCGCGCTGCCGAACGGTGTGGTCCTGAACGCCGCGACCGGCGTGGTCTCGGGCGTCCCCACCACGGCGGGCACGTTCAACTTCACCATCACCGCGACGGACGCCGCGAGCTGCACCGGGAACCGCGCCTACACGGTGGTGATCTCGTGCCCGACGATCACCGTCAACCCGGCATCGCTGCCCAACGGCACCCAGGGCGTTCCCTACAGCCAGACGGTCACCGGGAGCGGCGGCACGGCTCCGTATACCTTCGCGGTCACCTCGGGTGCGCTGCCGCCGGGCCTCGCGCTGAACGCCGCCACCGGCGTCGTCTCCGGAACCCCGACCACGGCGGGCACGTTCAACTTCACCATCACCGCGACCGATTCCCTCGGCTGCACGGGCTCGCGCGCCTACTCGGTCGTCATCAACTGCGGCACCATCACGGTCAACCCCGCGTCGCTTCCGAACGGGACCGTGGGCGTGCCCTACAGCCAGACGTTGAGTGCTTCGGGCGGCGCGGCCCCCTACACGTTCGCGATCACGGCCGGAGCGCTTCCGCCGGGCCTCGCGCTGAACGGGGCCACCGGCGTCATCTCGGGTACGCCGACGACGACCGGATCGTTCAACTTCACCATCACGGCGACGGATGCGAGCGGCTGCACGGGCACCCGCGCCTACACCATCTCGAGCCCCTGCGGGACCATCACCGTCAACCCCGCGTCCTTGCCGGGCGGGGCCGTGGGAGTTCCGTACAGCCAGACCGTCACCGGGAGCGGCGGCACGGCCCCGTACACGTTCGCCGTGACCGCAGGCGCGCTGCCGCCGGGCCTTGCGCTGAACGGAGCGACGGGCGTCATCTCGGGTACGCCGACCGCAACGGGGACGTTCAACTTCACCATCACGGCGACCGATGCCAACTCCTGCACCGGCAACCGCGCCTACTCGATCGTCATCTCGTGCGCGGTCATCACCGTGAGCCCGGGCACCCTGCCGAACGGATCGCAGGGAGTTCCCTACAGCCAGACCGTGAGCGCGTCGGGCGGGACCGCACCCTACACGTTCGCCGTCACGGCCGGCGCGCTTCCTCCGGGTCTCGCGCTCAATGGCGGGACGGGAGTCATCTCCGGCACGCCGACCACTCCGGGAACCTACAACTTCACGATCACCGCGACGGACGCCAATAGCTGCACCGGCTCGCAGGCCTACACGGTCGTGATCTCGTGCGCGACGATCACCATCTCGCCGGCCTCTTTGCCCAACGGCACCGTCGGCGTTCCGTACAGCCAGACGGTGACTGCGAACGGTGGGACGGCGCCCTACACGTTCGCGGTGACCGCCGGAACGCTTCCCGCCGGGCTCTCGCTGAACGGCGCGACGGGCGTGATCTCCGGGACACCGACCGCCGCGGGTACGAGCAACTTCACGGTGACCGCGACCGACGCGAATGGCTGCACGGCGAGCCAGCCCTACAGCCTGACCATCGACTGTGCCGGTCTCTCGATCTCGCCGGCGACGCTGCCGAACGCCACCCTGGGCGTTCCCTACAGCCAGACGGTGACGGCATCGGGCGGTACGGCCCCGTACACCTACGCGGTGACCGCCGGCGCTCTGCCGACGGGCCTCGCGCTCAACGCGGGCACGGGCGTCATCTCGGGGACGCCGACGACTCCGGGTTCGTTCAGCTTCACCGTCACCGCCACCGACAGTGCCGGTTGCACCGTCGGACAGGCCTACACGATCAACGTCAACTGCCCCGGAATGAGCATCTCGCCGGCCACGCTGCCGAACGGGTTCGTCGGGATCCCGTACAGCCAGACGGTCACCGCGAGCGGCGGCACGGCGCCCTACACCTACGCGATCACGGCCGGCGCACTCCCGCCGGGCCTTGCGCTCAACGCCGCCTCCGGGGTCATCTCGGGCACTCCGACGGCTGCGGGGAACTTCAGCTTCACCGTGACGGCGACGGACAGCGCGGGCTGCAGCGCGAGCCAGGCCTACACGATCACCGTCACGACGGGGTGCGGCATGACGATCAGCCCGGCGACGCTGCCCAACGGCACGGAGGGACTCGCGTACTCGCAGACGTTGACCGCGAACGGCGGCACGCCACCCTATGCCTGGTTCGTCACGTCGGGCGCGCTTCCGTCCGGGCTGCTCCTCGGAGTCGGCACCGGCGCGATCACAGGCACGCCCTCCGCGGCGGGGAGCTTCTCCTTCGACGTCACGGTGTCGGATTCCGCGCTGTGCACGGCGGTGAACTCCTACACCATCGACATCGCCCCGGCCGTCGACTACATCCTCGGACAGGGTCTGGGTCAGCCCAACGGGAACATCGTCACGGTGTACAAGCGTAACGGCACGCCGAGCGGGATCGCGTTCACGGCTTACGGCTCCGGACAGTACGGAACCAACGTCTCGAGCGCGGACGTCAACGGCGCCATCTACGGCGAGATCGTCACCGGTCCTGGCCCCGGCGTCGTCTACGGACCGCACATCCGCGGCTGGGCACGGACGGGCCTGCCGATCGCGAAGATCAGCTTCTTTGCCTACAGCACGCTTCGCTACGGCGCCAACCCCGGAGGGTCTGACGTCGACGGCGACGGGTATGGCGAGATCCTCTCCGGTCCGGGACCCGGTGCCGTGTTCGGCCCGCACGTACGCGGGTGGAACTTCGACAACACGATCCTGACGGCGATCAGCAAGATCAGCTACTTCGCCTACGGCACGTTGAAGTACGGCGTCAACGTCGAGGACGGCAGCGTCGATGCTGACACCTTCGGCGAGATCCTGACGGGTCCAGGACCCGGCATCATGTTCGCGCCGCAGGTCCGCGGCTGGAACTTCGACGGGTCGGTCCTCACCTCCATCGCGAAGATCAACTTCAACGCCTTCTCCGTTCTCCAGTACGGCGCCCAGATCGCCGGCGGCGACGTCGACAACGACGGCTTCGCGGAGATCGCAGCGTCTCCGGGAGCGGGTGCGGGCCGGCCGGCGCAGTTCCGCGGCTTCAACTACGACAACGGGACGATCGCGCAGCTGTCCGGGTTCGACATCACGCCGTTCACGACGTCCTACGGCGGGCGCGTCGGCCTCGGCGACCTGCTCGGCGACGGCACCTGGGAGCTCGTCGCTGGCGCCGGCCCCGACGCCACGGCCGCGTCCACCACGAACGGCTACTCGTACAACGGCACGGCCCTCACCGCGATTCCGGGCTCCGGCTTCCAGCCGTTCACGTCGCAGTACGGCGTGACCGTCAGCGCCGGCGCGATCGGGTACTACTGATCGAGGCTACACCCGGGCGCCGAAACCCTCGGCGCCCGGGGGTCCATCGCGCTCGCTGGTATGACCCCGAAATCGGTAGGTTCCTGAGTAGGGATCCGGACGACGTGCGGAAACGCGGTATGGCTATGCTTCGGCGAACCCCACGCTGTGGCATGACCCAACCGGGTTGAGCACCAGCGCGGGCGAAGCTGCAATGATTAACGGCGCCGTAGATCAGATTCGACTATGGCCGACGACAGGGCGGGCTCACTAAAGGATCTTATCAATGGCAGTGGGGGTGCCGGAGGCACGCCAATAATTGTCGCGAACCTTGGCAACAACTGCGGTCGAACGCCAATCCTAACCTACCTCGGCTTGACTGACCGGATTCATATAAGTCCAAATGCATTTGACCCTGTAAAGTGCGGCAGTCTGCGCTGCACGATTTTGGAGGAGCTTGGTCATAAGTCGGGGCTAGTCGGTCACAAGAGCGGCGGCGGCATGGACCAGCTCCTTCAATGCAACGGATGCCCGGGCACACACGGACGCTGGTTCTAGACAAGCCCACCTCCAAAGCGAGGATGAAGGCTTTATATTCAGGCGTCCCGGATATGCCAATGAATGGGCACCAGTGGATGTATGGCCTGCTAGGCTTTGCGATTGGCAACCTTACGTGGCTGTGCCCCTTCTTAAGTGTTGTGGTCTTTGACGGAAACACTATACAGTTCTCCATGTTTCGGCTAGGAATCGTCTTCGGGCTTCTTGCCCCAATAGGTGCAATATCATTGGGGCTGCTCGCTGGCTGGAGGGATGGAACCCGATGGAGGCATCGAGCCATCATGACGGGGCTTGCGCTCAGCGTGCCTTCGGCATTGTTGGGGTGGGATGCCCTATTGCGCTAGCATGTCCTCGGCAAGAAAATGTCGGGGCGTCTTCCGACTGATGCCGGCTGGCGTCGCCGGTGGAGAGGTCCTCGGCAGGCGGGGCGGAGCGAAAAGGGTCCTTTTCTGACACGCCCGCCCGCCCCAGGACCGACGCGGGTTTCGGGACCCCGTTTCAGGGGTCCCTTTTCTGACACGCCGCACGCCGGGCGGTGACGACGCTGCACCGGAGGGTGGCGGCGAGCCTCCGCCAGGAGAAGCCCGCGCGCGGAGGGTGGCGACGTCCTCCGGATCGACGAGGCGGGGCGGACGACCGAGGCGCTTCCCGGCGCGCCGCGCGCGCTCGAGGCCGAGCAGCGTGCGTTCCCGGATCAGGTCGCGCTCGAAAGCGGCGACCGCCGCGAGCACGGTGAGGATGAGCGTGGCGGTCGGGTCGACGCGGCGCGGATCGACGACGAGGCGTTGCTTGATCGCCTCGAAGCGGGCGCCGGCGTCGACGAGCTGACGAATCGAGACCAGGAGATCGAGCGCCGACCGCCCGAAGCGATCGAGCTTCCAGACGATGACGACGTCGATCCTCCCCCGCAGCGCGGCAGCCATGACGTTCTGAAGGCCCGGCCTGTCGTTTTGCGCGCCGCTACCCGTCTCCTCCACCTCCATCGCGATCTCGTAGCCCCTCGCGGTCGCCGCGGCACGAAGGTCGTGCCTCGGCGCCGAGGGGTCTTGTTCTGTCGTGGACACCCGGTGATGGAGCGCAGTTCGCATGGGACTCCTCCAGCCCACGCTGCACCCGCAAGTTGGATGACGATTACGCCTGGGGCGGCTTCGGCCGGAACGACTCCCGGTCGAGGGAGAGGCGCACGTGCCCCTGGGAGCCCTCGTAGATGAGGGTCGCGTGGCGGAGAAAGTCGCGCCCGAGCAGGCCGATGAGGCGGACCTTCGTGGTGGGCTCGACGCCATGCCCCTTGCTGAACTTCACGTCGCGGCGGTCGTAGTTCGCTTCGAGGCCAGGGATGCCGGCGACCTCTTGGTCCAGCTCCGCGGTCGTCACGTCGCGGCGCGCGTTCTCGATGTCGATCTGGAGGCGCGCCCAGAACATCGCGTTTTCCGTGAGCCCGCCGGCGCCATGGGTACGGATGACGCGACGGGCGTTGAGGTGGAGCTCGGCGGCGGCCTCCAGGGAGATGCAGGTGCGCGTGGCTCCCGTGTCGATGAGCAGGAACCCGTGAACGGCGGACGGGACGGGTGAGCCGTTCTCCTTGTAGGTCTCCTCGAGAGCGGCGGGGATGGTCCACGCCGCGGGCACCAGAGGGCCGACGGCGTGCAGCATGTCCACGGAACCGTACACGAGATCGATGAAGCTCGGGGGCGCGAGGGCTCCCGCGCCGCTCGCCTGACGCTCCTTCGACTCGTCCAGTCGCTTCTGGTGCTTCTCCTGGCGGATGCGCTCCTTGCGGGCGGCCTCCTTCTTGGCCCGCTGGCGATCCTTACGGCTCAACCAGGACCCCGGCGTTCCAGGAGATCGAGATGGGCGCCGTCGTCTGCTCCGCGATCTCGGAGATCAGGAACGGCGCCTCGTGCCCGAAGCGTCGCAGAGCTGTCGCGTAGGCCTCCGCGTAGGACGGGAAGAGCGCGACGACCGCGCCGTCCTTGAAGACGGCAAACTCCCCGCGGTGCTCCTCGAGGAGCTCGGGGAGCTTTGCGTCGAAGGCACGCTGCTCGGCCCGGAGCGCATCCATGTATTCCTTGTCCATCGCCACTACCTCGTTGCGGAGGAGAGCTTCCTCGTAGCGTGCTGGCCGTCGCCGTTGAGCCCCCGGCTCGCGACGAGGGCGTCCACGAACTTGAGCACGGCGCGCTGATCGCCCGGCGGAAGGTCGGCGACGCGCCCGAGGCGCTTCACGAGGCGCGCCGCCTTCGGCGACATGCCGTCCCTCGATGGCTTGACGCCGAGCGTCTCATCGGTGCTGAGGCCGAGCGCCGCGCTCCACTTCACGATCAGGTCGCTGCCGCGGAAGGGATAGACGCCGCGCTCGTAGTCCGAGATGTTGGCCTGGGCAAGGCCGAGCTTCTGAGCCAGCTCTTCCTGGGTGATGCCCCTCTCGCGACGGAGCCGCGAGAGCCTCACGCCGATCGGTTCCTTGGGTTCCTTGGTTCGCTGCCGTGACGCCATGGACCACCTCTCAGGATCGAGTGTAGGGAGGGTCTTTTGATCGGATGCGGCGGAGCGAGGAGGGGTCGGTTGACGTCCATATTTAAACAATATATTATCATGTTGACTTGTCAACGGGTAGCTTCGGCCGCGACTTCCCATCTCTCTCCTCTTGACACGTTTTTCTTGAAGGAGCCCCCGATGGCCCGGATCCCCTAGCGCTTCGCTTCCGATGCGCGCCATCGCCTCCCAGAGGTGATCCCAGCCGGCGAGGTGAGCGAGCTCGGGCGGGGGGTTCTCCCACAGGCCCTTCACCCGGAAGAGCCCCCAGCTCGGCGTGGCGCCCTTGAAATTCCGTCCGCGAAGGAGATTGCACGCGAAGCAGGTGGTCGGCGACCAGAGCTTCGGAGGGCGCGCCATGAAATTCGGCAACCTCGCGTCGTTGTCGAAGCAGAGCTGGACGACCACGACCTGCGGGCGGTACCGCTCGACGATGGTCTCGAGCAGGCGCGCCTCCTGCACCGTGTTGTAGGCCGGCACCGCGAAGTTCGGCACTTCGTAGCGCGCGCCTGCGCGCGCGGTGGCGCCGAGGAAGCTCTCCAGCCGATCCGAGAGACGGTCCTGCGCCGGCACGCCCCACCCGAAGGCGATCGAGTCGCCGAGGATCGCGATGCGGAAGACGCCCTCCGGCCTCTCCTCGGCGCGCGGGCGGTCCCGGAATCCCGCGTCGTTGGTCTCCAGGCTCACGCCCGCGAACGTCCCTCGAAGATGCGGCTTGAGCAGGAACACGAGGCTCGAGTCGTGGCTCGGCCTCAGGAGGTCCAGCAGCTCGAGGTGCCCGCCCTTGGCTCGCGTGGGCCGGATCGCGCCGCGCTGGTATCGGAGGGCGACGATGACCCGCGCCCCGCCCTCGACGAGGGCGAGCCCCGCGAGCGTTCCCAGTAAGATCGCCGCGGCCCGGAACGCGTGAATGCGGCGACGGGACGGCATCCGGTCGCCCTCGTCATACCCGACGAGGCGCGGTCATCGTCCGACGACGCCCGAGGTGGGGAGAGCGCTCTTCACGGCCGCGCCTCGGAGGTGAGATCCCAGGTCAGGTTCGCGTCGGGCTTCGCCACGATGAGGGAGTCGATCGTCCACGCGCCGCTCGACTTCGTCGCGACGACGTGAACCGTGCCCTTCCCGGACGGGCCGGAGATCGGGATCGTGATGTCGGCGTTGCCGCCGTCGTTCTCGACGTGGATGCTGCCCTGCGGAAGGAGGCCCGCCTCGATCTTCCCGCCGAACGCCTTGACGACGTCGGGGTTGCGCTGGGCGGTCGCCAGAGCGATGCGCGCGGGCTCGCTCTTGGTCATCCCGAAGTACGCGCCTCCGCCGGCGAGGCCGCAGACGCCGACGCAGGCGAGCACGGCGACGAGGCACCCTCCCACCGGCAGCACCACGAGAAGGCATGTGCGTCGCGAGCGCTTCGGCGGTGGGGCGTCGTCGTCCATGGCGCCAGATTACTCGACGTCGCGAGATACTGGCATTCGTGCGCCGAGCCGCGGTCCTCGCGATGGTCCTCGTGACGCTTCCACCGGCTCCGGGGCGGGGGGGCGATCTCCCGGACGCGAAGCAGCAGGGAAGGGCCGCGACGGCGTCGTTCTACGAGCGCAGGCTCCAGCCGATCGTCGACAGCTCGACTCCCGAGCTCCTCAAGCAGGTCGGAGGAGCGAACGGGCTCGCGGCGTTTCGGGACAAGGTCGAGCGCGAGCTCGGACCGGAGAGGAGCGTGCTCGACGAGCAGGTCGATGCGATGCGGGACGGCCAGACCTACTCGCGTCTCGCGAGCTTCGAGAAGCTCGATCGCGTGCTGGTCCAGTGGTCGTTCGATGCGAAGGGGACGATCACCGGTTTCCTGATCGTTCCCGCGCCGAAGGAGGCGCGGACGATGCACCTCGAGTACGCGACGAAGACCCCGCTCCGCTTGCCCTTCGACGGTCCCTGGACCGTCTTCTGGGGCGGCCGCACCATCGTCGAGAACTACCACGCTCAGGCCCCCGATCAACGCTTCGCGTACGACTTCGTCGTGACCAAGGCGAAGTCGACCCACGCAGGCGACGGCGCGAGGAACGAGGACTACTTCTGCTACGGCAAACCCATCCTTGCCCCCGGCGACGGCATCGTGGTCGCGGCGCAGGACGGGGTGAAGGAAAACATCCCCGGCGTGATGAACGCGGAGCAGGTCTTCGGTAACCACGTCGTCCTCGATCACGGAAACGGCGAGTTCTCCTTCCTCTGCCACTTCCAGAACGGAAGCGTGAGGGTCAAGGTGGGCGACCGTGTGAAGCGGGACAGGCCATCGCGCTGTGCGGTAACAGCGGTCATTCGAGCGAGCCGCACCTGCACTACCACCTGCAGGACAGCTCCGAGCCCTTCCGGGGCAAGGGTCTTCCGGCGAGCTTCCGCGACTACGACGCGGACGGGCAGCAGGTGGAGCGCGGCGAGCCGAGGCGCGGCCAGACGATCGAGAGCCGCGCACGGCCCTGACCGCATAAGCTTGGGGGCTTTTCGAGGAGACCCATGAACACGTTGCCCGCCCGTACGAGCGCTCTCTTCATCCGCACGCTGCGCGACGATCCGAAGGACGCGGAGATCCCGAGCCACCGCCTGCTCGCCCGCGCCGGCTACATCTACCGCGCCGCGGCGGGCATCTACAGCTACGGACCGCTGATGGTGCGCGTGATCCGCAAGGTGGAGACGATCCTGCGCGAGGAGCTCGAGCGGCGTGGCGCGACGGAGATCATCATGCCGGTGCTTCAGCCCCGCGAGCTCTGGAACGAATCGGGACGGTGGGGCGCCTACGTGGCCGAGGGGCTTCTCTTCCACCTGAAGGACCGCAAGGACTCCGACATGGCGCTCGGCCCCACCCACGAGGAGGTCGTCACCGACATCGTGCGCCGCTCGGTCCGCTCCTACAAGGAGCTCCCGATCATCCTCTACCAGCAGCAGACCAAGTTCCGCGACGAGATCCGGCCGCGCTTCGGACTGATGCGCGGCCGCGAGTTCCTGATGAAGGACGCCTATTCCTTCGATCGCGATGCGGCCGGTCTCGACCGGAGCTACCAGGCGATGCGCGAGGTCTACTCCGCGGCGTTCACGCGGATGGGGCTCGAGCACATCGTCGTCGAGGCGGATCCCGGCGCGATCGGCGGGTCGGGATCGGAGGAGTTCATGGTGGTCGCGGGATCGGGCGAGGACGCGATCCTGAGCTGCCCCAGGTGCCGGTACGCCGCCAACGTCGAGAAGGCGCGCTCGGTGCTCGCGGCGGCGCCGGGCGCCGGAGAGGCCGAGAAGCCGCTCCACGAGGAGCCCACGCCGAACGTCCGCTCGGTCGCCGAGCTGGCGGCCTTCTTCTCGCTGCCTGCGTCGCGCATGGTCAAGACCCTCATCTACCGGGCGTCGTTCCACGACCGCGAGGAGTCGGTGGCGGTGCTGATGCGGGGCGACACGGAGCTCCACGACGTGAAGCTCCAGAGCGCGCTCGGGGCGCTCAAGGTGCGGCTCGCGACCGACGACGAGATCGCGCGCGCGACCGGAGCGCCGCAGGGCTTCGCGGGCCCGATCGGCTTGCCCGGAGGCGTCGCCGCGATCGCCGACGAGGCGGTGGCCTCGTGCCGGAACTTCCTCTGCGGCGTCAACAAGGTCGACGTGCACGCGCTCGACGTCAACGCCGGCAGGGACTTCCCGGCTCCCCGCGCCGCGGACCTCCGGCGCGCGCAGGCCGGGGAGCCCTG
Organism: Acidobacteriota bacterium; assembly: GCA_046331505.1. GTDB lineage: Bacteria > Acidobacteriota > Vicinamibacteria > JAXLQT01 > JAXLQT01 > JAXLQT01. The sequence continues at coordinate 50,282 of JAXLQT010000030.1, forward strand.
CGTCCGCTGCGGCGCCCAGCTCGTGGAGAGCCGCGGCATCGAGGTGGGCCACGTCTTCAAGCTCGGCACGAAGTACAGCACGTCGATGGCGGCGAAGTTCGCCGACGAGGATGGATCCGAGAAGCCGTTCATCATGGGCTGCTACGGCATCGGCATCACACGCGTCGCCCAGGCGGCGGTCGAGCAGAGCCACGACGACAAGGGGATCGTCTGGCCGATGGCGATCGCGCCCTTCCAGGCGATCGTGATCTGTCCCGGTGGGAAGGATCTCGCGGCGCGCGAGGTGGCGGATCGGATCGCCCGGGACCTCGCCGCCGCCGGAGTCGACGTCGTGCTCGAGGATCGCGACATGCCGGCCGGCCAGCTCTTCAAGGACGCCGAGCTGCTCGGGTTCCCGCTCTCCGTGGTGGCGGGGCGGCTCTTGAAGGAGGGCAAGGTCGAGCTGACGACGCGCCGCGGTGGAGCCAAGGAGGCGGTCGCGCTCGCCGACGTCGTCTCCGTCGTGCGCGAGCGTGTTGACGCCGCGCTCGCCGGAGCGCGGTAGAATCTCGCCCCCGGCCGCCATGCCCATCTCCCTGTCCCCCGCGTGGCTCGAGAGGTTCATGAGCGAGCTCAACGCCGACGAGCTCAAGAGCTACCTCTACCTCGCCGCCAAGGCCGAGCCCAGGAAGTGGATCGAGCTCCCCGACCCGCCGCAGTTCGTCGGCAAGCCCGGCGACACCTCCGACCCCTCGGCCGATCAGAAGCGTTTCAAGGCGGCCTATGGCGGTCTCAAGCTCAAGGACCTCGTGGAGCTCAACGGAGATGGGCGTTTCCGCATGCCCTACCTGTCCATCGGCGGCACCCATGTCGGCGAACGCGTCCTGCCGACGTTGCGGGAGCGCGCCGAGACCTGGCAGGAGCTCCAGAAGGACGTCCTCGCGGTGGTGAAGGCGCCGCGCCGCAGGGAATCGTTCGTGCAGCTCCTCGACATCTTCGCCCGCTACCAGCCTCGCTTCGACGAGACGATCGCGACGCTCACGAAGGAGAACGCCGAGAAGAGCGGCGCGATGTTCGACGACGCCGTCTCCGACGAGGAGGCGCGCGCCGCCGAGAAGATGCGCGTGATCCTCTCGGGCGGCGGTCCGAGCGACGCCGCCTCGGCCCGTGCCCTCGCCAAGGATCTGATCGGCGAGCACGGCCTCCCCGCCGATCTCGTGTGGGAAGAGGTCTCGGCCCGCCTCGCGGCGCTCCCTCCCCCAGCCCCGCCGGAGCCGCCTCCTCCTCCTCCGCCGCCACCGCCGTCCGGCCCGCCACCGATGACGATGGAGGAGCTCGAGACCAAGTGGGGAGACTTCGTCAAGCGCGTGTTCCCCGCCTACGTCGGGCGGCCCACGAAGATGGGCTTCCTGCGCCTCATGCAGATGGGATTCCTGTTCGCGGCCAACACGCTGCCCGAGGGCGAGCCCGAGGAGCTCTTCGGGTCCCTGCGCGACCTCTCGGGAGCGAAGTACCAGGAGCTCCTCGACAAGTACCTGGAGCGCGCGCGCGACGTCGTGGAGACGGACGCGGCGAAGAGCGTTCCCGACCAGGACCTCGCGGACGGAAAGGCCTGGGAGCACGCCAAGCGCCTCGCCGCCAAGCACGAGGTTCCGGTCGAGGTGGCGATGGACGTCCTCTCCGTCCGTGCGGAGTCCGCGCGGAAGATGATCGCGGCGACCGACGGCGAGTTCGTCGCCGACAAGTTCGAGGCGCCCGACATCTCCGGTCTGACCAAGGAGGAAGGCGAGCTTGCCTGGATCGATGCTCTCGCGCCGACCTCCGCTCACCGCGAGCACTTCCGCTCGGTCCTCAAGCGCCTGCGCCGCGCCAAGAAGGGCTACCTCGAGCGCGCGATCACGGCCTACTGCGGCTCGATCATGGAGCTGCTCGAAGAGCACGGCATGCTCGAGAACCCGACCGACGAGATCCTCGACAACATCGTGGCCACGATCAACGAGCAGACCGCCTACTTCCGGGAGCAGTACTTCGCGCTGACCGTCGATCCCGTCGAGCCCGACGACGTGCGCCACGTCCTCGGGAAGCTCGCGACCGAGCGGCAAGCGAAGCGCCGCTAAGGGGCCGCGCTCGCTACGTCCGGCGCGCGTGGATGGTGAACGCCGTGACGAAGAAGGACAGCGGGGGGATCTTCGCGAGCGCCGCGTCGAACGCGTCGATCCCTCGATAGTGCTTCTCGGAGAAGCTCCTCATCGCCCCGAGCCGCGAGATCGAGCTCCGCGGGAGGACGTGATACGGCGTCACCCGCTCCACCGCGAACCCGTGACCCTGGAGGAGCGCCGTGGCGGAGGCTGGCGTGTAGGCGCGCTCGTGGTAGAACTTCCCGGCGCGCTTCGCGATGGCCTCGATGTAAGACCGCCGGTTCGGCAGGTGATAGATCAGGAAGCGCCCGCCCGGCGCCAGCACGCGCCGCACGTCCGCGAGGGCGCGCGCCTCGTCGGTGACGTGCTCGAGCGTCCCGACCGACAGCGCGATCGTGAACTGGCCCTCTTCGTAGGGCATCGGTTCGTCCGGCGGGCGTCGCGCGAACCGGACGCCGGGCGTGTCGAGCAGCGTCCGGTCGATCTCCTCGAAGCGGTGCGTCACGTCGTAGGCCTCCACGCGGGCGCCGAGGCGCGCGAGGAGGAAGCTGACGTGCCCGAACCCGGCACCCCAGTCGAGGATGGTCGCGCCACTCGCGAGACCGACCGCCTCGGCGGCGATCGCGAGGTACTGGTACCCGCCGAGCCTCGATCCGAAGTGATGCGGATCGATGTCGGGGGGACAGCGCGGCAGGACGCGCTCCGCGAAGGAGGCGAGCTCCGCGAGCAGCCGATCGCCGTCCGCCGGATCGGAGCCTTGCATGGCAGCGGATCCTGCACTAGCTTACTCGTGGATGAAACGGGCGCGCCGCCACCCGCTGCCGGCGATCTACGCTCTCGTGGCCGCCACGGCCCCGGGAGTCGTGACCGCCGATCCCGCGACGCAGCTTCCGGGGCAGATCCAGCGCGGCCTCGCCCTGATCCACGAGGGGAAGCTCCCCGAGGGTGAGGAGGCGCTGCGCGCCTACGCGGCCACTCACCCGCGAAGCCGACCGGCGCTCGTCTACGCGGGCGTCGCGTGCTGGTGGCAGCACATCTCCGAGCTCGGCAGCGAGCGCGCCGCGGCCGATGCGATCGATTACTTCAACCGTGCCCTCGCGACCGGCGAGGTCACCGACGGAAGCGACGTCGAGGCGCTCTTCGAGGCGGGCCTCTCGCACATGCTCCTCAGCCACCTCTACGGCGCCCAGGGCTCGGTGCTGAAGGCCGCGTTCGAGGCGAAGAAGGGCAAGGCGCTCCTCGAGACGGCCCGCGAGAAGGATCCCGGGAACAAGGACGTCGGCTTCGCGCTCGGCGCCTACGACTACTACGCCGACCGCCTCCCCAAGGTGATGAAGGGCGTCCGCGCGATCCTGCGCCTTCCCGGGGGGAACGCCTCGCGAGGCATCCAGGAGCTCGAGACCACATCGCGGGAAGGGAAGGTGTTCGCGTGCGAGGCGGCGCTCGTCCTGGCCGACATCTATGCGAGCAACTGGGAGCACAAGTACGTCCAGGGGATCGACCTGGTGAGCGCGCTCGTGGTGCGCTATCCCGACAACCCGTTCTTCCTCGCGGGGCGCGCCGATCTGTGGAGCGAGGTGGGCGAGCATGGCAAGGCGCTCGAGGACATCGCGCGGGCGCGGAGCCTCGTCGCCGGCGAGGACACCACCCTCTCGGTGAGCCTCCAGTCGCTCGAGGCGCGGATCCGCGACAAGGGCTACGAGACGGCGGCGGGAGTGCGCCTGCTCGAGCCGGTGGTGACGAACCGCGCCGCGCTGCTGCCGAAGGCGCAGGTGCAGCGGCTCCGCTTCCAGCTCGGCGAGATGTACGAGCGCCTGGGCGAGCTCGACAAGGCGAAGGGCGTGTTCGAGGCGCTCACCAAGGAGGAGCTCGACGACCGCACGGAGAAGCGCGTCGACAAGAAGCTCGGCAAGTCCCTCGAGTCGGCGGGCGACAGCTACCGCGAGAACCAGGACGCCATCACGCTTCTGCGGTCCGGCTCGGCGGCCGAAGCCGGCGAGACGCTCGGCAAGCGCCTGGAGCAGCACCCGGACGATCCGGTGCTTCTCTTCCTGCGCGCCGAGGCGATGACCGCGCTCGGCCTTCACGAGAAGGCGAAGGCGCTCTACGAGCAGGCCTACACGAGGGCGGGGGAGAAGTTCCCGTGGATCGGGGGATGGTGCCTCGTGCGGCGCGGCGATCGAGAGCTGGCGGCCGGCGACCGCGAGCAGGCTCTGCAGACCTACAGCAAGGCGCTCGCGATCGGCCGCTGGTCGAGCGACGGCGTGGTGAACTACCGCCTCGGCCTCGCAGCCTCCATCCCGCACCCGGCCGAGGCCGGCGATGCGGGGCCGCGGCCCGCTCCGCCGCCTCGAGCGCCGGAGGAGGCCAAGAAGGACGTCTCCTCGGGCCGGAGAGGGGCGGGGTGAAGGGATGCCTCGGCGCCGCCGCCGCGGCCGGCGCCATCGCCGTCGTGGCGGCGACGGTCCTCGGACCGAGCGCCGCGCGCGAGGGCGCGAAGTTCTACGTGCCCATCCACAAGATGGCCAAGAGCGGCCGCGCGCTCGAGGAGTGGAGCGAGAAGAACCCGTGGAAGCCCGCGGGAGAAGACGTCCTCGAACCCGAGCAGCTCGCGCGGTTTCTCGAGGTGCGCCGGCGGCTCGACGAGCTCTACGCCCGCGTCCTGCCGGCGGTACGCAAGCTCCCCGCGCACGCGCACGGCTTGAAGGAAGCGCAGGACGCGCTGGCGACGGTCGGTGACGTGATCCCGACGCAGATGGACGCGTTCCGCGAGGCGAACATGACGCCGCGCGAGTATCACTACGTGGAGGATCTCGTGTACGGGCGCTGGCGCGCGGCGCTCCGCGCATCGCACACCCATCCCGAGGTCTTCCTCGCGGCCGCGCGCGAGGTCGAGGTCTCCGCGGAGGTGGCCGAGCCGGGTGTCGCCGCGAAGCTCCGCGAGGTCGCCGCCGAGCTGCGCGCGCGCAAGCCGCCTGCGCCGGAGGGGTTCGACATCGCGACGCACGAGCTCCTCCTCGAGCACCTCGAGAGCATCGAGCGCTACTCGCTCGATGCCTACCGGGACTTCCCGTTCCCGCCGCCACCGTGACGTCGCGCGGCGGGATCTCGGGGAAGGTGGCCCTGGTCACCGGAGGCGGGACCGGCATCGGCCGGGCGACCGCGATGCACCTGTCGGCGGAGGGTGCGAGGGTCGTCGTCGCGGGGCGGCGCATCGCGCCGATCCGCGCCGTGGTGGAGGCGATCGCGCGGCGCGGTGGAGAGGCGCGGGCCGTGAGCGCCGACGTGTCGACCGAGGCCGGCGCGGCGGCGGCCGTGGAGGCGGCGGTGGGCGCGTTCCGGCGCCTGGACCTCGTCGTCAACGCGGCGGGTGTCTATGTCGAGGGCAGCGTCACGTCGATCGCGATCGCGGACTGGCGCGCCGTGCTCGCGGCGAACCTCGACGCGACGTTCCTCGTGTCGCGCTTCGCGATGGCGCACCTGGCGCGTCGAGGAGGGGTGATCGTGAACCTGTCCTCCACGCTCGCCACGCGGGCGATCCCGGGATCCGCGGCCTACGGCGCCGCCAAGGCTGGCGTCGAGAACCTCACCCGCGCCATGGCGATCGATCACGCGAGGGACGGCGTCCGTGTCGTGGCCGTCGCGCCGGCGATCGTCGCGACGGCGATGGGACTTCGCGGCGAGCGCCGGAAGAACGCCGCGCTCCGGCGCGAGCTCGCGGCGCTGCATCCCATCGGCCGCCTCGGACGCGCCGCCGACGTGGCCGCGCTCGTCGTGCAGCTCTGTCGTCCCGAGTCGTCGTGGATCACCGGTACGGTCCACACGATCGACGGCGGTCTCACCGCGAAAGGTTGATCTCGCCCCAGCCGCCCCGATCGGGGCCGGACCGGGGGACGAGCCCGGGACGAGCCCCCGCCCTGCGAACGACGGCCCGGTTCGGTCGCGCGAACGCCTAGGCTCCTCCCGAAAGGCCCGGCGGAAAGTAATAGACGTACGCCTCGAGCATGTGCAGCTCGTCGGTCCGCTCGGCCAGGCCGAGCTCCACGACGTCGCGCAGCGAAGCCACGCCGACGAGCCGGTCGTCCTTCACCACGAGGATGTGACGGCAGCCCGCGCGCTTCATCCGCCGCTGCGCCGTCTCGTAGGCGTCCTCGGGCGAGACCATGACGAGGTTCTCGCGCGTCATGACGTCCTTGACGAGCGTGCTCGCGGGGTCGCGGCCGGGAGCGACGACCCGCGTCATGAGGTCGCGCTCGGTGAACATGCCGGTCAGCCTCCCGTCGTCGAGCACGGGGAGCGCGCCGATGCGAGCCTCCACCATCTTCCGGACCGCCGCGTGGACCGTCTCGTCCTGGTGGGTGACCACGGGGGCTCGATCGGAAAGAACCTCCCTGACGGTTTTCATCGCGATCGCTCCTTTCGCCGAAGGGCTCCGGTAAAAGTGTAGCCATCGCGCACGATCCCGGCTAGATTAGTAGGCTTTTCGCGTGAGGCGGGACTTTCCCCGCCCTTCCCCGGTGTGACTCGTTTCGCGCCGGACGACGGAGGTTTCCGATGAAGAGCTTCAAAGAGCTCCTGACCGAGACCAAGAAGCAGATCAAGGAAGTGACGGTCGACGACGTGGCGGCACGCCGCGCCGGCGGCAACGGGCGCGTCCTCCTCGACGTCCGCGAGGGCGACGAGTACCGCGCCGGCCACATCGAGGGCGCGAAGCTCTGCCCCCGTGGCTTCCTCGAGCTGCGCATCGAGGACATCGCGCCCGACCGCGAGACGCCCATCACCCTCTATTGCGCCGGCGGGACCCGGAGCGCGCTCGCCGCCAAGAGCCTCGTCGAGCTCGGCTACCAGGACGTAGAGTCGATGGCTGGAGGCTTCAACAAGTGGCGCGAGACGGGTAAGCCGGTGTTCAAGCCCCGGGAGCTGACGACCGCCCAGCAGAGCCGCTACAGCCGCCACCTCTCGATCCCCGAGGTCGGCATCGAGGGTCAGGGCCGGCTCCTCGACGCGAAGGTGCTCCTGATCGGCGCGGGCGGGCTCGGCAGCCCGTCGGCGTATTACCTGGCGGCGGCGGGGGTCGGCACCATGGGGATCGTCGACAACGACGTGGTCGACGAGTCCAACCTCCAGCGCCAGATCCTGCACAGCACCAAGCGCGTCGGCGTGCCCAAGGTCGAATCGGCCAAGGAGACGCTCACCGCCCTCAATCCCGACGTCAAGGTGATCGGCGTCCAGGAGCGGCTCACGAGCGGCAACGTCGAGAGGCTCTTCAAGGACTACGACATCGTCGTCGACGGCTGCGACAACTTCGCGACGCGGTATCTCGTCAACGACGCGTGCGTCAACCTCCGGAAGGCGAACGTCCACGGATCGGTGTACCGGTTCGAGGGCCAGGTCACGACGTTCGTTCCCTTCGAGGGACCCTGCTACCGCTGCCTCTATCCCGAGCCGCCCCCCGCGGAGCTTGCGCCCTCGTGCGCGGACGCGGGAGTGCTCGGCGTGCTTCCGGGAGTCATCGGGCTCCTCCAGGCGATCGAGACGATCAAGCTCATCCTGAAGAAGGGCGATCCGCTCGTCGGGCGCCTGCTGATGTACGACGCACTCTCGACGTCCTTTCGCGAGATGAAGCTGAAGCGGGATCGGGCTTGCCCCATGTGCGGGGACGGCGCGAAGTTCACCGGCTACATCGATTACGAGGCGTTCTGCGCGCGCTAGACGTGAGCGGACGCCGCAACGAGGTCATACCCATGCCGAAGATGGTCGTCGAGAAAGAGGTCCGGTTCGAGTCCGCCCACCGCTTGCCCTACTACGATGGGCCGTGCAAGAACCTCCACGGCCACAGCTACCGTCTGGTGATCGCCGTCGAGGGCGAGGTCAATGCCACGTCCGGGATCATCGTGGACTTCTACGAGCTGCAGCGCACCGTCCAGCGAGAAGTGCTGGACCAGCTCGATCACAAGTACCTCAACGACTTCATGGAGAACCCGACTGCCGAGAACATCGCGCTGACCATCTGGGGGCGCCTGCACCGCGCGCTGCCGGGGCTCAAGGAGATCCGCCTCTACGAGACGCAGGACGGCTGCATCGTCTTCAGGGGTGACGGCGCGTAAGCGGGACGCCCGCGTCCCGGACGTTGGTGCGATGGCGCGCGGTCTCGAGACCTTTCTCGACGGTCTCGGCGCCCTCCGCCCACGTGACCGCCGCCGCGCGGCGCGGACCGCGGCTCGCGCGTGGGCGCGCGAGCTCGCGGCGGGCCAGCACGTCGATCCGGCCGCCTTCGTCCGGCCGATCGCAGGCAACGGCCGATCGCCCGAGGTCGTCTGGATAGAAGGGATCCCGTTGCACGCGATCTGCCCGCACCACCTCCTCCCGGTGCGCGGCGTCGCCCACGTCGCGTACGTGCCGGGCGATGGCCTCGCGCCTCTCGGGCAGGTGGCGAGGCTCGTCCAGGCGGCCGCCTCGCGGCTGATCCTCCAGGAAGACCTTGCCGAGCTCATCGCATCGAGCCTCGAGCGCGCGACCGGCGCGCCGGGAACCGCGTGCGTGGTCGAGGCTTCCCACGACTGCATGTCCGCGCGCGGGCCGCGAGCCCTCTCGGCGACGGCGCGCGTGCTCGCCCGCCGTGGCACGCTCGCGCGCGGTCCCCTTGCGCGGAAGCTCCTCGGGCGCTGGGAGCGGGCATGATCCGCGCGATCCTCCTCGTCGCGGGCGAGACGATCATCACGCCCGTCGAGCCCCTCCCCGCGCGCCTCCACGGAGCCTTCACCGCGCGCGGCGTGCCCGGGCTGACGATCGACCGCGTGCGGGCCGCGATCGACGATTCCTGGGCGCTCGTCGGGTCGCTCGCACCCCCGGGAGTGGAGCGCTATCGCACCAAGCCCGGAGGATCGGTGCAGTACTGGCGCGAGATGCTCCTCGACGTGGCGTCGAGGATGGGCGCGCGCCTCAGCGACGCCGAGGCCGAGGCGACCTACTTCTCGCTCTGCGAGCCGCACTCCTGGCGCGTGTTCCCCGAGGTGAAGGAGACGCTCGCCGCGCTGCGCGCGCGCGGTTACGCGCTGGCCATCGCCTCGAACTGGGATCGCGGGCTTCCCGACATCCTGCGCGGGCTCGGGCTACTCGATGACTTCGCGGCGCTCGGCGTATCGGAGATCGTGGGACACGAGAAGCCCGGCGCCGCGTTCTTCGAGCACATCCTGGCCGAGCTCGGCGTCGGCCCGGAAGAGGCGGTGCACGTCGGCGACCGGCTCGTGGACGACGTGGAGGGCGCGACGGGTGCGGGCCTCGGTGCCTACCTGATCGATCGCAACCGCGCACACCCGGACGCGCCGTGGGTGCTGCGATCTCTGGGAGACCTGCTCGATTGCCTTCCCGCGTCGTGACCTGTCCGAAGGCGGAGCGATCCGGCGGGGGACAGGCCCCGCCCTACTTGGTCGCTAGCTCTTCGAGGCGGATCTCCTGGGTCTTGCGCACGACGTCCGTGTAGGGCACGCAGGAACCGGTGGGGCAGACCTCGGCGCAGGACCCGCAGGCGATGCACTCCTTGGGATCGATCCAGTAGATCTTCCCTTCGTAGATAGCCTGGGTCGGGCACTCGGCGGCGCAGGAGCCACAGGCGACGCAATCGTCGCTGATCTGGAATGGCACGTCGCTCTTCAGCTCGCCGCGGGCCCGAAGGAGGTCGATCTCGTTCAGCAGCGCGCGGCGGCGCTGCTGCAGGAGGAGCTTCTCGAGGTCGTCGATGCGCGTGCGGATGTAGTCCTCGCGGCGATCGGCGTCCTCGCGGACGAGCTTGCGCATGCGGTACGCGGCGAAGCTGTTCCAGAGCCCCATCAGGAGTGCGAACGATCCGACGTAAAAGGCCGCCTGTGCCGACATCCTCGAGGAACCTCGCGTTGAGGGCCGGGGACCTGGGTCCCGCCCGTTCGAATGTGCGCGCCATGCGCGATCGAGATCGCGGATGGAAGAGCGCCGAGATAGTCAAGTGTACCCGATCGCCGGCGGCTGTAAAGCGGCCCCGATCGGGCGTAGCCGCGCGGCTACGCTGCTGTAGCGCGTACGTGTCGACGCCGGTGAGCGCGGTCGGCGCGCCGGGAGACGGCACGCCACGCCGGCAGAGGCAACGAGCGATCGCCGATGCGTTCCGGACGGTTGTGCCCGGATCTTGCTAGGGGGTCTCTGCCTGATTCCATGCGACCAGCGAGGACGACGACCATGGCCATGCCCACGCTTCCCCGGCAGCAGGTGTTTTTCGAGGACCGCAGCTTCACGCGCGACGTCCTCGCCCACTCGTTCGAGCTTCTCGCGGGAAGCCCCCGCCATCGCGAGGGCATCCTGATCGTCCAGGACGGCGACGAGAGCTTCTACGGCTTGATGCGCGAAGGCAAGGTCGTCCGCGCCGGGCAGTTCTCCGGCGGGCGCGCCTTCGACCTGACGGTCTCGATCTTCGAGCACATCGTCGGGCGCGCGGAGACCGCGAAGCTCTCCCTCTACGGGATCGAGCCTCTTCTCTTCGACTGCCTCGACGCGATCCTCTCGCGGGAGCCCGTGCTGCGGGGCAGCTCGCGCTACGTCTCTTTCGGAGACCTCGCGCGCACGCTTCGCCGTGAGGCCCAGGACGCGATCCTCTCCTTCGGCGTGCAGGGCGAGATCCACGTCGCGGCCGTGAGGAAAGGCGTCCTGTCCAAGGTCTTCTTCGCCGATTACCTCGCGCCCGCGGGAACTGGGGCGACGGTGCTCGACCAGATCGAAGGATACGTCGCGCGCCGCACGCGCTCGCGGGAGAAGCAGGACGTGACCTTCGCCCTCTACGACGGCATCACCCAGTGCATGCCGTTCCTCGCGTCGCCCGCGCAGCCTGCGGCCGCTCCCGAGCCGCAGCCGAGCACGGTCGCGGGCGGGAGCCCCGTCACGATCTCGGTGAGCTTCCGCGGCAAGACCGTGGCGCGGGTGCCGCTCGCCAAGCCCGAGACGACCATTGGCCGCGTGAAGGAGAACGACATCGTCATCGACAACCTGGGCGTCTCGCGCCTTCACTGTGTCCTGCTGCGGACCGCCGAGGGGATCGTCCTCGAGGACCGCGGCAGCCTGAACGGCGTCGTCGTGAACGAGGAGGTCGTCCGGCGCGCGGTGCTGAAGGACGGCGACGTGGTGCTGGTCGGCAAGCACCGCCTCCTCGTCAACGTCGGGGACCTCGCGCCGAAGGCGCCCGCCTCCGACGACCGCGCGATGAAGGGCTACGACGCCACGATGGTGATCGAGAGCAAGGTCCGTCCGGACCTCATCCTGAAGGCGCTCGAGGAGGCGGGCCCGAAGGGTGCGCTTCCCCTGTCGGAGGTCGCCGAGATGCCGGGCGAGGTGCGCCTGAAAGCGCCGCGCAAGAACACCGGCTCCTTCGCCAAGCCCAAGGGCGACGTCGTCGAGAAGACGGCGCGCCAGCCGCGCGCGGAGATCGACTCGGCGATCCCGATGGCTTCGCCGGCGCCTGCCGCGGCGCGCAAGCCCGCGGTGCGGCTCGACGATCTCGCCACCCCGCGCACCGCCGTTCCCGCCGCGAAGGGCGGCGCGCGTCTCCTGTTCGATCGCGACACGGCGTTCGAGATGGTGGCGCCGGTCGTCACGATCGGATCGGGCGCCGACGCCGACCTCAAGCTCGATGGTCTCTTCGTCGGCAAGGCGAGCGCGCAGATCGTGCGCGACGGCACCGGCGCCTACCGCATCGTGAGCCTGTCGCGGCTCCGGAAGCCCTGCATCAACGGCGCGACCGTGTCGGGCGAGGAGATCCTCTTCGACGGCGACGAGATCCAGATCGGCAAGCAGCGCTTCGTCTTCACGACCGGAGCTCCCGTCACCCGGTAGCTATAATCGTCGATCCCTACCGCAAGGCGCCGGGACCATGCCAGTCGTCGCCGACGTTACCCCGATGGCCGCCCGCAAGGAGGAGGAGCTTCTCTCCCTCCTCCGCGGGTTGCCGCGCGCCATGGTCGCCTTCTCGGGAGGGGTCGACTCGAGCTACCTGGTGAGCGCCGCCCGCGTGGCGATGGGCGATCGGGTGCTCGCGGTGACGGCGCTCTCGCCGTCCGTCCCCGAGGTCCAGCGGGAGATGGCCCGGCGCATCGCGGCGGAGGTCGGCGTCGCCCACCGCTTCGTCGACACCGCCGAGATGGGCAACCCCGGCTACCGGGAGAACTCGCTCCAGCGGTGCTACCACTGCAAGACCGAGCTCTATGGCACGCTCGAGGAGCTCGGCGCGCGGGAAGGCTTCGACGTCATCCTGTCGGGCACCAACAAGGACGACCTGGGCGATTTCCGCCCTGGTTTGCGGGCCGCCTCCGAGCGCGCCGTCCGCCATCCCCTCTGCGAGGTCGGGCTCGACAAGGCGGAGATCCGCGTGCTGTCGCGGCGCGCCGGCCTTCCCACCTGGGACGCGCCCGCGTCCCCGTGCCTCGCATCGCGCGTTCCGTACGGCCAGGAGGTCACCGTGGACAAGCTCTCGCAGATCGAGAAGGCGGAGGCCGTGCTCCGGCGGTTCGGGTTTCACGAGACGCGCGTGCGCCATCACGGCGACGTCGCGCGCATCGAGGTGGCGCCGGACGAGATCGCGCGGATCGTCGCCAGCGCCGATCGGGCCCAGATCGTCCGCGAGATCAAGGGTCTTGGCTTCCGCCACGTCGCCCTCGATCTCGAGGGCTACCGTACCGGCAGCCTGCACCAGGGCCTCGAGAAGTAGCGTCGCCATGTCTCTCGCGGGCGCCCGTGCGGCCCGCGTCACGGCCCCTCTGCGGCGGGCTGCGATTTCGCTTGATTCCCGACGGGCGTTCGCTAGAATCCGCCGCGCCTCATGGCGAACGTCCGGTGAAATTCGGTAAGCGTCCATCCTTTCGGCCTTCGTCTCGTTGTCGGCCCCTCTCGGGAATCGAACACCCGCGTCGGCCTCATGGGTGTCGAAGGATTCGCTCTTTCACCGTGCGCCCCGTGTCCGTGCCAACAACTGTCGTGAGCTACGTGCCAAGGCTCGCGGGCAAGGGGAGCAAAGGTGCCGGCCATTCCCGGGACCAACGTCTTTCGTTTGGGGACGAGAGTCGGGCAGAGAGGGCGCGCGTTCGTGGCGCCCTCCCGGCCAAAGGTGTGTCATAGGAGTCAAGATGCCGAAGGGTAAGATCGTCAAGCTTTTCAAGGACAAGGGTTACGGTTTCATTCGCAGCGAGGAGGCCGCCAAGGACCTGTTCTTCCACCGTTCCGCGATCAAGGAGAAGTCGTTCGACATGCTCGAGATCAACGATCACGTGGAGTTCGAGTTCGGCGAGAGCGCGAAGGGCCCCCGCGCCGAGAACGTCATTCCGAACGCCGAGGCGATGTCGTAAGGCCGAGCGCCGAGAACGTTCGCAGTCAACTTTTGAGAAGCGCGGGGCGTCACCCCGCGCTTCTTCGTTTTCGGGCCTGCCGGTGAGCGGACCGCGGTGCGGCCTCCGATCCCGGAGGGGCCTGGCCGTGCGGGCGGTCTGGTACCATCGGACCCTTCGCGCTGCCGCGAGATCTCATCATCAGGCGCCGCGGACCCCTCCGCCGCGCGACGAAGGAACACCCCGAACTTGAGCACGGACTCCGGAAGCACCGTCGTCATCCGGACGCTGCTCCTGACCGACCTGGTCGACAGCACCAAGCTCGTCGAGAAGCTCGGCGATGCCCGCGCCGCGGCGCTCAACGATCGCCACGATCGCATGGCGCGCGAGCTCCTGAAGAAGAACGGCGGCCGCGAGATCGACAAGACCGACGGCTTCCTCTTCCTGTTCGATCGGCCCGTCGACGCCACGCGCTACGCGCTGGCCTACCACCAGGCACTCGACGAGCTCGGCCGCGGGCTCGGCGTGTCGCTCGCGGCCCGCGCCGGCATCCATCTCGGCGAGGTCGTCCTGCGCGAGAACCCCGCCGCGGACGTGGCGCACGGCGCCAAGCCGCTCGAGGTGGAGGGCATCGCCAAGCCGATGGCGGCGCGCGTGATGTCGCTGGCGGGAGGCCGGCAGACCCTGATGTCGCGCGCCGCATTCGACATGGCGCGCCGGGCGTTCGTCGGCAGCGAGTCGTCGCAGCCCGACATCCAGTGGCTCGCCCACGGCCCCTACGTGATGAAGGGCGTGGACGATCCGGTGGAGATCGGCGAGGTCGGCCTGACCGGGTTCGCGCCGCTCTCGCCGCCGAAGGACTCGGAGAAGGCGAAGCGGGCCAGCGGAGCCGGCGAGCAGGTGCTCGGATGGCGTCCCGCGCAGGGGCTCGATCTTCCGCAGCGTCCCGGCTGGATCCTCGATCGCAAGCTCGGGGAGGGCGCGTTCGGCGAGGTGTGGGTGGCGCGCCAGGCGAAGTCGGGCGTGCAGCGCGTGTTCAAGTTCTGCTTCGAGGCCGACAAGCTGCGCGCGCTGCGTCACGAGGTCGTGCTCTTCCAGCTCCTCAAGGACGCCCTCGGAGATCGCGACGACATCGGCCGGATCCTCGACTGGCAGCTCGACGAGCCGCCCTACTTCCTCGAGTCCGAGTACGCCGAGGGAGGGACGCTGCTCGCCTGGGAGGAGCAGCTCGGCGGCATCGACAAGGTGCCGCTCGCCACGCGGATCGAGATCGTCGCCCAGGTCGCCGAGTCGCTCTCTGCCGCCCACTCCATCGGCGTGCTGCACAAGGACATCAAGCCCGCAAACATCCTGATCCGCATCGACCGGGACGGCAAGCACCGGGCGCGGCTGATCGACTTCGGCATCGGCATGGTCACCGACAAGAAGGTCTTCCAGGGGCGCAACCTCGGGATCGCGGTGACCGATTCGATCGTCGTGACCAAGGACATCGTCGCGCAGGCGATGGCGCAGAACCCGAAGGACAAGACGTCCTCCGGCACCTCCACGAGCCACGCCAGCGGAACGCAGATCTACGTCGCGCCCGAGCTCCTGGAGGGGAAGCCTCCGACCGTCCAGGCGGACATCTACTCGCTGGGCGTCATCCTCTTCCAGATGGCCGCCGGCAGCTTCCGCCGCGTGCTCTCGTCGGGCTGGGAGCGCGACGTGCCCGACGATCTCCTGAGAGAGCTCGTCGCGCGCTGCGTCGACGGCTCTCCCGACCGGCGGCTCGCGTCGGCCAAGGATCTCGCGAACCAGCTCCGCGGACTCGATCGCTTGCGGGAGGAGCGCGAAGCGCTCCGCCTCCTGGAAGCGGAGAAGGCGCGCATGGGCGAGCGCCGGGAGCAGTCGAAGAAGCGATGGCTCCAGCTCGCGGCTATGGCGGTGCTCGCCGCGATCGCCGCCGCCGTCTCCTATGCCGGCCTCCAGGCGCGCGAGCGCGCCCAGAAGGAAGTGGAGCAGCGCAAGCGGGCGGAAGAGGTGCTGAGCTTCCTCCTGACGGATCTGAACCAGGAGCTCCGGCCCCTGAACCGCCTCGATCTGCTCCAGCAGGTGGCGCTGAAGTCGCAGGCCTACTACGAGACGCTGGGATCGACGACCCCCGACGAATCGCTCCGGAACCGCGGGCTCGCGAACGCGATCCTGGGCGACGTCTACCGCGCCAAGGGGAGCCTCGACCAGGCGATGGAGAGGTACAAGGCCGCCAACGAGATCGCCGTGCGCCTGGTCGCGGCGGACCCGAACAACGCGGCGTGGCAGGGCGATCTCGCGTGGAGTCACCGGCTCCTCGGCGAGGGGCTCTTGAGCCGCGGCGACAGCGCCGCGGCGATCTCGTCCCTCAAGGAGGCGCTCGCGATCTACGAGAAGCGCGCCGCGTCGGATTCCGCCGCCGCGGCTCAGCTCGACGTCGCGGCGACAGAGAACCGCCTCGGAGAGGCGCAGCTCGCCGGCGGCGACGCCGACGCCGGTCTCGCCGCGTTCAAGGCGAGCCTTGCGATCTGCGAGCGGGTCGCGCAGTCCGATCCCAAGAACGACGCCGCGAAGTTCGAGATCGCCACGACGCAGAACAACCTCGGCCGCGTGCTGGGGGACAAGGGGATGCTCGACGGGGAGCTCTCGTCGCACCGCGTCGCTCTCTCCATCCTCGACAAGCTCACCAAGGAGGATCCCGCCAACACCGACTGGAAGAGCGAGCTCGCCGCGACGCAGGACGCGATCGGGCTGACGCTCGAGGGCCAGGGCGATCTCGACGGGCAGCTGCAGGCCTACGAGGCGGCGCTCGCGGCGCGGCAGGAGCTCTCGGGCCAGGATCCGCGCAACCTCACGTGGAAGGAGGCCCTCGCGCGCAGCCATCACAACCTCGGCATCACGCTGCTCTACCGCGGGGACGCCGCCGCGGCGCTCAAGGCCCACCGGCAGGCGCTCGACATCCGCGAGGACCTGACTCGGCGCGATCCCAGGAACGCGGGCTGGCAGGAGGACCTCGGCTGGAGCCACGTCGCGATCGGCAACGATCTCGAGGAGCAGGGATCCAACGACGGGGCGCTCGAGGCCTACCGCGCGGGGCTGCGCATCTTCGAGGCTCGGGCCAAGGAGCAGCCCGGAGGCGTCTGGGAGCGCAACATCGCCGAGGTCAACGAATCGATCGGCGCGACCTTCCTGAAGCTCGGCGATCTCGCCGGCGCCAAGGAGTCCGCCGACGCGGCGGTCGGCACGTTCGACAAGGTCGTCAAGGAGGATCCGAAGAACCTCCAGGATCAGGGGAGCCTGGCCGCCGCGCTCCTGACGCAGGGGCGCGTGCTGGCGGCGCAGAACGAGCCCGACAAGGCCCGCGACGCTTTCACGCGCGCCCTCTCGGTCGTCGAGCCGCTGACCGGCCACTCCGACAACGTCCTCTGGCTCGACACGCGGGCCCGCGCGCTCCTGCTCCTCGGTCGAGCGGACGACGCGCGACCCGTCGTTGCGAAGCTCACGTCCCGGGGCTGGAACAACCCCGAGCTCCTGGAGCTCGCGAAGAAGGCCGGAGTCGCGCCGGCGAAGTAGGGCGGGTCGCACGCGCCCGCCGGTTCTCCGCCCGGGACCGATCCGTCAGAAGCGGATCGTCACGCCACCGGCGATCTGCCGGTCGATCGGCTCTCCGCCGAAGCTCTCGGGTGGCGTCGAGGGATCGCCGTCTCTGTCCCACGGCATGGACGGGAACTCCTGGATGTCGGCATCGAGGGCGTTCTCGACGGAGGCGTACACCTCGACGCGGTCCTTCCAGAAGCGGTAGCTCGCGAAGAGGCTCATGTCCACGTAGGCGTCGAGGTGGACGGGGACGAACGCCTGCTGTCCGGCGAGGCCGCCCAGGATCCCGACGGCCGGATCCTGGATGTCGAACGTGCGCGCGCCCACGTACCGCACGAGAGCCGATCCGCGGAATGCTCCGATCGAGATGCGGGTCCCGGCGGTGGCGCGAGCGCTTGGCGACTCGTCGTCGACGAGCGGATCCTCGTCGTTCTGCGAGATCGAGACCGTGGCGACGTTGCCGAAGAGCTCGACGCTGCTCGTGGCCGCGTAGGCCGCCTCGATCTCTCCGCCCCAGGAGCGAAAGGGCGTGTCGAGGTTCCGGTAGCGGGCGTAGGTCGGGCTCGATCCGTCGCTGACGTCGAAGGACACGAAGTCGGTGATGCGGTCGTAGAAGAGGCTGACGCCGGCGCGGAGCTTCTTCTCGTTCGCGTAGCTCCAGGCCACCTCGACGCTGTCGAGGCTCTCGTTCTTCAGGGCGGGGTTGCTGATGCTGCCATCGGGGAAGACCTGGCGCAGCGCCTCGAGGTCCGCCTGGTTCTCGATGAACGCGGGGTTCCTGAAGGCGCGTCCCGCGGACGCGCGCCAGGTCGTGCGTCCGGTCGGCGTGAAGCTGATCGACAGGCGGGGGGAGAAGGCCGACTCGTTGATGCTGTTCTCGTCGTACCTCGCGCCGGCGGTCAGGGTCCAGTCGTCCGCGATGCCCCAGATGTCCTGGACGAACGCGCCCGCGAGCCGCTCGTGGGTCACGCGGCCCACCTGATCCTCCGACTCGGCCCGGTTGTTCCGCCCCGTCACGCCGCCGACGAGCGTGTGCCTGCCGATCGTCGCCGTGTACTGCACCTCGAGGTCGTAGGTATCGAACGGGCCCTCGATGGTGCCGAGGGTCGGGAAGAGATCGGGGATGACGCCCGGGAAGTGGAGGCCGAGCGTGAGGTCGAGCCGGGTGAAGTAGCCCTGGACCGAGAACCCGTGGTCCTCGTAGCGCGCGCGGGCGATGATCTGGCGCGCCTCGGCGTCGACCTCCCCGAGGGTCGAGAAGACCGACCCGTCGGTGTGGTCCGCCAGGAGGTCGAACCGGAACTTGCGGGCGTCTCCGTCGTCCGCGACGATCGTGACGCCGCCGCGGTCGCTGTCGCGACCGGGCTCGGCCCCCCCGAGCCGCGAGTCGATGGTGTCGTGGCTTCCGAAGACCCGGATGCCGGCCCGGTCCCAAGCCGCGGCGTAGCGCGCCGTCGCGATCGTGCTTCCATGGGTGCCGGCGCGCGTCGTGACGATCCCGCCGGCGCTCTCCTTCGGGTCCTTGGTGATGATGTTGACGACGCCGAGGAACGCGTTCTGTCCCCAGATCGCCGAGCCTGGGCCCCGGATCACCTCGATGCGGTCGATCTCCTCCAGCGGGACGGGAAGCGTGTCGACCACGCCGCCGCCGGTGAACTCGAGGTTCATCTTCACGCCGTCGATGAGGACCAGGAGCGCGGTGTTCGACTCGTCGTTGAATCCCCGGATCGACAGCGCGCTGTAGGTCTCGTTGATGTTCACGACGTCGAGGCCCGGCACCAGGCGGAGGAGCTCGCCGATCGTCCGCGCGCCGGAGATCTCGATCTGCTCGCTTCCGATCACGGTGATCGACGCGGGCGCCTCGCTCTGTCTCTGCTCGACCTTCGAGGCGGAGGTGACGCGCTCCTCCTCGAGCAGCGCCAGGATCCCCTCGGGCTCGTCCTCGCCGGCGATCGCGAGCGCCGCGGTCGCGACCCAGATGGCGGCGACGAGACCGGAGATCGTGCGGAGCATGGCGCGTCGGTGCGGGTCCCGTCCCGCGCGTGCGAGTATATGGCGCGACCATGAACGGACCACGGGCGCTGTCCCGATCCGCGGCAGGCTCCACGTGGTCTCGCGCTAGCGGGAGCACCGCCCTTGGATGATCGCAAGCCTCCGCTCGAGCCCTTTCACGAGCTGTCGGAGTTCGCGATCGACCCCGGCTCCGTGCGGCTCCTTCCCTATGCCTATGCATCGCAGCACGACGTCGTCGTGCTCGGCGTCGTCGATGCTTCCGGACGCGAGCCTGTCGTCGTCGGCATGACCGATCCCGGCGACCTCGCGCTCGTCGACGAGATCGCCCGCGTGCTCGAGCGGCCGGTGCGCCCGGTCAAGCTCAACGCCTACGAGGTCCAGAAGGCTCTCGCCATCGGGCACGGCCTCGGCGACCCCGACGCCGATCGGTTCACCCTCGCCCTGCGGCCGGTCCGCCAGCTCTCCTTCGCCCGCGACGAACCCGTCACCGAGATCCTGAACCAGATCCTGGGCAGGGCGGTGCTCATGAGGGCGAGCGACGTCCACATCGAGAGCTACGACGCTGACGTCGACGTGCGGCTACGGATCGACGGCATCCTGCACCAGCTCCCGAGCCCCGTCTCACGCGACAACGTCGCGGCGGTCGTCAGCCGTCTCAAGGTGCTCTCCGACCTCGACATCGCCGAGCACCGCATCGCCCAGGACGGCCGCGTCCGCGCCGCCTACGAGGCCGACGGCGAGAGCCGGCTGATCGACTTTCGCGTGTCGATCGTTCCGGGGCCCTTCGGCGAGGACGCGGTGCTGCGCGTGCTCGACAGCGACGTCGCTCTCCTCGATCTCGCCGAGCTCGGGATGCACGCCGACGTCGTGCCGGTCTTCGAGCGCCTGATCGCGAACCCCGAAGGGCTGATCCTCGTCTCGGGACCGACGGGGAGCGGAAAGACCACGACCCTCTACTCGGCGCTGGACCGCGTGCGCGCGCCGGAGCGCAAGGTGCTGTCGGTCGAGGATCCGATCGAGTACCACTTCCCGAAGACGAGCCAGAAGCAGGTGACGCCGCAGATGGGGTTCGCGGCCTTCGCGCGCGCGTTCATGCGCCAGAACCCGGACGTGATCCTGATCGGGGAGATCCGGGACGAGGAGACGGCGTCGGCGGCGATCCGCGCGGCGCAGACGGGGCACCTGGTCTTCAGCACGCTCCACGCGACCGACGCGGTGCGGACCGTCTCGCGCATGGCGACGCTCGGCGTCGATCCGAACCTGCTCGCGAGCACGCTGGTCGGCGCCCTCTCGCAGCGGCTCATGCGCCGGATCTGCGAGGCGTGCCGGCGGCCTGCGGCGCCCACCGCCGCCGAGGCTCGCCGCTTCGGGCTCGATCCCGACGACCGGAGCTTCTTCAGCGGGGAGGGGTGCGCGGCGTGCCGCGGCACCGGCTACCGCGGGCGCACCGGAGCCTACGAGCTCTTCGCGCCCGACGACGAGCTGGACCTCGTCGCGTCGGCCACGGCGCCGGGCAAGCCCGCCGGAAGGCCGTCGCCAAGGGCATGCGGACGCTGGTCGACGACGCGCTCGGCAAGGCGCGCGCCGGCATCACGTCGCTCTTCGAGATCCAGCGCGTCATCCCGTACCGCATCCTCGAGCGGAGGTCGGGAGGTTGAGGGCCGCCCCGCACGAGAGCGCGGTCCGCGTGACGGTCGATGTCGTCATCTTCACGATCCGCGATCGCGCTCTCTCGGTGCTCCTCGTGCGTCGCGGGATCCCGCCGTTCGAGGGGAGATGGGCGATCCCGGGCGGGTTCGTGCACGGCGACGAATCGCTCGACGAGGCCGCGCTGCGCGAGCTCTCGGAGGAGACCGGCGTGCGGGACGTGTATCTCGAGCAGCTCTATTCGTTCGGGGAGCCGTCGCGCGATCCGAGAGGCCGCGTGATCACCGTCGCCTACTACGCCCTGATCTCGCCCGATCGGCCGCAACCCAAGGCGGGGACGGACGCCGCGGACGCGCGCTGGTGGCGCGCCGACGAGCTTCCGTCGCTCGCGTTCGACCACCGCGAGATCCTCGACTACGCCCTCGAGCGCCTGCGCAACAAGATCGGCTACACCACCGTCGGCTTCCAGCTCCTCCCCGCCGAGTTCACGCTGGTCGAGCTCCAGGCGGTCTACGAGGCGATCCTCGGACGCCGTCTCGACAAGCGGAACTTCCGGCGGAAGATCGACCTCCTCGGTATCGTCAAGCCGCTCAGGACGTACCGCCGCTCGGGGCACCGGCCCGCGCGGCTCTACACGTTCGCGCGGCCCTCGCGCTGACGCGCCGTCGAGCGGCCGCCGCTCACGGCGACGCCTCGTGCTCCGGAAGCGGCGCGTAGCCGAGCCCGCGGAGCCGCTCGACCTCGTCGTCGTCGGGCGCCTTCGCGGGCGCCGGCGCCTCTGATGCCTCGACGCTCTTGTAGCGGCGATCGTTCTCGTGCATGCGTTCCTCCAGGCGCGTCGCCAGAGCCCTCGCGACCGCCGGGGACGCCGCGAGGAGGTCCCTGGTCTCGCCCGGGTCGGTGAGCGTGTCGTACAGGGCAACGGGCCCCTTGCCGATCTCGTAGACGAGGACGTGGCGGCCGTCGTGGATGACGCGCCGGCCGGCGAGACGCTCGAAGGCGAGCCGCTCCCGCGCCGTGGCGATCCGGCCCTCCCCCTCGAGGAGGAACGCCGCGACGTCGCGAAGCTCCACGGGCGATGCGTCCAGGCCGCGGGATCCGGTGCCTGCGAGGAGCAGCGGCACGTGGAGCGTCTCGTCGTAGAGCTGGGAGTGGAGCAGGCGGCCGTGCTCCAGGAGCTCCTCGCCGTGATCCGCGGTCAGGACGAGCGCCGTGCGCTCCGTCAGCCCGCGGGCGGCGATCTCGCGATCGAGGCGCCCGAGCTCGAGGTCGAGGGCGGCGACGCCCTCGTGGTAGTAGAGCGCGAGCTCCGCGACGAGCGGTGCGATCTCCGCGCGGTGCCTCTCGAGCTCTCCGCCGGAGAGTGTCTGGAGCAGCTCGTCCTCGGCTCTGAGGACGTTCGAGCCGACCTCGGTCGGATGGCGCGACGCGAGCTCGGGGTTCCCGGCACGCCGCGCGAACGGCGACCCCGCGTCGTAGATGCGCGGCGTGGTGTCGGAGTGGGCGTCGTAGAAGTGGAGGAACGCGAAGGCGGGCCGCGTGCGTGGCTCGTCGATCCAGGCGAGCGCGCGATCGATCGCCGGCCCCGCGTCCTCCCACGCCAGGATGTAGGGCGCGAAGCCGCGCGAGAAGCCGAAGCTCCCGTCGAGCCACCCCACCTTCGTGGCGAACCCGGCGCAATCGGTCCCGCGGGCCGAGAGCCGCTCGGCGAGCGTCTGGTACCCGGCTGCGAGCGCGCGATCCGCGGTGACGCGGTGCTCTCCGGGATAGAGCCCCGTCAGGAGGGTCATGTGCGAGGGCAGGGTCCAGGGCGCGTTGGACATGGCGTCCTCGTAGACGAGGGCGCGCCGCGACAGGCGATCGAGGTGCGGCGTCGCGACCGGCGCGCCGTAGCACCCGAGCGCGTCGGCGCGGAGCGTGTCGCACGAGATCAGCATCGTCAGGCGCTCGGGCGTGCTCGCCGGAAGTCCGGTTGCGCGGATGCGCGCCGAGGCGACGAATACCGCGGCCTCGCGTGCTTCGAGGCGGAGCCTTCGCCCAGGGCGATCGTCGCGCGCCCGCGCGAAAGCGGGTCCGGCTGGGAGGACCGTCGCGCCGTCGATCGAGAGGTGCGAAGGGGCCTCGGCGTAGGTGCACAGGTCGAGGGAGGCGCCCGCCGGCATCGAGCGCGTGAAGACGATGGATCCGCCCTGCGGCACCCAGAAGCCGGTGGCCGACTCGCCGCGCGTGAGCGTGCGGCGATCGCCGGATGGGGGCGGCGGTGCGTCCGAGCGCGATCTCGAGCACGAGGTCGATCGTCCGCGGGAGGCGCGTCGCAAGCTCGCCGGCGCGACGAACAGGAAAGGCACGCCGAGGAGGAGCGCGCGAGCAGGCAAGGCGACGCGGCGGCCGCGCATGCCCGCATTGTAGGCGCCGCGCCGCCGCGGCGACACGAGCGCCGGGGGGCGTCGCGGGATCAGGGCGAGATCTCTTCCCCAGTTGGGCCTCGAGGAGCAGGGCATCGGACGGGAGCTCGGTACGCATGATCGACGCGTAGTCGGGCTCGACGTCGATCCAGGGACGGAGGCGCAGCGTCACGGAGTCGCCCGCGCGCAGCCTGGCGGCCGGGGTGAGGGCGCTGTCCCGCATCGCCCACACGTAGACGACGGCCTCGTCTCCTCCGACTGCGTGCCGCTCACGCCCTCGAGCTTCTCGAGATGGAGGGCGACGATCTGGTCCTTGTAGGGAGCGCTCCCCGGGATCGGCCGCGCGCGAGATGGCCGCGACCACGCCTCCTCACGACCACCGTGGCTCCCCCGTGGGGCGACGAAGAAGCCCGTGCTCGAGGGCGCTGCGGCCGGAGCCCCGCCTCCATCGCGACGGGCTTCCAGTCCCCGGCGGTCAGCTCCCGCATCGCGACCTCCCACACGATCACCTTGAGGCGATCCAGCCGACGGCTCCCGGAGGACACTTCTCAGCGAGCATCTCCGTGTGGCGTGGGCGCCCGCGTCGTTGCGGACGATGCGGTCGACGGGACGCCCGAGCTCGTGGGCCAGGCGATCGGGCAGGCCCGCGGACGCTCCCCATCCCATCTGGGCCGAGGAGTAGATGTTGGCGAAGCTGTCTCCCAGGATCAGCACCTCCGCATCGGTGCTCCGGCAGGGTCTCGGTCACGACCGTCTCGATCGTCACCGTCTGCGGTGGAAGATGCGCTGCACCGGTACCGAGCATGTCGACGAGGTCTCCCACCCGCGAGATCTGGCGCCGCTCGAGCCTCGTCTGGAAGACGCCCGGATCGCGGCGCGAGCAGCCCCGTGCTCTCGATGCGCCGGGCGAGGTCCAGGCGACGGTCGCCATCCAGTCCGGTCTCCAGTGCGCGTATCGGTCTCGAGGAACTGGGCTTCGCCCGGCTCGATGACGGCCGGCGTGGATCGAAGACGTCGATCCCGGCGCTCGCGAGCTCCGCCTCGAAGCGATGGAGATCGAGGTTGTCGATGGGAGCGCGCGCTCCCGACAGGCGCCCGGTCAGGTGCTCGGGCTGGAGCATCGCCTTGTCGGGGACGAGCATGAAGATGAGCCGGATGCCGGCGCGCGCGCATTGCTCCTGGAAGGACAGGATCGCGGGCCTGGGATCCACGCTCCTGCCGATGGACCCGCGATCGAGGAGCTTGGCGCGGTAACCCGAGAGCCGGGCGTCGTCGAGGATGCCCGCGCCGGTGACGTGATCGAGCCCGGGCTCGTAGTAGAGCCAGCGGTCCCGAGCGACGACGCACTTGACGTTGCCGAACCCCAGCGTGCCCGTGATGAGCGACTGGAAACGGGGCTGGACCCACGTGCGGAGCCGGGAGGACCGCTCGAGGTCCCGTTCGAAGCGGGACAGGTTCTCCGTGGTGGGAGCGTGCGCGACGTCGAGGACCTGCGGCCGCCGTCCAGCGAGGATCTCGCTTGCCGTCTGCGAGAGGGGCACGATCGCGATCGACGCCATGAACACGACGACGACCGCGCGCGCGACGCCGCGGGTGACCTCGGTGCCGGGGATCCCCGAGGCCAGCTCGGCGGGCGTCCCGATCGGGGAGCGGGGGTGGTCCTGGGGTCTCATCAGAACTGGAAGTAGAGGAAGGGGTTCGCGGTCTGGGTCCACATCGCCCCGATGGCGACTCCGAGAAGGACGAGGAAGAAGGCCGCCCGCAACGGGGGGAGGCGGCTCGTCGCGGCGAGAGACTGCGGGGCCGTCCACACGACCACGCAGGCGACGGCGAGGGTGGCGACGTGATAGGGAGCGTAGAGCGCCGCCGCGATCGCGTCCGCCGATGGTGGCGGCTCGTCGAGGCCGAAGAGCGAACGGAGATAACGCGCCGCGTGACCGAGCGTCTCGGCGCGGAAGAACACCCAGGAGAGGCAGACGACGAGGAACGTTGCCATGACGCGGACCGGGCGCGGCAATCGGCGGTAGAGGCTGTCCTTCCCCTGGCTGCGCTCGAATGCGAGCATCACCCCGTGGATGGCGCCCCAGATCACGAAGTTCCATGACGCGCCGTGCCACAGGCCGCCGAGCAGCATGACGGTCATCAGGTTCACGTACGTCCTCGCGGGGCCGCGCCGGCTGCCTCCGAGCGGGATGTAGAGGTAGTCGCGCAGCCACGTCGAGAGGCTGATGTGCCAGCGCCGCCAGAAGTCGGTGATGCTGTCCGACCGGTAGGGCGCATCGAAGTTCCGGACGAGCACGAACCCCATCAGGAGCGCGAGCCCGAACGCCATGTCGGAGTAGCCGGAGAAGTCGAAGTAGATCTGCAGCGCGTATCCGAGGAGCCCGTACCATGCGTCGTAGGCGTGGAGGTGGCTCGCCGCGAACGCGTGGTCGGCGACGTGGCCCAGAGGGTTC
>JAXLQT010000031.1:0-73074 GCA_046331505.1 Acidobacteriota bacterium
TTCTCCTCTACGCGCGCCGAGCCGCCTCCTGGCGCGGCTGGCTCGCTCTTGCCGCCGTGCTCGCCATCGTCCATCCGCTCCGGCTCGTCCCCATCGTGACGCCCCCGATCCCTCCGGCGGCGATGCTGGGGTTCGGCCTTCCGATGGCCCTCGCGGCCCTCCTGGGTCTCGCCGTCGCCGAGGTCGTGCGCCGCCGTACGGGCGAGACCGCGGGCATCTTCGCCTTCGCGTCCGCCACGGCGCTGCTCGACGGGATCGGATATCGCCACACCGAGCTCGGATCCTGGCTCGCGACGGGGTCGACCCAGACCGAGGTGCTGCCGCTCTTGCAGGCCCTCTCCGTCGCAGGGCTTGCGGGGCTCGGCTTCCTGATCGCGTGGGCGGCGGCCCTGGCCGCGTCCCTCCTCGGCGCTGAGGGTGCGTCGCGGCGCTGGCCGCACGCCGTCGCGCTCGGCCTGACGCTGCTCTCGGTGCTCCAGGCCGGGGCGATCCGGCTGGACCGCGCCGGCGGCCGCAGCGTCTCCGTGGGCGCCGTCGTGACCGATCTCGGTCCGGGCGCCGGCGGGCTTCCGGGTCCCGACGCGCTGGCGGCGAACGTCGAGACGCTCTTCGAACGGACCCGGATCGCCGCAGGGCGCGGCGCGCGCCTCGTCGTGTGGAACGAGGTCGCGACCCTGGTCGAGCCTGCGGAGGAGGACGCGCTGATCGCACGCGGTCAGCGGGAAGCTCGCGTCCTCGGCGTGGACATCGTGCTTGCGTACGGCGTGTTCGTCCGCCACGAGCCTTTCCTGATGGACGACAAGTACGTGTTCGTCACGAGCGAGGGGGCTGTCCTAGACTCCTACAGCAAGCATCACCCGGTCCCCGGCGAGCCGTCGGTGAAGGGCGTCGGTCCCGCGCGGATCCTCGATCGGCCGTACGCGCGCGTGGCGGGGATGATCTGCTACGACGGAGATTTCCCGGCCATGGGACGGGAGCGCGCCGGCGCCGAGATCGTCGTCGTGCCGGCCTCCGACTGGCGCGGGATCGATCCGATCCACACCCTCATGGCCCGCCAGCGGGCCGTGGAGAACGGCTACTCGCTGGTCCGGTCGACGCGGTGGGCCGCCTCCGCGGGCTTCGACGCCTACGGGCGCGTGCGCGGGTGGATGCAGACGACCGAGGACAACGACCGCGTCATGGTGGCGAGCGTTCCGGTGGGCCGCGTCGCCACGGTCTACTCGGCCCTCGGCGACTTGCCGGTCGCCGTCGCGGCAGCGTATCTCGCGGTCGCGCTCGGTGGGAGCCTTCGGCGCCGTCGCGCTGGCTCGGGCGGCTAGCTGCGCTCCCGGAGGAACTCCTCGACGCCATCGGCAGGCATCGGTCGCGCCATGTAGTAGCCCTGCCCGGCGTCGCACCCGAGGCTCTGCAGGGTCTGGTACTGCTCGGCCGTCTCGATGCCCTCCGCGATGACTTCCATGCGCAGGCTGTTGGCGATGTTGATGATGGCGTGGACGATCTCCCAGTTCTCCCCCGACGGTCCCATGCGCGCCACGAAGGCGCGGTCGATCTTCAGGTTGTCGAACGGGAAGCTGTGGAGGTAGGAGAGGGAGGAGTAGCCGGTGCCGAAGTCGTCGATCGACAGGTGGACGCCCAGGCCCTTCAGCTTCTCGAGCATCGCCTTGGCGCTTTCGGGGTTGTCGATGATGGCGCTCTCGGTGATCTCGACCTTGAGGCACGAGGGTGGGATCGCCGTCGCGGCGAGCGCCGACTCGACCGTCGCGACGATGTTGCCGCGGTTGAAGGCGCGGCTCGAGACGTTGCTCGAGACGGACGTTCCCTCCGGCACGATCCCTCGAGCCCGCCATGCGGCGAGCTGGCGGCAGGCCTCGCCGAGCACCCACTGGTCGAGGGGGACGATGAGCCCGGTGTCCTCCGCGACCGGGATGAAGTCCGCGGGCGAGACGAGCCCCCGCGCGGGATGGGGCCAGCGGACGAGCGCTTCGAGCCCGATGACGGCGCTGTCGGACAGGCGGATGATCGGCTGGTAGTAGACGGCGAGCGCCGCGCGCTCGAGTGCGTGACGGAGGTCGTTCTCGATCTGGAGCATCGCGACGACGCCCGCGTGCATGCGCTCGTCGAAGACCTGGTAGCTGTTTCGCCCTTGCCCCTTCGCGCGGTACATCGCCGTGCCGTTGCGCAGCACGGCCACGCTGGCCTCGTCTCCAGCTCCGAGCGCCGGTGAGGGCGATGCCGAGGCTCGCGGTCGTGAAGAGCTCCCGTCCCGACAGCACGAAGGGCTTCTCGAGCGTGCGGAAGATGCGGTCGACGACCTGCTTGGCCTTGGCGACGTCCTTGATGTCCTCGAGGAGGATCGCGAACTCGTCCCCGCCCAGGCGCGCGACCGTGTCCATGGGGCGCAGGCACGCCTTCAGCCGCGTCGCAAGCTCCACGAGGAGCTGATCTCCCACGGCATGGCCGAGACCGTCGTTGACGATCTTGAAGCGATCGAGGTCCAGGAACATGACTGCGGAGATGCGAGCCTGGTGGCGCTGCGACCGCGCCATCGCGTGCTCGAGCCGATCGAGGAAGAGCGTTCGGTTCGGGAGCCTGGTGAGGGCGTCGTGGAAGGCGTCGTGGACGAGTTGGGTCTCGACGCGCTTGCGCGACGTGACGTCTGTTTGCGACCCCGCGATGCGCTCCGCCCTTCCCGACGGATCCCTGACCGCGAGGCCGCGCGTGTGCATCCAGCGGTCGCCGCCTCCGGAATGCCGGACGCGGTGCTCGCTCTCGAAGGAGGGCGAGCGCCCCTCGAGGTGCTCGGCGAGGGCGGACTTGAACGCGGCCAGATCGTCGGGGTGGATAAGGCCCCACCACTTCGCGGAGCCGTCGATTACGGCATCTCCCGGGAGGCCCAGCATCGATTTCCATCGCGGCGAGACGTAGAGCGCATCGGTGCGGAGGTTCCAGTCCCAGAGGCCGTCGTTGGCGCCCTGCGCGGCCAGCGCGTAGCGCTCCTCCGACGCGCGCAGGGCTGCCTCGGCGCGCCGCCGCTCGTCCACCTCGCGCGAGAGCGCCGTGGTGCGCTCCTCGACGCGCTGTTCCAGCGTCCGGTTCATCTCCTCCAGCGCGCGCTGCGCCGAGGCCAGGTGATCGACCATGGTGTTGAAGGCCACGCCGAGCTGGCCCACCTCGTCGCTCCCGCCGCCCGGCGCGCGCATCACGATGTCGCCCTGGCGGATCCGCTCTGCGGCGTCCACCATCCCGCGGAGTGGCCGCGTCAAGCGCGCGCTCATCGCGAACGAGGCTGCCACGCCGCAGGCGAAGAAGAAGACGGAGACGATCCCGACCGTGCGCCGCGCCCGCGAGATCTCCCGCGACGCGCGGCCGGTGGAGAGGCCCATGTAGAGGCGGCCGACGTCGCGATCCCGGCTCTCGATGGGAACGCCGATCCGGAGAAGGGAGCCGAGCGTCGCCGGCGACGCGCTCGCCTCGTGGTAACGGGCGATGCGCGCGCGATCCTCCTCGTACGCCGTCAACGTGTGCCCGCGCCCGTCCTCGACGATGACGTAGGCGACGTCCTCGTCCTCGAGCGTTTCCCTGAGGGCCTCATGGGCAGCGTCCTCGTCATCGAAGACCACGGCGGGCGCGACGCTCGCGGCCGCCATCTTCGCGAGGATCTGCTCCTTGGTTCCGAGCGCGTAGAGCTCCAGCGACTCGATCCGCGCCGGCACGTACAGGAACACGAAGAGCGCGACGGCGCCCCCGAGGAGCGACATCATCAGGCTCAGCTTGAAGCGGATGCTCACATCGCGGCCCAGCCGCCGCCCGGTGCGGAGGCCGCCCTGCGACGCGCCTTCGATGGGTTCGATCGAACGCGCTGTCGCCCGAAGGCTCGAGGAAGAGTGCGGCGCACGTTGCGAGCTCGCTCCGAACCAGGCGGCGCCGGCCCGTCCGGCGCGCCGTCACTCTCCGCCGCTGTGCGCCGTTCCGTTCGCGCCATAGGAGAGCGCCGGGAAGGCCGTGAAGGTGCCCGGGATGGGCGTGAGGGCCGTGCCGCTATAGGTGAACCCCTGCACCGAGGACGAAGCGACGGGGTCGCGTCCCGGGCACGCGATGAGGTCCGCCTTGATCTTGGATGCCACGCCGCCGAGGCCGACGCGCCCGCCGTACGCCGTCGCAAAGGGCGTCACGTCGAATCCCGGTGCGGCGGCGATCGCGCTCGCATCGTAATCGAAACCGAGGAACCGGCTCGGAAGGGCAGGACCGGGGCCCGGCGCGGCGACGATCTCGGCCCATCCGTCGAGATCCACGAATCCTCCGGCGACGTTCGCTCCGTACTGCGGTGCGCCGAACGCGTTGAAGTTGATCTTGGTCATGGCGCTGACGGCGCCTCCGTCGACGTTCCACCCGCGCACCTGAGGTCCAAACATCGATCCCGGCCCGGGCGCCGTCAGGATCTCGTCGAAGCCGTCGCCCTCGACGTCGCCGCCCTCGACGTTCACGCCGAACTTGAGCGTGCCGTAGGCAAAGTAGCTGACCTTGCCGATGGCCTGAATCGCGGCTCCATCGAAGTTCCAGCCCCGGACGTGGGGGCCGAAGACGTCGCCCGGCCCCGCGCCGGTCAAGATCTCGCCGAAGGCGTCGGCGTCGAGGCGCTCCGCACCGGCGTTGACCCCGAACTTGAGCGTGCCGTAGGCGAAGTAGTTGATCTTCGCGATCGCGGTGGCGTCGGAGCGGAATCCGCGCACCTGCGGTCCGAGCACGGCCCCGGGGCCGGGGCCCGTGACGATCTCCTCGTTGCTTCCGCTGTCCAGCGTTCGCGCCGCGACGTTCGTGCCGTAGCTGCCGGCACCATTTGCGAGGAAGTCGATCGTCGGGCCGTTGCCGTCGCTCTCGAACATGCGCACGCGGTTCTCGTTCGGCGCGCCGAGGCCCGCGCCCACGAGGTAGTGGGCCGTGACGGTGTATTCCCAGGTGTCGCGGAAGTAGGGCGCGGCGCCGTCGAAGCCACCGAACACGATCGCGACCCCGCGCGCCGAATCGTAAGCGCATCCTGGCTGGAAGCGCGCCTCGAGGTTTGCCGGCGCGATCGCCCCGGGCGTCCAGGTCGTGCCGTCGAGCTCCCACGTCTGCGAGACATACCCCGAGCTGATGAACCCACCGAAGATCACGATCCGCTCGGGTGTCGACTCCCACGCCATGGCATGGCCGTTCCGTCCGACGAGCCCCGCGGGTGCCGCCGGACCGGCCGTCCAGGAGGTCCCGTCGTAGAGCCACGTGTCGTTCCGCAGCGCGCCGTCGAATCCGCCGAAGAGGACGGTGCGGGCATCTCGCTGGTCGAACGCGAGGGCGTGAGCGGTGCGTGCGGTCAGCCCCGCCGGCGCAGCTGGACCGGCGGTCCAGGACGCGCCGTCGTACTCCCACGTGTCGTCCAGGAGGGCCGTGCCCGTCATGCTGTTGTCGCCGCCGAAGAGCACCATGCGGCCGCGCGGGATGTCGAAGGCCATCGCCGACTCGGCGCGGGGCAAGAGGGGAGCGGGAGCCACCGGTCCGGCACTCCACGACGTTCCGTCGAACAGCCACGTGTCGTTCCGGAGCGCCCCGTCGTTGCCTCCGAACAGCACGACGCGCGCGCGCGCGTTGTCGAACGCCAACGCGTGAGCGCGCCGCGCGGTGAGGCCCGCGGGCGCGTTCGGACCGAGGGTCCAGGCTGTGCCGTCGTAGAGCCACGTGTCGCGGTACAGCGTTCCGTCCGTTCCCCCGAAGAGCACGACCTGGCCGCGCGCGGCGTCGTAGGTCATCGTCGTGGAGCGGGCGGTCAGACCGCCTGGTGCCGTCGGACCGGGAGTCCAGACGTGGGCGGATGCCGCGGCGACCACCATGAGGGCGAGCGGAAACCGACGGATGACGATCGCGATGGCGGGTGCTCGAAGCATGGCGCCTCCCGTGGTTCGATGGCTCGTGGAGCCTCGGATCTCTGAATCTCGACGCGAAGGCCTTCATTATAGTGAGCGCCGATGGACCTGGCCTCCCTCGTCTCCGAGCGGACGAGCGGCAGCGCGTGCGCGCCGCGCTGCCGCCGACGAGCTTGGCGCGATGGGTCCCGGCGCCGCGAAGGCCGTGGACGCACTGGTCGCCGCGGCCCTTTCCGACGGCAGCCTGCCGGTGCGCCAGGCGGCGCGGGCCGCGCTTCTCGTGGTGGACGGCGGCGCGGCGACGGCGGGGCTCGAGTCTGCGCTCGCCGACCGCGATGCGGCGATGCGCATGCGCGCGACCGAGATCCTGGAGGCGCTGGGCGTCCGCGCACGAGGTGCGGCGTCCAGGCTCGTCGAGCTGGCCCTTTGCGATCCCGAGGAGACGGTGCGCACGAGCGCCGCGTATGCTGCCGCGGCTGTCGACGAGGACGGGACGACGGTTCCAGGCCTGGTCCGCGCGTTTACCGCCGGAGGCAGCGAGGAGTCGATCCGCGCGGTCCCGGCTCTGGCGGCGCACGGCCCGCGCGCCGCGGCGGCCGTGCCCGCGCTCTCCGCAAGCTCGCGTCGGAGCGCGATCCCGAGACGCTCCGGTCGATCCTGCTCGTCCTCCAGCGCATCGGTCCTGGCGCGAGGGACGCCCTTCCCGCGGTGCGCGCTGCGCTTCACGATCCCGAGCTTCGCGCCCACGCGGAGCTCGCGCTCCTGGCCATCGGCTCGGAGCTCTGACCGTTCGGCTGGCGCCGCGGCACGCGGCCGGTGCGCAACGCCCGTCGGGGGCGCGCTATCATTGTCGAAACAGCCTTCATGCCTCTTCGCACGTGGGTCGTTGCGTTCGGCTCGATCGCGATCGCGGCTCTGGCTGGTCGCGAAGGTCGAGGCGCGGACGTCGCTCCGAGCGTCCTGTGCCATCCGCAGGACAAGGCCGTGATCGCGGGACGGACGGCCTCCTTCTGCGTGACGGCGTTCGGATTCCCGGCGCTGTCCTATCAGTGGCGGCGCGACGGCACGGCGATCGCGGGTGCAACGAGCGCGTGCTACGTGACGGCGCCCACGACGGCCGCAGATATGGCACGGTCTTCTCCGTCGTCATCAGCAACACCGTCGGGAGCGTCACGAGCAGCGGTGCCCTCCTGACCGTCGATCCCGCGGTCGATCCCGCTCTCCTCGCGTGGTGGAAGCTCGACGATGCCTCGGGAGCCGTGGCGGCGGACGCGTCGGGCAACGGCAACGCCGGCGCGCTGGTGAACGGTCCGGTGTGGACGGCGGGCTTCGAGGGCGGCGCCGCGCTGCGCTTCGACGGGGCCGGGACGAGCGTCCAGGTCCCCGATGTCCCCGCGCTCAACCCGAGCCGCATCACGCTCGCCGCATGGGTGAACACCGACGACCCGGTCTCGCCGCAGGCGATCGTCGCCAAGGACGACGGGTCCGCCTGCGAGTACGACCTGAGCATCGCCGGCCGGAGCATCTCCTTCGCCATCGGCGGCAGCATCCTCGTCGCCACGCCCATGGCTGGTTTCTCGAGGTCGATGTTCGAGCTACAGCCGTTCCCCGATGCGATGTTCCCGGACACCTGGTACCACATCGCGGCGACCTACGACGGCGCCACGATGCGCATCTACGTCGACGGGGTCCTGAGCGCGAGCCAGAACGTCTCGCTGCCGGCGACCGTTGACAATGGCGCGCCGTGGGTCCTCGGTGGCCGGAGTAGCGCCTCGGCGCCCTGGATCCTCGACGGCAGGCTCGACGACGTGCGGATCTACGACCGTGCGTTGAACGCCGGAGAGATCTGGGCAGTCTCCGGCATCGCGCCGGACCTCGAGGACGTGCCGTACGGCCCCGATCCCCAGCAGAAGATCGACCTCTGGACGCCGTCGTCGTCCGCGCCGGCTCCTGTCGTCGCTTACGTGCACGGCGGCGGCTTCGCCATCGGCGACAAGCGGATCTTCCTGCCCGTGGCAGGTTGCGACCTCCTCGGCGTGATGCGCGAGCTGAAGGAGTGCCTGTATCACGGGGTCGCCTTCGCATCGGTCAACTACCGGACCATCAACGACTCCAACGACGTGTCCACGGAGCCGACCGTGCAGAACATCTACCCGGTGCCGATGCTCGACACCGCGAGGGCGATCCAGCTCCTGCGCTACGAGGCGGGGACGTGGAACCTCGATCCGGGCCGTGTCGCGGCGTTCGGCGGCTCCGCGGGCGGCGGGATGTCGCTCTGGGCCGGCGTCAAGGACGACCTCGCCGACCCGTCGAGCTCGGATCCGATCGCGCGACAGTCGACGCGGCTCCAGTGCTTCGGCGGCGGCGCCGCCCAGGCCTCGTATGATCCCTTCTGGGTGGAGGCCAACACGCCCACGCGGATGGCGATCTCGGGGGGCGCCTTCGCGCGCCTGTTCGGCGTGCTCTTCGGCGACCTCCTGAACCCGACGCCCCAGAAGCTCGCGCTCTACCAGGATGCGTCGATGATCACCTTCCTCGACGCGGCCGATCCGCCGTGCTGGCAGAACTACGAGACGTCGCCCGGTGCGACGGGCTCGGACCCTCACCACGCGATGAACGGCGTGAAGCTGAAGCAACAGTACGACGCACTGGGGACGGAGTGCGTCCTCTACACCCTGGACACGCCGTTCCCGCAGCGCACCGAGACCATCACCGACTTCTTCTTCCGCCACTTCGGGATGAGCCCGTGCGACCCCCTCGTCGTGCTGGCCCCAGCCGTCCTGCCCGACGCGGATGCCGGCGTCGCGTACACCCAGGCCGTGACCGCATCAGGCGGCACCGGCCCCTACGTGTTCTCGCTGGCATCGGGCGCGCTCCCACCCGGTTCGACACTGGCCGCGAACGGAGCGCTCACCGGGGTTCCCTCCGCTGCCGGGCTGTTCGCATTCAGGGTGTCGGCCACCGGCGCGAGCTCGTGCGCGGGCTCGCGAGACTACGTCATGGCCACCCGCCCGGTCGACGGCTACGTCGTGGGCGAGGGGCTCGGACAGCCGAATCCCAACCAGGTAGCGCTCTACACGGCGAGCGGGAAACCGGCGCCAGTGACCTTCCTTGCCTACGCCGCCGGACAGTTCGGGGTCAATGTCGCCTCGGCGAACCTGGACGCGCAGGGTTACGACGAGATCCTGACCGGCCCCGGACCTGGCCCCGTGTTCGGCCCGCAGGTGCGCGCTTTCACGCGCGCCGGGAGCGCAATGGCGAAGGTCAACTACTACGCCTACGGAACCCTCCGGTACGGAGTGAATGTCACGGCGGCCCAGGTCGACGGCGACGCGTTCGACGAGATCGTGTCGGGCGCGGGACCGGGTGCGGCCTTCGGTCCCCACGTCCGCGGCTGGAGCTACGATGGCGTGGCCATCTCGGCGCTCGCAAAGATCAACTACTTCGCCTACGCGACACTGAAGTTCGGGGTCAACGCCGCCGCGGGGAACGTCGACGCGGACGGCTACGACGAGATCCTCACGGGCGCGGGCCCCGGAGCCGTCTTCGGATCCACCGTCCGCGGCTGGAACTACGACGGGGCGACGATCACCGCCATCCAGAAGATCAACTTCAATGCGTTCGCCTATCCGGGGTTTGGCGTCAACGGGTCTGCGGGCGATGCGGACGGCGACTCATTCGACGAGATCGTCGCGACCCCTGGGCCCGGACCCTCCCATCCTTCACGCTTCCTCGGCTTCGATTACGACGGATCCGTAATCGCCGCGATCCCCGGCTTGGACGTGACTCCATTCCCCACGACGTACGGGGGCCGGGTGGGCGCGCGCGACATGACGGCGGACGCGCGCGCCGAGATCCTCGGCGGTGCCGGGCGGGACCCGGCGTCGTCGTCGATCGTGAAAGCGTTCTCGTACGCGGGAGCTCTGACGCAAGTCCCTGGCCCGTTCGAGGCGTTCCGGTCAGCCGCCTACGGCGTGAACGTCACCGGCGGGACCTACGGGTATTGACGCCTCCCGCTGGCGGTAGCCCAGGCGGCGTCATTGGCCGGCGTGTGCCCGCACGTTCGACACGGGCTCACGATTTCGCTAGCAGGTCGCGTATCTCCGTCAGCAGGACGACGTCGGCGGGTGGAGGCGGGGGCGGGGCCGGGGCGGCCTCGGCGGGCTTCGCCTTCATCCGGTTCACGGCGCGCACGACCATGAAGACCGCGAACGCGAGGATGAGCGTGTTGACGAGCACGGTCGCGAACTGGCCGTAGCCGAGCGCGACGACGCCGGGGAGCTTGCGCGCCTCCGCGAGGGGGATCCCGTCCGCAGGAGTGCCCCTGAGCACCAGGTAGCTATTCGAGAAGTCCACCTTCCCGAGGAGGCCCGTGAGCGGCACGATCAGCTCGTCGACGAAGGACTTGAGGATGGTCGTGATCGCGCTTCCGAGCACGACGCCCACCGCGAGATCGATCGCGCTCCCTCTCCCGACGAAGTCCCTGAATTCTTTGATGAGCGACATGAGGTTCTCCTTGTCGTGGTCCGGAGCTCCTATCGTAGCGATAGTCCTGCCTGGCATCGCTAGACTTCGCGAATGGCGACCTTCCTCGTCCTGCGAAGGCGGTCAGGTCCTCGGTACGACCACTCGCGACCGCTCGAGGAGCAGTCGGGCTGGAAGGAGCATGCAGCGTTCATGGACGCCCTCGTCGACGCGGGAACGGTGATCCTCGGCGGGCCGCTCGCCGACGAGGACCGCGTGGTCCTCATCGTCGAGGCCGAGTCGGAGGCCGCGGCGCGTGGGGCGCTCGAGCGAGATCCCTGGACCGGCACGCACCTGTCGATCGAGTCGATCGATCGATGGTCGCTCCGGCTCGACGCCAGGAACCGGCGCTGAACCGGCGCCGCGTCGCTCGAGGGATCGCCTGTGGCGCGGCGTTGCTCGCCGTTCCTCTAGGCGCCTTCTGGGAGGGGAGCCGGCTCATGGCGCCGGCGCCCGCGAAGCTCGAGCCGCCGGGAGATCTGCCCGTCGAACGCGTGACCATCGCGAGTGATTCCGGTTCGACGCTCGCCGGGTGGTTCCTCGCCGGGCGGCCCGGCCGCGGCGCGGTGCTCTTGCTGCACCCGATCCGCGCGAATCGCCTGGCAATGCTGGGCCGGGCCAGGCTCCTTGCCGCCCAAGGGTGCTCGGTCCTCCTCGTCGACCTCCAGGCCCATGGCGAGAGCCCGGGACGTCAGATCACGTTCGGCTGGCTCGAGAGCCGCGATGCGCGCGCCGCCATCGCCTACCTCCACGAGCGGCTTCCGGGCGAACGCGCCGGCGCGATCGGCATCTCGCTGGCGGCGCGTCGATCCTCATGGGCGCTCTGCCGGGAAGCCTCGACGCCGCTGTCGTCGAGGCGACCTACGCGACCCTCGGCGACGCGCTCGACGATCGGCTACGCATGCGTCTCGGACCGCTCGCGCCGCTTGCGGCGCCGCTCCTCTCGATCCAGCTCCGGCTCCGGCTCGGCATCTCCGCGCAAGAGCTCCGGCCCGTCGACGCCATCGCGGGCATCGGCTGCCCGGTCCTCGTCGTGGCGGGCGATCGCGATCGGCACGCGCCGCCCTCCGAGTCCCGCCGCCTCTTCGCGGCGGCATCGGAGCCACGCGAGCTCTGGGTCGTGAGTGGCGCGGGCCACGAGGACTTCCTCGCGAAGGATGAGCGAGGCTATCGAGCGCGCGTGCTGCCGTTCCTGCAGAAACACCTGGCGGTCGAGCGAACGAGCTCCCGCGCGCTCCTCCGCGGCGGTCCGGGGTGCCTCATCCCGCTTCGATCTCGCGCTTGAGCCCCTCCAGGTTCATGCGTTCGGCGTCCGTGATCCCGTGCCTCTGCCGCAACGTCAGCCGCGGCGTCCGCCGTCTTGACCCGCGCGCTCCCGGCGTGACAGGTTAGGCGGCACCTTGGGTCCCGCCTACCAGACGACGGAGTGCATCTTCGACGGGGCGCGCTCGCGCGTCTACCGGGCGGTCGCCGGCGACGGGAGGCCCGTCGTCGTCAAGCAGCTCCGCGAGCTCTATCCCGGAGCGGCGACGATCGCGCGCTTCTCGCGCGAGTTCGAGATCACGCGCAGCGCCGCCGGTCCCGGCGTGATCGAGGCGTACGAGCTGCGCGCGCACGAGGGGACCGTCAGCATCGTCCTGGAGGACTTCGGCGCCGCGTCCGTGGCGGCAGCGCTCGGCAAGGGTCCTCACGCGCTCGACGTCGTGCTGCCGCTCGCGGCGCGGATCGCCGACGCGCTCGCGCGCGTCCACGCGCTCGGGATCGTCCACAAGGACGTCAATCCATCGAACGTCGTGTGGAACCAGGGGACCGACGAGGTGAAGCTCATCGATTTCGGCATCTCGCAGGTGCTGGGGCGAGAGCCGGCGTCTCCGAGCTTCGACGGCACGCCCCGCTACATGTCCCCCGAACAGACCGGGCGGATGAACCGATCGGTCGACTGTCGCAGCGACCTCTACTCGCTGGGCGCCATGCTCTACGAGCTCCTGACCGGCGTCCCGCCGTTTCCTTCGGAAGATCGGCTGGAGCTCGTCCACGCCCACATCGCGCGCACGCCGGTCTCCCCGCAGGAGATCCGAAGCGAGATCCCGGATCTCGTGGCGCGGCTGTGCCTCACCCTGCTCGCGAAGCGCGCCGAGGATCGCTACCAGACCGCGCGCGGCCTCGCGCACGACCTCGGACGGTGTCTCGAGCACGGGCGCGCGAAGCCTCCGGCGCCCGCCTTCGCCCTCCGGGAGAAGGACCGCGATGGGCAGCTCCGCATCCCGCAGAAGCTCTACGGCCGTGACGCCGAGGCGGCGGCGCTGCTCTCCGCGTTCGAGCGCACCGCCCAGGGCGGCACGGGGCTCCTGCTCGTTGCGGGCTACTCGGGCATCGGCAAGACCTCTCTCGTTCACGAGGTTCAGCGCGAGCTCGCGGGCAGGCGGGGCTGCTTCGTCGAGGGGAAGTTCGATCAGTTCAACCGCGGCATCCCCTACGACTCGCTCATCCAGGCGTTCCGTAACCTCGTGCGCCACGTGCTCTCGGAGAACGAGGAGCGCATCGCGCGCTGGAAGGGACGCATCTGGGATGCGCTCGGCGAGAACGGGCGCGTCCTCATCGACGTGATCCCCGAGGCCGAGCACCTCATCGGCCCGCAAGCGCAGGTCGAGGACGTCTCTCCGGCGGAGGCGCGCAACCGTTTCCAGATGGTGATCGGAGGGTTCGTGCGCGCCATGGCCTCCGCGGACCACCCGCTCGTGATCTTCCTCGACGACCTGCAGTGGGCGGACCTCCCGTCGATGGAGCTGATCAACCGCCTCGTCACCGATCCCGACGCCGGGCACGTCCTGTTCATCGGCGCCTACCGCGACAACGAGGTGGGCGACGCGCACCCGCTGGCAGC
The DNA here is from genome assembly GCA_046331505.1 of Acidobacteriota bacterium. Classification (GTDB taxonomy): domain Bacteria; phylum Acidobacteriota; class Vicinamibacteria; order JAXLQT01; family JAXLQT01; genus JAXLQT01. The sequence continues at coordinate 13,306 of JAXLQT010000031.1, forward strand.
GGCCATCGCGGACATGAGGAGCGACGGCGCGAGCCTCGAGACCATCCACCTCGGCCCGCTGTCGGAGGAGGACGTGCGGGAGCTGGTCGCCGATACGGTGATGGGCGCGCCAGGAAACCTGCGCCTGGCGCTCGCCTGCCACGGCAAGACCGGAGGGAACGCCTTCTTCCTGAACCGGTTCCTGGAATCGCTGCACGGCGAGGGGCTGCTCCGGTACGAAGGCGATCGGTGGACCTGGGATCTCGACACCATCCAGTCGCTCGCGATCACCGAGACCGTCGTCGATTTCATGTCGCGCCGGATCCAGCGCATGTCGATCCCGGCGCGCCGGTCGCTCGAGATCGCCGCCTGCATCGGGAACACCTTCGACCTCCGGACGCTCGCGTATCTCCGCGGCGCCACGCGCAAGGAGATGCTCGAGAACCTCCGGGAGGCGCTGAAGGACGAGCTCCTGCGACCGGCCGAGCAGGGCTTCTGGTACGTGAACGAGGTCGACGAGGAGAGCACCAACTTCGTCTACCGGTTCGCTCACGATCGGATCCGGCAGGCGGCGCACGACGGGCTCGATCGCGAGGACGCCGCGAGCATCCACCTGCGCGCCGGCCGCTTCATGCTGGCCGAGATGACCGACGGGGATCCGCGGCTCTTCGAGATCGTCGAGCACCTCGATCGCGCCATCCATCTCATCGACGAGGAGGACGAACGCGAGCGCCTCTGCGAGCTGAACCTCGCTGCGGGACGCCGCGCGCTCGCGTCCGCTGCGTTCCAGCCGGCGCACGGCTACTACCTGCGCGCGCACGAGCTCCAGGGCGAGGACGCCTGGACGCGCCGCTACGAGCGGACGCTCGCGATCCACGTCGAGGGAGCGCGCGCGGCGTACCTCGGCGGCGACCACGCCGTCATGCAGGCCCGCGTGACGGAGGTGATCGAGCACGGCCGGACCATCGTCGATCGCGTTGAGGCCCAGGAGGTGGCGATCTACGCGCTCGTGAGCCAGGAGCGCTTTGCGGACGCGGTGAAGGCCGCGATCGGCGTGCTGGGCCAGCTCGGCGTCGAGATGCCCGCCGCGCCGACGAAGGCGCAGGTCGGCCAGGCCGTCGGCGCGACGCTCGAGGCCCTCGGCGGCACCAGCCCCGAGGCGATCCTCGCGCTCCCCGAGACGGCCGACGCGGCCGTCGAGGCGGCGATGCGCATCCAGAACGGCGTCATGTCATCGGCCTACCTCGCGATGCCCGATCTGCTACCGCTCCTGGCGTGCAGCATCGTGGGAACGACGCTCGCGAGGGGCGTGTGCAAGCAGTCCGCATACGGCTTCGCCGTCTTCGCTCTCGTGCTGTCGGCCATCAACGAGATCGACAAGGCGTACGAGAACGGTCGCGTCTCCCTCGGTCTTCTCGATCGCTGGGACGACCGCGCGCTACGACCCAACACGATGCACGTCGTGTCGGGGCTCGTGAACCCGTTCGTCGAGCCGGTCCGCAACACGCTCGATGTCGAGGCGCGCGTCTACCGGCTCGGCATCGACACCGGGAACCTCGAGTACGCCTGCTGGGCGCTCCATCACCAGGCCAACATGAGCTTCTACGCCGGCGTCGACCTGCCCGCGGCGGGTGCCTGCATCGATCGGGCGATCGGCGTCCTGAAGCACCACAAGCAGCTTCCCGCAGTGAGCTGCACCGTGCCATTCGGGCAGGCGGTCAGGTGCCTGGTGGGCCAGAGCCCGGACCCGGCGCGCCTCGCCGGGCCCGAATTCGACGAGTCGGAGCAGCTCGCCGCGCTGCGAGCCGTCAACTTCCGAGGAGCCACGTGCATCGTCTCGACGCTGGCGGCGTTCCTTCGTTACATCTTCCGGGACCTCGAAGCGGCGAGGTCGATGGCCGACCTCGCGATGGCCTACGCGGACGGCGCATCGTCGACGTATCACGTGGTGTGGGCGCACCAGTACCGCGCGCTCTCCATCCTCGGGCTGTGCGACGCGACCGCGGAGGGCGTCGGCGCCGCCGTCGATGCCGTCCAGTCGAACCTCGCGCAGCTCCGCACGTGGCAGCGCTTCTCGCCGGGAAACCACGCGCACCGCGTCCATCTCGTCGAGGCCGAGATCGCGCGCGTGGAGGGCCGCCGAGGAGATGCGCTCGATCTCTACGACCGTGCGATCGAGGCGGCGCGGCAGGGACAGTTCGTGCACGAGGAGGCGCTCGCGAGCGAGCTGGCGGCGCGGTTCCACGCCGCCCGCGGCGCGCGCACCGCCGCGCGGGCCTACATGCTCGAGGCGTGCTACGGGTACAACCGCTGGGGTGCGACCGCGAAGGTGACGGCGCTCGAGCGGGAGGCGGGAGATCTCCTCGCGGGCTTCCGCATCGCGCCCGCCGACGCCGCGCCAGGCTCGACGGCCACGGCGACCTCGTCGAGCCAGGAGGCGTCGCAGCGTCTCGACCTCGAGACGCTCTTCAAGGCGGCGAACATCATCTCGGGGGAGATCCGCCTCGAGAGCCTCCTCGAGAAGATCATGGGCGTCGCCATCGAGAATGCCGGCGCGACGCGCGGGTTCCTCATCATGGACCGGGGCGGCGACCTGCGCGTCGATGCCTCGCGCGACGCGGACGGGCGCAGGCTCGCGGAGCAGGGGACTCCCGTCGCGAAGTGCCCGGGTCTTCCCCAGAGCCTGGTGACCTACGTCCATCGGACGGGCGAGCGGCTCGTGCTGAACGACGCGGCGAAGGACTCGCGCTGGGCGCAGGACCCGGAGCTCCGCCGCGACCGCCCGATGTCGATCCTCTGCGCGCCGGTCGTGCACCAGGGTGCCGCGCGCGGCCTCGTCTACCTGGAGAACGACCTCACGACGGGCGCGTTCACGCCCGCGCGGATCGAGGTGCTCGAGCTCCTGTGCACGCAGGCGGCGATCTCGATCACCAACGCGACGCTCTACGGCAACCTCGACGCCGCGCTGCGCGAGCAGGTCGAGCTCACCGCCGCCCACCGCCGCTTCGTCCCGCACCAGTTCCTCGAGAACCTGGGCCGCCGGCGCATCGCCGACGTCGCGCTCGGCGACAGCGTCCGGAAGCAGATGAGCATCCTCTTCTCGGATATGCGCGGCTTCACGACGCACGTGGAGGGGCTCTCCGGGGAGGAGAGCATCGGCTTCATCAACGACTACCTGAGCCACATGGAGCCGCCGATCCACCAGTACCACGGCTTCGTCGACAGCTACATCGGCGACGCGATCATGGCGCTGTTCGACGAGGCGGGCGACGCGCTCCGCGCCGGCATCGCGATGCTGCGAGCGCTCAGGCGCCTCAACGCCGAGCGGGAGCGCGCGGGCCGCCCCACCATCCCGCATCGGCATCGGCGTCAACACGGGCGACCTGACGCTGGGGACGATCGGCGGTGACAACCACATCAAGTGCGGCGTCATCGGAGACTGCGTGAACCTCGCGAGCCGCGTCGAGAGCCTGACGCGCAGCTATGCGATCCCGCTCCTCACGACCGACCACTCCCGGGCGCGGCTCCAGGCTCCGGACTTCTTCGCCATGCGCATGGTCGACCGCGTCATCGTGCAGGGGCGCCACGAGCCGGTGACGCTTTACGAGGTCTTCGACGCCGACGACCCCCGCTCGCGGGAGGCGAAGCTCCGCGTCGCTCTCACATACGAGCGCGCCCTCGAGCACTACTACGAGCGCGATTTCGAGCAGGCAGAGAAGGAGCTCCTGGCCTGCCAGGAGGTCCTCAGGGACGATCCCGTCGTCGCGCTCCACCTGGCGCGGTGTGCCGCCCATCGCCGCGATCCGCCTCCTCCGAGCTGGATCGGCGTCGTGGAGCTCGACCACAAGTAGCGTCCACAAAGCGTCGTCCCGACAATGGCGGGTGCTATGATATGGGTCGGAGCATGTGTGAAGCACTGCCCAGGGGCCGGATCTTGGTGCCCTGTTCACTGCAGATATTGCTGATCGCATCCGCGAGCATCTTTGCAGAACCTCCCAGCTCCGCGCCGATGGAAGGACAGCCACCACCGTGCCTCACTTGCGTCGGCGCGACGAACCCGGTGTACTGTGAGCAGTCGACGCTATGCGGCTGGCCCGACTGTCAGGCCCCGTACTGCAGGACCCGTGCCTGGGTGGACCCTGCGACTACCCCGGGGTCTGTTGCTACCAGGGGAATTGCCTCCAGGGTGTGACGATGCTGCAATGCGCCCAGATGGGCGGGGCGTTCAGAGGCCAATGTCTCACGTGCGCGGGGACCGGCTGCCTCCCGGCGGAAGACTTCATCGTGGGGCAGGGCGGCGCCTACCCGAGCCCGAACCAGGTGAGAGGGTTCCGTACCGATGGCTCGCTGTCGGCGGACTTCTTGGCTTATGCCGCGGGCCACTATGGCACGAACGTCGCGTCGGGGGCGCTGGGTGGGGGCGGTCCCGACGAGATCGTGACCGGACCGGGTCCGGGTCCGACACTCGGTCCGCACGTCCGCGGGTTCAATCGATACGGAGCGGCTCTATCCGGAGTGAGCTTCTTTGCGTACGGGACCCTTCGTTACGGCGTGAACGTGAGCGCCGGCGATCTCGATGGCTCCTCGATCGACGAGATCATCACGGGTGCGGGACCGGGACCGGTCTTCGGGCCGCACGTCCGCGGCTTCGACTACGGCGGATCGGTCGTGACGCCGATCCCTGGCTTGAGCTTCCAGGCCTACGCCACGCTGAGGTACGGCGTCAATGTGACGGTGATCCAGGCGGACGTCGACACGGTCTACGAATTGGCAACGGGTCCTGGGCCTGGGCCTGTGTTCGGCCCGAACGTGCGAGGATGGGACTACGACAACGGAGTCGCCGCCGGGATCCCCTGGCTGGTCTTCAATGCGTTCGCGGTTCCGCAGTTCGGCGTCCAGGTCGGTGGCGGGGACTATGGCGTGGTCGTTTGCGCGCCGGGTTCAGGTCCCGGCCCCACGTTCCCCGCGGAAGCGCGCGGCTTCTCGTGGTCGGCGACGACCGTCAGCCCGACGCCAGGATTCGACGTCGTCGCCTATCCGACAAGCTACGGTGCCCGCGTGGACATCGGTAACGTGAACGGCAGGCCGAGCATCGACCTCCTGGTGGCGCCGGGACCGGATCCGGCCGCCATGTCCGTTGTCGCGGCGTACCACTACGACTACAACTACCAGCAGCTCTTCGTCAATGAGGGCCCGTTCACGGCATTCGCAGGAGCCATGTACGGCGACAACGTGGTCGCGGGCGGGATGGGTTACTGAACCCGCCCGAGCTCAGTCGGGCGTGGATCGTTGCGGCCTCGGTGCTCTGGAGACGCAGTCCTCGTAGCGCCGCGCGACCGATCGGGCGAACCAGGCCGTCGTCAGCCGCCTGGTGAGCTTGGGGCTCTCGAGGTCGACGTCGGGGACGCGGGCGTACGCGGGGACCTTGCCGGTCAGCGCGCGGTAGACCTTGCGCAGCGCGCGGTAGGTCTCGGTCGACTCGAAGTCGATCGTCTTCTCGAGGAGGAGGTCCTTGCGGATGCGCCGCTCGTCCAGGTCCGGGGCGTGGCGCTTGGCGAACGCGAGGAATGCGGCCAGGGTCTGGCTGTCTTTCTTCGATGGAGTGCCGTCGGCGTCGTAGACGAGCAGGTCGCCGTCGAGGGCCAGCTTCATGCCGGTCAGTTCGGAGAGCTGCTCCTGGACCGCGGCGTTGCGCGACGCGTAGATGCCCGCGTTGTAGTCCGCGAAGCGGTAGAGCGGTGCGTCGTACGCGGCCTCGTAGCCCAGGAGCCTCGCCGTGCCGAAGCGCACGCCTCCGTTGCGGGTATAGAGCTCCTCGCGGACGGCGCCCTCGTCCACATCCTCGTGAGCCGACGCGCGGGCGAGCGCGAAGTGGACGCTGACCTGCATGCTGCCGGCGGTGGTGATGGGGTTGAAGTCGGAGAGGTGGCGATCCATGACCGCGTCGGTGACCAGGTCCGCGACCTTCGTGGTCCGCGGGTACCTGTCCTCGTAGTACGTCACGAGGTCGCGGAAGACGCGATCGACGTCGCGCTCCGTCCGGGCTCGCTCGAGCCGCTCGGCGAACGTCAGCGTCGCGCCCGGAGCCTTTGCCCCGAGCACCTTGGTCACGACGGGCGGGCCGAGCGGCCCGAGCCGCGCCGTGTAGCGCGCCAGACCGTCCTCGACGATCTTCGCGAGGTTGGGTACGACCGGGTTCTCCCGGAAGCTCGACTCCTGATCGATCACGGCGATCGTCTCGCACACGGGCTCGACCGACGGCAGCATCCCGAGCTCGTCGATCCCTTCGACGGCTGTCGCCCACGCCTCCTTCTCGTCGGGGCTCATCTTCGAGGGATCAGCGCGGCGACCTGCGGCGTTGTGAGACCGGTGAAAGAGGGTGGCCGCGCCGCCGGGTGCGTCATCCGCGTCGCGCACGCGAGGCTCGCGAAGGCGGTCGAGAGCAGGACGGCCGTCGCGCGCGGCCGAGCGCTTCCGGGATGGTGCGGCGACGACGCCGGCGGCTCGATCACGCCACGAGGTTATCGCGCCCGCGTGCGCGGTCGTGGGACGGGACTGTCCGGAAACGAACAGTCGTCGCCGTCCCGACGCCCATCCGGGTGTCCCGAAGTCCTTCAATACCCGCGACGTCGCGCGAGCGAGCGCTCTGGCACGGGACTTGAGTCTCGACCGCGACATGGACAGACCGCGCACCGGCGTGGGACGACGCAAGAGCGCCCGGCGGATCGCCGCAGCGACCGGGGGGCTCGCGCTCGTCGCGCTGCTCACGCTCGGGCTCTCGCGCCTCGAGCCAGGCGCATTCGCCGTCGAGCGGGCGACGGTCTGGATCGACACGGTGGAGCGCGGGTCCATGATCCGGCAGGTGCGGAGCAACGGGACGCTGGTGCCCGAGGAGATCCGCTGGGTCACGGCGGGGAGCGACGGGCGCGTCGAGCGCATCCTCGCAGAGCCCGGATCGGCCGTAACCGCCGGGAGCGTGATCGTGGAGCTCGGTAACCCAGAGCTCGAGCTGGCGGCGCTCGAGGCCCGGTCGCGGTGGCGCGGGGCAGAGGCCGAGCTCACGGAGCTGCGCGTGCGCCTGGAGAGCCAGCGCCTCGATCAGGCAGCGGCCGCCGCCCGTGTCCAGTCCGAGTATGCGCAGGCGCGGATGCGGGCCGACGCGGACGATTCGCTCGCGGAGCAAGGCCTCGTCGCCGATCTCACGCGGAAGCTCTCGCGCGTGGCCGCGGACGAGCTCGCGAGCCGGCGCGACCTCGAGGGCCGGCGCCTCGTCATCGCAGCCGACGCCGTCACGGCGCGCCTCGACGTCCAGGCGCAGGAGGTCGAGCAGCGTCGCGCGCTCTTCTTGCTCCGGCAGAGCCAGCTCGACGCGATGAAGGTCCGCGCCGGGATCGACGGCGTGCTCCAGCAGGTGCCGCTGGAGATCGGGCAGCGCGTGGTGCCAGGCACGAACCTGGCCCGGGTCGCGCGTCCCGATCGGCTGAAGGGCGCGCTCCGCGTGCCCGAGATCCTGGCGAAGGACATCCAGGTCGGCCAGCCCGCGTCGGTCGACACGCGCAATGGGATCGTCGCCGGCCACGTCTCGCGCATCGATCCCGCCGTCCAGAACGGCACCGTGACCGTCGACGTGGCCCTCGAGGGGGAGCTCCCGCGAGGGGTGCGACCCGATCTCTCGGTCGAGGGGACGATCGAGCTCGAGCGGATTGCCGACGTCGTCCATGTGGGCCGTCCCGCGCGCGCGGAGCCCGGCGCCGCGCTCGGCATCTACCGTCTGGTCGCCGGAACGAACGAGGCCATACGCGTGCCGGTCCATCTGGGGCGGGCGTCGGTCAACACGGTCGAGGTCGTCGAGGGTCTCGAGCCCGGCGACCGCGTCATCCTCTCGGACACGTCCGGGTGGGACGCCCACGATCGCGTCCGTCTCTACTGAGGAACATGCCAATGACCACACAGAAGGAAGCTCTGATCCAGCTCGAGGACGTGTCCAAGGTCTTCATGACCGACGAGGTCGAGATCCATGCGCTCTCCAGCATCCACCTCGCCATCCACGAGGGCGAGTACGTCGCGATCGCGGGCCCGTCGGGCTGCGGAAAGTCGACGCTGCTCTCGATCCTGGGCCTGCTCGACGGCGCGACGAAGGGCAGGTACGTGCTGCGCGGGCGCGCGGTCCACGACCTCGACTTCGCGGAGCGGGCGCGGATCCGCAACAGGGACATCGGGTTCATCTTCCAGAGCTTCAACCTCATCGGGGACCTCGACGTGTACGAGAACGTCGAGCTGCCGCTCACATATCGCGGCATGAAGGGGGACGACCGGCGCGAGCGCGTCGTCAAGGCGCTCGAGCGCGTGGGAATGGCCCACCGCGCGCGACACCTTCCGAGCCAGCTCTCTGGCGGGCAGCAGCAGCGCGTCGCGGTGGCGCGCGCGCTGGTCGGCGAGCCGGCCATCCTGCTCGCCGACGAGCCCACCGGAAACCTCGACTCGCGGAACGGAGAAGCGGTGATGGCGCTCCTGCGCGACCTTCATCACTCCGGCTCCACGATCTGCATGGTGACGCACGATCCGCGCTTCGCGCGCCACGCGGGACGGACGGTCCACGTGTTCGATGGGCGCGTCGTCGACGAGGACGCGCTCGTGACGCAGGGAGCGGCTTGATGGCGAGCCTCCTTCCCGACCTCCGGTTCGCCGCAAAGTCGCTCGCGCGCACGCCTGGCTTCACGCTGATCGCCGTCGTGACGCTCGGGCTCGGCATCGGCGCCAACACTTCGATGTTCACCACCATCGACGGCTACATGCTGCGGCCTTCGCCCTATCCGGGAAGCGACCGCGTCGATCGCATCTACCGCGCCACTCCGGACAACGCGCGCGGCGGCATCCCGCCCGCCGACTACCTCGACCTCCGGTCCGAGATCGACGGCTACGGTGAGATTGCCGCCTACGCCGACTGGGACATGAACGTCGCCGAGCCAGGGAAGCCCGCGACGAAGGCCGACGGCGGGCGCATCTCCGCCAACCTCTTCTCGATGCTCGGCACCGAGCCGTTGATCGGCCGCGGGTTCCGTCCGGACGAAGAGCTCCCCGGCAATCACCGCGTCCTGGTGATCAACTATCGCTACTGGAAGAACCGGTTCGGAGGCGATCCCGGGATCGTCGGGCGCACGGTGCGCATCGATGGCGAGCCGTACGAGGTCGTCGGCGTGCTCCCCGCCTCGTTCTCGGACTGGCGCCATCTCGACGGGATCGACCTCTATCGCCCGCTCGGCCTCGACGAGAAGGAGCGGCGCGACCGTGGAACGCCATGGCTGCGCCTGGTGGGCCGCCGGGCTCCCGGCGTGGGGCTCGCGCAGGGCGACGCGATGATCGCGAGCTTCGGGCGCGGTCTGGCGGCGGCCTATCCAGCCAGCAACGCCGACGTCGCGTGGCGCACCGTGTCGATCCAGCAGAGCTTCCTCCCGAGGACCGGTGTCGTCATGATGAGCATGCTGGTCGGCCTCTCGGGCTTCGTGCTGCTCATCGCCTGCTCGAACCTCGCGAATCTCCTCCTCGCGCGGACGATGGCCCGCGCGCGGGAGTTCGCAGTGCGCGCCGCCCTCGGCGCGTCGCGCGCGCAGGTGCTGCGGCCCCTGATCTTCGAGGCCGTCCTCCTGACGGCGGCGGGCGGCGTCGCGGCCCTGCTCTTCGCGCAGTGGACCTACGACTGGATGAACGTCGCCAGCAAGGCCGACAATGGCGTCGGCGTCGACTTCGGCTTCGACGGTCGCGTCCTCCTCTGGGCGTTCGGCGCGAGCCTCTTCACCGTCGTCGCCTTCGGCGTCGCGCCGGCGCTCTTCGTGGAGCGTCTCGACCTGAACGCCATCTTGAAGAGCGGAGGACGCGGCACCACGGGAAGCCGCGGCCACCAGCGCTTCCGGAATGCCCTGGTGGTGGGCCAGTCGGCCCTTGCCATGGTGCTCCTCGCGGGCGCCGCGCTGTTCGCGCGAGGCCTTCACGAGCTCCATAACCGGAGGCATGGATGGGAATCGAGCAACCTCGTCACGGGGACGGTCGCGCTGCCGGTCACGACCTACCGCGACGATCGCGAGATCGCGGAGTTCCATCGACTGGTCGTGGAGCGACTGGAGGCGCTGCCTGGCGTCGCCACCGCGAGCATCTCCTGCGCGATGCCGCACCTCGGGTTCGGGGACGTGCGCAAGTACGTTGTCGCTGGCGTCGATCCTCCTTCGCCCGGGCGCGAGCCAGTCGCGCTCGTCAATGGCGTGAGTCCGCACTACTTCGAGACGGTCGGGACCACCGTGCTGCAAGGGCGCGCCTTCAATGCGAGCGACGCGGCCAGAGCGGCGCGCGTGTTCATCGTCAACGAGGCGGTCGCACGCGGCCTCTTCGGCGGCGCGAGCCCCATCGGCCGCCGCATCGGCGAGATCGCGTCCGACGGAACGCCACCAGCATGGGGAGAGGTCGTCGGCGTCGTTGCCGACGTGGAGTCGGTCCAGGAGAGCCCGAGCCCGGTCGTCTACCAGATCTACCACCCGCTTCTGCAGGAGCCGCGACGCACCGCCGACGTCGCCGTGCGCAGCAGAGGGGTCGCTCCGTCCGCACTCGTCGACGCGATCCGGTCGACGATGATGGCGCTCGATCCCGATCTGCCCGTGCAGAAGCTCCAGCCCGCCGAGACGACGATCGTGCGGTCGAACTACGGACTCGGCGTGCTCCGGACGCTGCTCGTGTCGCTCGCGCTGCTCGGACTCGGCCTGGCGGCGCTGGGCACCTACGGCGTCAACGCCCGCGCCGTCGCGCAGCGCGAGAGGGAGTTCGGCATTCGCCTCGCCTTGGGGGCGCACGGAGGGGACATCGTGCGGCTGGTGCTCTCCTCGGGCGCGAAGCTCGCGCTCGTGGGCTCCGCGCTCGGGCTCGCGGGAGCCATCGTCGTGTCGAGGCTCTTCCTGATCGGGTTTCCCGGCATGAGGGTCGACAGCGTGCCCGCCGTCGCGGGCGCTGCGGCGCTCTTGATGGCCATCGCGCTTGCCGCCTGCTACGTCCCCGCGCGGCGCGCGTCACGGACGAGCCCGAGCGACACGCTGCGGGCGGAGTGACTCACCGCGCCACCGGGCCGCGCGCGGACCGCCGACTATACTGCGCGCCGATGGGTGGAGAACCGCTGCGCATGCTCGCCGCCGACGATCAGGGCGACGTGCTCGAGGCGCTGCGGCTTCTCGTCAAGGCCGAGGGGATCGCCATCGAGACCGTCGCGTCGCCGGCCGCGGTCCTCCACGCCGTCGAGGCGCGCGAGTTCGACGTCGCGCTCGTCGATCTCAACTACGCGCGCGACACGACCTCGGGAGCGGAAGGGCTCGACCTCCTGACCCGGATCCGGGTGCTCGATCCCGCGCTCCCCGTCGTCGTCATGACCGCCTGGAGCAGCGTCGATCTCGCGGTCGAGGCGATGAGGCGCGGGGCGCGCGACTTCGTGCAGAAACCCTGGGACAACGCCCGCGTCCTGGCCATCCTGAGGAACCAGGCCGAGCTCTGCCGGGCGCTGCGCCGCGGCCGGAGGCTGGAGGCGGAGAACAGCCTCTTGCGCGAGGACGTGGTGCCCGGGCTCCTCGCCACCGCGCCGGCGATGCGACCCGTGCTCGAGCTGATCGAGCGTGTCGGCCCGTCGGACGCGAACGTGCTCGTCACCGGCGAGAACGGATCGGGGAAGGGGACGGTCGCCCGCGCGCTGCACGCCGTGTCATCGCGCGCCGCCAAGCCTTTCGTGACGGTCAACGCGGCCGGTCTGTCCGAAGGCGTCTTCGAGAGCGAGCTCTTCGGCCACGTGAAGGGAGCGTTCACGGATGCGAAGACCGATCGCGTGGGGCGCTTCGAGCTGGCCGACTCCGGTACGCTCTTCCTCGACGAGATCGCCAACGTGCCGGCGGGGCTCCAGCCGAAGCTCCTTCGCGTCGTCGAGACGGGCGAGCTCGAGGCGGTCGGGTCCTCGCGCACGCGTAAGGTGGACGTGCGCCTGATCTCCGCCACCAACGCCGACCTCGGCGCCGAGGTTGCGGCGGGCCGCTTCCGCCAGGATCTCCTCTTCCGGCTCGACACCGTCGAGATCCGCGTTCCGCCGCTGCGCGACCGGCGCGAGGACATCCCCGTTCTGGCCCAGCACTTCCTTCGCCAGCATGCCGGGCGCTACCGGAAGGCCCTGGGCGGCTTCGCCGCCGCGGCGATGCGTGCGCTCCTCGAGCACTCCTGGCCAGGCAACGTGCGCGAGCTCGATCACGCCGTGGAGCGCGCGGTCCTGATGGCGCGAGGGAGCGACGTGGAGGTGGGCGACCTGGCGCTGCGCGCCGCCGGCTCCGATGCAGGGGCACGCATCGAGGACATGAGCCTCGAGGACGTCGAGCGGCTCCTCGTGCAGAAAGCGCTTGCGCGCCACGACGGGAACGTCAGCCGTGCGGCGACTGCCCTCGGCCTGTCGCGCAGCGCACTCTACCGGCGGCTCCAGCGCCACGGCCTGTGAGCGCCCCGAAGCTCGATCACGACCGGCGCGTCCTGCTCCTCGCGCTTCTGGCGGGGCTTCCGGGGACGGTGACCACGCTCGTTCTCCTCTGGTATGGCGGCCATGGCGCGAAGGTCGTCCTCACGGTCGCGCTCATCGTCGGCACGATGTGGCTCGGCTCGGCGTTCGCCGTGCGCCGGATCGTGGTGCGGCCGCTGCAGACGCTCTCGAACCTCCTCGGCGCGCTGCGCGAGGAAGATTTCTCATTCCGGGCGCGTGCGGGCCAGCACGGGGGCGCGCTCGGCGAGGCGCTCGCCGAGGTGAACCTGCTTGCCGACACATTGAAGGAGCAGCGGCTTGGAGCCCTCGAAGCCACGGCGTTGCTCCGGAAGGTGATGGAGGAGATCGACGTCACGGTCCTCGCCTTCGATGCCGGACGACGGCTGCGGCTTGCGAATCGCGCCGCGGAGGCTCTCCTGGGGGAGCCCGCCGAGCGTCTCGAGGGCCGCACGGCTCACGACCTCGGTGTCGCCGGGTTCCTCGATGGGGAGACCCCTCGCGTGGTGGATGCGTCGTTCTCGGGCGGCGCCGGTCGGTTCGAGCTAAGGATCGGGACGTTCCGCCAGCGGGGATTGCCGCACCACCTGCTCGTCCTCTCCAACGTGAGCCGGACTCTTCGCGAGGAAGAACGGCAGGCATGGCGCCGTCTCATCCGCGTCCTGGGCCACGAGCTCAACAACTCGCTCGCTCCCATCAAGTCCATCGCGGGCAGCCTCGCGAGCTTGGTGGTGCGAACGCCGCGCCCGCCCGATGCGGACGACGACATGCGTCGCGGGCTCGAGGTCATCGCGACGCGCGCCGAGTCGCTGTCGCGATTCCTCGAGGGCTATTCGAGCCTCGCACGACTCCCTCCGCCGGAGCCGAGCCAGGTCGATCTGGCGACTCTGGTCACCCGTGTCGCCGAAGCGGAGACCCGCACCAGGATCGCCGTGCGCGCGGGCCCACCGCTCGAGCTCCTGGTCGATGCCGGTCAGATCGAGCAGCTCCTCATCAACGTTCTGCGCAATGCCACCGAAGCGTCGCTCGAGACGGGGGGCCGCGTCGAGATCGGTTGGCGACTCTCAGCGACGAGCGTCGAGATCGCGGTCGACGACGAAGGCCCCGGCGTGCCGAGCTCGGCCAACCTCTTCGTCCCGTTCTTCACGACGAAGCCGAACGGGACCGGCATCGGCCTCGCGCTCGCGCGCCAGATCGCGGAGGCCCACGGCGGCCGGCTCACGCTCGAGAATCGACCGGAGGCTCGCGGTTGCCGCGCGCGCCTGTGGCTGCCGCGTTGACCCGAAACGGACGCACGCAGGGGCTTCGGCGACGGACGGCATCGAAGCCGACCTTCGAAGGCACCATCCTCGCGATGTGGTGGAGGCGGGGGGAGTCGAACCCCCGTCCGGAGAACGTCGGCCGCTGACTTCTACACGCTTAGCTCGCCTTTGGTCTTCACGACCGGTCAGAAGCCTTTGCCCGGCGGGCGGGGTCTAGGCAACTCCCGGACCCAGGTGTCTCTTCGCCTGTCGCGCCCTAGGCGCGCGCGGAGGCTATCCCGCTATTCTCGACGCCCCGTCCGGCACCACGGGACGGGTTCCGGTTGGGGCGCGCAGCACTAGGCTGCGAGAGCTAACTGCGAGTTGTTGGCAGTTGTGATTTCCACCTCGTACGAGGGGTGGCCTCGGCGTGCCGCCAGGGCGTCATGGACCCCGTCGAAACCGTTTCGCCCCCTTGGGAGAGATCGTCGATCGCGAGAGCGTCGACGGACGGAAGTATAGCCTGGTGTCGCGGGCGCGGCGCGGAGCACTCAGCGGCTGCGGCGCCAGACGTAGCGTGGCCGCGTGACGCCGCCCCGCGTCCACCGCGCAGCCTCCGCGCCGATGCGGCGCGCGGCGCCCGCGGCCTCGTTCTCGGAGATCCCGGCATCCTTGAGCGCGCGATAGACGCGGCCGCCAGCGTCCCTCACCAGCACGATGGCCTGCGTCTCGTCGGCCCCGAGCGCGAGCAGTGCCGGCACGACCGTGTCGAGGACGGCGATGGCCGCCGAGACAGCGACGCTCGATGCGCCCGCGGCCTTGCCCGGCGGCGGCAGCCGCACGCTTGCCTTCCCGCCGAAGCCGATGTCGGGCAGCTCGTGCGCGGGCACCTCGACGCGCAGCGTGCGCGCCGCACCCGGGATCCGCGAGATGAGGCCCCGCCGCTCCAGCGTCTTGATCATGCCGTTGACGCTCGGGCTCGTGACGCCGAAATGCGTCGCCAGGTCGTCGAAGGACGGCGCCGCTCCATGACGCTCCGAGTAGCTCTGGATGAAGGCGAGGAACTCTCCTTGGCGGGCAGTGAACTTGGCAGGCATCGCTCGGTCCTCCGTGCTCGGGAGCTTGCCACGAACTCTCCACATTTTCACCGCCAGACCGCAACGCGGCCACCGTAGAAAGAAGGCGACCGAAGTCGATCGTCTCTCGAAAGGACTCCGCCATGGATGGAACGAGCCTCGCGTCCCCGCCGTCGAAAGGAACCGCAGCCGAACCGACCGAGAGCCCCGCCGGAGTGATGCCGCGGCGGAAGGCGGGGCTCCTGGTGAACGAGCTCGAGGGAGAGATCCTCGTCTTCGATCGGAGGACGCTCCAGGCGCACTGCCTGAGTGGTCCGGGGATCCTCGTCTTCTACGCATGCGACGGAGAGACCGCGCTCGCGGTCGTGGCGCGGCGGCTCGAGGAGGAGCTTCGCTGCGCCGATGGACGCGAGCTCCTGGAGACGATCCTCGCGATGCTCGCGGAGAAGAAGCTCGTCAAGGGCTGGCGCGCGGGGAGGTCCGGATCGCGCAGGCGGTTCCTCGCGCTCGGAGGACGCCTCGGGTTGCTGGCGCCGATCCTCGTCACGGTCGCGGCCCCGGCACCCGCGGAGGCGATGTCGGCGCAGGCCGGGCTGCCCGTGGTGACGACCTCGGATCCCGATCCGGAGCTCGGCATCGGGATCGATGCGGGCACTCCCGGCGAGGCATACGACCACCTTCCGGAGAACCCGTTCCGCGATGTCGCGACCGACCCGGTCGTCACGTTCTCGATCGACGTCGACACCGCGTCCTACAGCAACGTGAGACGGTTCCTCGCGTCCGGGAGCATGCCGCCGCCCGATGCGGTGCGCATCGAGGAGCTCCTCAACTACTTCACCTATGACTACCCGGGTCCCGGCGCCCTCACGACCGACCCGTTCCAGGCCTGCATGGAGCTGTCGGCGTGTCCGTGGGAGCCGTCGCACCGCCTCCTGATGCTCGGGATCCAGGGCCGCCGGCTCGATCCCGCGCGCATCCCGGCCCGGAACCTCGTCTTCCTGCTCGACGTCTCGGGCTCGATGGCGAGCGCCGACAAGCTGCCGCTCCTCAAGGCGTCGATGCGCGCGCTCGTGATGACGCTGACCGAGAACGATCGCGTCGCGATCGTCGTCTACGCGGGCGCGTCGGGCGTGGTGCTTCCGCCGACGAGCGGCAACGACAGGGAGGCGATCCTGGCCGCCCTCGACAAGCTCGAGGCCGGTGGATCCACCAACGGCGGCGAGGGGATACGGCGCGCCTACGATCTCGCGATCCAGAGCTTCATGGGCGGCGGCGTCAACCGCGTCATCCTGGCGACCGACGGGGACTTCAACGTGGGGATCACGAGCCGCGGCGGGCTCCTCGCCCTCATCGATCGCATGAAGGAGCGCGGCGTCTTCCTCACCGTGCTCGGCTTCGGCACCGGCGACCTCAAGGACGCCACGATGGAGCAGCTCGCGGATCGCGGCAACGGGAACTACGCCTACATCGACTCGCTCGCGGAGGGACGCAAGGTGCTCGTGAAGGAGGGCGGCGCCACGCTCGTCACGATCGCCAAGGACGTCAAGCTTCAGCTCGAGCTCGATCCGGCGCGGGTCGCGTCCTACCGGCTGATCGGCTACGAGAACAGGCTGCTCGCGAAAGAAGACTTCGACGACGACCAGAAGGACGCGGGCGAGATCGGCGCGGGCCATGCGGTCACCGCCCTCGTCGAGATCGTCGAGGTCCCGGGCAGCTCGGGGGATCTCGGCGAGCTGAAGATCCGGTACAAGGAACCCGACGGCGTGCAGAGCAAGCTCATCAGCTCGCCGGTGACGGACGCGCGATCCAAGGCGATCTCCACGAAGGCCACGGCTGACTTTCGGTTCGCCGCCGCGGTGGCAGCGTTCGGGATGCTTCTCCGCCAGTCGCGCCACGCGGGCAAGGCCACGCACGCGTCCGTGGTCGATCTCGCCGAGGGCGCGATCGGGCCGGACGCGTCCGGACAGCGCCGCGAGCTCGTGAAGCTCGCGCGGGCTGCATGGAAGCTCGCGGCGCGGAAGGCGGTGCTCGATCGCGCGGCGGGCGTGCTCGAGCGCGCCGCAGCGACCTTCGCCTGATGGAAGCGCTCGCCTTCGAGGCGATGGGCGTGCGCGTATCGATCTCGGCCGAAGGGCCTGATGTGCTCGATCGCGTCCGATCGCTGCTCTTGCCTGGCTGGCACCACGGGGCCACTGGCTCCACGGATGCGCGGCTCGAGATCCGCGGAGGCCGTGCGGCCTGGAGCCTCGCCGAGGGTGACGACCGGCTCTTCGAGGCCGGCGATCTCGAGGCGGTGCTCCTCGAGCTCGAGCGCATCGTGCACAACCGCGTCGCCGATCTCGCGGCGGATCGGCTCTGCCTGCACGCGGGCGTGGTGGGGATCGACGGCGCCGCGGTGCTGATCCCCGGATCGTCGCACTCGGGAAAGTCCACGCTCGTGCGCGCGCTCGTCCGAGCGGGAGCGACCTACTACTCCGACGACAACGCCCCGATCGATCGCGACGGTCTCGTCCATCCGTATCCGAGGAAGCTCTCGCTCCGGGGCGCCAGGCCGCGGCGGCTGCCGGCGGAGCCGCTCGGATGGCACGAGGCGCTCCCACCGCTCCCCGTGCGGCTCGTCGTGCTGACGGCGTTCCGGGAAGGGTGCTCGTTCATGCCGGTGGCGCCATCGCCGGGCCGCGCGGCGCTGGCGCTGTTCCGCCATGCCGTCTCGGCGCGGCGCAACGCGGAGTGGGCGTTGCCGCTCCTCGCGGCGGTCGCACGCCGGGCGCGCATCCTGGCGGGGCCGCGCGGAGAGGCGAGCGACGCGGCCGCCCGGATCCTCGAGCGATGCGCGTGACCTCTTCCGATCGCCTCATCCTCTCCTGCGCGCGGACGTTCCTCGGAACCGCGACACCCGAGGATGCCGCGGCGATCGCCGCCGGCACGAGCGCCGCGCGGGAGGTCGAGGCACGCGCCGAGGCGCTCGGGCTCGGAGGCGTCGTGAGCACGGTTGCGCCGGGGATCGTGCGACCGCTTCACCACCGCGTCTTCCGCCACAACGCGTGCGCGCTCGCTACGGCCGACGAGGTGGGGACCGAGCTCGCGCGCCGCGGCGTGCGCGCGGTCGCGCTCAAGGGCCTCGCTCTCCTGTTCACCGTGTATCGCGCTCGTCTCGGCGTCCGCCCGCTCTCGGACATCGATCTGCTCGTCGAGCCGCACCAGCGCGCGGCCGCGGAGGCCGCGCTCGGAAGCCTGGGCTTCCGCTCGTACGGCTTCTTCCACCGGCGCGGGGAAGTGGACGTCGATCTCCACGTCGACCTCCTGGGCGCGGACCTGTTCCCCACGCGGAGGCTCGCGAGCCGCTTCGATCCCGAGCGGCTCTGGGGGCAAGTCGAGCGGACAGCGTCGGGCGTCGCCGGATTACTTTTACTGTCGCCCGAGCACCAGCTCCTGCACCAGGCTGTCCACGCCATGCGCCACTCTTACCGGCGCTGGATCTGGCTCGTCGATCTCGCGCTCCTGCTTCCCCGGGTCGATCCCGATCGGCTGGCGAGCGCCGCCGCTCTCACGGGGACCACAGCTCCGCTCGGCTACGCGCTTCACCTTGTCGATGCGTTGCTACGCGTGGAGGCCCCCGGGAGGCTGGGCGAGCGCCTCCGGCAGATCGGGCGCATGGAGGCTTGGTTCCTTTCCGCGATGATGGGTGGCGGCAACGTGCGTTGCGGCGAGGCGCTGGGAGTGCTATCGGTCGATGGCGTGAGAGATCGCGTCGCGTACCTGAGGGAGGTGTGCTTCCCGGGGAAGGTCGTCCTCCGCCGCTACTACCCGCGTGTGCCCGACGCGTCGCTTCGCCGCCACCGGTTCGGCGTGCTGCTGTTGCGGCTCTCCGCGCTCTGCCGACCGGCTCTGGCGATGCTGGCGCGACGCTGAGCTTCGATGGCGCCCCGATGGCTCGTGCGGGACGTTGGATGATCTCTCGCATGACTCCGAGGGGCCGTGGCGCGACCGTGCTCTGGGGCTTGCTCGCGGCGGCGCTCGTGAAGTGTGGCGGCTCCACGCCCCCTCCGCCCGCTCCGACCGCCGCGGCCAAGGAGCTTCCTCCCAAGGCCGCGCTCATCGAGCCGGTGAGGTGGCGCGAAGTGCACGCCGAAGTCTGGGCCGAAGACTTCGACGCTCTCGAGCTCAAGGGGCGGCGCGACAAGCCCAACCAGATCGCATGGGCGACGAGGGTTCTCGCGCTTCCCCCGGAGAGCTTCTTCAGCCTCGTCGACAAGCCGATCCCGGACTGACACGCGGTCCGACGACCCGCGGTCCTCGCGCTCGCGACTACACTGCGCGCGGTGCAAGAGGGCAAACGAGATCCGTATGCGGCATGGCGAGTGGGAGGCTACCGGCTCTTCGCGGTGAGCTGGTTCCTCGTCGTCGTCAGCAAGCAGATCGAGAACGTGGCGGTGGGTTGGGTCGTGCTGAAGCGGACCGGCGATCCCCTCGCGCTCGGGATCTCGGGGCTCGTGCAGGCCGCGCCCGTGATGCTGCTGGCGATGGTGGGAGGTCAGCTCGCCGATCGCCTCGACCGGAGGCGCGTGCTGATGGCGAGCCTCGCGCTCGGCGTCCTTTCGTCCCTCGGCATGGTGGCGGTGACGACGTGGAAGCTCCCCGCGGGCTGGATCTACGCGCTGCTCGTCGTCTCGGCCACCGGTGCGGCCCTCGGCCAGCCGTCGCGCGCCGCCCTCGTGCCGTCGCTCGTGGAGGCCGACGTGTTCCCGAACGCCGTGGCGTGGAGCATGAGCGTCTTCCAGACGGCCACGCTCGTGGGCCCGGCGATCGGGGGACTGCTCCTCTGGATCGACATCCCGACGGTGTTCCTCGTCGGGGCCATCGGCCGCACGATCGCCATCCTGCTCGTGAGCCGGCTGCGGCCGCGCGCCCAGCCCCGCCTGACCGAGCCGGTCACGTTCGAGAGCCTGCTGTCGGGCGCGCGGTTCGTGTGGCGCACCCAGGCGATCCTCGGGGCAGTGATGCTCGACATGGTGGCGGTGATGCTCGGCGGCTTCACCTACCTCCTGCCGATCTTCGCCCAGGACGTGCTGCGCGTCGGCGGTGTCGCGGTGGGCGAGGTCGGGTTGGGGCTGCTCCGATCCGCCGAGGCCGTGGGCGCGCTCGTCATGGCGCTCGCGCTGGTTCACCTCCCTCCGTTCCGGCGGGCGGGCCGCGCGATGCTGGCGGTCGTCGCCGCCTTCGGGCTGGGCGTCATCGCGTTCGGGTTGTCGCGGAGCTTCTGGTTCTCGCTCGCGGTGCTGTTGTTCCTGGGCGCGGTCGACAACGTCAGCGTCGTGATCCGCCACACGCTGATCCAGACCCTCACGCCCGACGAGATGCGCGGCCGCGTGTCGGCGATCAACAACGTCTTCATCGTCGCGAGCAACGACCTCGGAGGGTTCGAGTCGGGCGTGGCGGCGCGGCTCCTGGGCGCGGCGTCGCGCCGTCTCGGTCGGTCGGCTTCGGACGACGAGGCGCGCGCGTCCGGTGCGATCGCCGCGGTGATCCTCGGCGGCATCGGCACGCTCGCCGTCGTCGCGATCGCGGCGGCGTCCTGGCCCGAGCTCCGGCGCATCCGATCGCTCCAGGACTTGAAGCCGCTGCCGCCCGAGGGAGGATCCGTCGAGCGGCAGCGAGGTGCGGCCGTCGCGAGCCCGTGAGGCGACGGCCGCGAAGCGCTACTTCTTCCGGTGATAGGTGAAGTGGACGACCTCGGTGTTCGACTCGCCGATGGGCAGGTCGTGGACCTCGAACTCGAGGGTGGTCGGATCGGGGAACCGCCACACGTACTTCACCATCTTGTCGTTCTCGCCGGTGAGGTACTCGTCGATGGTGCCGTAGGAGAGGAGCGCTCCGGTGGCCGGGTCGACGTCCCCCTCGGAGTGGGCCATCGCGGTGTCGATGCTGCTCACGCCGGCGGTCACGTAGCTCATCTTGAAGTTGTCGTAGCCGATCAGGTAGAAGAACTTCGAGGGCATCCCCATCATGGTTCCCTTGCCCTCGATTGCGACCCAGCGGCCCTCGATGAGCCAGCGCCCTGTCGCCACGCCCTTCTCGCCAGCCGGCGGCGCACCCGGCGCCATCACCTTCATCTCGGTCTCCCACTCGCCGAGGAACCTCTCGAGCAGCTTGTGCTCTGGCCCGGGCTTCGTGAAGCGCTCCGCGCGCTTCATCATCTCGGCCATGTCGACCTTCTCGGCGGGTGCGGGAGGCGTCTCGGCGAGAAGCGGCATGGCCGCAAGGACGATGGTGGTTAGGGGGGTGAGCAGGAGCTTTGCGAGTCTCGACATCGAATCACCTCATGGATGGGTCTGGGATGAGGCCGCGTCCGTAGACGTCTCGGCCAAGCGCTTGAGAACCAGGTACCGGAGCTTGAGACAGCCGGGAGGCCGCTCGATCCACTCGGCGACCGCGTTCGCGCCGCCGTCGGCGCGGGCGGCCATCGGCAGCACTGCGAGCCCGAGCACGAGCGCCGCGATCCCGGTCAGGAGGCGCCTGCGCAGGGGCCGGTCCCTCTCGACCAGCACCTCCATCCGCAGGCGCATCATCGAGGGGGCGCCGAGCAGAGCGATCCCCGCCGGTTCCTCCACGAGGCGCCGGGCGGCTTCCAGGAGCGTGCGGCGGTAGGGCTCGGTGTCGCCCCGGAGCGCCCGCCGTACGATGCGATCGGAGCAGGGCTCCGCGAGATCCGCGAGGCGGCGCCGCGCGAGCGGCACGAGGGGGTGGAACCAGTGCAGGCAGTGGACGGAGAGCGCTGCCGCGCGACGCAGGGGATCGAGGCGGCGGACGTGGGCGAGCTCGTGCAGGAGGACCGGCTCGAGCTCGTCGTCCCGCAGGCCATCGGGGAGGTAGATCGCCGGACGCAAGGCGCCGATCACGAAGGGCGAACCGCTTCCGGGAAGGCGGAAGAGCGCGACCCTGCGCCGGTGCGCCAGACGGTTGGTCGCGCGCGCCAGGGCGGCGAGGTCAGCCGGCCGCGGATCGCGGCGCAGCGAGCGAAGGCGCGCTCCGAGGCGGAGACCCTTCACCGCGAGTGTGGTCGCCACCGCGATCGTGCCGACCGCCCACGCCGCGACAAGTACGAACACCCAGACGGGAGGACCGCCGGCGGGGAGAGGCGCGACCGGACCGACAGCCCACGCGGGCGCCACGCGGGCCGCGATGCCGAACGGCGAAGCGAGGCCCGGCGGCAGGACGAGCCGGCAGAGGGCGAGCGTCCAGAGCGCTTCGCGGAGCTCCGCCGGCGCGCGGCGCGGCAGCATCCGATCGATCGCCGCGACGACGAGGATCGCGATGGCCCCCTGGAGCGCGGCTCCGGGGAGGAAACGCCACCAGGCCGCGAGTAGCTCGGTCCCGACGTCTGCGCTCACTTGCGCCGGGGTCCCTTGCCGCGGTCCATCTCGTCGAGGAGCTTCCGGAGCTCTTCGCGCTCCGCTCGGGTCAGCGACTTCCGGTCGACGAGGTGATGGAGGAACGATCCGAACGTGCCGTCGAACGCGCGGTCGATCAGCGCCCGGAACGCGGACCGGCGGGCCTCGTGCTCCGCCACCCGCGGCACGAACTCGCGGCCGCCTTTCCCGCGCACGACCTCGACCGTGCCCTTCCCGGCCAGCCTCGAGAGGAGCGTCTTCACGGTCGAGTAGGCCCACCCCGTCTCGCTCTCGAGGTCGGCGTGGATCTCCGCCACGCCCGCGCGGCCCCGCGCCCAGAGCGCCCGCATCACCCTCCACTCGGAATCGTTCAGGAGTCGCGACTCTTCCATTGGCTACAAGTGTCACCAAGTAGCTACAGCCGTAGCCAGTGTCAAGAGGATCGCGGCAGCCGCGATCGGCGCGCCTCGTCCCCCTCAGCGGCGGCGGAAGAGAGCGTCGAGCTCCGCGAACGACGCCGCGCCCGCGAGACCCTCGAAGGAGCCGTCGCTCGCGAGGCGGCGCCCCGCGTCCATGAACGCCGCCCATGCGACCCGTGCGAGGGCGGAGCCGACCGAGATCCTGCGGACGCCGAGATCGGCGAGCCTGGCGACGCAGAGCCCGGGAGCCGGCGCGCCGACGAGCACGTTGACGGGCCTGCGGGGCGACGGTCTTCACGACGAGCGCGACGGCGTCGGGATCGGTGACGCACGGAGCGAAGAGGCAGTCGGCTCCCGCGTCGGCGAAGGCCGCGAGCCGGTCCAGCGCGACGCGCTCGGCGTCCGGATGCCCCACGAGCCACGCCTCGCAGCGGGCCGTGAGCACGACGCCGCTCCCCGTCGCGTCGATGGCGGCGCGCGCCGCCAGGATGCGGTCGACGGCGAGCTCCTTCTCGTAGAGGGGTTGGGCCGGATCGCCCGTCGCGTCCTCGATCGAGAGCCCCGCGACCCCGGTCGCAACGCAGAGCGACACGTTGGCCGCGACCTCCTCGGGCTCGCGCGCGTAGCCGGACTGGAAGTCGCCGTTCACGGGAAGCGGCGTCGCGCGGACGATCTCGGCGATGTGGGAGAGCATGACGTCACGCGGCACGGCACGGACGTCGTCGGGCAGGGCCCGGCTGAACGCGGCGCCCGCGGAGGTCGTGGCGAGCGCCGGGAACCCGAGGCGAGCGAGGAAGACCGCCGAGCCTGCGTCCCACGGGTTGGGCATGACGAAGCAGCCCGCGTCGTGCAGGTCCCGGAACGCCGACGCGACGGGCGTCACGACGCGGCCTTGGGCTGGTTCATGCGCGCGAAGATGGCGTCGAGCTCGGCGCGCGACGCGCGGCTCGACTGCGCCGCGAAGCCGTAGGCGATCTCGTCGTCGCCGGCGGCGAGGCGCGCCATCGCGGCGTCGGCGAACTCGTCGAGCGGCACGCCGAACGTGTGGAGGCCCGGCCCGCCGAGATCGGTGTCGACCGCGGGGGGGATGATCTCCACGACGCGGATGGGCGTTGCCGCGAGCTGGTGGCGGAGCGACAGCGTGAACGAGTGGACCGCCGCCTTGGTCGCGCAGTAGATCGGCACCGCGGCCATCGGAACGAACGCGAGGCCCGACGTCACGTTGACGATCGCCGGCCTCTCCTGAGCGCGCAGGTGCGGCGCGAGTAGCGTCGACAGGTGGATCGGCGCCTCGAGGTTGATCGCGAGCTCTTCGCGGGTCGCTTCCCACGGCTCGGGTCTCGCGAGGGCGAGCCGCCGCTGGATGCCGGCGTTGTTGACCAGCACGTTCAGGCGGGGCCGCTCCGCGACGGCCCACGCGGCGAGCGCGTCGCGCTCGGCGGCGCTTCCGAGGTCGCACACGCGCGTCACGAGGCCGGGCCGCGACGCCCTGGCGAGGGCGAGCTTGTCCTCGCGCCGCCCGCAGACGATCACCTCGCTTCCGGCATGCAGGAAACGATCGGCGATCGCGAGGCCGATCCCCGACGCTCCTCCGGTGACGAGGACGGTGTTTCCCGACAGATCCATCGTGCTCCTTTCGAGGCGGTCCTGCTGTCTCGACCTCCCGGTGGAGGCTCCACCAAGCTTACGCCCGCCGCGCGGAGAAGCTCGCGATCCGCACGGTGGATCTCACAGGCCCGGCACGCGCAGCTTGCGGCGGATCGCGACGTAGGCGACCCAGCAACTGATCCCGAGAGAGAGGGATGCGAGGCCCAGATCGGGCTGATCGCGCACCATCCACCATGTGAGGCCGTGGGTCTGGTCGTAGGCGAAGGAGAATGGCAGGAGCGTGAAGAAGAGCCCGAGGCCGAACGTCAGGGCTCGGAAGGAGTAGAGCCTCTTCGCGCGCGCGAGCGTGCGGAGCTCGACCGAGCGCGGGATCGCCGGCGGAGCGGAGGGCCGATCGAGATCGGCGCGGAGAGCGCCGACCTCGCGGGAGAGCTCCGGGTCCGACGCGATGGCGTCCTCCACGACCCTGCACGTCGCGGCGCTGGCCTCGCCGGAGAGATAGACGGGCAGGAGGTCCCGTATCACGTCACGATTCACGTCCATCGTCACTCCTTCCCCGCGCGCCCGAGGCGCAGCCGCGCGCGATGCACCTTGACGCGCGCCGCGGCCACGCTGATGTCGAGAGCCGCGGCGATCTCCTCGTACGAGAGCCCTTCAAAGGCGCGCAGGCACAGCGCGGCGCGATCGATCTCCGGCAGGCCGGCGAGGCGGTCCTGCACCGAGCGAAGCCGATCGCGATCGACCGCTTGCCGCTCGGGATCCGCCCCGGCGTCCGGGAGGGTGCCGAGAAGGGCGTCGCCTCCGGCCGCACCGCGCGGCGTCCCGCGCAGGTGCATGAGATAGAGGTTGCGAGCGATCGCCATGACGTAGGCGCGCACGCTCTGGATCCCCTCCTTGTCGGGGGCGAGCCAGAGCCGGACGAAGGTCTCCGAGGTGAGGTCGTCCGCGACGCTCCGGTCGCCGGAGAGGTGCTGGAGGAACCGGTGCACCGGCGCGGAGTGTTCATCGTAGAGTCCCTGGAAGTCCAGCATCCGGGCCGCGGCATCTTCACACGTAGGAGCGCTTGCGAGCCGCGATGCCCGCGGTCGCCGCCGCGATCGCGGCCAGAAGGACGATCTCCGCGCCGAGTGTCCCGAAGAAGACGACGCGTCCTTCCAGGTAGCGGCCCACGAACACGGCGGTGCCCGGCAGGATCGCTTCGACGTACAGCGGGGCATTCCCGGCGAGGAACAGGAGCGCGGCGAGGAAGCCCATCGTCAGTCCCTGCGACTCGCTCGAGAGCGCCACGGCGAGGACCAGCGAGAACAGGACGAGCAGGGCGAGGACGGCACCGGGGATCGCGTGCGAGGCGACCCACGGAGCGTGGCCGCCAGCCCGCGCCGCGCCGGCGAGGATCGCGGCGCTTCCCGCGGAGAGCGGAAGGAAGAACAGGAGCATGCAGGCCGCGAGCCGCGCCAGCGCGTGCTCCGCGGGAGTCACGGGCAGGCTCAGGGCGAGCGCGAGCGTCCCCCGTTCCCGGTCGCCGAAGATCAGCATCAGCGGGATGTGGAACGCGAGCCCGATGGTGACCATCGCGAGCAGCGACATGCCGATGCTGCGCGGGGCGGGCGCCGCCTGGCAGGCGAGGACCGCCGCGGCGATTGCCCCCGCGCACGAGACCGCAATCGCGCGGCGCTCTAAGTGGAAGTCTCGCCCCACGAGGCGGCGCACGATCGCGGGACGCAAGCGGAGCGGGCTCATGCGGCCCTCCAGGCGGCCGTCAGGGTCTCCGGCGGCCCGTCGCGGACGATGCAGCCTCCCGACAGCATCACGACGCGGTGGGCGATGGCGGCGATGTCCTCGAGGACGTGGGTCGCCATGAGGATGCCGGTGCCCGTGCTCGCGACGGTCTCTGCGAGCAGCCCGAGCAGATCGCGCCGCGAGAACGGGCAGAGTCCGGCCGTGGCTTCGTCCAGGAGGAGGAGGCGTGGGCGGCGCGCGAGGGTCATCGTGAGGAGCGCCTTCATCGTCTGACCGCGGGACATGGCCCCGCCGCGCATCCCGGGCCAGAGCTCGAAGCGCGCGAGCAGAGCGTCCGCAAGTGCTCCGTCCCACGAAGGCGAGAGCGAGGCGGCGAGCTCCAGGTGCCAGGCGAGGGTCTCGCCCCGGTGAAGCGCCATCCGATCGGTGACGATCCCGAGCGATCCCTTCACGCTCACCTCGTCGCGGGGCATGAGGCCGCCGAGCACCTCGACGGTGCCCGCGTCCTGCCGCACCAGGCCGGCGATGATCCCGAGAAGCGTCGTCTTCCCGGCGCCGTTCGGTCCCACGATGCCGACGATCTCTCCTCGCGCGACGCGAAGGTCCACACCGTCGAGGACGGGTCTCTCCGATCGCCGGTACGACTTGCCAACCCCCGCCAGCTGAACGAGGTCCGTGCTTGCGCTCATGTCGTCATCTCCTGGGCCCGTCTCCGGGCCTCGACATGAAGATGCGGATCTCCGCAAGACGTTACAGTGCGCCTGTGGGCCTGTGGGGTACGTCGTCGACATCAGGTGGCCGGCCCCGTACGATCACCGTGGGCCGGCGCAACAGGCAGGCTGCCAGCACGCCGCCCGGAGAAGGGAGAGCACGATGACCAAGCGTTCGAGGATTGCCGCGATGGCGTTATTGCTCGTGGGACTGGCCGGAGGGCTCGGGGTCGTTGGCGGCGGGGCGCTCGCGGCGCCGGATGCGGCGGCGCCAGCGGCGTTCGACGCAACGAAGACGATGGCGCAGAACCTGGCCGCCCAGAAGGGAAAGGTCGTGACGCTCCACCTCTCTTCGGGAGGGACGGTCTCCGGGAAGGTGGAGGGCTGGGGCTCCGAGGTGGTCCACGTGAGCGGCCTGACCGGCAAGGAGCTCTACGACGCGGTGGTCCGTCTGGACGCCATCGTCGCCATCGAGGCCCGCGCCGGGAAGTGACGGTGGGGAGCGACCCGCCGTCACGCGAGATCGACAAGAACGCGCTCCTGCTGGCCGAGACAGCTTTCGATGTGCGGCTGTCCGCCGTCCACTGCTCGGCGGAGACCGGATGGCAACCGCGGCAAAACCCCTCAAATCGGAACGTCTCGAAGCGAGCGTTCCGGTCGAGCTCAAGCGGATCTTCGTGCGCGCCGCCGAGCTTCGGGGACAGTCGCTGACGGACTTCGTGCTGATCACAGTGACCGAGGCGGCCGAGCGGACGATCCGCGAGCCGTGCCTGGAATCGTCCCGCAGTGCCCGGAGCTCGAACCGGCGGTAGAACGACGCGGCATCGTCGTCCTTGGCGTCCACGACCAGCGCCGCCCACGCGATCTCGGCACGGAGTGATCGGTGCACGGCATCGACGAGGTGGAAGCTCCCGAGCCCACGCCCCTGCGCAACGCCTACCCAGCCTTATGGCCAGGACGCTCGGGTACCGAGGCATCTTCTTCCTGAGGTCGTCCGGCAGAAGATCGAGGTTGATACCCGCCATCGACACCGTGTAGTAACCATCCACCCTGCGAGCGTCCGGATCCACGGGCACAAACGCAGCCGCAAAGCCACGCCGCACGTCTTGCGAAGCCTGCTGGCGGATGTACCGGTCGAGGGCTTCTCATGCGGCGAACCGTCGAGGCCTTGGTCCGGTAGCGGGCGGGCCTCGACGACTTCGCGCGCATGCTCGCGCACGTTTCCTTGACATACAGACATATGTATGTATAATCTCGGATCGTCAAGCAGGAGCCCGATGGACCCCAGGCATCGTTCCCGATCGGCCCGTAAGCCCGCCCGTGCGCGGCGGGGGTTCACGCGCGAGAGGGTGTGGGAGTTCGTGCGCGGGCGCCTTCTCTCGGGGGAGCCGCCGACCGTGCGGGAGGTGCAGGAGGCGATGGGGTTCTCCGCCGTGCAGACGGCGCGGCAGCACCTCGAGGCGCTGGTGGCGGACGGGAGGCTCGCATCGGGGCAGGGAAGGGCGAGGGGCTATCGGCTGGCAGCGTCCCCCGGAGGGATCGCGCGGTGGGCGCCGCTCCTCGGGCGGGTGCGAGCGGGAGCCCTGACCGAGGCGATCCAGGACGTCGAGGACTACGTCCCGGTGATGCGGCAGGGCGAGCTGTTCGCCCTGCGCGTGGAGGGGGAGAGCATGACGGGTGCGGGGATCCTTCCGGGCGACGTCGTCATCGTGAAGCGCGGGGTGGAGGCGCGCGCCGGCGACATCGTCGTGGCGCTCGTGGGCGACGAGGCGACGGTCAAGAGGCTGCGGCTCGCGGGAAGGCGTGTCGAGCTCCACGCGGAGAACCCCGCGTTCGCGCCCATCGTTCCGGAGCCAGGAGCCGTCTCGATCCTCGGGAAGGTCGTCGAGGTGCGGCGGATCCTCGACGGTGCCGGGCGGGGATAGCCATGGGTCTCGCCGAGCTCGCGGCGCTTCGATCGTCTTTCGTCCTGTTGCCGTCGCCGCCGGTCGGGGCGTCGTGGTCGCTGCCGACGGTGGCGGGGCGCATCGTGGAGGTATCGGGCGCGCGTGGGGCTCCCCTCCTGACGATCGCGATGGCGCTCGTGAAGGAAGGGCAGGCCGTCGAGCAGCCGGTCGCCTGGGTGGGGACGCGCGAGAGCTGCTTCTACCCGCCCGACGCGGCGGCAGCGGGCGTCGACGTCGAGGCGCTCGTCGTGGTGCGCGCGAAGGAATCGCGCCAGATCCCGCGCGCGGCGGGCGAGCTCCTGCGATCGGGAGCGTTCGCGCTGATCGTGATCGATCTGGGCCTCGCGGACCTCTCGCTCGCAGCGCAGACGCGGCTCAACGGTCTCGCGCAGAAGCACGGCACCGCCCTCGTGTGCCTGACCAAGAAGAGCGCGGCCGCGCCGTCGCTCGGATCGCTCGTGTCGCTGCGCGCCCACGCCGAGAGGAAGCCCGCGAGGAGCGGGGCGTTCACGTGCGAGATCGCCGTCGTCAAGGACAAGAGGGGCAGGCCGGGCTGGACTCATGCCGAAGAGCACGCTGGACCGGAAGGCCTGCGTTGAGATCCCGGCGCTGCCGTTGCAGATCCTCGGGTGCCGCCATCCCGAGTGGCGCGATCGGCCGCTCGCCGTCGTCGATCACGATCGCCCCCAGGGCGTCATCCTCTGGTGCAGCGCGCTCGCCCTGAAGAAGGGCGTCCGCACGGGGATGCGCTACGCCTCGGGGCTCGCGCTGTGCGGCGATCTCGCCGCCGCCGAGGTCCCGGCCGCGGAGATCGCGGCGGCGCGGGTGAAGCTCCTCGCGCACCTCCTGAGCTACAGCCCCCGCGTGGAGCCGCTCGGCTTCGCGCCCGGGAGGCCCGCGGAGGACGGCGTCTTCTTCCTGGACGCGTCCGGGCTCGAGCCCCTCTACGAGAGCCTCGATGTCTGGGGCCGCGCCGTCGCCGATGGGCTCGCGGCCATCGGCTTTGCGACCCGCGTCACCGTGGGGTTCACGCGGTTCGGCACCTGGGCGGATCGCGCGGCCGGCCGCGCGGGGCGGTGGTGATCCGCACGCGCGAGGAGGAGGCGGCCATCGCGCGGCGCGTGCCGCTCAGCCAGATCGGCCTCGTCCCCCGCGTGCGCGACGCGCTGGAGCGCCTGGGCGTCACGACTGTCGGGGCGTTCCTCGATCTCCCGATCGAGTCGGTGCGGCGGCGCTTCGGCGTGGAGGCGCACGAGTTCCACCGGCGCGCGTGCGCCGAGGACTTCGCCCCGGTGCAGGCGGCGCCGTGGCGGCCGCCGGTCGCCGGCCGGCTCGTGCTCGAGGAGCCGGAGCCCAATGCGACGGGCCTCCTCTTCCTGGCCAAGCGCCTCCTGCACCCCCTTCTCACCGAGCTCGCAGCACGCCACGAGGGAGTCGCGGTGCTCCGGCTCGGCCTCGCGCTCGACGATGGATCGAAGCTCGAGGAGCGCATCTCGCCCGCCTCGCCCACGCTCGGCCTTGCGCGCCTCCTCGAGCTCCTGCGGCTGCGCGCCGAGACGATCTCGCTCCGCGCGGGGATCGTCGAGATCGAGATTGCGCTCGAGGGTGCCGCGGCGCCGCCGGAGCAGATCAAGCTCTTCGCGGCGCAGGCGGCGCGCGATGCCCGGGCCGCGGACGAGGCGCTCGCGCGCGTGAGGGCGGAGCTCGGGGACGACGCGGTGGTGCGCGCCAGGCTCGTGGAGGCCCATCTCCCCGAGGTGCGCTTCCGCTGGGAGCGGTGCAAGCGCGTCGTTCCCGCTCGTCCCTCGGCGGCATCCGCGGCGGGGCTCGTGCGGCGCATCCAGGATCGGCCCACGGCGCTGGCTCCCTGTCCGAAGCACGCGCCCGACGGGTGGCTCCTGCGCGGCGTCGACCACGGGAGCGTCGAGCGCTTCGTCGGACCCTACATCGTCTCGGGAGGATGGTGGGTCTCCCCCGTCCATCGCGAGTACCACTACGCGGTGATGCGTAGCGGCGACATCTACTGGGTCTATTACGACAAGGAGCGCCGCCAGTGGTTCCTCCACGGCCAGGTGGAGTAGGGCGGGGGCTCGTCCCCTGCCGGTTGGTGATCTCGGATCGACGCGTAGGGCGGGGGCTCGTCCCCCGCCGGTTGGTGATCTCGGATCGACGCGTAGGGCGGGGGCTCGTCCCCCGCCGGTTGGTGATCGCGGATCAACGCGTAGGGCGGGGGCTCGTCCCCCGCCGGTTGGTGATCGCGGATCAACGCGAGAGTCCGGACGATCACCCTCTCCGTGCCTCCGTGCCTCCGTGGCGATTGCCGTTGCCATGAGCGCCCCTTACGTCCCCCTCCTCTGCAGGAGCACCTTCTCCTTCCTCGAAGGCGCGAGCCACCCCGAGGAGCTGGTGGAGCGCGCCCACGCGCTCGGTCTTCCCGCGATCGCGATCGCCGATCGCGACGGTGTCTACGGCGCGGTGCGCGCGCACGTGAAGGCGCTCGAGCTCGGAATACCCCTCGTCCTGGGATCGCGGATCACCATCGACGACGGCTCGGCGATCACGCTCCTCTCCGCCGACCGCGGCGGCTATGGAAACCTCTGCCGCCTGGTGAGCGCGGGACGGCTGCGCCATCCGAAAGGGACGTGCTCCGTGAGCTGGGACGAGGTGTGCGAGAAGGCTCCCGGGCAGATCGCGCTCTGGCGCGGATCCCCGGGCGGCGTGATCGAGAAGCTGCGCGAGGCGTTCTCCGATCGTCTCTACGCCGCCGTCGCGCGCCACCGCCAGGCCGACGAGGTGGCCGCGGAGATGCGGCTGCGCTCCGAGGCAGCGAGGCTCCGCATCCCGACCGTGGCGGCTACGGACGTCCTCTACCACTCGCCCGCGCGCCGCGACGTCCAGGACGTCCTCGCGTGCATCCGCCATCGCACCACGCTCGCCCTCGCCGGAAGGCTCACCAACCCCAACGCCGAGCACGACCTCAAGGCGCCCGAGGCGATGAGCGCGCTCTACGCGGACGATCCCGTCTCGCTTGCGCGCACGGTCGAGGTGGCGGAGCGCTGCCGCTTCTCCCTCGCGCAGATCCGCTACCGCTATCCCTCCGAGCGCCTCCCCGACGGTCGCACGTCGTCGGAGCACCTCGCCCACCTCACGGAGGAGGGCGCGCGCGAGCGCTACCCGCGGGGCGTGCCGCCCGCCGTGCGGGAGCAGGTGGGGCGCGAGCTCGCGCTCATCGACGAGCTGGACTACTGCGGCTACTTCCTGACGATGTGGGAGATCGTCCGGTTCTGCCGGCAAAAAGGGATCCTCTGCCAGGGACGCGGATCGGCCGCCAACTCCGCGGTCTGCTACTGCCTCGGGATCACCGCGGTCGATCCCTCCCGCGTGGAGCTGCTGTTCGAGCGGGTCCTGTCGCGCGAGCGCGCCGAGCCGCCCGACATCGATCTCGACATCGAGCACGAGCGGCGCGAGGAGGTCATCCAGCACGTCTACGGCATGTACGGGCGCGACCGCGCCGCGATGGTGTGCAACGTCATCCGCTATCGCGCGCGATCGGCAGTCCGCGAGGTCGGCAAGGCTCTCGGCCTGTCCGAGACCTCGGTCGATCGGCTGGCGAAGCTCCTCGGGTACGTCGACGTGGTGGACCACGCGACGCTGGCTGCTGCCGGCCTGTCACCCGAGAATCCGATCCACGCCCACCTGCTGCGGCTTGCGGGTGAGATCCAGGACTTCCCGCGCCACCTGTCGATCCACCCGGGCGGTTTCCTGCTCGGCCACGAGCCGGTGCACGACCTGGTGCCGATCGAGAACGCGGCGATGGAGGCCCGCACCGTCATCCAGTGGGACAAGGACGACATCGAGAGCCTCGGCCTCTTCAAGGTGGACCTCCTCGGTCTCGGAGCCCTCACCCAGCTCGACATGGCGTTCCGCATGATCGCTTCGCACTACGGCAAGACGCTCGCGATGAACCTGCTCCCCGACGGCGACGAGGCGACCTACGACGACATCTGCCGCGCGGACACCGTCGGCGTCTTCCAGATCGAGAGCCGCGCGCAGATGGCGATGCTGCCGCGGTTACGCCCGCGCAGCTACTACGACCTCGTGATCGAGGTGAGCATCGTCAGGCCCGGCCCGATCACCGGCGGCATGGTGCACCCTTACCTGCGGCGCCGCCGCGGGGAGGAGCCGGTGATCTACCCGCACCCCTGTCTCGAGCCCGTGCTCAGGAAGACGCTCGGCGTGCCGCTCTTCCAGGAGCAGGTGATGAAGCTCGCGATGGTGGCGGCCGACTACACGCCGGGCGAGGCGGATCAGCTCCGTCGCGACATGGCGGCGTGGCGGCGGAGCGGGCGCATCGTGCGCCACCGGGATCGGCTGGTGTCGCGCATGGAGGCGAAGGGGATCGCGCGGGAGTTCGCGGAGGCGGTCTTCGAGCAGATCAAGGGATTCGGCGAGTACGGCTTCCCCGAGAGCCACGCCGCGAGCTTCGCCCTCATCGCCTACGCCACCGCGTGGCTCCGCCATCACTACCCCGACGTCTTCGTGTGCTCGCTCCTGAACGCGCAACCGATGGGGTTCTACGCCCCGTCGACGATCGTGCAGGACGCCATCCGCCATGGCGTCCTGGTGCGGCCGTCGACATCCGTGCGAGCGACTGGCATTGCACGCTGGAGCCCAGGTCGGAGACTCGTGGTTCTGGGGCTTGTCCCCGCCGGTTCGCCACGGAGATGCGGGGACGCGGAGCAACGCGTTCGCGGTCCGGATCGGCATCCGCTACGTCAAGGGCATGTCCGAGCTCCGCGACTGGCCGCGCATCGACGCGGCGCGCCGCGCGGCGCCCTTCGCGAGCGTCGACGACTTCGCCGATCGCACGGACCTGCCCGAGCTCTCCCTCACGCGCCTCGCGGAGGCGGGCGCCTTCGAGGGGCTCGCGTCCTCGAGGCGCGACGCGCTCTGGAAGGCGCGTGGCGCGGTGCGACGCCGGGAGGCATCTCTCCCCTTGGCCGAGAACGATCCCGATCCCGACTTCGCGCCGCTCACCGCCCTTGATGCGACCCTCTGGGATTACGAGACGACCTCGGCGAGCCCGCGCGGCCACCCGCTCGAGCCGTTCCGCGACGCGATGCGCGCGCGCCGCCTCCCCGAAGCGCGTGCGGTGCTCGCCATGCGTCACGGCGAGAAAGTCAGCTATGCGGGGCTCGTCATCTGCCGGCAACGGCCCGGGACGGCGTCGGGCGTCACCTTCATGACGCTCGAGGACGAGACGGGCTTCGTCAACGTCGTGCTCTGGCGTCAGGTCTTCGAGCGTCATCGGATCCTCGCGAAGACGGCGTCGTTCCTCGGAGTCAACGGGAAGCTCCAGGTGGAGCAGGGCGTCGTCCACGTCATCGCAGATTCTCTGTTCGAGCCGCGTCTCGCGCGCCCGCCCGCCCGGCCGAAGAGCCGGGATTTTCATTGACGGCGCGATCGGTCTCGCCGCCGGCTTCGTGGACCGGCGGGACGAGCCAACCGCGATCCTGGGCGGCGTTATGATGCCCTCGGAGCAAGTCGACCGAGGGGAAAGAGGAAAGAAGATGGCAGGACGAACGTGCCCGAAGTGCGGCATCGTGTACATGTCGGAACCGCATCGCTGCCCCCGCGTGGGGTCGGGCGACTCGTGGCAGCGTCCGAGCTATGCGCCGCGTCCCTCGTTCTCGCGATCGGATCGTCCCTTCCGGTCTGGTCCGTCGCGCGGCGGCGATCGTCGCGGCGCCGCGCCCCCCAAGGACCGCGGGACCCCCATGGAGCAATACCTCGACGCCGCCGTCCGGGCGCTCAAGGCCGAGGTCGACTCGCGCAAGCGCTTCGTGACCTCGGACGTGATCGCGAAGTGCGAGACATATTCGAAGGAGCCCAACGCCAAGCTCCACCTCCTCAAGGAGGTCATGCACCTGGTCGCCGGGCGGCACCTCGCGTCGGCAGGTGACGCGCAGGGCATCCTCGAGACGGTGGCCAAGCTCGACGACGCCGGCCTGCACCGGGACGCGCAAGATCTTCGGACCGCCAGCAGGAGCGCGATCGAGGACCGGTGGCGGAGCGCCGGCGCCGTGGAGCTCTCGCGAGAGCTTTGCCGGCTGTCCCTCGCCACGGCGCACTCCTCGACCATCGCCATCGCCGTGGCCGCGGCCCGTGCTTCCACGGCGCGCGTCGCCGAGATCGGAGCGGCGCTCGGCCCGGTGGGGATCCTCGAGATGCTCGCGGCGATCGCGAGCAAGCCCGCGTGGGCGCGAAGCCACGAGCCGGAGGCCTCCGCGCTCGCCAGCGCGCTCCTGCGCACGCTCGGGCCCATGGCGGAAACGCTCGATGCGTCCCAGGTCGTGGCGGCATTGGCAGCGTGCCTTGCCATGCCGTCGATCGACGACGACCTCCGCGCCGCTGCGCGCGCGCTGTTCGAAGCGACGGCCCGATCGCTGAAAGCCGGCGCCGCATCGCTCGATGCGCGGCAGGTCCTCTTGCTCGCCTCCACCCTCTCGCGGATCAGCGACGACGAGGGCTGGCGCAAGAGCTCGGCGTCCTGCCTCGTCGCGTTGCTCGCACCGCGGCGAGACTACACGGAAGGGCAGGCGGCCGAGCTCATCGGCCGGGTGACGGGTCTACCGCTCGACGACGATGCTCGCGCAACCGCGAAGGCATTCGTGAAGGAGTGGACTCCCAGGCTCTCGCCCGAGATGGACCCCTTCGCGGTCGTTGGCGTCATCCAGGCCGTGGGTGGGCTCTTGCGGACGAAGGGCAAGTCCGACCCGGCGCGGCAGTGGGTGGGTCGCGCCCTCGCGGCGCTGGCGCGTGAGCCGGGGAAGGTCAAGAAGCGTTCGCGTCTGTTCTTGCTGGCGAGTCTGGGATCGCTTGGTTGGTCGCGGGACGCGAGCGTCGAGGCGCTTGTCGGCGCATGGGGTACGGAGATCCCCGCCTCGCGCGGTGACGTCGAGGATCGCGCGGCGGCCGCGCTCGAGTCCTTCGGTTACTCTCCGACGCGAACTGCCACTTAATCGTTCGAGGTGCCTGGAGGCCCCCCCCAGCTACTGACGATATGGGTCAATAGCTGAGCATGCTGGAGCAGTCTCTGACCCAACGTTATTGGGGCGGGCCAGGCTGGACAGGGAGGATTCAAACGCAAGTCGTTGTCAGTCAGTGTCATCGACGCTGGAGGGACATTGGCTCGTCCATTGCTATGGGTCAACTTCGTGACCGTCTGGCCACGAGTGTACGGCATAGGAGAGTCGATGAGCAACCCACGCAGCATCCGCGGAACGATCGCCCTGGCTTTCGCCACCTTCTTCATGCTGACGCCAGCATCGGCGCAGAAGGCCAAGGTTGGCCCCGACACGCTCGACCAGCTCGTGGTCAGCGCCCCCGGTGCCTGGGTTGGAAGCGACACTCTGGACTTCGAGATCGTTCGTGGGACGGCCCCCCAGAAGGTGGGCGTGACTCTCGACGAGATGCGCGTCCGTGAAGGCGGCATGTGGACGATGCTCTACGACAACGTCACCGGTCAGCCGGCCCTGATCGAAGGCAGCGGCATCCCCTGGATCCCGGGCGCGGGCAACCAGCTCGTGCGTGCCGGGGCCGGGGATGTGGGCGTCGAGGCCGCGCCGCTCGTACCGCGCGCATACATGGTCGACAAGGCGCTCAAGATGATTGCGGCCTACCCGGCGCTCTTCGGCGCCGCTCCCGAGGATCTCACCGTGATGGAGGGAGCGACCGGACCCGTGCTCGACTACCTCTATTACGTCGACTTCCAGTGGAACTACCGCGGGATCCCTGTGGAGCACGCTCACGTCGTCTTTCGCGTCAACCACGGCAACCTCGTCCAGTTCGGTCAGGAGTACGTGAGCGACGCGATCAAGGCCCTCGATGCGACCCCCTACCTCACGGCCCAGAACGCATGGCAGGCCGTGCACTCCTACGCAAGCTGGCGTGGCGACGAGGAGATCGTCGAGCCCGGGAAGCTCCTCGTGATGCCCGTCGCCGCCAGCGGCTCCATCGCCTACCGTCTGGTCTACGTCATGGCGTTCCGCCGGCCGGGCGTGATGGGGACCTGGGAAGCGCGCATCGACGCCCATACCGGAGAGATCGTCCAGTTCCGGGACACCAACGCGTACGGCCACATCCAGGGCGGCACGTACGTCACCGACAAGAACCCGACGCAAACCGAGGCGAGCAAGTCCTTCCCGTACGGCGACTACGGCACCAACCTCTACGCGGACGCCGCGGGCAACTACTCGGGGACGTCGGGGACCAGCGCGCTTTCCGGCAAGTACGTGAAGATCGCCGACTCTTGCGGGGCCATCAGCAAGGCGTCGGATGCGGCGGGCCTCATCAGCTTCGGGACGTCGACGGGCACCGACTGCACGACGCCAGGATCGGGCGGCGCGGGCAACACGCATTCCGCGCGCACGCAGTACTGGAACCTCACGCAGATCAAGATCAAGGGTCTGACCTACCTCGGGAGCAACACGTGGCTCAACGGAAAGCTCACCGCCAACGTCGACCTCAACCAGACCTGCAATGCCTACTGGAACGGCAGCACGGTCAACTTCTTCAAGTCGGGCGGGGGCTGCGCCAACACCGGTGAGCTCCCGGGCGTGTCGATGCACGAGTGGGGGCACGGGCTCGATTCCAACGACGGCAACGGCTCCGCGCCGGACGGCGCGTCGGGTGAGGCCTACGGCGACACGACCGCCATGCTCCAGACGCATCAGTCCTGCATCGGCGGCGGGTTCCTCGGCAGCAACTGCTCCGGCTACGGCAACCCCTGCACCAACTGCACGGGCGTCCGCGACGTCGACTACGCGAAGCACTCGAGCCAGACTCCGGCGACGCCTCTGGGCTTCAACCAGAGCTGCCCGGCAGGCAGCGGCGGCACCGGTCCCTGCGGCAAGGAAGTTCACTGCGAATCGGCTCCTCCCGCGCAGGCCGCGTGGGATCTCGCCAACCGCGACCTCATCACGTGGGGCATGGACGTGACGAGCGCCTGGCAGCTCGTCGACAAGCTCTGGTACGCGAGCCGCCCGACGTCGACCGGCATGTTCGCCTGCGGCAACAACACGAGCTGCAACGCGGGGAACCTCTTTGCGGTCTTCCGGGTGGCCGACGACTGCGATGGCAACCTCGCCAACGGTACGCCGCACGCGAGCGCGATCTGGGCCGCGTTCAACCGCCACCAGATCGGCTGCTCGTCGGCGGTCAACACCGACAACAGCTGCGGCTGCGCCAACCTCGCGACGCCGGCCCTCTCCGGCACGGCCGGGAACAACAGCGCGTCCCTGAGCTGGAACGCCGTGTCCGGGGCGACCTCCTACAACATCTACCGCAACGAGGTGGGTTGCACCGCGGGCTTCACCAAGGTGACGAGCACGACCGCCACGTCCTACACCGACACCGGCGTCGTCAATGGCTCGACCTACTACTACCGCGTCCAGGCCAACGGGAGCGGGAGCTGCCCGCCGAGCCTGATGTCCGGCTGCGTGACGATCACCCCGGCTGGCGGAGGCGGGACGCCCGACTTCACGCTCGCCGTCAGCCCCTCGTCGGTGAGCGCCGTCCAGGGCGGAACGGCCACGGCGACCGCGTCGACGACGGTGAGCGGAGGCTTCAATGCCGCCATCGGCCTCACCGTCTCGGGAGTGCCCTCGGGCGCGACCGGTAGCTTCAGCCCCGCGTCGATCCCCGCTCCGGGCTCCGGATCGTCGACGCTCACGCTGTCGGCGGGGACCGCCGCGGCGGGCACTTACAGCCTCACGATCACGGGGACCGGCGGGGGCATCACCCACACCGCCGGGTTGAGCTTCACGGTCACCGCGCCCGGCGGGACCTATCCGGAATCGGCGCACCCGTACGCGAACAACACGAACCTCACCTGGAGCTACACGCAGAGCGGATCGCCGGCGTCGATCAACGTCACGTTCGACGCGCAGACGAGCGTCGAGACGAACTACGACTACATCTACGTCAAGGACAAGAACGGCGTGAACATCGCCGGCTCGCCGTTCACGGGCACGACGCTCGCGGGAGCCACCAAGAACGTCCCGGGCGACACCGTGAAGATCACGCTGACGTCCGATTCCTCCGTCACGAAGTGGGGCTTCAAGGTGACGAACGTGACGGCCGGTGGTGGCGGCGGACCTCAGCAGCTTCTCCTGAACCCAGGGTTCGAGTCCGGCGCCGTGAACTGGACGCAGACCGCGGGCGTCATCGACAACTCGACGGGTGAGGCCTCGCACAGCGGATCGTGGAAGGCCTGGATGAACGGCTACGGCGCGGCGCACACCGACTCGCTGTACCAGTCGGTGACGATCCCGGCCAACGTGACGACGGCCACGCTCTCGTTCTGGCTTCACATCGACACCGCCGAGAGCGGGGGCACGGCGTACGACACGCTGAAGGTGCAGATCCGCAACACCTCCGGGACCGTGCTCGCGACGCTCGCGACCTACTCGAACGCCAACGCGGCGAGCGGCTACTCCCAGAAGTCCTTCAACGTGGCCGCCTACAAGGGGCAGACGATCCAGGTGTACCTGCTCGGTGTCGAGGATGCGAGCCTCCAGACCTCCTTCGTGACCGACGACTACGCCCTCAACGTCCAGTGAAGCCGAGCGGGGGGCCGGGACCCGGCCCCCCGCACATCAGCTCCCGACGCCTCCGCCCGGTCCTTGGCTCAGGCCAGGAGCGTGCCGTCTGCTTGCAGGCGTGCCATGAGCTCGGAGGGGATGACGTCCGGGCGGCGCTCCCGGAGCCAGCGTCGCTGCCCGTGCGTGAGATCCTCGGGGCAATGACCGCAGAGGAGCTGCTGGCCGGCATCGCGGGCGCGCGCGGCTCGATCGAGCTTGGCGACGGTCCGCCGGAGCTCCGTACCTTGATCCGCCTCGAGTCCCGCCAGTGGCTCCGCGGCGCGTGCGAGCGCGGCGGCGTGCGAGCCGCCATGCGCCAGAGCGAGGAACCCGCGGATGCCATGGAGGCGGCCAATCTGGATGGCATCGCCCACGCCCGACAGGAGGGGCTCCGCCTGGTCGATGAGCTCCGCGGCGCGCGTGCCGTCGCGCGCGGCCAGCAGGTCCCAGTACGCGAGGTTCCCGAGGATCACGCCCTCGGCGTGGCGATCGCCCATCTCCCGGTCGATGGCCAGCGCGAGGACGTAGAGGTCGCGCGCTTCCTCGAGGCGGCCCTCATCCATGGAGAGCCCCGCCAGGTTGCCGAGCACGATTCCCTCGACGCGCCGGTCGCCGGTCTCGCGCGTGCTGTCGAGCGCCAGCTCGTGATGGCGCCGCGCCTCCTCGTTCCGCCCTTGATCCTGGTAGATGTTGGCGAGGTTGCCGAGTACGAAGGTCTCGTCTCGCCGGCTCCCCACCTCGCGATCGAGCGCGAGCGCCTCGGCGTAGAGGGCGAGGGCGACGTCGCGGCGGCCGCGGATTTCGTGCATGGCGGCCACGTTACCGAGAGCGTGGCCCTCGTCGCTCCTGTTGCCCACCTCGCGGTCGATGGCGAGGGCCTGCTCGTACAGAGCGATCGCCTCCTCGATCCTGCCCTCGTCGTAGTGCAGGATGGCGAGGTTGCCGAGCCCGACCGCCTCGGAGCGCCGATCGCGCGTTTCGCGGTGGAGCGCGAGCCCCTCCTGGTACCGATCGCGAGCTTCGGCTCCACGCCCATCGCCCCGGGCCACCGTGCCAAGACCTGCGACGACGATCCCGAGCAGCCTCCGGTCTCCACGCTCGCGCGCGATGGCCGCGGCTTGCTCCAGGAGCTCGCGCGCCTCGGCCCGTCGCTGCGTTCGACCGTAGAGATCGCCAAGGTAGCGTAATGCCGCCGCCTCGGCGGCGTGGTTTCCCGTGCGGCGCGCCTCGTCGAGGGTCGCCGCGAGCTCGATCTCTGCATCCTTCGTCCGTCCTCGCACCGCGAGGACGCGGTAGCCGAGCTCGCATCGCGCGTCGATGCTCTGTTGCGTCGGCTGCTCCACGAGGCGCAGGTAGGCGCGGTAGAGCCGCTCCGCCTCCTCGTGGGCGTGGAGCGCCATTGCCTGACGCGCGCCGGCAAGGTAGGCCGCGCGCGCCTCCTCGGCCTGTCCCGCGTGCTCGCGGTGATGGCCGAGCATCGCGAGAAAACCCTCCGCGCCGAGAACGATCTCGACGGCATCGGCGACCGCGCGGTGAATCTGGCGTCGCTTGCCGGACAGGATGCTCTGGTACGCGACGTCGCGGGTGAGGGCGTGCTTGAAGATGAAGGAGAGATGCGGATGGCGGCGCTGTTCGAAGATCAGCTCGCGCCGGCACAGCTCCTGGACGCCCGCCGTTGCCGATTCCTCGATCTCCTGGAGGCGTGAGAGGAGGTCGTGGAGGAAGGTCCGGCCGATGACCGCGCCGTACTGGGCGACCTTCTTGACGTCGGGCGAGAGACGGTCGAGGCGCACGCGGATCATGGCCTCCACGCTCTCCGGCAAGTCGTCCGCCCGCAGCTCGCGACGCAATCCATGACCGTCGCCGGTGGCTCCGAGGACTCCGCTCTCGACCAGGTGGCGCACCATCTCCTCGAGGTAGACCGGGTTCCCGCCGGCACGCTCCTTCACCTGGCGGACCACCGCCGCCGGCACCGTGCCGAGGTGGAGGGACAGAAGGGTCTCCACCGCGTCGTCCGCCAGGTCGCCGAGCGTGAGCTCGGTGGCTTCCACAGGCGGCTCGTAACCGGGCCGAGACAGGAGGAGAAGCGCGTAGCGGGCGCCGGGGGCGGCCCGGGCGAGCCACTTCGCCGCTTCGACGCTGGCGCCATCGGCCCAGTGCATGTCCTCGAGCACCAGGAGCCGCGGCTTCTCGTCGGCGAGCGCGCGCGCGAAGGCGCGGATGGCGATGAGCGCGTTGAGACGAACGTCCTGCGGCTCGAGGTGGACGAGGGGGGACTCGTCGTAGCGCGCGCCGAGGACGTCGGCGAGGTGGTGTCTATCCACGGTCTTCAAGCGAAGGCGGGCAGCGGCGTCGGTCACGTGGGACAGGATCTCGCCGCGCGCGGGCAGCTCCGGCAACGACAGCGCGTCCTTGAGGAGCGCGCTCAGGGGCAAGTAGGGCTTGCCGCCGAAGCTGAGGGCGCGCCCTTCGTGCACCTCGAGCCCCAAGGCGCGCGCGCACCTCGCGCTCTCGTACTTCAGCCGCGATTTGCCGAGCCCCGCCTCGGCGCGGATGGCGATGGCGCTCCCGCGCGCGTCCCTGGCAGCGGCGAGGGCGGCCTCGATCTGGTGGAGCTCCGCGTCGCGTCCGACCATCGGCACCAGAACGCGCATCGGCTGCGGCACCGCGCCGGCGGACGCGAGTGCGTGGATCTCGAGCGGCGCGGTCTTCCCCTTGGCGGCAAACGTGCCGCGCGCGCGGGTCTCGACTCCCGCGAGCTGGGCGCGCGCCTCGTGCGTGACCACCACCTCGCCCCACGCCGCCCTGGCCGCGGCGCGCGGCCGTGTTGGTGACGTCGCCCATCAGCTCGTAGCTCCGCCGCTCCTCGGAGCCCATCCAGACGTTGGCCACGATGCCAGCGTTCATCCCGCCGCGCAGCGCAAGCCCCGGGGTACGGCCGCCAGGAGGTCGAGGGCGGCGCGCGCCGCGCGCGCGGCGTCATCCTCGTGCGTCACCGGCGCCCCGAACGCGCACAGCCACTTGGTCCCCGCGCTCGAGAGATCGGTGCCGACCAGGATCCCGTCGTAGCGGTCGAGCACGTCGTAGAGGGTGAGCAGGAATCGCTGGAGAGCACGCACCGCAGATCCCTTGTCTCGAAGAAGACGATCGCGGCGCGCCGGAACTCCCCCTCGAAGTGATCCACCGCGGCGCGAACGTGGGGCGCGACGTAGGGCGCGAGCTCCGAGAAGAGCGCCTCGCGTATCTCGCCCGCGGGGACGGCGCGCACCGGATCCTCGAAGCGCGCGCGCGCCGCCCGCGACAGCAGGAGCTTCCCGCTCGCCCGAGCCTCGAGACGCGCCAGGGCGCGGACGGGGGCGCCGCAGACGAGGTACTGCCTGCGGTCCGGCTGCCCGAGGTGCAACGCCGCGACTCGGCCATGGTGGATCGCCTGGGAGATCCGTAGCCGCGCCGTCCCCACGCTCGTCGCGACCTCGCCGTGGTCCCGGAAGTGATCCGCCACGCGCTGTGCCGCCCCGTACGCACGGGCCACCGCTCCCGCTCCCGGGAACAGCACGAACAGCGCGTCGCCCCCGAAGTTCAGGATGCTGCCGTCGAAGGCGTTGATGGCCTCGATGGCGGGACGGAACGAGGCGCGGATGATGTCCGAAACTTCCTCCGCCCCCTCCTTGCCCCGCGCCTGCAGGCTCTCCGTCAACGCCGTGAATCCCGAGATGTCGCTGAAGAGGAGCGCCGCCTCGAGCCGGTGAGCGGACGGAAGACGCGCGGGCGCCTCCCCGGACGCGATCGCGCGCTCGAGATGTGCCGGGAGGAAGGGGCGGAGCGACGCCACGAGGGAGCCTTCGGCTTGATTCTGCACCGAGGTCCGCACGGCGGCGGAGCGACCTCCTGCGTTCCTGGAGGATCGAGAGGAGCCGAGGGCGACGAGTCGGGGCTTTCGTCGTGCCGCAAGCCGACTCCCGGCAGAGGATGCGGCGGCGCCCGTGCGCGGCTACTATCGGGAGCGATGAGACTCCCGCTTTCCCTCCGCGTGGCGATCGCGGTCACGGCGCTCGGTTGCGCGCCGTCGGACAACGCGGCGACGGCATCGGCGCCTCCCAGCAAGCCCGTCTCCGTCGTCCTCCTCACCCTCGACACGACGCGCGCGGACGCGCTCGGTTGCTATGGCAGCACGACCGCGCTCACACCGTCGCTCGATAGCCTCGCCGCGCGAGGCGTGCGCTACGCGCGGGCCTTCACCGGTTGCCCGCTCACGCTCGTGGCGCACGCGTCTCTCATGACCGGGCGCGTCCCGCCCGAGCACGGCGTGCGCGACAACGGCACGTCGGTGCTGCCGGCATCGGTTCCCACCCTCGCCGAACGGCTCAAGGGTCGAGGCTACGCCACCGCGGCCTTCGTGGGATCGCGCGTGCTCGACCGCAGGTTCGGGCTCGATCGCGGATTCGACGTCTACGACGACCACATGCCCGCGGAGCAGCTCGGGGAGTACGGGTATCCCGAGCGCGACGCCGCCGCCGTGACCGACGCGGCGATCGCCTGGCTCTCGGGCCAGGGGTCGTCGGGCCGGTTCTTCCTCTGGGTCCACTACTACGATCCGCATGCGCCTTACACACCCCCGGCCGATCTCTCCGGACCCACCGACGCCGCGAAGTACGCCGGAGAGGTGGCGTACATGGATCGCCAGGTCGGCCGGCTGTTCGACGCGATCCCCGGCGGCGCCGAGAGCGTCCTCGTTGCCGCGGTCGCCGATCACGGCGAGGCGCTCGGCGCCCACGGCGAGCGCTCGCACGGCGTGATGCTCTACGGCGAGACGATGCAGGTTCCGTTGATCCTCGCGGGATCGGCGCTGCCGCGCGGGAAGGTGATGGCGGAGGTGTGCGCGTCGCGCCTGCTGGCCGCCACGATCCTGGACGTCGTCGGAGACGCGGACGGCTCGCGCGCGTTCGGCGGACCGCTTCCGGTTCCCGGCCGCGGCGCGAGCACCTTCGCCGACACGCCGGCCGCCGTCTACGGTGAGACGGAGATGCCGGCGCTTGCCTACGGATGGAGCGCGCTCCAGTCGCTGACCGAGGATCGCTACAAGCTCGTCGTCGCGCCCCGGCCGGAGCTCTACGATCTCCAGGCCGACCCGCACGAGGCGAAGAACCTCTACGCCGAGCGGCCGGACGAGGCGGCCCGGCTCGAGAAGGCGCTCCGCACCTACGAAGGTACGCTCAAGAGCGTGCGCGCGCCGGTGCCCGCTCCGGACGCCGAGCTCCGGAAGTCGCTCGAGAGCCTCGGCTACGTCGGCGGTGGGAGCACGCCCGGGACGATCGATCCGAAGGATGGCCTTCCCATGCTCGACGAGCTCCAGAAGGCCAAGGAGCTCATCTCGGCCGATCCGAAGGCGGCGGCGGCCGCGTTTGCCGATCTCGTGAAGAGGAGCCCCGGGAACCTGCCTTTCCTGACGCAGCTCGCCCGCGCGCAGAGCGCGAGCGGCGATGGGGCCGCGGCGGTGGCGACGTTCGAGAAAGCCCTCTCCCTCAACCCGAAGCTCGACTTCCTCCACCTCAACATGGGCGATGCGCTGCGGGACATGGGGCGCATCGAGGAGGCGCGCGCTTCCTATCAGCGCGCGCTCGACATCAACCCGCGCTTCGCCGCGGCGTGGGCCCACATGGCGGAGCTCGCGGACCGGGCCGGGCGCAAGGAC
The DNA here is from genome assembly GCA_046331505.1 of Acidobacteriota bacterium. Classification (GTDB taxonomy): domain Bacteria; phylum Acidobacteriota; class Vicinamibacteria; order JAXLQT01; family JAXLQT01; genus JAXLQT01. The sequence continues at coordinate 58,292 of JAXLQT010000031.1, forward strand.
GAGGTGCGCGCGACGCTCGGCGCGGCGGTCTCGATGGGCACCGACAGCGCGGCGCTATTGACCTGGCTCGCCCAGCTCGAGCTCTCCGCGGGCGACGGAGCGGCGGGAGAGGAGCACCTCAAGCAGGCGGTGACGCTCTCCCCGCGGTTCCTTCCCGCCTGGGTCCTCGTCGGCGAGCGCCACGAGGAGCTCGGCCAGCTCGACGCCGCGCGCGGATCGTTCGAGCAGGCGACCGTGATCGATCCCCAGTCCGGGATCGCATGGCTCCACCTCGGCAAGGTCCTCGTCAAGCTCCAGGACGCCCGGGCGATCCAGGCGCTACAGCGGACCATCGAGGTCGAGCCGGGCTCCCCGCGCGCCGCGGAGGCGTCGCAGATCCTGTCCGCGCTCCGCTGAACCTCAGGGAGCGCAGGCGGGGTCCGGCGGATCGACCCCGGCCAGCACCGCGAGCTTCGTCGTGACGCCCGACCCCTCCGCGGGACGGGAGAGCCCTTCGATCGCCAGAGCCACCGCGCGCTCGTCGTCCCCCGTGAGCCGGACGCTCTCGGCCCATTTCAGGAACGAGGTCGGCGTCGGGTCGAGATCGGCGGCCCGCGCGTAGGCCTGGATCGCCGTGTGCACCAGGTACTCGTGGCGCGCCGTGTCGCCGAGGAGCCGCCACTCCACCGCCTCCTCGGCGGGCGGCAGCGGCGACGATCGGACGGGACAGGGGCGGGCAAGGCGGTAGAAGCGCGTGAAGTTGTCGGCAGCGGCGTCGATCGCGAGGTCGCGCGGCGCCTCGTACTCGAGCAGAGGCAGATCGTCCACGAGGATCCGCGCGTCCCGCGCAAGGGCGCGCACGTCGTCGGGACCCGCGAGGAATCGCGAGGCGAGGCCGCGCGCGCCCTCGATCCGGCACGCGTCCAGATCCTCGGCCACGGCGGGGTCCTCGTAGAGGACGCGCCGGACACGGTCGAGATCGAGGACGAGCGGACGCCGCGACGCCATGACGAGGAAGTCGCCGGTGTTGGTGAACCAGACGGACACCTCGGGGAAGACGTCCTGCATGGTGCGCAGCACCGCGACGATCCACGGCCAGCTCAGGCTGTAGCCCTGGAGCCACTGTGCGTAGATCCCGTCCGCGGCCAGAGCGCGATCGACCGCCGCGAAGTGCTCGCGCGTGAAGAGATCCGCGACGCCCGCGATCCAGGGGTTCGACGGCTCCGACACGATGAGGTCGTAGCGCCGTCGCGCCCGCGCGACGAGCCGGCGTCCGTCCTCGCGGTGGATCGTGACCTTCGGATCCTCGAGGACACCGTGGTTGATCTCCTGGAAGAACGCCGCGGCCTCGACCACCCTCGGCTCGATCTCGGCGACGTCGATCGACGCGATCGACGGATGGACCGCGAGCGCGTGCGCGGTGCTTCCGCTCCCGAGGCCGATGACGAGGGCGCTCCGCGGCGCCCCGTGGAGCAGCGCGGGGAGGTGGCCGGCCAGGTACTGCGTCTGGACGTCGTCGATGATCGTGGAGGCATCGGCCTTGCCGTTGACCCTCAGGCTCTTGTGCCCGTCGCTCGTCTGGATCACGGTGACGGTCGAGGACGCGCCGTCGCGGTCGTAGAGGAGCCTCGACGCGCGGAGGCTCTCCTCCAGCTCCTCGTAGCTCGCGTGATCTGCGTGCGTCCGGAAGACGCCCTCGGCCAGCTCGGCGCGCCGCCAGCCTGGGGCCAGGACCGCGTACCCCGGGATGGCGATGGCGCCGAGCGCGAGGAACGCGAGCCGGAAACGATCCCTCGGAAGCGCGAGCTGGATGGGGATGGCGAGCGCCGCGAGCAACGTCGCGGCCAGGAGGAGTAGCCACTCCATGCCGAGTGCCGGCAGGAGCCAGAAGCTCGTGGCGATCGCGCCGGCCGCGGCTCCGACGGTGTTGATCGCGGCCCCGGTGCCGACGCCGCGCCCGCCAGGGACGCAGCGGGCAAGAACGTCGAGCGACAGGGGGAACGTCGTGCCGAGGAGGATCCCGAGCGGGAGCAACCCGAGAAGAGCGGTCGCGAAGAGCGCGAGCTCGAGGGCATCGAAGCGCGCCGCGAGCCGGTGGTGGAGCTCGAGGGAGAGGCGCGGGAGCTCCGCCACCGCCGCGTGCAGGCTCGCGATGACGATCGCGGCGCAGCCGATGAGGAACCCGAGGGCTCGGGTGCGGGCCTCGGGAGCGGCGCCGCGCAGCCCCGCGTGCAGGAGCGCGCTTCCCACGCCGATGCCCGCGAGGAACGCGGCGAGCACGATGCTGTAGGAGTAGGTGGAGCTCCCGAACGTCAGCGCGGCGACGCGCGACAGCACGACCTCGAGCCCCATCGTCGCCGCGCCCGAAGCGCCGAGGAACACGAGCACGCGGCGCGCGAGGGCGCGGTCGGGCGACACGGCGGGGAGCGCTTCGGGCCGCGCGGAGAGCGGGCTCCGGCTCCGACCGAGCCACGCCGCGCCGGCGGCGGCGGCGACGTTGAGTGACGCCGAGACGACGAGCGTCCTCTGGAACCCGACTCGCGGGAGCAGCAGGAACCCCGCGGCGAGAGCCCCCGCCGCGGCGCCGAGGGTGTTGGCGCCGTAGAGGAGCTGGATGGACGGACCGCCGGCGCTCGCGTCCGACCGGAGGCTCGCGAGGAGCGGCAGCGTGGCGCCCATCAGGACCGTCGGTGGAAGGAGGAGCGCGAAGCTCGCGGCGAAGAGCCCCGCCGTGTGGAGGCCGGGCGGGAGCGGCGCGAGGATGCGGTCCGCGGCGCTCGATCCGGCGGCGATCAGGCGGTAGGACACGAGCGCCCATCCCGCGATCCCGAGCTCGAGAAGGGCGTAGAGCCGGACCGGGCGCACCGCCTGATGAGCGAGCCGGCCGGCGAGGGCGCTCCCGATGGCGAGGCCGGCCATGAAGGCGGCCAGCACCGCCCCGACGGCGTAGGTGGCGCTCCCGAAGACGCGCGTGAACGCCCGCATCCAGATCACCTGATCGATCAGGGCCGGGGCGCCCGAGACGAAGAAGCAGATCGCGACGCCGAGATCGCGCGCCGCCGCGCCGCCCCCCGCGGCCGCAGGCATCCGGTCGGGGTCGGGAGCAAGGGCGGCCATGTGCGGCGGCGTGGATGGTACTTGACGCCCTCCCGGAGGGTTGCTAGTTTTTTAGCACATGCTGCTTTTCTAGCACAGGAGACGCCCCATGAAGACGAACCAGGAGACGCTGAGCCGCCGCGAGAGGGAGATCATGGACATCTTGTTCCGCACCGGCGCCGCGACGGCGCAGGAGGTGCTGGATGCGATGGGAGATCCGCCGAGCTACTCGGCCGTGCGGGCGACGCTGCACGTCCTCGAGACGAAGGGCCACGCCAGGCACCGGCAGGACGGGACCCGCTACGTCTACGAGCCCACCCAGAGCCGCGAGCGCGCCCGGAGGTCGGCGCTCGATCACGTGGTGAAGACCTTCTTCGACGGCTCGGCCGAGGGGCTCGTGGCCTCCCTGCTCGAGTCGCGCCACGGGATGTCCCACGACGAGCTCTCCCGTCTCTCGACCCTCATCGCGAAGGCCCGGAAGGAGGGTCGCTAGCATGAACGCACGAGATCTCCTGCTCCAGGCTCCGGAAGGCTCGGTCGGCCTCCTGGAGGCGACCGGCCTCCTCCTGCTCGCACTCCTCTGGGCCTCGTTAACACGGCGGGCCTCCGCGGCGTCTCGCCATGGAATGCTCGCGATGGGGATGGGTGCCCTGGTGCTCTTGCCGGCGATGCGCGCCTCCCTGCCCGAATGGCGGCTCACGCTTCCGGACGCGGTCGCCCCGGCGATCGTGTCCGGGCTCGGCCAGCTCTCCGCCGGACCTGACGTCCTCGCGCGGATGGCGATCTTCCCGGACGCCCCGGCGGTCGAAGCGAAGGCGGCTGCCGCCGGCGGACGGACCCGGGAGCGGTTCCCGTGGTTCGCGCTGCTCGCGGGCTCGTGGGCCGTGGTCTCGGTCGCGCTGCTCCTCCGGACGCTTGCCGGGTTCGCGCGGATGATCGCCGTCGTCAGGCGATCCGTGCCGGGGGACGCGCGCATGGACGCGATCCTCTCCCGCGCGGCGTCGGCTCTCGGCATGACCCGCATGCCGAGGGTCTCCGTGAGCCGAGACGTCGACGTCCCCATGGCGTGCGGCGTCGCCCGTCCTGCCGTGATCGTCCCCGCGGCGAGCCAGGACTGGTCGGACGAGAGGCTCTTCCTGGTGTTCCTCCACGAGCTCGGCCACCTCCGCCGCCGCGATCACCTCGCGGTCCTGGCCGCGCGCGTCGTCACGGCGCTCTACTGGTTCCACCCGCTCGTCTGGGTCGCGGAGCGGATGCGCCGCCGCGAGGCCGAGCACGCATGCGACGATCTGGTCCTCGAGACCGGCGCGCGGCCATCCGCCTACGCCGCGCACCTGGTGGCGATCGCGCGCGATCTGCTCCGCGGCCAGCCGGGAGCCGCCGTCGCGGTGGCGATGGCGTCGCCCCCGCTCGGTCGCCGCATCGTCGCCATCCTCGACGGCGATCGCGCGCGCGCCGGGCGCCCTGTGGTACGGCGGGCGGTGGCCGCCGTCTTCGGGCTGCTGCTGGTCCCGGTCGCGACGGTCCGCATCCACGCGGACGAGACGCCCACGCCGCCAGCGGCGAGGCACCACCACCAGGCCAGACCCCGGAGCACGGATGGCGCCGCCATGGACGCCGGCGAGCTGTTCCAGCGCGGCCTCGAGCTCCACGGCGCGCGGCGCTACGACGAGGCGATCGCCGCGTGGGAGAAGAGCATCGAGCTCGGGTACTCCGAATCCGTGGGGCTGTACGACATCGCCTGCGCCCGCGCGCGGAAGGGGGACAAGGTCCAGGCTCTCGAGACCCTCGGCCATGCCGTCGAGGCCGGGTTCGACGACGCCTCGCAGATCGAGAATGACGACGATCTGGCGACCCTTCGCGGCGACTCGCAGTTCACCGCGATCCTGAAGAGGGCGGAGGAGATCGCCGGCGACGGCGAGCGCATCGCGGCGCTGCGGCGGCTGGAGCGCATCGAGGCATCGGCGGACCCCTCGGCGGAGGAGCTCGCCAGCATCGGGACGGATCTGCTCGCCGCCCGCCAGCTTCCGGAAGCGGTCCGTGCGCTCGAGCGCGCCGCCTCCATGGACCGGGGGCCCGTGGTCTTCTACAACCTCGCCTGCGCGGAGGCGCTCTCCGGGGCGACGGAGCGGGCGCTCGACGCGCTCGCGGACGCGATCGCTTCCGGATGGGACGACGCCGATCACATCGCGAAGGACACGGACCTCGACGCTCTCCGCGGGAGCCCTCGCTACGCGGAGCTCGTGCGGCGCGCGGACGTCCTGTCGGTGGGGCGCTTCGTCGATCCGCGGCGCCGCAAGGAATGGCCGGAAGCGGTCAAGGCACTCGAGGCGCTCGTCGCCGCCGAGCCTTCACACGGCGCCGCGTGGTTCGCCCTCGGGTGGGGGCACCACGCGTCGGGCGACCACGCGCGAGCGGCCCGCGAGTTCGCGAAGGCCGCCGACATCGGCTACCGCCCGGGCGTCGCACGCTACAACGTCGCGTGCGCGGAGGCCCGCGTCGGGCACGCCGACGCGGCGTTCGAGGCCCTGGCGCGCGCGGAGCGCGAGGGGTTCGACGTAGCGTCGCAGGCGGACCACGACGAGGACCTCGACTCGCTCCGAACCGATCCGCGCTTCGATCCGTACCGGAGCAAGGACGTGCTGCACCAGGGGCTGGATTGGCTCAAGAATCTCCTGTGACGGGGCGGCGCGCGGCCCTTGTCGTCGCGCTCGCGGTCGCCGCGGCGCGCTCGGCGTCGGCCGGCGACGGCGGTCGCGAGCGTCCCGTCCACGAGGTCCGGCGAGCCACGTCGGCGATCGCGGTCGACGGCGCGCTCTCCGAGCCCGCGTGGCACGACGCGACGGTGGTCCCCATCGCCATCGAGACGCGGCCCGCCGAGAACGCGGCGGCTCCCGTCGGCACGGAGTGCCTCCTTGCGTACGACGACAAGGCGCTCTACGTCGCATTTCGCGCTCACGACCCCGATCCGTCGCGGATCCGCGCGCGCCTGTCCGACCGCGATCGCATGTTCTCCGACGACTTCGTCGGCGTCGTCCTCGACACCTTCGACGACGAGCGGCGCGCGTTCGAGTTCTTCGTGAATCCGCTCGGCGTTCAGGGCGACATGCTGAACGACGAGGTTGGCGGCAACGAGGACTCGTCGTGGGATGCGCTCTGGGAGTCGAAGGGGCACATCACGGGCGACGGGTTCACCGTCGAGATGGCGATCCCGTTCTCGTCGCTGCGTTTCCCGCGGGGCGGCGCGCCCCAGACGTGGGGCATCGACATGCTCCGCTTCTACCCGCGGGACGACCGCCATCGCCTCGCGAGCCAGAAGCTCGATCGCAACGTGAGCTGCTACCTGTGCCAGGCCTCGCGCATCACCGGGATGGAGGGGATCGAGCCTGGGCGAAACGTCGAGCTCGACCCGACGGTGACGGCCTCCGCGATGTCGTTGCGCGAGCCCGACGGCGTGCTCCACTCCCAGGGCGTCGATGCCGACGCGGGGCTGACCGCGGGCTGGGGCGTGACCCCAAACCTGACGCTCAACGGCGCCATCAACCCGGACTTCTCCCAGGTCGAGGCGGACGCGGCGCAGCTCGACGTCAACACCCAGTTCGCCCTCTACTACCCGGAGAAGCGTCCGTTCTTCCTCGAGGGGGCCGACTTCTTCCAGACGGCGCTCCAGGCGGTCTTCACCCGGAACGTCGCCGACCCGCTCTGGGGCGCGAAGCTGTCGGGCAAGGAGGGCCAGAGCGCGATCGGCGTCTTCGTCGCGGAGGACGAGGTGACCAACGTCGTGGTGCCGGGGCCCGAGGGCTCGAGCTCGTCGACGATCGATGGCCACACGCTCGATGCCGTCGTGCGCTACCGGCGGGACGTCGGGTCTGGCGGGACGCTCGGCGCTCTCTTCACCTCGCGCGAGGGCGACGACTACCAGAGCAGGCTCGCCGGCGTCGACGGCCGCTGGCGGTTCACGGACTCCGACACGGTGAGCGGCCAGCTCCTCGCGTCGTCGACGCACTACCCCTCGGCGCTCGAGGCGGACCTCGGGATCCCCGACGAGACGCTCACGGACTGGGCGGCGCGCGCGGCGTACGATCACTCGAGCCGGAACTGGTACGGGTTCGCGTCGTACGAGGACCTGGGCTCGGACTTCCGCGCCGACCTCGGGTTCATCCCGCAGGTGGGCTACCGCAAGGCGGCCGCCGGCGGCCAGCACATGTGGCAGGGTGGTGACGGGGACTGGTACCAGCGGATCGACCTCGGCGGCAACTGGGCGCTCTCGCGAGATCAGGACGGGAACCTCCTCCTGCGCCAGCTCGAGGGCGTCTTCCACATCCAGGGACCATGGCAGTCGTTCATCGAGGTGACGGCGGGGCGGCGCGACCGCGGCTATCAGGGCACCCACTTCGACAACGAGCTCTACGAGACCATCTACGTCGAGGCCACCCCGGTGGCCCAGCTCTACGGAGGCTTCTTCGCGCGCCTGGGAGACGGGATCGACTTCGCCAACGTCCGTCCGGGCAACGTCCATCACTACGAGCCCTTCGCGAGCGTCCGTCTCGGCCGCCACCTCCGCTTCGAGCTCAATGGCGTGTCGCAGCAGCTCGACGTGTCCGGAGGGCGGCTCTACCGCGCCCGCATCCTCGGGCTCCGGGCCTACTACCAGCTCACCGTTCGATCCTTCGTGCGCGCGGTCGTCCAGTACGAGGACGTCGTCCGCGATCCGTCCCTCTACACGTTCGAGGTGGACGCCCGCGAGCGGTCGGTCGGCAGCCAGCTCCTGTTCTCCTACAAGCTGAATCCGAGGACCGTGCTCTTCGCGGGCTACTCCGACGATCGAGCCTCGCTGGACGAGGCCGATCTGACCCAGACCGATCGCACCGTGTTCCTGAAGCTCGGCTACGCCTGGGTGCTCTGAGCGGCCGGACCTCGCTCGAGGCGAACGGCGATCGCCTCGCGGCTACGCCTTGTCGACCTTGAGGAGCTTGGCCACGAGGTCGACGTAGCTCTGCATCGCCTTCGCGCTCGCCGTCCCCTTCATGCCCGCCCACGCGTCGTACTTCGCCCGGCCGACGAGGTTGAACGCCCCGGGCCGGTCGCCGGCGACGTCGCCGCTGACCGCCTGCTTGTAGAGCGCGTAGAGCTTGAGGAGCGTGTCGTTGTCCGGCTGCTTCTTCAAGGTCTTGACGTCCTCGGCAGCCTTCTTGAACTTCTTCTCGACGTCGGCCATCGCGGCTCCTTCCCCTGGCGGCACCCGGAGCGCCGCGAGGCCGCGATGTTATCCCGATAGAATCGCGGGGAAGTGCCCAGGGCCGCCGCCTCGCGCGCTCGTCGCGATCAGATCCTCCGCCACGCGCGCGCTCTCTTCGCGCGCAAGGGCTACCACGACACGAGCATCGCCGACATCATCGAGGATGCCGGGATCGCTCGCGGCACCTTCTATCTCTACTTCAAGGGCAAGCGCGAGGTGTTCGGGGCGCTGCTCGACATCCTGTTCCACGAGCTCGACGTTCGCGTGAAGCCGGTCGTCCTCGGACCCGCGGAGCCCTCGCCTCTGGAGCAGGTGAAGGACAACGTGCGCCGCGTGCTGGAGCTCGTCGTCGCCGAGCCCGAGTACCTCCGCATCGTGCTCCATCACGGCACGGCTCTCGATAGCCAGTCGGTGCGTGCCCTCGGGCGGCTCTACGACGGCCTGCTGCGCATGATCGAGAAGTCGCTCCAGCTCGGCAAGCGCATGGGGATCGTCCGTCCGTGCGACACGCGCGTCGTGTCGGCCTGCATCCTCGGGACCGTGAAGGAGGTCGTCGTGCGGACCGCGACCCGGGGTGCGGCGAAGATCGACCCCGCGGCCATCGCCGAGGAGATCGTCGAGTACGGCCTGCGCGGCATCGCTGCCTCCTGACCGGCCCGGCCGTCCCGATGCCGGAGATCTTTCTTCTTGTCTTGGGCGGGGCGCAGGGCTATATTCGCGCGCACTAGACTGACATGTCAGTCTAGCCCCCGAAAAATCGAGCGCCCCCGAGGAGGTCCGACATGGAAGCGGTCCAGCACTACACCGCCTACCGTCCCAAGCCCTTCACCCCAGCCGAGCGCAAGGACGTCACCGTCCTCTTCGGTGGCCTCACCTGGAAGCACGAGCGCCTGCTCCAGGGCGCGTTCCAGAACGTGGGATACAAGGCGGAGCCCCTGCCCAACGTGGCCCGGGCGGACCTCGACGCGGGCAAGGAGCTGATCGACGTCGGCGCTTGCTGCCCGACGACCTTCACGACGGGGAGCCTCGTCAACTTCCTGAAGGGCCGGGCGGCGACCGAGGGCGCCGAGGCGGTTTCGAAGAACTACATCTTCGTCACGGCCGGCGCCTGCGGCCCGTGCCGGTTCGGGCAGTACCACGAGTCCTACACGATGGCTCTCGACGGCCTGGGGCTCAAGGACTTCCGGCTCTTCCTCCTGGATCAGACGCCCGCGGAGCAGGGAAGCGCCAATGGCGGTGGGCTCGAGATCGATCTGCCGTTCACGCTGGGAGCGGTGTGGGCGCTCCTTTGCGCCGACCTCGTCACGGACCTCGAGTACCGGACCCGCCCCTACGAGGTGGTGCCCGGGAGCACGGACCAGGCGCTCGTGGAAGTGTGCGAGCGGCTCTACGACGCGTTCAGGAAGCGTCCGAGCCGCGGCAAGAAGCTGGGTGTCGTGGCGTGGCACCTCCTGACGAACCACTTCACGAAGGCGCTGCGGGACGTGAAGAGGCGCTGGGACCTCATCGAGATCGACCCGCTGCGCGTGAAGCCGCGCGTGAAGATCACGGGAGAGTTCTGGCTCCAGACCCACGAGGGTGACGGCAACTACGACATCAAGCGCTGGCTCGAGCGAGAAGGGGCCGAGGTGATCCCGCCTCCCATCGCGATCTGGCTCGACTACCTCGCCTTCAGCGGGCTCCTGCGCGTCAAGGACCGCGAGCACCTGGACCCGAAGGTCAAGAACAAGGTCCGCGCGCTCCAGTTCGGACGGCGCGTCTACCGCTACACCTACGATCGCCTGCGCCGCGCGCTCGGGAACGCGCCGGCGGAGATGCCGCCGCAGGAGGAGCTCGCCGAGCTCGCCGCGCCCTACTACAACTTCAACCTCGACGGAGGCGAAGGGCACATGCTGGTGGGCAAGGCGCTCTACGCGCACCTCCACAAGCACGCGCACATGATCTGCGAGCTGTCGCCCTACAGCTGCATGCCCAACACGATGTCGATCGGTGCGATGGCCAACGTCGCGGGCAAGCACCCCGACATCCTCTACGCGCCCATCGAGATCAAGGGAGACGCGGAAGTGCATGCGCTCTCCCGGACGCAGATGGTGCTGTCGGAGGCCAAGCGGCGTGCGACGCGCGAGTGGGAGGACGTGCTCGATCGCACCGGCGTGACGCTCGACCGCGCCCGGAGGGCGGTCGCCGCCCGCCCCGAGCTACGTCGAGGGACCTACGTGCTGCCCCACGGCGGCGCGGCGGGCCTCGCGGCGAGCGTGGTCGAGGAAGTCGCACGGAGGCGCTGGTGATCTGCGGCATCGACGTCGGTAGCACGACCTGCAAGTACGTGCTTGCCGACGACGGCAAGGTGGTGGCGCGGACCTACGAGCGCCACCACACCAAGCAGGCGGAGAAGGTGCTCGAGTTCCTCGTCACCCTCGAGCGCGACCACGGGCTCTCGCCCGAGCGCGACAAGGTCTTCCTGACGGGCTCGGGCGCCGGCCTCCTCGCGGAGCACATCGGGGCGAAGACCTTCCAGGAAGTCGTGGCCGTCGCGGCGTCGGTCGAGAGGCTCCACCCCGACGTCCGCTTCGTGAGCGAGATCGGCGGGGAGGACATGAAGACCATCTTCTTCACCGGCGCGGGCGACGCGAAGAGCAAGCAGGTGCTGATGCAGAGCGCCTGCTCGGGCGGGACCGGGACCTTCGTGGAGAAGACGGCGCGCAAGCTCGAGATCGCCGCGGAGCAGCTCTCGGCGATGCGCTACCAGGGCTACACCCTGCACAAGCTCTCGAGCAAGTGCGGCATCTTCGCCGAGGCGGACGCGAACACCCTCGTCAAGGCGGGCGTGCCCAACGAGGAGATCATCGCGTCGCTCTTCGAGGCGGTGGTCTACCAGAACCTGGCGACGCTCACCAAGGGCAACACGCCGATGCCCGAGGTGCTGCTGCTGGGCGGCCCCAACATGTTCTTCCGCGGCCTGCGCGAGGCGTGGATCCATCACCTCGCGAAGCTCTGGAAGGAACGGAAGGTCGAGCTCCCGGACGGCAAGGGGCCGGGCGACGTCATCCAGATCCCGGACGACGCTCTCTACTACGCGGCGCTCGGCTGCGTCGAGCTCGGCGCCGGCGAGGCCAACGGCGCGGGCACCTACAAGGGCATTGACCGCCTCCGGTGGTGGATCGAGGAGGGGCAGCACGAGGAGAAGAAGAAGGCCGGCCGGCAGGGGCTCTGGAAGGAGCCCATCGAGCGCGACATCTTCCTCGCGGAGTTCGGCGGGAAGGCCCCGGAGATCGCCAAGAGCGTCGCGACCCGCGTCGTGGTCGGCTGCGACTTTGGATCGACGACCGCCAAGGCCGTGTGCCTCGATCCGGATAAGCAGATCGTCCACACCTGCTACTCGCTCTCGAAGGGGAATCCCATCGAGGATGCGAAGGCGCTGTTCCGCCAGGTGCGCGAGGCGATGGGCGACGCGGAGATCCTCGGCCTCGGGTTGACCGGGTACGGCAAAGACCTCCTGAAGGACGTGCTGGGAGCGGATCACGCGGTCGTCGAGACCATCGCTCACGCGAGCGCCGGCCTCCACTTCTTCCCCGATGCCGACTGCATCTGCGACGTGGGCGGCGTCGACGTGAAGATCATGCTCATCAAGCAGGGGACCGTCACCGACTTCCGGCTCAACTCGCAGTGCTCGTCGGGCAACGGGGCGTTCCTCCAGGGGGTGGCGGAGCGCTTCTCGATCCCGCTGCACGAGGTCGCCGACCGCGCGTTCGCGGCGGAAGCCATGCCGGGGCTCTCGATGGGCTGCGGCGTCTTCCTCCAGAGCGACATCGTGAACCAGCAGCGCAAGGGTTGGCAGGCCGAGGAGATCCTCGCGGGCCTCTGCGGGATCCTGCCGCTCAACGTGTGGGTTTACGCCGGTGGGCTCACGAACCTCGGCCAGGCGGGGAGGAAGTTCATCCTCCAGGGCGGCACGCACCGGAACCTCGCGGTGGTGAAGGCCCAGGTCGACTTCATCCGGTCGAAGATCGCCGATGCGGAGATCGTCGTTCACCCGTACTCAGGAGAGGCGGGGGCCATCGGTGCCGCGCTGGTGGTGCTCGACGGCTGGGAGCGGGGGACGCGCACGCGGTTCCGCGGCTATCCCGTCGTGGAGAGCCTCACCTACAAGGCGACCACCGCGCCGGAGACGGTGTGCAACTGGTGCCCGGTGAACTGCCAGCGCACCTTCATCGACGTCGCGCTGCCCGGATCCGCCGGCCGCTCGTGGAGCAAGGTGCCGACGCCGGAAGGGTGGGAACGGGTCATCGTCAACAACTCGTGCCCGAAGGGCCTGGTCGAGGACGTCAGCGAGCTCCGCGTCGTCAAGGCGGAGATGGAGCACACGAAGAATGCCTTTCCCAACGTTGCCGACGCTGTTCGGAAAGAAGCGTTCCGCGCCGTCGCCTCGTAAGGCGCGGCCGGACCGGTCGTCGCTGCGCGTCGGGATCCCGCGGGTCCTGAACGTCTGGAGCACGCACCAGTTCTGGACGGGGTACCTCACGTCACTCGGGGTGCGCCCGCAGAACATCGTCTGGAGCGGCGACACCTCGGAGGAGCAGGGGCGCGACTTCGGCAAGGGGCGCGGCGCCGTCGACTGCTGCTACCCCGTGAAGGCGATCTCGGGCCACTACGGCGAGCTCGTCTTCGGCCAGAAGAACGCCGTGAACGTCATCCTGAGCCCGCTCATCTACAACCTGCCGTCGTTCATGCGCGGCCACGTCCAGGGCAACTTCACCTGCACGCGCGTCATGGCGGGCCCCGAGAACATCAAGTCCGGGTTCATGAAGGAGCACGACGTCTTCGCGGAGCACGGCATCAAGTACGTGTCGCCGTTCGTCTCGCTCGGCGAGCCCGAGATCGTCGCGCGCCAGCTCGTCGAGCCGCTCCGGGACGCGTTCGACCTCGACCTCGAGGAGTCCAGCCGCGCGACCGAGGCCGGCTACGCGGCGCTCGAGGCGTTCAACACGAAGATGCGCAAGCAGAGCCGCGCGATCCTCGAGGCGTGCGCAAGGGAGGGCAAGCCCTGCGTGCTCGTCCTGGCGCGCCCCTACCACATGGATCCTGGCGTCGGCCACGAGATCGAGGGCGACATCCAGGCCAACGGCTTCCCGATCCTCTGGATGCAGTACTTCCCGCTCGACGGCGACCTCCTCGGCTGGCTCTTCGCCGAGGACCTCCGCTCCGCGCGCATCAAGCACCCGCTCGACATCGACGACGTCTGGATCTCGTCCTACTCGAGCAACACGAACGAGATCCTCTGGGGGGCCAAGGCCGCCGCCCGCTGTCCTTGGATCACGTGTGTCATCCGCCTCTCGAGCTACGAGTGCGGCATGGACCAGCCCACCTACACGCCGACGCAGAAGATCGTCGAGGCATCAGGCACCCTCTTCTTCAAGTTCGGCGACCTCGACGCCACCAAGCCGGTCGGCAGCGTGAAGATCCGCGTCGAGACGATCGTCCACTACGTGAAGAAGTACTCCGCGGAGATCATCGCGAAGAAGGCCGCGCGCATGGATACGGGCTGCCCGCTGCTCGCGGCCGAGCCCGAAGGGATCATCCGGACCGCCTGACTCGCCGCCACTCTGTGCCGCGGGCTACTCGATCAAGGAACCGACGCGCACCCCGTAGGACCCTTGCGGGAACGCTGCGAACGCGGACGAAACCGGACGCAGCGTCGTTCCGGAGTAATGGAACGCCGCCGCGATCGACGGCGCGACCGGATCGGGGCCTGCACCAGTGATGAGCTCTTTCCCTCGGCCGCTCTGCACATTGCCGATCGCGAGGCATCCGCCGTAGGTCGTGGTGTAGGGGGTGACGTCGAAACCGGGAAGCGCGGTCACGGCCGTGCCGTCGAACCGGAAGCCCACGAACCGTGCGGGGAGAAGAGCGTCCGGACCGGGACAGCTGGCGATGTCCCCTGTGCCATCGCCGTCAGCGTCGCCGCCTGCGACGACGACGCCGCCACGCGGGATTGCGTAGGCGTAGAAGTTGACGCCTGCGATCGGAGCGATTGACGTACCGTCGTAGTCGAAGCCGCGGACGTGCGGGGCGAACGTGGGACCAGGTCCTGCGCCGGTCAGGACCTCGTCGAAGGCGTCCGGTTCCAGATCTGCCGTCGCGACGTTCACCCCGTAGCGCAGCGTCCCGTACGCGAAGAAGTTGACCGACGGCTTTGCGGTGGTCGATACGGCACCGGCATCCCAGCCGCGAACATGCGGCCCGAAGACGCTTCCGGCGCCCGCGCCAGTGACGATCTCGTCGAACCGATCGCCGTCGATCCCACCGGAGGCGACGTTCACGCCGAAGCGCGGGGTTCCGTAGGCGATGAAATCGACCGCGGGGATCGGAGCTCCGTCGTGCTCGAATCCCCGCACCTCTGGCGGCAACGAGCGCGAGGGGCCGGGGCCCGTGAGGATCTCGGAGCGTCCCTCGAAGTCGATGTTCCCCG
>JAXLQT010000032.1:0-69107 GCA_046331505.1 Acidobacteriota bacterium
GCATCCGGCGATCCGGCAAGACCCACCGCCGGAGTGGAAGACGCATCCGTCGCTCGCTGATGCTCGCGGGCCGCCGAGAAGCTCCCTGGAACCGGAGCACGCCGGACCACGTAATGATCCGATCGACGATGCCGACGCTTCCTCTCTTGCAGAGAGGGCGGACCGCGGAAGACGACCCTGTCCCACCCGAGCGGGTCGACACCGCCGACCTCGAGGGATTCCTCGAGGCTCGGGTCCTCCTCGTCGAGCAGCACGCGCGCGCCTGGCTCGAGATCCTCTTCGACTGGGAGCAGCGCAACGAGTACTCGGTCTCGCGGTCCGGCGGCGGCCACGCCGGGACGATCATCGAGCAAGGGAAGGGCTTCGGCGCGGCGCTCGCCCGGGTGCTGCTCGGATCGAGGCGCCCCGTGCTCGCCACGGTCTTCACACCGCATCGCGACCCGATCCTGGACATCGCGCGGCCCTTCCACTTCCTCTTCTCGGACATGCGCGTCGAGAACGCGGCGGGTGAGCCGCTCGGTCGAGTCCGCCAGCGGTTCGGACTCCTGAAGCGCCTTTACGACCTGCACGACCAGGAGGGCCGTCTCTTCGCCCGCATCGAAGGTCCGCTCTGGCACCCCTACACGTTCCGCATCCTCGACGTCGAGGGCGAGCACGTGGCGACCATCACGAAGAAGTGGGCCGGGCTGTCCCAGGAGTACTTCACCGACGCGGACAACTTCCGCGTCGACTTCGGCGAGGTCCCCTGGTCGCTCGACGAGCGCGCCACGATCTTCGCCGCCGCCATCACCATCGACTTCGACTACTTCGAGAACAACAACAGGTGAGCCTGGCAACTCGCGGCGTCTCGCGCTATCCTCGACCCAAGGGACATGAGACACAGTATCGCGGTTGTCGCTTGTACGGGGATCACCGCTGCCGTCGCTACGGCGCAGTCGACGGTGTTCCTTCGAGACATCTATCCCGGTAACTCGAGCAGCGTCGATCCCGGCGGCCCGGCATCCAGCTTCAACGGCCAGCTCTACTTCAGCGCATGGGAACCCGTTACGGGCTCGGAGCTCTGGCGCACCGACGGGACGCTGTCCGGCACGCTGCCTTTCGCCGACATCGTTCCGGGCCCCGGCTCCTCACACCCCTTCCCCGTCGCGCTCGGCGCCGAGCTCCTCGTGTTCTCGGACGACGGCGGGATCTTCAACGTCCTCAAGACAGATGGGACACCGGGCAACCTGACGTTCATCACGTCGCTCGGCACCAGCTCCGGTGGGTGCGACCCGCGCGACTGGAGGCTCGTCTCGGGCCCCAATGCGTTCTTCCGCTTCGCCAGCGCCGCCGGGGGCTGCGAGCTCTGGAAAAGCGACGGCACCGCGGCCGGGACGGCGCTCGTCAAGGACATCGAGGTCGGCGCCGCGGGCTCGAATCCGGGCTCGGCGTTCGACGACGGCGGAAGGCTCGTCTTCGTGGCGAGCACGGGAGCGGCGGGCGCAGAGCCATGGGTGAGCGACGGGACCTCGGGGGGGACGGCGATGATCGCCGACGTGAACCCTGGCCCGGCGGCGTCGGGCACGAGCTCGTTCACGGCGATGGGCGGCCAGATCTACTTCTCCGCCTCGACGCCTCACGGGCTCTGGAAGACCGATCTCTCGCCTGCCGGCACGACGCTGGTGGCCCCGATCTACCTCGACCCTGGAACCAACCGGATCTGCAATGCGAACGGGACGTTGCTCTTCGCAGCGAACAGCGGTCCCCAGGCCAAGCACGAGCTCTGGAAGAGCGACGGCACGCCCGCGGGCACCGTGTTCGTCAAGGACCTCTGTCCCCAGTCATCGTCCGATCCCCGCGACTTCTTCACGATCGGCGGCGTCGCTCTGTTCGTGGCGTCCGGCTACACCATGGACGAGCTCTGGAGAAGCGACGGCACCGTCGGAGGCACGTACGCGGTGAAGGACCTCACGCCGGAGTCGACAAGCGCGGCGAAGGCCGCCGGCGTCGTGAACGGCCGTCTGCTCTTCGCAGCCCGCGACGCGCTCCACGGCGGCGAGCTCTGGCTGTCGGACGGGACCGACACAGGAACGTTCCTGATCGGGGACATCGATCCCACGACGGATCCCATCGCTCCCTCGTTCGTGGGGGCGGTGGGCGGCCAGGCGATCGTCGCTTCCAACAACAATCCGCCCACAGGTCGCGAGCCGTGGCGAACGTCGCTCGCTTGCCTCGACGTTACTCCGGTGCAGCTTCCCCACGCGACGCTCGGTCAGCCCTACGGGTGCACGTTGACTGCTACCGGAGGAGCGCCGCCTTATGTCTTCGCCCTCACGTCGGGCTCCCTCCCCGCCGGCCTCACCCTGTCGGCCAGCGGGAGTGATCTCGGGGACGCCAACGGAAGGCGGTGGATTCGGCATCCAGGTCACCGTCACGGACGTGGCTCCCGCCGAGACCTGCGCGGGCCGGCGCAGTACGCCCTCGCCGTCCGCCACGGCGTCGACATCCTGGCCGGGTGCGGTCAGGGCCAGACCAACCCGAACGAGATCGTCACCACGGACCCCGCGGGCTTCCCGACCGGCGTCGACTTCCTGGCCTACGCCGCCGGCCAGTGGGGAGCGCTCGTGGCGGCCGGAGATGTCGACGGCGGTGCCACCGACGAGATCCTGACCGGGCCCGGTCCAGGCCCGTCTTCGGTCCACAGGTCAGAGGCTTTCGCAGCGACGGGACCTCGATCGCGAAGATCAACTTCTACGCCTACGCGACGCTCAAGTACGGCGTCAACGTGGGAGCCGCGGACCTGGACGGTGACCCTCTTCGCCGAGATTCTCACCGCGCCCGGCCCGGGCCCAACGTTCGGCCCCATTCGGGGCTGGAACTTCGACGGCATCACGGTCGCGCCCCTCACGAAGGTCAGCTTCTTTGCTTACCTGACCCTGAAGTACGGCGCCAACGTCGGGGCCGGCGACGTCGAGGGGGACGGCTACGACGAGATCCTCACGGGTCCTGGTCGGGCCCGGCCTTCGGACCCAACGTTCGCGGCTTCGACTACGACAACGACGTCGTCAAACCGATCTCGAAGATCAACCTCCTGGCGCCATTCAGCTACTACGGCTGCAACGTTGCCGGAGGAGACGTCGACGCCGACGCCCGCGCGGAGATCCTCGTCGGCAACGGTGCCAGCGGCGCCGGTGGCGCCGGGCTCCACGCCATCGGCTACAACTACGATGGCGTCTCCGTCACGCCGCTACCGGGATTCGTGTACGACGACGGGTACGCGCCCTACGGATGCCGCGTGGCTTCGGGACCGCTCGGCGCCGGCGGCGACCTATTCCTGCGGAGCACTGGACCCTCCTCGTTCTGGGCGCCGTCGACCATCCACGTCCACCGTTACAGCGGCTCGTCGCTGCCCGAGACCCAACCTCACTTCGAGGCCTTCCCAGGCCGCTCCTACGGCGCCGCCGTCGCCGTGGGACGCCTCGGCTACTAACTCTAGGTACCTCGTTTCGGAATGACGCTCACGTGCCAAGCGGTCCTGGGAAGCTACTTCTGGGACGCTGAGCAGCCGCGACAGCGGTGGCGCTCGAGGACGGGCGTCGCACCGGGGATGCCTGTGTGCCGGCGGCTCATGCCACTCGGGGCCAGCACCCGCGGAGAGGTCACCGAACGGCGAAGAAGTGCCTGACCCTCATGTCCTCGGGCCGATCGTCGCCGTGGTCGCCGAGGCCGGTCCCGGGGACGTCGTGCGCGCCGTGATCGGGACAGAACGCCGCCACGTAGCCGGAGCCCCAGCTCGCCGACGCGCCATCGACGAGGAGCTCCCAGGACTCGACGTGACGCTCGGCCGCCCGCGCGGCCAGTGGCGAGAACGGGCCCGTCGCGTGGACGAGGTCGTCGTACTCCTGGTGATAGGCGACGATGACGTCGTGCGCGCACGCCGCGAGGAGCTCGAGCACGCGTGCCGTGACGAGCGGGTCGTACGTCATCGAGTGATAGTCGATCGCCCGCCCGCGGAAAATGAGGTCGATGCTCGAGTCCTTCACCGCGACGATTGCGGTCCGCCGCCGGGCGCGGACGAGCGCGTCGAAGACGGTGTCGCATGAGAGCACCGGCCGCTCGTAGCGCGTGATGCCGTGCTCCTGCGGAGCGCCGCCCGTGAAGAGCGACGCGTAGCAGACCGGCGTCTTCGGCGGCACCATCGCGCGAAGCTCGATCTCGTGGGTCGCCACGCGTCGCAACCGCGCGTGCAGCTCGGGCCACCGCTCGAGGGCGTGGAGGCCCACCGCGTCGGGGCAATACACCAGCGCGCGCCGCGCCTCGCCGGCGATCTCGTCGAGCCCCGAGCCCGAGGCGAGCGCCGGTGGCGTAACGCCCAGCATCCGGCACAGTGTGGGAGCGAAGGAGCGGAGATCTCGCAACGGCGCGAGTGTATCGTGCGACCCACTCGAACCCTCCCGTAGCCCAGTCGGAAAGCGGCAGTCTCCAGAACCGCGATGAGGGAGCTCGATCCTCCCCGGGGTACCCTCTCTAGGCTTCCGTGACGAACCCGTTCACGCTGATCCGATCTCGAGACCTTCCGGCGGTGCCTCGCAACGAGGCCGCGACGGAGCTTGCCAGGCGCGTGTCGGAGGAAGCACTGCGGGATCTCGTCGTCGCGCTCTCGATTCCACGCCATCACGACGCCGAGCCCGCGGCCAACGCCCGCACCCGCGACTTCGTCGCGGCCCGCCTCGCATCGTGGGGCTACGCCGTCGAGATCCAGGGTCCGCACGGTAACGTGCTGGCCGCGAGCCCGGGATCCGAAGACCGGCCGTCGATCCTGCTCGGCGCGCACTACGACAGCGTGCCGGGAAGCCCCGGCGCCGACGACAACGCGAGCGCCGTCGCTCTCTGTCTCGAGTGCGCGCGGCTCCTCGCCGGCAGCCCTGCACCGGTGCGCTATGCCTTCTTCAACCGCGAGGAGGACCACCTTCTCGGCAGTATCGACTTGGTCAGTGCGCGGCGCGAGGAGCTCTTGCGCTCCATCGCCCTGGTCCATGTCTTCGAGATGGTGGGCTACACCGATCGCCGGCCCGGATCGCAGCGCGCGCCGCAGGGCCTTCCCGTGGCCCTACCGGACGTCGCCGACTTCCTCGGCATCCTCGGCAACCAGCAGTCGAATCACATCGTGGAGCGCGTCGTCCACCTCGCCGCGAGCCACGTTCCCGACACCGCCACCATCGGACTACAGATCTTCGGCGGCGCCGAGCGCGCTTTCCGCGACCTCCTGCGAAGCGATCACGTCCCATTCTGGGAGGCCGGGATCCCGGCGCTCATGTGGACCGACACCTCCGAGTTCCGCAATCCGAACTACCACCGGCCAACCGACCTGCCCGAGACTCTGAACTACGGGTTTCTCGCCAACGTCACCCGCCTGGCGTTGTGCCACATCTGCGCGGCGGCGCGCGATCCATGATCGGCCACGCCGCGGTTGCTATCCTACGTACGACCTGAGCAAGCCGTAACGGATGGTTCCAGCACGTACGACAACGCGAGTCACGACGTCACGCAGTGCGCTGCTGGCGTTCGGCGCGTCGGTCGGGGCGTTCGTCGTCGTCGGGCGACCGCTGGAGGGAGAGCCGTCGACGCTTCTGGGACTCGGCTTCGCGATCGCGACCTTGCTTGCGCTCACGGCAGTGTTCCTGGGACTGCGCAGCATCGCCGGCGATCGCGCCCACCGATCGCTCATCGTGGCGCTGCCGGTCTCGACCGGCATGCTGATGGCCGCCAAGGGGGCGCTTCTGACCGTGCTCGCGACGATGGGGTTTCATCGCGGGCGGCAGCTACGCCGTGGGGGCAAGGTCCAGCTACCACCGATCGTCGATGGCGACGACTGGGCACGGCTCGCCATGGAGCTCTCGACGGATCGAGCGGACCGCGAAGCGCTGGGAGCGCAGTGGCGCGCCAACGGCCAGACCGAGCACGCCTCGGTGGCGGCGTTCGGGCAGCTCACGCTCCAGCTGCTGCACCTCGGCGCCCCACCGAGCCTCCTCGCAGCAGCACAGAGAGATGCGCTCGATGAGATCCGGCACGCCGAGCTGTGCTTTTCGCTCGCGCGAGCGCTCGACGGCAAGCACGAGAGCCCGGGGCCATTTCCGGCAGCGCTGCGGCTCTCCGCGCCTGGTGGGTCGCGCCGCGACGCGCTGACACGACTCGCCGTGACCTCGCTGGTCGACGGTGCGCTCCACGAGGGACTGTCGGCACGCGTGATCGCGGAGCTCGCGAAGCGCGCGGAGGCGCAGTCGATCCAGGGCGTGCTGCTGGAGCTGGCGCGGGACGAGGGCCGTCACGCGGCCCATGGATGGGACGTCGTCGACTGGTGCCTCGCCGAAGGTGGAGCCCCGGTCGCAGCGGCGCTTCGCGGCGCCGTGCGCGCCCTCCCGAAGACGATGCAGAGCGACCGACCCGAACCCGCGGCGTCCGGGAGCTGGGAGCCGTATGGCATCCACGGTCATGCGCTCGAGGCCGAGCTCTACGCGAGCGCCCGCGCGGATGTGGTTCAGCGAGTGGCGCGGATCACGAGCCAGTCACCGATCTGATCTGCTGGCACGAACCGGCGGGGACAAGCCCCCGTCCTACGAGCCAGACGCAAGGATCGGAATGGTTGGGCCGACGGCCGGCTACTCGCCGCTCTGCTGGAGGAGCTTCGCGACCAGGGCGGTCCAGCCGGTCTGGTGGCTCGCACCGATGCCGGCGCCGTTGTCGCCGTGGAAGTACTCGTAGAAGAGGATGTGGTCCTTCCAGTGGGGATCGGCCTGGAACTTGTGGGTGGCACCGTAGACGGGACGGCGGCCTTCGGCGTCGCGCAGGAACAGGCGAGTGAGGCGGCGCGAGAGGTCGGCGGCGACGTTCCAGAGGGTGTCCTTGTGGCCCGAACCGACTGGCATCTCGACCTTGTAGGCGTCGCCGAGGAAGTAGTGGAACTTCTGGAGTGACTCGACGATGAGGTAGTTGACCGGGAACCACACGGGACCGCGCCAGTTGCTGTTGCCGCCGAAGAGGCCTGTCGACGACTCGGCGGGCTCGTAGTCGACGCGATACTCCTGGCCGTCGACCTGGAGCTGGTAGGGGTCGTCTCTGTGGTGGCGTGACAGCGCGCGGATGCCGTAGGGCGAGAGGAACTCGTCCTCCGCCAGCATGTAACGCAGCACCTGGCGGAGGCGGTCCTTGTTGACCAGCGACAGGAAGCGGCGCATCTTGAGGCCGTCGGTCGACTGGGTCTCGATGTGCTCGGAGAGATCGGGCCGGTTCTCGATGAACCACTGCATCCGCCGCTTGAAGGCGGGCAGCCGGTCGACGACCTCCGAGTCGAGGGTCTCGACCGCGAAGAGCGGGATGAGCCCGACCATCGATCGCACCTTGAGGGGAAAGAGACGGCCGTCGGGAAGGTGCAGCACGTCGTAGAAGAAGCCGTCCTCCTTGTTCCAGAGCTCGATCTGCCCGCCGCCGAGGTTGTTCATCGCCCGGCAGATGTAGACGAAGTGCTCGAAGAACTTGCTCGCGACGTCCTCGTAGGCGCCGTTCTCGCGCGCGAGCTCGAGCGCGATGGTGAGCATGTTGAGGCAGTACATCCCCATCCAGCTCGTGGCGTCGGACTGCTCGATCTGGCCGCCGGTCGGAAGCTTGGCGCTGCGGTCGAAGACGCCGATGTTGTCGAGGCCGAGGAAGCCGCCCTGGAAGACGTTGCGCCCCGCGGCGTCCTTGCGGTTCACCCACCAGGTGAAGTTCAGGAGGAGCTTGTGGAAGACGCGCTCGAGGAACCGGCGATCGGGCTTCCCCGATCGCTTCGCGTCGATCTTGTAGACACGCCACGCGGCCCAGGCGTGGACCGGCGGGTTGACGTCGCCAAACGCCCATTCGTACGCGGGGAGCTGCCCGTTCGGGTGCATGTACCACTCGCGCAGCAGGAGCACGAGCTGCTCCTTCGCGAAATCGGGATCGACGAGCGCGAGCGGGATGCAATGGAACGCGAGGTCCCACGCCGCGTACCACGGGTACTCCCACTTGTCGGGCATCGAGATGACGTCGCCGTTGTAGAGGTGGGTCCACTGCGAGTTGCGTCCCGTGAGGCGCTCTCGCGGCGGATCGTCGGCTGCCGGGTCGCCGCGAAGCCACCGGTTGACGTCGTAGTGGTAGAACTGCTTTCCCCAGAGGAGCCCGGCGAACGCCTGGCGCATGACGTTGTTGCCGTCGGCGGACAGATCCTCGGGGATCGCGGTGCGGTAGAACTCGTCCGCTTCCTTCTTCCGCAGGGCGAAGACCTTGTCGAAGGCCGCGCCGAACACCGCGTCCGGGTCCTCGGAGAGCCGGAGCTGCACGATCGTCTCGGCGCCGGGACCGATCGTGAGGGTGTAGAGGGCCGCCGCCTTCGTGCCGTGGTTCTCGCGGTTCACCGCGCCGGCGCGCCCGTGCACGACGTAGTCGTCGAAGGCATCCTTCGCGAACGCCGGGCCGTCCGGATCGCCGAACCGCCGCGCGTTCGTGACGTTGTCGGTGAACAGGACGTCGGCCGCGCCCTCGCACGCGAGCCAGCGCTTGCCGTGGTACTGGTGGTTGACCTCGATCACCTTCACGCCCTCGCGCCCGTCCGCCAGCCGGAGCCTCGGGCGGCGCGCGTCGAGCCCCCAGCTCCAGGTGTTGCGGAACCACACGGTCGGCAGCAGGTGGAGCGCCGCCTGGTCGGGGCCGCGGTTCGCCACGCGGATGCGGATCAGGACGTCCTCGGGTGATTCCTTCGCGTACTCGACGAAGACGTCGAAGTAGCGGTCGTCGTCGAAGACGCCCGTGTCGAGCAGCTCGAGCTCGGGGTCGCGCCGGCCACGACGGCGGCCGCCGTCGACGAGCTGCCCGTAGGGGAACTCTCGCTGCGGGTACTTGTAGAGGTAGCGCATGAAGGAGTGCGTCGGCGTGCTGTCGAGGTAGAAGTAGTACTCCTTCACGTCCTCGCCGTGGTTGCCTTCGCTGCCGGTGAGCCCGAAGAGCCGCTCCTTCAGGATCGGGTCGCGCCCGTTCCAGAGCGCGATCGCAAAGCACGTGAGCTGCTGGCGGTCGGAGATGCCGGCGATGCCGTCCTCGCCCCAGCGGTAGGCGCGGGACCGCGCGTGATCGTGAGGGAAGTAGTCCCAGGCGGTGCCGTGGGGGCTATAGTCCTCGCGCACCGTGCCCCATGCGCGCTCCGAGAGGTAGGGGCCCCAGCGCTTCCAGTGGGCCTTACGCTGGCGGGATTCCTCGAGGCGGATCTCCTCTCGCGTCATCGCGCACCCATTCTCCGTCGATACGGAGCCGGCGCGCCTGCGGGTTGAGTGCTCGGCATCCCGGAGGCATGATCCCCGCCGTGCTGCTCTGCCTCGACCTCGATGGGACGCTGATCGATGGGGCGCTCGGCCCGGTGCTTCCCGGCGCCATCGCGGCGATCGCGCTTCTGCGCGGGCGCGGCGTTCCCCTGCGCTTCGTGACGAACACGACGAGCAAGAGCCGGCGATCGCTCGTCGACCACCTTTCCGGGCTCGGCCTCCTGGCATCGCCATCGGAGCTCGTGACGCCATCCCTGGCCGCGCGCCAGGTCATGGTGCCGCGGGGTCACACGACGGGCATCCTGATCGTGGACCCTCCGGTCCGCGAAGACTTCGCTTGGTTCGAGGAGCGTCCCGACGGGGCCGCGGTGCTTCTCGGAACCGAGGGGCACGACATGCGGATCGCCAATCTCCAGGTGGCGTTCCGCCGGATCCTGGACGGTGCGGCGTTCTACACGCTCCAGCGCAACCGCTACTTCCGCAAGGGCGCGGAGCTGGTCACCGACCTCGGACCGGTTGCGGCGTTCCTCGGATGCGCGGGCGGCCGCGAAGCGGAGCTCCTCGGCAAGCCGTCGCCGCTGCTCTTCGACGCGCTGGCCGCCGGTGCCGGCGTGGCGCGACACGAGATCGTGATGGTCGGCGACGACGCGGAGCTCGACGTCGCCGCGTGCGTGGCGCTCGGGATGCGCGGCGTGCTGGTGCGCACGGGGAAGTACCGGGCAGGCGACGAGGCGCGCGTCCGCCCCGCTCCGACCGCGGTCCTCGATAGCATCGAAGAGCTGCCCGCGTTCCTGGACGTCTGATTCCGACGCACAATGGGACCATGGACATGGTGGTCACCGGCGTCATCTGGTACGCCGCCTTCGTCTTCTCCGCCACGTTCCACGAGGCGGCGCATGCGCTCGTCGCGAAGCGCGGCGGGGATCTCACCGCTTACCTGGGCGGGCAGGTGACCCTCGACCCGTGGCCGCACATCCGTCGAGAGCCGATCGGCATGGTCGTCATCCCGATCCTCTCGTTCGTTCTGGGGGGCTTCGTCATGGGCTACGCGAGCGCGCCGATGAACGCGGAATGGTCGCTACGCCATCCGCGCCGCGCCGGGTACGTCTCTCTCGCCGGGCCGGTCAGCAACTTCGTGCTCGCGTTCCTGGCCGCCATCGGCATCCGCCTTGGATCGCTCCTCGGCGCATTCGTGCCCGCGACGCGCACCGGCTTGGGAGGCGTCGCGGTCGCTTCGCCGTCCGCGGGCGCCGTGGCCGGAGCGGTCGCCATCCTCTTCAGCGTGATGTTCGCGCTCAACCTCGCGCTCTTCCTCTTCAACCTGATCCCGGTCCCGCCGATGGACGGGTTCGGCATCATCCCGATCTTCCTGAGCGACGAGCAGGGCCATCGCTTCCAGCTCCAGCGGCGCGAGGTCCAGCGCATGGCGTTCCTCGGGCTGATCGTCGCGTGGAAGCTCTTTCCGTACATCTTCCGGCCAACCTTCGCCTTCGCGCGCTCGGTTCTGTTCCTGTGATGCTCAGGTTCAACTTGCTGAAGGCGCAACCAGGTTTTCATGTCGATGCGACAGCCCTCGCGCGGGGCCCCGCGCATCGTCACGCGGCGCCCTCCAGATTCCGATGACTCGAAGCTGGCACCTTGAGGACGTGGAGGCCGCCCACGAGGCGTACCCCGACACCTTCCACATCCCGGCCGCCGACGAGCGCTCCACTCGCGAGGTCGGCGAGCTCGTGAGGGTCCATTTCGTGCTCGACGAGGAGGGCCCGGACCTTCCCCGTGCGGAGCGGATGTGGGTCGAGGTCGTCGAGCGCACCGGCAACCCGCCCCGCTACGTCGGCATGCTCAAGAACCAGCCACGCTCCATCCGTGACCTGGGAGTGGGCGATCGGATCTCGTTCGGCCCGGAGCACGTCGCCTGCGTCGT
Organism: Acidobacteriota bacterium; assembly: GCA_046331505.1. GTDB lineage: Bacteria > Acidobacteriota > Vicinamibacteria > JAXLQT01 > JAXLQT01 > JAXLQT01. The sequence goes on from JAXLQT010000032.1 coordinate 11,236, forward strand.
CATCCGGCGGACGGATGCGCGGTGGTTCGGGGCAGCAGAGCAGTACGCCATGGTGTCGGCGATGGCGCTCGAGCCTGGCGGCTCGGTCCGATTCATGTACCGGGAGACACCCAGCGAGTCGCATGCCGACGACAGCGGCTGGCGGCTCTTCTCGGGACTCGAGGACGACGCCTACAGCAACGACGCCAAGAACGTCCGTCTGTGCCGCGTGGGGTGGCTGTGCGAGCGTGATCCGTCGCTCCTGCCGGCGATCCGCGCGGAGATCGGCGCCGTCTTCGAACGGCGCTCTCCCACCGATAGCTGGACGGCGGTGACGGACTGGAGCCCACCCCGGGAGCCCTGACCGCTCTCGACGTGCGGATACACTTCTGGTCATGGCCGTCATGGATGGCTTCGGGCGCCCGCTGCGCAACCTACGGCTCTCGGTCACCGACCGCTGCAACCTCCGCTGCTCCTACTGCATGCCGGAGGAGGAGTACCGGTGGCTGCCGCGGCCCGACCTGCTCACCTTCGAGGAGATCCGTGCGCTCGTCGACGCGTTCGCCGATCTCGGCGTCACGAAGATCCGGTTGACGGGAGGCGAGCCGCTGCTGCGGCGGGGTCTGCCGGTGCTGGTCGCGATGCTCGCGAAGCAACCGGCGATCGACGACATCGCCATCACCACCAACGGGCTCCTGCTCGCCGAGCAGGCAAGGCCGCTCGCGGACGCCGGCATCGGACGGTTCACGGTGAGCCTCGACACGTTGAGACCCGATCGGTACCGCGACATCACCCGCCGCGATGCGCTCGAGGACGTGCGGCGCGGCATCGAGGCAGCGGCGGCCACCGGCCTGCCGAGCCTCAAGCTCGACGCGGTCATCATCCGCGGAACGAACGACGACGAGCTCTGTGACCTGATCGCCTACGGCCGCACGGTCGGGGCCGAGGTGCGATTCATCGAGTACATGGACGTCGGCGGGGCAACGCGCTGGTCCCATGACGCCGTCGTCTCCCGCGACGAGATGCTCGCGATCATCGGCAGGACGCTCGGACCCGCGACACCGCTCTCCGAGATCTCCTCGGCACCTGCGAACCGCTACCGGCTCCTCGACGGCACGATCTTCGGCATCATCGCGTCGACCACCGCTCCCTTCTGCGGATCGTGCGACCGGAGCCGGCTGACCGCCGACGGGATGTGGTACCTCTGCCTCTACGCGCGCGCTGGACTGGATCTCCGAGGCCCGCTGCGGGCGGGGGCGTCGCGCTCCGAGCTCGCCGCTCTCATCACGCCCCCCTGGACGCAGAGGAGCGATCGCGGCGCGGAGGAGCGCCTCGGCCTCGCGGCACGCGCGCCGCTCGCGACGGCGCACGATCTGGCGAAGGACCCCCACCTCGAGATGCACGCGAGGGGCGGCTAGTGGTCCCGCTCGTCCGCTGCCCCATGTGCCGCAAGGAGCACGACATCGAGAACATCGAGCCGAGCTTCAAGAAGCCCGACGCGGTCCTCGAGATCCCGGATGGGGAGCGCGGGCGCCTCGCCCTGGAGGACCGGGACTGGTGCGCCGTGCGCGACGCCGAGGACACCGAGCGCCACTACTACCTGCGCGTGCTGCTGCCCGTCGAGGTGCTGGGACGCACGAAGCCCTGCTGCTGGGGCATCTGGGTCGAGGTGTCGGCGCGCCACTACGAGCGCGCGCAGGAGCTCTGGGACGATCCGCGGCAGAGCGACGAGCCGCCCTTCCCCGGTCGCATCGCCAATCGCGTGAACGGCTATCCGGACACGCTCGGGCTACCGGGACTGGTGTCGCTGACCGATCCCGCGACGATCCCGCTCTTCACTCTCGACCGGAGCATCTCCCATCCCCTCGCCCAGGAGCAACGGGACGGCGTCTCCGACGAGCGCGTGATGGAGTGGCTCATGCCGATCCTCCATCCGCCGCGCAGGGTGGACTGATACGCGGGGAGAGCGAGACCTCGTCTCGCGCGGCCCCGGATCGGGATCAGTTGATGCCGTGTCGCAAGGCGCTCAGGAACTGGAGCGCCATGCGGTCGTTCGGGTTGTGCTCGAGCGCCGCCTCGAACTCCGCCCTTGCCTTGTCGAGCTCGCCCTTGGCGATGCGGATCCGCCCCATGTTGAGGTAGGGGAAGTGGCGCGGCTCGTAGCGCGACGCCTTCTTGGCCTTCTCGAGCCAGGGGATCGCGAGATCGAGCTCGCCGCGCTGCATCAGGTAGCAGCCGATGTCGTTGTAGGGATTCCCGAACGTGGGGTCCGTCTCGATCGCCTTGTGGCACTCGGCGATCGCCTCGTCGATGCGGTCGAGGAAGGAATAGGCCCAGCCGCGGAACGTGTAGGCCTCCGCGGTCGGCAGGATCTCGATGGAACGCGTGAAGAGCGCGATGGCCTCCTCGAAGGACTGCTCCATGATCTTCTTGGTGCCCTCGTTCCAGAGCTCGAGGGCAGCCTCCTGCGGGTCCCTCATCGGCGTGCCGCCGCCATCGGCCAGTGAATCGGAGTCCTTCAACGGGCGCACCTTCCAGCTCGAATCGTACCCATCGCCTGGAGGGCGGTCAAACGGCGCCGGCCACGGATGGAGCGTGGGCGGGAACCGGCGGGGGACAAGCCCCGCCCTACAGACTCCGATCGTGTCCATCGACTGGAAGGTGGTCACCGCCAGCGGATCGCGGATCGGATCCCGCATCCGGAACCTGGACGCCGAAGTTATCGTAGAGGAGGCGAAACGTGCGGAAGATCACGCGGCTCTTCGTCGTCCTGCTGATCCTCGCCGGCGTGACCTCGGGGGTCTACGCCTGGATGAAGAAGCGCGCCCATGCGGCGAAGGGCGTGACGCTGGTGAAGGTGGAGAAGGGCTCGATCACCGAGAAGGCGATCGCCGTCGGGCAGATCCAGCCGCGCCAGAAGATCCAGGTGAAGTCGAAGATCTCCGGGAACGTCGCGAAGTGCCTGGTCGAGGTGGGCAACGTCGTGAAGGCGGGCGACCCGCTGTTCGAGATCGCCCCGGATCCCACGCCCCTCGAGATCACCGAGGTGGAGCGGCAGGTCGAGACGGCCCAGGCGTCCGCGACGCGTGCGAAGGCGGAGTACGAACGCGCGATCGAGCTCGACCGCAAGGGCGTCACGAGCAAGTCCGATCTGGACGCGAAGCGCGAGGCCGCGGAGCTCGCCGAGATCGGCCTCGCCCAGGCGAAGGAGCGCGCAGAGCTGACCCGCAAGGGCCGCGTGTCGCGGCCGGGGCTGTCGGTCGAGTCGGTCATCCGCGCTCCGGCGGCGGGAACGATCCTGAGCCGGACCGTGAACCCGGGCGACCCCGTCGTCCCGCTGACCTCATATCAACCCGGGACGGAGCTCGCGACCATCGCCGACATGGGCGACCTCATCTTCAAGGGTACCGTCGACGAGATCGACGTCGGTAAGCTCGCCATGGACCTGCCGGCGCGCATCAAGATCGGCGCGCTCCCCAACGATCTCCTGAACGGCAAGGTCTCCCGCATCGCTCCCCAGGCCCAGCAGAAGGACGGCGCCACTCTCTTCGACGTCGAGATCGAGCTCGATCCGGGGAAGGACCTCGTGCTGCGCGCGGGCTACTCGGCCAACGCCGACCTCATCATCCGCGAGAAGAAGGACATCGTCGTCGTACCCGAGCGGCTCGTTTCGATGGAGGATGGCGGCAAGAAGGCGACCGTCGAGGTGCCCGGCGGCGCGCCCGACGCGCCACCCAAGAAGATCGACGTCAAGCTCGGGCTCTCGGACGGCCTGAACGTCGAGGTGCTCGAAGGCGTGAAGGAAGGCGACCAGATCGTCGAGCGCCCGCCGCGCGAGATCTCGTGATGGGCGCGCGGGAAGTGGTGCGCCAGCTCCTGCGCGACGTGAGGCATCAGAAGCTCAGGACGTTCCTGACGGTGTTCGGCATCGTGTGGGGCACCGTCGCCGTGAGCCTGCTGCTCGCGTTCGGACGCGGCCTCCAGATCCAGCTCATCAAGAACACCGCCGGGCTCGGGGATCGCATCGTCATCGGCTGGCCCGGCCTGACGTCCAAGCCGTTCGAAGGGCTCGGCCGCGGCCGGCGCATCCGCGTCACGGACGAGGACGTGGACTACGTGCGGTCGCAAGCGGCGGATCAGCGGATCCCGCTCAAGGGGATCGCCGGCGAGTACCAGCAGAACCTGAAGGTGAACTACGGCACGCGCAACCTGGGGGTCGACGTGTCGGGCGTCTCGCCCGAATTCGGGCGCATGCGCAACCTCATCCCCGCGCAGGGGAGCGCTTCATCGACGACCTCGACGTCGCCGGCTCGCGCCGCGTAGCGTTCGTCGGCAACAAGCTCGCCGAGGATCTCTTCGGCAAGGGAGATCCGGTGGGAAAGGTCTTCCAGCTCGCGGGCTCGCCCTGCACCGTCGTCGGCGTCCTGAAGGAGAAGCCGCAGGACTCGAGCTACTACGGTCCAGACGCGGGGATGATGTTCATCCCGGCGACCACGTTCCGGGCGCTCACCGGGCGCAAGTACGTCAGCAACATCATCTACCAGGCGGACACCGCCGGCGGCACCAAGCAGGTCACCGGGTCCGTGCGTCGCCTGTTCTCCGAGAAGCTCCGCTTCGATCCCGGCGACACGGAGGCGTTCAACCTCTGGGATACGACCGAGGAGTTCGCGTTCCTGGACACGTTCATGACCGCGTTCCGCCTCTTCCTCGGCATCGTGGGATCGCTGACGCTCGTCGTGGGGGGCATCGGCGTCAGCAACATCATGAACGTCGCGGTCGAGGAGCGCACCCACGAGATCGGCATCAAGATGGCGCTCGGCGCACGCGAGCGCGGCATCATGACCCAGTTCCTGCTCGAGACGCTGCTGGTCACGGGAATCGGCGGCGCCATCGGTCTCGCCATCTCCTTCGGCGTGTGCGCGATCTTCCCGCGCTTCCACCTCACCGACTACGTCGGCGATCCGACCGTGTCGTGGAGCGTCGGGGCCCTGACGATCGGCATCCTCGGCGTGATCGGGCTCCTCGCGGGCTACTTCCCCGCGCGCGACGCATCGCGCCTGGACCCCGTGGTGGCGATGAAGCTATGACGAGCCTGCCGCTGATCTTCCGGCTGTTCGTGGCCTCGTCCCAGATCCAGCGCAAGCGCGCGCTATTGACGATCGCGTCGATCGCATGGGGCACCGTCGCCATCGTGCTCCTGCTCGCGTTCGGCGAGGGTCTGAAGCGGCAGCTCACCAAGAACAAGCACGGCATGGGCATCAACCTCGCGATCATGTGGCCGTCGACGACGACCAAGCCGTTCCGCGGCCTGCCTTCGGGCCGGTTCCTTCGCGCGCGCACCGAGGACGTGGACCTGCTGCGCGAGCGCCTGCCCGAGCTCGCGGGCGTCACCGGCGAGATGCAAGCCTGGGGCACGCCGCTTTCCTACGGCAAGAAGATCGTCAGCGCCCATGTCCTCGGCGCTAGCGCCGTCTACGGCGAGCTCCGCCAGCAGATCGCGCGCGCCGGAGGGCGGTTCATCGACGGCAGCGACGAGGAGGACAAGCGGCGCGTCGTCTTCCTGGGAGACCAGCTCGCCAGGGACCTCTGCGGCAGCGAGGCGCCCGAGGGCAAGACCGTGCTCGTCGACGGATCGCCCTACACCGTCGTCGGCGTGATGGTCCACAAGAATCAGATGGGCGCCTACTCCGGCCCCGACGAGAGCCACGCGGTCATCCCCATCACCACGTTCAAGGCGCAGTTCGGACGCGAGCGCCTCGACAACCTCGTCCTGCAGGCGCGCACGCCCGGCGAGATGGCGGGCGTCCTGAAGCGGGTGCGCGAGATCCTCTCGCCGCGCCTGGGATTCGACCCGGGAGACGAGCGAGCGCTGCAGACGTGGGACACGGTCGAGACGGGCAAGACGATGGACAACGTCCTCGTCGGGATCCAGCTCTTCCTCGGCATCGTCGGGGCGCTGACGCTGGTCATCGGCGGCGTCGGCGTCGCCAACATCATGTACGCCGTGGTGAAGGAGCGGACGCGCGAGATCGGCGTGAAGATGGCGCTCGGCGCGCGCGCGGGCTGGATCACCGGCGCGATCGTGATCGAGGGGCTCGCCTACACCCTCGTCGGCGGTGCGGCCGGCATGACGATCGCGACCCTCATCCTCATCGCGCTCGACCTCGCACCGACCGGGGGCAACAAGGCCCTCGAGTTCCTTGGCAAGCCGACGCTCTCGCCCGGCATCGGGCTCGCCACGATCGCCATCCTCGGTCTCATCGGCATCGCATCGGGCTACTTCCCCGCCAGGCGCGCCGCGTCGATCGATCCCGCCCAGACCCTGCGCTATGAGTGACCCGGCGGCGGGCATCATCGCCATGCGGGGCGTGACGAAGGTCTACGACACCGGCAAGGTGAAGGTCGAGGCGCTCAAGGGCATCGACCTCGACGTCAAGCGCGGCGAGTTCGTCGCTGTCGTCGGCCCATCAGGGTCCGGGAAGTCCACGCTGATGAACCTCATCGGCTGCCTCGACACCGCGAGCGGCGGCTCGTACCGGCTCGCCGGCGAGGACGTGTCGTCCCTCACCCGCGACCGCCTCGCCGACGTCCGGAACCGGCGCGTCGGCTTCGTCTTCCAGGGATTCAACCTGCTGCCGCACCAGACCGCATTCGAGAACGTCGAACTGCCGCTCGTCTTCGGGCGCGTCGGCGCGCGCAAGCGCCGGGAGCGCGTCGCGGAGCTTCTCGGCCGCGTCGGCCTCGCCGATCGCATGGAGCACAAGCCCACGGAGCTCTCCGGCGGCCAGATGCAGCGCGTCGCCATCGCGCGGGCGCTCGCGATGGAGCCGGACATCGTGCTGGCCGACGAGCCCACGGGCAACCTCGACTCCACGTCGGGGAGCGACATCATGGGCCTCTTCTCCGAGCTCTGGAAGCAAGGGCGGACCCTCGTCGTGATCACCCACGACATGAACCTCGCGCGGCGCGCGGGCCGCGTGGTCGAGATCAAGGACGGCCGCATCGCGAGCGACGTCGCGAGCTAGAACCCGAGAGGAGGTCCTGAGGCGTCGGCGGCGGCGCTATGCTCGCGTCGTGAAGCCGCGGAGCGCAGATACACCGGCGCACGTCGAGCGCATCTGGATCGAAGCTGTTCGCGCCCTTCCATTCGAGAGCAAGTTCCGCATGGTGTCGAGCCTCACGTCGCTCTGCTGGCGCGGTGCCCGCGACGCGGTCCGTGACGCTCATCCCGACTGGCCCGAGAGCCGGCGGGACCTCTGGCTCCTCACGGAGCGGTACGGCGCCGACCTCGCGACGAAGGTCGTTGAGAAGCGGCGGCAGCTCGGCCACTACGACCATGAACGATGACGCATGGGAGGCGGTGCTTCCGGTTCTCGACGTGCTGAACGCCCTCGGGGTGGACCACTAGGTTTCCGGATCTGTCGCGAGCAGCCTCGTGTTCGTGCGTCGCACGCGCCAGCCGGGTGCGATCCGCCGACGCGCTCTCGGACCGGACGTACCTTGCGACATGGGCGGCGTGAAATTCCTCGATCGAGCGCTCGCCGAAGCGGGCTGACGTCCTCCGCGTAGCGAAAGCGTGGTCTTCGCCTCCGCCGATCGCGGTATCCTCGCCCCAAGGAGAGATGCGATGAAGTCACTGCGTCACGGCGGACGGCGGCGTGCTCTCGGATGGCTCGTGTTCCTCATGGCTCCGGCGCTCGGCCACGCGTCGGTTGCGTGGCGGCCGGTGTACGGCGCGCGCGGGCTCGGCATGGGCGGCGCGGTCGGCGCCTCCGCGACGGACCAGAGCGCGACGCTCCTGAACCCGGCGCTGCTCGTCGAGGTGAAGCACACGAACGCGACGCTGGGCGCGCAGGTGTTCCACCATCCGGGCGGCATCACGTTCCGCCGCGACGCCGACGATCTCTCGCCGAACGGCTACCCCGAGCAGCCGACCGACAACGACAGCTCGCTCGCGCCCTTCACGGGGTTCGTCTTCCACAAGGACGACAGCCCGTTCGCATTCGGACTCGGCGTGAACGTCCCCTTCGCTGAGGACCTCGAGTGGAGCTCCACGGGACCGCAGCGCTACTGGGCCACCAAGAGCGAGTTCTCCTTCCTCTACGTCACGCCCGCGGCCGCCTACCGGGTCAACGACTGGTTCGCCTTCGGGGCTGGGCTCGCGCTGGTGCGGCTCGACGGGAAGGTCCAGCAGAAGCTCGACTTCGGAGCGATCGCCGGGCAACCCGAGAACATCGCGCTGGACGGCCAGGGCGATCTCGAGGGCAACGGCACGGGATACGGCTACAATGCCGGTCTCCTCTTCACGCCGCACAAGAAGTTCGCGATCGCCCTCTCCTACCTCTCCGGTCCCGACTTCACGGCGAGCGGCACCCGCAAGGCTCGCATCCCCGATGCGCTCCAGCGCGGGCTCGGGCTACCGCCGGTCATCACCTTCACCGACGAGGAGCTGGACCTCCGGATGCCCGCGGTCTGGCGGCTCGGCGCGACCCTCAAGCCGATCGACCATGTCTCCATCGTCGCGGAGATCCAGCAGGTCGATCGCAAGAACGAGAAGTTCCTGCTCAAGAACCGCGGGTCGACGCGTCCCGACGTCCTCCCCGACAGCGAGGAGAACCTCGTCCCGGTGCCTTTCAAGAGCGCCTACTCCTACAAGCTCGGCGCGGAGTACCGCCTGGAGGCGCTCGCGCTGCGCGCCGGCGCCCTCGTCGACCAGAACGGCATCCCGGACGGGAGCATGTCGCCCGCGGGAGTCGACACCCGCAAGCTCGAGGTGACCGCCGGCGCCGGCTACGAGATCAAGAAGCTGACGATCGACTTCGGGTTCGCCCACGTCATGGGCGACACCCGCCACGTGACGACCTCGCAGACGGTCAACCGGCTCTCGGGTCGGCCGGCCAACGGCGTCTACGAGATCCAGAGCAACATCTTCGCGCTGTCGGCGAGCTACCGGTTCTAGCAGCGAAAGGCCGCTATTGGCGCGGCGTCCAAGCTCTCCTCGCGAACCCGCCGGCCAGGCCTCGAACCCCGGGCTCTAGCCGCCCGCTTCCGTGGACGCCGTCGCCGCGGGCGCGGCGTCCTTCTCCTTGTCCCAGTCCGCGTCCGTGTCGCGGCGCTTGCCCTCCTCGCTCGTGCCGCCCGCGAGCGCGCGGCGCACGATGCGATCGGCCTCCTCGACGCCGCCGAGGGCGCGAACAAGATGCTCGCGGATCACGTACTGCACCACCTCGGACGAGGTGTAGCGTCCGTCCTCGGGAGACCAGATGCGGAATCTCATGCCGATGGGTGTTCGCCGGGCGTGGATGATCGGTGCCACTCTGCTCTTCGACTCCTTGTCCCCGCCGATCGTATGACGCCCGGCCCCGAACGATGAAACCCTCCCGCATCCTGATCCTCGGAGGCACCGCGTTCCTGGGCCCGGCCGTCGTCGGCGCCGCGCGGGCGCGCGGACACGAGGTCACGCTCTTCACGCGCGGCAAGACGCGTCCGGATCTGTTCCCTGACGTCGAGCGGCTCCACGGGAATCGCGACGGCGACCTGGCGGCGCTCGCGGATCCTGGCCGGCGCTGGGATGCGGTCGTCGACACGTGCGGCTACGTCCCGCGCGTCGTGCGCGCGTCGGCGGAGTTGCTCGCGCCTCGCATCTCCCACTACGTCTTCATCTCGTCCATCTCCGCCCTCGGCGACACGAGCCAGCCCGGCGCGGACGAGTCGGCCCCGGTCGCCACGATGCCGGACGAGACCGTCGAGAAGGTGATGGAGTTCTACGGCGCCCTGAAGGCGCTCTGCGAGCGCGCGGCCGAGGCCGCGATGCCGGGGCGCGTCGCGAACATCCGTCCGGGGCTCATCGTCGGACCGGGCGATCCGACGGATCGCTTCACCTACTGGCCCGTCCGCCTGGCTCGAGGCGGCGACGTCCTCGCACCCGGCGACGGCAGCGACCCGGTCCAGATCGTCGACGTCCGGGATCTGGCCGCCTGGATCGTCCGCGTGATCGAGGACGGCACCGTGGGTCTGTTCAACGCCACCGGTCCCGCGACGACGCTCACCACGCGCGCGATGATCGAGGCGTGCCGCACGACCACCGAGGCGCGCGTGCACTGGGTCGGCGCCTCGTTCCTGGCCGACAACCAGGTCGCTCCCTGGAGCGACCTGCCGGCGTGGGTCCCGGCCGAGGGCGAATACCGCGGCTTCTCGACGGTCGAGTGCGCGCGCGCCACGAGCAGGGGGCTCACCTTCCGCCCGGTCGCGGAGACGGCGCGCGACACGCTCGCCTGGTGGCGGACGCTTCCCGACGAGAGGCAAACGGCGCCGAAGGCGGGGCTATCGCTGGAGCGCGAGGCGGAAGTCCTTGCGGCCTGGCACGCACGACCGCGCACGTGACCGTCGTCACGGGAAATGATGTGAGGGTTCTCCGCGAACTCCGCGCCCTGGCGCCCGTATCGGTAGGGACGCGGTGATGATGAGCCGCCCCGGACGGTCGCGTGAGACGGTCCGCACGATCCAACGGTGGACGCATGCGCAAGATCGAGACCCTGCTCCTGACGCTGACCCTTTCCGCCCCTCTCGCCTTCGCCGGAAACGGGAAGGTCTTCACGAACTCGGACCTCAAGGGCGGCCCATCCAGCCGCAAGACGACGGCAACCGGCTCGGTGACGACCCCCGAGATGGACGCTCCCGCGCCGGCGATCACCCTCGACGTCGTGCCGGAGCACCGGGACGACACGTCGTCCGCGCGCGCTGACGAGCTGAAGCGCCGCTACAAGGAGCTCCGCCGTCGCAAGAACGAGATCGAGGAAGAGGAGCTCCCGACTGCGCGCGAGGAGGCGGAGCGGAGCAAGCCCGCGATCTTCGTCGGCGCGAACCCCTATGGCGTCCCGAATCCCTACGGCTACCCGGGCGTCCCCGTGGTCGTCGGCTCGGGCGAAGATCCGGTCAAGGAACGCGTGCGGAAGCTCGAGACCGAGCTGCGAGGCGTCGACGACGAGATCGCCGACATCGAGTCCGAGGCGCACGACCTCGGCCTCGGCCGCCCCGCCCTGATGCAGCGGTAGTCGCCGGAGGTTTGCGGCTCCTGGTCGCGGTATGGCATCGTCGCTCGCGAGCGCGATGTCGAGACCGGATCAGGAGCCGCGTGTCGATCTCAGATCCAGAGGGGCGCGCGCGGGGACGCCATGAGCGAGGCGCGCCCCGGACCGTTCCCAACGACGCGATGGACGCTCATCCTCTCGGCGCAGCCGTCGCCCGAGGCGCGCCGGGCCGCGACGGCCGAGCTCCTGGCGCTCTACTGGCGGCCGCTCTACCTCTACGCACGGCGCAAGGGGCTCGCGCCCGACGCGTCCGAGGACGCGGTGCAGGCGGTCTGCGTGAGGCTCCTCGAGCGCGACTTCGTGAAGGACCTCGACCCGGCGCGCGGCAAGCTCCGCGGGTACCTGCGCGCGTGCCTCGATCACGTCGTCGTCAACGCCCACGCGCGCGAGGCCGCGAAGCGGCGCGGAGGCGAAGCGGTCGTCGTGCCGCTCGACCGCGAGGTCGCCGAGCAGGTGCTCGCGGCGGCGCCCGCGGAAGGCCCCGAGAGCTTCGATCGGGAGTGGGCCGAGTGCGTGATGGGGCAAGCAATGGAAAGGCTCGAGGACGAGTTCCGATCCGGCAAGCGCGGCGGCCGTTCGAGCTCGTGACGCTCTACTTCGGAAGCGGAGATCCTCCACCCTACGCCGACGCGGCGCGACGGTTCAGGATGTCGCCGCCCCAGCTCAAGGCGTTCCTCCACCGGGCGCGCGCCAGGTTCCGCGAGCTCGTGGAGCAGATCGTCGCGGACACGGTCGACGGGGCGGACGCGGTCGCGCCCGAGGCCACCCTGCTCCTCGTCGAGCTCCGATCATGAGCGAACGTTGCGCGCGGTGCAGCGCGCGGATCCCGGCAGGAGCGCGTTGCTGCCCTGCCTGCCTCGTCGACCGCGAGATCCCACCGATGGTGATCGACGGGAAGATCGAGATCGGCGAGGAGCTGGGACGCGGCGGCATGGGCATCGTGATGCGCGCGCGCCACATCGGCCTGGCGCGCGACGTCGCCGTGAAGTTCCTCGCGCCGGAGGTGTCGGAGCTTCCGGGCTTCGCCGCGCGATTCGCCCGCGAGGCCCAGGCGCTCGCGCGCCTCTCCCACCCCGGGATCGTCGCCGTGCACGACTTCGGAAGCCACGACGGCCAGAGCTACATCGTGATGGAGCTCGCGCCCGGCGCACCCCTGTCCCGTCTCGTCCCGATGGACGCAGCCAACGCGATCGCGATCGCCTCCCGTGTCGCTGACGCCCTCGCCCACGCCCACGCCGCTGGCGTGATCCATCGCGACGTCAAGCCCGACAACATCCTCGTGGACGATCGCGGCGGCGTGAAGGTCACCGACTTCGGCGTCGCGCGCATCGCGGCTCCGGAACGATCCGGAGCCGCCACCCAGCCCACGCTCGCCATGGGAACCCCGCTGTACATGGCCCCCGAAGCGCTCCGCGCCGCGCCGCCCGATCCCCGCATGGACGTCTTCTCGCTCGGCGCGGTGCTTCACGAGATGCTCACGGGAGTACCGCCCGGAGCGGAGATCGGACCTCTTCCCGCCGGGCTCGACGCGGTCGTGCGCCGCGCCCTCGATCCCGATCCGGCGCGACGCCAGCGCGACATGGCGGAGCTGGGTCGCGAGCTCTCCGCCCCGCGAGCGGCGACCGCCCTCGAGGCGGCGGCGGGCACGTGGACGAAGCCGTGCGCGCTCGTCCTCACCGTCGCGACGTCCCTCACGCTCTTCGCCATCCTGCGCTCGGTCACACCGAGAGTGATGGATCGTGCCGACGTCGCGCCGCTCACGTTCGTGGCGCTCGAGCCCCTCCCCGATGGCCGCGTCGTGTCGTGGGCGCGCTTCGAGCTCGCCCCCACGCTCGCCGCGCTCGCCGCGTGGGCGGTCGCGCTCGGCGCGCTCGCGATGGCCCGAGCCCGGTGGCCGCGGGGACGAGCGACCTCCGCGCCGGGGCCGGGACGCGAGGCAGGATGGGTGCTCGTGATGGGCGTGCTGGCGATCGTGGTCTGGGGCATCCGGAAGGCGCTCGAGGCCTCCGGCCAGCCCTGGGCCGGCGTCTACGTCCCGGTGCTCGGCGGAGTCATCGAGACCACGGCGGTGTTCGTCACCTGGCTCGCGATCCTCGAGGGAGCCGAGCGCGGCCACCGCACCCACCGCGACCCGCGCCTCCTCCTCGGGATCCTGCTTTACTTCATCCCCCCGACCACCGAGCTCTGGCGCTACGTCTCCGCGTGGAAACCCTGAAGCCTCGCGGCGCGGTCTCCGTCCCCTTCGGCATAGCGGCCGCGGGGCTCCTCCTCTTCTTCCACCAGGCGCTCGAAGGGAAGGCGCTCGGAGCGCACGTCAGCGGCACCCCGCCGTTCCAGGAGATCGACCCTGGCCGGGAGAACGCCGGAGCCAGCGACCTCGAGGTGGTCATGCTCCCGTGGCAATGCCACGTCGCGAGGGAGTACAGCGCGGGACGGGTCCCGCTCTGGAATCCCTTTGCGGGGACCGGCCAGCCGTTCCTCGCAAGCGAGCAACCCGCGCCATTTCACCCCTTCACGCTCGCGGCGCTTCTACTGCCATGGCGATGGTCGCTCCTCGTCCTCGCCGTGCTCCGGTTCTGCCTCGCGCTCGGAGGCGCCTGGGCGCTGGCGCGCGACCTCGATCTGTCCGAGATGGGGTCGGCGATCGCGGCTGCCGCATTCGCCACGTCAGGATCCGGTCTCTCGTGGATCTGCTACCCGATCGGCGGGCTCTTCGCCCACGTCCCGCTGCTCTTTCTCGCGGCGCGCCGCCATGCGCGAGCCCTCACACCAGCGCGCACCGGGGTCCTGATCGCGATCCTCTCCGCAACGGTCCTCGCGGGGCACCTCGAGCATCTTGCGCTGATCTGGACCGCCACGGGAGCGATCTGGCTCCTGGCCCGCCCGCCGGGAGGGCGACGGATCTGGCCTCTCGCCGCGGCGATGGCGGCCGCAGCCGGGATCTCCGCGGCGATGATCGTGCCGTGCGCGGAGTACCTCGCCAACAGCACGGCCTGGGCGTCGCGCCGGAGCGCTGCGTCAGGCCCGTCGGGCCTCCTTGCCATGATCGCGGCCGTCGTCGACATGGACCTCATGCGCGGCGAGGCCATCAGGGCCCTCCATCAACCCACCGTCGTGGTGAGGAGCCTCTACTTCGGCGCCCTCGCGCTCTACCTCGCCGTGTGCGGCTCGCTTTCGAGGGGCTCACGCCTCCTCGGCGTGACCACCCTAGCGTTCCTGCTCGTCATCGGACGGGCGCCCGTTCTGCGGCTGATCTGGCGACTTCCGCTGCTCGACCACACGGGGCCCGAGCGCCTGGTCGCGATCGGCGCGCTCGGCCTCGCATTGCTCGCCGGCCGGGGGATCGATGCGGCCCGCGCACGGCGGCTCCCCGGGATCGCCCACATCGCAGGAGCGGCCACGGTCATCACCCTTCTGGCCGCGGGCCCGGATCTGTCCCGGGGAGATCTCGCCTCCATCGCGTTCGCCGCGATCGGGGCCGCCGTCACGGTGACGGGATTGGTTGCGACGCGAGCGGCGCCATGGATCCTGCTCGTGGCGATCCTCGCGGAGCGAGCGGCACCGCTCCAGGACGTCAATCCGTGGTCGACGCCGGACAAGCTCTACCCGGAGACCGCGATCACCATGGCGCTTGCGAGAGCCGCGGGCCACGAGCGCATCGCGGGATGGACGGGCATCCTGCTGCCGAACGCGAGCACCGTCTACGCGATCCGGGACGTCCGTCTCTACGACGCGATCGGCGTGCGCTCTTACGACCAGGCGCTCGCGCGCGAGGGCAGCGCGACCTTTCTCGGGACTCGGCCCGTTCTCCCGACGCCGATGAGCCGCGTCTCCGGCGCGAGGCTCCTGATCCTCACCGATCGCTTCCGCGGCGCCGGCGCCGCGATCTCCGGACCGGAACGGCAGACCGTCGAGATCGAATCCGGCACGGTCGCGCTCCAGCGCTTCCCGTGGGGCGGTGGATTCCTCGCATCCCTGGGCGTCGAGATCGCGGCCGTAGGACGCGCGGCATCGAGCCCGGGGATCTTCGTTCTCCAGGACGGGAGCGGCGGGACGCTCTGGAGCACGCGGGTGCGAGGCCGCTTCCTCCCGAGGCACGGGTGGATCGACCTGCCGGTGGACCCGGAGGTCTGGGTCGCCCCGGGCACGCTCCTGGCCCTGACCGTGAAGACCGACGCCACGGCTGGCGGCGGGTTCGCGCTCCGCGCGGTCCCGCGATCGCGCGGCCAGCGCCTCGTCGTCGACGATCGACCGACCTCCATGGCGCTCGCGTTGCGCACGACCACGTGGTCGCCGCCCGAAGTGGCGATCGAGGCCCGGGCCGGAGGGCTCGAGATCGCCACGGACGCTGGGGCGCGGCCCCGCGCCCGGCTCGAGCGCGACCTAGCGGCGAGCGTGCGCTACGCCGCCGACGGATCCACGCGCGTCGTCCTCGACGTCGACGCGCGCTCCGCCGACCGCCTCGTCCTTGCCGACGTCTTCTATCCCGGCTGGCGGGCGACCATCGACGGCGTCGACGCCCCGATCGATCGCGAGGGTCCATTCCGGAGCGTCGCGATCCCGGCAGGCTCGCACCGGGTTGCATTCGCGTACGTGCCGTGGAGCTATCGGTTCGGCCTCTTCCTGTCGGCGATGACGCTGATGGCGTTGGCCGTGCTCGCTGCCGCGCTCGGGTTGCGGTAGTACGTTTCCGCTCAGGAGGGGTCTTACCCATCGTCGTCCGCTGCGCGGCGGCGCGGCCGTCGAAAGGGGTCAGGAAGATGAGCACGAGCATGGGTTGGATTCGCGGGGCGCTGGGACTCTGGGTGGCAATCCTCGTCGCAAGAGAGGCGGCGTCCCAGCCCCGCCTGCTCTTCACCGACATCGAGTCGGGTCCGAACGTGGGTGGCGAGGGCAACCTCGGGGCGTTCATCAGCATCCACGGCGAGGGGTTCGGCGCGACGCAGGGCGCCTCGACGGTCACCATCGGCGGCCAGCCCGTCGCGCGCGTGGTCTCGTGGGGACAGGACAACGCCGCCAGGAGCCTCGACCTCGTCGTCGTGCAGCCAGGGCCCGGCGTCGTGTCCGGCAGCATCGTCGTCACGGTCGGCGGACAGGCGAGCAACGGGCTCCCGTTCACGGTCCGTCCCGGCAGCGTCTACTTCGTCGATCAGGCCACGGGCAACGACGGGAATCCCGGGACGCAGGCTCAGCCGTGGGCGACGCTCTGGCGGCCTCGCCAGACGATGGTCGCGGGCGACATCGTCTACGTCATGGGCGGGACGTTCACGCAGCTCGACCCCGCGATGCCCGGGTGGGACACCATCCTGTTCCTCGACACGGCGCTCGGCGTCTCGGGAACCGCGGCGGCGCCCATCGCCTACCTGGGATACCCAGGCAACCCGCCCGTGCTCACGAATCCCGCCGCGCGGCGGGGTATCTACCTGAACCAGGACTCGGGCCCGCTCTCCTACGTCGTGATCGGCAACCTCAGCTTCTCCGTCATGCGCGACGCGCTCCTCGTGACCGGCATCGGCCACAGGATCGTGGGAAATGACCTCTCGAACGGCGGCGAGGGCGACAAGATCGGCGTGTTCGGAGACACGTCGGCGATCGCGATCCTCGGGAACCGTCTCATCGACAACGGCACCCCAACGACCAAGTACTACGCGTTCTACGTCCAGGGATTCGGCGTCAACCGCGACATCGATATCGGGTGGAACGAAGTGCGGGGCCAGGAAGGGCGCTCCATCCAGGTCTACGGCCACGCTCCCGGAGACATCGTCGACGACCTGCGTCTCCACGACAACGTGTTCGCCGGTTCCGACCTGAACAACGTGCTCCTGGGCGGCAGCGACGGTGGAACCGAGATCCTCGGCACCGTCTCCGTGACGGGCAACGTCATCGCGGGCGCACGGGGCGCCGAAGGGTTACGCGTGAACGACCCCCAGGGAACGGTCGTGATCGAGAACAACACCTTCGTCGGAAACGCCGTCGCCCAGGTGTACCTCGAGGAGGCCGGCGCCGGCCGCATCACCTTGCGGGACAACGTCGTCGTGGCGGGCGCGGGACAGCAGTATTACGAGTTCGACGTGGCATCGAGCCCGGCGTCCTTCGCGCCCGCGAACAACCTGGTGTTCGGGGCCGGACCGTGCGATCCATGGGACACGGGTTGCACCAGCCAGGACCCGCTCTTCGCCGGGCCCTCCGACTACCACCTCCAGTCCACGAGCCCCGCCATCGACGCGGGGGTGACCACGACGGTCGTTCGCGATCACGAGGGCGTGCCCCGGCCGCAGGGCGCGGCGTTCGACATCGGAGCCTACGAGTACGCCTCGGGCGGATCGACGACGCGACCGACGTTCCTCGCGGGCGAGGGGCTCGGTCCGCCCAATCCGAACCGCGTCAGGGTCTTCGACGAGAACGGCGCGGGCACGGCGGTCGACTTCCAGGCCTACGCCGCCGGCCAGTGGGGCGTGAACGTCGCGCTCGGATCGCTCCAGACCGCCGGGACGATCGACATCCTCACCGGGCCAGGTCGGGTCCGGTGTTCGGCCCGCAGGCCCGCGGCTTCGCGGCGAGCGGGACACCCATGGCCAAGGTGAACTTCTATGCGTACGGCACGCTGCGCTACGGAGTGAACGTGGCGGGCGGGGGGTCGACGGCGACGCGTACGACGAGATCGTGACGGGGCCCGGACCCGGCGCTGTCTTCGGCCCGCACGTGCGCGGGTTCAACGTCGATGGCGGTTCTGCCGCGCCCATCGCGAAGATCAGCTTCTTTGCCTACGGGACGCTGAAGTTCGGAGTGAACGTCTCCGGAGGGGACGTCGAGAGTGACGGCTTCGACGAGATCCTGACCGCTCCGGGCCCCGGCGTCGTGTTCGGCCCGCAGGTCCGGGGCTTCGACTACGACGGAGCAGCGATCGCCTCCATCTCGAAGATCAACTTCAACGCCTTCGCCACGACGCAGTACGGCGCGAACGTCGCGGGAGGCGACGCCGACGGCGACGCCTTCGCGGAGATCGCCGGAGCTCCGGGGCCCGGAGCGAGCCCGTCGTTCCCGAGCCGGTTCCTCGGGTTCGATTACGACGGCGCCGCCATCGCGGCGTTGCCGGGGTTCGACGTGACTCCCTTCACGACCTCCTACGGCGGGCGCGTGGGGCTCGGCAGCATACCGGCCGATGGGCGGGACGATCTCGTCGCGGGAGCGGGGCGCGACCCCGCAGCCGACGCGACCGTCGCGGCCCACCGCTATACCGGTGCGTCTCTCACGCCTTACGCGCCGTTCGTGGCATTCCCGGCGGCGACGTATGGCGTGAGTGCAACGGCCGGGGATCTGTGACGCAAGGGTCCCCGCGGAAGAACGACCGCGCCGTCCGGGCGAAGCCCCCATCATCCGGACGGCGAGCAGCCAAGCCAGCGACATGATGGAATCCCGCCTGCGTGGCCGACACTCTCGATGCGATCCGGCGGCTCCGGGCTGGGATCGACGCGGACGAGGCGTACCGCATCCTCGACGCGGATCTTCGTCCCCGGCTCCACCGCTACTTCCGCGCGCACGGCTTCTCGCCGGAGGACGCGGAGGACCTGGTCCAGAAGACCCTCGCCCGGGTGCTCGACGGCGTGCGGCAGCTCAAGGACGAGACCAAGCTGATGCCCTGGCTCTTCACCATCGCGCGTCACGTGCGTAGCTCCGAACGTCACCGGCTCGCCGCCTCCCAGGTCGATCCCAGCGTGGAGCTGACCGACGATCTCGGAAGCGTGCCGGCCGCCGACCACGCGGCACGCGCGGATGCGGAGGATCGGTTCCGCGCGATCGAGGCGGCGATCGAATCGCTCCCCGCACGGCAGCGCCAGTGCCTGCTCTTGCGGGTCCGCGACGAGCTCTCGTACGCCGAGATCGCCGGCGTCCTCGCGATCTCGATGAACACCGTGCGCAATCACCTCGCCGACGCGAAGAAGGGGCTCGGACGGATACTCGGAGTCCAGGTCGATCCATGACACACGAAGACCTGCTCTCCGCCGCCGCCCGGCGCGCCATGCCCCGTGGCGAGCACATCGTCGAAGAGACGGCCTACGCGCTCGCGGCCGGCGCCCTGCCCGAGCGCGAGTGCGAGCCGATCCGGGAGCACGTCGCCCGGTGCGCCGCCTGCTCCGAGATGGTGCGCGACGCGCTCCGGTTCCGGGAGTCGTTCGGCGAGACCGCACCGGCGACGCGCTGGCGGCCCGGGGGCGGGATCCTCGCCATAGCGGCGAGCCTCCTCCTGATCGCCGGCACCGCGACGCTCGTGCTGCGCGGACCGCACATCCCGGACGTCGTCATCGTCAAGGCCGCCTACTCACCGGAGTCGGAGATCCTGGTGCGCGGCGAGAGCCCGCCACCCATCGTCGATCCGTTCGACGTCGCCATGAAGCCCTACGACGCCGGCGACTACGCGACAGCGGAAGCGCAGCTCGCGGCGCACCTCGTGACGGTGCCGGCAGACCAGCGCGCCCGCTTCTACCGCGGAGTGTCGCTCCTCCTGCTCGACCGGACAGCCGAGGGAGTCCGCGAGCTGGACCTGGCCGCTCGCCAGCCTGGCGCCCTCCAAGAGGACGCTCGCTTCTACCTCGCGCTCGGCTTCCTCAGGCAGCGTTCGGCACGTGATGCGGAGCCGCTGCTGCGAGACGTCGCGGCGGTGGAGGGGCCTCACCGTGCCGAGGCCGCGGCGCTCCTGGAGAAGATGCGGTGATCGCTCTCGCCCTCGCCGCGCTCACCGCGGCGGCGGAACGTGCAGATCGCCTGCGCCTGTCGGGCGCCGTCACCGCAGCGCTGGACGCGACCAGCGCGGAGCTCAACGAGAGCCGCGCGCTGATGGACAGGCGCCGGGAAGCCTGGGCACTCGACGTGATGGGCCGCGTGCTCGAGGACCAGGGACGGGCCGCCGAGGGGAGGCAGCGGCAGGAAGATGCGCGTGCCATCGC
Organism: Acidobacteriota bacterium; assembly: GCA_046331505.1. Taxonomy (GTDB): domain Bacteria; phylum Acidobacteriota; class Vicinamibacteria; order JAXLQT01; family JAXLQT01; genus JAXLQT01. The sequence continues at coordinate 31,250 of JAXLQT010000032.1, forward strand.
GCGCGGCCTCGCCGACCGGAGCCTCGAAGCGCGCATCGTCGCCGACATGGGGTTCGGCCACTGGAAGCGCGCGGAGTACGAGGAGGCCAGGCGGCTGTGCGACGAGGCGCTCGCGATCCAGATCGAGATCGGTGACGACGAGGGCCGCGCGGTCACGCTCTCGTACCTCGGCCGAGTCGCGTTCAAGCTCGGGGACGGAAGCGGCGCCCGCGAGCTCTTCTCGCAGGCCCTCGCGATCGAGAGCGCGGCGCGAGATCGCCGTGGACAGGCCATCTCCCACGAGGACCTCGGCTACCTCCAGCTGGACGCGCGGAGGTACGCCGATGCCGTCGAGGAGTTCGCGCTCGGGCTCTCCCTCGCGAACGCCCTTCGCGACGACGGGCTCGCATGCCAGATGCTCGTCAACGCCGGCATCGTGCACCTGTTCCAGGGCGACACGCCGCGTGCCGAGGCGGCGTTCCGCTCCGCGCTTGCGCGGGCCGAGGCGGGTGGCGACACCGGCTGGGGCGCCTCGGCGCGATCGCATCTCGTCCGCGCCCTCGCGCGGCAGCAGAGGCTCGACGAGGCGCTCCGCCAGGCGGACGCCTGCGTCACGCTGCGCGAGGCCCTCGGGGATCCCCGGGCCATGGCATGGGACCTCGCGTCGCGCGCCTCGATCGAACGCGACCTTGGCCTCCGTACGCGCGCGCTCGAGTCGTACCTCCGCGCTCTCGACATCTGGCGGGAGCTCGTCGATCGCCGTGCCATGGCCTGGCACCTGCTCGAGGTGGCGCGCCTCTACGCGGAGCTAGGTGACACGTCCCAGGCGTTCGCGGCGTTCACCCGCTGCCTCGATCTCTCGGCGCAGATCGGCCTCCCGTACGCGAGCATCGCGATGGGCGAGGTCGGGATCCTGCACGCCCGCGCGGAGATCCGCCGGGGCGCTCGCGTGGGGGCAGCGGGCGATCGAGGAGGCAGAGCGCGTGGGCAACGCCGAAGCCGAGGCCCAGGCCTTCCACCATCGCGCGCGGATCCTCGAGATGCTCGGCCGCCCGGCCGACGCGGTGGAGGACATCGCGAGGGCCGTCGACCTGATCGAGATGCTGCGCGGCCTGTCCGTGCCCGAGCCGTCGGCGCGGGTCGCGGTCTTCGAGGACAGGCAGGGTGTCTACGCGGACGGCGTGCGCCTCCTCTTCGGCCTCGGAAGGCTGGAGGAGGCCCTCGTCATGGCGGAGCGCGCAAAGGGACGGGCGATCCTCGACATCCTCGAGAGCCGCGCGAGCGGCTCGCCGGCGCTCCTCGCGGCCCCCGCGGCGACGTTCGCGACGATGAAGACCGCGGCGCGCGAGGGTCGGTCGACGTTCGTGTCCTACGTCTTCGCCGGCCCCTTGCTCCTCGTGTTCGCGATCGACCAGCAAGGCGCGGTCCACGCAGCGGAGTCACCAATCGCGCCGGAAGAGGTCCGCAGGCTCGTGGAGGCCGCACGTGCATCCATCGCCGCGGGTGACGCCGCCGCAGATCCGCTCGAGAGGCTCCACGCCGCCCTGATCGCGCCGGTCGAGCCATGGCTCCCCCGGGACCCCGAGGACGTCGTCACGATCGTCCCGCACGGACCGCTCTTCTACCTGTCCTTCGCGGCGCTTCGCGACGCGCGAGCGAGGCCGCTCGTGGAGAGCCACGCGCTCTGCTACGAGCCCGCGATCGGCCTTGCGACCTTGACGCGCCGCGAACAACGCGCGGACCAGCGCACGGTGCTCGCGATCGGCAATCCGCTGATGCCCGCGATCCCCGGCCGGGACCTTCCGCCGCTTCCCGCGGCGGAGGACGAGGCGCGGGACGTCGCCGCACGCTTCCCCCGCTCGCAGGACTCCCTCCTCCTCGGCAACCGTGCGAGCGAGCGGCAGGTGCGGCGGCTCGCAACGGGACGGGCGTGCCTGCACTTCGCCACCCATGCCGTGCTTCGCGACGACGAGCCGCTCGAGAGCCTGGTGATCCTCTCCGCCACGACGGGCGAGAGCGACGCCACGGCCGACGGTCTCCTCACGGCCGAGGAGATCCTCGATCTGCACCTCGACGCGGACCTCGTGACGCTCTCGGCCTGCGAGACCGGACTCGGCCGGGTCACCGGAGACGGGATCATCGGGCTTGCCCGATCGTTCCTCGGCGCGGGAGCGGCGTCGGTCGTCGCGAGCCTCTGGAGCGTCGCGGACGTCTCCACCCGGTTCCAGATGGAGAGGTTCTACTCCGAGCTTGGCCAGGGTGTGCCCAAGGCGCGCGCGCTGCGTCACGCACAGGTCGCCACGATCGACGCGCTGCGTCAAGGCGCGATCCGGACGCCGTCCGGCCGGGTGCTGCCCGAGTCCCCGTTCTTCTGGGCGCCGTTCGTGCTCATCGGCGATCCTGGCCGCTGATCGCCGCCGGGCCACCACCCAGGAAGTCAGCTTCGCGCGATCGGGGAGACAGGAAGAGCAGGCGATCGCGTCGATGACGAGGAGCGACAAGGCGCTCCCGATGACGAGCGTGCTCGTGCGTTCGTGCGTGGGGACCACACTACGGGGAGCGACGCTTGAAGGGGCGCGAGCCGGCGCGTGGCGCCGGCTCGCGTTCCGATCACGCCCAGGCCTTGCCGATGCTGTCCAGCCCGGCCTTCCCGAGGTCCTCGGGGGTCATCACGATGCGGAAGCGGCACTCCGCGTTGAAGGCGAGGAAGAGCGGCTCGGCCAGCGCCGGCACCTGCGACGGCTCCTTCACGTCGACGATGAGGACGGCGCACCGGCCTCCGTGCTGCTCGGTGAAGTAGACGGCCTCGGGCTTGAGCTCCTCGAGGATGCGGCCAATCGCCGGGCCTGCCTGGCCCTTCTTGACGAGGGTGTTGAACGGCTCGTTGGGGAACTGGGCTGTCAGCATCATGCGCATGATGGCTCTCCTTGGACGGTCACCCGATGGATGGCGGAAGAGTCCCGCGACGGGCGCCGAAATCCGGCGGATCGTAGCAGCCTCCGGGCGTGATCCTCCGCGCGCGTGGTCCCTCGATCCGGTGCCTTCCCGCGATAGGCTCGTGACGTGGTGAGCCGCGGCGCGTCGATCGCAATCTCCCTGCTCTCCTGCGCCCGGCTCGCGAGCGCGGGCGACGAGGGAGCAGGAGGGATCCAGGACAACAGCTTCCTGATCGAGGAGGCGTACAACCAGGATCCCGGCGTCGTCCAGCACATCAACGTCCTCACGCGCGATCAGAAGACCCACGACTGGATCTACTCGCTCACCGAGGAGTGGCCCGCCCCGAACCTGCGTCACCAGCTCAGTTACTCCATCCCGTACGCGAACGTCTCCGAGGGCACCGGGCGCCACCGCGGACCGGGAGACGTGGCGCTCAACTACCGCTACCAGCTCGTCGGCGACGCCGATGCCCGCATCGCGCTCGCGCCTCGGATCACCATCCTCGCACCGACGGGCGACGAGGCCCGCGGGCTGGGCGCGGGCGGGGCCGGCCTGCAGATCGGGATTCCGGTCAGCGTCGTGCTCTCGTCGAAGCTCGTCGCTCACGCGAATCTCGGCGCCACATACGTCCCGCGCGCCAGCGACGGATCGGGCAACCGTGCCGCGACGCGCTCGTACACCGCAGGCGGGAGCCTCGTCCTGCTCGCGGCCTCCCACTTCAACGCGCTCCTCGAGGCAACCTATGCGAGCTCCGAGTCGGTGGTCGGCCGCGATGCCACCTCGAGGGACGCCACGACCCTCGTCTCGCCCGGCATCCGGTGGTCGCACGATTTCTCGAACGGTCTCCAGATCGTTCCCGGCATCGCCTACGCCTTCGGCATCGGCGAGGCGCGCGGCGAGGGCAGCGTCCTGCTCTACCTCAGCTTCGAGCATCCGTTCCGGAGGCTCTGAGATCCCACGACATGGGACGAGATCCGCGGGGCGCTGGACCGCCCGATCTCACCGCGCGAGGCTTCCTGACGACCTCCGGGGCGGTGATGATCGCGGTGATGCGCAGCTGACTCTGGCACCGGGGATCCGGGACGCCGATCGTTGCGACGGGCAGTCTAGGGAATCAGCTTCGCAATCGCCCGGCCGAGCGGACTTCGCTCGCTGACGCCCATCTCCGCGGCGATGGTGCGCGCCCGCGCGACGACCTCCGCGGGATCACGGCCCAGGGCGCGATCCGCGAGCGCGATCTCGACGAGGGTGCGGGCCAGCTCGATGCGATCGACCGACGAGAGGAGCTCCTCGGCTTCGGCGTGGCGGGCGCGGGCGGATGCAGCGTCGCCGGCGAGGCGGTCGGCGGTGCCGAGGATGCGCTGGGCAACCCCCTCGACGCGGCGGTCCTTCACGACGCGCGCCAGCGCGAGGGCCTCCCCGGCGAGGCGGCGCGCCTCGACGGCGTCGCCGTCGTCGGCGTGGCGGCCGGCGAGGGCCGAGAGCCAGATCGCCTCTCCGTCGCGATCGCCGATCTCGCGCAGGATGGCGATCGCGCTGAGGAGATGACCGCGGGCGAGATCGGGGCGGCCGAGCTCTCCGTCGAGGGTGGCGAGGTTGCCGAGGACCATCGCCTCGCTCCTGCGGTTGCCCACCTCCCGATGGACGCCGAGAGCCTGCTCGTAGAGCGGTCGCGCCTCCTCGAGGCGACCAAGCTCCATCGCCAGGAGGCCGAGGTTGCCGAGCGCCACCCCCGAGCCGCGGCGATCGCCGCTCTCCAGGAAGACGGCGAGCGACTTCCGGTAGACCGCTTCGGCCTCGGCGATGGCGCCTGTCTCGCGCAGGACCGACGCGAGGTTGTTGGTGATCATCCCCTCCGAGCGGGCGTCGCCCTCGCCGTGAACGAGCGCGATCGCGTCCTCGAAGAGACGGCGCGCCTCGGGCTTGTCGCCGCGCCGCTGGGCGATCATGCCCAGCACGTTGAGGACGATGCCCTCGCGACGGCGATCGCCCCGCATCCGGGAGAGCGCGAGGGCCTCGTCGAACATCGCCCGCGCCGTCTCCGTCTCGCCGAGCGACCAGGCGCAGTTCCCCATCGCCATCACGCACGCGAGCCTCATCCGGTCGCTCCCGAGCCGGCGCGACTCGTCGAGCGCACGCTCGCACTCCGCGCGGGCCTCGCCGAGGCGTCCCTGAACCATGAGCACGCTGTCAGCGAGGTGCGCCCGCGCCTCGACGCGCGCCTCGCCTTCCGGCGCGAGGCGGATGTACGCCCGGTCGAGCGTCTCGGCCTCCTGGTAGGCGTAACGCTTGGCGGCGCTCACCGCGGCGGGAGCGTAACAGGCGCACGCGCGCGACGCGTCGCCCGCCTCTTCCCAGTGGCGCCCGATGTGGGCGAGGCGCGACGCGCGATCCGGAGCGCTCTCGAGCGCCTCGGCCGCATCGCGGTGGAGCTCCCGGCGGCGCGGCTCCTCGATGATCTCGTAGGCGACTTCCCGGATCTGATCGTGAACGAACCGGAGGCGGCCGCGCTCGCTCTCCTCGAGCACCTGCCGCGCGAGAAGCCGCGAGGTCGCTACCTCGATCGCCAATTCGCCGGCGCTCGTCATGGCGGCGAGCTCCGAGACGGTGACATCACCATCGAAGGCGTCGCGACGGCCGCTTCGTCGACGATCTCGCGAACCTCGTCCGCAAGGCCATGGAAGGCGGCGTCTCCGGACGAGATCAGCGCAGCGACTCGGGAAGGGGCAGGAGCGCGCGCCGGGTCGTCGGCGCGCATGTCGGCCAGGATCAGCGTCCTGACTCATCGCGGTCGAGGAGGCGCTCGGCCACGGCGACGCGCAGGTACTCGGCAACGAAGAACGGATTGCCGCGCGACCTCTCGCCGAGCGCGCGCACGAAGCCAGCGGGAGGATCCGGCAGCGCCAGCATGTCGGAGACGATGCGGCCTACCGCCGTCTCGTCGAGAGGCCCGAGATTCACGAACGTCGCGCCGGGCCGATCGCAGAGCCGAGAGAAGCGCGTCGGGCGCCTCGTCCGTACGGAACGTGCCGACCACGAGAAGCCCCCGCCCGTCGAGCGCGCCGGATCGCTGGAGCATGTCGAGGAAGCCGATCGTGAGAGCTCGTCGGCGCCGTGCAGGTCTTCCAGCAGGAGAAGGACGCTCCCCTGCGACGCGAGAGCGCCGAACGTGTCGCGCAGCGCGATGGCTTGGAGGCGATCGCGCGCGGCGCCGGCGGGGAGATCCTGAGGCGCATCGTAACGCTCGATCCCAGGGATCGAGAGGAGCGCGGGCTCGTAGTGCGCGAGGAGCGGCGCGCGGCTTCCGAGGAGCCGTTCGGTCTCGTCGAAGCCGCGCTCGCGGCAGCCGTCGGCGATCGCGAGGAGCGGTCCCCGCAGCGCCTGGAGCGGTGGCCGGCTCGCCACGGTCCCATTCCCGGTTGCGTGGGATGGCTCTCGCCGGCGAGGATCGTCGTGCTCATGCGCCGCGCCTCGCCGCCGATCGCCATCGCTAGACGCGTCTTGCCGCTCCCGCTCTCCCCGCAGAGGAAGACGAGCCCGCCCCGGCCGTCCCCCGCGTCTCCGACGCGCCGCCGAAACGAAGCGAGGGAGGTCGCTCCGCCCGGACAGGCCGGGACGGTAGAGGTAGGCGCGTGGGGGCGGCTCTTCTTCGCCGCGCCGCGACAGGCCGAGACGCTCGAGCACCTCGATCACCACGTCCGCATGACCCAGGCGCTTGCGCGGCCTCCTTCGCCCAGGAGCTGCAGCACGAGGCGATCGAGCTCCGGCAGGATCCCGCGGCGGACGCGCGACGGCCGTAACGGATCCGCAGAGACATGCTGCGCCATCAGCTCGTACGCCGTGCCGCCGAGAAACGGAGGGCGGCCCGTCAGGATCTCGTAGAGGATGCACCCGACGGCGTAGAGGTCGGCGCGCGCGTCGCAGAGCTCGCCCTTCACCTGCTCGGGCGCCATGTAGGGAAGCGACCCCAGCGCCTCGGCGAGGACGTCGAACGCCTCGCGCAGACGACCTCCGCCGAACCGTGTCATGGAGCCGAAGTCGACGAGCACGGGCGATCCGTCGGAGCGCAGCACCACGTTCTCGGGCTTGAGATCGCGGTGCACGATGCCTCTTCGTGCAGGAAGGCGAGGGCGGGCAGAGGCGCGCCACCATCGGCGCGAGGCGCTCCATGCGCGCCCCGGCGCTCGGCGCGCGCGGCGGCGGGCGTGAGGCGAGGCTCGCGCGCAGCGTCGAACCCTCGAGGAGCTCCATTGCGTACCACGGCACGCCCGCGTCGATGCCCTCCTCGAGGATCCGCACGATCCCCGGATGGCGGAGCCGCGCCAGGGCGTAGATTTCGCGGCGGATCCCTGCGAGCATGCGCTGGTTGGGCACGCGTACGGTCTTGATCGCGACCTCGCGACCGGTGTCCCGGTGGACGGCCCGATGGACGACTCCCATCCCGCCCCTGCCGAGCGCCTCGCAAACGCGCCAGGGACCGATGAAGCGCTCGCCGTCCACCCGGCTCATGCGCCACCATCATAGGACCCGTCCGTCGCCGGGCGCTCGCCGGAGCGCCCGGTAGAATCGCATCGAGATGGAGCTCGCCCGGCCGCCGCGAAGCGTGTCGATCGGCACGCGGCTCACGCTGCGATGCGGGATGCTCACCCAGATCGGGTTCCTGCTCATCGGGTTCGGCACGCCGTTCTTCTGGGGCTTCTTTCCGTTCGGAGACATCGCGGCGCTCGCGGCCGGTGCCGGCGGCGTCGCCCACGCGCAAGCCCGCGTGTCCCGCGAACCGAGGTCATTCGGGGCCGTGAACGGCATTCCCGTCTTCCGGATGACCTACGTCTACCAGGATGCCGCCAAGAAGGAGCACGAGGGCCGCGCCTATGCCACGGGCGCGAGCCTCTCCGTGGGAGACGAGCTCGCCGTCACCTACGCGCGCCTCCTCCCGCAGGTGAGCAAGGCGGACGGCTTCCGGGCTTCCGCGTTCGGACCCGCGGGGTCGCTCGTGACCATCTTCCCGCTGATCGGTCTTCTCCTCGCCTCCTTCGGCATGCGCGCGGGGGGAAAGGCGATCTCGCTCCTGGTCTGGGGCAAGCTCGCGCTCGGCAGGCTCGTGGCCAGGGAAGCGACGAACGTGACGATCAACGAGCGTCCCGTCTACCGGCTCACCTTCGAGTTCGAGGACGACCGCGGAGCCGTCCAGCGCGGCTTCATGAAGACACACCGGGACATCGGGGACACGTCCGAGCAAGTGCTCCTCTACGACGGAGACGATCCCTCCCGCATCTACCTCGTCAACGCGCTCCCGTCGGGTGTCGACGTCGACCAGACCGGCCAGCCGCTGCCCGTGTCCTTCGCCCGTGCCGCCTTCGCCTCCTTCCTCCCCACGCTCGCGATCGCGGGGAACCTCCTTATCCTGTTCCTGCGGTTCAGGCCCTGAACCCGCGATGACGCGCCGCGCAGGACCTCTCGTCCTCGTTGTCCCCGCGCTGGCCGCACTGTCCGGGTGCGGGGGCGACGAGAAGGTCGCGAAGCTCCAGGAGCTGATGGACGCTTGCGACCGCGGCGATACCGCAACCGTGACGGCGCTCCTCGACGCCGACCGCACGCTCTTGCGGATGACGCAGCATGGCGCGGGAGGCATCATCGGGACGCCGCTGACCCTCGCGGCCGAGAAAGGACAGGTCGAGGTCGTGGCCGCCTCCCGCCCGCGGCGCGGACGTGGCTCGTCCCACGCACGAGAAGAAAACCGCCCTCCTCGTCGCCGCGGGAGGGGGCCACCAGAGTGCAAGATCGAGCTTCCTGATCGCAGGAAAGGCCGACGGGAACGCGCGCGACGAGGCGGGGCAACACGGCGCTCCACCCCGGAGCGAGAGATCCCGAGCTCCTGCGCTTCCTGATCGCGAGGGGCGTCCGGGTCGACACGCCGAACGCGGCGGGGAAATCGCGCTCCACCGCGCGGCCACCATCCCGGCCGCGGAGAGCGTCGCGACGCTCGCGGCGTCCGGTGCCAGCCTCTCGGCGAAGAACAGCGGCGGCCGCACGCCAGGCCAGGTCGCCGCCGAGGGCGTCTCACAGCAAGGCTTTGGGGGACGTGGCTATCCGCGGAGGGAGCCCCGGCGCCTCGCGGCGTCCGCGGCTGCCCACGCTGCGCCCAGCAAGGAGGAGATCGAGGCCGCCATCTCCGAGCTTGCCTGCTCCCAGCTCCAGGAAGGAGTGGATCCGGGCCGTCACGACTACCAGGCAGCGCAGTGCGCTCGTCTCGGGTTCGACTTCGCGAACGGACAGGGCATCCCAGAAGACGGGGCGAAGGCGATCTTCTACTTCCAGCTCGCGTGCGACAGCGGCAACGCGAACGCGTGCGGCAACCTCGGCCGAGCCTATGCCTACGGCGACGGCGTCCCCAGGGACGGAGCCAGGGCCCTGCCGCTCCTCACGAAAGCCTGTGATGGCGGCGAGCTGTTCGCCTGCTCGATCCAGGGCGAGCTCTACGAGAAGGGGCTCGGCGTTCCGGAGGATCCCGCGAGGGCCGCGACGCTCTACGAGAAGGCCTGCGTCGAGAAGCAGGGCCACGCCTGCGCCCGGCTCGCGATGCTCCTCGCCGACGGACGCGGCGTACCCGCGGACGCCTCGCGAGCCGTGTCGATCCTGACCGAGGAGTGCGACGCCAACGACGCCTTGGCGTGCTGGCAGCTCGCGACGGTCTACGACGAGGGGCGCGGCGTGCCCCGGGACCCGGCCAAGGCCGCCGCGATCCTCGATGCGCGCTGCGAGCAGGAGGACGCGGACGCCTGCAACAAGCTCGGCACGATGTACCACGAGGGGCGCGGAGTCCGGGAGGGACATGAAGCGGGCAGTCGAGCTCTACGAAAAGGCGTGCCGTGGGGGCAGCGACGTGGGTTGCGACAACGCGAAGGCGTTCGCCCGCGCCTGTTAGGGCTGCGGCGGGCCGCGGCGGTTTGTGGACAGCGACCGGCGCTCGCCCCGGCGCAGGACGGCGAGCTCGACCTCGGCCGCGCGCGAGAGCACGGAGCACGCGCTGGAGATCGTCGATGCCCGACAGCGGCGTGTCCTGGGCCGCGAGGAGCAGATCCCCCTTGCGGAGGCCCGCGGCTCCCGCAAGGTCCGGCTCGACGCCGTGGATGCGCACCGCCTGACTTGCCCCGCGGCTCGAGCCTGTTCGGGATCGAGCTCCTCCCCGCGCGCCTGGATGCCGAGCGTCGGGCGGCGCACCTCGCCATCGCGGATCAGGACCGGCACGACCCACGAGACGGTCGTCGCCGGAATGGCGAAGCCGATGCCCTGAGCCCAGGGGATCATGGCCGTGTTGATGCCGACGACGCGGCCCTCGGTGTCGACGAGCGGTCCGCCGGAGTTGCCGGGATTGATGGCCGCATCGGTCTGGATCAGCCCTTCGGAAAGGCCGCCCGGCGACGGCAAGGCGCGGTCGAGGGCGCTGATGACGCCGAGGCTGACGGAGGCGTAGAAGCCGTAGGGGTTGCCGATCGCAACCACGATCTGCCCGACGGCAAGGGCGCGGTCCTCGGCGATCGGGAGGCTCGGGATCGACCCTGCCGCCACGCGGAGGACCGCGAGGTCGGTGCGCTCGTCGTGCCCCACGATGGACGCTTCCGCGGGCCTGGCGCCGGCCGCCGCCGACAGCTTCAGCTCGACCCCTCCGCGCGCGCGGGCGACCACGTGGGCGTTGGTGACGACGTAGCCGTCGGGAGAGATCGCCACGCCGCTGCCATGACCGCGGGCGTGCTCGACGCCCACGACGCCTGGGCTCGCGCGCGCGACGAGATCGCGCAGGTCGGCGGAGAAGGCGGAGAGAGCGCTCATCGCAGGGGCCTCTCGCCCACGGCGACGGCGACGTCGATGACCTTTCCCGCCCGCAGCACGCGCAGCGTGCTCGTCTTGCCGACGCGGTCCTCGTCGAGCAGCTCGTGCAGTGCCGCGAGGTCCTCCGTCGGCTGCCCGTCGAGCCCGAGGATCGTGTCCCCGAGCATGAGGCCGGATCCGCGCGCCGGGCCGTCGGCCGGCAGCGCCACGACGATCAGCGCGTAGCGCTGTCCCGTCACGCCCGCCACGTCGTCGGGAAGCTGCACCGGGTGCGCCCCGATGCCGAGATGCCCGCGCGCGACGGAGCCGCGGGTGACGATCGCGTCGACGACGCGGGAGATCGTGGACGCGGGAAGGAGGAGGAGCTGCCGGCGGGCCAGCCCGGCGCTGCAGATCCCGAGCGCCCGTCCGGCGCCGTCGGTCATCACCGCGCCGGAGAATCCGGGGCGCTGGCGCAGGTCCGGCTCGACGTAGGCGTCGATCTTCCCGCCCGCCGCCGTACGCCACGCCTCCCCGCGCGCGCTCACGATCCCGAGAAGCGCGCGGGCGCTGCGGCCTGGCCGCGCGATCGCGAGCACGACGTGCCCGACCATCACTCCGTCGAGACCGCTCCACGCGATCGGCGCAAGCTTCCGCGGCACGCGGAGCACGGCTACGTCGGTGGCGGGATCGCGCCCGACGAGATCGGCGCTGCACGTCTCTCCGCCCGGCAGACCCACCTCGATCCCCTCCTCCCGCTCGATGGTGCGGTCCGACGCGACGACGATGCCCTCCTCGCGCCAGGCGACGCCGGTGGAGCCGAGCCCGCCGCGCGCCTGCACGCGGAGCGTGCGTGTCGCGGTCTCGGTGACGATGCGGGCGAGGGACGACGAGAAGGCTTCGAGATCGGGTGCCATGTTCATGGGACGAGCGTAGCGGGCCCGTCGCGCGCGCGGATCCGCCGATCGGGCAGGTCGGCGTCAGACCGCGATCAGGCCGAGACGGATCGCGGCGGCCACGGCCTCGGCGCGCGTCTCGACCCCGAGCTTCCCCAGGATCGCCGCGACGTGGAACTTCGCCGTGTGCGGCGAGAGCCCCAGCCGCCCGGCGATGGCGTGGTTGGTCAGGCCCAGCGGGAGGAGCTCGAGGACGTCGCGCTCGCGACGGGTCAAGGGCTCGATCGCTTCCGGCTCCTCCGCCTGGCCGCGCGACGGGGCGAGGTCGGACGCGAAGACCAGGAGCCCGGCGGCCACGGCGTGGACAGCCGACGCGAGCGTTCGCTCGTCCGCGTCGCGGCGGATCGCTCCCGCGATGCCGGCCCGCGCCCGAACGCCATCCGCTGCGAGGACCACGATCGGCGTCTCCCCGCGCGTGGAGGCGACGGGCAACGGATCCCCCGCGGTGACCGCATCCCAGACGACGACCTCCGCATCGTGACGGGACAGCGATGCCGCGTCGCGCGCGTCGATCGACGCCACCACCCGCACCCCGGCCCGGGAGAGGCGCGGGACGAGAGACGCGGCGTCCCCGGTGACGACGACCACGCGAAGCTCGCGCTCGGTCATGGGATCGAAGGTAGCAAGAAGAGCCAGCGCGCCCGGGCGCTACTCGTAACGCAGCGCGTCGATGGGATCCAGCCGGGACGCCTTCCAGGCCGGGTAGATGCCGAAGCCGATACCGACCGCGGCGGACACCGACAGCGTGATGGCGATGATGTCGGCGCGCACCAGCATGGGCCAGCCGAACGAGGCGGCCAATCGCGATGCGCCGAAGACGCCGAGCCCGACGCCGATGGCTCCGCCCATCACCGAGAGCGTCAGCGCCTCCACGAGGAACTGCGACAGGATCTGGCGAGGCTGGGCGCCGACGGCCATGCGCACGCCGATCTCGCGCGTCCGTTCGGTGACGCTGACGAGCATGATGTTCATGATGCCGATGCCGCCCACCAGCAGCGACACGGCGGCGATGGCGGCGAGGAGCGTCGAGAGCGTCTGCGTGCTCTGACTCCAGGCGGACGCCATCTCGGTGAGGTTCCTGATGGAGAAGTCGTCCTCGCCGCCGGGCGGGATGCGATGGCGATCCCGCAGGAGGTTCGTCACGTCCTTCGACGCGTCGTCGACGGACTCGGAGCTCTGGGCGCCGACGAAGACGACGCCGTTGAGGTACTTCTTCAGCCCGGACTGGACCTTGGTCTGGAACGTCGACACGGGCACGAACACGGCGTCGTCGTAGTCCTGACCCATCGGCGACTGTCCCTTCTTCGCCATCACGCCGATGACCTGGAACGGGACGTTCTTGATGCGCACGATCTGGCCGATCGGGTCGGACGACGCGCCGAAGAGATTCTCCACGACCGTCTGGCCGAGCACGACGACCTTGGAGCCCGCATCGACGTCGGACTGCGAGATGCGATCGCCCCGCGCCATCTCCCAGCTCCGGATGTCGAAGTACTCCGGCGTCGTCCCCGTCACCTGGGTGGTCCAGTTCTGGTCCTCGCTCTTGAGCGAGGCCATCGTGCGCAGCGAGGGAGCGGCGTAGCGCACGCTCGGGAGCTCGGTCTGGATCGACTTGAGGTCGTCCCAGGTGAGGGTCGGCTGCGACCCGAAGCCGCCGCGCATCCCCTGCATCGACGACGAGCCCGACATGAGGATCAGGAGGTTGCTCCCCATCGACGCGAACGACTCCTGCACGCGCGCCTTGGCGCCCTCCCCGATCGCCACCATCGCGATCACCGCCGCGACGCCGATGATGATGCCGAGCGCGGTCAGGAACGACCGCAGCTTGTTGTGAAGGAGCGCCCGGAGCGCGACACGGATGGTCTCGAGGAGCTTCAACGCGCCGCCCCGTCAGAAGAGGCGGCCGAAACCGCCGCCCGGCCGCCCGTCGGGGGGCCGCGCGCCGCCCGCGCTCTCTCCGCCGCCCGTGATCACAATGGCGCCCTCCGCGAGATCCCCCCCGAGGACCTCGGTGCGGCTGCCATCCGTGACGCCCACCTGAAGCTCGACGGGGCGAGGCGCCCCGGCATCGAGGACGTAGACGGTGCGCCGGTTCGAGGATCCTTCCTCCCCGCCCCATCGTCGCCGTCCCTCGCCCGGCGCGCCCGCAGAGGTCCGCCTCCGCCCGCCGCCCTCGCGCCTCCACCGGCGATGCTCGCCTCCCGACTTCTCGCCGGAGGCGTCGGGACCGGGCGTGGCGCTCTCGGTCTTGCTACCCTCGGGTGGACCTCCCTCGCCGCGCTTCTCCCCTCCGCCGCGACCGGTGCGACCGGCACCGGCGATCTCGTCGGGAGGATGGAACCGCATGGCGCCGTTGGGAACGAGCAGCGCGTTCTCGCGCCGCGCCCACACGAACGTGACGTTGGCCGTCATGCCGGGACGGAGCTTGAGGTCGCGATTCCCCACGTCGATGACCGCGTCGTAGGTGACGACGTTCTGCGACGTGATGGGGGCGTTGCGCACCTGGCGCACCCTCCCCCCGAACTTGTCGCCGGGATAGGCGTCGACCGTGAACGACGCCTCCATGTCGGGCGCGATCTTCCCGATGTCGGATTCCGCGACGTTGGTGTCGACCTGCATGCGCGCGAGGTCCTCGGCGATCGTGAAGAGGGTCGGCGACGAGAGGGACGCGGCGACCGTCTGCCCGACGTCGACGTTGCGCGAGATGACGACCCCGTTGATCGGCGAGACGATCGTCGTGTAGCCGAGATTCACCTCGGCCTGGTGGAGCGAGGCCTTGGACTGCTCCACCGCCGCCTCGACCGCGGTGACCTGGGCGGCCGCCTGGCGCGCCGCCGCCTCGGCCGCGTCGAAGTCCGCCTGCGCGCCGACCGACTGCTCCAGGAGCTTCGACGCGCGGCGCCGCTGCCGCTCGGCATCCTCGAGCTGGACCTTCGCCTTGGCGAGGTTGCTCTGGGCCGCGACGTAGTTGGCCCTCGCCTGCTCCACGGCCGCGTCGAAGAGCTGCGGGTCGATGCGTGCGACCACCTGCCCCTTTTCGACCCTGGTGTTGAAGTCGACCATGATCTCCTGGATCCGACCGGACACCTGGCTTCCGACCTGCACCGTCACGAGCGCCGACACGGTCCCGGTCGCGGTCACCTTGGCGACGAGCTCGCCGTGTTCCACCTTCGCCGTGTCGTAGCGCGGCGCCTTTCCGCCGCCGGCGCGGGTGCAGCCGGTGGCGGCGAGGGTGACGAGGAAGGCGAGGGAACGCGAGCGCCGTGACATGCGGCTCTCAAAGATACCAGCGCGGCGCAACCGCGGTCGCCAATTCCTGTACTCCATGGTGGGGGGCGACGAGAAGGCGGCGTCCCGCCTCCCCGGCCCCCGAAGGAGACCGACCATGTACACCCTCTGGGTCTACGGCTTCTACCTGGCATTCGGCGTGGGATTCACGATCTGGGTCGCGCAGACGCTGAAGCGCCACGGCCGCATCTTCTTGCTCGATGCGTGCCACGGCCGCGAGGCCCTCGCCGACTCCATCAACCACCTGCTGACCGTCGGCTTCTATCTCGTAACGCTCGGATACATCTCGACCGCGCTACGGATCACCTCGCGCCCCGAGGTCCCCGTCGATGCCATGGAGATCCTCTCCACGAAGCTCGGCATGGTGCTGCTGGTCCTCGGCGCGATGCACTTCTTCGACATGGCGATCCTCGCGCGCACGCGTCGCCGCGGCATGCTCGACGGCGCGCCGCCACCGGTCTCGCCGGACGCGCGGATCGACGCGCCGCTGCCTGCGTGACCCCCGGTCCTGGAAGCCGGGTCTCGCCACGACGGCGGGACCCGGCGGCGAAAGGGACTCCGATGAAGACACTTCACGTCCTTTACGACGACGACTGCGGCTTCTGCTCGCGCTGCCGCAAGTGGCTCGCGATGCAACCCAAGTACGTCCGCCTCGAGTTCCTGCCCTACCGATCCCCGCAGGTCGCGCGGCGGTTCCCTGGTCTCGCGCTGGCCGACGACCTCATCGTGGTCGGCGACGACGGCCGCGTCTGGCGCGGCGCCAAGGCCTGGATCATGTGCCTCTACGCGCTGCGCCTCTACCGCACCTGGTCGTTCCGCCTCGCCCGTCCCGGGCTCCTGCCCCTCGCGCGTCAGACCTTCGACATCGTCTCGCACAACCGCCGCGAGCTGTCGCGGCTCCTCGAGCTAAGAAGCGACGCGGAGCTTCGCGCCCGCATCGAGATGCGGTCCGTGCGCGCGTGCGCCCTCAAGCCGCCGGTCGCCCGGCCCGCGAGCGCGTCATGATCCCGCTCGTCACTCACGCCTTCTATCTCGCGACGACGATCGGCTTCACGATCTGGGTCGCCCACACGCTCCACGCGAACGGCCGCGCGTTCCTCGTCGAGACGTTCCACGGCAACGTCCGCCTGGCCGATGCCGTCAACACGCTGCTCGTCGTCGGCTTCTACCTGGTCAACGTCGGCTACGTCGCCCTCGCGGTCAAGCTCGGGGCCCGGGCCTACACGCTAGAGCGCGCCGTGGAGATGGTGTCGACGAAGGCGGGCTACGTGCTCCTCTTGCTCGGCGTCATGCACTTCTTCAACCTCTTCGTCTTTGCCCACCTTCGACGGCGCGCGGCCGGAGGGGCTTGACCTACGACGCTCCGCGGCTCCGGAGGAACTCCGCCATGGGACCCCGGTCGTTCTCACGCGCCAGGGCGAGCGGCGTCTTGCCCTTCTCCGTCCTGGCGTTGATGTCGGCCCCGCCAGCGAGCAGCGCCTCGACGGTCGGGATGTCGCCCTTGACGGCGGCCATGTGAAGCGGGGTCACGCGGTCGCTCATCCACGTGACCTCTGGCGACACGTTGGCCTTGGATTCGACGAGAGCCTTGACGGTTGCGGCGTCACCGTGACTCGCCGCGAGGTGCAGCGCCGTCATCGTGAACGACGCGAGGCCGGCGGTCGCGTTCACGTCGGCGCCCACGCGGGCGAGCGCGCGGACGTTCTCGGCGAGACCGTCGTCCGCCGCCTGCATCAGGAGCGTGTAACCCTCGACGGACCCCTGGCGCGTGTTGACGTCGCCGCCCGCCTTCGCGAGCGTCTCGATGAGCGGAGGCGTGCCCTGGCGCGCGGCGATGCAGAGCGCGACCGTGCAGGCGCTCTTGTCCTCGGAGAGGCCCGCGAGGAGCAGCGTGTCGACGACGTCCTTGTCGCCCTTCTTGACGCGCGCGTTGAGCTCCTCCTTCGTCATCGGCACGCCCAGCTTCCGGAGCTTCCGGCGCGCCTTCGCCTGGTCGGAGCAGCCCGACGCCGCGAGGCCGAGAACGAGCATCGCCGCCACGATGACGGCGGGCCGCCGCAGGGTCGTGACCATGACGGGCGCCATCCTAACGCCATAGAATCTTCCGCCCATGGCCGTGCGTGCGGATCTCGTGCCGCGACGGGTGCGGTGGCTGACGTTCGGGGCCGCGGCGGCCGTCGTGCTCGTGAACCTCGGAGGCGCATGGAGCATCGTCGTCGCGCGGCGCGGGATCCTCGAGGAAGCGTCGCGCGCGCTCGCCGCGCGGACGCAGGCCCGTGCCCGGTTGATGGAGACCGTGCTGTCCCAGAGCCACGACGATCTCGGGTTCCTGCAGGCCTCACCAGCGTTCGCCGCGGTCGACGCCTCGCGATCGTCGGACGCCGGGCGGGAAGCCGCGGACGCGGCGCTCCTCATGTTCCTCCGGTCGCATCCCGAGGTGATCCGGCTGGGCGTCGGGGGGACCGACGGGACGCTCGCCGAGGTCAGCCGCCGGGGCGGCGTGCCGGTCCTCTGGCGGCCGGCCACGCCCGCAGCGGGCAGCGAGGGGACCGCCGCGGCGCGCCCAGCGCTCGGCGTCGACGCCGGCATCGACCCGGAGGCGCTGCTCGCTCGCGGCGCGGAGATGGCCGGGCCTTCGTGCGCCTGCACCCTCCTCGATGCGCGCGGCTCGGCGCTGGCCCGCGATGAGCGGGCGATCGGCACGGACGTCCTGTCCTCCGAGGCCCCCGTCGATGCGACCTCCTGGTCGAGCGGCGCGTCGTGGCGCCTGCGATGCGAGGAGCCTCGCGCCGCGCTCGCGGGGATGCTCGAGCCCGTCGCCGGACGGTATCGCCTCACGCTCTTCCTGAACCTCGGGATGATGGCCCTCGCCCTCGGTCTCGGGTCGTTCGGCCTCCAGCAAGCGTGGCGCCGTGAACGCATCGAGCGGAGCGCAGACGAGGAGCGCCGCATCCGCGAGCTGGAGCGCCAGCTCTTCCACTCGGAGCGCCTGCGCACCGTCGGGCGACTCGCGGCGGGCATGGCTCACGAGATCAACAATCCCCTCGAAGGCATGGCCAATTACCTCGCGCTGTGCGATGGCGCGCTTTCGAAGGGCGACGCCGCGCGCGCCGCGGAGCACCTCGGCAAGGCGCGCCAGGGGCTCCACCTCGCCGCGGGGATCGTGCGCCAGGTGCTGCGCCACGCGGAGGCCGCGCAGGCGCCCCAGGACGTCCTGGACGTCAACGAGCTGATGCGGCAGTCCTCGTCGTTCGTCGCCTCCCAGAAGACGTTCCCGGAGATCGCGTTCCCGCTGGATCTCGCGCCGGACCTGCCACCCGTCCAGGGCAGCGAGGTGAGCCTCGGCCAGGTGTTCCTCAACCTCATCATCAACGCGTGCGAGGCGCAGCCCGACGGCGGTGAGGTCCGTCTCAGGAGCGAGAAGAACGATGGCGAGGTGCTCCTGACCATCGCCGATCGCGGCCCAGGTATCGCCCCCGAGGACGCCGCGCGCGTCTTCGAGCCCTTCTTCTCCACCAAACGGTCGCCCGGGCTCGGCCTCTCGGTGTGCCACGCGATCGTCGCGCAGCACGGCGGGAAGCTCTGGGTCGAGCCGCGCCCGGGCGGCGGCGCCCTCTTCTCCATCCGCTTGCCGGCCAGGGCCGCGGCATGACCGCCCGGCGCGCGCGCGGGAGCGTCCTGATCGTCGAGGACGAGGCGTACGTCCGTGCGTCGCTCGCGGACATGCTGCGCGAGCGCGAGTTCGACGTGGCCGAGTGCGCGAGCGCCGAGGATGCGCTCCTGACCATCCGCCGCACGCCCGTCGATCTCGTGCTGACCGATCTCCGCATGCCCGGGATGGGAGGCCTCGAGCTGGTCGCCCGCGTGCGCGAAGCCGCGCCCGACGTTCCGATCGTCGTGCTCACGGGCTTCGGCACGGTTGCCTCCGCCGTCGAGTGCCTGCGCGCCGGCGCCGCGGACTACGTGCTGAAGCCCGCCGATCCCGAAGCGCTCGAGGTGACCATCGCGCGGGCGATCGACTCCCAGGCGTTGCGCCGCGAGGTCGCCTACCTCCGGCACGACGCCGAGCACGAACCGGTCGGCCACAGCTCCGCGTGGAAGAAGACGATCGCGCTCGTCGAGGCGGCGGCGAGAGACGACGCCACGATCCTGTTCCTCGGCGAGTCGGGGAGCGGAAAAGACATCCTCGCGAAGCTCGTCCACCAGCGGAGCGCGCGCCACTCGGGCCCCTTCGTGCGCGTCAACTGCGCCGCCATCCCGATCGAGATGTGGGAGAGTGAGTTCTTCGGCCACCGGAAGGGCGCCTTCACCGGAGCGTCGGCCGATCGGGCGGGGCGCTTCAAGCTCGCCCACGGAGGGACGCTCTTCCTCGACGAGGTGGGCGCCATGCCGCTCGCGTCACAGGCGAAGACGCTGCGCGCCCTCGAAGACGGCGAGATCACGCGGCTCGGAGACGAACGGCCGATGCGCGTCGACGTCCGCATCGTGGCCGCGACGAACAGCGATCTCGAGGCCGAGGTCGCCCGCGGCGCGTTCCGCCAGGATCTCTACTGGAGGCTCAACGTGGTGCGGATCGTCGTTCCCGCGCTGCGCGATCGGCTCGAGGACATCCCGCTTTTGGTGGAGCGGCTCCTGGGCGACCTCTGCGCGCGGCGCGGCCGGCCGGTCCCCGAGGTGAGCGGCGTGGCGCTCGAAGCGGCCAAGGCCTACTCATGGCCCGGGAACGTGCGCGAGCTCCGCAACGTGGTGGAGCGCGCGCTCTTGACGTCGCCTGGACCGATCCTCGAGAGCCTGGACGTCACGCCGACACCCCTGTCGGCCAGAGACCAGGGCGTCGACGGTGATCTCGAGCTGCGATCCGCGCTCGGCCGGCGGGAGCGGGAGCTCATCGTCGAGGCTCTGCGGCGCGCGGGGGGCGTGAAGAAGGACGCGGCGCGGATGCTCGGGATCGATCAGCGGAACCTCGCCTACTACCTGAAGAAGAACGGCCTCGCCGAGGACGGTTGACAGGAGCACGCGCGTTGGCCGACAGTAGGCGCATGATGGGCCTCCTTCTCCGAGGGTTCCGGCGGCCCCGCGAACTGGTGTTCTCCTCGCTGGGCACGCTCGAGCGCGAAGCGCTCGCGGTCCTCTGGGGAACGGCGGAGGCGAACGTCCGTGACGTGGTGGCGGCCATGGGAGACCGCCATGCCTACACGACCGTGATGACCACGCTCGATCGGCTCTTCAGGAAGGGCGTCCTCGATCGACGCAAGGAGGGGCGGGCGTTCCTCTACCGCGCGCGCTTCACGCGCGACGAGCTCGAGCACGGCGTCGCGCGCGACGTCGTCCTCGGCCTGCTCGACGCGCCGGCGCAGGTGGCTCCGGTCCTCTCGTGCTTCGTCGACGCCGTGGGGGAACGCGATCGCGAGCTCCTCGACGAGCTCGAGCGCCTCGTGCGCGAGAAGCGTCGCGAGCTCCGGCGACGGGAGACTTCGCGATGACGATGGCCTTCGTGCTGCTCGGGGCCGCGCTCTCGCTCGGCAGCTATCTCGCCGCGAGCACCGTCGCCTCCGTCCTCGTCGCGATCCTGTGGCCACGCGCCAGGCGAGGTGGCGCGCGCCTCGATCTGCTCCGGGCGCTGCCCTCGGCCGCGGGCGCCGCCGTCGCGCTGGGACTCGTCCTGCCGTCCTACCTCGCGTTCGAGCCAGCCGGCCTGGCGGAGCCGATCGGGCTGCCGCTCGCCGTCGCCGCAACCGCCGCGGCTCTGCTCGTCGTGGCGTCGGCAGCGAGAGCCGCGCGTGTGGCCCGGGCGACGCACGCCACGGTCCGCGCGTGGATGGACGGGTCGGCGCCGTGCGACATCCCCGGCGGCCTTCCGATCCCCGCGTCCACGATCGCCCACACCTTCCCGCTGGTCGCGGTGGCGGGCCTGGTCAGACCGCGTCTCCTCATCGCGCGCCAGGTCGTGGAGACCCTCTCCGCCGCGGAGCTTCGCGCGGTCGCGGAGCACGAGATGGCGCACCTCGAGAGCCGCGACAACCTCCGGACGCTTCTCCGGTACGCATACCCCGACGTCCTCTCGTGGCTTCCGGAGGGCAAGCGCATGATGGCCGACGTCGACCAGGAGACCGAGATCCGCGCGGACGCGCGCGCCGCAGAGGGCGGTATGGCGGTCGACCTCGCCGCGGCGCTCATCAAGGTCGCGAGGCTCGCGCCCCCCGGACGGCTCGCGGTCCCGCTGGCGGCCCTGCACGACGGCGGGAGCATCTCGGAACGTGTCGAGCGACTGCTCTCCGATCGCCCTGGCGCACCGCCCCGCCGCAGCGTTGGCGTCGCGGTGCTGCTCGCCGTGATCCCGCTCGCGCTCTTCGCGGCGCCGATCCTCTTTGCCGTTCACCAGGCGGCAGAGCTCGCCGTCCGGTTCCTCTAGCGCGAGAGAGCTCGTTCCAGCCATCCCGAGCGCTCTCGTGGGGCGGGCGCTTGTCCCGGGCTTGCCCTGCCGGTTCGTAGGACGCGAAGCGGTAAGTATCGCTGCCTACGAGCTCTGGTAGTAGTTCCCACCCCTCCCTAGACTCCGCGCGCGCGTTTCTACACATCAAAGGAGTCCCCATGTCACGACGCACGCTCGGCCTATTCCTCTCACTCGCCCTCGCGTTCCCCGCCGTCGGCCTCGCCGATGACGACAAGGACGACAAGGACAAGGACAAGAAGAAGGAGCAATCCGAGTACGTCGAGGTGACGGCGACGCGGGTGGAGGAGGAGATCGAGGACGTCCCCGCCTCGATCAGCGTCATCACCGGCCAGGAGCTCGAGGATCGTGGGGCGACCGACCTCAGGAGCGCGCTAGCGCTGCTCGCGGGCGTCGACATCGCCCCCGGCGGAGACGGAGGACCGGCGAGCTACGTCCCCGAGTTCTGGGGCCTCCGCGAGTTCGACGCCTTCCTTCTCGTGGTCGACGGCGTTCCCTGGGGTGGCGCGTTCAATCCCGATCTGCCGACCCTCGACCTCACCAACGTCGAGCGCATCGAGGTGCTGCGCGGCGCCGCGCCCGTGATGTACGGCGCGACCTCCTTCGTCGGCGTGATCCACGTGATCCACCGGCCCGCAGGCGCCGAAGGCGGGTCGCTACACGGCTCCGCGGGCAGCTACAGCAGTGGATCCCTGGGCGTCAGCGTCCCCATCGCCTCACACGACGACTTCGGCTCGACCATCACCGCCTCCGGAACGAGCGTCGGCTACAAGGACGACGCGACCGGGTTCAACAAGTACCACGCCCTGTGGCGCAACGGCTGGACCGTGGGCGAGGGCCGGCTGCACGTCGATCTCGATGCCTCCTACGTGAACCAGGATCCCGCGAGCCCGCACCCGCGCGAGGGCAAGGAGCTCTCCGACGCGATCCCGCTCGACGCGAACCACAATCCCGAGGGCGCGTTCGTCAACAACCGCCTCTACAGCCTCCACGGCGGCTACGACCTGAAAACCGACTTCGGAGAGTGGGCGACGCTCCTGTCCCTCGCGAAGGGCAAGACCGAGGTGATGCGCGGGTTCCTCGTCGACATCTCCGACACCGATCCGAACGCCCATGGCTTCCGCGAGAACATCGACACCACGGACATCTACTTCGATTCGCACGTGGCCATCGACAAGATCCACCACGCAACCCTCGTCTTCGGGCTCGACTACCTGCACAGCCGCGGCGAGGCGGATGGCGGCGATTGGGACTACCACGTGAACCTGGACGGCACCGGCGCTCCGGGCGGCCTCCCCAACCTCGGCGTCGTGAGCATCGAGGACCAGCGCGACTTCTCTGGCCTCTACGGCTTCTTCGAGTGGCACCCCACGCACCGTGTTCGCCTGGAGGCGGGGCTCCGGTTCAACCACACGAAGGAGACGCGCCACGGCTCGGAGCAGGAGGTGGGCGGTCCGCTCGAGGAAGGCGAAGAGGTCAGCAAGACCGATAGCCGCGCGGCCGGTGCGATCGGCGCCTCGTTCACCGTGTGGAAGCACGACCACGACGCGGTGGACGTCTACGCTGCCTACAAGGACACGTTCAAGCCCGCGGCGTTCGACTTCGGGATCGGGGACGTGGCGGAGTCGGAGCTTCTCGAGCCCGAGACCGCGCAGAGCGTGGAGCTCGGGATCAAGGGCAACGTGCTCGACGGCGATCTCATGTTCGACGTCGAGCTCTTCCAGATGGACTTCAACAACCTCGTCGTCTCGAACAGCTTGAACGGCCTGCCCGAGCTCGAGAATGCCGGCAAGGAGCGATTCAAGGGCTTCGAGGCGGAGGCGCGCTACCAGTTCCCGCACCACCTCATCGCGCGCCTGTCCTACGCGTCCCACGATGCCAAGTTCCGGGACTACGTCGTCGACTTCGACGGCGTCCCGACCCAGCTCGACGGCAAGCGCCTCGAGATGTCGGCCCGATCCCTCGCCGGCGCCGGGCTCATCTACGCACCCAAGAAGGGGCTCCTCGCTTCGATAGAGGCGAGCTACGTCGGCGAACGCTTCCTGAACAAGCGCAACACCGCCCCCGCCGATCCCTTCACGACCCTCGGCGCAAGCGTGGGCTGGCGATGGGAAGCCTTCGACGTGCGCGTCTCGGGGACGAACCTCACCGACGAGCGTGATCCGATCGCGGAGTCGGAGCTGGGCGACGCTCAGTACTACAGGCTCCCGGCTCGCCGCTTCGACGCGCTCGTGACCTGGCGCTTCTAGCAAGCGCTCGGACTTGCATCAGCCCATCGCCGAGCCGCGGCGTCCGCCTTTCCCCTCGGACGCCGCGGCTCTCTTCTTGCCATCCGTGTTAAGCTGCGAGAAGCAGGTTTTCGGCAAAGGAGACAGCCATGGCGAATCGTAGGGCTCTGGGTTTCATCTGTTGTGCAGTCCTTTGCACTGCGCTCTGCGCGACGGTCTACGCCGCGGGCCCCATCACGATCTGGACGCGCGCCGCGGACATGCAGGTGCAGCGGGGCTATCACACGATGACCCCCATCGGACCCGGCAAGGTGCTCGTCGTGGGAGGCATCCCCGTGGTCGACGTGACGAAGGCCGCTGAGGTCTACGACCTCACGACGAACTCGTGGGCGTACACGCCGCAGACGGTGTACCAGCACGCGCGGCACCAGGCCGTGAAGCTCGCCGACGGGCGCATCATGGTCATCGGGGGCATCGTTTCCGGCAAGAACGCCGAGATCTACAACCCCGCGAACAACACGTGGGTCGCCACGGCGGACATGTCGGTGGCGCGCTACGGCCACACCGCGACGCTGATGAAGGACGGCCGCGTGCTCGTCGCCGGCGGCTGGGACGACACGCTCGGACGGTCCGTCAAGACCGTGGAGATCTACAACCCGGCGAACGATAGCTGGAGCCTGGCTCCGAGCCTCCTCTTCCGCCGCGCGTTCCACACCGCGGTCCTCCTCCCCGACGGCAAGATCCTCGTCGCCGGTGGGAACAGCGGGTCAGGCAACCGGAGCTCGATCGAGCTCTACGATCCCGCCACGGGGAAGTGGATCCGGGGCACGGACATGAACGACGCGCGTTCCAACCACGCGATGACCGTCGTCCACGGGATCGCCCAGACCTGGGTGGTTGCGGCGGGTGGTTGCTGCGTGGGTAGCTCCGGCACCGCGCTCAACACCGCGGAGGTCTACTCCGTTTCGAGCGGGCAGTGGGCCCGGACCGGCAACATGGCGACCGCGCGCATGGAGGTCGGCATGACGACCCTCCCGAACGGCAACGTCGTCATCGCGGGCGGAGAGAACCAGGAAGTGTTCACGGGCTCGGCGGAGCTTCTCGACATGGGGACCAGGACGTTCCGGGCGCTCGGCAGCATCCCGGTGAAGGCGGCAGAGCTTCCGCTGGCCACGATGTCCGACGGCACGGTGATCGTCGCCGGCGGGACGACCAACGACGACAACATCCGTTCCACGGAGGCGGTCGCGACCTTCAAGCCGTAGGCGCGATCCAGCACGTCATCTCGAGAAGGCCGGTGCTCGCGCACCGGCCTTTTGCTTTGAAGGAGCCCGCGGCGCCCCGTGGGGACGACGACGATATGATGCGCGCTTCGCCGCGCCGGGCGCCCGGCAACGACCGGGATGACGCGAGCCGGCGGATGAGGAGCCATCGATGAGCGAACCGATTTCCGGCGGATGTCTTTGCGGTGGGGTGACCTACGAGGTCCGGGATCCGCAGGTGATGGGAACCTGCCACTGCACGCGCTGCCAGCGCTGGAGCGGCGGAGCGTCCTACACCGTGCTGGTCGTCGAGGACAAGAACTTCAAGGTGACCAAGGGCCAGGATCTCGTGAAGAAATACCAGGAAAGCGGCTTCGGCGATCGCCACTTCTGCAGCAACTGCGGGTCGAGCCTCTTCGGCGGCGGCGGCGGGCGCTACTACGTCGGCGCCGGGACCTTGAAGGCGCACGGCATGAAGCCCGCGTTCCACATCCAGGTCGCCTACAAGGCTCCGTGGGACGAGATCGCCGGCGACGCCCCGCAGTTCCCGGAGTGGCCACCCAACATGTAGGCGCGGCCCCGTGGGCATCAATCCCGCCAGTCTCGCGCTCAAGCGACGCCGGACCAAGATCGTGGCCACGCTCGGCCCGGCGTCGACGGACCCGCGCGTCATCGACGATCTGATCGCGGCGGGCGTGAACGTCGTTCGGCTCAACATGTCGCACGGCGATCACGACTCCCATCGCATGCGATTCGATCGCGTGCGCGCCGCGGCCGAGCGCAGGGGGGCGACGGTCGCGATCCTCGCCGATCTCTGCGGACCCAAGATCCGCGTGGGGAAGCTCGAGGGAGGCGCCGTGACCCTCGTGGCCGGCGCGCCGGTGACGGTGACGACGCGCCCGGTCGTCGGAACGGCAGCGTTCCTGCCATCGGAGTACGCCGGACTCCCACGCGACGTGAAAACGGGGGACCGCATCCTGCTCGACGACGGCAACCTCGAGCTTCGCGTCGACTCGGTCGAGGACCCGGACGTCGGCTGCACGGTCGTCCACGGAGGGATCCTGAAGGACCACAAGGGCATGAACCTCCCAGGCGTCGCCGTGTCGGCTCCCTGCCTCACGGCGAAGGACCGCGATGACGCTCGCTTCGCGCTGGAGCTGGGCGTGGACTTCCTGGCGCTCTCCTTCGTGAAGGAGGCCCAGGACGTACGCACGCTCCGGGATCTGGTCAGCGCATCGGGAAAGAACGCGGGCATCATCGCCAAGATCGAGAGGCGGGAGGCGCTCGAGAGCATCGAGGCCATCATCGACGCCTCGGACGGCATCATGATCGCGCGCGGAGATCTCGGCGTGGAGCTCCCGCCCGAGGAGGTGCCGGTGACGCAGGACCAGCTCATCGACATGGCGCGCGGGCACGACCGGCCGGTGATCGTCGCGACGCAGATGCTCGAGTCGATGGTGGAGCACCCGCGCCCCACGCGCGCGGAGGTGATGGACGTCTCGCACGCCGTGAGCGCCGGCGCCGACGCGGTGATGCTCTCCGCGGAGACGGCGGCGGGCGCGTTCCCCGTGGAGGCGGTGCGCATGATGGACCGCATCGCGCGGCAGACCGAGGGGTACCTGTGGGGGCACGGCTACTTCGCGTCGCTCACCGAGGACGACGAGGACCCGCGCCCGATGCCCATCGGCGACGCGATGGCGCGTTCCATCGCGCTCCTGTCGCGCGACCTCTGGGTGCGCGCGATCGTCATCGTCGCCCAGAGCGTCACGTCGGCGACCAACGTCAGCGCGAGCCGCCCGGCGGCGCCCGTGCTCGCCGTCTCCCCCGACGAGGGCGCTTGCCGCCGCATGAGCCTCCTGTGGGGCGTCGAGCCCGTGCGTGCGGAGACCGCGTCGCTGGAGGCGTCGCCCGATCTCGCCCGGCGGCTCACCAAGGACCTCGGGCTGGCGGCCGACGGCCAGTACATCCTGGTCGTACGCGGCTTCTCGAGCGACCCCGCCAGGAACGCGCCGAGCATCACCGCGCTCGCCGTCTAGCAAACCCGCCCCATACGGGCAGTGGCCTTCGCTACAATTCCCCGCCCCATGCGCGCCGCCTGGAAGATCGGGGACCTCCTCACGCACCGCCACAACGAAGAGCTGGGCGCCGGCCGGATCACGGCGATCGAAGGCAACACGCTCGTCGTCCGGTTCGGAGCAAAGGGCGTGACGCTGCGCATGGTGGCCGACGGCGACGTGCTGGAGCGCTACGACATCGCGCCGGGGTGCCGCGCGAAGCTCGCCCCGGCACTCGAGACCGTCGAGGTTGACGCGGTCCTCCCCGGAATCGCCATCCTGACCGATCGACGCCAGGTTCCCCTCGCCGACCTCTGGCCGGTCGAGGCGGCCCGCTCGCCCGTCGATCTCCTCGCGAGCGGCGACGTCGGCCCCGCACACGACTTCGGCGAGCGGCTCGAGGCGGCGAAGCTCGCGATGGCGCGACAGGCGGGCGGGCTTGGCTCCTTCCTGGGAGGGCGGATCCAGCTCTTCGCCCACCAGCTCCACGCCGCGGAGCGCGCCTGCAAGGCCGATCCCGTGCGATGGCTTCTTGCCGACGAGGTGGGGCTCGGCAAGACGATCGAGGCCTGCCTCATCCTGAATCGTCTCCTTCGCACGGGTCGCGCCGAGCGCACGCTCGTCGTCGCGCCGGAGACCCTCACCGTGCAGTGGCTCGGCGAGCTCTGGCGCAAGTACCACCAGGTGTTCGTGCTGCTCGACAAGAGGCGCCTCGCCGACGTCGAGCGCGAGCTCGGCAAGGGGTTCAACCCCTTCGACACCTACCGCAAGGTGATCGTGGGATCGGACATGCTGGCCGGGAACCCGAAGCTGACCCAGCTCGCGGTCGCGGCGGGCATCGATCTGCTCATCGTCGACGAGGCGCATCACCTGAAGCGCCCCGAGGGCCATCCCGGCAACGCGCTCTATCGCGCGATCGCGCCGATCGCCGCCCTGCGACGGCACGTTATCTTCTGCAGCGCAACTCCTCTCGAGGAGGATGCCCACGGCTTCTTCCGGCAGCTCCAGCTGCTTCCGGCCCGAGGAGCCGCCGGAGGGCACGTCGTTCGCCGCGCGCCTGGACGCGCGCGAGCCGCTGCCTCCGTGCACGAGCGCGACGCGGCGCGTCGACATCGGCGGACTCCCCCGCGCGTCCCGACCGCCATCACCATCGACGCGGACCCCGGGTGGGAGGCCGTGCTCGGTCTCGAGGACGCGGTCCGGGCGGAGCCCGCGCAGAACGCGGCCCAGGCGCAAAAGAAGGCGGACCGCCTGCAGCGCGCGCTGGCGTCCGGCGCGGCGCTCCACGCCGTGCTCCCGTCGCGCGACGAGAGGACCGTCCTCGCGCGCACCGCGATGCAGTCCGATCCCCGCGTGACGTGGCTCGCGCGCGAGGCGCGGAGCTGGAAAGCGCGCGGGGAGAAGAGCCTCGTGTTCGTCGCGCACCGGGAGACGCTCGAGGAGCTCCAGATCGCGCTCCGGCGCGAACACGTCTTGGCGGGCGTCTTTCACGAGGACATGTCTCCGGCGCAGCGGGACATCGAGGTGGCCCAGCTCCGCCTGCCCGACGGCCCGTCCATCCTCATCGCGACCGAGTGCGGCGGGGAGGGACGCAACTTCCAGTTCTGCCGCCGCCTCGTGCTCTTCGATCTCCCCTGGAACCCGATGGCCGTCGAGCAACGCATCGGACGCCTCGATCGCATCGGGCGGCGCGTCCCCGTCGAGGTGCTCTACTTCGTCCCGCCGCGGGGCCTCGGCGCGGCGATCGCGCGTTTCTACGAGGAGATCGGTCTCTTCGGCGCCCCCCTCGGCGGCCTCGAGCGCGAGCTGGCTCACGTCGAGGCGAAGATCCGCGAGACCGCCCTCTCGGGAAGCGCGACCATCGAGCCGCATGCGTTCACCGCGCTGGTCGACGAGGCGCGCGAGGCGAACGACCGCGTACAGGCCGCGGCCCATCACGAGCTGCACCGCGATCCCTATCGCCCCGAGATGGAGGCCGCGATCCTGTCGCGCGTCCCCGCCGAGCTCGACGCGCTGAACCAGCGCGTGGTGCTCCGCGCCTGCGATCGGCTCGGCCTCCACGTCGAGAAGCAACGCGGGAGGGCGGTGTGGTCGTTCGAGCTCGGCAACCTGGCTTTGATCGACGGCCTGCCGGGAGTCCCGGAGGGACGGGGGTTCCTCGGGACCTTCGACCGGGCGGAAGCCGTGGACAACGAGAGCCTCGACTTCTACGGCGCGGGCCATCCCCTGGTGGAAGGCATCCTCTCCGAGCTCGAGGACAGCCCGCGGGGTCGCGTCGCGGCGGTCCAGGTCGAGAGCGGAGAGCCGGGGTTCGGCATCGTCGCGATCCTGGAGACCCCGTCAGGGCCCGAGGTTGCCGCGATCGACGCCGATGGACGAGATCGACCCGACTGGGTCGAATCGCTTCTCTCGCACCCCCGCGATCTGGAGCCCCTCGCCGTCGAGAGCGTCCCGTCGGGCCAGGGCTGGGAGGCCCTCGTCCGCGACCTCGCGGCGCCGCTGCCCGGCCGCGGGCGGATCGCCGCCATCGCGGCGATCCGGCGCGACGTACGGGTGCTCGAGATGAGCGGGCGGCCCGATCGGCGCGCGAGCCATCCCGCGCGCCGCAACCGGCGCGCCTGACCGGTTCCTGACTACGCCTCGACGAGAGCCGGGGCGGTGGCCGAGGAGCCCGCGGGCGACCGCCGGATGAAACGCCGCATCATCTGACGCAGCGCCTGCATCTTCTCGTGGCCGACACGCTCGACCTTGTTCTCGGACACGCCTCGCATGATGTTCCACGCGGTGCGGAAGAGGCGCGAGGGATGGTAGAGGTAGTTGATGAAGAAGAACTGCGCGTAGCCCCAGCGGCGGAGCCCCGCGATCTGCTCGTCGGTGACCCCCGGGATCCACGACGGCGCCCAGGAGAGGTCGCTCATGTAGAGGAGCTCGCGGAAGAACTTGTCGTCGAGCGTGATCCGCCCTTCCTCCATGAGCTGGCGGAAGAGCGCCGAGCCCGGGAGCGCCGTGAAGGCGGTGATGCTGATCTCGTTGACGCCCACGCGCGCGAGCCAGCGGATGAACTTGAACGTCTCGCGGATCTCCTCCATCGTCTCGTGCGGGAAGCCGACGATGAAGAAGCAGCAGACGACCATGTCCTTCTTGAGCGCGCGCTTGCAGGCGGCGACGAGCACCTCGGGATCGAGCTCCTTCTTGATGAGCTTCAGCGTGCGCGGAGAGCCGCTCTCGGGGGCGAAGGTGATGTTGGTGCAACCGCTCACCTTCAGGTGCTCGATCACCTCGTCGTCGACGGCTTCCGAGCGCGTGCCGTTCGGCATCTGCCAGGTGATCTTGAGCCCGCGGTTCATGATCTCGTTGCAGAACTTCAGGGCCCATTGCTTCTGCAGGACGATGGTGAGGTCCTCGAAGTGGAAGTCGGTGATGCGGTAGGTCTTGTTCCAGTGCTCCATCTCGTCCACGAGGTTCTCGGGCGAGCGGCTCCGCCACTTCGGGATCCACATCTCCTCGGCGGTGCAGAACGTGCAGACGTAGGGGCAGCCCCGGGTGGCGATGAGCGGCATCCAGCGGCCCCGTGCCGCGCCGTGCGGGTTGGCCGCCACGATGTAGCTCTCGATCGGCAGCATCTCGTACCCGGGGAACGGCAGCGTGTCGAGGTCCTGGATGAGCTGTGTCTTCTCGTTCTTCTTCGGCTGGCCGTCCTTGCCCATGTAGGCGAGGCCGTCCATATCGGAGACGTCGCGCTCGTTCATGAGACGCTCGACCAGCTCCCCCATCGTCGCCTCGCCCTCGCCCAGGACGCAGTAATCGATGTTGCCGTGGGAGAGCACGAAGGCGGAGAGCGCGGTCGGATGGACGCCTCCCGTGACGACGGGGATCTTGGGGAAGACGCGCTTGATGTCGCGCGTCAGGTCCCGAACGACCGGCCAGCCGTGGGAGAACATGTTCGAGACAGCGATGACGTCCACGTCGAGGGGGATGCGCTCGATGATCTGGGGGAGCGTGAGGCCGCGCAGGTGGAAGTCTCCGCGCTTGGTGAAATAGTCCATCGCCGAGCCGAATCCGTCGATCACCGTCACCTGATGCCCCAGCGACCGGAGGTAGGACGCGATGTAGGCGCCGCCGATCGGAGGGAGCGCCACGGACGCAAGCTGCGTCAGCGTGTAGAGCTGGGGGGGCGTGACGAGGGCTACTTTGGCCATTGCCTCGGCATTATACCGATTCGCTCCGCGGACGGAAGGGGGTCCGCGGCCCCCGATGCGATGAGTCCTGGGATTGCCGTGGCGCTAGAGCGCCGCGAGGTGATCGCTCTCGAAGCCCTTCGCTTCGAAGCTCGCGAGCCCGTTCCGGAACCCCGCGCACCAGAACGTCATCGCGTCGATCACCGCCTCGCACACGAGGGCTTCCTCCTGGCCGGCCAGGGCGGATGCGTTCCACGCACCGCGCAACGGGCGCGGCAGGTTGAGGTGAAGCACGTCCCTGGCCGCAGGCCGTCGGTCGTCTTGCGGCGGTACATCTGCACCACGTAGCCCCTCGCCGTCGAAGACCGGGACGACGAGGTTTCCCGCGAGGTGCCCGTGGCCGCTCTCCGTCAAGAGGCCGAGCTTCTGGAGCCGTCCTCGCAGCTCCGCCGAGGTCGCGTTCCTGGACGAGGATCTCCGCCTCCCCATCCTGCTACCGGTCGCCTCGTAGCCCCCCTCCGCCCTCCCGAGCTCGACCTGCAAGAACGACGTCAGAGCAGCGGTAGACGTGTCCCTGAAGCCCTGAAAGCCTCGCCCCACAAGGCTTCCAGCGGCTTCCCCACCCCGTCACCGACCTTGCAATTCGGGCCGCCGATCCCGCCCTGGACCCCGCGTCCTGCCTACTGCAACTCCCATTGCCGCCCTACAGGGATCATCACGAAGCCGCGCGCCTCGAGGAGGCTCTTCAGCGGGACGCCGTACTTGATGCGGACGAGCTCGTCTTCGGGGATCCGGGGCATCGAGGCCTCCTTCGCGGGACCTTGTCAAGGGGGAAATTCTATGATAGCTTTAATGCATGTCAAATAATTCTTTAAATACATCGTTGCCGTCTGGACACCCCGGCCGTGGGCTCCTCCCAAGAGTTGGGTCGATGCTACGCAGCATGGCGAGAACCAAAGCTGCCGACCGGCGTCGGGCCATCGAGTTCGGGCGAAGGCTTCGTGTCCTCCGCGAGGAGCGAGGTTTGACTCAGCGGGAGCTGGCCGAACGAAGTGGCGCGCAGACCCCTCAGATCTCCCGCTACGAAAGCGGCGCGTTCCTCCCCGCCGCCGAGACCCTGATCGGCATCTCGAAAGTTCTACGAGTCGATCTCAACGCCCTTCTCCTCGGCGAGAGGGATCGCAATCCAGAAGATGCGATTCCCATCAAGGACGTTCGTCTTCTCGAGCGCCTGCGCGAGCTGGAGAAGCTCGACCGTCGCTTCCGCGACGCGGCCGTGACCGTGATCGACGCCCTCATCGTCCAAGGCACCCAGGAAGCCACGCGGGAGCGCCTCGCCGGAGCCGCACGATGAGCATGCCTGGAACCAAGCAACAGGTCATCGAGATGATCCAGCGCCTGCCCGAGGACGCTTCCATCGACGACATCCTCGAGGAGCTTCACTTCCGGATGAAGGTGGACGAGGGGTTGCGTCAACTCGACGAGGGCAAGGGCATCGAGCACGCGGAGGTCGTGGCCCGCCTGGCCCGGTGGACTGGCAAATAAGGTGGTCGCCGCGCGCGGCGACCGACCTTGAGGAGGGCTGCGCCTTCATCGCGAAGGACTCCGAGCACTACGCCGCGATCTTCGCGAGGCGCGTGGTCGCCATCGTTGAAGGGATCCCGTTCTTCCCTCGCGCCGGCCGCGTTGTCCCCGAGTACAGGGACGAGAACTTGCGGGAGAAGCTTTTCGGCAACTACCGCATCGTCTACCGGCTCCGAGAGAACGTCGCGGAGCACGTCGTAGAGATCGTCACGATCCACCACGCAGCCCGCCCCCTCGACGTGACGACCGATCTGACGTAGCGGTCTGCCGCGGTAACCGCGAAGGGGTGCGAGATCACGATAGAGATGGAGGAGGAGAAAGTGATCGAAGCGGCCCGCTCAAAAGTGCCTCTGCTTTCGAACCAGCGGCACCCGCACGTTCGGCATCGACAACATGTAGGCCGCGGCTCGACCCGTGGTCTTCGCGTCGATCATCGTCGCCGCGGCCTCTTCACCCGCACCCACCCGCCACTGCCGCCGTCGCAGCGCCGATGGCGTGCGGGCGTCACGGAGGTTGTGTTGGCGAGCGCCGCGGCCCCTTCCGCGCCGCTCGCGCAAGCGTGTGCCGCCCGCACGCGGCGTGGATCCTGGCCCGACCACTTCGCGTTGGCCTCCTCGCTCGCCGGCCGGCGCGACTCACGGTGGGCTGCTGCGAGGAGCGGGGCGCGCCGGGATCCTGACCGCCACACTTTCTCGCCGCCCGCCCGTTCAACAGAACGCCATCCAAATATCCGGCTTTGCCGCCTGTCACGGCCGCTGCATCTGGGCCGTCGATTACGTCACGGCTGAAGGGAGGCAGCGGCCGCGCCAGTCGCCAAAGCCCGATATTTGGCGCTCTGTTAAACGGGCGGGCTCCAGGGAACCCAGCTCCAGCAACAACTCCGCTCGAGGGCGCCCCGCTCCCATGGCCCTCGCATCGGGCGATCGGCGTTGTCCTGGGCGGCGCCGGCCTTCCTTGGTGAGCGCGCGCGGTCGCTGCGCCGGGCGAGATCCTGGGTGGCGTCGAAGCGAGGCTGTGGCCAGCTCCCACCGTGGGATCTCCCTCGGAAAGGACGATGCCGGGTTGCCGCACTCCGACGGATCGCGCGACCCGCCGGCGCCAGCCACGCACTCCCCGTCGCCGCCCCCAGCTCTCTTCTTCCCAGCCGCCGATCCCCATGCTCGTGCTCGCGACACGCTGCGATCGTGCCACCGCGATCGGAGCTCGCGATCGCTCTCGGCCAGACGAGGTATGGCACCGAACGCGAAGACGACGGCCAGACGCACCGCGAGCCAGTGGCGGACGTGCGGCGAAGCCGCTTCCAGCGTGGGAGCCCCCCGCCTCGCGGGGGGCGGACGGGCGGCCGGCGTTGACCGACCTTCGAGATCTCCCACCGGCGCGACGAACACTGAAGCCGGGCGCGCCGCGGCGCAACGCTCGGATCATCTCTGGCTCCGCACGCAGGAAGCCCGCGCGATTTAACGTAGCGCGCAATATCGGACTTTGACGGCTGGCGCGGCCGCTGCCCCTTCAGCCGCGAACGTCACCGCCGAGCTGCTTTGCAGCGGCCGTGACAGACGGCAAAGTGCGATATTGATCCGAGCGTTACGTTGAATCGCGCGGGCGTCACGCGAAGAACCTTGAGCGCACGGCTCTCCACCGAGCCGCTCGCGATGCAGAAGCCGGCCGGGCGGGCGGGGGAGCCCGACGAGAAGAAGCGGTCCAGCGTCAACGCCAGCCGGGGCGGCGGCGCGGCGCTTGCGCGCGGACGTGGGGTGGGGCCACGACCGCGCAACTGCAAGCGCCGCGACGCCGACCCGCCACCGGAGAAAGACGCCCGCCAGTGGCGGGCGGGTGGGCGGGAACGTGGCCGCGGCCGTGATGCTGACGCGGAGACCAAGGGGTCAAGCCGCGGCCTTCCTGTTCCTGCCCGAAGGCGCGCCTCCGCGGGCTGCTGCAAAGGGTCTCGGCGGTTGACGCCCAGGACCCGCGCCACTACGAGAGGCGCCCCCGCTGCTGCAAAGGGGACCGTTTCCGACAACCCTCGTACCGCGTCACCACGTCACCGACCTTGCAGCTTCGTGCCGCCGACCCGCCCAGCAAGGATGGCCGCCTCTGCCGCATCGGGCGTCCAGGGAATCGCCGGACACTCCGTTATTGCAATCGTCATCGGCACGCAAGGGTGCCCGGCTTCACGCAACACAACCGAAGAATCTTCTGCGGCAATTTCGCAGCCACCATCCGCCACGGTGGCTGACACGACATAGGGCCCGGTTGGCAACCCATCGATCGTAAACCACCCGCGCACGTCCGTTGTAGTGCCATACGATCGCTCCCCGGCAACAGGACCGCTACGACTTCCCGTCCTGGTCGCGCGAACCATCACGCCTCGGACCCCGTCGCCGTGCTCATTGACCACGCGCCCGTCAACGCAGGCCGCACGCTTCAAGCGAATATGCGCCGTTGCCATCCCAGATGGCTCGACGGTGGTTGCTTCCTCGAAACCCGGCGCGGCGACGTTTACCGACAGACGACCGGCGGCAACACCGCCGACATGCACTAGGCCCTTCCCATCGGTCCGGCCGGTCGCACCCCTGCCGCCCGAATAGACGGACACGCGAGCGCCCGAAATTGGTACTCCCAACTCATCGACCACCACGACGCTGACGTTCCCACCCTGCTCTAGTTTCATCACCACGTCGCTCACTCGAGTTAGTCGATCCTCGACGACGACGCTCCGCTCCGCCGGCAGCCATCCCTCCGCCTCAGCGCGGAGCGTCACGACTCCGTCGGGAACCGACCACAAGTCGAACGTCCCCTCGGCTGTGGTCCAGTCAACAGCTGGGCCACCGTGAACCATAGCCCCCCCAATCGGGAGACCCTGCGGGTCCACAACCCGGCCCCGCACGCGCGCACCTCGCGAAAGGCGCACGTCCCCCTCCGAAGGTGTACCTGTAGCTGGTATCAAGATCAAGGGCGCCTCGGTCACGACTTGATAGTCCGGATGGACTGCCGTCACCACCATTGAAACGCAGGGCGGGGCGGATACCAGCTGGAATCGACCCTGCGCATCCGTTCGTCCATAGATGTTTCCTGAACCTCCCCAATCGACGCAACTCAATAGCACCATTGCGTCCGAAATCACATCACCACCCTGACCCTCCAGGCAGACCGAGAGAGGCCTCCCAGATCTCATTACGAGGTTAATGGGCGGGCCGGGAGTCGTGCGCACCAACGCTGACACTTCTGTGAGCGTATACCCGCTTGCGAGTACGCGTATCCGGCAACGGCCAACTTCGGCGTCCCCAATCCAAAACCGTCCCCTGAGATCCGTTGCCGTCGTCATCACCGGCTCAGGGACCTCGTCGACCCACAATTCCACCTGCGCCCCTGCAATCACATCTCCGGTGCGAGCATCGACCACCCTTCCACACAACGTTCCCCCCGCCTTCAGGGTTAGGTCCCAGGCATCAGCAGGGATGCGCGTGAGACGCTCAACGTGTGGCGGCCGGTCCATCGGTTGCACAAGCAGCAGGACCACTTCCCGCTCCTGGCGAGCGAATACCAGCTGTCCCTCCGCATTTATTCGGACGTCATCGGCCATGGGTATCGGCCGCCACTCCGCCGCAGACCCAAGCCTCCAAAGCTTGGCCGCCGCAGCCGGCACCCGCGTCCCCTGCGGGTCTCGTAGGGTCGCGACAATACTTCCAACAACTCCCACAACGAAGACCGCGCTCATCAGAAGTCGTCGAAAGGATTCTCGCCGGTGTCTCGGCAGTCCCCCGGCTTGTCCCGTGCTTGGCACTTCTTCCCCGAGGTCGGATTCCAACACGCCTGGGCGTATCGATCCGGAAGCCCGTTCTCCGTCTCAAGCCCCGTCCCCTGGTGCCACAGCTCATGAAGGATCGTGCATGGTAGCGAGTTGCAGCCCGGACAGATGAACTGACGCCGTCCGATGTAGATACGTAGCGGAAAGTCAGGTGGGTTACCAATAGGGAAAATCCCCGGGCTTGAATGAGCGCATTCGAACTCGTTGGTGCACGTGATTACTATCTTGCGATGGACCAAGCCATTGCACGGCACAACCCGACCTCCAGGGTCCTGTGCACAGGTGGAGGGTGGTGGGTTTGTGTCAATCTTCTGACGAACGAGGTCCATCGCAGTCTTGATCTCGTTGCTGACCGTCCCGCATCCCTCAGTGTAGATGTCCATGTCGGCAGCAACAGCCGGTGGGGTGGCGCCCTTTACCTGCAGAAGGACGCCGAAGACGGCGAGAGAAATGGAGACCTCTCCGAAGAACAGTCCGCTCGGGTCAT
This sequence comes from Acidobacteriota bacterium, assembly GCA_046331505.1. Classification (GTDB taxonomy): domain Bacteria; phylum Acidobacteriota; class Vicinamibacteria; order JAXLQT01; family JAXLQT01; genus JAXLQT01. The sequence continues at coordinate 68,271 of JAXLQT010000032.1, forward strand.
TTCGGTTGATCGGATTGACCCCCGCATACGCATAGCGGTGAAGTGAGCGTGGCTGCCGGAAGAGTCCAAGGAAGCGGTCTGCAGAAAGAAATGCACCAACAGCTGGAGAGTACTGACGTGCGCGCAAGTTGATAAGACCGTCGGTCGTCTCCTCGCCAGCGAAGCCATACCTGTTTGCGGAGGTACCGGAGGATGAGGCTTCGCGGCCAAATCCTTCAAAGGCGTACGTGTCCGTTAATGCTTGAGTACTGCTTACCAGGGCCCTGGTGGTGTTGCTGGCATCGGCGAGATAGAAACGCGGTCCCACGCTTTGCTTCAGCAAGGCCTTCCCATACGCGTAGGAGACACTTAGGGTACCGGTCGTGGTTTGCTCCTCCAGCACGCGGTAATGATCAGTGTTTGGGTCCATCGAAAATGTCGTCTGAAGTCCATCTAAGAGACTCGAGAGCCGCATCCCGTCACCGTCATAGCTGTTCTCGAGGCTATGCACTCCTCCTTCTGCGCTCAGCATTCGGTCCTCTAGGTCCCATGTGTAGACGTTCGCGGTGTCGGAGAGCGTGTTCCCCTCGCCATCATAGAGGAAGGGCTGACCGTTCAGCGCGACGATCCTGTCGTTGTGGTCGTAAGCAAAGTCCTGCGTCTGCACAGTATCGTCGAGGCGTTTCAGCCGGTTCCCCACGTCGTCGTAATCGAAGGCGACGTCCTTCAGCGGTTGACCAGAAGGGTACATCGTCTCGCTGGTCAGCTTGTATTCCTCGTCGTAGCCCCAATCGACGTGCCGCGCCCCGATCTCCCCCGCCTCGTCGACGGCGGTCCTATTCCCCGTGTTGTCCACGG
>JAXLQT010000033.1:0-67675 GCA_046331505.1 Acidobacteriota bacterium
TCTTCAACGGCTCTCTAGAAGAACATCTTCCCGGCGACGGCGTATTCGAGCGCGGCCATCAGCACGCCCGCGATCACTCCCGTCTTCGGCGTGAAGCTCGCGCCGGCGACGGAAAGCACGAGCGTCACGACTCCCATCGCGATGGCAGCGACCATCGGGTCGAGGTTGAGCATCTGCGTCATGGCGAGACCGGCGCCGCCGAGCAGCGCCGACAGGATGACTCCCTTGGAGAGATCGATGTCGCCGCCCATCTTCGACACGACGACCAGCACGATGAACCCCCCCATGAAGACCGAGAAGAAGGCGATGGCGATGTCCGCGAACTGACTCCCGCCGCCGCGAGCGGCGGCCCCGGGCTTCGCATTCATCAGGAAGGTTGCGACGGACATCATCAGTGTAGAGGTCATGACCTGTTCTCCCAGTTTGGCCTTGGCCGATCTTACGCCGCCAATCAACTCTCCGGAGGTGGCTTGTCGACGCTCGGGACGTTCCGCGCGAAGGTCTCGGCGAAGGACTCCCCCGAACGAGCCTGCGTGGGATCGACTTCGAAGCGCGGGACGGTCGCCGGCGCCAGCTTGGCAAGGAGCTCGTCGATCTCCCGCTTCGACAGCCCGGACGCCTCCAGCTCCTCGCGGCCCAGCGTCCTCTCCCTGGCGGCAAGGGCCCCCTCCCGAACCGACAGGACGCCGCGCAGGGCTTCGAGCTCCATGCGCGAGAGCCGCGCGCCGCAGACGTCGTAGTCGATCCATGCCTCGTAGGACAGCGGGGCGACGCGCCTCAGCATGCCGGCCATGACGCGGCCGTATTCCTGGATCTCCCACTGCGCGTGCGGATCGACGCGGAGCGTCAGGAAGTGCAGGAGGTTGTGGAGGTCGATCTTCCAGTACCACTGGGTGTACGTGGAAAGCGGCAGGTCGATCCGCGCCAGCTCCCGCGCCACCTCGTGCGTCGTCATCCAGGCGTAGGCCTCCGATGCCGCCTCGCGGATCGTGTTCCAGCGCTCGATCGCGCCCTCGCGGAGATCGGCGTCCACCGCCTCGTCGCTACGCCCCTGGTTGTTCTGCTTGCTCTGCTTGCCGATCTTCTCGCCCGGCGGCGTGTAGAAGAGCATCGGCATCAGCGAGTACCTTCCCGAGTACTCGTTCACCGAGGCCGTCCGGTGACGGATCCACTGGCGCGCCACGAAGAGCGGCATGCAGCAGTGGAACTTCAGCTCGACCATCTCGCTCGGCGTCGTGTGGTGATGGCGGCGCAGGTAGCGCAGGAGGCCCCGCGTCAGGCTCGCCTTGCGCGTGCCGTAGCCGTAGCTGACGCGGGCCGCGCGCTCGATGCAGGCGTCGGTGCCCATGTAGTCGATGAGGGCGACGAAGCCGTGGTCGAGGACGGGAAAGTAGAGCCCGAGGATCTCTTCCGCGTCCGGGCTCGATGGTCGCCGCGTCGCTTCGGCCACGGTGCTATCATCTCAGAAACACCCTGCGAGGAGGCTCGTGATGGCCAACAGGACGGCTCGCTCGTTGACGCTTCTCTGCCTCGTCGGCACGTCCGGGAGCCTCGCGCTCGCCGGCACGATCCTCGATCGCGGCGCGATCCAGGTCCTGCGCGCGCCCGCTCCGACCGTCCACCTCGCGCTCCAGCTTCCCGGCGGGCGGGAGGCCATCGCGCGTCTCGATCGGTTCGACGTCTTCAAGGAAGACGCGCGCGTCGTCGCCGCGACGGGCGATGGCGACGTCGCCATCCCGCGCCCGGATCTGATCCTGCGTCACGGATCGCTCCTGGGCGACGAGCGCTCGCTGGTCTACGTCTCCTGCGGCACGGACGAGGTGCACGGCTTCGTGCGCACGGCGGACGCGACGTACGAGATCGTCCCGGACCCGGCATCCGGTGTCCATCGCATCGTCAGCCTCTCGGAGCTCCCGCCGCCGTCGCGCTCGAGGAAATGCGCCGTGGACGAGGTGGCGCAGTGGCTCGGCACTCCGCGCGACACGACGGCGCCGCCGACGGCGCGAAGGGGCCCGAACGTGACGCTGGAGGTCGAGATGGCGATCGACGCCGACAAGAACCTCTACGACTTCTTCGGCGGTACGTCCGGCGCGACGGCCTACATCACGAGCCTCATGGGGGCGGTCTCGACGATCTATCAGACCGACGTCGACACGGTCATCACGGTGACCTACCTGCGCGTGTGGACCACGGCCGATCCCTACACCGGCACCGACAGCTACACGGTGCTGACCCAGTTCATCAACTACTGGACCGCCAACATGGGGAGCGTGCCTCGCGACATCGCCCATCTGATGAGCAAGGAAAACTTCGGCGGGATCGCCTACCTCGACGTGCTCTGCAACAACTCCTTCGGCTACGCCGTCTCGGGCATCGACGCCGTCTACACCTATCCGAACTCGAACTACACGTGGGACGCCGACGTCGTGAGCCACGAGACCGGCCACAACTTCGGCTCGCCGCACACGCACTGCTACACGCCGCCCATCGACAAGTGCTACAACCAGGAATCGGGTTGCTACAGCGGTCCGGTCGTCCCGCAGGTGGGGACGATCATGTCGTACTGCCACCTGGTGGCGAGCAAGATCCTGACCTTCAGCCCCGAGGAGCAGGTGGTGATCCGCGGCGGAGCCGACAACGCTCCCTGCGTGACGCCCTACGGGGGCGGCGGGAACTGCACCGACGATGCCTACGAGCCCAACGACACGTTCGGCACCGCGGCGGCGATCCCGGCGGGCACCCTCAGCTACGCGCTCCAGTGGTGCGACAACGACGACTACTTCGGGATGAACCTCCAGGCCGGCGACGCGCTGACGGCGACGATCTCGTTCAATCCCGCCGACGGCGATTTCGGCCTGGCTCTCTACGACCCCGCGGGCGCTGATCGACTCGAGCAACGGATCGGGGAGCACCGAGACGGTCAGCGTGGCGTCGGCCGCGGCGGCCGGCATGTACCGGTTGCACGTCAACGTCTCGCCCTCCGGCCGGCAGGGCCCCTACACGCTCGACACCTCCTACACGGGCACGGTGCCGTCGTCACGGACGCTCGCGGGTCCTGGACCTGGACCTGGCAACGCGAACCTCGTCCGCATCTTCGATGCCTCCGCGGTCATGCGCGCGGAGATCGTCGCCTTCGCCGCCGGCAACTCCGGCACGAACGTCGGGGCTGGCGACGTCGACGGCGACGGCAGCGGCGAGGTGCTCGCGGGTCCCGGGCCTGGGCCGACGTTCGGGCCGCAGGTGCGTGGGTTCGAGTCGTCGACGATGCCCATCAACGGCGTCAATTACTACGCGTACGGCACGCTGCGCTACGGCGTCAAGGTGTCCGCGGGGGATCTCGATGGCGACGCCATCGACGAGATCGTCAGCACGCCCGGAGCTGGAGGCGTCTTCGGGCCGCACGTGCGCGGCTGGAACTACGACGGCGCCGCGCTGTCGCCGATGAAGAACGTCAGCTTCTTCGCTTTCGGCACCCTGAAGTGGGGCGCGAACGGCGCGACGGCGGAGCTCGCCGGAGGCGGGGCGCGCGAGATCCTGGCCGCGCCCGGGCCCGGACCCGCCTTCTCGTCCAACGTCCGCGGCTTCACCGTGCAGCCCGGCGGCGTCACGTCGCTCCTTGCACTCGTCGCCAGCAACACCTACTACGGGGCAACGGTTGCCGGACCGGACGTCGACGTCGACGGCTTCGACGAGATCCTCGTCGGGGGCGGCCCGGGTCCCAACGTCTTCCAGCAGATCTGGACCTTCAACTACGACGGGTCGGCCGTGAGCGCCCTGCCCGGCGGCAGCATGGTCGTCTTCCCGGTGCCGCGCTACGGGATCTGGGTGGCCGGAAGCGACTGGACCGGGGATGGGACGGCAGACACTCAGGTGGGGCTCGGACCCGATCCCGCCGTCGACGGGCGGCTGCGCGCGTTCCGGTACGCCGGCGGCGCCTACACGATGATCGCGGGATCCGACTTCCTCGCCTACACGACCACCTACGGAGCGACCGTGGCCGGTGGGTCGATGCCGTAGACGGGCTCGGAGCGGGGGGGAGTTACTCCCCTCCGCTCAGGATGTTGCCCAGGAGGCTCCCGCCGAGGCCCGCGATCCCCTTGTTCTCCTCGCGCCTGCCGCCGAAGCGGGCGGCGGAACCGATCCGATCGGCAAGACGGGAGAACGGAAGCGTCTGGAGGAACACCTTCCCCGGACCCGTGAGGAGCGCGTAGAACAGTCCCTCCCCGCCGAAGAGCGCGTTCTTGAAGCCGCCGACGAACTTGATGTCGTAGCTCACCGACGGCTGGAAACCGACGATGCAACCGGTGTCGATCCGCAGCGACTGGCCCGGGCCGAGGTCCTTCTGGATGATGGTGCCGCCCGCATGGACGAACACCATCCCGTCGCCGGCGAGCTTCTGGAGGATGAAACCCTCTCCACCGAAGAGCCCCGCGCCGATCTTCTTGGTGAAGGCGATCGAGATGTCGATGCCCGAGGCGCCGCACAGGAACGAGTCCTTCTGGCAGATGAACGTGCCGCCGAAGTCGGGTAGGTTGACGGGGATGATCTTCCCCGGATAGGGCGCGGCGAACGCCACGTGCCCCTTGCCCCGCCCGTTGTGCAGGAAGGTCGTGATGAAGAAGCTGTCGCCCGACAGCATGCGCTTGAAGCCCTTGAAGAGCCCGCCGCCGGTCGAGGTCTGCATCTCGATGCCGTCCTCCATGTAGAGCATGGCGCCCGCCTCGGCCTGCACTCCCTCGCCCGGATCGAGCTCGATGATGATGCCCTGGAGGTCCTCACCCACGATTTCGTAGTCGATGACGTCGGCCATGAGCGTTCTCCTTCTCTCTTGCGGCGGGGACGGTCCCCTCGCGTCACGAAGCGCTCTTCAGCGCCAGATGGGATCCGAGCACGAGCGCGTCGATGCGCGTGCTCTTGAAGGTGCGGATCGCGTCCCGGGGGGAGCAGACGATGGGCTCGCCGCGGTCGTTGAACGAGGTGTTGAGGAGGACGGGCACGCCGGTGATGCGCTCGAAGGCGCCCAGGAGATCGACCATCCTCGGATTGACCGCGCGGGTCACCGTCTGCACGCGCGCCGTGCCGTCGACGTGGGTCACCGCCGGGATCACCTCGCGCTTGTCCGGCTTCACCCTGGTGACGAACAGCATGTAGGGCGACGGCTTGTCGCAATCGAAGAACTCCGCGCAACGCTCGAGAGGGACGATGGGGGCGAACGGCCGGAAGGTCTCCCGGTGCTTCACCTTCACGTTCAGGATCTCGCGCATGTCCTTCCGGCGCGGGTCCGCGAGGATGGAGCGGTTGCCGAGCGCCCTCGGGCCCCACTCCGACCTTCCCTGGAACCATCCGACGACGTTGCCGTCCGCGATGAGGCGCGCGACGCGCTCCACGAGATCGGGCGGCTCCTCGGAGGCGACGCCTCCCTCCAGGAGCGCGGCGCGCATCTCCGCCTCGTCGTAGCCGGGGCCGATGTAGGGGCTCTCCATCACGTAGGAGCGGCGGCCCCCGAGAAGGGCGTGCTCGATCCAGAGCGCCGCGCCCATCGCGGTGCCGGCGTCGTTGCACGCCGGCTGGACGAAGACGTCGTCGAACCCCGCCTCGAGGCGGATTCGCTCGTTCATCACCGAGTTCAGAGCTACGCCGCCGGAGAGGCAAAGGTTCCGGCAGCCGCTTCGCTCCCGCAGGTCGCGCGCGACGTGGACCCCCGCCTCCTCGAGGCGCTTCTGCAGCGCCGACGCCAGATCCTCGTGGCGCTTGTCGATGGGATCGGCGAAGGCGCGCGGAGGACCCGCCGCCTCCACGAAGCGGTCGGACAGCATGCGGTGGTGGCCCTGGCGGTCGAAGGCGATGTAGTCGCGGTTCACGGTCACCGCGCCGCCGGGCCCGAGGCGAAGGACGTCCTCGAAGAGCGCGCGGTACCGCTCCGGATCTCCGTAGCTCGCCAGGCCCATCACCTTCGTCTCGTCGTAGTTGCCCCGGAAGCCCAGGTGCACGGTCACGGCCTGGTACAGGAGACCCAGGCTGTGGGGGAACCCGATCTCCTTCAGCTTCTTGATGGACGTCCCCTGCCCCTTCGCCTCCACGATGGTGGCCCACTCCCCGACCCCGTCGATCGAGAGGATCGCCGCCTCGTCGAAGGGGCTCACGTAGAACACGGACGCGCTGTGGGCGATGTGGTGCTCCACGAAGTGGAAGCGGAAAGTGCGCGGGTCGCCGTTGAGCTCGAGCGAACGCTCCAGCACGCTCTTCATGCGGAACATGTCGACGTACCCGCCGGACACCCGGTCCTTCAGGAGCTGCAACGACTTCGGGAGGTTCCTGAAGAAGTGCGTCGCGATGTGAGGGATCCCGACCCAGGGGTCGAAGCAGAACGCCACGTGGCCGAGCTCGCCGATGCCGATCCCCGCCTCCTTCAGGCACGCGAGCGTCGCCAGCCTGGGGAACGCCTTGCTGTGCTTCTCCCGCGACAGCCTTTCCTCCTCCACCGCCATCACCACCGCCCCGTCCTTGACAAGACAGGCCGCGGAGTCGTGGATGTTGCTATTGATGCCGAGGATGTAGATGGGATTTCCGCCCGGGAGAGTGGGGCGAGGATCGTACTTTCGGGGCGCGGGAGCGTCAATCGAGCGCCGGCCACGCATCTTGCGCGCCCGGCACGGCAGGGTACGCTTAGGGGATGAGCCTCGCTCCGGCCGTCGTCTTCCCGCTCGCCGGTTACACGCTGGGCTCGATCCCGTTCGGCCTCCTGGTGGCGCGCGCGCGCGGGGTGGACATCCGCAAGGTGGGGAGCGGCAACATCGGCACGACCAACGTGCTCCGGAGCCAGGGGAAGGCGATGGCGCTCCTGACGCTCCTGCTCGACGTCGGCAAGGGTTTCGGACCCGCATTCGCCGCGGCCCGCGTGGCTGGCGGGACGACGGCCGCTGTGACGGGAGCCGCGTGCGTGACGGGCCACTGCTTCCCGGTGTTCCTCAAGGGGAAGGGCGGCAAGGGCGTGGCGACGGGGCTCGGAGTGTTCCTGGCCCTGGCGCCGGGCGCGGCGGTGCTCGCCCTCGGGGTCTTCATCATGGTGGTGGCGTGGAAGCGCTACGTGTCGGTGGGTTCGATGACGGCCGCGCTCCTCGTGCCCTTCGGGTGCCTGGCGTCGGGACGCGCGCTCCCGACCGTGGCGGCAGCCGCCCTGGCGGCGGCGCTGATCGTGGGCCGGCACTACGAGAACGTGCTGCGCCTCCTTCGCGGGACCGAGAGGCGCGTGGGCGAGAAGGCGGCCGCATGAGCCGGGAGAGAGCATGAGCCAGAAGATCGTCGCGGTGATGGGAGCGGGCGGTTGGGGAACGGCGCTGGCGCGACTCCTCGCGGAGAACGGCCACAAGGTCTCTCTCTGGGCGCGCCGGCCCGAGCTCGCCGCGCAGATCGCCGAGACGCGCCGCAACGAGGACTACCTCCCAGGCATCGAGATCCCGAAGGGGGTCACGGTGACGGCGGACGCCGCCGCGGCGGTCGCGAAGGCGGAGATCTGCATCCTCGCGATGCCATCCCACGGCGTGCGCTCGGTGCTGATGGCCGCGGCAAGCCACGTTCCCGAGAAGGCGATCCTGGTATCGGCGGTCAAGGGGATCGAGAACGGGACGCTCTCGCGCATGAGCGAGGTGATCGAGCAGTCGTTCATCGCGCGCGGGGCGCCGCGCATCGCGGTGCTCTCGGGACCCTCCTTTGCCCTCGAGGTGGCGTCGGGTCATCCCACCGCCGTCGTGGTGGCATCGACGAGCCACCGCGACGCCAAGGTCGTCCAGGCAGCGTGCAGCAACGATCACTTCCGCTGCTATACGGGCGGAGACGTGAGAGGCGTCGAGATCGGCGGGGCGATGAAGAACGTCATCGCCATCGCGGCGGGCGTCGTCGACGGGCTCCGCCTCGGACACAGCACCAAGGCGAGCCTCATCACACGGGGGCTCGCGGAGATCGGCCGGTTGGCCCAGGCTCTCGGGGGAAGCGAGCGCACGGCGGCGGGGCTCTCCGGGCTCGGCGATCTCGTGCTCACCTCGACCGGCCACCTCTCGCGCAACCGCGCGGTCGGGCAGAAGCTCGGCGAGGGGCGCGAGCTCTCCGAGGCGATCGCCATGAAGATGGTCGCCGAGGGCGTCAAGACCGCGAAGTCGGGATACGAGCTCGCGCAGAAGCACGGCGTCGAGATGCCGATCGTGACCGAGGTGTGGAAGGTCCTCTACCAGCAGAAGGCGCCGCGGGACGGCATCCGGGACCTGATGTCGCGCGCCCTCAAGGAGGAGTAGCGTGCGCCGCCGCGCCCTTCTCGCCGCGGCGCTCCCGCTCCTCCTCTCCGGCTGCGCGCTCACGCGCGCCACCATCCCTTCCGCGTACATCGATCAGATCCAGGCCGACCCCACGACGTTCCTCGGCAAGCCTCTCCTCCTGGAGGGCTCCGTCCAGGGGATCGACGATCGCCCCGGCGGGCCGCGCTCCTACACGCTCTCCGACGCCTCGGGCCGCTCCATCGAGGTGCGCACGAGCTCGCTGCCGCGCGCGGGAGGCCGGGTGCGCCTCTACGCACAGGTCGCGCAGAACGAGTCCAACGTGCTGGTGCCCTACCTCATCGAGACCAAGCACACCGATCCCGATCGCCCGTCGGTGTTGACCACCGCGGTGCTCGCGCTCATCGGGATCTTCTTCATGTTCGTCCTGTCTCTCGACGTCATCGGGCAGCTCTCCCTGCACCGCAAGCGAAGGACCGAATACCTGCCCGTCCTCGCGGAGAACGGCGCCGTGCCAGGAGGGAAGAAGCCCCCCCCACCGCGGCGGCCCGCGGTGCCCGCGCGACCCTACGCCGAGGGGGATCGGTTCCGCTTCTCGGTCATCGACGGTCCCGACAAGGGACGCGAGATCGTCGTCGAGCGGCATCGGGTCTACCTCGGCCGCGGGGACACGCGCAAGAACAACGTCGAGCTCCTCGATGCCACGGTGAGCCGCAAGCAGGCGGTGTTGGCGTGGTCGCGCAAGCGCCGCGAGGTGGTGCTCATCAACCAGGCCCACACCAACCCGACGGCGATCAACGGGAGCCCGGTCAAGAAGAGCCCCGTCCACCACGGCGACGTCCTCAAGAGGGGGAAGACCAAGCTGCAGGTCTTCTTCGAGGCGACCGTCCGGCCGGCATCGCCCGACGCGACGCCGGTGGACCCGACGACGCTGCCGAGCGGCCCCGAGCCGCGCCACGACGCGACGCCGCTCCCCTCCGCGCATGGCTCGTGACCGCATTCTCCTCCCGGCCCAGCTCGCGGCCGTCCTCGCGGCGTCCGCCGCGGCGCAGACGGTGGAGATGCGGAGGCTCGACATCAAGGACCTCCCGGTCGTCCGCCTCGACGTGCGGGTCACCGACGGCCGGGGCCAGGACCAGGCCGGGCTGATCGCCCGCGACTTCGATCTGCGCTGGGACGGAGAGCCCGTGGCCCAGATGGCCATCGAATCTCCCATCGGCACGGGATCGGGCACGGTTCGGCCCGCCCCGGTCTTCCTCCTCATGGATCGATCCGGTGACCTCTCCGCCCGCGACACGCACGCCGTGCGCAAGGCCGCCGGGCTCGCCGCGGAGAGCCTGCCGTCGGGGAGCCCCATCGCCGTCTACTCCTTCGATCAGCGCGTGCGGGAGGAGCTGCCGCTCGAGGAGAACCGGGAGAAGGTGAGCACCGCCATCACCAACGTTCCGCCGGGACAGGGGACGTCCTATCTCGGGTCGTTGACCGTCGTCGCGGAGAAGGCCACCGCCGCCGATCCCAGCCGCTCCGCGATCATCTTCATCGTGAGCGCCATCCACTACCCGGGCACGCCGCCGCCGCCCGGCAAGGCCTACAGCCTCAAGGGATTCACGATCCCGATCTACCCGCTGGTCATCACGGAGGATCGCGCCATCGACGAGGCCGTGGGCCAGGTGGTGCGCCGCATCGCGCAGGGGCTCCCGGGACTGTACCGGATCACCTTCCAGGCCCCGCGTGGCGCCGACGGCGAGATCCACACGGTGTCGCTGTCGCTCGGCTCGGGCGGGACCGCGGCGCGCGCGCGCCTGCGCGCGATGAAGGGATCGGCGATCAGCCCGAGCCCGCTGCTCGCGGCCGAGGTACGGCGTGGGTGGCTGGTGCCCTGGGCCGGGGCGCTCGTCGGAAGCCTCTTCGGTGGGCTCGTCATCCTCATCGCCGGAGCGCGGGGCGCGGAGCCCCGCGCCGTCAAGCTCACGCCGATCGTGCGCCTGTGCATCGTCGGGATCCTCGCGGTCGTCGGAAGCGCAGTCGCGCTGCTGTCGTTCTCGACGCTCTAACCACGGCGTCGCGACCCGGCGGCGTACGGAGAGGAGCGGTGGAGCGGCTATAATCGACGGCTTGCGCGCGCGGCGTACCGTCGCGGCGCCGTCTCGCCATGCCCGGACCGAACCCAGGAAGCAAGCCCCTCTATCAACTGCGTTACATGGAGCGGGGACAGCCGCGGGTCTTCGAGTTCGGCGCCCAGGAGGTGCTGATCGGGCGCGCGCCCGACAACAGCCTCACCATCGGCGGCGACTTCGGCATCAGCCGCAACCACGCCAAGCTGATCGCCACCGAGGACAAGTGCATGCTCGTCGACCTCGGGAGCACCAACGGCACGAGCGTCAACGGCGTGCCGGTCACCAAGACCCAGCTCTCGGACGGCGACGAGGTCACGCTCGGCAAGTTCTCGCTCCGGTTCCACGACGCCCGGCGCGAGCAGGTGATCCTCTCCGAGGAGAAGGAGTTCTCGTCCGACTCCGGGACCATCATCCGTTCGGTCCAGGACCTCCGCAAGTACGTGGAGGCCTCCTCCCTGCGCCCGGACGTCCGGGGCTCACGCCGCCGCCCGCCGACAAGCGCCTCCGGGAGATCGAGGAGAGCAACAAGATCCTCATCGTCCTCTCGAAGGTGGCCGAGGCGCTCATCAAGGTGCAGCCGCTCCAGGACGTCCTCGAGATGGTGATGAACCTCGTGTTCGAGCACATCCACGCGGAGCGCGGATTCCTGATGCTCTACAGGGAGGAGACCAAGAAGCTCGAGCCTGTCGTCGTGAAGTACCGCGACACGAACGAGGTCCAGCCGGAGATCACCATCAGCAAGACGATCGCCGATCGCGTCTACAAGGACCGCGTCTCGATCCTGACCTCCGACGCGCAGGTCGATCCCCGGTTCACCGGTGGCGAGTCCATCCGCTTCCTCGGGATCCGCTCCGCCATGTGCGCGCCGCTCTGGAGCGAGGACAAGGTGATCGGCATCATCCACGTGGATTCCGCGATGAAGACCGCGACGTTCACCGAGGGCGATCTCGGGCTCCTCACCGCGCTTTCCAACTACGCCGCCGTCGGGATCGAGCGGGCGCGCCTCAACGCCGCGGTGGAGAGCGAGCGGGCCCTGCGCAACCGCCTCGAGCGCTACCACTCCCCGAACGTCGTGAAGCGGATCCTCGAGGGCACGTCGAGCGCCGAGGGCGAGGACGACGCCAAGGAGATGGAGATCACCGTGCTCTTCTCCGACGTCGTCGGCTTCACGCCGCTCTCCGAGACGCTGGCGCCGGCCGAGGTCGCGAAGCTCCTCAACACCTACTTCACGATCATGGCGGACGTCATCTTCAAGTACGAGGGGACCCTCGACAAGTTCATCGGCGACGCCATCATGGCGGTGTTCGGGGCGCCCTTCCACCAGGAGGACCATGCGGAGCGCGCCATCAAGGTCGCCCTCGAGATGCTCGAGGAGCTCCGCATCTTCAACCAGTCGCGCACCGACGCCGTCAAGCTCGAGGTGCGCACGGGCATCAACTCCGGGCGCGCCGTCGTCGGCAACATCGGCTCAGCCTCGCGCGTCGACTTCACCGTGCTCGGGGACGCGGTGAACGTGGCGTCGCGCATCGAGTCGTCGGTCGCGCGCCCCAACACCATCATGATCGGCGAGGCGACCGCGCAGCTCGCGAAGAACCGGTTCCGGCTCCAGGATCTCGGACCGAAGCAGCTCAAGGGGCTGAAGAAGCAGATCTCGGTCTACGAGGTGCTGGGGCTCCTGACTCCGGAGTCGGTAGGGACCACGGTCCGCGCATGACGGGGGCCTGCCCCGTCCACGAAAGGATCATCAGGATGAAGGCAACGCGGCTCGCCGCACTCCTTGGTATCGCATCCGTCGCGCTGCTCGCCGCGTGCCCCGCGCCGGAGAGCAAGCCTCCGCGCGGCGGCCGCTCGAACAAGACCAAGGACGCCCGGGAGCCGGAAGATCCGCGCACCTACCAGCGTCTCGGAGACTCCGCCTCCGCGAACAAGCAATGGCCGGAGGCGATCGACAGCTACCAGAAGTACCTCGCCATCGATCCCGGCAACAGCGTCGTCCACAACAGCATCGGTCTTGCGAACCTCGTGCTCGGCCGCGCCGACGAGGCGGAGACGCACTTCCGCCGCGCCGTCGAGATCAACCCCCAGTTCGCCGACGCGCTCAACAACCTCGGCCTCGTCCTCGACCGCAAGGGAGATCGTGCGGGTGCCAAGACCCAGTTCGCCGCGTGCGCGGCGATCACCACGAACATCACCCCCTGGACGTGCCTCTACAACCTCGGGAAGCTCCAGTTCGAGGACGGCGAATACCCCCAGGCCGTGGAATCGTTCCGGCAGGCTTTCGAGCGACGGCCCGAGGTCACCACCGGACTCGGCCTCGGCATGGCGCTCGAGAAGCAGGGGCGGCTCCGCGAGGCGTGCGCCCAGTTCGAGAAGTGCGTGAAGGCGTTCGCCGCCGATTGCACGCCGCAGTACTACCTCGGCAAGTGCCTCTACGATCAGAAGCGCTACCAGGAGGCGGGCACGCCCTTCGAGAAGGTCGTCGAGCTTTGCCCCGGCACCGAGACCGCCGGCAAGGCGAACGAGTACCTGAAGGTCCTGCGCGAGCACTGATCCGTGCGGTTCTGGTTTCGCAGGGACAAGAGCAAGAGCGAACCCGCGGAGGCCCCCAAGGTCCCCGACGGCGCAGCCGCAGCCTCGGGTCCGGCGAAGAGCTTCCTCTCCTCGCTGAACCCATTCGCACGCAAGGCGGAGCCAGAGCCTCCACCGCCGCTCCCGACTCCTCCCCCGCCTCCCGCCGCCGCGCCGCCCTCCTCCACCCCGGCGGTGGGAGCGCCCGCACCGCCGCCGCGCGCGCCCGCGCCCCCGCCGCAGGCACGGGCGCCCGAGCCTCCCGCGCCGCCAACCGTCCCACCTGCTTCCGACGAGGCCGCGCTCGAGGCCGAGCAGAAGCGCGGCTTCTTCGCGCGGATCAAGGAGAGCCTCTCCAAGACCAAGCAGGTCCTCAACACCCCCATCGAGGACCTCATCCGGCGCACCGTCAAGGTCTCGGCGGAGACGCTGACCGAGATCGAGGAGCTGCTCCTTGCCGCCGACTTCGGCGTCGAGACCACGACCGCGATCGTCGATGCGGCGAAGAAGAAGATGAAGAGGGGCGAGCTCGATACCGGAGCGCAGCTCCGATCCCTCATCTGCTCCGAGATCCTCGCGATCCTCGAAGTCGCGGAGCGCGAGCGCAAGGACAGGCAGGGGGGCGCCCCGCACATCGTGCTCGTCGTGGGCGTCAACGGAAACGGCAAGACCACCACCATCGGGAAGCTCTCGAAGGCCTACCGGAGCGAGGGAGCCACGGTGATGCTCGCCGCGGCCGACACCTTCCGCGCCGCGGCGATCGAGCAGCTCCAGGTCTGGGGGAAGCGGGCGGACGTCCCGGTGATCGCGCGCGCCAGCGGATCGGATCCGGCCGCCGTCGTGTTCGACGCCATCCGCGAGTCCAAGAAGCTGGGAACGACGATCCTCGTGGTCGACACCGCGGGCAGGCTCCAGACCAAGCAGCCCCTCATGGCGGAGCTCCAGAAGGTGAGCAAGGTGTGCGGCCGCGAAGAGCCCGGTGCTCCGCACGAGGTGCTGCTGGTGATCGACGCGACCACGGGGCAGAACGGGGTCGCCCAGGCACGCGAGTTCGCGAAGGCCGTGCCCGTGACCGGCATCGTCCTCTCGAAGCTCGACGGCACGGCCAAGGGCGGCATCGTCGTGGCGATCGCTCGCGAGTTCAAGATCCCGATCCGCTACGTGGGGGTTGGCGAGAAGATCGACGATCTCGTGCCGTTCGATCCCCAAGACTTCGTGCGCTCGCTCTTCCCCGAGTGACGAGCCCTGGCCGAGACGACGCGCGCCACCTGGCGCTGGCGCTCGCGCTCGCGCGCCGCGGGCATCCCTTCACGAGCCCGAACCCCCTCGTGGGCGCCGTCGTCGTCAAGGACGGGCGCGTCGTCGGGACCGGGTTCCACGCCCGCGCCGGCGCTCCCCATGCGGAGTGCCCCGCGCTGCGCGAAGCGGCCGATGCCGCCCGCGGCGCGACGCTCTACGTCAACCTCGAGCCCTGCTGCCACCAGGGCCGTACGCCTCCCTGCACCCGTGCGATCATCGCGGCCGGCATCGCGCGCGTCGTCGCCTGCCACGAGGACCCGAACCCTCTCGTCAACGGACAGGGCTTCGCCGAGCTCCGCGCCGCGCGCATCGAGGTGGTCGCCGGCGGGCTCGCGCGCGAGGCGGCGCGCCTCAACGCGGTCTACCTGCGCGCCGTGAGGACGCGGCGGCCCTTCGGCGTGCTCAAGACCGCCCAGACCCTCGACGGGCGGAGCGCCACGCCGTCGGGTGAGAGCAAGTGGATCACCTCCCCGTGGTCGCGGGCGCTCGCGCGGTCGCTGCGCGGCGAGCACGACGCGACGGCCGTCGGGATCGGCACCGTCATTTCCGACGATCCGCGTCTCTTGCCCGGCGCGGCGGCGGCAGGAGAGGCGCCGCGCCACGTCCGAGTCGTGTTCGACTCGAAGCTCTCGCTGCCGGAAGGTTCCGCGATCGTGAGCGGCGCCGCTTCCACGCCCGTGCTCGCGATCGCCACCGATGCGGCCGAGGCGAAGGCCGAGAGAGCGCTCGCGGCACGCGGGGTCGAGGTGCTCCGCGTCGGTGCCGGCGCGGACGGCCGCGTCGACCTCGGGCGCGCGGCCGCGGAGCTCTTCGATCGCGGCATCCAGAGCGTGTTCTACGAAGGAGGCGGGACCCTCGCTGCGGCGCTGCTGAAGGCCGGCCTGATCGATCGTCTGCTCGTCTTCGCCGCGCCCGCGCTCCTCGGCGGGCGCGACGGCACGCCCGCCGTCGGCGGACCCGCGGCGGAGAGGATCGACGCTCTGCTGCGCCTGCCCCCGCCCGTCGCGCGCCGTGTCGGCACGGACGTCCTGATCGAAATCGACGTCTTCGGCGTCGAGGCGCTCCTCGAAGGGGGGGCTTCCTGATGTTCACCGGGATCGTCGAGGGCGTGGGGACCCTCGGAGACCTCCACGGACCGACGGGGCGGCTCAACGTGCTCACGCCCATCGCGCGCGAGCTCCACCAAGGCGAGAGCATCGCCGTCAACGGCGCCTGCCTCACCGTCGTCGCCCGGACGACGCGCTCGTTCTCGGTGGACCTCTCTCCCGAGACCCTCGCGAAGACCAGCTTCCGGTCCCTCGCGAAGGGCTCGCGCGTCAACCTCGAGCGCGCGCTGCTGGCGTCGGGTCGCCTCGAGGGACACTTCCTGCAGGGACACGTCGACGGCGTGGGGTCGTTCGTGCAAGCGATCCCCGAGGGAGACTACGCGCGCTACCGGTTCCGCTTCCCGCGTGGCCTCGCCCCCTACCTGATCCCGAAGGGCTCGATCGGCATCCAGGGCGTGAGCCTGACGATCGCCGCGCTCGGGCGGCGGGAGCTCGACGTGGCGCTCATCCCTTACACGCTCGAGATGACCAACCTCCGCGACCTCTGCCCCGGCGATCCCGTCAACTTCGAGGCGGACATGATCGGGAAGTACGTCGTGCGCTACCTTGCCCTGGCGGGCCGCCCGCGGGGCCGCCGGCAGGCCGATCTATAATGCTCGTTTCTCCGGGCCGCGCCCGGCAATTCGCCCGCGGCGTCCCGGCCCCTGCCTGACAGGAACGAAAGGACTCTCGAATGCTCGCCATCCGGCTGGCGCGACTCGGCGCCACGCATCAACCCACCTACCGCATCGTCGTGAGCGACTCGAGGAAGACGCCGCGCGCGGCGAACGCCGAGACGATCGGGTTCTACGATCCCCGGCACGATCCCGAGAAGCTCCAGCTCGACGTGGCGCGCGCCGACTACTGGATCGGCAAGGGCGCGAAGCCGTCGCTCACCGTGAAGTCGCTTCTCGGCCGGGCGCGCGCTCGCGCCGCCTCCGAAGCCGCCGCGGCGCCCGCCACGGCGTGAAGGCGCTCGTCGTCCTCCTCGCCCGCGCCCTCGTGAAGGACGAAGCTCAGGTCTCCGTCGTGGAGGAGACGCGCGACGACAGCACCGTCCTTCGTCTCTCGGTGGGAAAGGACGATGCGGGACGCATCATCGGCAAGCACGGCCGGACCGTGGAGGCGCTGCGGACCGTCGTCGCGGCGATCGCCTCGGAGGCCGGACGCTCGGTCGCCCTCGAGCTCGTGGAGTAGGAAGAAGAACCGGTCTCCCGTCTTGGTCCTCGTCGGGACGTTCCGCCGCCCCCACGGCCTCGGTGGCGAGATCGCGCTCTCGCGGCTCTCCGACGCCCACGAGCTCCCCTACGGGCGGCTCTTCGCGGCGGGACGCGAGCTCGCCATCCAGTCGGCCCGGCGTCACGGACGGCAGTGGCTGGTGAAGCTCCGCGGCATCGACAGCCGCGAGGAAGCCGCAAAGCTGACCGGACTCGAAGCTTCCGTCCCGCGCGAGGACCTCCCGGCTCTCGCCTCGGGCGAGCACTACATGTGCGACCTCCCGGGCATCGGCGTCTTCGATCGCTCGGGAACCCGCATCGGAACGGTCCAGGCCATCGTGGCCTACGGCGAGGCGGACTTCGTGGAGCTCGAGGGCGGCGCCCTCATCCCGCTCCGCGCTCCGTTCGTCGAGGCGATCGAGCCCGAGCAGCGGCGCATGATCGTCTCGCTCCCGGAGGGCATGCTCGACATCGAGGGCGCCTCGCCGTGAGGATCGACATCGTCACCATCTTCCCGGCGTTCTTCGCGGGGCCGCTCGATCACGGCATGGTGCGCCGCGCGCGCGAGCGCGGCCAGCTCGCGGTGACGGTCCACGACCTGCGCGATCACGCGACGGATCGCCACCGGTCGGTCGACGACGCTCCCTTTGCGGGAGATGGCGGGATGATCCTCCGCGTCGAGCCGCTCGTGGCGGCGCTGCGGTCGATCCGCGCCGCGGATCCGGCGCGGCACCCTGCCGTACTGGTTCTGTCGCCTCAGGGAGAGCCCCTGGATCAGCGGATGGTCGAGACGCTCGCGCGGCGCGAGGGGCTGGTCCTCGTCTGCGGGCGGTACGAGGGCATCGACGCGCGCGTCGCCGAGATCGCCGGCGCTCTCGAGATCTCCGTCGGCGACTTCGTCCTCTCGGGAGGCGAGCTCGCCGCGTGCGTCGTCGTAGAGGCCGTGACGCGCCTCCTTCCTGGCGTGCTCGGCTGCGATCGATCGGCGGCGGAGGACTCCTTTGCAACGGGCATCCTCGACTTCCCGCAGTACACGCGCCCCGCGGCGTTCGAAGGCCACGACGTCCCGGAGGTCCTGCTCTCGGGAGATCACGCGAAGGTCCGCCGCTTCCGCAAGAAGCAGGCGCTGCTCGGAACGCTGCGGCGCCGGCCGGACCTTCTGTTGCGGGCCTCGCTCGATGCCGAGGCCCGCGAGATCCTCGAGGAGTTACGCGTCGAGGTGTCCGCCGCCCCCGGAGCGCCGCGGCCGTAGCGGGGACCGAACGGGGGACGGCTCGCGGATCGGGGCGCGTCGGGCGACGTCTGACCTCGCGGTGTGCTAGGATCTCGCGCCGTTTTCTCAGGGAGGTTTCCACATGAGCGCCGTCCTCGAAGCGATCGAAAAACAGCAGATGAGGCAGGACATTCCCGACTTTCGCCCCGGGGACACGGTCAAGGTCCACGTGAAGGTCGTCGAGGGCGAGAAGACCCGGGTCCAGGTGTTCCAGGGTCACGTGATCGCCATGCACCGGGGACGCAACCGTTCCACCTTCACCGTCCGCAAGGTGTCGGCAGGGATCGGCGTCGAGCGCATCTTCCCCGTCCACTCGCCGCACCTCGAGCGGATCGAGGTGGTGAAACGCGGCCACGTGCGCCGCGCCCGGCTCTACTACCTGCGCGAGCGCAAGGGGAAGGCCGCGCGCGTGAAGGAACGCAGGGCCGCGACAGCGCCCGCCTGAACGGATCGCCCGCTGCGGGATCGTGCCCTGCCGAGGGCCGGATTCCACGGCGCGCGGTTTGTTGACAATGCACGAAACTTTGGTAACTTGCGCAGGTTAGGCCACGTGTGCTCCCCCAATGGTCCGAGCGCGACCGGATCGAGGCTCCTGGCTAGCTCCACGATGACGGCGACTGATGGCTAAGAAGAGCGGCATCAACCGCGAGAAGGTCCAGGCCAGGGCGGACAAGTACCTCCAGAAGGGGAAGCTGCTGGACGCGATCGGCGAGATGAAGCTCCTCGTCGACGACAACCCGGCGGACATGAACACCCTGAACAAGATCGGGGATCTCTACGTCCGCCTCAACAAGATCCCCGAAGCGATCACCGAGTTCACGAAGATCGCCGACGCCTACTGCCAGGACGGCTTCATCCTCAAGGCGATCGCGATCTACAAGAAGATCAACAAGCTCGATCCCGACAACATCGGGATCTACCAGAAGCTCGCGGATCTCTACCTGACGCAGGGCCTCACGATGGAGGCCAAGAGCCAGTACCAGTTCATCGGCGAGCACTACTTCAAGCTCAACGACATGCGCCAGGCCGTCGAGCTGTTCGCCAAGGTCGTCGAGCTCGAGCCCAACAACATCAAGATCCGGGCGCGGATCGCGGACATCTACCAGAAGGAAGGAGCGATCGACAAGGCGCTGCACGAGTACCTCGTGATCGGCCACAAGCTCCTCAGCAAGGGGATGGCCAAGGAGGCGATCCAGGTCTTCGAGCGCGCCCGTACGATGGACCGCGAGAACGTCCATGCGCTTCGCGGTGAAGCGATGGCGCTCGCGGAAGACGGCCGGCACGACGAGGCCGTTCCGCTCATGCGGGAGATCCTGCGCGTCGATCCCGACAACCTCGAGATCCTGGAGCTGCTCGGCAAGAGCCTGCTCGCTGCGGGGCATCTCACCGAGTGCGAGAAGGTCTTCGCGCAGCTCTACCAGAAGGACCTCACGGCGCGCGAGAACCTCGTCGACCTCTACCAGATCTACCTCAAGAACAACGAGCCCAAGAGCGCGTTCCGCTGCCTCAAGCTGGTGCTGCCCTCCATCCTCGACGAGGGGGCGGTCGACATGGCGGTCCGGCAGGTGCAGGACGTCCTGCGCCGCGCGCCGCAGTACACGCCCGCGCTGGAGGCGCTCGCCGAGATCTATCAGTCGCGCGACGAGGAGATGGAGCTCCTCGGCGTGCAGGCCAAGCTCGTGGACGGCTACCTGGCCGAGGGCAACAAGGACGCGGCGATCCGCACCCTCCAGGAGCTCACCAAGGCCGACCCGATGAACATGCAGTACCGGACGCGCCTGCAGGAGCTCGGCGTGGCCATGGCGCCGCCGCGACCAGCTGCTCCGCGCGAGACGGTCGAGGTGCCGCGCGCTCCCGGCGCGCCTCCCCAGCTCCCCCTCGAGGATGTGGAGATCCAGGAGGAGGAGATGGTCGAGCTCGTGGAGGAGGAGGTGTCCGAGTCGTCGGCCAACGTCGCCGTGCCTGCCTACCCGGCCGAGAGCCCGGACGAGATCATGTTCGAGGTCTCGGAGATCGAGCCGGAGGCCGAGATCGTCCAGCCGTCGGAGATGGAGCGCTCCCCGTCGCGCGGCATCCAGCCGGCGCTGCGCACGTCCATGCCCGAGATGGACCTCTCCGCCGACGAGGGCGTCGAGGTGGTCGAGTACGCCGTGCAGGAGCTGCCGATGGAGGAGATCGAGGACTCTCGTCCCGGGATCTCGCTCTCGGCCGCCGCCGAAGCCATCGAGGTGATCGAGGAGATCCCGTCGAGCGACAGCTTCGTGGGGACTCCCGTGGTCGAGGTGGACGCCGACAACTTCGCGGAGATGGAGATGTCGGATCCCTTCGAGATCGACGAAGGCCCGAGCCCTCCGCCTCCGACGGCGCCCCACGCCGCTGCCGAGGATGCCTCCGCCGAGCCCGATCCGGAGCGCGACAAGTTCATAGCGGAGCACGTCACCGGCGCGGAGGTGTTCGCGAAGTACGGGTTGACGGAGCGCGCGATCGATCAGCTCAAGCTCATCACGGAGCGCTATGCCGACGATCCCACCGCGCGCCAGAAGCTCCGCGACCTCTACATCGACAAGCAGGACTTCGCGAGCGCCGCTGTCGAGACCGTCCACCTCGGGAACATCGCCCGCTCGCGAGGAGACCAGGCCAAGGCGCAGGAGCACTACCGCGAGGCTAGCAAGCTCGCGCCCGATCACCCGCTCGTGGCCGCGGCCCTCCGGCCCGCGCCCGCGGAGCCGAAGCCCGCCGCGCCCAAGCCGGTGGCCGCTCCCGCGCCCCCGCCGGTGCGTCCGGCGCCTGCTCCCACGCCCCCTCCGCCCGCGCCAGCTCCGGCTCCGGCGCCGCCACGTCCCGTCGCCGTGGCGCCGCCACCGCAACCCGCCGCGCCCCCGCCCCGTCGAGAGCCCGCGCCGCCGCCGGTCCAAGCACGCCCGAGCGTCGTCGCCCCACCGCCGGTACCGGCTCGCCAGGCGGTCCCGATCCCGGCGGCCGCTCCACCGAGGCCTGCCCCGCGAAAGGCGGACGATCTGCTGGCGAGCCTCGAGGCCCAGGTCAAGAAGCCCCAGCCCAAGCCTGCCGATCCCCTGAAGGCGGTCGATGCGTTGATGTCGTCGATCGCGACGAAGCCCCGGCCGGTGACGCGGCCTCTGCCACCCGCCGCTCCCGAAGCGCCCGCGCCGGTGGCAGCTTCTCCCGCGCCGGCGCCTCGAACCGCACCGGCACCCGCGCCGCCTCCAGCGCCGGCGCCCATCGCAGCCACCCCACCGGCCCCGGCAACGGTCAAGACCACGAGCGAGGAGATCCACGAGGCGCTCGGCAACGTCTTCGGAGACGAGCCGCTCGGCGATCTCGGAGGAGATCTGGGGGGCGACCTCGCGCGGCTCGTCGACTCCGGCGCGGCCTCCGAGGCACCCGAATCCGACGCGGCGATCCTCGGCGACATCTTCAGCGAGTTCAAGAAGGGCGTCGACGAAGCTCTCGAGGCGGACGACTACGAGACGCGCTACAACCTCGGGATCGCCTATAAGGAGATGGGGCTGGTCGACGAGGCGATCCGCGAGTTCCAGGTCGCGAGCGCGGACAAGGGGCGCACCGTGGAGTGCTGCTCGATGCTCGGCCTCTGCTACATGGAAAAGGGCGAAGCGCAGGCGGCGGCCCGCTGGTTCGAGCAGGGGATCAACAGCAACGGCCACACGCCCGAGCAGCTTCTCGGGCTCCACTTCGATCTGGGAGTCGCCCTGGAGGAGCTCGGCGACACCGAGCGCGCCCTGGAGCACTACCGGGCGGTGGAGAGCCAGAGTCCGACCCACCGGAACGTCGGCGATCGGATCCGTCGGCTCGAGAGCGCCTGAACAGCGGGCGCGCATCGGCGCCCCGTCCCGCCGACCGTTCGCGGGGGCCCTTGGAGTAAGATCGCGCGCTCGCCCGGCGGCTCTTCCCCTCGCCAAAGCCACATTCCCGGCGCGTACCAGCCAGTGAAGCTGGCCGCGGCCGTCCCGCGCGGCGACCCGTTCGCGCGCGGCCCTCACCACAGGAGCAAGTCCCATGGCTCAGCAGAAGTCTGAGAAGTCCCGGGCCGTCGAAGCGGCCATCTCCCAGATCGAGAAGCAGTTCGGCAAGGGCGCGATCATGCGCATGGGCGAGAAAGCCGCCCAGGACATCGGAGTGATCCCGACAGGAACCCTCCCGATCGACGTGGCGCTCGGCATCGGCGGCCTTCCGCGAGGACGGATCGTCGAGGTGTTCGGACCCGAATCGTCGGGAAAGACCACGTTCACCCTCCACGTCATCGCCGAGGCGCAGAGGGAGGGCGGGATCGCCGCCTTCATCGACGCGGAGCACGCGCTCGACGCCGCCTATGCGGCGAAGCTCGGCGTGGACGTCGACAACCTGCTCGTCTCCCAGCCGGACTCCGGGGAGCAGGCGCTCGACATCTGCGACCTCCTGGTGAGGAGCGCGGCCGTCGACCTCATCGTCATCGACTCCGTCGCGGCCCTCGTGCCGCGGGCGGAGCTCGAGGGCGAGATGGGTGACGCGCACATGGGCGTCCAGGCACGCCTCATGAGCCAGGCTCTCCGGAAGCTCAACGGCATCGTGAGCAAGACGAACACGTGCCTCGTCTTCATCAACCAGATCCGCGAGAAGATCGGCGTGATGTTCGGCAACCCGGAGACCACGACGGGCGGACGCGCGCTGAAGTTCTACGCGAGCATCCGCATCGACATCCGCAAGATGTCACCCATCAAGGAGGGTGAGGAGATCATCGGATCGCGCACGAAGCTCAAGGTCGTGAAGAACAAGTGCGCGACGCCCTTCAAGCAGGTGGAGTTCGACATCCTCTACGGGACCGGCATCTCGCGCGAGGGATCGCTACTCGACCTCGCCGTCGAGCACGGCGTCATCGAGAAGAGCGGCGCCTGGTTCTCCTACGGAGACAACCGCATCGGTCAGGGACGTGAGAACGCCCGGCAGTTCCTCAAGGACCATGCCGACGTTGCCACGGCCATCGACGAGAAGCTGCGTGAGAAGGCTGGCCTTCGGAAACCGCGCGGCGAGGAAGAGACGGCGCGGGGGGATGGGACGCGGCCCGAGGCGCTGGCCGCCAAGGTCGCGCCGCGGATCAAGAGCGCCTGATCGCACCCGGATCGCGCGGTTCTCGCCGGTGGCGCGGGTCGCGCCGCCGGCGGAGCCGCGCCTGCTTGGGGGCGCTACCGCAGGGAATCGCGGCCTTCGCCCGCTCGATCTCTTCGTCGAGCGTGCGGAACTCGGCCTCCCTGAAGTTCATCGTCGCCTTCATCTTCTCGAACGTGGCGCACGCCTCCTTGCAGCGCAGGCGCGAGAGGGTCTGGATCATCGCGCGCATCACCTGCCCCGAGCTCTCTCCCATGATGCGCTGGAGGATCACGGGACACATGTCGGTGGCGCCGAGGTTCCCGAGGGCCTTGTAGGCGTTCTCGCGCAGGTCCTTGTCGTCCGACGCGAGCATGCCGTTCAGGACGTCCACCGCGCGCTTCTCCTTCGTGAACCCCATGGCGACCACCGCCATCAGGCGATCGTCCTTCTTGGTGTCCTTTCCCTCGACCCGCGCGAAGCCGATCGAAGCTCTTCGCGTTACCGCACTTGCCGACGCCGACGATCGCCCAGTCCTTCACGATCTGCGACGGGTCGCGGTCGTAGACCTGCATGAACAGGTCGTAGTGGGCGGACTGCCGGAGCTCGCCGAGCGCCTGGAGGGCGTTTCTCCGCACGAGCTCTTCCTTCTCGATCTGGACGTTGGTGAGGCTCCGCAGCGCTGGCTCGGCCTTCGGGTTCGGGTAGGTGTAGAAGTAGTTCGCCGCCTGCGCCCGGACGTCGGGATCGTCGCTCGCCAAGGATCGGATCGCGGCGTTGACCTCCGCCTCCTTGTGCTCTTCGGGCGTGAGCGGCGTCGGCGTCGGCGGCTCCGTGAGATCGGTGCCGCTCTTCTTTGCCGGCGGATCCGCCGCCCAGGCGAGCGACGATGCGAGGAGCGCGACGAGCGCGAGGCGCGTCCTCACAGCCCCACCCCGGCCATCATGGCCTTGATGTCAGCGGAGGTGATGTCGGCGTACTCGACCGGAGCGACGGTCTTCTTGCCCGCCTCGAATGCGGCCTTCGCCCCCGCGGCATCGCCCTTCTTGATCAGGGTGATCCCCTTGGCGGTGCTGTTGGCGATCGGCGTCTGGTTCTGCGTGAGCGCGGCCCCCACCGCGATGAGCGCCTTGTCCCAGTCCTCGAGCTGGTAGTAGCAGATCCACTTGAAGCTGTAGCCGAGATCGTCGACCTGCTTGTCGTTGAAGTTGTCGGCCGCCTCCTGGAACTTGGCGCGCGCGCCGGGCTTGTCGCCGAAGGTCATCAGCGCGCGCCCCCACGCGAGCGACACGAGCCCGTCGGTGGCCATCGACGACGCCTTCTCGAAGGAGGCGATCGCCTTGTCCTTGAAGTCGGCGCGCTTCTCCTTCCTGTAGAGGAGCATCCAGATGTTGCCGAGCTCCATGTGGTAGCGGAAGTCGCCGCCCTGCGCCTCCGCGAGCTTCATCGTCTCGATCGCGCCCTCGCTCTGCCCGAGAGCAAGCTGGATGTTCGCGAGCACGTAGTGGACCCGCGGAGAGAGCGCCAGCTTGCCGATGCCCTCCTTCGCGCGCGCCATCGCGCCCTGCGCATCGCCCATCTCGCGGAGCACGGTGACCAGCAGGAGCCACGTGTCCTCCTCGGTGGGAGCCTTCTGCACCGCCATCTCTCCGAACTTCTTCGCCTGCTCGTAGTTCTGCGCGGTCAGCTCGCTCCGGCCGAGGAGCACCAGCACCTCGAACGGCATCTTGTCGGGCGTGAGGTTCGGGAACTCCTTCAGGAGCTCGTCGAGCTTCCCCTGCGTCTGCAGGATCTTCACCATCAGCTCGATGACGTCGTCGCCCGAGTCGCCGTTGTCGCGCGCTTTCCGCAGCGCATTGCGCGCGTCGTCGAGCTGGTTCTTGTGGAAATGGGAGAGTGCGAGGTGATACCAGGCTGTCGCATTCTTGCCGTCGAGCTCGAGCGCCCTCTTGAGCGCGGGGATCGCCTTGTCCCAGTCCTTCTGGCAGGTGAAGGAGCGCCCGTAGTAGGCGGCGGTCTCGGCGTCGTCATCCTTCTTGGTCAGCGCGTTCGCGAAGTGCTGCGACGCCTCGAAGCAGTTGCCTTGCTTGAACAGGTTGATCCCCTTATCCCTCTCGACCACCCAGTCGACGCCCCGGGACAGGTACCAGAGCGTCGCGAAGACCGCGCCGGCCACCACCAGGATGCCGGCGAGCCAGATCGGATGGCGCGCCGGGAAGGAAACGAGCTGACCGATGAAGCCCGGCTCGCGAGCGACCGTCGTCGACGGCTTGCCGCCTGGCGTCTTGACCTGCTGGAAGCCCGGCTTCTTCGCACCGGTCGAGGTGGTGGCTCCGGTCGCGGGGCTCGAGAGGATCTCCTCGTAAAGCGCTTCCGCCTCGGCGGCCAGCCTCTTGTTGTCCTCTTCCTTGACCTTGGCCTTCGCCGGCGCCGGCGCGGGGGGCGGCGGCGCGGGCTTGACCTCCTCGCGGCTGAACGCGCCGCTCTCGGAGTCCTTCAGCACCTTCGCGGCGACAGGAGCGGGAGCGCCTGGCTTTGCCTTCGTGGGCGCCGCACCCTCCTCGATCTTCGCCTGCGCCTTCTTGATGTAGTTCAGAGCATCCAGGTGATCCGGGTGATAGGTGAGCGCGCGGATCCACTGGTTGATCGCCATCTGGTACTCCTCCTCCTCGAAGTACTGGCGGCCGGTCTGGAAGCACTGATCGGCGTTCTGGGTGAGCTTCTCGTTCTCCTCCGGCGTCGCGGTCTTGGAGAGCCGCGTGCGCGCCTTCTGGATGAAGTCGAGCGCCTTGCGGTTGGTCGGATCCTCGCGCAGGACCTTCGACCACTCGAGGATCGCCTGCTCGTAACGCTTCGAGTTGAAGAACTCGACTCCCCTGCGGAGGTTGTTCTTCATCGTCGGAGTGGTCTTTCCGTCGAGGTCCTTTTCGTCTGTGTGATCCGACTCTGCCATGAAGCTCTCCGTCGGGAATGGATGGACCGCAGCGCCCCGAAACGCGCGATTCTCCTGCCGGGTATCGAACCATCATAGGTGGTGAAAAAACGGTGTGTCAAGGCGGAGCCTCGCCGGCCGCGAGCGTCGAAGTCCTTGAATGACCGTGGTTTGACACACCTCTTCCCCGCACCTATATTCCACGGCAAGCGGACACGAAAGGGAGAGGAACGTCACATGCCAACGCCCAGCGGAAGCGCGAGCGAGATCCTCGGACGCATCAAGGACCTCCAGAACATCGAGCGCCAGCAGGAGCTTCAGTGGGAGGGGAGCTTCGAGGATTACCTCGACATCGTCCTGAAGAACCCGCAGGTCACCCGCACGGCGTTCCAGCGGCTCTACGACATGATCCTCTCGCACGGGACCGAGGAGTACTGGGACAACAAGAAGAAGATCGTCCGCTATCGCTTCTTCACCGACAGCACCGCAGGGCGCGATCGCATCTACGGGCTCGACATCCCGCTCATGCGCTTCGTCAACATCCTCAAGGCCGCGGCGGAGAAGTACGGTCCCGAGCGCCGCGTGCTCCTCCTGCACGGCCCGGTGGGATCGTCCAAGAGCACCCTCGTCCGCCTCCTGAAGCGCGGGCTCGAGGAGTACTCGCGAACGCCCGAGGGCGCGCTCTACAGCTTCTCGTGGCACCTGCCGGCCGAGGAGAGCGTGACCAAGCACGCCGAGGTGATGCCCTGCCCCATGCACGAGGAGGCGCTCCACCTCCTTCCCGAGGAGATGCGTCCCCAGGTGCTCGCGATGCTGTCGCAGAAGGGAACGAAGGTCGAGGTGGAGGGCGACCTCTGCCCGGCGTGCCGCCAGGTCTACCGCGATCTGATGAAGCGCTACCAGAGCGACTGGACCAAGGTCATCGCGCACGTGCGCGTCAACCGCCTCGTGCTCTCGGAGAAGGACCGCATCGGCATCGGCACGTTCCAGCCGAAGGACGAGAAGAACCAGGACGCCACGGAGCTGACGGGCGACATCAACTACCGCAAGATCGCGGAGTACGGAACCGACTCCGATCCGCGCGCCTTCAACTTCGACGGCGAGTTCAACATCGCCAACCGCGGCCTCGTCGAGTTCATCGAGGTCTTGAAGCTCGACGTCGCGTTCCTCTACGACCTCCTGGGCGCCTCCCAGGAGCACGTCATCAAGCCGAAGAAGTTCAGCCAGACCGACATCGACGAGGTGATCGTCGGGCACAGCGTCGCGGGCCACGAGCCGCTTCCCTACAGGCACCGCGGGCGCATCGGGTTCTTGACGATGGAGGAGCTCTACGAGCGATTCCACGCGGACCCGCTCCACCTCGAAGTGCTCGCCCACGATCACGCGGCCGGCGGCGCGCGCTTCACCCCCGTGCGATCGCTCCTGCGCCATCGATTCTCCGGTGAGATGCTCACCAGCGATCAGAAGTGGGGCGTCGTGGAGACGACCCCGAACCACTCGATCTACGACCGCGGCGGAGAGACCTTCTTCCCCGAGGAGCGGCACGAGATGCTGGCCGTGCGGAGGCTCGAGTGCTGGCAGCAACGGGCGACGATGATCGACGTCGTCGAGGGGATCGCCGGGTTCGTGCGCTCCGACGTGGCCGTCGCGGTCGGCGGCGGCCGTCTCACGCGTCCCTGCCGCGAGGGCTGGGCGCGCCTTCCGCTGCCCCGCCACGCGACAGAGATCCGGGCGACCTACGACGTCGTGGCGGATGCCGGCGCGCTGAAGGACCTCATCTCCGTGCTGGTCTGGTATGCGACGGAGGGGCACGTCAACGGTGCCAACGGCGGCATCGTGATCACGCAGGCCAATCCCGCCGAGCTGGCGCGGATCCAGCGCTGCTACGCGCACATCAGCTCCGCCACGGGCTCGATCGACGCCGGAGCGACGACGGACTCGGCCCACCGGCTCTACCTCGGGTCCGCGGCGATCGCGACCCTCGCGCGCCACCACTGCGGCGAGCACGCGCGTCACAAGCGCCTGCCGGACTTCCTCTTCGCGCTCCCCGAGCCGTTCCTGGCTCACGCGTTCGACGAGTTGATGCGCACGGACGGAACGCGCAAGCTCTCGGGATCGGTCGCCCGCACGGCATCGGACCAGTATCGAGAGCGCTTCTTCGACTACAAGACGATCTCCCCGATGCTCGCGGCCCAGGTCGGGACGCTGGCGACCCTTCTCGGCCACGACCACAGCGTGCTGCGTCAGGAGCGACCCGGGAAGGCCCCCGCTTTCCGGATCCGGTTCGTCTCGGGCGACGGCAAGCGAGGAGGACGGCATCGCCGGTTCGACGCACGGCTCCACCGGCGGCCGGCGTTCCGCGAGTGGGTCTACGACATCGCGTGCGACGGGCTACACAACTTCGTTTGTGGCGTCGGCAACGTCGTGTGCCACAACACCAACGAGCCAGAGTACCGGAAGCTCCAGAACAACGAGTTCATGGAGGCGCTCCGTGACCGCACCGCGAAGGTCGACATCCCCTACATCACCAAGCTCGACGAGGAGATCAAGATCTACAGGCGCGACTTCAAC
Source organism: Acidobacteriota bacterium (assembly GCA_046331505.1). Lineage (GTDB taxonomy): Bacteria > Acidobacteriota > Vicinamibacteria > JAXLQT01 > JAXLQT01 > JAXLQT01. Next base: position 28,430 of record JAXLQT010000033.1, read on the forward strand.
GCGGAGCGCATCCGGAGCAAGCACATCGCGCCCCACACGATCGAGATGGCCGCGATGTGGGCCGTGCTGACGCGGCTCGAGGAGCCGCGCAAGCCCAACCTGACCCTCTTGCAGAAGCTGAAGCTCTACAACGGGAAGTCGCTGTCGGGGTTCACCGAGGACAACATCAAGGAGCTACGGAAGGAGGCGAAGCGCGAGGGCATGGAGGGGATCTCGCCCCGCTACATCCAGGACAAGATGAGTAACGCCCTCGTGAGCGACAAGGGGGGCGGCTGCGTGAACCCGTTCATGGTGCTCAACGAGCTCGAGTCGGGGCTCCGCCACCACTCCCTCATCACGAGCGAGGACCAGAAGAAGCGGTACGCGGAGCTCCTGGGTTACGTGAAGCAGGAGTACGAGGACGTGGCGAAGAACGAGGTCCAGCGCGCCATCTCCGCCGACGAGGAGGCGATCCGCAAGCTCTGCGCCAACTACATCGATCACGTGAAGGCCTACACGCAGAAGGAGAAGGTCAAGAACAAGTACACGGGCCAGGACGAGGAGCCCGACGAGAGGCTCATGCGCTCGATCGAGGAGAAGATCGACATCCACGACAGCCGCAAGGACGACTTCCGCCGCGAGATCATGAACTACATAGGCGCCCTCGCGGTGGAGGGCAAGACCTTCGACTACCGCACCAACGAGCGGCTCCACAAGGCGCTCGAGCTGAAGCTCTTCGAGGACCAGAAGGACAGCATCAAGCTCACGACCCTCGTGTCGTCGGTCGTCGATCGCGAGACGCAGGAGAAGATCGACATCGTGAAGAGCCGGCTCATCAAGAACTTCGGCTACTGCGACATCTGCGCGACCGACGTGCTGAACTACGTGGCGAGCATCTTCGCCCGCGGCGATGCGAAGGCATAGCCCGCGCGGCGCTTGCAGGGCGGGAGCCTGTCCCTCGCCGGTTCCTTTCGTAGGGCGGGGGCTCGTCCCCCGCCGGTTCCCGCCAGAGGATCGCCCGTGGTCCTGAACATCGAGCGCGATCACAGCCGGTTCAAGGCGATCGTCCGGGGGAAGATCAAGGAGAACCTGCGGAAGTTCATGAGCCGCGGAGAGCTCCTCGGGAAGAAGGGCAAGGACCTCGTCTCGATCCCGCTGCCGACGATCGAGCTGCCGCGCTTCAAGTTCGGCGATCGGCGCCAGGGCGGCGTGGGCCAGGGGGACGGCGAGCCGGGAACGCCTCTCGGCGGCGAGGAGGAGCCCGGCAAGGGCGAGGCGGGGGACGCTCCCGGCGAGCACGCCCTCGAGGTCGAGATGTCGATCGAGGAGCTCGCGAAGATCCTCGGCGAGGAGCTCGAGCTTCCCGACATCAAGCCCAAGGGGTCGCGCAACGTCAAGTCGAAGGACTCGCGCTACGCGTCGATCTCGCGCTCGGGTCCGGAGTCGCTGCGCCACTTCCGGCGCACCTTCCGCCGCGCGCTCAAGCGGCAGATGGCATCGGGTCAGTACGATCCCAACAACCCCGTCATCATCCCGCTGCGCGAGGACGTCCGCTACCGCGCGCCGCGCGACACGTGGAAGCCGCGATCGACCGCCGTCATCGTCCACATGATGGACGTCTCGGGATCGATGGGCGACGAGCAGAAGGAGATCGTGCGCATCGAGGCGTTCTGGATCGACACGTGGCTCCGCTCCCAGTACCGCGGCCTCGAGACGCGCTACATCATCCACGACGCGGTCGCGCGCGAGGTCGACGAGGACACCTTCTACCGCACGAAGGAGTCGGGCGGCACCGTCATATCGTCGGCCTACAAGCTCTGCCTCGACATCCTGCAGAAGGACTACCCGTCCAACGAGTGGAACATCTACCCCTTCCACTTCAGCGACGGCGACAACTGGTCGGAGTCGGACACCGAGGAGTGCCTGCGCCTCCTGCGCGAGCGGCTGCTCCCGCAGGTCAACCTCTTCTGTTACGGGCAGGTCGAGAGCCAGTACGGCAGCGGCCAGTTCCTCCAGAAGCTCGAGAAGGGGCTCACGGAGTCGGAGAACGTGGCGCTCTCGAAGATCGGGAGCCGCGACGAGATCTACCGGTCGATCAAGGAATTCCTGGGGAAGGGACGTTGAGCCTGCCCGCGGAGCTCGCCGCGCTCCAGAAGGAGATCGAAGGATACGCGCGGGGCTACGGGCTCGACTTCTTCGAGACGGTCTTCGAGGTCGTCGACTACAAGCGCATGAACGAGGTCGCCTCCTACGGAGGCTTCGCCACGCGCTACCCGCACTGGACGTTCGGCATGGAGTACGACGGCCTCTCGAAGGGCTACAGCTACGGGCTCCAGAAGATCTACGAGCTGGTGATCAACAACCGTCCGACGTACGCCTACCTGCTCGAATCGAACGGCCTCGTCGACCAGAAGATGGTGATGGCGCACGTCTTCGGCCACGGCGACTTCTTCAAGAACAACGTCTGGTTCGACAAGACCAACCGCAACATGCTCGACGTGATGGCCAACCATGGCACGCGCGTGCGCCGCTACATCGAGAAGCACGGGCTCGACAACGTCGAGAACTTCCTCGACCGGTGCCTCTCGCTCGAGAACCTCATCGATCACCACCAGCCCTTCATCCCGAAGAGGTCCGCGCCGGCGCGTACCGGCGACGCGCGCCTGGCGAACCGCCGCGCCGAGGACGACGACGAGCCGCTGACGGTCAAGAAGCTCCGGAGCAAGTCCTACATGGACAGCTTCATCAACCCCGCCGAATACCTCGAGAGGCAGCGGCAGAAGATGGAGGAGGACCGCCGGAAGACGAAGAACATCCCCGCCGAGCCCCAGAAGGACGTGCTGCTCTTCCTCGCAGAGCACGCGCCGCTCGAGCGATGGGAGCGCGACGTCCTGACGATGGCGCGCGACGAGGCCATCTACTTCGCGCCCCAGCGCCAGACCAAGATCATGAACGAGGGCTGGGCGAGCTACTGGCACTCGAAGATCATGACGACCAAGGCGCTCCGCGACAGCGAGCTGATCGACTTCGCGGATCACCACGCCGCCACGATGGGCACGCGGCCCGGGAGCCTCAATCCCTACAAGCTCGGCATCGAGCTCTTCCGCGACATCGAGGACCGCTGGAACAGGGGACGCTTCGGCAAGGCCTACGACGACTGCGACAGCCTCGAGGAGAAGCGGTCCTGGGACAAGGCGCTCGGCCTCGGTCGCGAGAAGATCTTCGAGGTCCGGAAGCTCTACAGCGACATCACCTTCATCGACGAGTTCCTCACGCCCGAGTTCGTGCGCGCCCAGAAGCTCTTTACCTACGCCTGGAACAAGCAGTCCTCGCAGTACGAGATCGCCGATCGCGAGTTCCGCAAGGTCAAGGAAAAGCTCCTCCAGCAGCTCACCAACCTCGGCCAGCCCTTCGTCTACGTCGTCGACGCGAACCACAACAACCGCGGTGAGCTCTACCTCTTCCACCGCCACGACGGCGTCGACCTCGACGTCGACCACGCCCGCGAGACCCTGAAGAACGTCCAGGCCCTCTGGCGGCGGCCCGTGCTGATCGAGTCCCGCATCAACGATCGCCCGCGCCTGCTGGTCTACGACGGGCAGGACCACAAGGAGATCGCGCTCGATCGTTCGAACGAGATCCGCGTCTGAGGTCGTCGCTCCTCCGGGCCAGATCGATCTCAGGGGGGAACGGGCGCCTGCTCGATGCGAACGGGCGGCACGTCCGCGCTCTCCCAGGAGATGGGGACGTCGATCCGCACGGCGTCCGGTTCGTAGACGACGAGCGCATAGGGCGGCTTGTTCTCCGGCCTGGCCGTGAACCCGATGTCTATATGGAGGCCTTCCTCGCCGCCGAAGTTCTGCACCCAGCGCCGGTACACGACGCTGCCCGCGGAGTCCACCAGAGCGACCGGCACGCCCGTGAAAGCGGTCCAGAGATCGCCCGCGTCCCTCGTCTCGAAGAGCACCCGGATCCTTCCCTGATAGGTCGTCTCCGCGTGGCCCGCGTTCTCGATCCGCACCGACACGCCGTGCATGGAGCTCGTCCTGGAGGTGTCGCGGAACGCATCCGAGATGGTCGTCATCGGGCGGAAGCCCTTCACGACGACCGCCGGGAGCGCCGCACGCAGGTGCTCGATGCGCTCGGGCGCCGTGCGTCCTGCCCAGGTGAGCGAGAAGAGCGAGTCGAGGCTCCCGTTCGACGATGGCGTCTTCATGCGGACCCGGTTGTCGGCGGGCGCAGGCGATGCGTCGAGCGGCCGGCCCTTCTCGTCCTCGACACGGACGACGCGCGGCCAGGCGGTCCCGAGCACCATCAGCGGCGCGTCCGCGTGCAGTTGCACGTGGGCGGTGATGCTCGCGGAACCCGAGCGGCTCTGGACGTGATCGAGCACCACCCAGACGCGCAACGGGCCGCAGTGTCCCGACGGAGGCCCCGCCCATCCCTCGGGCGACTCGGACCTGACGGTCTCGTTGCCGAGCGGAAGGTCGCCGCGATCGTTCGCGCGGGAGAGGAGGGGCGCGAGCGGCGCGCAGACCTCGTCGCTCTCGAGCGTCACGCGCCCACCGCCCGCCCACGCTTCCAGGGGTGAGAGCGCCGCGATCGCCGCGATCGCGAGGGAGGATCGCATGGTCGCAGGATAACGCCGCCCGCGTGGATTGATAGCCTGTGCGTCTCCATCATGCAGCACGTGTGCGGCACCATCGTCTGGACCACCGGGTGGTGGGCACGTCGGAGATCACCGGCGTCGATGAGAGCACTGCTGTCGCCGTGGGCGCGTCCCATCCCGGGCCCTCCTTCACGAGCTCACGATCGCGATCCAGGTCTCGGAGAGGCCCGCGTTCCACCGGCGGTTCCTTGGACCGAGGCTGACGCGGACGCGATCTTCCGCAGATGGCGCCAGAGTGGTCACGAGCGCGCGCCAATACGCCTCAGCAACGCGGCCATCCACGAATCGTGGCTCTCCGAAGTGGACAAGTCCCCTGCCGCATGCGCCTCGATGATCTCCTCCGCGTGCTCGAAGCCGAACTGACGCGCGAGCTCTCGGAAGGCACCGTCTTCGGATTCGAGCTCGTACATGCTCAGGAAATCCGCGACAAGGACTTGTTGCCAGTCGAGCCTCGGCGCCGTGAGCAAGTCCAGGCCTTCCTCCACGTCGATTCGAACGAACATGCCGGAACCGTCATCGTGGGCAACGACGTGGTCGCTGTTCCCATCGGCCCACAACGGTACGACCGCGGTACCACCGTACATCGCCCGTTCCTCATCGGTCATGGCAAGGAGGATCTCGGGGGACCTGAAGGTGAGCCCGAGCGGACCTGGCAACGCATCACCGCGTGCGATCCGCACGACGATGTCGGGCAACCCAAGGAGAATCGCTCGGGTAACGGCCTCTGACGGCTCCGACGGCCGACCCATCACGTGGTCAGGATAGTCGAGTCGCCGCCGACCACCGGGAAGCGCGAACCGGCGAGCAACCCTCGGCCGCCCATAAAATCCCCGCGATGGACGTCGCCTCCCTCTACCACGAGCGCTTCAGCGAGGCGGACCGTGCCTGGAAGACCGAGCTCTGGAAGGTGCTCTGGGCGCACACCTTCGCTCCCTACGTGAAGGCCGGCGACACGCTGCTCGACCTCGGGGCGGGATCGTGCGAGCCCATCAACGCGGCGCGCGCGGCGCGGCGTATCGCGGTCGACAGCAACGCGGAGGTGGCGCGCCATGCGGACCAGGGCGTCGAGGCCGTGGTCGCGCCGGCGCACGAGCTCTCGTTCCTCGCCGACGGGACCGTCGACGTGGTGTTCATGTCGAACTTCCTCGAGCACATGCCGGACAAGGACGCCGTCGTCGCGGTGCTCTCGGAGGCACGGCGCGTCCTGCGGGCCGGCGGCCGTCTTCTCTGCATGGGCCCCAACATACGCGCCGACCCCGCCCAGTACTGGGACTTCTTCGACCATCACGTCGCGCTCTCCGACCGGAGCCTCGCCGAGGTCCTGGGGGCGCTCGGCTTCACCGTCGAGCGCGTGATGCCGCGCTACCTGCCCCTCACGACGAAGTCGGCGCTCCCGCGGTCGCTCCTGCTCGTGCGGGTCTACCTCGCGCTGATGCCGCTCTCGTCGCGGATCCTCGGACGGCAGTTCCTGATCGTCGCGCGGCGATGAGCTTCCTCGGCAGGATGCGGCAAGCGATCGCGCGCGCCGGCACGCATGCGGCAGGGGGCCAGTACGAGCGCGCTCTCCGGCAGCTCGGCCACGAGCCCTGGGGAGGGAAGGTGCGCATCCCTCCGCGGCAGGTGCTGGCGCGCTTCGCCATCGACGCGCTCCACCCTGGCCGCCATCCGGAGCCGGCGCCTCCGTGGCACGGCGACGGCGGCGCCTGGACCTTCTTCGACGCCAGCCTCGACGGCAGCGCCGCGGTCTTCACGGTGGGGGTCTGCCACGGGGACGGAGCGGACGTGGCGCTCCCGTTCGGGCGCGCGCGGATCGCCGTCTCCGAGCGGACCCAGGGAGAGCGATTCCTCCTCGCGATCGCGGACGCCGCGGGAGAACCCGTGCCCGCGCCACGCGAGCCGGCTCCGCTCGCCCCCTGCGACACGAGGACCGTCGTCTTCGCGACCGATCTCTGCCGGGAGCTCGACGGCGGTTTCGGAGGCGTCGGAGGCGGCTGGACCGCGTGCAAGTGGATGCTCGATCGCAGCGGCCGCCACGCCGAGCTCCTGATCAACTACAACCTCACGGAGCGCCGCGGCGAGCTTGCCGTGAAGGACCCCGGTGCCCGGGCGGACCTGCTCTGGCTCCTCGCCATGCTGCGCGACGGACCGCCACGGGAGCGCTCTCCCGACAATGACCTGACCCTGACCGACGACGGGCCCCGGTTCGAGGGGTTCGCGCCGTTCCTCGTCCCGACGGCTCACTACCACGGCGCGACGGTCGGGGGTTCGCTCCTGGTCTGCTCGCAAGCAGCGACCGGCGGCGGCAGGGACATCCTCCTGGTCGATCCCGAACGGCCCCTCGAGCCACGAGGGATCGGGCGCGTGGCGGGCGCGATCGGCAGGGTCGCCTGCGCTGGCGAGCGAGCGGACCACGCGCTCGTCTGGGAGATCGTCCCACGCGATCCGTCGCGCCCGGGCGACCACGATCCCGCGCGTTTCTGGCTCATCGATCGCGCGGCGGGTGTGACGCTTCCCGTCGCGGGACCCTGGGGAGAGCGCGACGTCCATCCCGCCACGAGTCCCATCCGTCACGACGGCGCCGTGGTCGCCCTCACCGCCTGGGCATCGGCTCCGTCGGCGCGGCGGCCGCATCGCATCATCCACCTCCACGACGTGCGGCACGCGTCGACCCGCACCCTCGACGTGGCCGGAGCCTCGCTCGACGTCGTCGGGTGGCACGGCGACGGCCGCGCGATCGTGCTCGGGGGCGACGAGGACGGGGCCTTCGACGCCAGGCCCGCGTACCTCGCCGATGCCGCAACCGGCGCCCTCGAGGAGCTTGCCGGCCGCGCCGCCCTCGTGCCGGTCGATCCCGACGTATCGCCCGATGGGCGCTTCCGGATCGCGCGTCTCCCTCGCTCGGGCTTCGTGCTCACCGAGACGGTGTCGGGCCAGGAGCGCGTCCTCGCGCTTCACCCCGACGACGCTCGCTACGCCGTGCCCGGTTGCACGGAGTGGATCTCGCCCCGACACTTGCTCTTCGATGCCGCACGTCCAGCGATCATCGACGTCGACACCCTGAAGATGAGCTACCCGCTGCCGCCCGAGGAGCCCGCACCCCGGGTCTTCGTCGTCGAGGGGTTCCGCTGGGTCGTGCTGGCGCGACCTTCAGGCCTGGCGCTCGGCCGCGTCGCGCCTGGTTGATCAGGCGGCGACGACGATCGCCGTATCGCGCCGCCGGCGGAAGAAGATCCGCCGCAGGACACGCGTCATGACGTAACCGGTCACGAGCACGAGACCCAGCGCGATCACCGGCGCCAGGATCGCGAGCACCGTGAGGAGGGCGACGAACGCGTCCTCGACCATGGAGACGAACGGGTTCGCGAAGCCGAACGTCACCGCGGACGACACGACGCGCGCCTTGGCCTTGACCACGTGGACGCCGGCGCTCATGGCGCCTCCGGTGATGATCCCGACGACCGATGCCAGGAGCGGATCCACGTCCGTGATGGCAGCGGAGGCAAGGATGGCCCCGGCGACGGGCTTCACCACGAGGCCCATCACGTCCAAGGCGTGGTCCACGGCCGGCACCTTGTCCCCCACGAGCTCGATCGCGACGGCGACGCCGAACACGATCAGCGCCGGCGTCGATCCCAGCCAGTGGAAGTGCGCCCCCAAGGTCAGGTAGCCCGTGCGCTCGCAGATCCCGATCGCGAGCATCGGCAGGAAGGCCCGCAGGCCGCAAGCCGCGGCGAGGCTCATCCCCATGACGACCTCCATCAGTAGAGAGAGCGCGGTGACGTCCGTTCCCATGGGCGCGCCTTTCCGCCGGTGTCGTGGCGCGGGAGCCTCGACGGCTCCCGCTTTCCGGCACGTTCAACTATACGAGAAACGCCCCCGCGAGGTTCGGCCACGCCTCGCTTGCCGCGGCCGGCGTGTAAAAAGATGTCACGAAAGGCAATCTCCGCGGAACCGGACGCTCGGAGACGCGTTTCTCGTCTACATTGAGGACCATACCGATCCGGACCGGCAAGGAGACCCTGCATGAAGAGCGGAATGAAGCGGCGTGACTTCCTCGGTTACGGCGCCACGGCTGCGATCGCCATCCCGACGTCGTCGTCGCTGATCGAGCTCCTGTTCGGCGGAGAGGCTCTTGCCGCCGCGACCCCTGGAACGTCCGTCCGCTACTTCGCGCGCTTCGGCGTGACCGAAGCCCTCCTCCGGGAAACCCTCGGCGTGGCGCTCGCGAAGGGCGCCGACCACGCCGACGTCTTTCTCCAGCACCGGATCTCGAATCAACTCTCTCTCGAGGACGGTGCGGTGAACCGCGCGTACGCGCGGGTCGAGCTCGGTGCCGGCGTCCGCGTGGTGAAGGGCGACCAGCAAGGGTACGGCTACACCGAGGACCTGTCGGCGGAGGCCCTCAAGGAGGCGGCGCGCACGGCGGCAGTGATCGCGGACGGCCCCGCACGCGAGGCTCCAGCGAAGCTGCGCGTGACTGAGGGGTTGCCGAGCCGCTACGCGATCGACACCCCGTGGGAGTCGGTGCGGCCCCAGCCCAAGCTCGCGCTCCTCGACAAGGTGAACGCTCAGATGTTCGCGAGCGATCCCCGGATCGCCAAGGTGACGATCGGGTTCTCCGACCAGGCGGGCGTGATCCTCATCGCCGACGCGACGGGACGCATCGTCGAGGACGTCCAGCCCATGACGTCGCTCTACGTCTCGTGCGTGGCGGAGAAGGACGGGCGTCGCGAGCAGAACGGCTACAACGTCGCCGCCCGGGCCGGCATGGAGTTCTACGCGAAGGAGCGCGTGGATCGCGTGGTGAAGGAGGCCGTCGCGCGTACCGTCGTGCTCTTCGACGCGGAGCCGGCGCCGGCGGGCGAGATGCCGGTCGTGATGGCCGCGGGCTCGTCCGGGATCCTGCTGCACGAGGCCATCGGCCACGGCATGGAGGCCGACTTCAACCGCAAGGGGATCTCGATCTACGCGGACAAGATCGGGAAGCCCGTCGCCCAGAAGTTCGTGAACATCGTGGACGAGGGCACCCTCGCAAACGCACGGGGCGCGCTCAACGTCGACGACGAGGGTAACGGCGTCGGGACGACGCACCTGGTCACGGACGGCATCCTGACGACGTACCTGCACGACTCCATCTCGGCGAAGCACTACAAGGTGGAGTCCACGGGCAACGGCCGTCGCGAGAGCTACGCCCACATCCCGATGCCCCGCATGCGTGCCACCTACATGCTTCCCGGCCCTCACAAGGCCGACGAGATCGTCGCCTCCGTGAAGAAGGGCCTCCTCTGCGAGGCCTTCAGCAACGGCCAGGTGAACATCGGGCCAGGCGACTTCACCTTCTATGTCAAGAACGGCTGGCTGATCGAGAACGGCAAGAAGACGAAGCCGGTCAAGGACGTGAACATCATCGGCAACGGTCCCAAGGTCCTCGAGCGGATCGACATGGTCGCCGACGACCTGAAGATCGACGAGGGCGGCTGGACCTGCGGCAAGGAGGGCCAGAGCGTTCCCGTTCTCTGCAAGGATTCCCGACGGTACGCGTCTCTTCCATCACCGTGGGCGGCCGCGCCGACGAGCCGAAGCCCTCGGCCAGGCGCGTAGGAGGAAGCCATGACCAAGGACCTGTATCCCATCGCCGAGCTGGCTCTCGCGATCGCCAAGCGCAAGGGCGCCGCCGAGGCGGGCGCGCGGGTGGGCCCCGTACGCGGCCGTCGAGCTCAACTGGCGCGACGGAAAGGTGGAGACGACCAAGGAGTTACGACGCGCTCCCTCTCGGTCGCGCTCTACGTCGACGGGCGCTACGGCGTCATGTCGACGAGCGACCTGCGCACGGAATCGCTCGAAGTGTTCGTGGGCGACGCGGTCGCCCTGACCCGGTCGCCCGCGAGGGACCCGGTTCCGATCCCTGCCGGACCCGAAGCTTCTACGAGGGACGCGCAAGCCCTGCGGACCTCGATATCGAGGACGGGAAGTACGTCGGTCACCCCCGAGCTACGCAGGAGCGTGGCGAAGGCGATCGAGGCGGCCGCGCGCGTGTGAAGGCCGACCACATCGTCTCGGTGTCGACGAGCTACAGCGACAATGCGCACGACGAGACCGTGCGCGTGACCTCGAACGGCTTCCGCAAGCGCGACTGCAACGCGGAGTTCTGGGCCGGCGCGAGCGAGCGCGAACGACCCGGACGGCTGCAGCCTGGAGGACTACTTCTACGCCGGGAGCCGCTTCTCCGGGTCGTTGCCGGACGCCGCCCAGATCGGCCGCACGGCGGGCGAGCGAGCGATCGCCAAGATCGGCTCCTCGGAAGCAGCTTCTCCTCGACGCTGTCCTTCCGATGGCGGTCGAGAACGCGCTGCGGGCCGTCTCGTGGGACAGCTCCGGACCATGTCGGATTCGCGCTCCAGCAGAAGCGCTCGCCCTCGAGGGCCGGGGACCGAGATCGTGGGAGCCTGCTCCTCTCCCTCGCCGACGATCCGCTGCTTCCGCGCGGGTTCGGCTCGGCGCCTCTTCGACGACGAGGGGATCACCTCCAAGACGCGCACGCTCTTCGACGAGGGGAAGCCTCGAGCTACTTCATCGATCAACAGCCGCGGAAAGAAGCTCGGCATCGCTCCGACCACTGGCGGGATGTCGAACCTCGGCGTAGCGTCGGCACCAAGGGACAGAAGGAGATCCTCGCCGGCATGAAGGAGGGATCTTCGTGACGTCCTTCCGGGTGCGGCAACCGAACGGGACCACGGGCGATTTCTCCCTGGGCGTCGCGGGGTTCCGGGTTTCGGCGGCGCGATCGCCGAGCCCGTCGTGGAGCTCAACGTCGCGCAACCAGCGGATTCTGGAAAGGCCTGCCGCCGTCGGCGACGATCCCCACTTACCTTCGTCGACCTGCACTCGACCTTCGTCTTCGACAACGTCACCTTCGCGGGGGTCTGGACTTCACGCTGGCGAGGGCATCGGCGGTTGCCTCGGGGACCATGCGCGCCGCGCGCGTGGCGCGCGCGAGAAGCGTAGACGACGGGGACCAGGAGAAGCGTCAGGAACGTCGAGAATATCATCCTGCTGACGACCGCGATGCCGAGCGACGGCGGGCCTCGCCTCCGGCACCGATGCCGAGCGCGATGGGGAGCACTGAACACGGCCGAGAACGACGTCATGAGGACGGCCGCAGACGGATGCGCGCGGCCTCCGTCACGGCCTCGCCGATGTCCTTGCCGCGGGCCCGGAGCTGGTTCGCGTACTCGACGATGAGGATCGAGTTCTTCGTCACCAGGCCGATCAGCATGATGAGCCCGATCTGCGAGTAGATGTTGAGGCTCTGCCCCAGCGCCCAGAGCGAGACCAGCGCGCCGACGACCGCGAGCGGGACCGAGAGCAGGATGGTGAACGGATGGACGAAGCTCTCGAACTGCGCGGCCAGCACGAGGTAGATGAAGACCACCGAGAGCACGAAGAGATAGGACAGCTTGCCCGGACGCGCAGCTCGCGAGACTGGCCGGCGAGATCCGTGCGCACGCCGGCGGGGAGGGACTCGCGAGCGATCCGGTCCATGTCGTCGAGCGCCTGGCCCAGGCTATGGCCCGGCGCGATGTTCGCGGAGATCGTCGCCGAGCGCACGCGCCCGTAGTGGTTCAGCTCCTTGCCGCCAGGACTCTTCACGTTGACCACGCTCGCGAGCTGACCAGCCCCTCCTTCCCGCGTAACGGCCAGCTCCCGATGGCCGCGGTGCGATCGCGCGGCCGGAGCTGGAGCATCGACGTCGTACTGCTTGCTGCCTTGCCGAACTGATCGCCACGCGGCCCCCAGAGCGCCTTCGAGCGTCGAGCCGATATCGGACACGCTCACGCCCAGGTCTGCGGCACGCTCGCGGTCGATGGTGATGTCGAGCTGGGGCTTGTTGAGCCGGAGGTCGGAGTCGACGTTGACCAGGTAGCCGAGCTTCGTCGCCTCCGCGGTCACGGTCCGCACCGCGCTCGCCAGCTCGTCGTAGGTGCCGGCCTGGTGATGTGACGACGGGGTTCGAGTTGAACTGCCCGCCGAGGCTCGGCGGGTTGATGGCGGAACGCCATCGATACCTGGACCGCGAAGGTGCGCGGAGCAGCCTGGACGATCGCTGGCTCTTCGCGCGCTCGCCCTTGAGGCTTGAGGCGGAAGAAGACGAGACCGCTCGTGACGCGGCCCGGGCCTCCGAAGCCGAGCCCCACCGCCGTGAACATCCCGTCGCGCTCCGGCATCGGCATCAGCATCTCCTCGATCTGACGCAGGTAGCGATCGGTGTAGGCGAGGGTCGACCCCTCCGGCGCGATCACGAAGCCGAAGGCGATCCCGCGGTCCTCGATGGGCACGAGCTCCCGCGGGAGCATGCGGTAGACGGCCACGCTCCCGCCGACGAGGGCCGCCGCCACGACGATGACGACGGCCTTCCGCCGGAGGCTCGCCGCGAGCACCGATCCGTACGCGCTGATCCAGCCCGGTGAAGAAGGCGTTCTGGGCAGCCCGTGCGGCCATGCCCGAACCCGTGCCGTGGAGCGGCCGCAGGATGCGCGAGGCCAGCATCGGCGTGAGCGTGAGCGCGACGAAGCCCGAGATCATGACCGCCACGGCGAGCGAGAGGCCGAACTCGTTGAAGAGACGCCCGATGTTCCCCGATAGGAACGCGACCGGCACGAACACCGCGACCAGCGCGATCGTGGTGGCGAGGACGGCGAAGCCGATCTCGCGGGCACCGTCGATCGCGGCGCGCATGCGCGACTTCCCCATCTCGAGGTGGCGGTAGATGTTCTCGAGCATCACGCATGGCGTCGTCGACGACGATGCCGATCGCGAGCACCAGCGCGAGCAGCGTCAGGATGTTGACGGTGAAGCCGAGGAAGTAGGAGACGGCGAACGTCCCGACGATGGAGATGGGGATCGCGAGCGCCGGCAGCAGCGTGGCGCGCAGGCTCTTGAGGAAGAGCAGGATGACGAGCACGACCAGCACGACCGACATGAGCAGGCTCTGGCCTGACCTCCCGGATCGACTCCTCGATGTAGGTGGACGAGTCGTAGGCGGTGTCGAGCACCATGCCCTTGCGGATGAGCGTGCGGAGCTGGGGCATCGCGCTCCTCACGGTGCGCGCGACCTCGACGGTGCCGCCTTCGCCTGCTTGACGATGCCGAGGCCAACGCAGGAAGCCCGTTGTAGCGCGCGAGGCTCCGCTCGTCCTCGGGGCCCACCTCGACGTCGGCGACGTCCTTCAGATGTACGGTGCGGCCTGCCTGGCTCGTGACGATGATGTTGCCGAACTCCTGGGGCGTCGAGATCGCCGCGGGTCCTCACGGTCTCGCTCGTCTCCTCGACGCGGCCGCCGTGATCTCGGCGTTCCTCGGCGCGCAGAGCGCGCTCGAGTCCTGGGTCGACGCCCGCGGCGGCTGGCGCGGATCGATCCAGACGCGCATGGCAGGCATAGCGCTGCTCTCCCCCGATGAAGACGGAGCCGACGCCGGGCAGCCTGGTGCGTTCTTCCAGGACGGACCTCCGCGAGCCGGAGATCTCGAGCGCCGAGTGGTGCTCGCTGAGAGCGCGAGCCAGAAGATCGGCTGGGCGTTCGTGTCGACTCCTCGTGATGATGGGATCGTCCGCCTCGCGCGGAAGCCGGCCGCGGATCCCGGAGCACGCGGTCGCGCACGTCGTTGGTCGCCTCGGCGACGTCGCGGGCCAGCTCGAACTCGATGGTGATGACGGAGCCCTGCTCCTGGCTCGACGAGGAAGGGTCTTCACGCCCTCGAGGGTCGCGAGCTCGCCTCCCGAGGACGTCGGTGATCTCCGTCTCGACGACGCTCGGGCTCGCGCCGCGGTAGAGGGTCGTGATCGAGACGACGGGCGGATCGATGTCCGGGTACTCGCGGACCGGCAGGCGGGAGAAGCCGATCGCCCCCACGAGGGCGATGCCGAGGCTCATGACGGTCGCGAGCACCGGCCGCTCGATGCTCACCTCACTGAGCCGCATCGCCGCCTCCCGGCTTCTCCTCGGCGGCGGGGGATCCCTTCACCGCCGCCGGCGCCACCTTCGCGCCGTCGAAGAGCTTCTGGTGGCCCGCGCGCACCACCACGTCGCCCGGGTGCAATCCGTCGAGCACCTCCACGACGTCGGGGAGCCTCGACCCGAGCTTCACCTCGGTCCTGGCGACCGTCGCATCGGCCTTCACGAGATAGACGAGAAGGCGATCGCCCTCGGCGAAGACGGCCTCGCTCGGGACGGTGACGGCCCCGGGCCGGGACGCGAGCACCACGGTGACGTCGGCGGACATCCCGGCGCGCATCCGCTCCCCGTCGTTCGGGACGCGAGCCACGACGCGCACGTTGCGCGTCGCCGGATCGACCACCGGCTCCACGAGGCTGACCCTCCCCTCGATGGAGCTGCCGGGGTACGCAACGGATCGGATGTCGACGCGCGTGCCGGGAGCGAGGACCGAGACGTAGCGCTCGGGGGCGGAGAAGACCACCTTCACGTCGCCCTCGGCCGTCAGCTCGGTGATGGCGTCTCCCGGCCGCACCCAAGCACCTGCTCACGCGGCGCGCCCCGACGCGACCGGACCACGGCGCCTGGATGCGCGTTTGGTCAAGCGCGTCTCGGCGACGCGCAGGTTCGCATCGGCCACCTTGAGCGCCGCCGCGGCGTCGTCGAGGTTCTGCTGCGGTCCGACCTTCTGGGCCACGATACGCTGCGTCCGCTCGTAGACGATCTGCTGCTGGTCGCGCTCCGCCTCCGCGCGCGCCTTCTCCGCGGAGAGCGCCCGATCGTCGATCTCGGCGAGGAGGTCGCCGGCTCCGACGCGCGACCCTTCGGTGAAGGGGAGCCGCACGACCGTGCCCTCGATCTCCGCGACGACGACGATCGCCTCTCCCGCCTCGATCGTCCCGACCGCTTCCAGGGTGTCGCGCACCTCCTGCGTGCGCGCCTCCGCGGTCTCGACGGCGGTCGGCGGGGGCTGGAACCCGCCACCGCGGGACGGATCCCCCTTCCCGCAGGCCGCGAGGGCAAGGAGGACGAACGGGATCACACGTTTCCAGGCTGTGTGCGTCATGCTGTGATCTCTTGGTTGGGCGGGGACTGCTCCCGCCGGTACGATTCCGACGCGACCGAATGGGGGACGTGGCCGGTTCAGTTTAGCGATCGGGCGCGGGCGGCGCGCGTCACGGCGTCACGACGATCCTCGCGGGACCCGGCGCGACCTCTCCGACGATGCTTGCCTGGACGACACCGCGCGCGTGCAGGTCCGCGACGAACCGCGGGGCGTCCGCCGGCGCGACGGAGAGCAAGAGCCCGCCTGACGTCTGCGGGTCCTTGAGGACGGACACCTGCTCCGGCGCGAGCCCCTGGACTTCGAGCACGTCCTTCGTCAGCTCGTAGTTCGTGCGCTCTCCGCGCGTCAGGCACCCGGACGCGGCGAGCTCGAGCGCGCCGGGCAGCACGGGGAGCCTGGAGAAGGAGAACGTGAACGTGACGTCGGACGCCTTCACCATGCCGCGCGCGTGGCCGACCAGCGCGAAGCCGGTCACGTCGGTGCCCGCGTGGACCTCGACCGAGGCCATCGCCTCGGACGCCGTCTTGTTCAGAGTGGCCATCGTCGCCGTGAGGAGCCTCGTGCGATCGGCGTCGAGCTTCTCCTTCTTCACGGCGGTCGCGAGGATGCCGGTGCCGAGCGGCTTGGTGAGGACGAGGAGGTCGCCGGGGCGCGAGCCCTGGTTGCGCACGATGCGGCGCGGATCGCAGATTCCCGTGACCGAGAGCCCGAACTTCAGCTCCGGATCGCTCACCGAATGGCCGCCCAGGAGCGCCGCGCCCGCTTCGTGCACCTTCTCCTGAGCGCCTCGCATGATCCGCACGAGGTCGTCGCCGGTGAGCGACTTGTCGGGGAAGCAGACGATCGCCAGCGCCGTGATGGGACGGCCTCCCATCGCGTAGACATCCGAGAGGGAGTTGGCCGCCGCGACGCGCCCGAAGTCCTCGGGGTCGTCGAGGATCGGCGTGAAGAAGTCGACCGTCTGCACGAGCGCGCGCTCGTCGTCGATGCGGTAGACGCCCGCGTCGTCGCCGGTCTCGGTGGCGACGAGGACGTTGGGATCGGTGGATGGTGGGAGAGAGCCGAGCAGTTGCCCCAAGACCTTGGGGTCGAGCTTGCTCGCTCAGCCACCGCAGCTCGTGAGCTCGGTCAGGCGCGGCTTGCCCCTAGACAGGATTCCCACGGGTGTCCTCCTTTCCCCCTCCCCTGTCGGCCCGCGCCTTCTTCCGCAGCGCGAGGAGACCCTCGACGGCCTCACGCCCCACCTTCTCGGCGTCCTTCTCGTCGATCTCCTTGAGCGGGACGCCGTAGAGCTCCTGCGTCATGAGCGAGAGCTTCCGGTGCTTCTCCGCAGCGTTCACCGCCGAGAAGTCCACCATGGCGAGCACCACGAGCACGCCCACGATCGCGAGGAGCACGGCCGACACGTTCAGGAACGCGACGGGGTCCTTGCTGGGCTCCATCCGTTCCCAGAAGACGAGGCCCGCGCCGAGCACTCCGAGCAGCGCCGCCCCCACGAGCCGCCGCGGCCGGCGGCCCCGATCCCCTGGCGCAACGGGATCGCGCCACGCGCGGTACGAGAACGCCAGCGCGAGGACCACCAACCCCGCCCCCAGCGCCAGCGTCGCAACGGCGGTCCCGTTCACGAGCAGCTCCCGCCCCGCACCGCCGGGCGGGGGCTTGTCCCCCGCCGGTTCCCGATCGGCGCCGGGGCGTCAGCCCTGCAAGCTCGCGCGCACGCCGCCGCAGGGCGGGGGCTTGTCCCCCGCCGGTTCCCGATCGGCGCCGGGGCGTCAGCCCTGCAAGCTCGCGCGCACGCCGCCGTAGGGCGGGGGCTTGTCCCCCGCCGGTTCCCGATCGGCGCCGGGGCGTCAGGCCTGCAATTGGACCTGGTTGAAGAAGAACGGGATCTCATACGCCGCGGACTCGGGCGAGTCGGAGCCATGGATGATGTTACGCTCGATCGAGTCCGCGAAGTCCTTCCGTATCGTCCCAGCAGCCGCCTTCTTCGGGTCGGTGGCTCCCATGATCTCCCGGAGCCGCGCGATTGCGCCCTCTCCCTCGAGAGCGACGGCGACCACTGGACCCGAGGTCATGTACGCGCACAGCGACGGGAAGAAGGGACGCTCGCGGTGCACCTTGTAGAACCCGCCGGCGGCGCGGGCGTCGAGGCTCGTCATGCGCAGGCCGACGATGCGGAGCTTTGCCGCCTCGAGGCGGCGGAGGACTTCCCCGACGACCATCTTCTGGACGCCATCGGGCTTGATGATTGCGAGGGTTCGTTCGATTGCCATCAGTGCCTCTCGTCTTCACGTGAGTGTGTTGCCACGGAGGCACGGAGCCACGGAGCGGATCTCCTGCCTCCGGTCGCGGAGTCTCCGTACCTCAGTGCCTCCGTGGCCGTTTTCCTTCTCAGAGCGCTCCCCTTCGGGACTACCTCTTCCCCTGTAGGACCTGCGCCATCGTCGACCCCATCGTGGCCGGCGAGTCCGCCATCACCATCCCCGCCGCGAGGAGCGCCGCGGTCTTCTGCGCCGCCGTTCCCTTGCCGCCGGAGATGATCGCGCCGGCGTGACCCATCCTGCGGCCGGGCGGCGCGGTACGACCCGCGATGAACGCCACGACGGGCTTGCCGAAACCCGCCTTCACAAGATCGGCCGCTTCTTCTTCGGCGGTGCCGCCGATCTCGCCGATCATCACCACCGCGTCCGTATCCGGATCCTGGCCGAAGAGGCGCAGGCAGTCGACGAACGTCGTGCCGATGATGGGATCCCCGCCGATGCCGATGCACGTGGACTGGCCGATGCCGCGTAGCGTGAGCTGGTGCACCGCCTCGTAGGTGAGCGTCCCGCTGCGCGAGACGACGCCCACGCGGCCCGGCTTGTGGATCCGGCCCGGCATGATGCCGACCTTCGCCTTCGCGCCCGGCGAGATGATCCCCGGGCAGTTGGGGCCGATGAGGCGCGTCTTCGACGCGCGGAGCTTCGCCTTGACCGGCACCATGTCCTTCGCGGGGATCCCCTCGGTGATGCACACGACGACGCCGATGCCCGCGTCCTCCGCCTCGAGGATCGCGTCCGCGGCGGCCGGAGGTGGCACGAAGATCACCGACGCGTTCGCGCCGGTATCCCGTACGGCCTGCTCCACGGTGTCGAAGACGGGGACTCCGTCGACGCTCGAGCCGCCCTTGCCCGGCGTCACGCCGGCAACGACGCTCGTACCGTAGTCGCGGGACTGGCCCGCGTGGAACTTCCCCTCGCGGCCGGTGAGCCCCTGAACGCACAATCTCGTCTTGTCGTCGACCAGGATCGCCATCACGCCACCCCCGAAAGCCGCACGACCTTCTCGGCGGCATCTTCCATCGACGTGGCTACGGTGAAGGTGAGGCCGGACTCCTTGAGGATGCGTTGCCCCTCCTCGACGTTCGTGCCCTCGAGGCGCACCACGACGGGTACGCCGATCGCCATCCGCCGCGCGGCCTCCACGACGCCCGACGCGAGAACGTCGCAGCGCATGATGCCACCGAAGATGTTGATGAGGACCGCCTTCACCGCCGGATCGGCGAGCAGGATCTCGAAGGCGTGGCTCACCTGCTCTGCATTGGCGCCGCCGCCAACGTCCAGGAAGTTCGCCGGGGACCCGCCGGCGAGCTTGATGATGTCCATCGTCGCCATCGCGAGGCCCGCACCGTTGACCATGCACCCGACGTTGCCGTCGAGCTTGATGTAGTTCAGCCCGTACTTGCTCGCGCGAACCTCCAGCGGCGCCTCCTCGTCGAGGTCGCGCATCTCCTTCACCTCGGGGTGGCGGTAGAGCGCGTTGTCGTCGAAGGTCATCTTCGCGTCGAGCGCGAGCACCCGGCCGTCCTTGGTGATGGCGAGGGGGTTGATCTCGACGAGCGACGCGTCCGTCTCGAGATAGACCTTGACGGCGCTCTGGATGAACGCCGCCAGGGGCAAGGCCACCTTCGGGTCGAGCTTGCCCTTCTGCACGAGCGCGAAGGCGAGCCTGCGTGCGCTGAAGCCAGGCAGCCCGGATCCGGGCGGCACGGCCTCGGTCAGGATCCTGTCCGGCGTCTCGGCGGCCACCTTCTCGATCTCCACGCCCCCGTCGGGGGAGGCGATCACGACCACGGCCTCGCGGCCGCGATCGAGGAGGACGCCGAGGTAGAGCTCGGTGGCGATCTCGAGGGTCTCCTCGACGAGCACCTTCTTCACCTCGCGGCCCTCGGGCCCGGTCTGGATGGTCACCAGCGTCTTGCCGAGCAGGCCCGCGGCAATCGCCCGCGCGTCGTCGCCGTCGCGCGCCAGCTTCACGCCGCCCGCCTTGCCGCGCCCGCCCGCGTGGATCTGCGCCTTCACCACCGCGCGCCCGCCCAGCTCGACGGTCGCGGCGCGCGCATCGTCGGCGGAGAAGGCGACACGCCCCTTCGGTACGGCCACGCCGTGGGACCCGAGGATCTGCTTGGCCTGGTATTCGTGGACTTTCAATGGATTCCTATCTTGCCACCTTGGCAACCAACCGGCGGGGGACCAGCCCCCGCCCTACACTTCGCTATCGCCAACCGGCGGGGGACCAGCCCCCGCCCTACACTTCGCTATCGCCAACCGGCGGAGAACGAGCCCCGCCCTACATCGCCAACCGCGGGGAACGAACCCCGCCCTGCAAACCAACCGGTGGGGACGAGCCCCGCTCTGGACCCTTCTGGCGGCGCTACGTCCGTCTCTTCCTCGACGCCGCGGGACCGAGGTCGCGCAGCGCCTTCGAGAGAGAGAACCTCACGACGTTCTTCGCCGGGATCTGGATCGGCGCGCCCGTCGCCGGGTTGCGACCCACGCGCGCCCGACGGTGGCTCACGCGGAACTTCCCGAGGTCGTGGAGCTTCACCTCCCCGCCCTTCTTCAGGTTCGAGTGGATGAGCGAGACGAGACCCTCGAACACCGACCTCGCGACTCTCTTGTCGGTGTTGGAAGCCTTTGCCAAAGCCTCGATGAGCTGGGACTTCGTCATGCGCGTTCCTCCTCGATCGATCTCGACGCCGGATTCTCAGAGAATTCCCGTTCTACCGCAAGAGCCTCGCGGCTCCCGACGCCGCCGCCGGCGCGAGAC
This sequence comes from Acidobacteriota bacterium, assembly GCA_046331505.1. Lineage (GTDB taxonomy): Bacteria > Acidobacteriota > Vicinamibacteria > JAXLQT01 > JAXLQT01 > JAXLQT01. The sequence continues at coordinate 49,224 of JAXLQT010000033.1, forward strand.
CTCGGCGCAGGGCGCGCCCGATCCGCGCGGGCAGCGCTCGCGACGGCGTCGTCTTCACGCGCCAATCGCGGTAGACCGGACAGTTCTCGCGCTGGCAGAGCGGATGGAGCTCCCCCTTCCCGATCGCCGCGCGCATCGCCTGGAGCTCGGGACCGTTCCAGATCTCCTCCACGGTGCGGTCCTCGAGGTTCGCGAACGCCTCGTGATGGCAGCAGACGCGCACCGAGCCGTCGATGCGCACGTGGAGGTTCGTCCACGGCATGCTGCAGAGGAGCTCCTTGTCGGGATTGACGACGGACACCTCCCCGCCCGCGGCATCCGCCTTCGCCGGCGCGACCTCGAGCGGCGGCGCATCCGCGGGCCGGACGTCGGCGGCCGCTTCCGGAGGCGCCGCGGCAGTCCCGGGATGCAGCTTGAGGTTGATGTTGTCCTCGACCGGAAACGGCGCCGGGTGCTCCTCGATCTGCCGCGCGACGTCGCGCGCGTCCTCGGCAGAGAGATGCTGCTCCCCGTACACGAAGTGGAACGTCCCGCGGTCCCGCACGATCTCGTAACTGTCCCCTTCGTTGAGGCGCAGGAAGACCACCTTGTCGACGCCGAGCGACTTGCCGAGCTCGAGGAATCGCCCCACCTCCCCGACGTTCATCTTCATCAAGGTCATGTTGATGAACACCCGGAGCTTCGTCGCATCCCGCACCCTGGCGATGTTCTCGATGGAGCGCGCGAGGTCCGCTCCGCGCACGAGAGCGTAGGTCTCCGGCGTCGCGGCGTCGAGCGAGCAGCTCACCACGCCCGCACGGTCCTTGAAGAGCTCGAGGTGCCGCGGCGTCAGGATCTGGAGGTTCGAGGAGAACCAGACGTGCGTCAAGGGCGAGAGCCTCCGCACGATCTCGTCCGTACGCTTGCTCATCAACGGTTCCCCGAGGCCGTGCAGCGAGATGTTCTGGAGGCTCGGCATGATCGCGCCCAGCTTCTCCACGATCCATTCCGGCACGTCGATCCCCTGCGGCCCCGGCTCCCGCGGGCACTCGAGGCAGTCGAGGTTGCACTTCTGCGTCGTCTCGAGCTCCACGAACTGGGGCAGCCCCTTCATGACGAGCGCGCGCGCCCCCGTCTCCTCCTTCGCGGTCACGTTGTTGTTCCAGATCGCCTGGTAGGCGAGGTCGAGCTCGCTCAAAACTCCAACCCCTTGATGGCGAGGTACCCCGCGTCGAACGCGTGCTTGATCTTCTTCATCTCGGTGACCGTATCGGCGAGGTCGACGAGCTCCTGCGGGGCGAAGCCACCCGTCAGCATGACATGGACCTTGCGCGGGTTCACGTCGCGCGTGCGCGCGCGGACGGCCTCGACCACGTCGGCCACCTGCAGGAACCCGTAGCCGAGGACGTAGTTGATCTCGTCGAGCACCACGAGGTCGAACTCCCCCGTGTTCATCTTCCTCTTCGCATACTCCCAGGCCTCGCGCGCGGTCCGCTCGTCCTTCTCGCGGTCCAACGTGTCCCAGGTGAACCCGGCGCCCATCGCGACGATCTCGACGTTGCCCAGCCGCTTGAAGGCCTCGAGCTCACCGTACTTCCAGGTGCCCTTCATGAACTGGACGATGAGCACCTTCATCCCGGCGCCCGCCGCCCGCAGGGCCGTCCCGAACGCCGCGGTCGACTTCCCCGTCCCGTCGCCCGTGTTCACGATGACGAGCCCCCGATCCGGCGGCCTCTTCCCGGCAAGCGAGTACTCCCGCGGCGCCTCTTCGGACATCCGCCAATGGTACCCGGCTTCGGAGCCGGGCGGCCCGTAACATGACGAAGTCATGAACGAGACCGGCATACGGTTCGCGTGGGGGATGCGCGGGCTCTCGGCTGCGCTCGCGGACGCCGGGACCGTCGTCATCGTCGACGTCCTCTCCTTCTCGACCTGCGTCGACGTCGCGGTCTCGCGAGGAGCGCAGATCCTGCCCGCGGCGATCCCGGGCCAGGCCGCGACGATCGCGGGACGGCGCGGTGCGGGTCGCTACTCCCTCTCGCCCGAGAGCTTCCTCTCCTGCGACGCGGGCGAGCGGATCGTGCTCCCCTCGCCCAACGGAGGCGCCCTCGCCTCGGCATGCGGCGGCAAGACGACCTACACGTCGTGCCTTCGAAACGCGACCGCCGTGGCGCGCGCCGCCGCGCGTCAAGCCGCGCCGATCCTGGTCGTCGCAGCCGGCGAGCGCCGGCCCGATGGATCGCTGCGCCCGGCGCTCGAGGATCTCCTCGGCGCAGGCGCCGTGATCCGCCACCTACCCGGCCGTCACTCCCCCGACACTGCGGCAGCCGCCGGCGCGTTCGACGCCCTTCGCCACTCTCTGGCCGATGCGCTCCGTCGCTGCGCCTCCGGGCAAGAGCTGGTCGCGCGCGGCTACGCGCGGGACGTCGCGATCGCGGCGGAGCTCGACGTCAGCCAGGCGGTTCCACAGCTCCAGCACGACGCCTTCGTCGGCGCGCGATCGATGTGACGCGCGGGCGCCTACCCATCGTGGACAGCTCGCGAGATCGATCCATGCTCGTCGGACCGGTACTTCCATCGATGCAGCGGGAGGCGATGCGGCGCCTCCCCTGCCGCGAACGCTCCCGTCGTGGCGCCAGGCACGTGGCTCCTGCGAGATGGTTGGCTCCGGCACGGCCCCTTCCAGCCAGGGGACGTCGCGCGCAAGCATCATCTCGCCGCGGCTCGCGCGAGGCACGGTCCTCCCTGAACCGGCGATCAGTTCGGCTCGCGGTGGCAAACCCTCCAGATCTCGGGTCGCCCGAGTTTCACCGAGATGAGCGTCCCACTTCCCACGACGAAACGCTGGCCATCCGGAAGATCGACGTAACACCGGCGACAGAGGTCCGCATACCCGGCGGCAGGCACTGTCACGATGTGCGTCGCCGCAAGCTCGAAGAGCGCGACTGCTCGGGAGGCTCCCGCCCGATTGACCACCGCGATGCTGGTCGTGGCGCGGGACCGAACACGCTCTTCGCCGTCGCGCAGCACCATCGTCGTTCCCGTTCGTAGCTCGACTGGCCTCGGCCCCGCAACCACGATCGCGTCGTCTGCCCACGAGAACGCTTCGCCAGGCGCGAGGTCGACCTCCGCGGCCAGCCGATGGACCACGACGTCCATCGGCTTCTCGTCGCTGTTGAAGACGAACGCGAGCCTTCATGCTCCGGGGCGATCGGCGCGGGATCGCCCGACTCGGCCACCCCGCGCAGATCCTGGGCCTGGCCGACGGACGCGACGGCGAGGATCGCGAGAACGGCGCGCATCAGTCCTGCTTCACGACGCGGTTGCCCCCCTGGGAGACCGCGCTCTTCATCGCGGAGTGCGCACGGCGTAGCGGGGTCTCCTTCAGGAAGTCCTCGGCGCGCTGGCAGGAGGCGACGCCGACCGATGCGGTGACGCGGCGCGGGGTGTCGGGGAGAGCCTCGATGCTCGAACGGACGCGCTCGGCGAGGATGAGCGAGCCGTAGCTGTCGGTGTGAGGCATGACGACCAGGAGCTCGTCGTGGGTGTAGCGGGCCACCAGGTCTTCGTCCCGGACGAGGTTCTTGACGGCGTCCACGGCGGGGCGGATGTAGGGCGCGAAGTCGAAGCCGTCGTCGGCGGAGAAGGGGCGGTCGAGGCGGATGGCCATCACCGAGAGCGGGTAGCCGTGGCGGCGAGCGCTCTTGCACTCGCGGTCGAGGCGATAGTCGATGTACGCGCGCTGGAGCGCGCCGGTCTTGGGATCGGTGACCCGGTGCTCCTCGAGGGACGCGCGCAGGAGCTCGGCCTCGCGCTCGAGGCGCCCGACCCGGAGGACCATGCGCAGGCGCGCCGAGATCTCCGCCTCCTCGAACGGCATGGAGATGAGCTCGTCGGCGCCCGCGGCGAGGGCCTCGGCGCGCGCGTCTTCCTCGGCGCGATCGGCGACGACCACGATCGGGATGCGGCGGGATTGCTCCTCGGCGCGCAGGAAGCGGACGGCCTCGATGCAGTCGACCTGCGTCTTGCCCATCTCCATGAAGATGACGTCGGGGGGGCTCTGGCGGACCAGGCCGAGGCAGTCCTTGCCGTCCCGCGCGGTCTCGCACAGGGCGCCTTCCTTGGCGATGAAGCGGCGCAGGACCGGCGACGACGCGATCTGGAACCCCGCGAGCAGCACCCGCAGTGGCCGGGCGGTCGCGGAGGGGCCGTCGGCGATCACGCCGGTAGTCTATGTCCTGCGAGACGCCCCTGATAGAATCTTCGGCCGCTCCACGAGGCGCGGCGCAGAGGTCCATGGAGGTCCTCTCCCGCCTGCCGCCCGCTCCGAAACGAGGTCCCACGCGCATGACCACCCAGACCCAGACGACCAGGACGTCCGAGCTCATCGCCCTCTCCGAGGCCCACGGCGCTCACAACTACCATCCGCTGCCCATCGTCATCGACCGCGCGGAGGGGATCTGGGTCTACGACCCCGAAGGACGCAAGTACCTCGACTTCCTGTCGAGCTACTCGGCCCTCAACCAGGGACACCGCCATCCGCGCATCATCGGAGCTCTCAAAGCGCAGGCGGACAAGGTCACGCTGACGAGCCGCGCGTTCTACAACGCCGAGATCGGGCCGTTCTTCAAGGAGCTCTGCGCCGTCACCGGCATGGAAGCCGTGCTCCCGATGAACACCGGCGCCGAGGCGGTCGAGACGGCGATCAAGGCCGCTCGCAAGTGGGCCTACAAGAAGAAGGGCGTCAAGGAGGGGCTGGCGGAGATCGTCGTCTGCGAGAACAACTTCCACGGACGCACGACCACCATCGTCGGCTTCTCGACCGAGGCGCAGTACCGTGACGGCTTCGGTCCCTTCGCGCCCGGCTTCAAGGTGATCCCCTACGGCGACACGCGGGCGCTCGAATCCGCCATCACCGAGAACACGGCCGCGTTCCTGGTCGAGCCGATCCAGGGTGAGGCGGGCGTCATCGTCCCGCCGGCGGGCTACATGGCGGTCGTTCGCCAGATCTGCACGAGCCGCAACGTGCTGCTCGTGGCCGACGAAGTCCAGACCGGCTTCGCTCGCACGGGCCGCATGTTCGCCTGCGAGCACGACGGCGTGAAGCCCGACATCCTCATCATGGGCAAGGCGCTCGGGGGCGGCGTGCTGCCGGTCTCGGCGATCGCGGCGCCGCGCGCCATCATGGACGTCTTCACGCCGGGCGATCACGGATCGACCTTCGGCGGCAACCCGCTCGCGTGCGCCGTCGCCCGCGCCGCACTCGCGGTGCTCGCCGACGAGCACCTGGCGGAACGCGCCCACGAGCTCGGTGAGTACTTCATGCAGCGCCTGCGCGATCTCGGGAGCCCCCACACCCAGGAGGTGCGCGGCCGGGGGCTGCTGATCGGGCTCGAGCTGAAGAAGTCGTCCGGCCCGGCGCGTCCCTTCTGCGAGCGGCTCATGCAGGAGTCGCTCCTGTGCAAGGAGACGCACGAGCAGGTCGTGCGCTTCGCGCCCCCGCTCACGATCGCGAAGGACGAGATCGACTGGGCGCTCGAGCGGATCGCGCGCGTGCTGGCGTAGACCCATGATCCTGGAGGACGCAGGGCGCCGGGCCGCGGAGCTCCGGCGCCTCCTCTGGTACCACCGCAGGCGCTACTACGTCGACGCGAGCCCCGAGATCTCCGACTTCGAGTACGACAAGCTCGAGAAGGAGCTCGAGGGGATCGAGCGGGAGCACCCCACCCTCGTCACGCCCGACAGCCCGACGCAGCGCGTGGGGATGGCGGCTTCCGGCGACTGGCCGAGCGTGCGCCACGAGCTGCCGATGCTCTCCCTCGACAACTGCTACAGCTCCGAGGACTTCTTCGCGTTCGACGAGCGGGTGAGGAAGCTCTCCGGCCTTTCCGTCGCGACCTACAACGTGGAGCTGAAGCTCGACGGGGTCTCGATGTCGCTCAGCTACCGCGGCGGCGCCCTCGCGAGCGCCGTGACCCGGGGAGACGGCGAGACGGGACAGGAGGTGACGCCCAACGTGCGGACGATCCGGGCGCTGCCGCTCTCGATCGACAACGACGGGCGCGACCTGTTGCTTCGCGGCGAGGTGTACATGCCCCGCAAGGCCTTCGAGCGCGTGAACCGCGAGCGCGGGGAGCAGGGGCTGCCCCTCTTCGCCAACCCGCGCAACACCACGGCCGGCACGATCACCACCCTCGACCCGAAGGTCGTCTCCGACCGCCATCTCGCCATCGCGATCTGGGCTCTCGAGCGCGAGCAGAGCAGGGACATCGCCACCCACCACGAGGCGCTCGCCCGCGCGCGGGAGCTCGGGTTCCCCGTCGATCCGCACTCGCGCCTCTGTCGCGGCCCCGAGGAGGTGCAGGCCTTCTGGAACGAGTGGAAGGACAAGCGTCACGCCCTCGGCTACGACACCGACGGCATCGTGGTGAAGCTCGACGACATGGTGCTGCGCCGGGACCTCGGCTTCACCTCGAAGTTCCCGCGCTGGGCGATCGCCTACAAATTCCCCGCCCAGCAGGAGCGCACGCGCGTCAAGGGCATCCTGATCCAGGTGGGACGCACCGGCAAGCTGACGCCCGTCGCGGACCTCGAGCCGGTGGAGGTCGCCGGGTCGACCGTCGGCCGCGCGACGCTGCACAACGAGGAGGAGGTGGCGCGCCTCGACGTGCGGGTCGGCGACAGCGTCTTCATCGAGAAGGGCGGCGACGTCATCCCGAAGGTCGTGAGCGTCATCCTCGAGCTACGCCCCGCGGACGCCGTGCCCTGGGAGCCTCCTTCCCGCTGCCCCGAGTGCGGCGCGGAGGTGGGCCGCGAGGAGGGCGAGGTGGATCGCCGCTGCGTCAACCGCGCTTGCCCGGCGATCGCGCTCGGCGCGCTGCTCCACTTTGCATCGCGCACGGCCATGGATATCGAGGGGCTCGGGGACTCGCTGGCGCTGCAGCTCTTGCGTGGAGGGATCGTCAAGGACGTGTCCGACCTCTACGCCCTCGACGAGCCAACCCTCGCCAACCTCGAGCGCATGGGCAAGAAGTCCGCCGCGAACCTCCTGGCGCAGATCGATCGCAGCCGCACCGCCCCGCTCCACCGGCTGGTCTTCGCTCTCGGCATCCGCCACGTCGGCACGCGCGCCGCGGAGATCCTCGCGGAAAGCTTCGACTCTCTCGATGCTCTGGCCGTCGCCAGCGCCGCGGACCTGGAGCGGATCCACGAGATCGGCCCGATCGTCGCGGCGTCGATCGCGAGCTTCTTCGCCGAGCCTCACAACCGCGCGCTCCTCGATCGCCTCCGCGCGCGCGGCGTCGCGCCCACGAAGGATGCGATCGCCGGCCCGTCCGAGAAGCTCGCTCCCCTGCTCGCCGGCAAGGCCGTCGTGCTCACGGGAGAGCTCGCGATGGACCGCGAGGAGGCGACGCGCCACCTGAAGGCGATGGGGGCCCGCGTCACGGGATCGGTCTCGAAGAAGACGGATCTCGTGGTGGCGGGAGGAAAGGCGGGAAGCAAGCTCGCCAAGGCCCAAGAGCTTGGCGTGAAGGTGCTGGACGAAACGGCGTTCCTGGAGCTCCTGGTCAAGGCCCGGGCGGAGAGCGGAGCGTGAAGACGGCCGGGACCGTCTGGATCGCGGAGGACGAGGAGCCCTCGAGGGTCGCGATGGTGCGCGCACTCGAGAGGAGCGGTCACGTCGTCGAGGCGTTCGCCACGGGGACCGAGGCCCTCGTCGCGATCCGCTCGCGCGACCTCCCCGACGTCGTGATCACGGACCTGCGCATGCCGGGGGCGTCCGGCACCGACGTGCTTCGCGCGGTGAAGGAGAAGGACCCCGAGGCCGGGGTCGTCCTCGTCACGGCGTTCGCGAGCGTCGAGTCCGCCGTCGAGGCGATGAAGATCGGCTCGGACGACTACCTGGTCAAGCCGTTCGACCTCGACGAGCTCCGCCTCAAGGTCGGCAAGCTCATCGAGCGGCGCGGCCTGAAGCAGGAGATCTGGCAGCTCCAGGGACGGCTCGACGAGAAGTTCGGGCTCAGCCAGATCGTCGGTGGAGCGCCGGCGATGGCGCGCCTCTTCGAGAAGATCAAGCTCGTCGCGGGCACCAAGTCGACCGTGCTCATCACCGGCGAGAGCGGCACCGGCAAGGAGCTCATCGCCAACGCGCTGCACCAGCTCTCGTCGCGCAAGAACGGCCCCTTCGTCCCGGTCAACTGCTCGGCCATCCAGGCGACCGTGCTCGAGAGCGAGCTCTTCGGCCACGAACGCGGCGCCTTCACCGGCGCCGTCGGCCGCAAGCTCGGCAAGTTCGAGCTCGCCCACGGCGGAACGCTCTTCCTCGACGAGATCGGGGAGACCCCGCTCGACTTCCAGGTCAAGCTCCTGCGATTCCTCGAGACACGCGAGCTCTCGCGCGTCGGAGGCACCGAGATCATCCACGTCGACGCGCGCCTCATCGCGGCCACGAACGTCGATCTCGAGGCCGCGGTCGCCGACGGGTCCTTCCGCAAGGACCTTTACTTCCGCCTCAAGGTCGTGAGCCTGCACGTTCCCTCGCTGCGCGAGCGCCCGGCGGACATCCCCCTCCTGACGGCCCACTTCATCGGACGCTTCAGCAAGGAGCACGAGGTCGCTGCCATCGCCTTCACGCCAGCGGCGCAGCAGGCCCTCTCGCGCTACTCGTGGCCGGGCAACGTCCGCGAGCTCAAGAACATGATCGAGTCCTTCGTCGTGCTCCGGCCGGGCGCGACCCTCGACCTGCAGGATCTTCCGGTCGAGGTTTCGTCCGCCCCCATCCCGGCGGCGACGGGGTTCTCGGTCGGCATGTCGATGGACGACGTGGAGCGCCACGCGATCATGGAGACCCTCGAGTCCACGCAAGGCAATCGCTCACGTGCCGCGGAGATCCTCGGGATCGGCTTGCGGACGCTCCAGCGCAAGCTCAAGGAGTACAAGGCCCGCGGCGTCTACAAGGACGACCGCGAGGAGTAGCTCGCGATCGCCGCGAGACTCTTTTCGCGCGCGCTAACGCAAGTCCTTTCGTGACGCATCGCGCTCGCCGGCGCGGGCGGCCGTTCCACGTGGGTTGCTCGCTGGCATTCCCCTTGCTCTAGGGTCACGGCGAGCAGGCCAAGAAGCGGGCCCTCTCAAAGGAACGGAAGAGCGGTTTCACCGAGGCGGGACACCCGAACGGAGGGCATGGAGGGAGGGACGTCTCTCCAAGGGATCAGGACGGTTTCCCACGCGGTCGTCGACACCCGAAGGAGGGCATGGAGGGAGGGACGTCTCACCGCACTTTGCTCCCGGCGGGCACCCGGTCGTTGCGACCGGTGCCCGCCGCGACTCGATGCGGGAGGGACCGAGATGGCCCGGAAAGCAAGGACGGCGCGTCGCTGGACCGCTGGCTCTCCTCGCGGCCGTCGCACAGGGCGCGGACCGAGCGCTGCACGCTGACGCCAAGCGCCGGGCTCGCGTAAGATTCTCTCGCGATGCCCGCTTCCTTCGTTCTCCGCGCCTCGGGCAAGACGCAGAGGCCCCAGGTCCCCGCGCACGGGCGCGACGGCATGCTGCAGGTCCCCGAGGCGAACGTGTTCGTGCTCGTCGACGGGAGCACGGGCACCGACGCGAAGCTCGCCCTCGAGGCGGTCCAGCGGTTCGCCGACCGGCTGCTCGAGTGCGGCGGCAGGATGGCGGCGAGCGCTCACGCCGCCGAGCGCCTCGCGATGAGCCGGCTCCTCGAGGAAGCCTTCCGCGAGGCGAATCGCGAGGTGCTCGCGAAGACGGACGCGAGCCACTCCACGACGTCCCTTCTCGGCCTCGCGATCGCGGGGACCTACGCCTACGTCGCGCACGTCGGAGGGTGCCGCGCCTACCTGATGCGCCGCGATACCCTCCAGTGGATCACCATCGACCACACGCTCGGCATGAAGAAGGTGCAGAAGGAGGAGATGACCGCCGAGGCGTACGAGGCGAGCCCGATGCGCCGCTACCTGACGCGCTCGATCGGCGGCGCCGCCGACGTCACCGTCGACGTGGCGGAGCTCCGGCTCCAGCCTGGCGATCAGCTCTTGCTCGCGAGCGACGGTCTGACCGGCCGCGTCTCCGACGAGCACCTCGTGGAGATCCTCGACGGCCGCGACGCCGACCAGATGGTCGCGGCGCTCTGCGAAGCGGCCCAGGGCTCCGACGACGACGCGACGGCGTTCCTCGTGAAGGTGGGTGCCGAGACCGGAACGCGCACCCCCAGCATGGCCCTTCGTACGACGACCGACGAGGCGCTGCTCCAGGCGCTCCGGCAGGTCTTCCTCTTCGCCGCTCTCTCGGAGGCGGAGATCCGGCAGGTCTCGGCCTACCTGGAGGAGCGCTACGCGAAGAAGGACGAGGTGCTCTTCCGCGAAGGCGACCCTGGCCACTCCTTCTTCATCGTGCTGACCGGGCGCCTGCACGTGACGCGCGGCGAGACGTTCCTCATCGAGGTGGGGCCGACGGAGCACGTGGGCGAGCTGGCGCTGGTCCTCGACCAGCCGCGCACGGCGACGGTCGCCGCCACCGAGCCGACGCGGATGCTCGAGCTGTCGCGCGAGAGCTTCCTCGAGATCGTGGAGCGCCGGCCCGACATCGGGGCCCGTCTCGCGCTCGCGTGCCTGCGCGTCATGGCGACGCGTCTTTCCGAGACGACGGACCGGCTCGGCATGCTCGAAGCCGCCCACTTCGCATCGGGCGAGCCGGCGTCGTAGCGGCTCGCCCGCGCGGTCAGGGCTTGAACACGGCGAGATAGAAGAACGCCGGCATCAGGACCCCGAAGACCCACACCCCGCGCGCGAGGAACCCCGCATGCGGCCGGAGCGCCATCCCGAGATCCTCCTCGGAGGACGCGAGCCTCTCGAGGAGGCGCGGGAGCTCCCGGTGGCTGAGCCAGATGTCGTAGAGCTCGACGGGCAGGATCACGCCGAAGGCGAGCCAGAGCTTGATCCGGAGCCACCGCGGATCTCCCGTGAGTACGGCGATCGGGTCGAGGCCCCACGCGTGAACGATGCCGAGCCCGGAACCGAAGAGCACGAAGAAGGCGACGTGCTCCACCCTGAGGAGGAGCTCGAACCGGCGCCACACCCAGAGCTCGCTCGCACGCGGCAGCGGGTGGCCGCGCGCGCGGTCCTTCATCGCCCTTTGGACGAGGAGATAGGCCGACGTGGTGGGGCCGAGCCACATGATGAGCGACGCCACGTGAAGGAGCTTGAACGCGCTAGCCAAGCACGCCTCCGCGCCGGCGCAGGTGCGCGGCGCACGCCATCGCGAAGGCGACGAACTGCGTCATGGTCAACGCGGTCGCCACGACCAGGGCCAGCGCGTGGCCCGCGAACCCGGCGGCGGAGAGCGCGAGCGTCGTCACCCACACGGCGAGGGACTGGAGCACGAGCCAGCGCGGCGCGCCGGCGAGGCGCAGGGCCCGCGTCATCGCGAGGCCCGCGAGGCCATACATCAGGTTGACGACGCCTCCGCCGAGCACCACCGTGAACCGATCCCACGTCGCGAACGAGGCCCGGTCGCCCGCGCGCGCGGCATCGAGGATCACCGTCGCCTGGAGCGCGTCGTGAAGGAGGTCGGCCGATGCCCCCGGCGCGGCGAGCAGGAGCGCCAGGATCGAGACGCGACGCGCCTCCGCCCCCACGGCGTCGTGGAGCGCCCAGAAGAACAGGAGGAGCGAGATCGTCGCGACCATCCAGACCGCCCATCCCCCTGCCCACGCGGAGGCGTGCTCCTGGATGAAGCGCATGCGCGATCCGAGATCGCCGCGATGCCCGGGAAGCGTCGCCGCGATGGTCCCCTCGCGCAGCGGCAGTAGCAGGGCGATGGAAGCGGCGAGGTTGACGATCGCGGCCCCGGCGACGACGGCGTCATGCCTTCGCATCGCGCCCGTCATCGCGGTGCCGGCTCTCCAGCGCCTCGTGGTAGCGGTCGAGCCGCTCCCGCGCGAGGCGATGGACCTCGGCGGGCGGGACCGCGGATACGACCGCGATCGCCTCGTCGATGCTCGCGACGATCCGCGCCTCGAACGTCCGCGCGCGCACCGCCGCCGCGACCGCGTCGGACACCATCAGGTCGCGGGCGTTGGAGGCGGGCATGACGACGCCGGGCGGGCGTCGTCGCTGGAGCTCGCCGCGCTCCGCCACCACCCGGTGGAATCCCTCGATCTTCTCGGTGACGCCGCCGACCGCCATGACCGCCCCGTGCTGGTCGATGGCGCCCGTGACGCCGTAGCGCTGCTCGAACGCCACTCCGGAGAGCGCGGAGAGGAGCGCGAGGCACTCGGCGAGGCTCGCGCTGTCGCCGTCCACGCCGCCGTAGCTCTGCTCGAGGGCGAGGCTCGCGGTGAGGCCGAGCGGCCTCGCCTCCGCGAAGGTCTTGCGGAGGTAGCCCGCCAGGATCAGGACGCCCTTGTCGTGCGTCCGTCCCGAGAGGTGCGCCTCCCGCTCGATGTTGACGATCCCCGCCGTGCCCGGCCCCACCGTGGCGGTCACGCGCGAGGGCTTTCCGAAGGAGTAGCCGCCGGCGTCGAAGACGACGAGGCTGTTGACGCTGCCGGCGATCGATCCCGTCGTCGCGATGCGCACCGCGCCCTCGTTGATCTCGCGGTGGATCTTCTCCTCGAGCAGGTTCTTGCGGCGGTCCTGCGCCACCGCAGCCGCGGCGACGTCCCGCTCGTGGACCATGCTCTGGCCGTCCCGCTGCTCGACGATGTGGGCGCTCTCCCTCACGAGATCGGCGACCTCCGAGAAGCGCGCCGAGATCAGGTTCTGCCGGCCGGTCCGGCGCCGGCACTCGTCCACGAGGCGCGCGAGCGCGGGGCGATCGAAGGGGACGTGACCCTCCTCCTCGCAGATGCGCGCGACGAAGCCCGCGTAGGACCGCACGGTCTTCCTGTCGAAGGGCAGCGTCTCGTCGAACTCGACCTTCACCTTGAAGAGCTTGTCGAACTCCTCCTCGTGCTCCCAGATCTGGTCGTAGAGGTACTCGTCCCCGACGAGGATGACCTTGGCGTCGAGCGGGATCGGCTGCGGCTTGAGCGCGGTGGGCGCGAACGCCACCGCGCCCTCGGGGTCCTGGATCTCGAGCCAGCCGCTCCGGAGCACGCGTTTCAGCGTGCGGAAGACGTAGGGCTCGTCGAGGACGTCGCCGGCGTTCAGGATGATGACCCCGCCGTCGGCGCGCAGGAGCGATCCCGCCTTGATGGTGGTGAAGTCCGCCACGAGCCCGCCGCCGGGGCGCTCGACGCGCTCGATCGACCCGAAGAGGTTCCGGTAGCTCGGATGCGACTCGACGACGGGCGGCCACTCGCGGAAGCGGCTGTCGAGGATCACGTTCACGCGGTACGGCAGGAACGGATCGCCGGCAAAGCGCGGGTCGGACGGCGCCGCCCCCGGCGCAGGCGGCTCGGCCGGGTCGCGCACGAAGAGATCCAGATCGCGGAGCACGGCCTGACGCGCCGCGTCGAGGTACTCGTGGACGGACGGATCGGTCCAGCGGCGCTCGAGCTTCTCGAACTTCTCCGCGAGGATCCGGTCCGCGGCCCGGTCCTCGATGTCGCCGAGCTCGCGCGCCATGCGCGCCTCCAGGCCGCGGCTCTTCCTCACGACCGATTCGAGCTCGGCGGAAAGCTCCGCGTAGCGGCCCTTGATCCGCGCGATCTCCCTCGAGCCGAGCTTCCCCTTGCGGCGAAGCTCCTCGAGCCGCTCCATCGGGTAGGGACGGTTGGAGACGAGGTAGTGCAGATCGATCTGCTCTCCCTCCTCCCCGGCGCTCCGGCGCGCCACCACGAAGCCTTCCTTGTTCGCCCTCTCCTCGAAGCGGCGCTGGAGCCGCTTCTCCTCGCCGTGGTAGCGCGACGTCACCGCGTCGCGGCTCTTGCCGAGCTTGCCGCGCGTCACGACGCGCGACAGCGTGCGGCGCAGCGACTCGATCAGCCCGTCCATCTCGCCGCGGAACTGAGACGCCCGACCCTCGGGGAAGACGAGGAGCCGCGGGCGATCGGGATCGTCCCAGTTCATGACGTAGGCGAAGTCGTCGCACGGGAAGGGCCGCGGAGCGAGCTTGCGCACCAGCGCCTCCGTCGTCGTCGTGCGCCCCGTCCCCGGGAGCCCGGTGACGAAGATGTTGTAGCCCTGCGAGCGCAGCGAGAGCCCGAGGCGTAGCGCGTCGATCGCGCGCTCTTGCCCGATGATGCCCTTCAGGCCGTAGCTCGTCTGGATACGGCGCGTCGAGCCCCAGGGCAGGAACCGTGCGGGGCATCGGGGCCGCATCTCCTCGTGGGAGAGGGCGCGGGGCATCTGGCCGGAGCGGCGCCGGAGGGCCATCGGGCGGCGATACTACCCGACACTAGTGCAGCGCTCGACTCGACCTGAGGTTCAGTAGCCAAACACCTCGGTTGCCGTGTGCAGGCCGTACGGCACTCCTCCAAAGACGAGGATGTCGAGCTCGGGGATCAGGCTGATCGAGCCCGAAGCATCGTACCCACGGAAGCTCGCGAGAGCCGTCGGGTCAGGACCAGCCGACGCCACGATGTCGCCCTCTCCGTCACCGTCGAGCTCGCCGCCGCGCACCTCGCCGCCGTACATGCCGGGCACGGCGATGAAATCTATCCACGGGATCGCGATCACGTTCGCCGCGTCGTAGTTGAAGCCCCGGATCTGGGACGGGAACGCAGGTCCTGGGCCGGGCGTCGCGAGGATCTCGTCCCACCCATCCGCCTCGACGTCGCTGCCGTCCGCACGCGCGCCGTACTTCAACGTGGCGAACGCGTAGAAGCTGACCTTGGCAAGCGCCGAGACAGGCGGGGTGAACGCGAACGCACGCACGTGGGGCCCGAAGACCTGCCCGGGTCCGGGAGCCGTCAGGATCTCCTGCCGGGTCGATCCTCCCAGGTTGCCCCCGTTCACATGGACCCCGAACTTCAACGTGCCGTAGGCATAGAAGCTCAGGTTGCCGATGGCCGTCAGCGCCACGCCGTCGTAGTTCCAGCCGCGCACGTGCGGGCCGAACACCGGGCCAGGTCCCGGTCCGGTCAAGATCTCATCCGGGGCATCGCCGTCTACTTCAGCTGCACCCACCTCGACGCCGTACTTCAGCGTACCGTAGGCGTAAAAGTTGATCTTCTGGACCGGCGTAGCGTTCGGCCGGAAGCACTTCACCTGCGGCCCGTAGGAGATGGCGCCGGAGGCGCCAGTGAGGATCTCCCCCGGTAACCCGGGCTCGATGTCGCCTGCCCCCATGTTCACGCCGCCGCCGCTGTACCCGTACGGGATGAACACGGTGTCCTCCCGCCGACGTCCGAGCGCGTCGTATCCTTGCGCCCACGGTAACCCATACGTCGAGCCACACACGATCCCGTCCGCCACGACCGGCGAGACGACAACAGCCTTCGGATCAGAGTACGCTTCTGGGCCCGTCGGTCCGGTCACCGCGAGCGTCACCTGGTAGATTCCGTCGGATGCGTAGACGTGTGCCGGGGCCGTCGCCGTCGACGTTGCGCCGTCTCCGAAGTCCCACGCGTACGTGAGTGGCGCCGGTCCCATGCTCGGCCCCGAGAACTGGACGGTGTGTGGCGCGGTTCCGAACCTCGGGCTCGCTTGAAACCTCGCCCCCGTCGCATCGAACGACAGGACGATCGCGTCGAATTGTCCCGCGAGGGGAAAAGGCAGATCGGCACCGTCCGTCCCCGCGGCAACGAACACCATCGACCCTGGCCCGGCAACGATGTCGTCCGCCGCGTCATCCCTCAGGCCACCCAGAAACGTTGACGAGATCACCCAAGTGCGAGAGGGGTCGAGTTTCGTGATGCCTCCATCAACACCGCCTCCATAGCGAGACTGCACGGCGGACGCGACCGGGTAGTCCGACGATGTCGTCGCTCCGAACAGATAGGCATTGCCCGAGCTGTCAACCGCGCACCGCCCCCCGTAGTCCCAGCCAGACCCACCCCAGTACGTCGAGAACGTGAGGGCCGGCGTCACAGGATCGATCTCCGCAAGGAACATGTCGCCTTGCCCATTCTGGGAGGCTTGAAGCGGGGCGGCCGTCGGGAAGTCCGTCGAGCCCGTGTCGCCGCTGACCAGGATCTTCCCGTTCGGCTCCGCCACGACCCCGTAGGCCATGTCCCCGCTCGTCCCGCCAAGATAGCTCGAGAACAGGAGCGTGGTGCCGACCGGATCGAAGCCGGTGACGACGGCATCGTAGAAGCCCGCCCAGCCCTGGAGGGAGTTCTTCTGAGGATAGGTGCCGAAGATCGAATCTCCGACGACCCAGGAGTTGCCGGCCGCGTCCACGTCGAGCGCGAAGATCGTGCAGTCGTTGACGTAGGTCGAGAACACCACGGAGGAGCCCGTTCCGGTCACCTTGCTCACGAAGCCTCCGCAGCACGGGAGGATCTGCTGGACGAGGGGGAAGTCTGTCGACGATGCGCGCCCCGCCACGACGACGTTGCCGAGCGGATCGACGTCGATGCCATAGACCCGGTCATCGTCGTTGCCACCCCAGTATGTCGAGAAGACGAGAGATGCCCCATCGGCAGACAGACGGGCAAGAAAACCATCGCTGGCGCCGCCTCTGTTACCGGCCTGTAGCGGCGCGACGGTCGGAAAATTGCTGGATTCAGTGTAACCACCGACGACGACGTCTCCGTTGGACGCGAGCGCCGTGTCACGGCAGACATCTGTGCCCGAACCCCCAAGGTACGTGGAGTAGACGAGGGACGACAACGTAGGATCGAACTTGGTGACGAACGCATCCCAGACCCCTACGTTCGAACCCTGTACGCCGCCGAGGACGGGAAAGTCGATAGAGCCGGTGAGCCCCGCAACGTACACGAACCCGGCCGGGTCGCGATCGATTGCGTGGGCAGCATCATAACCGCTACCGCCCAACGCCGTTCCGCTCACGTCCCACGCCATCCTCCAAGACTCACTTCCGGACGAGACCGTTCGTCTCAGGCACACCTCACCATTCGCCGAGCCGAAGCGCAGATGCTCGCCGTCACTCTCTGCTTCTTCTCCGGAAGCGAAGACCGGCCGTGCATTTGCATGAGTCCGATCGAGCACGTGATACCCGAGCGACGTGCCTCCACCACGGAAGACCACGTCTCGACCGCCCGAGAAGCGATAGGTCACGGTGGTGTAGGAAGGAACATGCGTCACCCATCCTTCGCCGCGGTTTCCGATGAAGTAGTTGCTCTCGCCGGATGCTCGCGATCCAGGAACGACGGATACCGGCGATGCGGCGACCGGGATCCGGACGACGGCCCGCGTTGCGTCGCTCGGCGGGCCGTCGCGACGCGTCATGTCCCAATGGCCTGCCACGATGGTCGTGAACACGATCTCGTTCCTAGTGAAGAACCAGATCCCACCACCCCCCCGGGCGACGTAGAGAACGTCGGGATGAGTCTGCCCTCGATTCTCTTCGAATCGAAGGGTCGGAGAGCCAACCTCTCGTGGCCCGGCAACGGCCATCGCCGAGACGAGCGCGACGGCCGCAAAGAACCGTCGGACGGGCTGCATCACTTCTGCTCCTGAAGCGGGACCAGCACCGACAGGTCGACCGTCGAGGCGTTCCCCGCATCATCGGTGACTCGGTACGTCAGGAGGTAGCGCCGGCCCTTTCCGCTCTCGGCCCTCTCGGCGCGCACGAGCACCTTGCCGTCCGCATCGAGCACGATGTCGTCCTTGGTGTTGCCGTCGTCATCGCCGGCTGCATCGTCAGGCTCCGAGGACCTCGCGCCGACCAGAGCGATATCCGGAGAACGATCGATCATGTCTTCGACGACGATCGTAGGCGTTACGTCTACCATTCCATGGTCAGGAGGCCACAGCACCTCCCGGGGAAGACGAGCCCTTGCCCGCGGGCGGTCGCCATCGAGCACCGTCACGTGCTTCACGTCGCGCGCCTGGTTCCCGACTGTGTCGGTAACGAGAAGCGTGACGTCGTGCTCGCCGGCGGTCAGCGAGGCCTCGACGACCCGTCCATTCCCGATCACCTCGGCCCCATCCATCCAGAACCAGTCCATGATGTCGGTGCCACCCTCGGGCGAGTCGCCGTCCTTCGACGCGCTGCCATCCAGCGTCACATGCCCGAGCGGATTGTCCACGGTTTGCGTGAGCACGTCCTCGCCCGCGTCCGCCACGGGAGGCACGTTGCCACGTGCTCGTTCGTTGCGCTCGCGCGCGTTCTGCAAGGCCTGGACGAGAGACGCTCGCACGTCGTCAAACGCGACGACGGACTCGAGGTGGCGCTCCAGCGCCTGTAACTGACCGGCGGCAAGGGCAGGCTGGCCGGCTCCCGTCGCGCCGGCCGCCCATCTCAGCGCGTCGATGACCTCCCCTCGCGCCGACTCCGACGCGAAGGCCGGCTCAGGTGCCTCGAGGACGCGACGCAGGGCCTCATCGAAAGCGGCCTGAGGGCTCCCCGGCGGTGCGGTGAACGGCGAGAGAGGCGGAGCCTCC
>JAXLQT010000034.1:0-67002 GCA_046331505.1 Acidobacteriota bacterium
TTGGTTCCAGGTCGGCCGAGCCGCCACCCACTCGTGGCCCGGCCCCGCCTCGAGGACCTGCACTCCGTTGTCCGACAGCACCTGGCTGTTATGCCCGACGAGCACCTCGGCGTGCCCGTCGCCGTCGAGGTCGGTCACCACGACCTGGTCTTCCCCGGTGTGGCTGGATCGAGTCCCCTGGAAGAGCACGGCGCCGTCATTCCCCCGGAAGATCCAGAAGCTCGTCTGGTCGGCGAACAGGACCTCGACGCTGCCGTCGCCGTCGAGATCGAAGAACGTGGCATGGCAGCTCCCGGAGCTGCCGTCGTCGATCGCGTGCGTCCACTTCGTCGTCCCGTCGTGCTCGATGATGCGAAGCTGCTCCCAGCTCGCCACGGCGATCTCGGGCTTTCCGTCGCCGTCGATGTCTCCCACGGTCGCCGACCCCACCCGGCGCTGTCCGAAGAGGTCGGGCATCGTCACGGGACCCCAGATCGGGTTCCCCTCGTGATCCAGGAGCCACACCTCCCCGCGGTTCATGACGGAGAGCACCAGCTCCGGGAACGGGTCGTCGTCGAAGTTTCCGGGGATCGCGCTCGACAGGGACTCGTAGCCATCGTGCGGCAAGAGCGCCGGCGATTCGAACAGGAGCGTCCCGTCTGCGCGGTACGCCATGCCGCCGGCCAGCACCTCGGGCTTGCCGTCGAGGTCCAGGTCGACCACGGTCGACTCGAGCGTCCCGTTGCCGTTGGCGGGCAGCGCTCCGTGCCAGCGAATGCTCCCGTCCGCGTTGACGACGTTCCTGTCGATGACGATCTCGGGGGTCCCATCGGCGTCCAGGTCCGCGATCGCGACCTCCGTCACGGCTGTCGCGAAGCCGTTCTCCGAGAATGTCCACTTCAGGCTGCCGTCGTGCTCGAACACCGTCACCCCCGCCCCGAAGGCCCGGGTGATGACGAGCTCGGGCTCCGGATCGCTATCGAGCTGGGCCACCGCGACCGCGGTCGCGGGGAAACCGCGCGCCGGGACGTCGTCCTGCTCGCGGTGCCAGAGCTCCGTGCCATCCACTCCGCTCGCCGCGACGAGGTTCCCCCAGGGCGTGAAGCCTGTCTGCGGGTCGATGCCGAGCCACACGATGTCCTTCACGCCGTCGCCGTTCAGATCGACGACGGCGGAGGCGACGTCCGACCCCGAGAGAGTCGTGTTGAGGTCGGCGGCCTGAGCCAGGAACCTCTGCTGCGGGGCAAAGGTCTGCGTCGCGCCGAACACCTTGCAGAGGCTCCCGCTCCCGGCGACGTTGTTCTCCTCGTGGACCTCGGTGAGAGCATTGCCGGAATCCACGAACGCAAAGACCCGGTTCCCGGAGAAGAGCACGCTCCCTGATACCGGCGCCGCAACCACGCGGCTTTCGCTGAACAGAAGCGGCGCGGCGACGGTCGCAAGGCCGAGCGAGGCGTCGGTGCCGGCATCGTAGACGCCGTTACCGTTCCGGTCCTCGAAGAACCGGACGTCGAATGGCCGGAGCACGTCGAGAGCGCTCAGGTTGCGGACGGTGGCCCGCGCCAGCCCCGACACGGTCAGGGCCTGGCCGTCGTACTGGATCCCGCCGGCATCGACGTCCTGGATGGCGACGTCCACCCCCACGATCGTCGCGTTCGCGGTCATGGTGTCGGAGACAGGCGGGCTGGCATCGTCCGTGACCGTGAGCGCGACGGTGTACGTGCCCAGAGCCGAGTAGGCATGGGTCGTCTTGCCATCGAACGCGCCGTCCGGAGCGCTGGCAGCCGTCTCCTCGTAGCTGAAGCCATCTCCAAAGGCGAACGCGTACTTCGCGATGCCCTTCGGGGGAAAGCGGTGGAAAGACGCCGAGGCATCAGCGAGCACCGGATCGCCGATGCCCGCCTTTGCCGGCTGCAACGAGAGAATGGCCACCGGGCCATCGATCGGGTTGACGGTCAGGGTGACGGCGGCCGCGTTGCTGTCGACCGCTCCGTCGTTGCACTTCCAGGTGAAGACGTCCGGCCCGATGTAGTTGCGGTCCGGGGTGTAGACGACGGTCGTCGACAAGACCGGGAAGGACGGCGGCGCCGACACCGTGCCGTGCGCGGGCGCCATCACGATCGTGTAGAGCTGGCCCTGCTGGTCCGGATCGACCGCCTCGAGAAGGACGTTCGTCGGCGCGTCCTCGTCGAGCGTGAAGGAGCTGTCCGGAGCGAAGGGAGCGTCGTTGATCGCGACGATGTCGATCGAGACGACAGCGAAAGAGGTCGCGCCCGAGCCGTCCGTCACCTTGAAGCTGAACGCGTCTCCACCGGCCACGTTCGGATTGGGCGTGTAGGTGATGAAGGCCGTGTCGACGTTCGGCACTCCCGGCGTGCACGGGCGCGGCTGGACCGGCCCCACCGACCCGAAGGTCGGCGCGTTGAAGATCTCGAAGCTCGCCATCTCGCACTCGTCCCAGTCCTGGGACTTCAGGGTGACGACGACTCCGCCGGAGTCCTCGTTGATGACGATCGTCTGGTTGTACGCGACGGGCGCGGTCGCGCGTCCCGGCGTGAGCTCGATGCTGATCGGTGTCTCGGTGGCGGTCGGGCTCCACGTGTAGCTCGTCGCCGTCCACATGTCGACCGCGCTTCCGCCCTCGTGCAAGGTCACGTTGAACGGAGCGATCCCGCTCGCCGGATCGAGCGGGAACCATGAGAGGGTCGTGGGTGTGCCGGAGTCGGCGCGCAGCGTCATGGCGAACGTCCGGGCGGAGAGGCCGTGGATGGCGATGAAGTCACGACGGTAGGCCATCGCCTGGAGCGCCTGACTCGCCCATCCGGGATCCGTCTTCTGGTGGACCGTGACGAGATCGAGGTAGGAGTGAGGCCAGGCAGGGGCGTGAGGGTCCGCAAGGTCCAGGGAGCTGTCGAAGCCATCGGTCGCTGCCACGCGCGCGCCGACCGTGATCTGGCCGCGGTCGTCCACGCCGCTCTGCTGCACGAACACGGTCACCTGATACTCCTGAGCCTGCTGCGCGTACGTTGCCGCGCCGAGCGCAAGGGACACCACGAGCCCCACTATCCGCGTCGTTGACTTCCTCATCTCCGTCCCTCGCCACCGCTCTCGCGCGTCTCCGCGCGGCTACCTGTGTTGCCTATCCACTGCCGCTGCACGACGCCCTGAGCGGACGACGCGCCGCAGCCCACTCCCTCGCGGGTGCCACTGCTCCGGAGCACACGAAGGCCGCACCTTCAATCTTGCTCCATGGACCCCAGTTGCACATGATGTCATTGGAAGCGTGCTTCATTGGCACGCGGGTGTCAAGTGCGACGTGTCCTCGCTCGTGTCACGCGACGGCGGGCTGACCTGCGCGGCCTCAGGAGAGCCGGGACGCGGCCCGCCCGTGATCGCACTCCGACGCACCGTCGCCCGTGATCTGTCCCCGCAGGGCGTTGGTGTGCGAGATCCAGGCTTCCGCCACGGCTGCCGGGACGTCGTGGTCCCGCAGCGTCTCCTTCAGGATCTGCAGCCGCCGGTCGAAGTGGCCGCCCATGATCGGCGACGACGCGTGGGCCTCGCGCAGCACGCGGCCGGTGTAGCTCACCGGGGCGCCGAGGAGGCGGGCAGTCAGCTCCCACTCCTTCTCGACGAGCCGCGCCTTGTCCTTCCCGCGGAAGAAGAAGCCGATCATCACGTCCTCGAACAGCCGGTCGTAGAACGCGGCGAGCACCGCGCGCAGCTTCTCGGCTCCGATCTGCGCAAACAGCGTTTCCGTAGTACCTTGCATGGGATGCCCTGTGCCCCGGCAGTATAGCCAGGCACCGCCAGGAGGTCCGACATGAAAGGTATCGCCGTCACCCCGAGAGTCCCGAACACCGCCCGCATCGTGGACGTCCCGGAGCCCAAGCCGAAGCCGGGCGAGCTCCTCATCCAGATCCGCGAGGTGGGCTACTGCGGCACCGACGTCGAGATCAACGCGGGCCTCTACGGCGCCGCGCCCGATGGGTCGGACTTCCTGATCCTCGGTCACGAGTCCTTCGGACGTGTGGCGGATGCCGGGAAGAGGGTGAAGGGCTTCAAGAAGGGCGACCTCGTCGTCGCCACGGTGCGCCGTCCCTGCGCCGAGAAGTGCGCCTCCTGCCGGAACGGGGAGAGCGACATGTGCACGACGGGGCATTTCAAGGAGCGCGGCATCGGCGGCCTCCACGGCTACATGCAGGAGCTGGTCACCGAGGTGCCCGACTTCGTCGTCAAGGTGCCGAAGGCGATCGAGAGCGTGGCGGTGTTGCTCGAGCCCATGAGCGTGCCAGAAGGCGATCCGGCAGTCGGAGGCGATCCAGCGGCGGCTGCACTGGAAGCCGCGCAAGGCGCTCATCGTAGGGGCGGGCCCGATCGGCATGCTGGGAGCCTTTCCCGGACGCGTTCCGCCGGATGGAAGACACCTGGGTCGTGGGAAGGGAAATCGCGGCGGAGGACCCAAGGAGCCCTTGCTGCGGAAGGTCGGCGCGGAGTACGTCTCGACCCAGGAGACGCCCTGGCGGAGCTCGCCAGGGCGCGGGTCCGTTCGACCTCATCATCGAGGCAACGGGATCGGCGGCGGTGGCGTTCCAGTGCATGGGGATGATCGCGATCAACGGCGTGCTCTGCCTGACGAGCATCACCGGGGGCAAGAAGAGCCTCGGAGGTGCCCGCCGACGACATCAACCTCGATCCGGTGCTCGGCAACCCCAGTCGTCTTCGGATCGGTGAACGCGAACAGGAGCCACTTCGACGCCGGCGTGAAGTGGACATGCAGGCGACGATCGAGCGGCGCTGGCCGGGAGCGCCGCGCTCATCACCGGCCGCACGCCCTACGCGAGCTTCGGCGAGGCGTTCCAGGAAGAAGCCGACGGGCATCAAGAGCACGGTCGTGTTCGCTCTCCCGACGTGATCGAGAAGTCGCGCGATCGACGATCGTGAAACCCTGCGGGGCGGCGTTTCCGAGGGTCGACGCCTGGAAACGCCTGCCCCGCAAAGAATTCGCTTGACTCGCCTGTAGCAGAGGGCTACTCCAGCCGACTGGCGGCCGGAAGTGGCCGACAGAGACAAGAGAGCGGAGGTTTTGATTGAACAAAGCGGAACTCGTGGAAGCCATCTGCAAGGACACCAACCTGACGAAGGCGGATGCTGGGCGCGCCCTGGACGCCGCGATTGACAACATCGTGAAGTCCCTCAAGAGGAAGAATCCCGTCACCCTGGTGGGGTTCGGAACGTTCAAGGTCGCCAAGCGGAACGCGCGCGCGGGTCGGAACCCCCAGACCGGCGCCCCGATCAAGATCGCAGCTCGGACCGTGGCGAAGTTCACGGCCGGCTCGGAGCTCAAGAAGGCCCTGAAGTAGGCCCTGCTCCCGCGTGACGCAGCGCGTCACGCCTCCCGAACTCCCGGTTTTCCGAGGCAGAGGGGATCCCCCCTCTGCCTCTCTGTTTTCGGGGGGAGAGAGCGCGAGCCGCCGGGCTACGACGCGCCCTTCACGGCCTCCGCCAGCTCCGTGGCGATGGCGGGATCGATCGGGATGAGGACGTCGGAGAACCCATCGTCCTTCGCGATGGCGATCAAGAGGAAGCCCGCCTTGAAGACGAGCACCGCCTCGACGTCGGGGTTGCTGCCCGAAGACACGAGGTAGCGGCGCAGCGCTTCGAAGTCGAGCTCCACCTTCTGGCCGCCTCGCTCGAAGGTGCTGTGCGCCTTCAAGATGTTCAGCACCTTCATGTCGGCCCCGACCACCGCGTCGGAGAACTGGCGAGACTTGAAGGAGGTGAAGCTCCGCGCCTCGAACTTCGACTTCTCGTCGCGCTCGTGGACGCGGGCCCCCGGAAGGATGTTGCTCGCGGGCTGGGCGTCGTCCCAGTAGGGCTCGATCATGATCTCGCGGTTTACGTTCTCGTAGGACCTCTTCGCGGGCGCCATCAAGGCGATGGCTGCGAGCACCATCGACGCAGAGCGACCCCTGGAGCCGTGAATCCACATGGTGTTGTCCGCCTGTCTTGCCGCGGTCCCGGAGAACGAGCCTGGAGATTGTGGCTAGTATACCCGCGCGTCCGATGGCCCTCCGCAACGCCTCCCCTCCTGGCCCCAGGGGCCGATCCCTCGTCATCGGCACGGCCGGCCACATCGACCACGGGAAGTCGACGCTGGTCAAGGCCCTCACCGGGACGGACCCCGATCGCCTGAAGGAGGAGAAGGAGCGGGGCATCACCATCGATCTCGGCTTCGCGTTCCTCGCGCTTCCGGGTGGCGACCGCCTCATGTTCGTGGACGTGCCGGGCCACGAGCGCTTCGTGAAGAACATGCTCGCGGGAGCCGGCGGGGTGGATGCCGCCCTCCTGGTGGTGGCCGCGGACGAGTCGGTGATGCCGCAGACCGAGGAGCACCTCGACATCCTGACGCTGCTCGCGATCCCGCGAGGCATCGTCGTCCTCACCAAGTGCGGGCTCGCCGACGCCGAGACGAGGGAGGTCAGCCGCATGGAAGTCGCGGAGCTCTTGAAGGGAACGTTCCTTCACGGGGCGCCGATCGTCGAGGTCGACGCCATCTCCGGCGAGGGGATGGGGTTGCTTCGCGGCGAGCTGGGGCGCCTCGCGGCGGCGCCACGGCGCTCGGACGACCCGCGCGTGTTCCGTCTTCCCGTGGACCGCGTCTTCGCGATCAAGGGGTTCGGTACCGTCGTCACAGGGACGTGTCAGGGCCAGCCGGTTGCCCTGGGAAGCACCGTGGAGATCCTCCCCCGGGGCAAGACGTCGCGGCTGCGCGGGATCGAGGTGGCGGGGGATGCCGCCGCCGCCACCGCGAGCGGCGAACGCACCGGGCTGAACCTGCCGGATGTCGAGGTGGCGGACGTGACGAGGGGCGACGTCGTCGCTCCTCTCGGGGCGCTCGCGCCCGCCGTTGCCCTTCGCGCCATCGTCTCCGTGCTCCCGAAGGCGAGCGCCCCGATCCGCGCGCGCCAGCGCGTCCACGTGCACCTGCACGCCGCCGAGGTGCTCGCGCGCGTCCGCTTCCTCGAGAAGGGCCGCCAGCAGATCGCGCCGGGATCGTCCGCGGCGGTGACGCTGCTCCTCGAGTCGCCCGCGGTCGCCGTCTGGGGGGATCGCTTCGTGCTCCGGCGTTACAGCCCCCTCGTCACGATCGCCGGCGGCCGCGTGCTTCTTGCCGATCTCGAGGGCGGCCCTCCGGCGCGCCCGGATGCGGCCCTTCTCGCCGCCCTCGCGGGCGACGACACCGCGACCGCCGCCGAGGCGCTCCTGGTGCATGCGGGCATCGGCGGGATAGCACCCGCCGAGCTCGTCCGGCGCCTCGGCCTCGTCCGCGAGCGCGTCCCGGCTCCGCGCGACGCGGGGATCACCGATGCTGGCCGCCTCGTCGCCCGCGGGGCGCTCGACGCCGCGGCGGACGAGCTCGTCCGCCACGTCGAGAAGCACCACCGGCGTGCACCTCAGGAGGCCGGCGCCGGCCGCGAGGCGGCGCGAGGCGCGCTCTTCCCACGCCTGCACGCCGACCTCTTTCGAGCCGTCGTGGCCCGCGCCGAAGAGGATCGGCGGCTGGTTCTCGACGGCGATGTCCTGAGGCTCCCTGGCTTCACCGTTGCCACCACGGCCGAGGAGGCCGCCCATCTCGCGCGCCTCGAGGCAGTGTTCCGCGATGCGGGCTCCAACCCTCCGGCTCCCGCGGAGGCATGCCGATCCCTCGGGATACCAGAGGCGCAAGGCGAGCGACTGATCGTGCTGCTCTGCCGGGAAGGGGCACTGCGCCGGATCGGCGGCGGTCTGATATTCCATGCGCTGGTGCTCGACGCCATCGCGTCCCGCGTCAGCGCGCTCCTGCCCGGCAAGCCCACCATCAGCGTGCCGGAGTTCAAGGACCTCGCCGGAACGAGCCGCAAGTACGCGATCCCGCTCCTGGAGCACCTCGACAGCCGGCGGGTGACCGAGCGCAAGGGCGATCTCAGGCGCATCCTGCCGCGCCGCTCCACGACTCCCGAAGCCCCGACCTCCGACGGCGGGGCGTAGAATGTCGGGATGCCATTCCTGATCGGCTTCGGAAGCCTCGGGCTCACCGAGCTCCTGCTCATCCTGCTCATCGTCATCATCGTCTTCGGCGCGTCGCGGTTGCCGGAGATCGGCAAGGGGCTCGGCAAGGGGATCTCGAACTTCAAGAAGTCGGTCAAGGGCGAGGACGAGACCGGGGACCGGGGAAAGAAGGACTGACCGTGAGCATCGAGACGATGAACGTCGAGGACCTCTGCATCAACACCATCCGGACGCTGGCGATGGATGCGGTCCAGAAGGCGACGTGCGGCCACCCGGGCACGCCGATGGCGCTCGCCCCGCTCGCCTACGTGCTCTACCACGACGTGATGCGCCACAACCCGAGGGACCCGCGCTGGTTCAACCGGGACCGCTTCGTCCTGTCGGCGGGCCACGCCTCGATGCTCCAGTACGCGACGCTTCACCTCGCCGGTTACGACGTCTCGCTCGACGATCTGAAGGCGTTCCGCCAGTGGGCAAGCAAGACGCCCGGCCATCCGGAGGCGCACCTGACGCCGGGAATCGAGACGACGACCGGGCCGCTCGGCCAGGGCATCAGCAACGCCGTCGGCCTGGCGATCGCGGAAGCGCACCTGGCGGCGATCTACAACCGCGACGGGTTCCCCATCGTCGATCACCACACGTTCGCGATCGTGAGCGACGGCGACCTCATGGAGGGCATCTCCCACGAGGCGGCGTCCATCGCCGGCCACCTCGGGCTCGGGAAGCTCGTCTGCGTCTACGACGACAACCACATCACGATCGAGGGCAACACCACGCTCGCCTATTCCGACGACGTCCAGAGGAGGTTCGAGGGCTATCACTGGCGCGTCGAGAACCTCGGCGAGGCGGCCAACGATCTCGGCGCGCTTCGCGCCGCCCTCGAGCGCGCGCGGCGGGAGCAGGATCGGCCGACCCTGTTGATCCTCCGATCGCACATCGGCTACGGCGCGCCCACGCGGCAGGACACGGCGGAAGCGCACGGCGAGGCGCTCGGGGAGAAGGAAGTCGCGGGAGCGAAGCGCTCTTACGGCTGGCCCGAGACCGAGACGTTCCTCGTTCCCGAGCGCGCGGCGTCCCACATGCGGCAGGTCGTGGCACGCGGAGCGGAGCAGGAGAAGGCGTGGCGCGAGCTCCACGATCGCTACCGCGAAGCGCACCCCGACCTCGCGCGGCAGCTCGCGCAAGCCATCGCCGGAGAGCTACCCACCGGATGGGACAAGGACCTCCCCACCTTCGACCCCGCGAAGGGCGCCCTCGCGACGCGGGTCGCCGGCGGCAAGGCGCTCGTGGCGGCAGCCAAGGCCGTACCCTGGCTCATCGGAGGATCTGCGGACCTCGCTCCGTCCACCAAGACGTTGATCGAGAGCGGGAACTTCGCCAAGGGCAGCTACGACGGCCGCAACATGCACTGGGGCATCCGCGAGCTCGGCATGTCGGGGTGCGCCTCGGGCATGGCGCTTCACGGAGGCGTGCGCCCCTACGTCGCGACCTTCTTCGTCTTCACCGACTACGCGCGGCCGGCGATCCGTCTCGCGTCGATCATGGGCCTCCCGGTGATCTACGTGATGACGCACGACAGCATCGGGCTCGGCGAGGACGGTCCGACCCATCAGCCCGTCGAGCACCTCGCGGCACTGCGGGCCATGCCCGGGATGTCGGTCATCCGTCCCGCGGATGCGAACGAGACCACCGAAGCCTGGAGAGCCGCGCTGGAGCGTCGCGACGGCCCCACGATCCTCGTGCTCACGCGCCAGAACGTCACGACGCTCGACCGGAGCACCTACGCGCCGGCGAGCGGGCTACGGAAGGGAGCGTACGTCCTCGCCCGCGAACGGGGCGCGACCCCGGAGGTCATCCTGATCGGCACGGGCTCCGAGGTCGAGCTCTGCGTCGCGGCCCGCGAGAAGCTCGGCGCCGACGGGATCGATGCGCGCATCGTGTCGATGCCCTCGTGGGACCTCTTCACGAGCCAGCCCCAGGGCTACCGGGACGAGGTGCTGCCGCCCACGGTCCGGAAGCGTCTCGCGGTGGAGGCCGCGTCCCCCTTCGGCTGGCGCCAGTGGGTCACCGACGACGGCGACGTGATCGGCGTCTCGACCTTTGGCGCCTCCGCTCCCTACAAG
This sequence comes from Acidobacteriota bacterium, assembly GCA_046331505.1. Classification (GTDB taxonomy): domain Bacteria; phylum Acidobacteriota; class Vicinamibacteria; order JAXLQT01; family JAXLQT01; genus JAXLQT01. The sequence continues at coordinate 10,155 of JAXLQT010000034.1, forward strand.
GAGATCTACAAGAACTACGGTCTCACCGTCGAGGCGGTCGTGGCCCGCGCGCGGGCTCTCGCGCGCAAGGACGCGCGATGATCGAGGGGATCGCCGACGTCTACTACTCCGTGGCCGACATGGATCGCGCCGTGAAGTTCTACCGCGACGTCCTCGGGCTCTCGCTCATCGACAGCAACGAATACTGGAGCTCTCTGTCCTGCGGCGGGGTCCGGATCGGACTTCACTGGACCGAGGGCGGTGCCGTGCCGCAGGTCCCGCGCGACGCCCACGGCGCCCACGCCGGAGCGACGATCACGTTCCGCGTCACCGACATCGAAGCCGAGGTCACGCGCCTGAAGCGGCACGACGTGCGCTTCCTCGGCGCGATCTCGCGCAATCCCTGGGGGAGCCTGGCGGCGTTCGAGGATCCCGACGGCAACGTCCTGAAGCTCATGCAGCCTTAGCGGAGCCGCGCGCTCCGGCCATCGCGGACCCTGGCGCGGCCCCCACTCCCGAGCCCCTGCGGGCGACGGCGACCGACGCGACCGCGAGCAGAGCGCCGATCGGGCAGAGCACGAGCACCTGATCCGCCCTGCCCGTCGCGAGCGGGAACAGGGCGGATCCCGCGATGCCCCAGAGCGCGGCCCGCGGCCGCGTGACGAACGCCATCGATCGACCAGCCTCGGCGAGCGTCAGCACGCAGCCGAACGCCATCCCGGAGACGGCTCCGACGACGACTCCGACGCGCCGGACGTCGGCAGGGCCTTCTCCCGGACCGATGGCGCCGGGATCGAGGTAGCCCACGACCAGCACGAGCGCGGAGAAGATCGCCGCCCAGGCGACCGCCCAGGTCGACCCGAGGACCGCGATCGGGAGCAGCCGCCGTGACACGCGCCTCGTGCCCGTCGTACAGGAGTGCTTCATGGCGGCGATCGTCGCCGCCGACCGTGCAATCCTCGTGACGGATCCGAGGAAGGATCGCGACCGTGGGTCGGGGCTGGCGACCCGGCCCTATGGGACCATCGAGCCGACGGCGCGCTTCACGGCGTCGGTGAACGCCCGCGTGCTCGCGCTTCCGCCAATATCGGCCGTCCGCGTGGCGGGATCGGCAAGGGCCGAGCGCACCGCCGCTTCGATGCGCGCGGCCGGTCCAGGTTGGTCCATGTGGGCCAGCATCATCGCGGCGGCGAGCATCGTCGCGGCGGGATTCGCGAGGCCCTTCCCCGCGATGTCGGGAGCCGTTCCGTGCACGGCCTCGAACATCGCGCCTCGCTCGCCGATGTTCGCCGCAGGGGCGACGCCCAGGCCTCCGACAAGCCCAGCGCAGAGGTCCGAGAGGATGTCGCCGAACAGGTTGGTCGTGACGATCACGTCCCAGCGTGCCGGGTCCTTGACGAGCTGCATCGCCGCGTTGTCGACGATGAGCTCGGTGCACTCGATCTCCGGGAACCGGCGCGCCACGACGCGCGCGGTCTCGAGGAAGAGGCCGCTCGTCATCTTGAGGATGTTCGCCTTGTGGACGATCGTCACCTTCTTGCGGCCGTTGCGGCGGGCGTAGTTGAACGCGAACGTAGCGACGCGCTCGCTGCCGCGGCGCGTCACCTGGCTGAGCGTGCGCGCAACCTCCCCGTCGGCGCTCACGTGCTCCTCGAGCCCGGCGTACATGCCTTCGGTGTTCTCGCGCACCAGCACGATGTCGACGTTCTCGTAGCGGCTCGGGACGCCGGGGAACGACCGCGCCGGCCGGACGTTGGCGTAGAAGTCGAACGCGCGACGGATCGCGACGTTGACGCTGCGGTACCCGCCGGCGACGGGGGTTGACAGGGGACCCTTCAAGGCGACGCCGCTGCGCCCGATCGCGTCCAGGGTGGCCGGCGGCAGGGGCTCGCCGATCTCTTCCACGGCGCGGGCCCCCGCGAACGCTTCTTCCCACGTCACCGCGCCACCCGCCGCGGCGACGACCTCGACGGTCGCCTCGACGACCTCGGGGCCGATCCCATCACCCTTGATGAGCGTGACGAGGGGGGCGGTCATCGCCGATGCGCTACTTCACGCCTGGCGAAGCTGCGATCTCGATGAGCTGCTCCGGCGTCAGGAGCCACTCGAGCAAGGCGGATCCGGCGTCGAGACGGTTAGCGAACGAGAGGCATGCGATCCCGCGCCCGCCCTCAGGTGCACCGCGGCGCGGCTGGCGTTGCCCGTCAGGAGATAGGTCGCGAGTCGCTCCAGGAAGGCGCGTGTCCGGCGACCAGGACGGGGGAGGTGGGCGGGTCGGCGCACACGGCCAGCATGCGGTCGATGGGCTCGTTCGGGCCCAGCTCGTCTCGCGTCTCGATCGCTCCTCCGAAACCCAGCTCGCCGCGGAGGATGTGCGCGGTCTCCTGCGCGCGCTTGAACGGGCTCGAGAGCATCGCCGCCGCGTTGATCCGAGGATCTTGAGCGCGCGCCCGCTTGGGGCTGCATCACTCCCTTGCCTTCCTCCGAGAGGTAGCGCTCGAAGTCCGTCGCGGCGCCGGGAACGCCCGCATCGACGGCAAGGCCATGACGGACGAGCAGGATGGTCCCGTGCACCGGCGGATTGTCGCACAGCCGCACGCCTCGCGCATGCGCTCTCGCCGCCGGCGACGTACCGCCTGTGGTCTGCTCTCTCTCGGCGACAGCCCACCGTGGGTCCGTCTCGCGGTGCTAACATCCCCCGCCCACTCGGCCGTTCTGCCGCTCTCCGACATCGGCGCTCGAACAACCCGCTTCCTGGAGAAACCGACATGCTCGTCACCCGGCTCCGCATCGCTCACCTCATGCTTCTCCCGGCGCTCGCGGCGGGCGTTCCCTGTGCCCGGGCCGGCGACGACGGGAGCGTCGTGTCCGAAAACGGGATCACGAAGTCCGAGAAGTTCAAGCTCAAGCTCCGCGAGGTGAAGGGCAACGTCCGCACGTCGAAGGGCGAGCAGGTCAAGCTGAAGTTCCCGTTCCCGCCGGAGTTCATCCCGAGGCCCGAGGACAGCGTCTGAAGCGGACGGTCGACAAGGGTACGTCCGCCGAGATCTCCAACGTCGCCATCATCGGCGAGGCGGATCTGACGCCTCACATCAAGGGCAAGGTCGAGATCCACGTCATCGATCTGTACAACCGCAACCCCACCTCGTCCGACGACGTGGTCGCGCTGCGGGAAGCCTGGATCCTGTTCGGCAAGAAGCAGGAGACGCTGAAAGATCCCGGGGACCGTTCTACGCGCAGTTCGGCAAGCTCCCGCGTTTCCTTAGCTCGACCGTCACCTCGAGAGCTACGGGCTCTGGGGACCGCGATGGGACGTTTCGAGGAGATCGGTCTGGAGCTTGGCGGGACGTTCGGCAAAGCACGTCTACTGGCGCGGGCTCGTTTCCGACGGCAATCCTGTTCTTCAGGGATCCCAACGCGCTGGCCGGGGACAACGGCACGCCCGAGGAGGCTGCCTCCCGATCGACCCCCGTGTTCCAGTCGGGGTTCCCGTTCCTACGACGCGAAGGCCCAGGACGTCAACTTCGACGGCAACTACATGAAGGGGGCCGGCCTCGGGTTCCGCTGGAACTTCGGCGAGGACGACAAGGACGGCGTGGACGCCCTGGCGTGGTACTACCAGCGCAAGCTCGCCGACCGAGCCAAGATCCGCGGCACGTTCTACGAGGGAGACCTCGAGCTCCTCCTCGGAAACGGCATCCCGCTGCCGGTCGACGGCAACGACAAGATCGAGTACGGGGTCAACGTCACGTCGAAGTGGAGGGGGCTGCACACCTACGGGCAATACGTGATCCAGGAGATCGCGGGGCTCGATCGCGGGGGCTACGAGCTCCAGGTGGAGCTACCGGTTCCCGCTGAACGGCGTCTTCGTGTCGGGCGACGAGCCCGGTGCTCAACTTCGAAGATCGAGCCGGTCGTCCGCTACTCGTCGATCAACGATCAGTTCACGATGCCGAGCAACTTCGTCGCGCCATCGGTCGGGTGGGACTGGCGCAAGCTCGACCTCGGCGCCAGGCTGAACATCATCCGCGGCATGGATCTGACGGTCGAGTACGCCAAGCACGACCGCTGATCCTCAAGACGAAGACGCTTCATCCCAACGAGGGGCTCTTGACGCTGCGCGCCACGTTCTGATGAGCTGGCCCCATTCCGGGTCCTAGGAGAACCGCCATGCTCAGGTCTCGTTCCGTCGCCGTCCTCGCCCCCGCCGTTCTCCGTGCTTCGCGCTCTCCGCGTGCCCGGGCGGCAAGAAGGCTCCCGAGAAGGCTCCCGACGCGAAGGCGTCGAGCCACGACCACACCGCGGCAACGCCGCCCCCGGCCTCCACGCCCGTCGCCGCGGCGGCCCCGTCGCCCTCACCCAGTCCCGCCGCATCGCCGGAGCCGGCGCCGTCGCCCGCCCCGAAGGAGACGCCGAAGGAAGCGCCCGCCACCCCCAAGGCGACTCCGAGCCCGAAGCCGGCGGAACCTCCGAAGACGAAGGAGGCCGCAAAGCCCAAGGAGACCGCCAAGACGGCGGACGCCGCGACGGCGCCGAAGCCGCCGGCCGAGGCGGCCCCCAAGGAAGCTCCCGCGACGCCCGCACCCGCAGCCGGCGGCGGCACGATCTCCGGGAAGATCACCGTTGCCGGCGGCGAGACCAACTTCTCGGGCGCCGTGGTGTACCTGCCGGGCGTCCATCGGAAAGGGAGCGCCGCGCGCGCCAAGGCGCAGATGACGTCGCACAACAAGACGTTCGAGCCCCACGTGATCGCGGTCTCCGCCGGCGACACCGTCGACTTCCCGAACCTCGACAAGATCCATCACAACGTCTTCTCGCTGTCCGAGGCCAACAAGTTCGATCTCGGGCTCTACAAGAACGGGGCGAGCCGGAGCCAGGTCTTCGCGAAGGCCTGCGTGTGCCGCGTGTACTGCAACATCCACGCGCAGATGTCCGGCATCGTCGTGGTCGCGGACGGTGACGCCTACGCCGTCACCGGCCCGGACGGGTCCTACAAGATCGACGGCTTGCCGCCCGGCAAGCACACGGTGATCGCCTGGCACGAGAAGGGTGGCGAGCAGCAGGCCGAGGTCGAGATCGCCGAGGGAAAGGCGCTCACCAAGGACTTCACCCTTGATGCGTCCGGGTTCAAGGAGGCGCCGCACACCAACAAGTACGGCAAGCCCTACGGCAAGGACGACGATGCCCGATACTGACGCGACGATCTACCAGGGCCCGGACAAGGAAGGCGCGACCGTATCGCTGACGCCGCCTCCCCCGGCACCGGCATCTCCCGCAGCCGCCTCGGACGACGTGTCGATGACGATGGGGACGGGCAAGAAGGCGCTCGGCCTTGCGACGAAGTACTTCCTCATGGCCGCGACGCTGATCCTCATCACCATCGGCAGCGCGGTCGCAATCACCGCCTATCGCGCCAACGTCGTTGCCGACCGCACGATCCGCGCGGCGCTCGCGTCGGTCGAGAAGGTCTTCGCGAGCTTCGAGGCGGAGCGCGGCAACAAGCTGCGCACGACGATCCGCACGCGCGCCGAGGACGCAGGGACCAAGGCGCTCCTGGCGAGCGCCGACGTGACGCCCGAGACGGTGATGGTCTGGACGCAGGACAACACGAAGGTGCTCGGCGCCGACTTCCTCGCGGTCCTGGACAGGAACGGCGCGATCATCGCGCGCAACGACAAGCCTCTCGAGGAGGTGAACGGCCGGTCGGTGGCGCACGCCAAGTTCGTGCAGGAGTCGATGATGGGCATGGACTCCGCCGCCCTCGTCAAGGATGGGAGCAAGGTCTACACGGTCGCCGCCGCCCCGGTCTACTCGGGGGAAGGGACCGACCGACAGTTCGTGGGCGTGATCTTCGCGGGCTATCCCCTGAACGACGAGGCGGCGAAGAACATGGCGACGCTCTCGGGAGGCGGCGCGACGTTCCTCGTCAACACCGGCAAGGACGGCGCCGTGAAGGCGGAGCTCCTGGCATCGACGGCTCCTTCGGGCGCCGAGCTCCTCGATGCGTTCCAGGCGGCAACGGGCGTAACGGACAAGCTCTTCGCCAAGGGAGACACCGTCGGGCCCGTCGACATCTATCCAGGCAGCGACCACGTGATCGCGGTCGGCTTTCCGCTCAAGACGGGATCGGGAGACGTCATCGGAGCGTTCGTCTCGAGCCGGTCGGTCAGCGAGGCCAAGGCGGCGTTCAACGAGATCCGCAACACCCTGCTCGTCGTCGGCCTGCTCTCCCTCATCTTCGCGATCCCCGCCTCCTACATGTTCGGCAAGCGCATCGCGCAGCCCCTGATGACGCTCGCGGCGTCTGCCAACGCGGTGCGCGAAGGCGATCTCGACGTCATCCTCCCGCCGGTCGGCGGCGACGAGGTGGGGATCCTCGCCGGCTCCTTCGCCAAGATGATCTCGGAGCTCAAGGAGAAGGCCGAGCTCGAGAAGTTCGTCATGGGGCTCGGCGTCTCCGCCGAGGACGTCACCCACGGCAAGGTCACCGCCGAGCAGCACGTCGAGACGCTCGGAACGCCGCCCAAGCAGCCGCTCACCGCCACGGGCGCGATCGCCGCGAAGAAGGCCGCCGCGGAGGTCAACCTGAAGGTGGGATCCACGCTCGGCGATCGCTACGAGATCGACGCGCTCATCGGTCAGGGGGGCATGGGAGCGGTCTGGCGCGCCCAGGACAAGGAGCTCGAGGAGCTCGTGGCCCTCAAGGTCATCCGCAACGACGTGCTCGCAAGCAACCCGCAGATCACCTCCCAGCTCAAGGAGGAGATCAAGCTCGCGCGGCGGATCACGCATCCCAACATCCTCCGGACGCACGACTTCGGGGACGCGGACGGGGTCCGGTTCATCTCGATGGAGTTCGTCCCCGGACCGACGCTGCGCCACGTCATCGACAAGCGCGGCCCCCTGTCGCTACCGGCAGGACTCCAGATCGGCCGCCAGATCTGCCGGGGGCTGGCAGCCGCGCACGATGCGGGGATCGTCCACCGCGACATCAAGCCTCACAACATCATCATCGCCCCCAACGGCGTGGTGAAGATCATGGACTTCGGCATCGCCTTCTCCCAGGAAAAGCACGAGGCGATGAGCGGAGGAGGGGTCGTGGTCGGGACGCCCGACTACATGAGCCCGGAGCAGATCGAGGGCAAGTCCGTCGACGCGCGGGCCGACATCTACGCCGTGGGCATCGTGCTCTACGAGATGTTCACGGGCGTCCGGCCGTTCCACACGACGACGACGGTGCAGACCCTGATGAGGAACATGACCGTGACGCCCACGCCGATCCGCCAGCTCCGCCCCGATATGCCCGAGGCGCTCGAGGCGTTGATCGCCCAGGCGTCGGCAAAGAAACCCGAGGAGCGCATCCAGACGGCGAACGACCTGAGGCGCGCTCTGGGGAAGATCAGCTCGTAGGAACCGGGCGACCACGGGCGCAGGGCCCACCCCCTACGGAGCGTCGCGCAGCTCGATGCCGGCCATCGCGACGGAGACGCACCGCGCATCCTCGGTGCCTGCAACCAGGTCCTTGACCGCGTCGCAGCCCTCGCGGGTGGTCAGCTCCAGGGTCGTACCCTCCGGAGCCGCCTCGAAGGGCGCCGAGATCACCTCGCGCCAGTCCTCCACGCGTTCGTCGAGCACGGTGCGCCCGGCCACGGTCCCGACGAGCTCCCTGGACTTGCCGAGCGTCTTCGCCTTGAACCCGAGGCGCACGCGCCCTTGCCCGAACGCCACCAGGGATCCCGCACGGCCCATCCACCGCATCGGGAGGTCGCCGATGCCGGGCTCGGGGGGGAAGAAGCCACGCGTCGCGAAGACCGTGGAGAACGGCGCAAGCTCCGGCGGAAGGTCCTTGCGGTCGAAGGCGAGGAGCGCGCGCACCGGTTGTTCCTGCTTGTCCTTCTCCATCACGCGACACTCCCCGGCGAAGCGAGCGACCCTCGCCCGCGCCGCGACGTCGATCCCCACGGCGCGCACGAGCTCGGGCAGGGACGCCTCGGGTGCGATCACCCGCGCGGCCTTCTCGGCGGAGAGCACCTTCGCGAGCGCCGCGCCCGTCACGGCAACGACGCGGGCGTGCTGGGCCTCCAGGTAGAGCTCCTCGTCCGGACAGAGCCACGTGGCGGGCATCCCGAAGACGTAGACGATCGACGGCTCCGGCGCGGCCGACGCCTCGATCGCGCGCTTGCCGGGCGACGTGCGTGGCTCGCACGTGCGCGCGTACGTCCGCGCCACGCTCGCGACGGCGAGGGCCGAGGCAAGCACGCACGAGAGCGCCTTCACGGGCCTGCGCCCCGGCGCCGACCAGAGCTCGGGCGGGCAGATCGTCCGCGCGGCGAGGAGCGCCATCGCCGGGTAGGCCGGATAGGCGTACCACGGGAGCTTCGAGACCGCGATCGAGAACGGCACCAGGACGCCGAGGATCCAGAGCAGGAGGCGCGCGTCCGGGTGATCCGTCCGCTTCACGAGCCGGAGCGCCGCGACGCCGGCGCCGACAGGTAACGCCCACGACCATGGCGCAATCCCCTCCCCGATCCACGACGCGAAGCGCCACCAGGGCTCGCGGTGCGTCGGCCACCGGAAGATGCGGTCGCCGATGTCGTGCGAGAGCTCGCCGCCGCTGTCGTAGATGTGGCCGTGGTAGAGATAGAAGACGACCCACGGCAGCAGGAGCGCACACCAGAATCCCGGGTGGCGCAGGAGCGACGTGCGCCGCGAGAGGAGATAGAAGCCGATGCCGATCCCGAGCGGAAGGTAGGCGACGACGCTCTTGACCAGGATGCCGGCGCTCATCAGCGCGGCGGCAGTCATCAGCGCGTCCCCGCGGTCGACGCCGCGCCACCACGCGAGGACCGACAGCGTGAAGAGGAGCGTCAGGAACGAGTCCTGGACGCCGTCGCGCGCACCGTGGAGGAACACGAAGTGCGGGCTCGTCCAGAGCACGACGGGGGCGAGCGCCGAGGCGACCTGCCCCCATCGCGTCCTGCCGAAGATCCAGATCGCGATCCCGGTGAAGAGCGCGGCCACGGCGTCCGGAGCCCGGAGCACGGCCAGGCTCGGGCCGAAGAGGTTCACCAGCCGGGCGGTGATCCACATCTTGAGCGGCGGCTTTCCGTAGTAGGGAGTGCCGTGGTAGGTCGGGTGAAACGCGCCCGTCCGCGCGAGCTCCAGCGTGACGCCGGTGTGCATGGCCTCGTCCACGTGGAACGTGTCGATAGCCGATGCGCCGAGACCGTGAAAGAGCGTCGCCCACGCGGCGATGGCGAGCAGCGGGATCGGGACGAGCGCCGACCAGGGGACCGGGCGGTGGCGCAGATCGCTATGGCCAGGACGGGGCGGCACGCCGCCCTATTCTGCGAGAATACGCGGCCCTTTTTCGCCCCACCGGTCCTCAATCTTGCAAACCAGCAGCCTGACCTCGACGCCCGCCCGCATGCTGCGGAACATCCGCTTCCAGGCGGTGGCGCAAGGGTTCGGCGCGCTCGTGAACTTCGCGCTGCCGAGCCTCGTGGTCTACCTCGGCATCGGCGACACGGTCACGACCTACGCCGTGGGGACCACGCTGATGGTGATCCTGCGCGTGGTCTCCGACTGGGGCGCGGGAACGCTGGCCATCCGCGACGTCGCACGGGACCAGCGGAGGCTCCGGTCGTACCAGCCCGTCCAGCTCCGCGTCCGCCTCATCGCCTCGGCGGGCTGCCTGCTCGTCATGGCCGCCTACGGCCTCACCTACGCAGACGCGCACGTCCGGAAGGTGGTCGCGATCTTCGCGCTGACGATGATGCTCGAGACGATGGCGGAGGGTTACCGCTGGGTGTTCCGCGCGACGCAGCGCATGGGCTGGGACGCGATCGTGCAGATCTCCGAGCGCACGACGACGCTCGCAGCAACGCTCGCCGCCGTCTTCGCCTTCGGCTCGGTCGAGGCGTGCGCGCTCGCCGCCACGGCCGGCCAGGTCGTGAGCATCGCCGTCGCCTGGACGCTTTCCCGCCGGATCCTCGCCGCGGCGCCCGAGGTGCCCGCGCCGCCCGATCTCCCGAGCTACTTCCTGCGGCTGGGACCCGGCTTCGTGGCGATGGCGGCCACGTGGGTCCTCTACTTCCGCATCGACTACCTGATCCTCGACAAGTGGTTCCGGGGAACCGTCGAGACCGGCCTCTACGCGCTCGCCTACATGCCGCTCAAAGGGATCCTGATGGTGCCCGAGGTGGTGATGATGTCGATCTTCCCGGCGTTCGCCGAGATGCACGGGGCGGACGCTGGACGCCTCGGGGACACCGTGCGGCGCGCGTTCCGTCTTCTCTGCGGGGCGACCCTCGCGCTCTCGGTCGCCCTGGTGCTCGGGCACCATCCCCTCTCGCGGCTCATCCTGCTCCTGAAGCACAAGGCCGAGGACACGTCGATGCTGCCGCTGCTCCTGTCTGTGCTCGTGCTCGCGGCACCGCTCTACACGGTGACGAGCATCTGCGGCCACATCATGGCCGCCACCGGGGGCCAGGTGCGACTCTCCTTCTGGTACTTCATCGCGCTCGCGTTCAACATCGCCGGCAACGTCGCCTACGCCATCCCGCGCCATGGCGCCCTGGGGTGCGCCGTCATGACGGTTGCCACGGATGCGTTCCTCTCCACCTGCCTCGTCTGGAGCCTCGACCCTCGGATCGGGCGGACGCTGAGGCTTCCGGCAGCGGCGCTCTGCCTCCTGCAGGGAGCGCTGACCCTCGTGGTGTTGGATACACTCGGAAGATCGTGAGACGCCGCGACGCCGTTGCCGCGCTCGTCCGCTCCGCTCCGGCCACGATCCTCGGGACCGGCGCGGCGGGCGGAGTCTATGCCTTCGGCTACGAGCCGAGCGCGCTTTCCCTCGAACGGAAGACGATCTCCCTGCGCCGCCTACCGGGCGACTTCCACGGGATGACGATCGCCCTCTTGACCGATCTCCACGTCGGCCCCTTCACCCGCGCATCGTTCGTGGCGAAGGCCTGCCGCCTGGCCATGGACGCGAAGCCGGATCTCGTCGTGCTCGGCGGGGACTACGTCCACCGGAGCCCGCGCTACTTCGAGCCCTGCGTCGAGGCGCTCGCGGACCTCCGGGCGCCGCTGGGGGTCTTTGCCGTGACCGGCAACCACGACCACTGGGAGGGGATCGACGCGGGGATGCGCGCGTTCCACGATGCCCCGATCGCCTTCCTGAGAAACGGCGCGAAGCCGATCGAGCGCGGCGCCTGCCGCCTGTGGATCTCCGGAGTGGACGATCTGATGACCCGCAACGCGGATCCCATCGCGGCGCTCGGCCCGATCCCCGCCGGCGAGTGCGCCGTCCTCGTGTCCCACAACCCCGACCTCGCGGAGATGCTCGACCCGCAGAAGCCCGTCGATCTCGTCCTCTCGGGCCACACGCACGGCGGGCAGGTCAACATCCCGCTCCTCGGCTCGCCGGTCGTCCCCTCCCGCTACGGCCAGAAGTACGCCGGCGGTCTGGTGGAGAACCCGGCGAACAAGGTTTACGTCTCCCGCGGCGTCGGGACGATCTCGCCCCCGGTCCGGTTCCGCTGCGCGCCCGAGGTGTCGCTCCTCACGCTCGAGGCTGCCGGATGACGATCTTCATCGCGGCCGTCGCCTTCATCGCGCTCGACCTGTTCGCGATCCAGGTGCTCATCCAGGTCGACCTCCCGAAGTACCGCGCCCTGATCTTCAAGCTCTACGGCCTCCTCGTGCTGATCACGGCGAGCGCGGCGGGCTTCGGCGCCGCGACGCTCGGCTCGGGCGCCTGGACCTCGAAAGCTCTCGTCGTCACCGGAGGCGTCGTCTTCCTCGTCGCCGCGCAGCGAACGCTCCACTACCACCGGATCCGTCGCGAGTTCGACCTCCCACCGGCCCTCAAGTCGAACGCGCCCGAGGTCCAGATCGAAGGACCCACCGCGCAGGCCGCGAAGCGCAAGGCCTCGAGGATGGGGAGCGACACGAAGGACTCCGCGGCGGGCTGAGCGGGGCTACGGCGCGCGGCGCGCGGACACGCGTAGCCCCTGGAGCGCCCCCTGCGCCATGCGCACGAAGCCGCGCAGGTTCCCGCGTCGGACCTCGCGGACGAGGGCCCGGAGGGCCGCCACGAACATGTAGCCGGAGAAGAACAGCCACTGGCCGAAGGTCGCGTGCTTCTTCATGAAGTAGAGGAGGTTGCGACCCTTGAGGATGTGGTAGTTGTCGTTGCCGGTGGTGCGCGATCCCGCCGCGCCGCGCGCCACCTTGTGCCAGACGTGCGCGGCGGGCGCCACCACGCTCTTCCAGCCCGCCGCCTTCGCCCGGAGACAGAGATCCGTGTCCTCGGCGAAGTAGGTGACGAAGCCCTCGTCCATGGCCCCGACCTTCTCGATGACGGCGCGGCGCACCATCTGGGCGCATCCCATCACGTAGGGAACCTCGACCACCTGGTCGTACTGCCCGCAGTCCTCCTCGTCGAATCCGCGGATGTCGAAGTAGCAGCGCTTGAGGTCGAGCCCGCCGCCGATGCCCCAGATGATCTTTTCCGTGCCCTCGAAGTAGATCTTCGCGCCGACGATCCCGGCCCTGGGATCGGCCTCGCCGACGGCCACGAGCTCGGTCAGGACGTCCGGCGCGACGCGCGTGTCGTTGTCGAGAAGCAGCGTCCAGCCGCTCCCCCGCTCCATGGCGATACGCAGGCCGTCGTTGCGGCCGCCGGCGACGCCCCGGTTGGTGGCGTTCTCGACGAGCGTCACGCCGGGGAACTCACGGCGCACCATCTCACGCGAGCCGTCCGTCGACGCGTTGTCGACGATGATGACGTCGAAGTCGGGGTAGGCCACGAGCGCGAGTGACGCGAGACACTCCCGCGTCTTCTGGAGGCCGTTCCAGTTGAGGACGACGACCGAGACCTTGGGAGCCGGGCCTGGCGTTTGGGCGCTACGCGTGCGCCGTCTTCATCGTCCCGCGCACTGTCCGCTTGATGGGCAAGAGGACGAGCTTGCGGAACAGGGAGTTGTACATGACGAAGTCGCGCACCGGGTCGATGGCGTAGAAGAACGCCATGAACTTCCCCACGGCGCCGAGCTTCGCCAGGCGCCGCGCCATGGACTTCCTGAGCACCTCGTCCTCGACCTTGAAGAGCTGGTCGAGCGACTTCTCGCGCTCCTCGAGCGTCATGACGTCCGTGCGGAAGAGGGGTTTGCGGAGGTGGCGCGGATCGTCGTTCAGGTACTCGGGGTAGTCCTTGACGAGGTAGTTGTTCTCCTTGAGCCAGTCGTAGAGGTCGGTCCCTGGGTAGGGGACGATGTTGTTGAACGTCGCCTCGTCGACCGGGTACTTCTTCGCGAGCGCCACCGCATCCTGCACGTCCTCGGCGGTCTCGCCCGGCGCGTGCATCACGAAGTAGAGGAGCACCGAGTATCCGAGGTCGGTCGCGTTCTTGATGCAGGTGTGGATCGAATCGATCTTCTCGCCCTTCTTGAGCGACTTCATCACCTTGTCGTTGCCGCCCTCGACACCGATGCCGAAGCGCCAGAAGCCCGCGTCGCGCATGCGCTTCATCATCTCGAAGTCGGTGCGATCCGCCCGCAGGCCGTTGTCGCAGGACATCTGGAGGCCCTTGAGCTTCCGCTTCTCGATCTCGTCGCAGATCTCGAAGACGCGATCCCGTGCGAAGGTGAAGTTGTCGTCGAGGAAGGAGAACGTCCGCACACCCTTGGTGTGGTACCAGAACTCGAGCTCGTCCACGACGTTCTGGGAGCTCCGGTAGCGGAACTTGCGCCCCGCGACGTAGGGCGCGTCGCAGTACGTGCAGCGGTACGGGCAGCCTCGCGAGGAGATCACGGAGATCTTCCACTCCTTGTGGACCGTGAACTTCCGGAACTTCTCCATCTCGAAGGCCTCGTACTTGGGCCACGGGAGGTTGTCGAGCTCCAGGATGAATCCCCGATCGCCCGTCCCCTTCACCTCGCCGCCTTCGCGGTAGAAGATGCCCGGAACTTCCGAGGGCGCCTTGCCTTGGGCCAGCTCGAGCAGGATCTCCTCGCCCTCGTTCGGAACGACGACGTCGAGCGCCGCGGAATCGTAGAGGGCCTTCTCGCGGAAGGTCGCGAAGTGTGGTCCGCCACCCACGATCATGGCGTGCGGGAGCGCGCGCCGGACGACCTCCATCAGCCGATAGTGATGGAGATAGAGCAGCGAGAACATGCTGCACCCGACGATGTCGGGCTGGTAGTCCCGGCACTTCTTCTCGAGATCCTGGGCGGTGTAGCCCAGGTTCATGTCGAGGATCTGGTGCTCGATGCCGGAGAGCTTCAGCGTCTCCGCGATAAAAGCAAGGCCTGCCGTCGTTTCCAGGAAGGTGAAATTCCTGAAGTACGGCATGATGACCAGGAGGACTCGCTTGTTTGCCATGCGTTCTATCCCGCTCCTTGCTGAATCGCAACGCCGACGAGGATGCTCCACTTCCCGTCGGAGCGTTCCTCTCCCTTTCCGAAGCCTCCCGGAAGGGAGTGGGAGTCTACCTGCCCTTTCCCCCTCCGTCAACCTACCCCTTCCTCCTCTCCCTCCTCCCCGCACCCTCGTCGGGGACCGGTTACGCAGCAGCTCCTCGAGGAGCTTCTGGATCCGCTGCTCGCCGTCGAGGCCGAGCTCGTAGAAGCGGAGTCCCACGCCAGTCTCGCCGCCGTGCTGGAGGTTGTGGATCACCTCGACCGGCAGCTCGAAGCGCTCCGAGGCCCGCTGGAACTTGAGCGTCCAGCGCGATGCGATCGGTAGCGCGAGCTCCGACTTGAAGAAGCCGCCGAGCAGGGACAGCGACTGCAGGGCGCCGCGGAAGCTGAGCTCCGCTCGCTCCAGGCTCGCCGGGAAGGAGACGGCGAGCCGCTCGGTCCTCCGATGGCTCGACTGCTGGCTCATCGGCGGGACCGGCGGCACGAACCGCCGGGCGACGAGCTCGGAGACGACGCGCTCCACGTCGTCGCGATTGAACGGCTTGACGAGGGTCGGGAACATGCCCGCCGCCGGGACGGTCGCGTCGGGATAGGCCGTCATCACGGCCACCGGCAGGCCCTTCAGGCGCGGGTGGTGCGTGAAAGCCCAGATGAGCCCGAGCCCGGAGAGCCGCGGCATCATCACGTCGATGAGCGCCGCGTCCGGCGCGCAGCGATGGGCCGCCGTGAGGGCATCGTCGCCGTCGAACGCCACGAGGAGCTCGAAGCGCTCCCGCAGCCAGTACGAGAGGATCTCGCAGAGCTCGCGATCGTCGTCGGCGATGAGGACCACCGGCTTGCGCGATGTCTCGGTGTTCTCCGGCACGCGGCTCCTTTCCTCGACGAAGCCCCAGTTTACCAGTCCGGACATGCGCGCACGGGCTCGGTGGCGGGCACGGGGAATGAGCTGGGGCAGAATGGGCCGCCGTGAAGTGCCCCTACTGCTCCTACCTCGAGGACCGCGTGGTCGACTCCCGCGAAGGGAAGGACGGGCTCACCATCCGGCGGAGGCGCGAGTGCCTCTCCTGCAGCCGCCGGTTCACGAGCTACGAGCGGATCGAGGAGATCGCCTACATGGCGGTGAAGCGCGACGGCAGCCGCGTCCCGTTCGAGCGCGCGAAGATCATGTCCGGCCTGCTCAAGGCGTGCGAGAAGCGGCCCGTGCCGAGGAAGAGCCTCGAGGACGTGGCCGACGAAATCGAGAGCCGCCTCTCGGATCAGGCGGACCGCGAGATCGCGACCGAGGCGATCGGGAGCCACGTCATGAAGAGGCTCCGGGACCTCGATCAGGTGGCCTACGTCCGCTTCGCCTCGGTCTACCGGCGGTTCGAGGACGTCGCGGAGTTCATGGACGAGCTGCAGGGCCTCATCCAGCGGGGAAAGGGGCGCGCCGGGAAGTCGCCGGCGCGCACGGGGACGCGCCGCGTCGCGAGGAAGCCTCGCAAGCCGTCCCGTACGCGCTCGCGCCGCAGCTCCCGCCGCGGGTCGGGTCGAAGGTAGGCGATGGCCGAAGCCGAGCGCTCGCGCGTCGTGATTCCTCCCGAGCTCCCGGTGCTCGCTCTCCGGGACGTGGTCGTCTTCCCGTTCCAGACGATGCCGCTTTCGGTGTCGCGGGACAAGTCGATCCGCGCGCTCCAGTCGGCGTTCGGCAGCAACCGCCTCATCGCGCTCCTGGCCCAGCGCGAGGTCGAGATCGAGGATCCCGACGCCGACGACCTCCATCGCACCGCGACGATCGGGATCCTGATCCGGAAGATCACCCTTCCCGACGAGCGGGTCCGCGTGCTGACCGAAGGGATCGCGCGCGCCCGCGTCCACGAGGTGCTCCCGGGTGACGGCGGGTTCCTCGTCGCGCGGATCGAGCGGATCGAGGAAGCCGAGCCCGACGCGGCGCCGCCGGTCGAGCTCCAGGCTCTCGCCCTCTCCGTCAGCGGCAACCTCAAGCGCCTGGTGACGCTCGGCAGGAACGTCCCGGCCGACGTCCTCCTGATCGCCGCCAATCACAAGGACCCGGGCAGGCTCGCCGACCTCGCCGCTTCCCATCTCGATCTCACCGTGGGGGAAGCCCAGGGAGTGCTCGAGATCCTGGATCCCGCCGCTCGGCTCCGGCGGGTGAACGAGCTCCAGAGCCGCGAGATCGAGCTGCGGCTGATGCAGAAGGAGATCACGGAGCAGGCGCGCGGCGAGGTGGGCAAGACCCAGCGCGAGTACTTCCTGCGCCAGCGCCTCAAGGCGATCCAGCGCGAGCTCGGAGAGACCGGCGAGCTCGCCGAGGAGATCGCGCGCTTCCGCGCGCGGGCGAAGGAAGCGCGGATGCCAAGGGAGCCCTTGCGCGAGCTGGAGCTCGCGCTCCAGCGCCTGGAGCGCATGCCCGCCGACGCCCTCGAGGCTGCGTCTTACCGGACCTACCTCGAGTGGCTCACCTCCATGCCGTGGAGCACGCGCACGCGCGACAACATGGATCTCGTCGCGGCGCGCCGGATCCTCGACGAGGACCACGAGGGGCTCGAGCCCGTCAAGGAACGGATCCTGGAGCACCTCGCCGTCCGCAAGCTGAAGAGGCGGCGGCGCGGCCGCGAGGTGGATCGCAGCCCCCTGCTCTGCTTCGTCGGCCCTCCCGGAGTCGGCAAGACGTCTCTTGGACGGAGCATCGCCCGCGCGCTGGGACGCAAGTTCGTGCGCGCCTCGCTCGGGGGCGTCCGCGACGAGGCGGAGATCCGCGGTCATCGCCGCACCTACGTGGGCAGCATGCCCGGCCGCATCCTCCAGGGGCTCGCCTCCTCGGGAACGGCCAATCCCGTGTTCATGCTCGACGAGGTGGACAAGATCGGCATCGAGGGGCGCGGGGACCCCGCGGCGGCGCTCCTCGAGGTCCTCGACCCCGAGCAGAACGCCACGTTCCGCGATCACTACCTCGGCGTTCCCTTCGATCTCTCGGGGGTCCTCTTCATCGCCACCGCGAACGTGCTCGACGCGATCCACCCCGCGTTCCTCGACCGCATGGAGGTGATCCGCCTGCCGGGCTACACCGAGGCCGAGAAGCTCGCGATCGCGCGGCGCTACCTCCTGCCCCGGCAGGTCGCGGAGTGCGGACTGGTGCCCGCGCAGTGCCGCATGGGCGACGAGGCACTGCTCGCGATCATCCGACGCTACACGCGCGAAGCGGGGCTGCGGGGGCTCGAGCGCCAGATCGGCGCCGTGGCGCGGAAGGTCGCGAAGTCCGTGGCCCTCGGCAAGAAGGCACCGGGATCGGTCCCGGCCGCCACCGTGCGGGCGCTCCTCGGTCCCGAGAAGTACGACGTGGACGAGCTCCTAGCCGAGGATCGGGTGGGCGTCGCCACCGGGCTCGCGCTGACCGCGTCGGGCGGAGCGGCCCTCTTCGTCGAGACGACCCTCATGCGCGGCCGCGGCGGGCTGATCCTCACGGGTCAGCTCGGCGACGTGATGAAGGAGTCGGCGCGGGCCGCCCTCTCCTACATCCGCGCCCACGCGCGGGAGCTCGGCATCCGCGCGGAGACCTTCGAGCAGGCGGACATCCACGTCCACATCCCGGCGGGAGCGACGCCCAAGGACGGACCCTCGGCCGGCGTCACCCTCCTGACGTCGCTCGTCTCGGCGCTCACGGGCCGGGCGATCGACCGGACCGTCGCGTTGACGGGCGAGATCACGCTCCGCGGCGAGGTCCTCCCCGTCGGCGGCGTCAAGGAGAAGGTGCTCGCCGCGCGGCGGCCGGCGTCAAGACGGTGCTCCTTCCGAAGGGCAACGCGCGCGACCTCGACGAGATCCCGGCCGACGTGCGCAAGGACGTGAAGCTCGTCCTCCTGAAGAACGTCGAGGAGATCCCGCGCCACGCCCTCGTGAGAGCCCGGAGGCAGCGGCGCCGGCGCGGCCGAGGATGAAGGCCCGCCGCCAGGCGAGCGAGGACGACGTCGTGGCGTGGATCCGGCGCCTGCGGAAACCCCGCGGCCGATCCGCGCTCCGCCTGGAGCTCGGGATCGGAGACGACGCCGCGGTGATCGCCACGCGGCGGGGCCGCATGGTGGTCACCTCGGACATGATGGTCGAGGGCGTCGACTTCGAGCGGGCCTCTTGCCCGCTTCCCCTCGTGGGCTGGAAAGCTCTCGCGGCGAGCATCTCGGACGTCGCCGCGATGGGTGCCTGGCCTGCGCTCGCGTTCGCATCCCTGGCCGTGCCGGGACGCGACCCTGCCACCCAGTGCAAAGCGGTCCTCGGCGGGCTCATGAAGCATGCGCGCCGCCACGGCATCGTCCTCGCCGGAGGGGATCTCTCGCGATCCGGGAGCGGCCTCGTGATCGACGTGACGCTCCTCGGCGTGCTCCCGGAGGGACGCCGGCCAGCGCTCCGCAGCGGTGCGCGGCCCGGAGACCTCGTCGCCGTCTCGGGAACGCTCGGCCTGGCCGCCCTCGGCCTCGAGCGGCTTCGAGCCGGCGTGCGGCTGCACGGCGCCCGCGGCGCGGCGCGCAAGCTCGTCCTCGCGCAGCTTCGGCCGAGCCCCGAACCCGCCCTCGGACCTCGATTCGGATCGATCGCGACCGCGATGATCGACGTCTCGGACGGGCTCGCCATCGATCTCGGCCGCCTCTGCCGCGAGAGCGGCGTGGGTGCCGTGATCGACGAAGGGCGGCTTCCGCTCGCGGGCCCCTCGGCGGGCACGCGCGCCGCGCGCGTGGAGGCGGCGCTCCACGGCGGCGAGGACTACGTGCTCTGCTTCACGGTCCCGCCGAGGCGCGCGGGTGGCGCGTACCCGGCGACGATCGTCGGCCGCATCACCAAGCGGCGCGGGCTCGTGCTGGCGACGCGCGACGGCGCGGTCCCGGTCGCGGCGCGAGGCTTCTCCCACTTCTGATCGCCGCCGCAGTGGCAGGATCGCCCTGAGAGCGCCGCGGGCTCCTGGATCCGCCCGGGCGAGCCCGCTCTTTTCTGAGCGGGCCGTTCGCGCTACAGATCGAGCGCGTCGCCGACCATCATGTCGCCGAGATCGAAGCCGCGCGTGATGTCGTAGTCGCCGATCTTGGTGGCGAACGTCACCTCCTTGTCGGACGCGGCGATGGGCTTCTCGCCCCGCGGGAAGTAGAAGACCGCGTACGTCCCTCCCCCGTCGGCGGGAATCTCGGCGCGCGACGCGCCGATGACTCGTCCCGACTTCGCGTCGCCGACCACGAGCTTCGAGGCCGCCGCCAGATCGGACGCCGAGATGGTTGCGAGCTCGCGGACCTTGGGCGCCTGCAGGACGAGGACGTAGAAGTCCTTGTCGATCCCGTCGATGAACTCCTTGTCCTTCGCCTCGTCGGGCGTCCCTCCCTTCAGGTGGCGCTGCCTCACGATCGCGCTCCTCACCGTACGCCCGGTCCACACCACCGTGAGCGTCGTCTTGTTGAACTGCGTGTCCTTCCCGGCGCCGAAGCGATCGTCGGCCGGGACGCCGGCCTTGTAGGCGCCCGCGTCGCGTGCTTCGGTGTTCTTGAGCTGAAGAGGGATGGGGCGTCCCCAGGGAGAGCTCGTGAGGATCTTCTGGACTTCCTTGTCCGACCACTCGGTGAAGGGCTTCGACGCCCATACGTCGCCCGCGCGCGCCGCGCGGGACGGTGAGAAGAGGGCTAGGAGCGAGAGCAGAGCGAGGGTTCGGCGAAGCTGCATGGGATCCTCCGTGGATCAGGTGACCTGGGCCGCGATCGACTCGCGCAGCAGCGCGACGAAGGCGTCGACGTCCATCGACCCTTGCGCCCGCAGGATGGACGATGCAAGCGCCGCGGCGAAGTGGGTCGAGAGGAGCTCGATGATCTCGACGTCGCCATCGGAGAACGACGGCTCGCGATGGGAGAGGAGCGCGTCGACGAGCAGCATCCCGACGAGCCGTTCCTCGATGGCGAGCGGCACGTACGCGTAAGGGACGTCGCGCGGGCGCAAGACGAGATGGCGGCCTCGCGCGGCGTCCCCGGCCGGCCCGTCCCAGAGGTCCATGTCGCCGCGGCGGCGCGCCGGCTGTCCATCGAAGGCGATCCGCCGCAACGATCCCGCCGCGGGATCGGCGAGGTAGAGACCGAAGCTCTGCACGCCCAGCAGGTTGACCACGATCTCCACGCACGTCCGCACGACGACCTGCGGGTCGACCGATCCGTGGAGCCGCAGTGAGGCAAAGTAGACCGTCGCGACGCGGTTGTTGATGCCCTCGACGTCGAAGAAGCGATCGCTGAAGTCCCGGTTCTCGCGCTCCACGTCGCGGTGGCGCGCCTCGATCGCCTCGACCTGGCGCTCGAGCTCCCGCTTCCGGCGCTCGAGGCCCTTGAACGATGCCGTCTTCCTCCAGCCCGAGAGGGTGGTCTTGAGCTCGCGCGACAGGTCCCGCTCGCGCTCCGTCGCCCGCGAGAGCTCCCCCTTGAGCCTCGCGTTCTCCCGCACGAGCTCGTCGGCGAAGCGGCGCGCGTCGCTCATCGCGCGGCGGAAGAGGCTCGGGCGATGCGCGGGATCGCGGACCATCGAGGAATGATAGCGCGCTCGCCGCCGCGGGCGGGCGGTACGATCGCCGCGTGTCACCGCGGTCGATCGCCTTCGGTACGGTGCTCGTCTTGCTCGGCACGGCCTGCCGCTCCATCGAGACCCGCCACGGTGCGCCTTTGACCGTACGATCCGGCGCCGAGGCACGGGCCGTCCTAGGCTCCGTCGTGGTGGTTCGGGGCGTGGCGCAAAACGCGAAGCTCTCGGCGGCGATCGTCGCCGGGGACGCGGTCGTCTACTGGATCGATCGCGAGAGCTGGCCCGGCGATCTCCTGGGCCAGGAGGTCAACGTCCGCGGGCGCCTCGTCGAGACGTCGGACTACGCGGCGCGCACCGACGCCGCGGCGGCCGTGACCCAGGGCACCGCGGGCTCCGACCTGGTGCTGAAGGACGCGTCCCTCGAGCCGTGAGGGTCGCCTGACGGTGTCCGGCGTTCAGCCTCCCGCGTGGAAAGCCCGGATGCGCGCGACCGCCTCCTTGACGACCGATGGCAGGGTCACGAGGAGCTCGCCGCTTCCATTCAGGACCACCTGACGCGACTCCGCCGTGGCGAGGAGCTGCCCGCCGGAGTGCCTGACCTCGTAGTCGAGCTCCAGCATCGCGGTCCGCGGCTCCCGGAGCCGCGCCCCGACGACGACGGCATCTCCTTGCCGGGCAGGCGCCTTGTAGTCGAGACGGAGCGAGACGATCGGGATCATGTAGCCCCGCTCCGCGAGCCTCTCGTGGGCGATCCCGAAGGCTCGCGCCAGCTCGCCCCGGGCCACCTCGAGCCAGGCGACGTAGTGGCCGTGCCAGACGACGTCGTAGGAGTCGACCTCGTGGAAGCGCACGTCGATGCGCGTCTCGTGGAAGCGCTCGCGCGGAGGCGTCACGGACACCTCGCCAGGACGAGCGCCGCGCACGCTCCCCCGCTCCCGAGTGCGGAGATCAGGACGTTTTGGATCGTCGCGGCGCGGGCGGTCGTGACGGGAGCGAAGGGGAGGTCCGCGCGGATCTTCACGGCCGCCACGGGCAACAGCTCCTGCTGCTGGAGCGCGAGCACTCCCGCGAGTGCCGACGCGGCGCCCGATCCGCCGGCCTCGCCCGTGAGCCCCTTGACGCTCGTCACCGCGGGGACGCGCCCCTCGAACAGAGTGTCGATGGCCGCCGCCTCCACGGAATCGAGCCCGGGCGATCCGTTCGCGGACGCCACCCCGAGATCGATGTCGGCCGGCCCGAGGCCCGCGGCGCCGATCGCGGCAGCGAGAGCGCGGGCGACGACGGACACGCGTTCCGGCCATCGCTGGTGGATGACCGGATCTCCCGCGCTTGCCGATCCGGCGATCTCCGCGAGCGGCCGGCGCGGCGAACCCTCCGCCTCGCACAGGAGCGCATAGGCACCCTCGCCCATGACGAAGCCGCGCGACCCCGCGCCCCAGGGCAAGCTCTGGCCATCCCCGCGCGCGAGGGCGCCGAGCCTGTCCATCACGCGGTAGAAGGTCTCCGGAACCTCGTCGGCACCGCCCGCGACGATCGCGTCGGCCCGTCCCTCGGCCACCCAGTCCCGGGCGAGCGCGAGCGCGTGAGCTCCCGAAGCCTCCTTCTGGCAAAGCGTGGCGTTGGGTCCCTTGAGCCCGAGCTCTATCGCGACGTACGAGGACGGTGCGTTGCCGACCGTGTTCGGAAACACCATGGGCTGCGCGGCCCCGGGGCCCTCCCGGAGGATCGGCTCGAGGAACTCCCTCACGGGCGTGCCGCCCGAGGACGAGCTTCCGAAGACGGAGCCGATCCGATCCGTGGCGTCCGGATCCGCGACGGGGACGGCAAGCCCGGCTGCGCGGCACGCCTGGATCGATGCCGCGATGGCGTAACGCGATGAGGGATCGAGGCGGCGGACCTTGCCGGGAGCGATGAACTGCTTCGGGTCGAATTCCCGCACCGTGGCGGCGGTGCGGCTCCGGAAGCTCGCGGTCGAGAACGCCGTGACCGGCCGCGCCCCCTGGACGCCGGCGCGGAGCGCGTCCCGGAACGCGTCGACGCTCGCCCCGGCGGGCGAGACGGCGCCGAGCCCGGTGACGAAGACGCGCCTCTCACCCATCGAAGCGCCCGAAGACCAGGGCGGCGTTGTTGCCGCCGAAGGCAAAGCTGTTGCTGATGCCGATGCCGTAGGACAGCTCGCGCGCCGCGCCCGGCACGTAGTCGAGATCGCACTCGGGATCGGGCGTCTCGAGACGGAGCGTCGGCGGAACGATGCCCTGGTGGATCGAGAGAGCGAGCGCGACGGCCTCGATCGCACCCGCGGCGCCCAGGCAGTGACCGAACGCGGCCTTGACCGAGGACACCCAGAGCCGGCGCGCGTGATCTCCGAAGAGCCGCTTGATGGCGAGGGTCTCCGAGCGATCGTTGAGCGGCGTCGCCGTGCCGTGGGCGTTCACCCAGCCGACGTCGCCGGGAGCCACGCGCGCCATCCGGAGGGCATCTCGCATCGTCCGGAGCGCCCCGTCTCCCGCTTCGTCGGGCGCGGTCATGTGGAAAGCGTCGCACCGGACGCCGTAGCCCAGCATCTCCGCGTAGATGCGCGCGCCGCGCGCGCGGGCGCGGGGGAGGCCTTCCAGCACGAGGATGCCGGCGGCCTCGCCGATGGTGAGACCGGAGCGGTTGCGATCGAAGGGGCGGCACGGCCCCGCGTCCATCGCCCGCAGCGCGTTGAAGCCCGAGAACGTCAGGCGCGACAGGGTGTCGGCCCCACCGGTGATCGCCACGTCGGCGCGCCCGCGCCGCACCGCGTCGTAGGCGAGCCCGACCGAGATCGCGGAGGAGGAGCAGGCCGTCACGACCGTCTCGCGCGGGCCGGAGATCCCGAGCGCCGCCGCAACCCAGTCCGTGGTCGCGCTCGGAAAGTAGGAGGTCGTCCGCGCCACCCCGGCACGGCGCGGCCCGTGCCGGAGCAGATCCTCGAAGTAGCCTTCCGACTCGAAGAGGCCCGCGGCACCCGCACCGAGCACCACGGCGACGCGGGCAAGGTCGAGCTCCGCGGGCTCGACGCCCGCATCGCGGAGCGCTTCCAGGCTCGCGGAGATGGCGATGCGATCGGTGCGCGCGGCGCGGCGCGGCGTCTTCGGATCGACGAATCCATCGACTTCGGCCGCAACCGTCGTGCGGTAGCCCTCGACGGGAAAGAGCGTGACGGGCCGGATCCCGGACTCTCCCGAGACGAGGCGGCGCCAGGAAGACGGAGCGTCCGGGCCCAGGGCGGACACCGCCCCGAGCCCGGTGATGACGACGCGCTGCCGCTCGTCCAGGCGGCCGGCCAACGACCTACTTTCCGCCCGGCGCGGGGGGTGCCGGTGACGCGCCCGGCTTCTCGATCTCGAGGAGCTCGACCTCGAACGTGAGGGCGGCGTTCGGACCGATCTTCGGGGGCTGACCCCGATCCTGGTAGGCGATCGACGCGGGGCAGACGATCTTCGCCTTTTCCCCCACCTTCATCTGCTTGAGCGCCTCGACCCAGCAGGGGATGACGCGCCCTATGGGAAATTCCGCGGGCTGTCCCCGCTCGACCGAGCTGTCGAAGACCGTGCCGTCGCGAAGCGTCCCGTGGTAGTGCACCTTGACGGTATCCGTGTCGGTGGGGCTCGGGCCCGTCCCGGGCTTGATCTCGAACATGATGAGCCCCGAGGGGAACGTCTTGGCGCCCTTCTCCGTCTTCATCTTCGCCACGTAGGCATCGGAGGCCGTCTTCTCGCGACCGCCGAAGAACTCGCGGAACTTCGGCTCGTAGTCGGCCGCCTTCAGCTTCGCGGGGCGGCTCAGGACGCCGTCGGTCAGGCCCGCGACGAGGACCGCGACCTCCGCCTCGGTGAGGTTCAGGGCCCGCAGGGACTCGGAGGCCTTGAGGCCGAACGCGTAGATCGTCTTCTTGTCCTCGGTGTCGAGAGCCGGCTCCGCGGCACGGGCCCTCCCGCTCGCAAGGAAGCCGAAGAGGGTGAGGATGGCGGCAATCCGGATTCGACTGGGCATCGGGAGACTCCTGGGGCGGTTGCATGGGCCCGGTCACGGGCCGCGGGTACCGTATCATGGGGCTTCCCGGCGCCGGGGCGCCGGCGGTACCATCGCAGGCGTGATGCCGGGAGTGATCCTCGCGCTCCTGCTTCCTCTGGCCGCGCCCGGGTTCAGCGCACCGCCGACGTTCCGCGTCGAGGACGGCGGAAAGCCGGCCGGGGCGATCGAGATCGCGAAGCGAGACGACGGATGGATCGTCTACGAGGATCGACGCGGGGATGCGAAGGTGCATGGAGAGCTTCGCTACGACGAAGCCGGCAGCATCGTCGGAGCCAGGTTCTTCCCCAAGGGTCAGGCGGACGCCGTGCCCGTCGAGGTGGCGGTGGCCGATGGCGACGTCACGCTCGCGGTCGGAGATCAGAAGAAGAACGTCGTCGTGCCCCTGACGTTCAAGAGCCGCGTCAAGCCCGGGCGCGTGTTCTCCATCATGGCCACGCTCCAGCCCGCGGTGCTGCTCGGAGCCGCGCCGCTCGCCATCGCGTCCTCCCGCACCGACACCGAGGTCGCCGCGATCGTGGTGGATCCGGCCGACGGCCTCAAGGGCACGCCGAGGTTCTGGGTGATGCGCCTGGTGCGCGAGCGCAAGCCTCGCAAGGTGGAGCTTCGCGACGGCGGTTCCGTGGACGCGTGGGCGATAGACCTCGAGGTCGAGAAGAACAAGCTCATCTCGATCATCGCCGGCGACGATGGAGAGATCTACGCGTACCGGATGCTTTCCAAGGATTCCGCGCGCTTCGGCGAGACGGGCTTCTCGACCAAGGTCAAGTAGGCCTCAGAGCGCGATCGTGATGTCGCCCTCGGCGGCGACCTGGCCCGTCGCCTCGGCACGGCCGTGCATGCGCAGGAGCTTGCCGAAGCCGCCGACGAACGAGGACGTGACGGTCACCGGAACGCCGACGCGCACCGGGTCGCCGAACGTCACGTCGTGAAACGACGCCAGCGTGCCGCTCTCGGTCCGACCGGCCCCCTCGCCGAAGATGGCCGCGGTCTGGGCCATCGCCTCGACGAGCAACATCGCCGGGTAGAAGGGACCCGAGCGCACGAGCGCGTCGTTTCCGGAGGGCACGAAGACGGCCGTCGCGCTCCGGCCCGGCACCACGGCGAGCACCCGATCGATCCGGAGCATCGGATAGCGATGGAAGAGGCGGGTCACGCCTTCTTGCCGGCCACGTAAGCGGCGAGGGCGTCCACGGACGCGAAGATGCGCTTGCCCACCTCCTCGTCCTCCACCTTGATCCCGAAGGCCTGCTCGAGGCCGAGGACGAGCTCGAGCGCGTCGATGGAGTCGAGCCCGAGCCCCTCGCCGAAGAGAGGCGCGGCATCGTCGATGTCCGCCGGCGCCATGTCGAGCTTCAGGCGCGAGACGATGAGCTCCTTGATCGAGCGTTTCAGGTCGGCGTCTGCCGTCATGTGATGAGACCTCCGTTGCACTGGATGACCTGGCCCGTGACGTAGGCCGCGCGGTCGGAGACGAGGAACAGGACGAGCTCGGCCACCTCCTCGGCCGTGCCCATGCGGCCGAGCGGGATCTGCCCGAGGATCTGCGCGCGCGCCTTTCCGTTCATGGCGGCGACCATGTCGGTGTCGATCAACCCCGGCGCCACCGTGTTGACGAGGACACCGTAGGGAGCGAGCTCCCGGGCGAGGCTCTTCCCGAGCGCGATGAGGCCCCCCTTGCTCGCGGCGTAGCTCGCCTGGCCGGCGTTGCCCGTGATGCCCGCCCCGGAAGCGATGTTGACGATCCGCCCCCAGCGCTCCTTCAGCATCTCGCGGACCAGGTGGCGCGAGAGCGCGAGGGGCGCCGTCAGGTTCACTTCCAGGACGCGGCGCGCCGCCTCGACGCTGGTCATCGCAAAGAGGCCGTCCTCTCGCACGCCCGCGTTGTTGACGAGGATGTCGACCCGACCCCCGCAAACCGCCAGGGCCTCTTCCGCGAGCCGTCTCTGGTCTTCCGGGGCCGCGAGGTCGGCGGCGATGGCGTGCGCCTTCGTACCCTGAGCTTCGATCGCCTCGCAGGTCGCGAGGGCCGCCTCGCGGTCCTTGCGGTAGTGGACCACGATGCGCGCGGGACGCTCGCGGCAGAGGGCGAGCGCGATGGCCCTGCCGATGCCGCGCGAGGCGCCGGTGACGAGGGCCGATCTAGTCTCGAGCAACGGTCTCTGCCCGCACGGGAAGCTCCTTCCACGCGCCTTCCGACGAGAGCGGCCGCGCCGGCAGGCGGCGGTCGATCCAGCGCGCGAGGCGCGTCAGGACATCCCCCGGACCGCACTCGAGAAGCGGCGCCCCGGGGTGGGCCGCGGCGAGCGCGGCGATCGACTCCCACCAGCGCACGCGCTGGCTGACCTGGCGCGCGAGCAGCGCCCGCGCGGCCTCGGCGGTCCGGATCGGCTCCGCCGCGACGTGCGACCAGATGGCGATGGCCGGCGCCCTCACCGGGACCGACGCGCAGGACCGCTCCAGCTCGTCGCATAGCTCGTTCATGTGGCTCGAGTGCATCGCCCGCCCCATGGGCATGAGGTGCGTGGCCAGCGCGCCGCACGCCCTGGCGGCGTCGAGGGCGGCCGTCACGGCCGTGCGCGGCCCGGAGATCGCTCCCTGGGTCTTCGCGTTGCGGCAGGCCACCTCGGCACCGGCCTCGCGTGCGATCCGCTCCACCTCCGCCTCGACGAGGCCGACGATCACCCCCATCGCCCCATCGAAGCCATCCCGCGCCAGCTTGCGGTCCATGGCGTCCTCGAACGCGATCACGACGTCGAGCGCCTCCTCGAATCGAAGACACCCTGCGGCAACCAGCGCCGACGTGTAACCGAGCGAGTGCCCGATCACGGCGAGGACGCGGACGTCGCAAGCCTGGAGCGCGTCGAGCGTCATCTGGTTGCACGCAATCATCGAGACCGCCGCGGCGCGGTCCCGGTGAAGCTCGCCTTCCGGCCCTTCTCGCCAGAGACGGCCGAGCGGAAGCCCGGTCCGCGCCTCCGCCTGCTCGAGCCGGCGGGACGGGAGCCGGGCGAGCACGACGCTCCCCATCCCGACGTGCTCGGAGAGCTGGCCCGGAAACTGGAGGCAAACGTCCATCGGTAGGCGAGGATTGTAGTGCGCCGTCGAGCCTGAATGGCCCGACCGCGCCCCGGCATCGACTCCGAAAAGACGACGGGGCGGACCCGCGGTCCGCCCCGCTCCGATCAGCGTTTTGGAAATCTCCTGGGGCTACTCGATCCAGATCTTCACGTGCTCGTCGTCGTCGTGGACCTCGACGAACTGCATCGGGCCCGCCTTCTTCAGCTCCAAGACGATCCGCTTGAACGTGATGGGCTGGGTGCCGTCGCCGACCACGCTGTCGACGATCGCCGTGGGGAACGTCACCAGGACCTCGGGCTCCGGCGACCCCTTCTTCGTCACCGTGATCTTGAAATCCTTCGCGTCCTTCCAGACCTTGACGTGCTCGTCCTTGTCGTCGATCTCGATGAAGTCCGTCGGCCCGAGGTTCTTCACACCGTCCCAGAGCTTCTTGATGTCGACCCCCTCCTTCTTGATCTCGTCGAGGGCCAGATCGACCTTGAGATCCTCGGTGTTCACGGCGTCGGCGATGACGTCGAGGAGCGATAGCGGGATGTTCACCTTCACGTTCGGCTCGGTGTATCCCTTCTCCTGAACCGTGAGCTTCAGCCAGCCGGGCTCGGCCGCGACCGCAAGCGACGCCGCGCCGAGGATGAACGGGAAGATGAGGGAGGTGCGCGCCAGGTTCGTCTGCATGTCTCGTCCGAGCCTCCTTCGTACCTGTTCCCCATAACGAGGATCACGGAGGTTTTGTTCAGACGTCACCGCTCCGGGGCGTCACGGGGCGGCCGGTGTTCTCTCGTAGCGGCGCAGGGCCTCCTCGTAGGCTGCCGATTCCGTCGCCGCGAAGCCCTCGATGGCGAACGCCTCGCACAGGAGCGCCCCGTCCGGATCCGCGCAGAGCTTGCCCAGGGCTTCGACCAGGGCGGCTTCTCCGGGAGCTGCGGCCGCCGAGAACCCGACGATCGGCGGGAGCGGAAGCGGTGCGGATACGAAGACGCTCCGGAGCTCTCCCTTCCCGACGAGGCCCTCGAGCGCCATCGACTCGGCACCGGTCAGGAGCATCGCGTCGGCACGACCCTCCTTGACCGCCTTGACCGCATCGAGCGGTCGCCGGACCGGGCGCAGCTCCACGGAGAGCCCGGGGCTGTCGAGCACCACGTTCTTCACGAACCGATCGTCCCAGAGGAGGCTTCCCGTGAGGCTCTTGCCCGCGAGATCGGAGACCGAGGCGATCGGCGAGCCCGCCCTCACGACGACCTCGTAGCGCTCGAAGGTCTGGCCCCCGCGCCGGGGCGTCCGCAGGATGCGCGGGCGGCGGTCCGACGCCGCGGCCTCCAGGTAAAGAGGAAGCGAGAGGAACGCCACCGCCGGCGCTCCGCGGATGGCCTCGCGCGCGTCGGCCACGCTGCCGACGCCCCGTCCCACGACCGTCCCCCGCGGCAGGCCGGCGAGGCGATCGAGGATCTCGCTCGCCGCGGCGAGGGTGTCCTGGGATGGCTCGGGCGCTTCGGGAAGAGCGAAGCTGATGACCGTGCGCGGCTGCGCGAGCACGGGCGCCGCGAGGAGCAGGACGGCGCGGAGCACGTTCATTCGAGGCGCTTCCGGATGAGCGCCCGCGCAGCCGCGATCGCGGCGAAGGAGTAGACGAGCAGCAGGGTGGCGTCGCGCCACACGTCGGGAAGCGCCAGGCCCTTCAGGCTCACGTCACGGAAGCCCCGGCAGAAGTAGGTCAGAGGGAACAGCCACGATACGACCCGCACATTCTCGGGCATCACGTTGAGCGGCGCCAGGGCGCCGGACAGCATGAACGCCGGCAGCGTGTAGAACACCGTGACCTGGAGCGACTGGGCCTGGGTGTGAGTCAAGGTCGAGATCAGAAGGCCGGTGGCGAGGGTCGCGAGCACGAACAGCACCGCCAGGACGAGCGCGGGCAGAAGGCGCGGGCCCAGCGAGACGGAGAAGCCGTAGCGCGCGATCGACAGCACCGTGGCCACCTCGAAGAGCGAGACGACCGCGTAGGGCAGCGTCTTGCCGAGCAAGAGCGCGAGCGGCCGGACCGGGCTCGCGAGGATCGCCTCGAACGTGCCGAGCTCCTTCTCCCGCGTGAGCGACCCCGCCATCAGCCCGACGGTGAGGAGCTGGAGGATCAGGCCGATGATCCCGGGCATCACGTAGTTGATGAAGCGGAAGGTCGGGTTGTAGAGCACCTCGGCGTCGAGATCGAGGGGGCGGAGCGTCGTCTCGAGGTCCTCGCCGTCGAGGCCGAGACGGCCGAGCCGGAGCGCGAGGAGCTTCGCGTTCTCCTCCATCACGATGCGCGTGAGCGCGCGCAGCGCCGCCGGCGCGCTGTTGGTGTCGATCCCCGAGAGCTTCACCTCGATCGGAGCACGACCGGTGCTCCGGGCGATCCTCTGCGTTCCTTCAGGGATCCGGATCACGACGAGGAACCGATCCCGATCCATCGCCTGGCGCGCCTTGGACGGGGAGAGCGCGGCCGGAACCTCGGAGAAGACGTCGTCCCTGCCGATCGCCGCGACGATGCGCTGCGAGAGGGCGCTTCCGTCCTCGTCGACGACGGCCGTCCGGACGTCCTTCACCTGCCCCACCTCGAACGCATATCCGAACAGGAACGTCAGGACGCCCGGCATGGCGAGGATCAGCGCGAGCTCCCTCCGGCTCCGGAGCACGTGGAGCGCCTCCTTCCGCGCGAGACCCAGCACGTGCTCGACGAGGCCGGGAGGCGCTTTGTCCACCGGAGCCAGGCTCACGCGGGCAGACCCAGCGCGCGCGACCCGGTGAGGAAGACGTCCTCGAGATCGGGCTCCGACGCCCGCACCGACCGCGCCGGGATCCCCGAGCCCGCAAGGGCTCGCGCTACCTCGTCCGCGGAGCCGATCGTGGTGACGATCCGCAGGCGCGAGCCGCGCACCGAGCGCTGCGCGACGGGAAGCGCCCGGGCCACGTGCTCCGGCGCGGGGAGCGGCCCGTCGTACGCGATCTCGTACACCTTCATGCCGAAGCTCTGCCGGAGCTCCTCGGGACGGCCGCTCGCGAGCAGCCGTCCGCGAGACATCAGGCCGAGGCGCCGGCAGCGATCCGCCTCGTCCATCTGGTGCGTCGTGACGAACACCGTGGCGCCCGCCGCCTGCAGGCGGTGCAGCACGTCCCAGACGAGCGCCCGCTTCTCGGGATCGAGCCCCGCCGTCGGTTCGTCGAGGATGAGCAGGCGCTGGCGCGGCGCCACGGCGCACGCGACGGCGAGGATGCGTCGCTGGCCGCCCGAGAGCTGACCCGCACGCCGATCGGCCATGGACGAGAGCTCGAGGAGCTCGAGGCTTTCGCGGGCGAGCCCTTCCCTGTACGCCCTCGGGATCCCGTAGAGGCTGAGAACGAAGCGTACGTTCTCCGCGGCGGTCAGGTCGCCGTAGAGCACCTCTCCCTGGGGAAGATAGCTCACGAGCGCCTTCACCTTCTCGGGGGTGCGCCGCACGTCGACGCCGAGGACGCGCGCGTCCCCGGAGGTCGCCGACAGGACGCCCGTCAAGACGCGGAGCGTCGTCGTCTTGCCGGCGCCGTTCGGCCCGAGGAATCCGAAGATGTCCCCCATCGGCACCTCGAGGTCCAGACCGTCGATCGCCGACAGCGGCGTCTTCCCGCCGCCGTGGCGGGCAAAGACCTTCGTGAGCTGACTCGTGACGACCGCCGCGCCGACGTCCATCGTGCTGACTTTCGGTCGCGGAAGACCGCCTGTCAACTGCGACGCGCGCACCACCAAGGGATGAACCGGAGAGTCACGCTAATATCCGATCGGCCTCCCGGTGGCGATGATCCGACGGGCCCGGCCCTCGCCAGAGTCCCCACCGTTGCCACGACCACCGGAAAGACTCAGATTCCTCGCGACGAGCGCCGGTGTGGTCCTTCTCTGCGCCCTGACGTCGCTCCTCCCGGCTTCGCTCGCCCAGTCGCCACTGATCTTCGTCCCGGTCGCGCTGTCGCTCCTGTGCGCGCCCTGGCACGCGCGCGAAGCCACCGCACGGCCGGCGCCCACGTTGCTCGGCGCCCTCGGCGCGGGCGTCCTGATGATCGCGTCGGTCCGGCTCATGCTGACGAGCGGCCTCTCGGCACCCGTCGCCCTCTCCGTTCCACTCCTCACCTTCTGCGTCCCCGCGATGGTGCGCCGCCCGCCGCGATTCGACGCGGCGCTCTACCTCCTGCTCGCTCTCGGAGACCCGCTCTGCGCACTCGTCCTCCCGGGCCCAACGCGCACCAGCGATCCCGTCGTGATCCTCGAGAGCCAGGCGATCGCGGCGGCCGCCATCGCGCTCCTCTCGGGGTGGGTGCTGATGCGTCCGGGCCTTCCCGCGTTTCCCGCGGCCGCGGGCGCAGCGACCGGGGGGGCGCTGGCGATCGCGGCGATCGCATGGGACCGGTGGCCCGCGGCGGTGGCGCTCTCGCAGGCGCTCGTGGCGGCGGGAGGAAGCATCGATGCCTGGAGGCGCCTCTCGGCCCATCGGAGGATGCCGCGGGTCTTCGTGCTCGCTCCGGCGGCCCTGCTCGCGGTCGTGCTTCGCGCGGTCTTCCCCGGAAGCCACGGGATCGCTCCCGCGACCGTCCTGTCGAGCGCACTGACCGTCGAGCGTCGCTACGGCCTCGACGCGACGGTCGTCCTGTCGCGCTGGGGCGGCGCGTCCCACGGGTTCGCGGCGACCTCGCTCGGCGTGTTCCCGTTCACCCCCGGCGATCTCGACGTCTTCGCCGCGGCGCCTCTCGCCATCACCTACTCGCACGGGCCCCGCGCCGCGCCGCGATCGTGCCTCCTGATCGGCGACATCCCCGCCTCCGAGCTCGACGCGCTGATGGCGGCCGATCCCGCGACCGGCGTCGCGTCGGCCACCCCCTCACCGCTGCCGTGGAACCCTCCACGGATCGCGCGCGTCACGGGAGCGCCCGAGCCGCCCTACGACCTCATCCTCGTCAACGTCACGGGGCGGCAGGTCGAGCGCATGCTCCCGGCACTGCCGGATCTGCTCGCGCCCGACGGGCTCCTGATCGCGCGAAGGCTCGGCCCGCCGTGGGAGCAGGGAGAAGCGCTGACCCGCCTCATCGCGTCCTTCCCGGAGCGGCAGATCTTCTGGGACAACGAGCGATCCGGGCTCACCCTGCTCTCCCGCACACGCGTCTTCTACGATCCCGACCGCGCTCGCCTCGCGTCAGCCATCGTCGCCCGGCGCTTCCCCGCCCTCGGAGCCTTCGGGATGATCCCGACCGGGGCCTGGCTCGAACCGGCTCCAGGGATTCCCGACCACCGCCGCGACAAGGCCGCGCGGATGGACCTCGCCGAGATCCACCTCGCGTGCGGCGCGCCCCACGACGCCAACGTCATCCTCGGCCCGGTGGAACCCGACCAGCCCGCCTGGCAGGTCGGGTTGCGCGCGCTCATCCAGGCGGCCATGGGCGACCCCACCGACGATCACCTGCCGGAGCTCTACGCCGCCGAGGCCGTGCGGATGGACCCGACCAATCCCTTCCTGCGTCGCATCGCGGTTCTCTGCGGCGTCCCGGTCCCGGTGCCGCACGCCCCGATCGAGGAGCCCATCGAGCTCGTGCAGATCGGAGACGAAGTGCCCGGCTGGATCACGGTCGGGCCGATCCCCGTGGCGCCAGGGCTC
Source organism: Acidobacteriota bacterium (assembly GCA_046331505.1). GTDB lineage: Bacteria > Acidobacteriota > Vicinamibacteria > JAXLQT01 > JAXLQT01 > JAXLQT01. Next base: position 43,885 of record JAXLQT010000034.1, read on the forward strand.
CCGCCGTCGCACGACTACCTCGAGCCTGGCGCTTCCGAGCAGGGGCCCGCTCCCGGAGTCGGTGACGCGATTTCCATCGATGCCGCGCTATCGCGGAACTGGGCGATCGCCACGCACGACGGCGAAGAGCCTGGGCTCGCCGCGAACGAGCTGTCGCTCCCGGGTCTTCCGCTCGCCTCGTGCTCGTACGCGTTCACGCACCTCCTCGTTCGCGGCGAGGCGGTCCTTTCGCTCCACACGCCTCACACCGCCATCGCGATGGTCGACGGGGCGTCGTCGATCGTCCGCGGGGACACGGAGCTCCCCCTCGGCGCAGGGGAGCACCGGATCCTCGTCAAGCTCTTCGCGCCGGCGCACGACGACGCGCGCCTCACCGCGAAGCTCGAGGGCGGCTCCTCCACGGCCGTCCTGCGAGGCCGCCGCGGATCGGCCGCCGGACTCGTCTCGGATCGGTTCGCGGCGTCGCCGTCCTGCGCGGCGGTTCGAAGCGCGCCGGAGCGCCGGCTCGTCGCCGTCAGCCTCCCTCCCGTGGCCGAGGCGATCCGGACGCTCGCGATCTCGGCGCGCGGCGGCCCGTTGCGCCACATCGATCTCCAGGACCCCGCCCAGGTCGTCGATCTCGGAGATCCGGGACGCCACCTGATCTTCCTGGAGCCCGGCGAGGCCGTGGCCAGCGAGCTGTCGATCGAGACCACGATCGCCGGGACGACGATCCGCCGCAGCATCGCGCCGCGGCGAAGCCTCCCCGGTCGCGTGTTCGTCGTTCCCGTCGTGCCAGCCGGGTCCTGCACCGCGAGCGTCGACGCGCTTCGCGCCAGCCTGACCGCCGTCCAGGAGTCTCGCTCGCGGGCGGAGGGTTTCCGGGTCGCGGTCGCGTCCGCGTCGACGATCGCCGCCTTCCTCGCCACGGCGACTGCCGAGGACCGGACGCAGATCCAGGCGGGGATGGCACGGGAGGAGATCGATGCCCCGGCCCTCTTCCGAACCTCCGCGGGAACCGTCCCCGCGCAGCTCCTTCTCGACGATCTCGATCGCGCGCGCGACGTGGCGACCGAGCTCGGCGCCCCGTCCCGCGTCGCGCTCGTCGAGGGACCGGCCGAGCTCCCGCCGGGTCTCGCTCAGCTCATCGCCGCGGCGGGAGTGGACGCCGTCATCGATGCCACACCCCACGGCCAGCGCAGGGGATCGCGTCGCGAAGATCGGTGGTCTCGTCGTGGCCCGGCAACCCGAAGGGACGAGCTACGGCGCCCAGATGCTCTCTGGAGGGCTCTCCTCGCCGTGGATCGCGTCGATCGTCTCGCCGCCGACGGCGACGTGCTGGCGCTGGCATCGCTCGCCGGAGCAGGCTCGGCTTCGCAGATCGCCGGGAAGGTCTCGACGTGGAACGCGACCTTCGCGCGGCCGACGCTCGTCATCGCGACGGCGCACGCCGCCATCGAGGCGCTCGGAAAGGTCGCCGGAGAGGCCGGCGAGGCTCCGGGGGACGACGGCCCCGGCATCATGGCGCTGGCCGCCGATCCGCAAGCTCTCGGTCGCCAGCGCGAACGGGAGGCCCGGGCCGCGCTCCTGCCGATCTTCGCCCGGTGCGTGGCTGGAATCGACGTCGCGCTCGACCCCCCCGTCGACGCGTGCTCCGCGGCGAGCCAGACCGATCGATCGAGCTACGAGCCGATCGCCCTGGCGATCGCAGGCAGGCTTCCCCCGGAGGCGCCGGGACTTCTCGTGTTGAACCCGCTACCGTTCGAGCGCAGGGAAGTGGTGTTCCAGGGCGCGACCGCGATCCTGGCCGAGGCCCCCCCGATGGGATAACGGGCAATCCCCGTAGGGAGTGGTGGGACGCCGGCCGAAGCACCGGAGATGGCGGGCGGGATCGCGCGCAGCCGCGATTACGAGCTCGCCCTCGACCGCACGGGACGGATCCTCCGGCTTCTCGACCGGAGCCTCGGCGCTCCGATCGCGAGCGACGAACCGTTCCTCGTCTTCGCGGAGGCGACGGCGGCGGGCCCGATCACCTCCGACCGCTCGGGGCTCGCCTTCGCGATGGCCTCGAGGATCGAATCGATCGCGGCGAACGGCCCCCTGCTCCGGATCCAGGTGGCGCTCGGCGATGCGACCGGTGCTCCCAAGGGGATGATGACGCTCGACCTGCCCGGCAGCGGGAAGCGGCTTGACGTCACGCTCGCGATCCCGCGCGCGGCGGTGACTCCCGGCTCGCGAGGCCTCCTCCTGTTCCGCACCTCGGAAGAGATCGAGGACGTCATCGTCGAGCGGTCCCTCGGCGAGGCGCGCGGGCGCGACCTTCCGCCGATGCTCATGCGCGGCGGCTTCACGCTCGTCGGACCGTCCACCCGCACGACGATCGCGTCTCGCGACGCGGCCGTGGTGCTGCCCTCCATCCCCGCCGTGCTGCTCTACGACGATGCCGGCCGGCGGATCGGCCGAGGGGAGGGCGACCTGATCTTCCGGTTCTCGGTGACCTCGAGCTCGGTGATGGACCGGGACTTCACTGCCTACCCCTTCTTCCGCTCCGTGGAGGTGCCTCTGTGCGCGTTCGACGTCTCCACGGCGCGGAGATCGGCGGGAGATCCTCTGCCGCCCGAGCTCTCGGCGATCGAGGCGATGCCCGACGCCGTCGAGCTCATCGCGCGCCGGTCGGGGCCGGGCCCATCCTCCCTCACGCTCCTGGTCAGGAACATGACCGGGCGAACGATCAAGCAGCGCATCGTCTTCCCGCCGCAGGGAAGCTACCTCTCGTTCCCGATGGACCGCGGCGACCTCGTGACCCTCGACGTCGATCCCACCACCCGATGAGGAGGATCAGGCGGCCCGCACGCGCTCGAACCACGCCGACAGCCTCGGCCGCGCCGTGACCTCCTCGAAGCCTTTCACCCCCTCCATCGTCGCGAGGAACCCGTACACGGCGAAGTCGGCCAGCGTGACGACTTCGAGCGCGAGGAACGCGTTCCCGGCGAGCATCGCTTCGAGCAGATCGAGGTCGCGCCGGAAGTCGTCCTGGATCTGGGACAGCGTCCGTCCCCTCGCGCGCCTCCGGCTGCCGTAGCTCCTGAGAACGGTCGCGCCCAGCGGCTTCAGCGCGCGGAGGACGAAGGGGCTCCCCTGCTTCTCTATGGAGCGCGCGACGAGGATCTCCGCGTTCCCGGGAGGCAGGAGCTTCGCCGGGATCGCGCTCCACGCGAAACCTTCGTCGGACCAGTCCTCGAGGACCCGCACCCGGGCGCGCTCCTTCTCGTCGCGAGGCAGGATCGGCCGATCGGGATAGACGTCCTCCAGGTAGAGCGAGATCGTCGTGCTGTCGAACACGACCTTCCCGCCGTCCTTGATGACCGGGACCTTGCTCTGGCCGGAAAGTGCCTTGGGCTCGGAGCGGCGCAGGAAGTCGACCTCCACCACCTCGAAGGGAAGCTTCTTGAAGGCGAGGACCTTCTTCACCTTGGCGCAGTATGGCGAGGCCTCGAACTCGAAGAGCGTGATCATCGTCCCCGTATAATCCTCCGCTCGCCTCGGCCAAGGGGCGAGACGCTCTTGACCCAGACCGCCCCCATCGCCTTCACCGAGCTCGAGCTCTCGGACCCCGTCGTCAAGGGTCTTGCGACGCTGGGCTTCACCCATCCCACGGAGGTGCAGGCGCTGGTCATCCCGCGCATCTTGGCCGGGAAGGACCTCCTCGTGCAATCCCGCACCGGCACGGGAAAGACGCTGGCCTACGGCATCCCCATCGTGGAGAAGGTCGACCCCGCGTGGCCTCGCGTCCAGGCGCTCGTCCTGACGCCGACCCGGGAGCTCGCGCTCCAGGTCAAGCTCGCCGTGGCCGCCCTCGGCAAGAGCCGCGGCGTGCGCGCGGCCGCGCTCTACGGCGGCGACTCGATGCGCCGGCAGATGGACGAGATCCGTACGCCGCCGCAGATCGTGAGCGCAACTCCCGGCCGCCTCCTCGACCATCTCTCGCGACGGACGCTCTCGCTATCGGACTGCTTCTGGGTCGTGCTCGACGAGGCGGACGAGATGCTCTCGATGGGCTTCTACGAGGAGGTCGAGAGGATCCTGCGCCAGGTGCCGCGGGACCGCCAGACGCTCCTCTTCTCGGCGACGCTTCCGCAGGCGGTCCTCTCCGTGGCCCACAACTACCTCGAGGAGCCGGAGCGCGTGTCGCTCTCCGACGACTACCTCTCTGTGCGCGAGATCGAGCACTTCTACGTCATCAGCACGGAGATGGAGAAGGAACGCAACCTCGCCAAGGTGCTCGAGGCCGAGGACCCCGACTCCTGCATCATCTTCTGCAACACGCGCGACGAGGCGCGCCGCGTGGCGGGCTTCCTGAAGGGCCGCCGCTTCCAGGCAGACCTCATCTCGGGAGAGCTGACGCAGCGCGAGCGCGAGCGAGTGATGGCGAGGATCAAGGCGGGGAAGCTCAAGATCATGGTCGCGACCGACGTCGCGGCGCGCGGGATCGACGTCGTGGGGCTGTCCCACGTCATCTGCTTCTCGACGTCCGAGAGCCCCGAGGTGTACATCCACCGCACGGGCCGCACCGGCCGCGTCGGGAAGAAAGGCCGCGCGATCTCGATGGTCTCGGCGCGAGACCTCCACTCGTTCAACCGGACCGAGAAGGCGAACGGACTTAAGATCAAGGAGATCGACGTCCCGACGGACGCGCAGGTACGGGAGCTACGGACACACACCATGTGGGAACGCCTCAGGGCCTATTCCGAGGAGCACGAGCTCGATCCCGACGACGACGTGTCGCCGCTCGTGTCGAAGATCCTCGACGGATCGGAAGACAGCAAGGCGATCGTCTATGCGCTCCTGAAGCACTTCTTCGAGGAGCGCAAGGTGCGGGAGCGCGCCGAGCCCATCTCCGTGGAGGCGCCCGAAGAGGGCGCGGCCACCGGGGACGAGGCGCACGCCTTCGTCCCGCAGGCGCAGGAGGAGCCCCCGCGCGAAGGCGACCGGAAGAAGCGCCGGCGGCGGTCGCGGCGGGGCCGCGGCCGGGAGCGCGACGGCGAACCTCCCGCAACGGAGGAGACTGGCGCGGCGGAGCCGGAAGCGACGCAGGAACGCCGCGCCCCCCGCGGCGGGTCGCGCGAGCGCGGTGGCGCGGACCGTAACGAGCCCCGGGGTTTCATCGTCGTGGCGCTCGGTGCATCCCAGGGGGCCTCGAGCGAGGAGCTGATCCGCCTCGTTCACCGGCGCGGCGTCCGCGGAGAAGTCAAGGCCACGGTGATGGCGGAGGAGACGCTCATCGAGCTCCCCCTCCCCGCTGCGCTGATGGTGCTCGAGGCGCTCGCGGACGAGACGCTCCGGGGGGTGCGCCTGATGCCGATGCAGCTCGTCGGCGAGACGAGCCCGCATCCGGCGTCCTAGTTCAGCGTCCCGAAAGTAGCGTCCCAGGATCGCCGAGGATTGGGCGCGCTGGCGAGGCGTGCCGACGACGCATGCTCCGTGCAGCATTCGGAGGAGGCGCGACGAAGCCGGCGGCGTCCAGACCGCTCGGCACGTGAGGTTCATTCCGAAACGAGGGCTAAGGAATGACCGTCGCCTGGCTCATCGAGAAGGGCATCGACGCGTAGGTCGCGAGCTCCTTGCCCGAGTCGTCGAGGGCCACCAGCGAGACCCGCAGCAACCGCCCGGGGTCTCCCGCGGCCTGCGAGTACCGGAGGACGATGGGGACGGGCTCGGACGTCCATCCATCCGACTCCGGGTAGAGCTCGGTGCTCGCCTCGACGAGCTTGCCCCTGGCATCGTTGACGCGCACCGCGCGTTCCCCGGCGATCTCGAGAAGGCGCGCCTTCACCGTCAGGGTCTTGCCGCCATAGCCCGAGGCCTGGAGGCGGAAAGACACCCGCATCATGCCGCCCTCGGCGTCATGATCGACGCTCGTGTCCGAGAGCGACACCGCGCGCTGCGACGGGGCCGATGGGCGCAGCGGCGGCTGGGGCGCCTGAAGCGCTTGAGGCGGCGACACGACCGACACCGTCGCCTGTCCGGGCTGGAGCGAGTTGCCGACGTCCCGAAGGAAGTCGACCACGACGCCTCCCGCTGCGGTCGAGCGGGCTGCCGCCATCAGATCGCCCGGGCTCCCGATCGCGGCGCCCTGCCACCTCGTGATGATGTCCTTGGGGCGCAGCCCCGCGTTCCACGTCGGCGAGCCGGGAACGACCGACCGGATCTGGGCGCCGCCGACGACCGGCGCGGGCGCCGGAAAGAAGCGGAGCCCCAGGAGCTCCGGCCCGGGAGGTAGCGGCGGCGGCAGGGTCACGGGCGCTTCCGTCGCCCCGAGCGCCGGCGTGGCAATCGCCGCGGTCGGGGTCGCCGGTGGCCGCACGGCCGCGACAGGGGTCGCCGGCTCCTCCACCGGAACCGGCGCGGTGGGCGCGCCAGTGGGGTCGGTCTGGGACAGATCCATGGAGGACGGCTCCGGTTCGATCGTGGGCTCGAGCACCGGCTCGAGGGTCGGCGTCCGCGTTGGTGCCGGCGCCGGCCTCGGCGTCCCCGAGGGGCGCGTGGGGATCGGCGGCACGGCGGTCTTCGCCTCATCGCCGAGGAGAACGTGGCGCGCGTCGGGGACCAGCGCGACGAGGGTCACCACGGCGGCGAGGATCACCGCCGGAGGTATGACGAGCGCGCGCCACATCGGAGGCTTCCTGGGGGGTAGCTCGGTGGTGACGGCGGGCGGCCGCTTCTGCGCGGAGAGCGCGTTGCGGAGATCCGCGATGAAGTCCGTGGCGCGCGGGTAGCGGTTCGAAGCGGTCTTGGCCATCGCGCGCGCGAAGATGGGATCCACGGTCCGCGGCAGCGTGCGGTTCACCTTCGAAGGCGGCGCGGGATCCTCGTGCACGATCCGGTAGAGGATCCCCGTGACCGTGTCTCCCGGAAACGCCTTCTCGCCGGCGAGCACCTCGTAGGCGATCTCGGCGAGCGCGAAGTTGTCCGAGGCGCCGGTGACGTGCGCTCCGGTCACCTGCTCCGGGGACATGTAGCGGGGCGTCCCCATCAGACGGCCCGTGAGCAGGCTCTCCCCGCCGAGCACCTTGGCAATGCCGAAGTCCATGATCTTCACGACGCCGCCGCGAGCCACCAGGATGTTCGATGGCTTCATGTCGCGGTGGACCACGCGGGCGTCGTGCGCGTGATCGAGGGCCAGCGCGACCTGCTCGAGGATGTGAAGGCCCGTGCTCGGAGGGAGCGGCCCCTGCGCCATCAGGCGATCCAGCGTCGCCCCCTCGACGAGCTCCATGGCGATGTAGTCCTCGCCGCTGTCGTAGATGTGGACGATGTTGGGATGGGCGAGGCGTCCGGCGGCCTTGGCCTCGCGCTCGAAGCGGCGCCGGAGCTCGTCGGCCTCTTCCGGGGTCGCACCGGCGGGCACCGCGAGCGTCTTGAGCGCGACGATGCGCTCGATCTTCGGATCGCGTGCGCGGTAGACGACCCCCATCGCACCGCGGCCGATCTCGTCGATCACCTCGTAGCGGCCCCAGCCCCGCATTCCGTCCATTGTCTCATCTCGGTTCCGGCCGGGACGAACCGCAATTTTCGCAATCGAGCCCTTTCTTCGGACACCTCCAGGGCCGCGAGACCGCCGTGGGAGGCCCGGCCTTGCGGCGCCGGGCGCCATGTGTATAATCCCCGTCCTAAGTTGGCTTTTTGGCCTGCCCCACGTTGTCGGCGGCCGCGTCGTTCACAGTTCGAACGTGTGGTTTCACGCCCCCTCGCCGATCGTTGAGGGGTCAACGAAGTTGAGGAGGTTCGATAGGAACATGAAGAAAGCTTTGCAGGCCGCCCTGGTCTCCCTGGCCCTGATGGCCTATCAAGGCGTGGCTCGGGCCGACCACATGGACGGTGGCGACGAGCCGAAGAATCCCCACCAGCACCTGGATCTCGGCATCTTCGTCGGCTCCATCACCTACGACGACGTGGTCGACGTCGACAACGGTCCGCTGTTCGGAGTCCGCGCCGGCTACGATTTCTGCCTTCACTGGGGCGTCGAGTTCGTGGCGGCGTGGAGCCAGTCCGATCGCACGAGCGCCGGTAACATCAACCGGGATCACGAGATGGTTGCCGTGGACCTCCAGTACAACCTCCGCTTCGATGGCGACCAGAAGGTCGTTCCGTACGCGGGCGTGGGCTTCGGCGCCTGGCAGGAGAGCACCTCCCACACGTCGGACCAGAACGAGCTCATCTATCACGGCGTCCTCGGGGTCCGTTTCCGGGCCAGCAAGCACATCGCTCTCATGCTCGACGTCCGCGAGTGGTTCGTGCCCTACTACAACCCCTACGCCGGCAAGAACGACCAGGCGAACTGCGAGAGCGCCCAGCTCCACTTCTTGTATCGGTTCTAAGGAGGACCCTCTCTCGACAAGCATAGAAGGCCGGGGCTGAGTCCCCGGCCTTCGTGTTTTCTGGCTCGACCAAGCCCGCCGCGCGGGAGGTGCGCGGCCCAGCAGCCCGTTGAAGAACGCTGACCGGGCCCGACCGCGGATCGGGCGGCGCCGGCGAGGCGCGCCGACGACGCATCCCGTGTTGATTCGGAGGAGGCTCAACGATGCCGGCGACGACACGCGTGTCCGGCACGGAGCGGGGTTTCTTCGACGGCTGCTACGAGGGGCTGCTACGAGTCGTCGGAGCCGGGATCGACTCCGGGAGCGCTCGGTCCGGCTACGCTGACCGTCTCCGCCACCGGCGCGTCGACGATGTAGAGGATGCGCTTGCAGTTGTCGCAGATGTGCAGGCGATCGCGCCGACGCATCTCCGCGAGCACCTGAGGTCGGATCCTCACCCGGCAGCCCTCGCACGTCTCGCCCTTCACGCCGACGACGGCCACTCCCCCCCTCAGGTTGAAGACGCGGTCGAAGTGTCCGAGAGTCTCCCGCTCGATGCCGCCGCGAAGCTGCTGCCGCTCGACCTCGAGCTCCGCCAGCTCTTTCTGGAGCACCGCGACCTGCTCCGCGGACTTCGCCTTCTCGACGGTCAGCTCCCGCACCGCGTCGGAGCGCTCGGCCTCCTTGGCACGGAGCTCGGAGCCTAGCTTCTCCTCCTGCTCCATCCCCTCGAGGATGCGATCCTCGACACGGCGGATCAGCGCGTTGGCCTCCTCGATCTCGTGAAGGAGCGCCGCGTATTCCTTGTTGGTCTTCACGGTCATGAGCTGGTCGCGGTACTTCGCGACCTTGGTCTTGATGGTCTCGATCTCGCCCTCGAGACGGCGCTTCTCCCTCCGCCCCGCCTCGATCGCCTCGCGCGCCCCCGAGACCAGGGAATCGACATCCTGGCTTCGCTTGGCGAGGCCCTCGAGCAGCTTCGGCACGGCGTCGATGTCCGACAGCAGTCCGCGCCGCCGAGATTCGACACCCTGAAGCTTGACCAGGAAACGGAGCTGCTCTTCCAAAAGAAGTCTCCCTCTCGTTCGTCCGGCCGGTCCCACGACGTGGGCCCACCAGGATTCGAACCTGGGACCTGCCGGTTATGAGCCGGTGGCTCTCACCGCTGAGCTATGGGCCCCGAGCCCTTCAACATATCACAACGCGGCCGCTCGCACGCGGTCTCGCGGCGACCTGGACTTCCACGACGACAGGGAACGGAGGTCCAGCGGGAGCGCGCGATCAGAAACGCGTGGTGTCTAGGAACGCCCGGAGCTTCCGCGACCGGGACGGATGGCGGAGCTTCCGGAGCGCCTTGGACTCGATCTGGCGGATCCGCTCGCGGGTCACCGCGAAGTTCTGGCCCACCTCCTCGAGCGTGTGCTCCGACCCGTCTCCCACGCCGAAGCGCATCTTGAGCACCCTCTCCTCGCGCGGCGTCAGCGTCTTCAGCACCTGGACGGTCTGCTCCTTGAGGTTCAGGTTGATGACCGCATCCGCCGGCGAGACGACGCGCTGGTCCTCGATGAAGTCGCCGAGATGGCTGTCTTCCTCCTCGCCGATGGGTGTCTCGAGGGAGAGCGGCTCCTGCGCGATCTTGAGCACCTTGCGGACCTTCGACACCGGGATGTCCATGCGGCGGGCGATCTCCTCGCTCGTCGGCTCGCGCCCCATCTCCTGCACGAGCGCGCGCGACGTCCGGATCAGCTTGTTGATGGTCTCGATCATGTGGACCGGGATCCGGATCGTGCGCGCCTGATCGGCGATGGCGCGGGTGATGGCCTGACGGATCCACCACGTCGCGTAGGTGGAGAACTTGTAGCCGCGCCGGTACTCGAACTTGTCGACCGCCTTCATCAGCCCGATGTTCCCCTCCTGGATCAGGTCGAGGAACTGGAGCCCGCGGTTCGTGTACTTCTTGGCGATCGACACCACCAGGCGGAGGTTGGCCTCCACCAGCTCGCGCTTGGCCTTCTCCGCGTTGTACTCGGCCAGGAGCACGCCCTCGACGGTGCGCTTGAGCGCGTGGCGATCCGTCTCCATCGCCGTCTCGACCGAGGCGATGTCGGACTTCGCGGTGTCGATCTTGTCCTTGAGCTCCTTCGCGTGCTTCTGCCCCTCGCGCGTCTCGAGGAGCTTCTCGAGCTTGTCGATGCGCTGATCCGCGAAGCGCGCCTTCTCGTCCGCCGCCTTCAGGATGCCGACCATGCGCTCCTTCTGCGCGGGAGACCAGTCGATCCCTCGCACCTCGCGGCTCACGAGGATGCGCAGGCGCGCGAGGCGCCGCTCGAGGCGCCGGTACCACCGCGACCGCTTGGCGTAGTGATCGCGCTTGTGCACGAGGCGGCGGTACTCCTTCTCGATGCGCCCGACCGCGTCCACGTGCGCGAGGGTCTCGCGGTAACGCTCCTTCACCTTGTCCTCGGTCAGCTCCTCGTCGGAGAACGCGACGACCTCCTTGATCGTGGCCCGCCGCTCCCGGAGCTTGACGCCCATCGCGAGGACCTCCTTCGCGATGCTCGTGCTGCGCGACAGCGCCTTCAGGACGGCCATCTGGCCCCGCTCGATGCGCTTGGCGATCTCGACCTCTCCCTCGCGCGTCAAGAGCGGCACGGTCCCCATCTCGCGCAGGTACATGCGCACGGGATCGTTGGTCTTGTCCAGGGTGCCGGGCGAGAGATCGAGGTCCGACGACTCCTCGAAGTCGGAGTCCTCCTTCTTGTCCTCCTCGTCGAGCTTGGTCTTCTTGGCCTTGGCCTTGTCGTCTCCGTCCGAGAGATCCATGCCCGTGTTGTCGAACATCTGGTAGAGATCGTCGAGCTCTCCCGACGACGCCAGATCTTCCGGGAGCACCTCGTTCACCTCGTCGTAGAGGAGGAACCCCTTCTCCCGCCCGAGGGTGATGAGCTGCCGGACCTCTTCTGCCTTCTTCTCGATGCTGCCAATCGCCATGTTTTGTCTGGTGTCCTCAGGTGGGAACGACGGGTGACCTCATGCCGGCGGGAGAGCTTCCTTCGCCCGCCCGAGGTCCAGGAGCTTCTGGCCGAGCTCCGCGGCGCGGGCACGGTCCCCGGATTTCCTCGCAAGATCGATCTGCTCGCGCAGCTCCCGCTGCCGCTCTACGACATGGGAGGACTTGCGCAGCGCAAGCTCCCGTGCCTCGTCGGCGGTCGTCACCTCGAGCAGCGGGTCCTCGAGGAGGGCCGAGAGGTTAGCACGTACGCTCGGCTCTGGCACGTCGTCGAGCCGGTCCATCGCGCGCCCGCCGCCCGGACGCGCCGCGAGGTCCCGGATCGCCGAGAGCATGCGCGCCCCCGGCGCCGAGAAGTCCTGCGGCGAGAGGACCGCGGAAAGCTCGGAGGCGAGCGACGGATCCCGCAGGAGCGCGACGAGGAGCTGACGCTCGGCCATCGTCGCGGACGGCTCGCTCGGGACGGTGCCCACGACGGGCACCGTGCGCGGCGCCACGGACGGCCCCGAGGTCGCGCGCAGCGACTCCATGACGGCCCGCTCGTCGACCTTCAACCGGTCCGCGACGATCTGCACGTACGATTGCCGCTCGACGGGATTGCCGCTCGCCAGGAGGAGCGGCCGGAGCTCGGTGATGATCCGGGCGCGAAAGCGCGGCTCGCGGAGATCGAGGCCGCGCGCGAAGGCATCGATGGCGAACGTCACGGGATTGACCGCCTCGTCGAGAACCTTCTGGATCGCGTCGTGGCCACGCTCGCGCACGTAGGCGTCGGGATCGCTTCCCTGGGGAAGGGTGGCCACGGTGACCTCGAAGCGGCGCGCCATGAGGATCGGGAGCGCGCGCAGGGTCGCGCGATGCCCCGCCGAGTCGCCGTCGAACATCACCGTCACCTTCTGGGTGTAGCTCTCGAGGAGCTGCGCCTGCTCCGGGGTGAGAGCGGTTCCGAGTGGCGCGATCGCGGAGGTGAAGCCGGCCTTGTGGAGGCTCACGACGTCGAGGTTGCCCTCCACCAGGATCGCGGTTGCTCCCCCGCGCAGCGTCTTCACCGCCTCGAAGATCCCGTAGAGCGCCCTTCCCTTCCGGAAGATCGGAGACTCCGGGGAGTTGAGGTACTTCGGCTCGTCGGCCCCGAGGGTGCGCGCTCCGAACCCGACGAGCTTGCCGCTCGCCGTGCGGATGGGGAACGTGACGCGCCCGCGGAACGCCCCGACGGCGTCGCCTCTCGCGGTGAAGTGCAGGAGCCCAGCCTCCTTCATCGCCGTCGCCGACAGGCCCTTGCCGGCGAGCGCGCGTTCGAGCTCGTGGGGGTCCTGGGGCGCCGCCCCGAGCCCGAAGGGCTTCGCGATCGCGGAGTCGATGCCGCGCCCCTTCAGGTAGCGGCGCGCCGCAATCCCCTCGGGGCTCTTCTCGTAGAGGCGCGCCTCGAAGAGCTCCTGCGCCGCGGCGAGCGCCGAGGCGATCTCCTTCTTGCGCTCCTCCATGGCGCGCTCCTCCGCGGTCCTCGGAGCGATCTCCGGCACCGGGACGCCGTAGCGGCCCGCGAGGCGCCTGGCCGCCTCGATGAAGGGCAGGTGCTCGTTCTCCATCACGAAGTCGAAGACGCTGCCCGCCTTGCCGCAGCCGAAGCAGTGGAACGACGCGCGGACCGGATCGACGACGAACGACGGCGTCTTCTCGGCGTGGAACGGACACAGCCCCTTGTACGCGCGGCCGGCGCGGCGCAGCGGCACCGCCTCTCCGATCACCTGGACGATGTCGGCCTTCGCCTTGAGCTCGGCGACGAACTCCTTGAAGCCGTCGCTCACCGCAGCGTCACCACCGTCGCGCCGCCGCCTCCCTCGCCGTCACCGCCCGGCCGGGTCGCCTTCACGTGGGGGTGCTTCCTGAGGTAGTCCTGGATCGCCGCGCGGAGCCGCCCCGTGCCGAAGCCGTGGACGATGCGGATGGAGGGCAGGCCGGCCATCACTGCCTGATCAAGGTAGCGATCCGTGGCCTCGATCGCCTCCTCGACGCGGAAGCCGAGGAGCGACAGCTCCTGCGCGATCGGCGGGACGTCGCCGTCCTGCGCGGCGCGAAGGGTGTAGCTCGACGACGGCGCGGGCGGCGCCGTGGGGGCGAGGAGCTCCACCTCGGCGCGCCCGACCCACATGCGCTTGCCCTTCACGTCTACCTGGAGCCGCCCCCGGCCATCCATCGCGGTGATCGTGCCCTCGACGCCGAGCTGGCGGAGCCGCGCCGCCACGCCCACGGCGGGCTCCACGGGCTTCGCGGGCGGCGCGCGCTCGGGCGGGGGCTGCTCATCGTCGTCGACCGCGTCCGGGATCGTCGCGGGCTTCTCCAGAGCGTCGAGCGCTCCGGCGAGGATCGCCTTGCGCCGCTGCCGGAGCTCGGAGGCCGAGAGCCGGGACGCCTCCGCGAGGAGCTTGCTCGACTGCTCCTCCACGAAGGCGACGATGCCCCGCACGCGGCGCCGCGTCTCCGCGAGGATCTGGGTGCGCTCCTCCGAGAGGCGCGACTTGCGCTCCCGGATCTGGGACGACATCTCGCGCGCGGCGCGCAGCTCGCCGTCGAGGCGCCCGCGCTCCGTGCGCAGCGCATCGCGCTCCTCGCGCGCCGCCGCGAGCTCGCGTGTGAGCTCCGCGACCGTGCGCGTCTCCTCGGTCTCCGAGCCCGCGAGGATCCGATCCGCGCGCTCCAGCACCTCCGGCGGGATGGCGAGGCGCCTGGCGATCGGCAGGGCGTGCGACGATCCGCTCGCCCCCGCGACGAGGCGGTAGGTGGGCCGGAGCGTCTCCTCGTCCCACTCCATCGCCACCGACAGCACCGACGGCGCGCCGAGCGCGTAGGCCTTGATGCCCCCGTAGTGCGTCGATGCGACGACGTTCACGCCGCGATGATCGAGCTCCTGGAGGAGAGCGAGCCCGAGGGCCTCGCCCTCGCGCGGATCGGTGCCCGCCCCCAGCTCGTCGAGGACCACGAGCGCCGGCGGCGCGAGGTCCTCGAAGAAGCCAGCGATGCGCGCGACGTGCGACGAGAAGGTCGACAGGCTCTGCGTCAGGCTCTGCTCGTCGCCGATGTCGGCGAGGATCGCGCCGAACACCCGGAGGCCAGACCCCTCCTCGGCGGGAACGAGGAACCCGGCCTGCGCCATCAGGTGGAAGAGGCCCACCATCTTCAGCGTCGCGGTCTTGCCGCCGGTGTTCGGGCCGGTGATGACGAGCGTCCTCCTCCCCGCGGGCAGCGTGATGCTCACCGGGATGACGCTCCCCTCTCCCGTGCTCTCGATGCCCGCCGCCGGGAGGGCGCCCGCAACCCGGGGTCCAGGAGCAGGTGCGGCCCTCGCGGATCTCGAAGACGGCGTCTCGCGGATCGAGTCGTGGAACGACGCCCGCACGCCGCCGCGAGACGAGCCTTGCCCTTGATCGCGTCGAGCTCGGCCAGCTCCGCGGCGCCGCGCACGAGATCCGGGAGATCGGGGCGGAGAAGGTCGGCGAGCTCCTTCAGGATCCGGAGGACCTCGCGCTCCTCGTCCTCGGCGCGCGCGCGAGCTTCCCCGCCGTCGCCACGTGCCCAAGCCGCGACCCGCCTCGGGCTCGACGAGCGTCTGCCCGCTGCCCGATCTCCCGCGGAGCACGCCAGGCACGGCGGATTTCCGCTCCGCGCGCACGGGCAGCACGTGCTCCCGTCGCGCACCGTGACGATGTCCTCCGACAGCGCGTCGCGAACGTCCTTCCGCCCGCACAGCGCGTCGAGCGCCGCCTCATCCGGCGGTCGAGCTCGGCCGTCACGCGGCGGATGCGCGAGGCTCGGGAGTCGCGTCGTCCTTCACGCGCCCCTCGGCATCGAACGTCTTGACGATCCGGTCGTGGACGTGCGCGAACACGGCGACGCGCCGCGTACCTCCTGCAAAAGCTCCGGGAGGTCGCGGTCCGACTCGACGAGCACGGCCCTCACGCGCGCGCAGGCGGCCGGTGCTTGCCGAGGCGATGTAGTCCGCCGGCATCAGCCACGAGCCCTCGGGGTGCCCAGGCGGAGGGCGATCTCGTCGACGTCCATCGCGGCCGAGAGATCGAGGCGCGTCGCCAGCCTCCAGGAGCGCCGCATGCGGGCGGTCTCCGCGAGGGCGCGCCGCACTTCCGACGCGTCGCTCGACAGGGCGCAGAGGAGCGCACGCGCGAGCCGGGATCGCTGTCCGCGCACGCCGCCGCGAGCCGGCGCTTGCGACGTCGAGCTCCAGCGTCCTCACCGCATCCGCCCATCGGTCGGGCACCGGCGGCCGATCGTCTTCCATCATCTCGCCTGTCGATGCCCCACGCGTGGAGCCGGATTATCGCTCCGGTGCGCGGCGCTCGCGCCAGCCGGGAACGGCCCGGCGGAGCTTCCGGTACAATCCGGCCAATGACCTCAAGCCGGGCCGCGGGATCGGCGCTCCTCCTGCTCTCGGCCTCCCTGGCACGCGGAGCGCGCGGCCAGGAGCCCGAGACACCACCCGAGACCGGAGCTGCCTGGACGATGGTGCACGAGGTGGAGGGCATCAAGGTCTTCCAGCGCGTCAGCGCCAACCCGGCGCTCAAGGAGTTCAAGGCGATCGGGACGCTCGACATCCCGGCATCGGTGCTCTCCGGCGTCCTGAAGGACCGGAAGAAGTACACCGAGTTCTTCCCCTACCTCATCGAGAACCAGCCGATCCAGAAGAGCGGGAGCCTGCAGCTACAGCGAGCACTCGACGCGCCCGCCGTGTCGGTGCGCGACTACACCGTCGAGCTCTTCGGCAAGGACCTCGAGGACGGCCCGGGTTCCGCGGAACCGACGCGAACGACGCAGGGCCACCGCCCGTGCCGGACTACGTCAGGGTGCAGGTCGTTCGCGGCATGTGGGAGGTGGTCTCCAAGGGGCCGAGGTCGAGCCAGGTCACCTACCACGTCTACACCGATCCCGGCGGATCGATCCCGAACTTCATCATCAACATGGCGAACAAGAAGGGTGTGTCCCGGGCCGTGGTCGCGCTGGGGATCGCGCGCGATCCTCGCCGAAGGCCGCCGCACGGCGCAGTGAGGCTGGGCCGCCGCCCTCCTCGTCCTGCCGGCGATCGTCTGCGCCGGTTGCTACGAGATCGACCTCGCGCTCGAACCGTCGGGCGCGGGACACCACCATCGCCCTCGACGTCCCCGGCGGCGCGGGGCTGTTCCGCGCGGTTCGAGGGCTCTACCGCGCGCGCGGGGCGTCACAGTCCTCGACGTCCGCCACCTCGACATCCTCGACCGGCGCAAGATCTGGGTCGAGGTCCGGTTCGACGGGCTCGAAGCCCTCGCGGCCGCGCGCGCGTTCGAAGGGCTCGACGTGAAGGTGGATCGCTCGCGCGACGAGATCCGGATCGACGCCCGCTACCGCCACCCGCACCCGCAGGCGCTCGGGACGCCCGCGTTCGCCGGCCGTCCGATCCGCATCGGCCTGCACGCTCCCGGCCTCGTCCGGGATGCGAACGGCGCGTTCTCGACGTCCGAGCGAGACGTGCGATGGGAGACGACCACGGACGCCATCGCCGTCGCCCCGATCGCGCCCTCTCCGCCGGACCGGCGTCGAGCTCGCGCCTCCCCCGGCGCGATCAGCGCTCGCGGCGCTCGCCCTCGCTCTCCTCCTCGGCGCCACCGTGGCGGGCGGGCTCTCCACCTGGGCCCGTCGCATTCCTCGTCGCTGGCGGCATCGTCACGCTCGCGTTCGAGGTGCTGATGACGCGGCTCTTCTCGGCGCGCGCTCTGGTACCACTTCGCTTTCATGGCCATCTCTCGATCGCGCTCCTGGGCCAGGGCGCGGGCGCAGCCTCGTGACCGCGCTCAGGGCCCCGCCGCCCGGGAAGCGAGGGACTCTCGGTCCTCTGCGCGCGGCTCATGAGCTTCTCCGGCGTCTCGATCCTGGCGGTGCTCGCGCTCCTGACGCGGCACACCGCCTTCGCCGCGACGACGCGCGGGGTTCGCACTCCTGTTCCTGCTGGCCGCGCTTCCTTCTTCTTCTTCGGAGCGGGCATGGCCCGCATTGTTCCAAGGAGGAACGGCGGCGCTCCGGGACGTCTCTACTTCGCGAACCTCCTCGGCGCGAGCGCCGGCACCCTTGGCGCCCTTCCGCTCCTGTCGTGGCTCGGCGCGGAGAACGCCCCTGGTCGCGACGTGCGTCGTCGCCATCGCCGCGGCCGCCGCGCTCGCGCGGGGCGCCCAGAAGATCGGGCTCCTCCTGTGCTTCGCGGCAACCACCGCGGTCCTTCTCCAGAACGGCTCCGGCGGTCCGCTCACGCTGCGCACGGGCAAGCAGGGCGCGGAGAAGCGGATCGACCTCGGTTTCTGGAACTCGTTCTCGCCCTGGTCACCGTGGCGGGGCGCTACGTCGCGAGCTGGGCACGCCGGCGACGTACCAGGGGCCGCGGGCACCCTCGGTCGGCCTCGAGATCGATCTGAACGCCTTCACCCCGATCGTCGGCTGGGACGGGCGATCGGAGTCCCGGAAGTGCAGTCCGACGTGACGGCGTTCGCGCGGGATGCCTGCCCGGCGCCGAGACGCTCGTGATCGGTCCCGGCGGCGGCAAGGACGTGCTGGCCGCGATCCTCTCCGGCGCGCGCCGCGTCACCGCCGTCGAGATCAACCCGCTCGTCGCCGGACTGGTGAGGGATCGCTTCGCGACGTTCTCGGGCCATCTTTACGATCCGCACGAGAGTCGACCTCGTGGTCGGCAACGGCCGCGCGTTCGTCGACGCGGCCGGACCGGACGTACGACCTCGTGCAGGTTCTCGATTCGTCGACACGTGGGCCGCGAGCGCGAGGCGGAGCATTCCCTGCTCACGGAGAACCACCTCTACGCAGGAGGCGACGGCCTCATTACCTCGCGCGCCTGCGGCCGGAGCCTCCTCGCGATCTCCTGGTGGGACGTCGATCCTCCCCGCGAGGCGCTGCGGATGGCATCCGTGATCGAGGCGGCGCTCTCGCGCGAGGGAGGGGACCCTCTGACGCACGTGGCCGTGGTGCGCGGCGTCCGCGTCGCGACGTTCCTCATCGGAAGGCGACCCCTCTCTCCGGAGCTGCGATCCCCGGATCGCGGATCGAGGCGTCGAGCCTCGGTTTCCAGGCGATCTTCGGGGGGGGAGCCGGCCGCCGCAACCGACCTCACAATGCCCGGCTTCCGCGATCTCGGCGGGCGTGGGATCCCTTCCGAGGAACCTCCCGTGGGACCTCGCTCCTCCCACCCGACGACCGGCCCTTCTTCTTCCACACGGTCCGCCCGCGCGACTGCCTCGCGCCGCCGTGGCACGCGCCTTCGGGGGCACGCAAGGATCGGGGACATCAACGCGCGGGCGTCGGGCGTGGTGCTGCGCCTGTGCTACCTCTCGGCGGCGGCGGCGATCGCGCTGGTCCTCGGACCGCTCCTGCTGGCGCGCCGCCGGCTCGGGAGGATGCCCTTCGGCGCCCCGATCGCATACTTCGCGATCCTCGGAGTCGCGTTCGTCTTCGTCGTCAACGGAAACGTCGGGCGCCTCTCGGTGCGGTTCGCGAACCCCGCCGTCGCGTTCGTGACCCTGACGTTCGCGACGCTCCTCGGGGCGTCGATGGGCGCCGCGCTCTCCGATGGCCTCGGGGTCAATGCAAGGAGGATCGCGCTGCTCGCGGTGCCCGCGGGCGTGCTCGCCGTGGGCGCCGTGCTCGCGATCCCGACGCTCCGATCCCCGCTCGGGATCGGAGCGCTGATGGCGGCCCAGGGCATCCTCCTCGGGATCCCGTTCCCCAGAGGGCTCGACCGCATCCGGGAAGGCCTCGTACCGTGGGCGTTCGCGGCAAACGGGGCGATGTCGGTGGTGGGATCGTCTCTGGCCCTCCTCGTCGCCCTCTGCTTCGGGTTCCGCATCCTGGTCTTCGGCGGCGCGGCGCTCTACGCCGTCGCGGCGCTCTTCTTCCCGCTCCTCGGGTCGGAGCGCTGACCCGCCCGTATACTCACTCCATGAGCGAGGAGCTCGCCGAGCTCAAGCGAGCGATCACGACGCTCTGCAACATGCCGTTCCCGGAGAAGTGCGAGGGACGGACCGTCGCGGGCGTGGTGCTCGAGAACGTCGACACGAAGACCGTCGGGTGCCTCGCCACCTTCATCAAGCTGAAGGGCGGGCTCGACGAGACGCGCCGCGGCATCCTGAAGGACACCGTCCGCGAGCTGCGCCTGGCGCTGCCGGAGCTCGACGGCGACGCCGAGGCGCAGGAGTACTTCGCCCTCATGGAGCAGGTCGCGGCGAGAGCTCTCGATCTCCTCGGCGATCCCGCGTAGCCGTTCCGAACGCGGTCCGGGAGGAACGGGAAACGTCCCGTCCCTCCCGGAGCCGGACCGCGATCAGAAGCCGAAATCGCCGGTTCCCACCGTCGCGCCGGCGCCCACGGGGAACGCCGTGAACGAACCGCCGGCCATGAGCGCAACGGAGCTGCCGCTCCACGTGAACGTCTTGACGGAGGAAGGCGCCGCGGGGTCGGGTCCGGCGCCGCACACGATCTCCTCCGAGAACACCGTGCCCATGTCCCCGGCCGAGACGTAGCAGCCGTAGGTGGTCGTGAACGGAACGAAGTCGAGCCCGGCGATCGCCGTCACCGCCGTGCCGTCGAAGTTGTAGCCGCGCACGCTCCCGGCGCCGGGCCCGCCGCCCGGTGAGACGAGGAACTCGTCGAAGGGATCGCCGTCGACCTCGGCCCCGCTCATCCAGACGCTGTAGGGAGATCCGATCAGGTTGAACGCCCCGATCGCCGTGATGACGCCGTTGTCGTAGTCGAACGCGCGGATCTGGCCGTTCGTCACACCGGGCCCCGTCGCGGCGACGAGCTCCTCGGGACCGTCCGACAGGAGCTGCGCCCCGGTCACGCGGCAGCCGTACTGGAGGATCGAGAACGCGTTGAAGTTGAAGTTCTTGAGCGGCGCGACCTGGGAATTGTCGAAGTTCCAGCCGCGCGCCTGCGGCGCGAAGACCTGTCCCGGCCCGGGGCCGTGATCATCTCGCCAAAGCGGTCCGCATCCATGTTCGCACCGGCGACGTTGACGCCGTACTTCAGAGTGCCGTAGGCGTAGAAGTTCACCTTCGCGATCGCCGCGCCGCTGGGCCGGAAGCCCTTGACCTGCGGTCCGTACACGGGGCCTGGCCCTGGACCCGTGATGGCATCGTCGCGGCCGTCGCCGTCGAGATCGCCGGACGTGACGTTGGTGCCCCACTGCCCGGCCGCGTAGGCAAGCCAGTCGGACCGCGCCCCAGCCGTGTCGAGAACGCGCACCTCGTTGTCGTTGACGGCGGCGAGCCCCTTGCCGCAGACCCAGTTGTCCAGTGCGAGCACCGGCCGGTCATCCAAGACGACGGGTAGCAAGACGCAGAACAATCGAACGGACGATCGGACGCTCATCGCAAGACTCCTAGAGTTAGCCGATGGATGGTGAGTTGAGTGGTCGGCACGGCTCGTGGCCTTCGGGGCTTCCTGGAGTCCAGGGCTTCCTGGGGTGCAGCCGAACGCGAGCGCAGCGAGCGTCTTGCTCGGCTTGTGGTTGGCATTGCTTGTGGCCCTTGGGGCTTCCTGGAGTGCAGGGGCTTCCCAGGGGTGCAGCCGAACGCGAGCCAGCGAGCGTCTTGCTCGGCTTGTGGTTGGCGTTGCTTGTGGCCCTTGGGGCTTCTGGAGTGCAGGGGCTTCCCTGGGGTGCAGCCGAACGCGAGCGCAGCGAGCGTCTTGCTCGGCTTGTGGTTGGCGTTGCTTGTGGCCCTTGGGGCTTCCTGGAGTGCAGGGGCTTCCCAGGGTGCAGCCGAACGCGAGCGCAGCGAGCGTCTTGCTCGGCTTGTGGTTGGCGTTGCTTGTGGCCCTTGGGGCTTCCTGGAGTGCAGGGGCTTCCCAGGGGTGCAGCCGAACGCGAGCCAGCGAGCGTCTTGCTCGGCTTGTGGTTGGCGTTGCTTGTGGCCCTTGGGGCTTCTGGAGTGCAGGGGCTTCCCTGGGGTGCAGCCGAACGCGAGCGCAGCGAGCGTCTTGCTCGGCTTGTGGTTGGCACTGCTCGTGGCCTTTGGGGGGTTCGGGGGGTGGGAGAAGCGCAGCCGAACGCGAGCGAAGCGAGCGTTCGGCGAGCATCGCATCCACCCCCCGAAGAGGCGAATGTCGAGGCCCGGCGTGTCGCCATCGGCAAATCGCCTCAGAGACCAAGGAATCTAAACGAGGGGCTCCGCCGCCTTGTCCCCGCCCGGAAAACGTGGATCTCTTGGCGGAGCCCCGCAACACGTCAGTAGCCAAAGTTGCCCGCACCGACGACGACCCCGAAGGAGGAGCTGCCGAAGGCGAGGAAGTCGCCGCCCGGCAGCGTGCCGATGCCGCTTCCGTACGTGAACGTCCTCACGTTGGCGGCGGCGGTCGGGTCCTCGCCAGGGCCGATCACGAGCTCGTCCTGGTTCAGCGTCGGGTCGATGTCGCCGGCCGCGAGGCGCGCGCCGTACATGGTGTTGAACGCGTAGAAGTTCAGCTTGGCGATCGCCGTGGTCCCGACGCCGTCGAAGTTGAACCCGCGCACCTGCGCTCCGAGAACCGCGGACGGTCCGGGCGCGAGGAGGTACTCGTCGAAGGCGTCGCCGTCGATCTGGGCTGCCGACACGTTGTAGCCGTAGCAGCAGCTCGCTCCGCCGATGGAGCCGATGCTCGTGATGGCGCTGCCGTCGTAGTCGAATGCCGCGAGGAGGGACATTCCCGGATCGGGACCGTTGCTGACCATGATCTCGAGCGCGTTGTCCTGGAGGAGCTGCGCCGTGGCGACGACGGCGCCGTACTTCAGCGTGCTGAAGGCCAGGAAGCTGAAGTTCTTCAGCGGCGCGACCTGCTGGTTGTCGTAGTTCCAGCCGCGCACGTGCGGAGCGAAGATCGCGCCCGGTCCCGCGCCCGTCACGATCTCGTCGTAGGGGTCGGCGTCCATGTTGCCTCCGGCGACGTTCACACCGAACTTGAGCGTCCCGTAGGCGTAGAAAGTGACCTTGTTGACCGGCGCGCCGCTCGGCTGGAACGCCTTGACGTGCGGCCCATGGACCGGGCCTGGACCTGGTCCCGTGATCGCGTTGTCGAGCCCGTCGTTGTCGATGTCGCCGTTCGACACCAGGGTCCCGTACGTCCCCGTCGTGTACGCAAGCCACGACGCCTCCAGGTTGGGCCCGTAGCTATGGATCCGGACCTCGTTGTCGTCTGGCTGCGCCCGACCCTTGCCCGAGATGTAGTTGTCGGCGGAGCGAGCCGTGAAGCCGGCGAAGGCAACGAGGATCAAGGGGCAGCTGTTACGGATGCGTGGCATGGGGAAGCCTCCGATGAGTTCTATCGAACGAGGCAAGACCTATTGCGCAGGCCGTGCCAAGCTCGATCCCAATTCACAAGTCACGCGATATGAATCACATCCTCCCAGACGCACCCTCCGTTGCCCGCGCGCCTTCCGTCCGACTAACGGAAATTAACGTTTATTAACGTTATTTCGTCTGGACCCACCTCTCGGCGCGGAGCATGTACTCTACCGTGTAGCTCGTGTCGTCGTCCTGCGGGGACACTTGCCTCTTCACCTGATCGGCCGGGCCCGCGGGCAGGAACGTCCACTTCTCGTCGAACCTGTCGTCGCGATCGAGATCGATCTTGAGGCGGTTCACCTTCGCCTCGCCGGCATCGCGGTAGAGGTTGACCTTGTAGTACTCACCGGGGAACGCGTCCTTCACCTTGTCCCCCGAGATGTTCTGCGCGGCGCGATCGAGGATGGCGCGA
>JAXLQT010000035.1:0-66438 GCA_046331505.1 Acidobacteriota bacterium
CTCGTAGGCCACGAAGAAGTGCGTCCGGTCCCGGATGATGGGACCGCCGAGGGTGATTCCTTCCTGAAGGCGCTTGTAGTCCGGCTTCGCGAGGCCCTCCTTCTCCTGGAAGTACTCCTTGCCGTTGAGGCTCTTGCCCCGGTAGTAGCCGAAGACGTCGCCGTGAAGGTCGTTCGTGCCGCTCTTGGTGATCACCGAGATGACGCCACCGCCCGACCGTCCGTACTCCGGCTTGAACCGCTGCGTGATGACCTCGAACTCCTGGATCGACTCGGCGGAATACTGCTGGAGGATGCCGCCGACCGCGTCGTCGTTGTTGTCGCCTCCGTCGATGCTGACGTTCAGAGCGCGCCCCACCTGGCTTCCGATGGAGATGGCTCCAACTCGCGTCTTCGTCGGATCGAACGTGTAGGCAGTGGACGCGCCCGGGACCAGGACGGCCAGGTTCTGGAACGTGCGGCCGTTCAGCGGCAGGTTGTCGATCTGGTCCTCGTTGACGACGGTGGAGAGGTCGGACTTCTCGGTCTGGACGAGGGGAGCCTCGTCGGTGATGGTGACGTGCGCGTTGTAGGTGGCCAGCGCGAGCGCGAAGTCGAGGCGGAGGTCCTGGCCGATGGAGACGGTCGCGTCGCGCTCGGTGTCCGCGAACCCCGACAGCGCGATCCGGATCCGGTATTCGCCGGGGACGACCGACGCGATGCGGTATGCGCCATCCCGATCGCTCACGGCCTTCCGGGCCACTCCGGTGGCCAGGTTCTTCGCCTCGACGGCGGCGCCTGGCAGCGCTCCGCCCTCCTTGTCCGAGACCTTGCCCAGGATGTCCGCCGTCTGGGCCGAGGCGTGCCCGGCCGCGAAGGTGATGCACACCGCCACCCCGAGCGCTACGATGCATTCTGGCGCTGACATGAGTCCTCCTGTTCCGATGCCGACTCCGTTTGTCGGGATGTTACATCGGCGGGGGGCTCGTCCCCCGCCGGGCCTTGCGATCGAGACACGACATGACGGCAAGGTCTCCCGAAGCGTGGAGGCACGGTCGTCATCTCGATCCCCGGCGGGGGACTTGCCATCGTCTGGCGGCCAGGTGGAGCGAGATCCTCCCGGCAGCGTCCGAGGCAAGGTCTCGGCTGCATATCCCATACTGCGCGAGGCGCCGCGAGAGTCGCTCACTCCCCTGGTCGCCACCCTGGCTCGCCTGCGATGCGAGCGGGTTTCCCGCGGGAAAGCGCATCCCGGATAGACAGCAGCAATCGCGCGCCCCGAGGAGTCGACGATGCGAGAGACCACCAGACCATTACCAACGATCAAGTCGCGAACATCGGTCCTTGGCGCCGCGAGCCTCATCGTGCTCTCGGGAAGCGCCCGGGCTCTCGGCCCGGCGGCGAACGCGGCGGCCTCACTCGCCCCGCGAACCGGGCTGGCGCGGGAGCTGGCGGTGGCATTCCCGGCGCTCGCGCGGAACCTCGACTCGTCCGAGGAGCTCCAGCCCGCGACTCGAAGCGCCGCAGGACGCACCGATACCGGTGTGTCGACGCAGGACCCGCGCCCGACGCCGCCGACTCCCGTTCAGGTTCCTGGCGCCGGCCGGTGGAGTCGCGAGCTGCGGGAATTCCGGGCGTTCCTGCCCGGGACGTCAGGCGGAATTCACGAAGTTCAATGCGGCAGTGTTCGCGTCGTCCTCCGGCCCCTGGCGACGCTTGCGGCGGGAGCGGAGATCGACGGGGGGCTCGTCGCCTACCGGAGTGCCTATCCCGGCACGGACAGCCTCCACGTCGTCCATCGCGACCGCACCGAGGAGCTCCTCTACCTGCGGGATCGCGTGGCGCCCACCCGCTTCACCTACGAGATCGTCGAGATGGCGGGCGTCGCGGACGTGGTCGTCGATGGCGGCAAGGTCCGCTTCGCCGATGCGCGTGGCGAGGGCCTCGAGATCGCGCGGCCGTGGGTGCTCGACGGCGGCGGCAATCGATCGGAGCTGGCGGCCCGCTGGTCTCTGCAGCGGGACGCCCGCGGTCCGCGAGCGCTGAACCTCGAGCTCGACTCCACCGGCCTGACCTATCCGCTGGTGATCGATCCGAGCTGGAACCCGACCGGCAGCATGACCACCCCTCGCGCGCGCCACACCGCGACGCTGCTCCAGAGCGGTGAGGTCCTGGTGACAGGCGGATCCCAGAACGGACCATCTGCCAGTTGCGAGCTCTATCACCCGGCGTCGGGCACCTGGTCCGTCACCGGCACGATGTCGCACCCTCGGGACGTCCATACGGCCACGCTCCTGCAGACGGGCCAGGTCCTGGTTGCTGGAGGCGCCGGGAAGACCTCGGAGATCTACGACCCGTCCCTGGGCATGTGGAGCGACGGCGGTACGATGACCGCGGTCCGCGACAGCCATGCCGCCGCGATCTTGCCTGGCGGAGGAGTTCTGCTCTCGGGAGGGTGGGACACGTTCGGCTTCCTCGCAACCGCAGAGATCTTCGATCCCGCGACCCGCGTCTGGAAACCGACGCGCAGCATGATCGAGGCTCGGGCAACACACACGGCGACGGTCCTTCCCGGCGGCGAGGTACTCGTGGCGGGAGGCGAGACGTACAGCGCGTCCACCGAGACCTACGACCCGGCCACCGCCACGTGGAGCCCCTCCGGGAGCATGCGCGATGGGCGCGCATACCACACCGCGACGCTCCTCCCGGACGGGAGGGTCCTCGTGGCGGGTGGAGGCGGCGTGATCTCGATCGCCGGCATGGAGGTGTTCGACCCGGCGACGCGAACCTGGACCGCCACCACGGACATGCTCTCCCCGCGCGCCTACCTGACGGCCACGCTTCTCCCGTCGGGGAGCGTGCTCCTCGCCGGCGGCGTGGACATGGACCGGAACGAAGACTACCGGTACGACGTCCTCGAGACGGCCGAGCTCTACGATCCGGCCACGGGCCAGACGAGCGTCACGACCAGCATGACGATCGGGCGGCACCTCCACACGGCGACCCTCCTCCAGGACGGGACCGTCCTCGTCGCAGGCGGATACTGTCCGCTCTCGGCGAGCCCGACCTCGGAGGTGTTCGATCTCGCCGGCTGCGCTCCCATCGGCCTGGCTCCGCCAACCCTTCCTTCGACGGTCGTCGGCACGCCGTACACGAGGACGATCCAGGCATCGGGCGGCACCGCTCCCTACGCGTTCAGCACACCGCCGGGATCGCTCCCGCCAGGACTGTCGCTCGCCCCCTCGGGAGCCCTGGCTGGGGCCCCGACCGCAGCCGGGAGCTTCTCGTTCGTCATCACGGCCACGGATGCCCAGGGCTGCCGCGCGCTGCGCCCGTACACGATCGCCATCGCGCCGGCGTCCTGCCCGTTCAGCATCGCGCCATCGAGCTTGCCCGATGGCTGGGTCAACAAGCCGTATGGACAGACGCTCAGTGCGTCGGGCGGCGCATGGCCGTATGCCTTCGCCGTGACGAGCGGCGCCCTTCCACCCGGAGCCACCCTTTCACCCGCCGGCGTTCTCTCCGGCACTCCGTCCGCATCGGCGACCTTCGGGTTCACGGTCACGGTCCGCGACGCCGCGGGTTGCAGCACAACCAGCTCCTTCGTCGTGACCATCGCGCCGAGCTGGACTGCGACCGGGAGCATCGCACACCCACGGGTGGGCCACACCGCAACACTGCTCACCGATGGAAGAGTTCTCCTCGCCGGCGGCCGGGACGGTCAGGGCTACGTCGCGACGACGGAGCTCTACGACCCGAAGTCGGGGGCCTGGAGCACGAGCGCGCCGTTGCTTCCTGGGCGATCCGACCACACCGCGACGCTTCTCGGGAGCGGCAAGGTGCTGGTCGCCGGCGGCTTCTGGGACGGAGGCCCGATCGCCGCCGCGCTGCTCTACGATCCCACGCTCGGCAGCTGGTCACCGACGGGACGCATGGCCTTCAAACGCTGGCAGCACAGTGCCACGCTGCTCCCGAACGGCAAGGTCCTCGTCGCAGGCGGGTTAGCCGCGGCCACCGCCGAGCTCTACGATCCCGCGACCGGCACGTGGGCCCCGACGGGAGCCCTTCCATACGAAGTCCGCGGTCACACCGCGACCCTGCTCCGGAGCGGGGACGTCCTCCTCGCAGGTGGATACGCCGCTGGCTACTATCCGAGTGCGAGCGCACTGATCTACGACTCGACGGCCGGAGCCTGGACCGCAACCGGAACCATGTCGACGCCAAGAACCGCCTTCACCGCCACGCTCCTGCCCGATGGGCGCGTCCTCGCCGCAGGAGGCGATGGCTTCGACGCCTCGGTCGCCATCACGGAAACCTACGATCCCGCAACCGGCGTCTGGAACCCCACCGCACCGATGCTCGGCGCACGGTCCGGCCACACTGCGACACGTCTTCAGGATGGGCGGGTGCTCGTCGCCGGAAGATCGGCGGCGATCGTGACGGGCGAACCGCTTACGACGGAGATCTACGATCCCTACAGGGACCGCTGGAGCCCCGCAGCCAGTCTCCAGAAGCCGCGCTCCGCCCACACGGCGACCTTGCTCGCGAGCGGGCTCGTACTCATCGCCGGCGGCTACGACGGAGGCGACGTCGCGGAGCTCTTCGACCCACGCGCAGGTGACGACGTCATCGTCGGTCAGGGCCTCGGCCAACCCAACCCGAACCGCGTGCGCGTCCTCACCGCAAGCTGCGAACCCACGCCCGTGGACTTCTTCGCCTACGGCGCTGGACAGTGGGGGGTCAACCTCGCCGGAGGCAACGCCGCCGGAGGCGTGCGCGATCAGATCTTCACCGCACCAGGCCCTGGGCCTGCTTGCGGGCCGCAGGTCCGGGCGTTCCAGAGCACCGGCGCACCGCTCGCGAAGATGAACTACTTCGCCTACGGCTCCGCGAGGTACGGCGCCAACGTCGTCACGGCCGAGCTCGATGGCGACGCCTACGACGACATCGTTACCGGAGCCGGGCCCGGCGCGGTGTTCGGCCCACACGTCCGCGGCTGGTCCTACGACAACGTCGCCATCGCCCCCCTGTCCAGGGTCAACTTCTTCGCCTACGGAACGCCCCGCTTCGGCGCCAACGTCGGCTCGGGCGACGTCGAGGGCGACGGCTACGCGGAGATCCTGAGCGCCCCCGGGCCGGGCGCGGCGTTCGGCCCACAGGTACGCGGCTGGAACTACGACAATGGCGCCCTCGCCAGGATCGCGAAGATCAACTTCGACGCATTCACCGGCCTTGGCTTCGGGGCGAACGTCGCCGGCGGCGATGTCGACGGAGACCGCTTCGCCGAGATCGCCTGCGCGCCCGGACCCGGCGCGGGCGCGCCCTTCGCGCCGCGCTTCCGCGGCTTCGACTACGACGGCAACGCCATCTCGGCCATCCCCGGCTTCGACGTGACGGTCAGCACGGCCACGAGCTACGGTGGGCGCGCCAGCATCGGCAACGTGACTGGCGGAGCCGCGTCGGAGCTCCTGGCCGGCCAGGGACGCGACCCTTCGGCCGACTCCACGGTCATGCCCTACCTGTTCCAGTCCGGCCAGCTCGCGCCGCTCGCCGCGTTCATCCCGTTCCCCTCGTCGGGCTATGGAGTCAACCCCGGCAGCGCCACGCTCGGGTTCTGACGGCCCAGGGCACCGCGCTATTCCCCGCCGGCTCCTCGGCGACGCGAGCGCTTCACCGAGGAGTGGCGGCCGGGTCCCTTGGCAGCGTCGTCGAGCGAGTTTCCAGGCGCCTTGCGCATGATGAGACATGCTCCGGGTCCTTGCCTCGGACGCCGCCGCGCCGTGCGGTAACATGGGGCCGCGCCGACACCGGGAGCCCTTCATCGCAGCGCCAAGACGCTTCATCGCACTTGCAGCGGCTTTCCTCGGCGCGGCGCTCGGGGCTCAGGCGCCCGCCCAGACTGCGGGCCTCCTGGGGAAGGTCACGGACAAGGGAGGCGCGCCGATCGCCGGCGCCAACGTCGAGGCCCGTAACGTCGCCACGGGAGTGGTTCGGCGGGCGGTGGCCGAACGGGATGGTGGCTACCGCCTCCCGTCGATCGTGCCCGGCGATTACCGCGTCAGGATCGCGCTGTCGGGTTTCGCGGACACAGAACGAAGTGTGACGCTCAACATCGGCCAGGAGACGCGGCTCGATTTCGCGCTCGAGCTGGCCACGTACGAAGCGACTGTCACCATCGTGGACGAAGCCCCCCTCGTCCACACGGAAGAGTCGGACCTCTCGACGGTCATCGACGAGGACCAGATCGACAACCTCCCGCTCAACGGGCGTACATTCCAGAGCCTTGCGGTCCTCGCTCCCGGGGCGACCACGGCTTATACCTTCGACCCCACGAAGACGCGCGTGGGGGCTATCTCCATCGGCACCCAGATCGGGCGCGGCATCAACGTCACCATCGACGGCGGCGACAACAACGACGACGCGGTCGGTGGCATCCTCCAGCAGTACTCCGCAGAATCGATCCAGGAGTTCGAGGTCATCACGCAGCGGTTCAAGCCTGAGTACGGCCGGTCCGGGGGCGGCGTCATCTCCGTCATCACCAAGAGCGGCACCAATGCCTTCCATGGCGACGTCTTCGGCTACTACCGGGGCAAGAGCCTCAACGGGAAGGAGTACTTCCAGGAGAATGAGGGCCTCGCGAAGCCGAACTACAAGCGCCTTCAGGAAGGATTCACCATCGGCGGTCCCATCATCCGAGACCGGACGCACTTCTTCGTGGCCTACGAGCGGCAGGACGAGGACGCCTACCACACGGTCAACACGAGCGGCTTCTGGCCCGAGTACGAGGGCACGGTCAAGCAGCCGTTCTGGCAGAACCTCGTCACGGCAAAGCTCAACCACACCATCACGGACAACCAGTTCCTGACGCTGCGCTACGGCTTCGAGAACAACGACCGCTACGAGGATGGGCTCGATTTCTGCGGCGCCATCTGTGCCGCGTCCTCTGGCGGCATCCAGCACAACGAGCTCTGGTCGGCGCTCCTGAACCACACCTGGGTCGCATCACAGATGGCGCTGAACGAAGCCGTCTTCCAGGCGAGCTACTTCGACAACACGATCCGGAACATCAACGACGATCCGATCCTTCACTTTCCGCACCTGACGAGCGGCGCCTACAACCTCGCCGATCAGGAGACGATCCAGAAGAAGTACCAGTTCAAGGACGATTTCTCGTATCACGCGGGAGACCACGACTGGAAGGCGGGCGTGGACTGGATCCACAGCCCCGAGCTGTTCGTCGACGTTCCCTTCTTGACGACGGGATCGTTCTACTACTCCGTGGACGACCCCAACGCCACGCCCTACGCGTTCTTCAGCACCTTCGGGGACGCCAGGGCGAGCCGGGCCAACGACCAGGTGGGCGTCTACGTCCAGGACGACTGGTCGATCGGTGACAGGCTCGTTCTCAATCTCGGGCTTCGCTACGACGTCGAGTTCGGGACGTTCGACGTGCCGGAGACCTTCATCGGGAAGGCGATCGCGGACAACCCCGCGGCACGCCGGGAAGCTGGATTCGAACGCGGCACGTTGAAGAACGACGTGAACAATATCGGCCCGCGACTCGGATTCGCATGGGACGCGCGAGGGGACGGCAAGACCGTCGTGCGAGGCGGCACGGGCATCTTCTATGACCAGGTCTTCTTCAACATCACGCTCTTCGACGACTTCCTCACCAACAATCCCCCCTTCGTCGGCGTGCTGATCTTCAGTCCGACGTTCGGCCCCGGGAACATCCCCGATCTCGGCCAGTACGCCACTCCCGCGAACGCGTTTCCGAACCTCACGAGCCCCGACCTGGAGACGCCGCAGCATCCAGAGCTCGCTCGGGATCTCCCAGCAGCTCGGCGACCACCTCGCCTTCGACGCCGATGCCGTGCTGGTCCGCGGGCTCCACGAGTTCCACGCGAGGCGCATCAACATCGATCCCGACGGCGACGGTCCTCTCCCTCGCCCGATCTCGGAGGAATTCGGTACCGTCACGGTCGCGGAGACGACGGGAGAGTCATGGTATCGCGCGCTGCAGCTCGCTCTTCGCGGGCGCTGGGGCAAGGCATCGTTCCAGATCTCGGGAACGATCGCCGACGCCCAGACGCACGGGGTCGATTTCGGCTACCTGCCGCAGAACAACCTCTACGACAACGCCCCCGACCACGAGAAGGGGGACGTCGGCAAGCCGAACAACTTCGAGCCATGGCGGCTGGTCGTCTCGGGCATCTACCAGCTCCCCGCCGACTTCCAGGTCTCCGGCATTGTTCAGGCCGCCCACGCGAGGCCCTACACGACGTACTACGGCTACGACCGCAATGGCGACGGTGTGTACAACGACCGTCTCGGCGGCATCGGCGATCGCTACGGCGACACGTTCTTCATGGCAGACCTGCGCGTCAGCAAGTTCTTCCGGTTCGGTCATGGTGCGAACATCGAAGCGTCGGTGGACGTCTTCAACGCGCTCGACACCGTGAACTTCGGAGCCAGCTACGATGGCAACCTCTACAGCGGTTCCCCGGACACCCCGAACGCGACCTACGGAAGGCCCACGGCGACGTTCGGCCCTCCGCGTCAGATCCAGCTCGGCCTCCGGTTCAACTTCTGACGGGCTCGGGCGTGCCAGCGGTGTGGTGTAGAATAGCTATGGGTATGGTGATGGAGTCGATCTCGTGAAGACCGTCCAGATGACGCTCGATGAAGAGCTCGTGCGGGCGGTCGATCGCGCTGCGAAGAAGCGGCGAACGACGCGCTCGGCCTTCACGCGCGAAGCGCTTCGCGCCGCGTTGAAGCGCCTGGACGAGCAGGAGCAGGATCGGAAGCACCGCGCGGGATACGAACGCCGTCCCGTCCGGCGAGGCGAGTTCGACGTCTGGGAGCGGGAGCTGGCGTGGCCTGACTGATCGCGTGCGAAGGGGGGACGTTCGCTGGTATTCCTTCGCGCCGCCCGACAAGCAGCGCCCCGTCGTCGTCCTCACACGCGATCCCGCTCTCGACTTCCTCAACGAAGTGACCATCGCACCTGTCACGAGGACGATCCGCTCCATACCATCCGAGGTCTTCCTGGACGAAGGCGACGGCATGCCGGCGGCCTGCGTGGTGAACCTCGATCACGTCGCCACCGTTTCGATCGGTCGCCTCGGGTCGCTGATCACGACGCTTCGTGCCGAGCGCATGCGGGAGATCGCGCACGCCCTGGCGTTTGCGCTGGATCTCAGGCTCCGCTGACAGCGAGGACGTCGTAGGCCTTCGTTGGTTCCCGCGGGACGCCGATTCGAACCTCGTCTCTCTGCCCGCTGCCCGCGGCCAGCCGCGATGCTACGCTGATCGAGATGAGCGATTTCACCTACCAGGATCCCTTCCCCACGGGCAACGACTCCACCGACTACCGCCTGCTCACGCGCGACCACGTGTCGATCGCGACGTTCGAGGGCCAGGAGGTGCTGAAGGTCGCGCCGGAGGGGTTGACGCTCCTCACCCACGAGGCGATGCGCGATGTCTCCTTCCTCTTGCGGCCAGCGCACCTCGCCCAGGTCGCGGCCATCCTGGACGATCCCGAGGCGTCGCCCAACGACCGCGGCGTGGCCATGGCGATGCTCAGGAACGCCGCCGTGGCGTCGGACTTCATCCTGCCGCTCTGCCAGGACACGGGCACCGCAACGATCGTGGCGAAGAAGGGGCAGAGGGTCTGGACGGGCGTGAAGGACGAGGAGTACCTCGCGCGCGGCATCTTCGACACGTTCGCGCAGGAGAACCTGCGCTACTCGCAGACCGTGCCGCTGTCGATGTACGAGGAGAAGAACTCCGGATCGAACCTTCCCGCGCAGATCGACATCTACGCGACGCCGGGGATGGACTACCGGTTCCTGATGCTCACCAAGGGCGGAGGCTCGGCCAACAAGACGTACCTCTTCCAGGAGACGAAGGCGCTCCTCAACCCGAAGTCGCTCGAGGCGTTCCTCGGCGAGAAGATGAAGATGCTCGGGACGGCGGCGTGCCCGCCGTACCACATGGCGTTCGTGATCGGAGGGACGTCGGCCGAGGCGACGCTCAAGACCGTGAAGCTCGCGTCGGCGCGCTACCTGGACAGCCTGCCCACCGTGGGAAACATGGGTGGCCAGGCCTTCCGCGATCTCGAGCTCGAGAAGCGCCTCCTCGAGGCGGCGCACAAGACCGGCATCGGCGCGCAGTTCGGGGGCAAGTACTTCGCCGTCGACGTGCGCGTCATCCGGCTGCCGCGCCACGGCGCCTCGTGCCCCATCGGCATGGGCGTCTCCTGCTCGGCCGATCGCAACATCAAGGCTCGCATCGACCGCGAAGGCCTCTGGCTCGAGGCGCTCGAGCGCAACCCCGCGCGCTTCCTTCCGGCGGGCGCGCGCGTCAAGAGCGAGGAGCACGTCGTCAAGGTCGATCTCAGGCGCCCCATGAAGGAGATCACCGCCGAGCTCTCGCGCCATCCCGTCTCGACGCGGCTCGCGCTCACCGGAACGCTCATCGTCGCGCGCGACATTGCCCACGCGAAGCTCAAGGAGCGCCTCGATCGCGGTGAGGGGCTACCGTCCTACGTCAGGGACCATCCCATCTACTATGCGGGCCCGGCCAAGACGCCGGCGGGACTCCCGTCGGGGTCGTTCGGCCCGACGACGGCGGGACGCATGGACTCCTACGTCGACCTCTTCCAGGAGCACGGTGGGTCGCTCGTGATGATCGCCAAGGGCAATCGCTCGGCGCAGGTCGCGGAGGCGTGCAAGAAGCACGGCGGCTTCTATCTCGGGTCCATCGGGGGCCCCGCGGCGCTGCTGGCCAAGGAGAACATCCGCAAGGTCGAGCTCCTCGAGTATCCGGAGCTCGGCATGGAAGCGATCTACCGCATCGAGGTCGAGGACTTCCCCGCGTTCATCCTCGTCGACGACAAGGGCAACGACTTCTTCCGCCAGCCCGGCTGCGCGCTGCACTGACAGGCGTCCCTTCCCGGTCAGCGCTGCCGATCGAGCGGCGTCGTGCCCGGGGCGTGAAGGGGCGCGAGCGGGAGCGGCACGATCGGCGGTGACGGCTCGGGCCCGTCTTCGGTGCCACGCCGGGCGCCGCCCGGCTTCGGAGAGAACGCGCCGGGCAGCGCGCATGGCGGGCCGATCCGCATCTCGCCGTCCGCGTACCGGATCGAGCACGACGAATCCGATCCGGTCCGGACGAGCGCGGTTCGAGCCTCCGCGCGCGCATCACCGCGCTCACAGGGCTCGTCGAAGTGAAGCTCACGAAAACAACCGAATGGGCTGCGGCGACACTGGGCCTCGCTCTTCCGGCGCACGCACTCCAGCGTTCGGCGTCACGGTTCGATCGTGGCGCGCTTGGATATCATGCCGGCTCGTGAGCGGGAGCCTCCTCCAGGCGCGCTTGCGGGGCGCTCGGGCGTGACGCGCGTGGCCCTCGTCTCGCGGCGCGTCACCGGGTCGCGCGACGCCGACCTCGCGGCGGGGCTCGCCGCCCTCCGGACCGCGGCCGGCGGCGGCGCGACGATCGTCTGCTTCCCGGAGCTCTCGTTCGAGCCGTTCTACCCGCAGCGGCCCGCGGACGCCGCTGCGGCCATGCGCGCGGAGCGGGTTCCCGGTCCGACGACGGAGGCGTTCTGCCGCGAGGCAGCGCGGCTCGGGGTCGTGGTCGTGCTGAACCTCTACGAGCGCGATGGCGATCGCACCTACGATTGCTCGCCGGTGATCGACGCGGATGGGACCCTCCTCGGCCGCACGCGCATGGTCCACATCACCGAGTACGCCTGCTTCCACGAGCAGGGTTACTACCACCCCGGCGACACGGGCGCTCCCGTCTTCGCCACGCGGGCAGGTCGCATCGGCGTCGCGATCTGCTACGACCGCCATTACCCCGAATACATGCGCGCGCTCGCACTGGGCGGCGCCGATCTCGTGCTCGTGCCGCAGGCCGGAGCCGCGGGGGAGTGGCCCGAGGGACTGTACGAGGCGGAGATGCGCGTCGCCGCGTTCCAGAACGGCTACTTCGTCGCGCTCTGCAATCGGGTCGGCGCCGAGGAACGGATCACGTTCTCGGGCGAGTCGTTCGTCTGCGCTCCCGACGGGACCGTGACGGCGCGCGCCCCGCGGGGCGAAGACCACATCCTCTTCGCCGACGTCGATCTCGATGCCGCGGCCGCGAGCCACGCGCGTCGTCTCTTCCTGCGCCATCGCCGCCCCGAGCTCTACGCACCCTGGCTCTCGCGCCCGTAGGTCGCGGGTCGTCTCCCTCGGGGCGCGCGCCGTTCGCCGTGGCGATCGCTTCCCGGCGCTTCGATATCATCCCGGCTCGTGAGCGAGAGCAGCGGGTTCTCCTGGTCGCGGCTCGTGAGCGAGCTGTCGGATGGCGACGGGCACGCGATCCAGAGCGCCGGCGCCATCGTGAAGGTCCGGGCGGGCGACGACGTCTTCCACGAGGGCGAGGAGTCCGACAGGATGTACGTCGTGCTGCGCGGTGAGATCGAGCTGATCTTCGGGGGCGTCCGCCGGGGGAAGATCGTCAAGGACGGCGACATCCTCGGCGAGCTCTCGCTCCTGCTCGGACGGCGGCGCCGCAGCGCGACCGCGCGCGCTGTCTCCGACCTGCGTCTCCTCGTCCTCGATCAGAGCGCGCTCGACAGCCTCCTCAAGGACAACCCGAAGCTCCTGGTCGGGATGCTGCGCAACGTCGCGACCTACCTCGTGGAGTCCGAGAGCCAGCTCATCGAGGACCTCCAGAAGAAGTGCGCGGAGCTCGATCAGTCGCTCGACTTCCTGCGCCGCACCCAGCGCGACCTCGAGCTCCAGGAGCTCCTCGCGGAGACGGACGAGCTCACCGGTCTCTACAACCGGCGCTGCCTGAACAACGAGATGCCGCACCTCCTGCGGCGCGCCTCGCAGGAGGGATGCGCGCTCGCCTTCCTCATGCTCGACCTCGACGATCTGAAGGGCATCAACGATCGCCACGGGCACCTCTGCGGCGATGGCGTGCTGAAGCACGTGGCGCGGCTCATCAAGGACGCTGTCCGCCGGTCCGATCTGCCGTGCCGCATCGGCGGCGACGAGTTCGTCGTCGTGCTGACCGGGCTTGCCCCCGAGGACGCGCGCCGCCGCGCGAGCGAGATCCAGGCCTGCATCGAGGGGACGTCGTTCGACTGGCAGGCCGGCGCGCTGACGGTCTCCGTCAGCATCGGCGCGACGACGTACGGCCCCGGCGACAGCGCCGTCTCGTTGATGGAGCGCGCGGACCGGCGCCTCTATGCGGCGAAAGCAGCCGGCCGGCGCTCGATCTCCTGGGACGACGGCCCCCCGCGCCAGCCTCTGTCCTTGCCGCCCCCGATGACGTGAGGTATAACCCGCCGCCAGGAGGCCCGCATGGCAAAGGCAAAGAGCAAGGTCGCGCGACTGAAGGCCGCGAAGATCGTGGATCCGAAGGATCTGTCCGACGACGAGAAGCAGGTCCTCGAGGGATTGTCCGACGAGGAGGTCGACGCCCTGGTCAAGCTGCGCAAGAAGTGCGGGAAGGCATCACGCCACGAGGCACGGCCGAACGTCATCGTCTGATCCGCCCGCCCTCGGGCCATCGGCACGTGGGTAACGGGGAGCGGCTCGACGTCGCGATCAACCTCGGGAGGGCCCGGCTCGATCGTGCCGCCGGTCGCTTCTGGAGCCACCGTGCGCTCGCGGCCCTCCTCCCCGATTTCTACTTCGAGCTCTGGTCGGTCGCCCCTTGCGGGCATCCCCGCTCATGCGGCGCGCCGAGGCTGCGCTGGGCCTCGGCACGCCGAGCCACAGCTTGCTGCGCGGCCTGGCCGACTACCTCGCAGGACATCCAGGAGGAGGGCACGATCTACGGCGAAGTGGCTCTCGAGGACATGACGGCACGGCCGGCTGGTCGCCGCCGAAGCCGCCGTCGCGCGGATCCCCTCCGCCGACGCCGCCGCGCTCGTCGGGACGGGCTGCTACGTCGACCACACGTCCACCCCGTCCACCGGTCCTCGGCTATCTCGTGGCGATCGAGGGGACGCCGCCAGTCCACCTGGAGCTCGAGGCGATCGAGCGCCGCACGGGCCTGCCTCGCCGCGTTCCGCACGCTCCACGAGCACGCCAGCCTCGACCCCACACACAGGGCCGAGCTGAGGGCGCTCCTGGACGTACTGCCGATGACGCCGCGCCAGTCGCAGTGCGTCAGCCTCTGTGCGCTCGCGACGATCGACAATGTGGCGGCGCTCCTCGACGGCATCGTCGAGCGGCGCGAGAGGATGGCATCGTGAGCGGCGGCCTCTCCCTCGCGAACTACAAGATCGAGTCGGAGATCGGCCGCGGCGGGATGGGCGTCGTCTACCGCGCCGTCGACGTCAAGCTCGGCCGCACGGTCGCGGTCAAGGTGCTGCCTCCCGCGCTCACGGGCGATCCCCAGGCCAAGACCCGCCTCCTCAACGAGGCCCGCGCGGCGTGCCGGCTCGACAGCCGCCACATCTGCACCGTCTTCCAGGTCGACGAGACGCCCGACGGCGAGCTCTACATCGTGATGGCCTACTACGAGGGCGAGACCGTCTCGGCAAAGGTCTCGCGGGGCCCCCTGCCGCTCGAGGTGGCGATGAAGTACGCCCTTCAGATCGCCAAGGGTCTCGGGACGGCGCACGAAGCCGGCATCGTCCACCGCGACGTGAAGCCGGCGAACATCCTGATCGACCGCAAGGACGACGTGAAGATCCTCGACTTCGGCCTCGCGCGGGCGCTTCACCACGCGAGCGTCACGACCTCGGGTTCGTCGGGCGGGACGCCCGCCTACATGGCGCCCGAGCAGATCCGCGGCGAGCCCGCGGATCCGCGCGCCGACATCTGGGCGCTCGGGGTGGTGCTGACGGAGATGCTCACGGGCAAGCGGCCGTTCAAGGGAGACGCCGCGCAGGTGGTGATGTTCAACATCCTGCACACGGAGCCGCTCGCGCTGCGGTTCCTCAACCCCTCGCTCTCGACGGAGCTCGAGCGCATCGTCCAGAAGTGCCTCAGCAAGTCGATCGCCAAGCGCTACCAGAACGTCCAGGAGCTGCTCTCGGATCTCGATCCCGCAGGGTCGCCCACGCTGCGATCGCCGTCGGGCCGCCCCGTCTCGCCACCCACGGCGTCGATCCTCGTCCTGCCATTCGACAACCTCTCGCCGGACGCGGGAGATTCCTACTTCAGCGACGGCCTCACCGACGAGATCATCACCGACCTCTCCGGGATCGCCGGTCTGCGCGTGATCTCGCGGACCTCCGCCATGCGCCTCAAGGGCACCGCACAGGACATGAAGACGCTGGGCCGCGACCTCGGCGTCCGCTACGTGCTCGAGGGCAGCGTCCGGAAGCTCGAAGGGAACTTCCGGATCACGGCGAAGCTCGTCGACGCCGCGGCCGACACACTCCTGTGGGCCGAGAAGTACGGGGGCAGCATCGAGGACGTGTTCCGCGTCCAGGAGGATCTGTCGCGCAAGATCGTCGCGGCCCTCAAGGGCAAGCTCGATCCGACCGACGAGCGGCGCCTCGCGTCGCGCCAGATCGACGACGTGCGCGCCTACGACGGCTACCTGCGCGCCAAGCAGGAGATGCTGCGCTACAGCAAGCCCGCGCTCGATCGCGCGCTCGACTACCTGAAGAAGAGCGAGCGGATCGTCGGGGACAACGTGCTGCTCGCCGCGGCGATCGGCCAGGTCTACTGGCAGTACGTCAACACGGGCGCTTCGGGAACGGAGAGCTACCTGAAGAACGCGCGGGACTACGCGGAAAAGGTGCGTGCCCTCGACCCGGAGTCGCCCCACTGCTTCCGCTTGCTGGGGCTGATCCGCCTGCACGAAGGCGACATGGTGGATGCGATCCGCCACCTGCGCGTCGCGCTCGAGCGGGACCCGGGCGACGTCGAGTCGATGGCGTGGCTCATCCCGAACTATGCGCTCCTCGGATACCCTGAGCGGGCGCGCCCGCTCGCCCAGCAGCTCATCGAGGTCGACCCGCTCACGGCGGCGTACCGTGCCATGCCGGGGCTCGTGTCGCTGATGGCGGGCGACTTCGCCGACGCCCCGTCTCACTTCCGCGAGGCACGCCGCATGGATCCCTCGGTGGCCGTGCTCGACTTCTGCCTCGGCCACGCCCTCGCGCTCGACGGCCGGAGCGACGAGGCGCGCGACGTGCTCGATTCGCTCGGCAAGAAGGACGACAGCTTCTTCGGCAAGCTCGGGGGCGTGCTCCTCGGAGCGCTCACCCGGGAGCCGGGTAGCGCCCGAACGCCGATCTCCGGCGAGGTGGCCGAAGGGGCGCGGGGCGATCCGCAGTATTCGTGGGCGATGGCGGACAGCGCGGCGATCTCCGGCGACGCGCCCGAGGCGGTCTCCTGGGTCGAGAATGCGATCCGCCACGGCATGCTGAACTGGCCGCTCTTCGCGGAGAAGGACCCGTTCCTCAGGCCGCTCTGGGGCGACTCGAAGTTCCAGGTCCTCATGGACGATCTGCGGCGCCGCTGGGAAGAGGTCCCGAGCCTGCTTGCCCCGTGACCGGCGTGATGCTAACTTGGCGTCGGTTCTCCCTTCATCAGTGCTACAGAGCGCGGCGATCGTGTCTGGATGACGAAAGGAAGCTTGCCATGGCAAGGTCACGCACCCCCGCCGCCGCCGCGATCCGTCTCGCGCCCGTCGTAGCGCTCCTCGTTGCGGCGAGCTCCATCGCCGCCCCTGGCGCGCGCTCGTTCAAGAGCGGACCGATACAGACGAGCGCCGACGGGCGGTGGGTCTGGGTCTGTAACCCCGACAACGACTCCGTTGCGCGGATCGACACGGCCAACGACAGCGTCGTCGAGTACGCGTTGCCCGGGCCGGGTCCGCACGCGCCGCACGGCGTGTCGGTCAAGGAAGACGGATCCGAAGCGTGGGTGGCCTGCCGGGACTCGGACAAGGTGTTCGTGCTGCGAGGCTCCGACGGCGCCGTTCTCGCGTCCATCGACCTGCCGTGGGGAAGCGGTCCCTACGGCATCGCCATCTCGCGGGACCAGAAGTCGGCGCTCGTGACGCTGCACCGCGCTCCTGGGATCGCGGTCCTCGACGTGACGCTGCACAGTCTCCGGAAAGTGCTGCCGACTTATCACTACTACACGCCCATAGGCGTGGCCTGGACCGAGGACGGCACGTCCGCATGGGTCAACCACATGCTCGCCATCGAGATGAGCGGCGATCCCTTCCTGAGCCGCATCGAGGTCACGCCGACGGATGCCTACGAGACGACGAAGATCCGGTTCACGCCTGCGGGGCCGGGAGACAACAGCTCTCTTCCTCCCCCCTGCCAGATCTCCGAAGGCGGCTACCTGAACTTCCGCGGCCACTTCGCGCAGATCCCGTCGGTCTCCGGCAAGCAGGAGATGTGGATCCCGACGCAGTACGAGAACTTCCATCCGAACCCGTTCACTCCCGACAGCACGATGCAGGCGACGATCCGTCATCTGGATCTGGCGACGCGCACGATGCCCAACACGCTCCAGGACAAGGTGATCCTGAGCGCCGTGTGCGTCCACGATCCACAGACCGGCAACTACGTCGGGCCCGGCTGGAACGCGCACGCCTCGGGCCTGATCGACGAGGGCTTCACCTCCGACGGCGCCATCGGGTACATGCTCTGCGAGCAGAGCGAGAAGGTGATCGTCGTCCCGAAGGACACTCCGGCGGCCAACACGACGGGGGCTCCGCCGCTGGTCGAGATCTCCGTCGGTTCCCGGCCCATCGGCCTCGCGATGAGCCCCACGACGACCCGAGCCTACGTCTGTAACCAGCTCACGCGTGACGTCTCGGTCATCGACCTCGCGACCCAGACCCAGATCAAGCGGATCGCAACGACGCCATTGACCGGCGAGAAGTACTCGCCGAGCGTCCTCCTCGGGGCGAAGATCTTCCACTCGAGCGTCGACCCGAGGATCTCGGCGAACCAGAAGATCGCCTGCGCGAGCTGCCATCCGAACGGCGAGCACGACGGCCGCCACTGGGCGTTCTTCCAGCTCCCGGGAAACCACGGCGGGCGCCGGACGATGAGCCTGCTCGGGATCGGCAAGACGTTCACGCCGGGGCAGCGCGATCCGATCAACAACCTCTGGGGTCTGCTCCACCTGTCCGGCGACCGCGACGAGCTCCAGGACTTCGACTACAGCTTCCAGGCGCCCACCATGGGCGGGACGGGGTTCCTCGGCGCTGCGGCCAATGGCGAGCTCGGCCCCCCGAATGCTGGGCTGAGCCCCGAGCTGGATGCTCTCTCCGACTACATCCGCTCGCTCCCCGCTCCGCCGCGCAGCCCCTACCGCGGGGCGAACGGGGCGTTGAGCGAGTCCGCCATCCGGGGCGCGACGTACTTCAACGGGAGCAACTATCCCGCGAAGAAGGCAGACTCCTCTTGCGGGACCTGCCACCAGCCGGCGAACGCGTTCCAGGACTTCACCTCGCACGACATCGGCTGGCGCGCGAACAACGAGGAGGAGCTGAACAACCGGACGCCGCAATGGACGGTCAACACCCCTTCCCTGGTGGGCGCCTGGGCGCTGCCGCCCTACGAGGCCGGGAACTACTATGGGTCGAACGACATCGTCGACGCCCTCGTGGAGATGAAGACCGCGGGGTTTCACGGGACGACGATGCAGCTCCTGGGCCGACAGATGCGCGACCTCGCGAACTTCGTGCTCTCCATCGACGGCAACATGACACCCGCCGAGGCGCTGAACGCCCGCGACACGGTGCCCCCGCGCATCGACAAGGTGGAGATCGCGTCGCTCAAGATGATCGACGTCTGGTTCAGCGAAGCCGTCGACGCGGCGAGCGCCGGCAATCCCGCGAGCTACCAGATCCTCGATCTCGACACCGGGCAGCCGGTGGCGGTGACCGCCGCTCAGTGGGACGGTCAGAACGGCGATCTCGTGCGGTTGACCACCCAGCTTCCCGGGAGCAGCACGAGCTTCCGGGTGTCGCCATCGCCGGGCGCCGCCATCAAGGACCTTGCGGACTGGGCGACCGGCGGCACCGCGAACGTCCTGGTCTCGGGTGACCCCGGCAACGCGCACACCGTCACCCTCGGGACGACCCTCACGGTGACCCTGGGAGGGTCGGGCTACGAGACGTTCACCGTGCCGGTCCACGACTGCGCGGCGCTGGGCAACACCACCTGGGAGCACGACACACTGTGGCTCTGGAACGCCCGTGGCTTCCTCCGATGGGACTGGGCCGCGGCGTTCAAGGCAGCGACCGGCA
The DNA here is from genome assembly GCA_046331505.1 of Acidobacteriota bacterium. Lineage (GTDB taxonomy): Bacteria > Acidobacteriota > Vicinamibacteria > JAXLQT01 > JAXLQT01 > JAXLQT01. The sequence goes on from JAXLQT010000035.1 coordinate 19,224, forward strand.
TGAGCGACTCGTCGGACATCGCGGACGCGAGCTTCTCCCTCGACGGTGACTGGGGCAACGCCGAGACCCTGGAGTTCCGCCGGATCCTCCTTAACTGGAGCGATCCCTCGACGGGCGGCGACTGGAACAGTAACCCCGTCGGCGGCCCGACCTGGGAGTGCCACGTCCATCCGAACCTCCGCTGGAACCAGGGCAACGCGAGCAAGAGGACGTCGGGCATCGACGGGAGGAGCGCCTCCGACTACGACGGGGCCAACGACATCGCGAACACCGCCGACGCCGTCGTCACGGTGAAGGCGATGAACGAGCGGACGACCATCGGCGGCGCGTCCGTCACCGATGCGTTCCGCTTCTGGTTCGACAACCCGACCAAGGACTATGGCTACGCCATCGAGCAGCAGACGACCGGCGGCTCGACGATCGACGTACGGTTCTGGCGGAGCGAGGCGCTGCTTCACGAGCGCGGCCCGGTCGTCGCGCTCACCTACAAGGTGCGGTGTCTGGTGGTCGCTCCGGCATCCCTTCCGAACGGGACCGTGGGAGTGCCCTACAGTCAGACGCTCACGCCACAAGGTGGCGTCGCCCCCTACACTCTCTCGGTGACCGGCGGGGCGCTCCCGCTCGGTCTGACCCTGTCCCCCGCGGGCGTCATCTCGGGAACGCCGGCATTCGCGGCGACGTTCGGCGCCACGATCTCGGCGACCGATGCGGTCGGCTGCACGGGGACCCAGGACTACATCATCACCATCGCCGGCGGTGCGGGCGGCGGGGAGAACGTCGTGGCGGGCGAAGGCCTCGGTGCCACGAACCCGAACAGGGTGCGGGTCTACCTGGCGGACGGCACGCCGACCCCGGTCGACTTCTTCGCCTACGGCGCGAGCTCGTGGGGAACGAACGTCGCGGGCGGGAACGTCAGTGGCGCCGCGAGGTCGCAGATCGTGACCGGCCCTGGTCCGGGCCCCGTTCTCGGGCCCCAGGTGCGCGCGTTCCTCTACGACGGGACGTCCATGGGCAAGGTCAACTTCTACGCCTACGGCACGCTGCGCTACGGCGTCAATGCGACCACCGCCGGTGTGGACGGAGACGCGTACGACGAGATCCTGAGCGGCGCCGGGCCCGGGGCCGTGTTCGGCCCGCACGTGCGCGGATGGAACTTCGACAATGCGGCGCTGACGGCCATCGGGAAGATCAGCTTCTTCGCCTACGGCACGTTGAAGTTCGGAGTCAACGTCGCCTCGGGCGGCGTCGATGCGGACGCCTACGCGGAGATCCTCACCGCGCCGGGGCCGGGCGTCGTCTTCGGGCCGCAGGTGCGCGCTTTCAACTACGACGCCTCCGCCGTGTCGGCGATCGGCAAGATCAACTTCATGGCGTTCGCGACCCAGCAGTACGGCGCGAACGTCGCGGGCGGCCAGGTCGACGGCGACGGCTTCGACGAGATCCTCGCGTCTCCGGGCCCCGGACCCGGGCCGAGCTTCCCGGCTCGATTCGCCGGCTTCGATTACGACGGGAGCAGCATCTCCGCGCTTCCGGGCTTCGACGTCACGGCGCCCGCGGGAACGACCTACGGGGGCCGGGTCGGATCGGGCGATCTCACGGGAGATGGCATCGAGGAGCTGGTTTCCGGCGCCGGGCGAGATCCAGCGGCGGCCTCGATCGTCAGGCCGTTCCTCTACCTGGGCGGGACGATGACGCCGCTCGTGACCTTCGATCCGTTCATTGGCTCTGCCTATGGAGTGAACCCGACCGCCGGCGCTCTCGGATACTGATCGGCATCAGTGTGGCCACGGCGGACGACGATCCCCGCCGTGGCCAGACGGTCCCGCGCGTGCGCGCCGCGCGTCCGCCCCCTATAATGGTACGGGCGATGGCGAACGCACAGGTCGAACGACGCATGACCGAGCTCGAGGATCTCCTTGCCGAGGTGCTGCGCGCCCAGGAGCGAACGCAGCGCCAGGTCGACCAGACCTCGCGCGAGCTCCGGGAGTTCAAGGGGGAGATGGCGGCGTTCAAGGGGGAGATGGCGGCGTTCAAGGGGGAGATGGCGGGTTTCAGGGAGGAGATGCGGGCGTCGCACACGGACATGAACAAGCGATGGGGGAGACCTGTCGAACAAGCTCCGGGACGATGGCGGAAGACCTCGTCGCACCGGGCGTTCCACGCATTCTCCGGGCGTTCGTCGGGACGGACGCTGACACGCCGCTCTCATCGGCGGTTCGAGTCAAGCGGAACCACCCGTCCACCGGGCTCTCGCAGGAGTTCGACCTGGTGGCCGCCTGCGGCGACCACGCGCTGGTCTGCGAGACCCGATCCCGCCTGCGTCCCGCCGACGTCGATGCCTTCGTCGAGTTGATGCAGCAGGCCAGGAGCTACTTGCCCGAGTACGAGGGCAAGAGGATCATCGGGGCTCTCGGCACGCTCTATGCCGACGACAGTGTCGTACGCTGCGGCGAGCGCGCCGGCCTCTTGGTGTTGACGCTCGGTCAGGATCTCATGGAGGTTCGCAACTCGCCCGGCTTCGTTCCGCGCGCGTTCTGAGGCCCTTGGCCATCTGCCGGCGGCGTGCGTGGGGCGGGGCCCCCGCCGGTTGGTCGGTCAGGCCGTTCCCACGGCTCCATGGGACCCGGGACGACCCGAAACAACGGGTGAGGATCGCGCCATTCCCTAGGCAATGAGCGGAGCCACTCGGGATCCCGTGCCGCGAGCTTCCTTCGCAGATGAGCCCACTCGTAGGCCACCTGGCCGCGCGCGACGGGCACGCGCTCGGACGTGCGGGCCGCGCCGATCTTGCGCGGGTCGAACCGGTATCCGCGGCGGGCGGCCTCTTGCTGAACGGCCGCGAGGTACGTGTTGATCGCAGCGATCGGGCGGCCTGCGGCGCGGAAGCGGGCGAGCTGGGGATGATGTCGGTAGCCGCGCGTGCGACCGCGCAGGACGTGGCGCGCGAGGAGGGCCTCGCGCCAGAGGGCCGTGAGCCCAGGCGCGTCGAGGTACTTCGGGTGGAGGCTCCACAGTCGCACGCCGGACGCCTCTACGCCCTCGCCGCGCTGGTGAGCGCGAGCAGGCGCCGCGATCCGTCCTCGACGAGGAGCCGGAGCTCGCATAGCTCGGCGATCACGCCGGCGAGCTGCCCGTCGTCGCACGCGTCCGTCTCGTCCGCAACCGACGCGCGGAGGCTCCCGCGCGTCTGGACGGCGTCGCACGCGAGCAGGACCAGGCGGTGCAGGCCACGGAGCCTCGTGACCTTGCGGCGCGCGATCACGCGCGAGTCGAGGACGACCAGCTCGTCCTCTCGATCGAGGGCGACGAGCCGGCTTTCGGCATGGCGGACCTTCCACTCGTCGATGGCCGCGGCGAGCCGGGCCGTGTAGCGCCCCACGTCGCGGCCATCCGCGTAGTCGAACGCGAAGAAGTACGCCAGGCGCGCCAATGCGCCGTCGTCGACGTCGCACGGATAGACGTGGCGGTAGGCGGGCAGCGGCCGCACGCCCGCGAGGCCGAAGGATGCCGCCTGCGAGTAGTTCGGGCTGAAGCGGTCGAGACGGATCGGGACGCCCACCTCCGGAGGCGGAAGGTGGTGGAGCAGCGGGACGAGACCGGCGAGCCGGTCGTACTCCCCGGCAGGCTCGCCGGGGAAACCCCACAGGAAGTTCCAGTAGGGCGTGATCCCCGCATCCAGGCACCACTTCAGGAGCGCGACGTTCTGGAGTCCGCGGACGCCCTTCTTCATGATGTCGAGGACGGTATCGCTCAGGCTCTCGATGCCGGGCTGGATCTCGCGGATGCCGGAGCGCGCCAGGAGCTCCACCTGGTCGCGCGTCAGGTTGCTCTTGATCTCGTAGAACAGGGAGGTCGACAGGCGGCGGCGCGCGAGCTCGGGCAGGAGCGTGCGCACGTAGCGCGCGTCCATGATGTTGTCGGTCATCAGGACCTCGGTGGTGCGCCGCGGGATCGCGGCGAGCTCCTCGAGGACGCGCGCGGGGGACTTGCTGCGGAAGGTCATGCTGGCACCGTTGAGCCCGCAGAACGTGCAGTGGTGCTTCTCGCCCCACCAGCAGCCCCGAGACGTCTCCATCACGAGGCGGGCTTTCTTGCCCTTCATCGCATTGCTCGCCTTGTGCTGGCGGAAGAAGTCGGCGTGATCGACCAACGGGAGCGCGTCCATGTCCATGACGCGCGGGGCGTCGTCGTGGCCCGGGGCGCCGTTCTCGCTCTGGGATCGCACGCCCGGCAGTCCCGCGAGGCGCTCTCCCGAGAGGAGCCGCGCGGCGATCTCCGGGAAGATGCGATCGCCCTCGCCCGATACCGCGGCATCCACGAAGGGGAAGCGCCTCACGACCTCGCGGCCCATGTCGCCCTCGCAGTTGGCGCCGCCGAAGACGATCGCGATCTCGGGGGCCGCGTCCTTCAGCCGGCGCGCGAGGCCGAGGGAGGCGAGCTGCTGCTGGAAGACGCTCGTGAACCCGACGATCCGCGGGCGCTGGGCGAGGACGCTCTCGACGCACGCGTCGAGGTAGGGAAGGACCAGGTCGCGCGCCCGCCAGATCGTCTCCGCGTCGCCCGGCGACCAGCGCTTCAGGAAGACGTCGTCGAGGTACCGGCGATCGTCGTCGTCGGTGCGCGGAGCGAGGCCACGCGCGAAGAGCCACTCGCCCTCGAGCGTGCATGCGAGGACGTCTCCCTCGGCGATCCGCGTGTACACGTCCGCGCCCAGCCGCTCCGCGAACCCGAAGGTCAGGTAGAGGATGCGGCACCCGACCTTGGCGAAACGCGGGTCGCGAGCGAGGCCTGCCTGGAGCAGCGCGAGGCCGAGGGACGGCTGGTGCAGCGGCCCGAACGGCATCGAGACGAGGAGCACGTCGGTGGCTAGGCGCGGGCGCGTCATGAGGGCGTTGCGCGCGCGGTCGCGAAGTGGCCGTGACGACCGTTTCGAGCCGCGCTGGCCCCAGGATCTTCTACGACCCGAGGCCCTCGGAGAACCCCCATGTACGAGCACTGCCTGGCATGAGGCATATGCTCGCCACATGCTCGTCTTCGTCCTGTGCTCCGCCGGTGGCTTCGCCTGCTGGCCCGCGATGGAGTACTTCGTCCATGGGATCCTTTCCCACCGCCTTCGGACCTTCGTCTCGCCGCTTCACTGGGTCCATCACGTCGACGAGCGGCGGGTGCGCACTTCGCCCTCCGCCTGGGTGCCGGCCGCGGCGGCGATCTTCGGGCTGCTCGCGCTCGTCGCGGGCGCGGCGGCGAGCGGTGCGTTCGTGGGAGGTCTCGTGGCCGGGTTCCTGCGCTACGAGCACGTGCACTGGAGGATCCACTTCCGCGAGCCGGGAAGCGAACGCGAGCGACGGCGCCGGCTGCACCACCTGTCCCACCACTACGTCAACCCGCACGCCTATCACGGCGTCACGACGCGCCTCTTCGACCGGCTCTTCGGGACGCTGCCCCCGGGCCACGCCGCGGATTACGAGCGGGTGAGCGCGATCCCGGTGCTGGGGCGGCTATCATGAACGGATGCGATACCGAGCTTTCCTTCCAGCGATCCTGACCTCGATTTCCCTTGTGCCCCTCGCGCGGGCCGGCGAGATGGTTTCCTACAAGAGCGGTTCGGACGAGGTGAAGGGCTACCTCGCGTTGCCCGCGGGCAAGGGGCCGTTCCCGGCGGTGGTCGTCATCCCCGAGTGGTGGGGGCTCAACGACTGGGTCAAGGGCAATTGCGACGAGATGGCGAAGAAGGGGTACGTCGCGCTCGGCGTCGACATTTACCGCGGGAAGTCGACGAGCAATCCCGACGAGGCACACGAGCTGATGCGCGGCCTCCCCGACGATCGCGCCGCCCGCGACCTCCAGGCGGCGTTCGACCAGCTGAGCGGCCGTGCGGACGTGAAGAAGGACCGGATCGGGTCCATTGGCTGGTGCATGGGTGGAGGCCTGTCGTTGACGCTCGCGACCCAGGAGCCCAGGCTCGCGGCTTGCGTCATCAACTACGGACACATCGTCACGGAGCCCGCGACCATCGCGAAGATCAAGGCCCCCTTGCTCGGGATCTTCGCCGGCGAGGACCGCGGCATTGCCGTGGCCGACGTCGACGCGTTCGCCGACGCCGTCAAGAAGGCCGGAGGGCGGATCGCCATCCACGTCTACAAGGGCCGAGGCCACGCCTTCATCAACCCGAACAACAAGGCCGGGTACGACGAGAAGGACGCGAACGACGCGTGGGCCAAGACCTGGGACTTCCTCGCGGCGAACCTCGCGAAGTGACGCTGCGCATCCTTCTCCTGATGGCGGCGCTCGTCGCGGCGAGCGCCATCACGACCGCCTGTTCGGTCGGGCACCTCGAGAAGTCCCGCTACTGCGGTAAGCACGCCAGGGGATTCACGGAGAGCGAGGTCACCCTCGAGGGCGTGCGGCTCCACGTCCACGAGGCCGGAAAGGGCGATCCGCCCGTCGTGCTGGTACACGGCTTCGGTGGCACGAGCTTCTCCTGGCGCTACCTGGTTCCATCGCTCGCGGAGCACCACCGCGTGCTGACGTTCGATCTTCCCGGCCACGGCTACTCCGAGAAGCCAGACCACTACGACTACACGGCCGTCCACCTGGGGAAGCTCCTCCGGCAGTTCCTGATCGAGGAGAAGGTGGAGAACGCGATCCTGATGGGCAACTCGTACGGTGGCGCCATCTCGCTGGCGGCGGTCGTGGAGACCCAGGAGGAGGAGGGCGTCGATCAGAAGCGCATCGGCAAGCTCGTCCTCATCGACAGCGCGGGGTACCCGCAGAAGCTCCCGGCCCACGTCGCGCTCCTCAAGCTCCCGGTCCTGAACCGCCTCCTGCCGGCGATCACACCGCCGAAGCTCCTGATGCGCATCGTCGTCAGCTCGATGTACGGCGACGGCCACTGCGAGAAGGAGCAGGTGGCGGAGTACGCGAACGCCTATCGCACGAAGGGCACGCGCCGCGCCTTCCGGCAGTACGTGAAGCAGATGCTCCCGAAGGAGATCGGCGACTACACGAAGAAGTACAAGGACGTGCGCGTGCCGACGCTGGTCATCAGCGGAGACCGTGACAAGGTCGTACCCGTGAAGGTGGCGGAGCAGTTCGACCAGGACATCCCCGAGAGCACGCTCGTGATGGTGAAGGGCGCCGGCCACATACCGCAGGAAGAAGCGCCCGACAAGGTGCTCGCCGCGCTCTCGGCGTTCCTCGGCGAACCGCTCGCCATTGCACAGCGCTGAGCTCCTGACGGTCCGCCTCGCGTTCGGGGCGTTCTTCGCCGTCATCGTCGTCTTCTGCACGCTGCGGGGCTTCGTGACGTGGTGGCAGACCGGACGGAGCCCCTTCGTCGCGGTGACCGGCGGGCGCCTGAACCTCGACTTCGTCGAGGTGATGGGCCTCGCGACGTGGCTCGCGCTCGTGCTGCACTACGCGGTCAAGGGGCCGTTCGGGCCCTGGGTCTTCAAGGGCGCGGTCTACCCTTACCTCCACTACGTGGGGCTCCTCTGCATCGCGCTGGCGTGCGCGATCTTCGCGGGCGCGATCAAGAGGCTCGGCCGCTCCTGGCGCATCGGGATCGACCGGGAGCACCCGGGCGACCTCGTGAGCACCGGCATCTACGGGCTGGTCCGTCATCCGATCTACCTGGCGTTACAGCTCGCTGCGTCCGGGATCTTCGGGATGGCGCCCAATGTGACGTTCGGGATCTGCGCGCTGCTGGTCGTCGCCGGGACGTGGCGCCAGGCGTACGCCGAGGAAGCGTTCCTCGCCGTCCGCTACCCCGACACCTATCCCGCCTACATGCGCGAGACGGGGCGCTTCCTCCCGAAGCTGTTCTCGTGAGCTTGCGTGCGCTGCTCTCCGATCCTGGAGCGACGATCGCTGTCGTGGCCGAGCGCATGGACGGGCTCCCGCTCGCTGACTGCTGGGCGGCGCTCGAGGTGCTGACGCGGCCGGAGCAGCGCCGCCTCTACGAGCTCTCCAGCAAGGGCCCTCCGATCGACCTCGAGCACTTCGCGCCGCTGGAGGTTGGGCCGCTCCACGCCGTGCACCATCGCGGTCGCAACACGCTCCCGCTTCCGCCCAAGCACCGTTTCTTCGAGAAGCGCTTTTGCCGTCCCGGCGATGGGTCGCCGCGGCTCTTCGGGTACAACGAGGCGCCCTCGCGATCCTGGCTCGGGCCGGGCTACTTCGTCGCCTACGCGACCGCGCAGAGACCGGACTGGATCTCGCGCGGCGCCATCGTCGTCGACTACTTCCAGGTCCCCGATGGGGCGGTCGCCCGGAGCTGGCCACCCGTGGTCCCCAACGAGCGCGGCCTCCAGCGCTTCGTCTACAAGGGCACGCGCGACTTCATGCGCCGTGTGTCGGCGCGCGTGGCGATCGGCGCCGCCTTCAAAGGCGAGAAGGCATTGGACCATTACTTCGTTCTGTGTCGCGAGGACACGCCGCCGGCGCGCTGAACGGTGCGAACCGGCGGGGACAAGCCCCGCCCTACGGAACGCCCTGATACGAACTGGTCGCCGAACGCGGCCCGTCGCGCCGGTTTGCAACGATGGCCTACGCGCGATGTCGGTCCGTAGGGCGGGGGCTTGTCCCCCGCCGGTTCGGGGCAGACGTTGCACGCGAAGCGTCACGAACAGGACTTGATGAACGCGTGCAGGATCTCGCGGAAGCGCAGCAGCGACGACAGGCTGACCCACTCGCCCTCGCCGTGGACGTTGCGGCCGTCGGGGCCGAACACCACGCCCTCGATGCCGAGCTCGTTGGCGAGGCGGACGTCCGAGGCGTGCGGCTTGGTGAACAGCACGGGGGGGATGTGGCACTCGGAGAGCGCGCCGCAGAGCTTTCGCAGGAACGGGTTGTCGAGCTGGCAGGCGCCGCCGGGCTCGTCGAGCAGTATCGTCACCTCGGCTTCCGGCAGGCACGCGCGGAGGTTCCTGAGCACGCGGTCGCGCTCGTCGCGCTGCACGAAGCGGACGTCGAGGCCGATGGTGGCGCGCGCCGGGATCACGTTCAGGCTGCCGCCGCCCGCGGAGAGGTACGTCAGCGACACGGTGGCGCCCTCGGGGCTGCCGGGCGGGATCTCGAGGCGGGAGATGCCCCACACGAGCCGCTGGAGCGCATTGACACCCTCCCAGGGTGTGGCGGCGTGGGCCGACCTGCCGGCCACGGTCGCGGTCATGCGCAGCATCCCCTTGCTCCTGTAGGCGACCTGGAGCCCGCTGCGCTCCGCCGAGAGGAAGAACGCGGGACGGTATCCCGCAAGCTCTCGCAGGAACGTCTCGGTCCCCTGGCCCGACTTGGCGCGGCCGCCCTCCTCCTCGTTCCAGGTGAGGAGGAGCCCGAAGGGCGCCCCTCCGGGGAGAAGCTCCGCGGCGAGGTGGAGCATCACGGAGACGGCCCCCTTCATGTCCGCGGCACCGCGCCCCATCAGACGATCGCCGTGTCGTTGCGGCTTGAAGGCGAGCTCGTCGGCCGCCACCACGTCGAGGTGCCCGTGGAGCACGACCGGAGGCCGGGCATTGTCCCTGGGATGGAAGAAAGCGAGCGGGATCCCCTGTCCCTCGACGCCCCAGACCTTCAGCGTCTTCGCCGCCTGGTCGGCGGGCACGGCCTCGCTCCACCACTTGCCGATGATCGCCATCGAGCGCCACATCTCGTCCTGGCGGTCGCGCGTCGTGCGGCAGCGCACGAGGGTCGAGCAGAGATTGGCGATCTCCTCGACGGTGGCGTCGATCTCAGGAGCGGGGGGCGTTGTCATAGCTCACCTCTAGGTCCTCGAAGCGCTGGAACTGCTCGTAGAACGCGACGGTCACCATGCCCGAGGGTCCGCCGCGGTTCTTCGCGATGATGGCTTCCGTGACGTACGCATTGTCGGAGCGCAGATCGTAGACCTCCTCGCGGTGCAACAGGACGACCTTGTCGGCGTGGAGCCCGAGATCGCCCACGTCGAGCAGGTCGGGGCGCCCGTCGGCACGGTGGATACGCGAGAGCGTGAGCGCATTGCAGACGACCACGATGGGGACGTCGTTCCGCCGCGCCATCCGCTTCAGCGCGACGAGCGTGGCCTCGCGGTCGTCGCCGCCGAGGAGCTCGAGATAGTCGAGGAGGACGAGCTTCGCGCCGGTCCTCGCGTGGTGCTTCACCTGGCCTTCGAGGAACGCGAGGCTAGCGTCGGATCGGCACACGACGCGGATCGGGGCGTCTGCCATCGTCTCGGACGTGGCGCGCACGCGGGCCGCATCGAGGGCGCCGAGCCCTCCGGCGCCGAGCTTCTCGGGGCTCACGCGGGCGGCGGCACAGAGGAGCGCCGCGCCCACTTGCCTCGCGGTCGACTCCAGCGAGACGTAGAGCGTCGGCAGCGCGCGACGGAACGCATTCGCAATGGCGAGCTGACGCACGAACGACGACTTCCCCGTGCCGGTCGTGCCGCCGACGAGGACGAGCTCGCCCGGCCAGAGGGCGCCGAGCTTCCGGTCGAGCTCCGCGAGCCCCGTTCGCGGATGCTCCTCGCCCCGGCCGAGAAAGACGTCGGGGTGCTCGAGCCGGTCGTCGCCGCGCTCCGAGGCGATCCTCGCCAGGGGTACGTGCAGCGCGTCCGCGGGATCGGCCGCGAGCGCGGCACTCGCGACGTTCACCACCGGCATGCCGTCGAGGGCGCGCTCGATGGCGCGGATCGCCGCGGGAGTCCCGTCCAGCACGAGCGCGAGCTCCGGCACGCCGTCCGATCCGACGACCAGCGCGTCGACCCGGATCCGGCTCGTGACGCGCCCCGCCGGCGCGCCGAGGTCCGCGAGCGGGACCCGCGCCAGGACCGTCCTGCCGGGAAAGAGGGCGGCGAGCTCCGCGAGCAGGATCCGGCAAGGACCGTCGAGAAGCGGCTTTCGGGGCGGCACGCCCGAAGTCTACGACGCGCGGGGTACGATGGCGTGGTGCGGATCCTCGTCACCGGCGGCTCGGGATACATCGGGACGCGGCTGATGCAAGCGCTCGCGCCGCGCGCCGACGTCGAGGAGATCGTCGACCTCGACATCCGCGCGCCGGGACCGGCGCTTCCGAAGGTGCGCTTCGTCGAGCGGAGCGTCACCGAGGACATGCGAGACCTCTTCACCGATTCCGCGCGTCCGGTCGACGTGGCGATGCACCTTGCCTGGGTGCTCGACCCGCTCCACGATGCGGCGCGCCAGCGCGCCATCTGCATCGGCGGGACCGAGCGCTTCCTCGAGGGTTGCGCCGCCGGCGGGACGAAGCAGGTGTTCTTCATGTCGAGCGGGACCGCCTATGGCGCCCATCCGGCGCACGGCACGCCCGTCGCGGAGAGCGAGCCTCTGAAGGACCACCATCACTTCCAGTACTCCGCCGAGAAGCGCGAGGCGGAAGGGCTCTGCCAGAGGTACGTCGCGGATCATCCGGGCACGATCCTCCAGATCGGACGTCCGGCCGTGGTCGGAGGGCCCAATGTCGCGAACTACCTCTTCCGCATCCTCGAGAAGAAGGTGACGTTCCGTCCGATGGGTATGGACCCGCCGCTCCAGTTCGTCCACGAGGACGATGTCGCCGCCGCTCTGGTCGCCATCGTCCTGTCGCGCCTCCCCGGCGCCTTCAACATCGCCCCCGACGACGCCATGAAGGCGACCGAGGCCGCCCGCGTCGCCGGCGCGCGTCTCGTGGCGATCCCGCTGCCGCTGCTCTACGCGATCGCGGGGCTCGCCTGGCGGTTGAAGCTCCGGGGGCTGGTGGAAGCGCCCTCGGGCTTCATCTCGTTCATCGCCTACCCGTGGCTCCTCAGCAACCGGCGATTGTGCGACGAGCTCGGCGTCCGCCCGAAGTTCACGTCGCGCCAGACCCTCGAGTCGTTCCTCGCCGCGCGCCGCCCGTGAGCCGCGGGCTCACCCCATGCCGCGGACCTCGCCTCCGACGAGGTCGATACGATGGGCCGCCGGCGCGGCCGGAAGCCCGGGCATGCGCATGATGTCGCCGAGGATCGGCACCAGATAGCCCGCGCCGGCGGCGATGATGACGCGCCGCACGGTAACGTCGAAGTCCTCCGGAACCCCGGCAAGGGCCGGATCGTCGGACAGCGACTTCTGCGTCTTGGCGACACACAGTGGCAGCCCCTCGTGGCCGAGGCGCCGCGCGAGCTCGAGGTCCTTCTCCGCGGCCGGTGTGTACGCCACGTCGCTCGCGCCGTACATGAGCGTCGCGATGGCGTGCATCTTGTCCTTCACCGGCGATCTCCAGTCGTAGAGCGGCCGGAAGCGCGCGGCCTCCACCTCGGCGTGGCGCGCGACCGTCTCGGCGAGCTCCGTGGCTCCGTCTCCGCCTCGCTGGAACCCGTCGGAGACGGCCATCGGCACCTTCTCCGTGTCGCACGCGGCGCGCACGACGGCGATCTCGTCCTCGGTGTCCGAGGGAAAGCGGTTCAGCGCGACGACGGGCGTCTCGCCGAACGTGCGGATGCTCTCGATGTGCCGCAGGAGGTTCCCGAGGCCGCGCTCGACCGCGGCCGCGTCGGGCGCGGCGAGCGCGGAGGGCGCGATGCCCCCGTGGCGCTTCAGCGCGCGCACCGTGGCGACGAGCACGACCACGGCGGTGTCGAGGCCCGCGGAGACGCACTTGATGTCGAAGAACTTCTCGGCGCCGAGATCGAAGCCGAAGCCGGCCTCGGTGACGACCCAGTCCGCGTGGCGCAGCGCCATCCGCGTGGCGAGCACCGAGTTGCAACCGTGCGCGATGTTGGCGAACGGCCCGCCGTGCACGAACGCGGGCACGCCCTCGCCGGTCTGGACGAGGTTGGGAAGGAGGGCGTCCTTCAGGAGCACCATCATCGCCCCGGCGGCGCCGATGTCCTGCGCGGTCACCGGGGCGCGATCGAGCGTGAGCGCGACGAGAAGGCGGCACAGGCGGGACCGGAGATCGTCGGGACTCTCTGCGAGGCAGAGCGCCGCCATCACCTCCGAGGCCGGGGTGATGTCGAAACCGGTCTCGCGCGGGACGCCCTCGAGCGCGCCACCGAGCCCGATCACGACGTTCCGGAGCGCGCGATCGTTCATGTCGATGACGCGCCGCCACATCACGCGGCGCGGATCGACCCCGAGCGCGTGGTGGTGCAACGCGTTGTCGACCATCGCGGCGAGGAGGTTGTGGGCGGCGCCCACCGCGTGGAAGTCGCCCGTGAAGTGCAGGTTGATGTCGTCCGACGGGACGAGGCGGCATCGTCCCCCGCCCGTCGCGCCGCCCTTCTGTCCGAACGTCGGGCCGAGCGACGGCTCGCGTAGAGCGAGCGCCGCGCGCTTGCCGAGACGAGCGAGGCCCTGAGCCAGGGCGATCGACGTCGTCGTCTTGCCCTCGCCCGCGTCCGTGGGTGTGATCGCCGAGACGAGCACGAGCTTGCCGGAGGGCCGAGGTCCGTCGAGCGCCTGGAGGCGGACCTTCGCCTTGTCGTCGCCATAGGGGACCAGGTGATCGGCTCCGATGTCGAGCGATCGCGCGATGTCGGCGATGGGTCGCGGCGTCATCGGCGCATCGTACCAGCGCGGGCTCCGCCATGCTGACAGGAGCGCTGACACGTTGTCACGGCGCGACGCCTGTCTCGCTCACGCGCCGCGCGGGCCTGGACGATCGTGCAGGTCCTCGATGATGGCCTGGACCTTGCTCGCGAGATCTAGCTCCGAGGAATCGATCGTGCTCGTATGTCGCCACGGCCGCTGCTTTCCAGTGCACGATGCGCCCGCGTGCGCGGGCCACGTCACCGGCGACACGATGGAGACGCTCGCCCGTCTCGCGTCGCTCCTGCGAAATCGGACGCAGGCTTTCCGCGATCAGGATGGCCGCGCGCTCCTCGAGGTCCTCGAGAGCAGGGACCGCGCCAGGCTCGCGTCCCATCTCCTGGCCGAAGGTGCGCGTCTCGCGGCGGAGGGCGTCCCCTACGTCGAGGCGGTCGACCGTTCCCGGGCGCTCGGGGATGCCTGCACCCGCGCGCTCCGTGACGTGCTGCCGCAGGACGAGGTCGACGCGGCGCGCGATGCGCTCGATCTGCTGGGCGACCTGCGGCTCGCGCTCCATGCCTGCGCATACGCGCCGGCGGCCGATACGTTGCCGGACGCCCCTGCCGTGCCCGAGCCTTCCGGCCGGCGCGAACGCCTGTGCGCGCTCGTCGGCGCGGGGGTCCCCATGCAGGCGCTCTACGACGCGATCGAGCGCGCGGCGCGGGGTCGCGAGACCGTGCTCATCGTGGGAGAGAGCGGGACGGGCAAGGAGCTCGTGGCGCGGGCGCTCCACACGATCGCCGGGGATGCGCCGGAGAGCTTCATCGCGGTCAACTGCGCCGCGCTCCCGCGCGATCTGATGGAGAGCGAGCTCTTCGGCCACCGGCGCGGCGCGTTCAGCGGCGCGCTGGAGAGCTCCGAAGGGCTCGTGCGTGCCGCAGCCGGTGGGACGTTGTTCCTCGACGAGATCGGCGAGCTCCCGCCGGAGGCTCAGGCCAAGCTCCTGCGCGTCATCCAGGAGCGGGCGGTCCGTCCCGTGGGCGAGACCCGCGAGCGGACCGTCGACGTGCGCGTCGTGGCCGCCACGAACCAGCCTCCCGAAGGCCTGGTCGAAGCCGGGCGGTTGCGCCGCGATCTCTTCTACCGGCTGCACCGCGTGGTGATCCGGGCGCCGGCGCTGCGGTCTCATCTCGAGGACTTGCCCCTCCTGGTCGAGCACCTCGCCCGGCGGTGGCAGCAGTCGTACGGCGGACGGCCGAAGGCCTTCACCGCCGCGAGCCTGAAGCGCCTCGCGCTCCACGAGTGGCCCGGCAACGTGCGCGAGCTCGAGAACGTCGTGTTCGCCGCGTGCGAGTCATCGGCGGGAAGCTGGGTCTCCGTGGAAGACGTCTCCTCGCTGCTCTCGGCGCAGCCACCTCGAGAGGAGAGTGCGGCGCAGACGGCGTCGCTGCGCGATGCCGAGCGCCTGGCGATCGCCGAGGCGCTCCGGCGCTCGGAGGGCAACAAGGCGCTCGCGTCGCGCTTGCTCGGCATCTCGAGGAAGCAGCTCTACGTGAAGCTGCGCGTCCACGACTTCTCGTAGGGAGTCGTCAGGGAACGACTGCATCGATTCTGGACGGCCCCCGCCGTCGCTGGCTTCGTCGCGCCTCCTCCGAATCCAACACGGGATGCGTCGTCGGCGCTCCTCGCCATCGATGCCCGGCAGGCTCGCCCATGATCGACGCAGTGATTCCCTGACGACTCCCAGAAGACGGCGCGGTTGTGCGTTACGGGACGGGAGCACGGAGTCCCCGGCGGGGCTCGAACCCGCGACCTCCTCGGTAGGAACGAGGCGCTCTCTCCCTCTGAGCTTCGGGGACGTGGGAGTGGGCCACCCTGTCGGAGTCGAACCGACCTTCCGAGGTTCACAGCCTCGTACCTATGCCGCTCGGTCAAGGGTGGCAGCGAAGTGGTCCTCGTGGGAGGAATCGAACCTCCGTTTCGGCTGTATCGGAGCCGCGTCCTGGACCGTTGGACGACACGAGGATCGCGAGCGTCACGAGGTTTGGCGGGACCAGAGGGAGTCGAACCCTCGTCTTCCGGGCGACAGCCGGATGTCCGTTCCGCTGGACCATGGCCCCGTCGCGGAACTGGCAGCTCCTGCCGGACTCGAACCGGCGTGTCAGGGTTTGGAGTCCTGCATCCTGGCCGCTGAATGAAGGAGCTATCGTGGGAGCGCGCCACGTGAGTCCGGGGACTCGGCGCGATGTGGTGGACCCGATCCGGATCGAACGGACATCACTCGCTTGCAAGGCGAGGGCTCTCCCGTTGAGCTACGGGCCCTTGGTGTCTACCGGCGGCGGGAGTCGAACCCGCGATCTCCTGGTCGAGAACCAGGCGTCCTTGCCACTGAACGACGCCGGCACGGAGCTGGCTCAGGGGGCGGGAGTCGAACCCGCGATCCCTTGCGGGACGCCTGCTTAACAGGCAGGTACGGAAAGCCGTCATCCGTGTCCCCTAAAAGTGGCGTTTCGTGAGGTTGTTCCCGCGACGTGGTGCTCGGAGAAGGAGTCGAACCCTCGTATGCTGCTTGTAGGACAGCCGTTCTTCCGTTGAACTACCCGAGCTTTGCGGACCCGTCGCGATGTGGTGCGTCAAGAGGGAATCGAACCCTCGTCCTCAGCTTGGAGGGCTGATGTCCTGCCGTTGAACGACTGACGCGTGGCGCTCCGGGCCCGGTTCGCACGGGCGTCTCGGCCTTTTCAGGACCGCGCTAATCTGACTCAGCTACCGGAGCAACTGGACACTCTCTCTAGAGCCCTTGCCGGGAATCGAACCCGGTCCTCCGCGCAGCGAGGGCGGCGCTCGGCCTCAGAGCTTCAAGGCAAGTCGGTCATGAAGATGGTGGGTTGCCCCGGTCTCGAACCGGGCTCCTTCCGCTTAAGAGGCGGATGCTCGTCCTGCTGAGCTTGCAACCCGGGTGATCGGGAACGAACCGGGGAAGCCCCGCGATACGGGCGCGCCCGGCCGCTGGTGAGAGCGATGTGGTCCCGCGCCGAGGAATCGAACCTCGCGTGCACGTGGCGTCCGGGTTACGGCCGGATGGGACTCCATTGTCCCGTGCGCGGGAAAGATGGTCGGGGATCGCGGAATCGAACCGCGCTATCCGTGCGCCCGAGGCACGTGGTCGGCCACTGACCCAATCCCCGTATCGGTGACGACGCCGCGATCTGGTATTCCCGCGAGGATTCGAACCTCGGTTTCAGCCTTCGCAGGGCTGTGTCCTGTCCTTTGGACGACGGGAACGTGGAACGTGGCACTCTCGGCCGGGCTCGAACCGGCGGCCTCTCGGTTCGAAGCCGAGTGCTCGTCCATCTGAGCTTCGAGAGCACGAGAGGAGACGATGTGGTCGCGGGGGAGGGATTTGCACCCTCGTACGCAGGTTATGAGCCTGCCGTGGACCTACTCCAGCGTACCCCGCAATTGCGAGCGCGAGAACGAGACCTGGCATTCCCGCGCGGGGTCGAACCGCGATCTCCGGCTCCGGAGGCCGGTGCTCTCTCCATTGAGCTACGGGAATGTCGCGATGGCGTGAACCGGCGGGGGACAGGCCCCCGCCCTTCGTGCCATCGAGATATGGCGGAGAGCCCGGGAATCGAACCCGGAAGGCCACGCGGGCCCCGCGCTTAGCAGGCGCGTGCGACGCTCCAATGTTCGCCCACTCTCCTCGATCCCTCGAGCATTCGTGGCGGAGACGATCCGAATCGAACGGATGGACCCCATGCGGGGCCACTGGTTTTCGGGACCAGCGTGCCGAACCAGCATGCACCTCGCCTCCGTGGCGGTGGGGAAGGGTGCCGACCCCTCAGCCCTCTCTTCGAGAGCACCCGGCTTCCAACCGGGCACGGCTCGCCAGCTCTCCGTCGCCCCACCTGAGCTCGCACCCGAACCGGCGGGGGACAAGCCCCCGCCCTACGGACCCTGAGCGTTTGCGCCCGCCGCGGGCCGGCGGGGGACAAGCCCCCGCCCTACGGACCCTGAGCGTTGCGCCCGCCGCGGGCCGGCGGGGGAGAAGAGCCCCCGCCCAGTCAGGTTCCGCCGTGCGGTGCCGGGACGCGCGTTGCCCCTTCATGCTCGCGTGTCAGGGCGCCCCGGCGGGCACCCAGTGCTTCCTCGTGACGACCGCGGCGGAGGCAGGGAGATTCGAACTCCCATGGGCTCGCAACGGATCGCGACCCCAGACTGTGT
Organism: Acidobacteriota bacterium; assembly: GCA_046331505.1. Classification (GTDB taxonomy): domain Bacteria; phylum Acidobacteriota; class Vicinamibacteria; order JAXLQT01; family JAXLQT01; genus JAXLQT01. The sequence goes on from JAXLQT010000035.1 coordinate 36,929, forward strand.
TCAGGACAGCTCCGGCCAGCCGTATCCGGCTTGCCTCCGTACACTTCGTGTTTTTCAAAGAACAGACAGACGTCGACACTCGGTCGCACACTGGGCCGCGCACACGCCGGTGCGTGCGATCGCGTGGTCCATGGCAACCCGGACTTCGGTGCGGGTAGGCGGAGTCGAACCGCCGTCTCGTGCATGGCGAGCACGTGCCCGGCCGCTAGGCGATACCCGCCAGGACCTTGCCCCTGGATCCCCCTCGAGCTATGGGGCTTGGGCTACTGCTCGAGGGGCCTATGCGACGGACGGTCGATATAACCGAAGCTATTCGCCGTACCGGCGACCATCAGACGGATCTCGGCGGACGGGACTCTTGGTCCCCACTTCGAGATCGGCATCGAGGTCAGCCGCAACATGACGGGAGAAGGATACGACACGGGAAAGTCACTGTCAAGATCTTTTTTCCAGTGTGCGGACAATGACGAATGGTAGCCTGAGTGGCGCCGTGATCCCGCGTGCCGCGCTCGTCGCCGCTCTGCTTCTCGCCGCCCCCGTGGCGAGCGCGCCGGCTGTCCCGGCGCAGGCGTCGCGCTACTTCAGCGACGCGGAGATCGCGCGCGGGCGAGAGTATGCGCGAGGGCGGCGCATCCTCTACGGCACGCGGGTGGCGCTCGAGGCGGCGTACCTCGCCGCTCTGACTCTGGCGGGGATCGGGGCCGCTCTGTCGCGGCGATGCGCGGTCCTCGCGCGCGGGCGGCGTACGCCGGGGCTCGTCCTCTTCGGGGCGACCATCGCGGTCGCGCGCCATGCCCTCTTGATGCCGCTCGCGTTCTACGGCGGGTTCGTGCGCGAGCACGCGTACGGCCTGTCGACGCAGACCGCGCTGGGATGGCTCGCCGACAGCGGCAAGGGCTTGGGCCTCGAGCTCCTGATCGCGTTGCCGATGCTCGCGGGCGTCTACCTCTTGATGTGCCGCGCTCCGCGCCTGTGGCCGCTCGCCGCTTGGATCCTCGTATCGGGCGTCTCGGTCGTGCTCGCGGCGGCGGCGCCGCTCGTGATCGATCCTCTGTTCAACACGTTCCGGCCCCTCCCCGACCGCGAGCTCGAGCGGCGCGTGCGCGACCTCGCCGGCAAGGCGGGGCTCTCGGTGGGAGACGTGATGGTGATGGACGCGAGCAGGCGGACGCGGAGGATGAATGCCTACTTCTCGGGCGTCGGAGCGACGCGGCGCGTCGTGCTCTACGACACGCTGGTGGACGGCGCCACCAGGGACGAGGTGGAGCTCGTGCTCGGCCACGAGCTCGGACACTGGAAGCACGGCCACATCAAGAGGGGGCTCGCCCTCGGCGCGATCGGCTCGCTCGCGATCCTCCTCGCGGTCGCCTTCGCCCTGTCCCGTGCGTCGCGGAGCGGCCGGTTCGGCTTCCGGGAGGTCGCCGACCCCGCGTCCCTTCCGCTTCTCCTTTGCTGCATCTTCGTGCTGAACCTGGCCGGTCAACCGATCCAGCTCGCGATCTCCCGATCGTTCGAAGCCCAGGCCGATCGGGCCGCCCTCGAGCTCTGCGGCAAGCCCCAGGCATTCATCGCGTCGGAGGTCAGCCTCGCGCGTACGAACCTCTCGGAGATCGAGCCGTCGCGGATCGTGGTGTGGCTGTTGTATACTCACCCTCCGGTCCTGGAGCGAATCTCAATGGCAGAGGCCTACCTTGACGCCCGATAGCACGCCGAAGTCGCTCGGCGTTTTCCGCGCGGCAGGCCTCTCGCTCCTGGCAAGCCAGTAGCACCGGCGGGGACAGAGAACCCCGCCGCAGCCGGGCGAGCAAGGCCTTCCGAGCCCTCCGGGGCGGGCAGGCGTCCCGCCATTCACAAAGGTCGCGAGACCTCGGGGCTACTCTCATGACGACTCTCACGCATTCTTCGTCGACGATCCAACCATCCATGAGCCTCTTCCGATCGCAGACCGCACGGCCCTCCGACGCGCCGGTCGTGGTGTGCCGCGGCCTCAGGAAAGCGTTTCGCTCGACCAGGCGCCGCGAGGGACTGGGCCTTCTGAAGAACCTCTTCCGCCGCGAGGTGTCGGAGTTCGTGGCGCTCCACGGCATCGATCTCGAGATCCGCCGTGGCGCCTTCGTCGGGCTCATCGGCGTCAACGGGGCGGGGAAGACGACCCTCGTGAAGTGCCTGACCGGCATCATCCCCGTCACGTCGGGAACGTCGGAGCTCCTCGGGCGCGACTCCTTCCGCCTGCGCGACGACGAGAAGCGACGCCTCTCGCTCGTCATGGGAAGCCGCTCGCAGCTATGGTGGGACCTCCCCGCCGTCGACTCGTTTCGCCTCCTGGCCGAGATCTACGAGGTCGATCGGGCGCAGCTCGACGCGCGCGTGAAAGCCTATGCGTCGAGACTCGACGTCGGCGACCGGCTCGGTGTCCAGCTCCGCAACCTGTCGCTCGGCGAGCGCATGAAGATGGAGATCATCGGTGCGTTCCTGCACGACCCGGAGCTCGTGTTCCTCGACGAGCCGACGATCGGCCTGGACCTCCTGAGCCGCGAGACGATCCGCCTCTTCCTCCGGGAGATCAACCGCGAGCGGGGCGTCACGATCGTGCTCACGAGCCACGACATGGAGGACATCGAGGAGACGTGCGAGCGCCTCGTGATCCTCGACGCGGGCCGGATCCTCTTCGACGGCGACCTCGTGGACCTGAAGCGGCGCCTCATCGGGAAGCGGTCCGTCGAGATCCACCTCGTCCCCGGCGCACCGGTCTGGGACCCGGCCCTCGACGCGGAGATCGCGTCTCTCGGGGCGAGCCTCGCGAAGTCGGCGCCGCTGCACCTCACCTTCTCCGTCCCCGCGGAGCACACACAGGCTCTCGTGAAGCGTCTCCTCGATCACCTGCCCGTGCGGGACATCGCGATCGAGCGCCAGCCCCTGGCCGAGCTCATCCGCGAGATCTTCTCGGGCCAGAAGGTCGTGTCATGAGCGCCGCCGTCCTCGACACGCGGCTCTCCGCGCCGCGCCGCCAGCTCCGGCTCGTGTCTCAGGTCGCGCTGTACGAGATGCGCAAGGCGACGATCTTCCGCACGGGGTTCCTGATCCGCGAGGTCATGCGCGGCATGAACCGGCCGGTGGTGATGATCTTCGTCTACCTCGCGATCCTGAAGGGCTCGGGGAAGGCGGACATCCAGGGCTTCACGTTCCCGGAGCTCGTGCGCTACCTGATCCTGGTGGCGACGTTCCAGAAGGTGATCATCCACGAGCGCTCGTTCGACCTCAGCGACCAGATCTTCAAGGGCTTCATCACGAAGTTCTTCGTGATGCCCGTGCGCTACTTCACGCTCGTCCTGGGGCGCTTCGTCCAGTTCACGGCGCTGCAGCTCGCGGTGGCCATCTCCTTCTGGCTGGCGGGCGCGCTGCTCCTGCCGTCCTACTGGCCGACGCCCGCCTCGCCGCTCGCCCTCGCGGAGGCATCCATCCTCCTCCTCCTCGGAAGCTACTGCTTCCTCCTCATGTTCACCATCATCCATTCGCTCGCATTCTGGCTCGACGTGGTGTGGACGCTCCTCGTTGGGAGCCGTTTCGTCACGGACTTCGTGAGCGGGTCTTTGATCCCCGTCGCGATCATGCCGGCGGGGTTCCGTGGCGCGTTTTCGTGGCTCTTTCCCTACTGGACCCTCTCGGCGCCCATCGAGATCTTCATGGGGAAGCTCGGCACGCCCGACTTCCTGCGCGGCCTCGCCGTGCTCGGCGTCACCGCTCTCCTGCTCGAGACGGCGCGCCGCGTCGCCTGGGGGCGCGGCGTTCGCCAGTACTCCGGGAGCGGGATGTGAGGGGCATCGTGAACCGAGCCGGGAAGCACGCCCGCATCCTGAGAGAGCTCGCACGCATCGGCGCGATACGCAAGTCGCAGCTCAAGGTGGAGTTCTGGAGCCAGGTGGTGATGGACACACTCTGGTACACGGCGCACATCACCGTCTTCGAGGTGCTGTTCCGCCACACGGGATCGATCGCCGGCTGGACGAGGCCCGAGGTGCGCGTGTTCCTCGGGTTCCTCTTCGTGTCGGACGCCTTCATGATGATGTGGCTCGGCCAGGTCTGGCACTTCGCCGAGGACCTGAAGAACGGCGAGCTCGACAGCGTGCGAGTGCGCCCGGCGTCGCCGGTGATCGTCTACTTCTTTCGATCGTTCAGCCTGGAGGCCGGGATGAACATCGCCATCGCGGGGAGCTACCTGGTCTTCGGCCTCGCGGCTTACCCGGGCGCGCTCGGCCCGATGGCACCGCTCCGCGTCCTGTGGGGCCTGGCGCTCACGTGGTGGACGCAGATCGTGCTCTGCGTGCTGTTCTCCATCCCCGAGCTCTACATCCTCAACAGCGACATCGGCCGGTTCCTGCGCGAGCTCTTCATGGCGGTGGAGGACCGGCCGCTCGATATCTTCACGCGGCGCGTGAAGGCGTTCTTCCTCTACGTCGTGCCCGTCGGCGCGATGGTCCAGGTGCCGGCGTCGCTGGTGCTCGGGCGCTGGAGCGTCCTGGAAGGCGTGGCGATGTCCGCGTTCATGGTGGCCGCCGGCTTCGCCGTGTTCGCGCTCTGGAAGGCGAGCTTCCGCCGCTACGAGTCGGCGATGGGGTAGTCCCTTCGTTACCTGCCCTGGAGCAGCGACACGCGGAACGGGTGGAGCTCGCCGGTCATGACGCCCTCGGCGATCGCGGGGTCGCCCTCCATCGCAAGCCGCGCGTCGGACTCGGAAGGAGCCGTGAAGACCACGATGCCGAACGCGCCGTCGAGGCACGGGCCCGCGAGGACCAGCGATCCCGCACGGAGCCGGGCCTCCAGGTAGTCGAAATGGCGCCCGAGGATCTCCTCTTCAGCGGCCGTCATCGTCCGGATGAGATCCCCCCGCAGCGGGCGGAGGAGGTAGACGTAGCTTTCCATCGACGCCATGGCGCAGTGTAACGCGAGACGTTACCTTTGTGGGGTGACGGCGCACGCGGTCCTGTCCCTCTCCCTCGCAGCGGTCCTCGCCGGGCCGGTGGAGGTCGTGAAGGAGCGGCGCGACCAGTTCCTGTCGTTCGGGATCGTGCCGACGTGGGAGGGCGTCGTCTCGGACTGGAAGACCTCTCCGGAGATCCACCTCTACGATTCGAAAGTGTTCGTCGGCCACGCGGAGTTCGTGTCGCGCGGGCTTCGCACGGGCATCACGTTCCGGCAGTTCAAGGACGACGTGCGCGATCCGGCCTCGCGACAGTACGTGCCCTTCTACCTCTACGATCTCCGCCAGGCTCCGGTCGACGTCGACGGCAAGAAGCGCTTCTGGGCGCTGCGCCTGGTGAGCTACCAGTATCACGACACACGGGAGGAGATGGCTGCGACGGTGGGGAAGGTCCTCGCGCTCGTGGACGCGGTGATGGCGAATGCCGAGGGCCACAGGGTCGACGGGCTCGCCATCCTCGCGAAGGCGCCGGACATCCAGCCGAACATGGCGGTCGCTCCGGAGCTCCTCGCGGCGGGCTTCCCGAGTATCACCGAGTCGAGGCTCACCGAGCTCGTCAAGGGGCGGCACGTCGTCGTGCTGAACCCGGGCCGCGCCACCGGCACATTGCGGCTCGTACCGGCGGGCCGCGAGTCGGACCCGCTCGCCCAGGACGACATTGCCGTCTTCGAGCGCACGCCCGATCACGTCGGTCCGGTCGCCGCGATCATCACCCTCGAGCCGCAGACGCCGCTGTCGCACGTGAACCTCCTCGCGCGCAACCGCGGGACGATCAACCTGTACGCGACGAGCCTCGACCTCCTCCCGGGCGCCCGGGCCCTGCTGGGCAAGAGGGTGGAGCTCGAGGCCCGCGACGGCGAGGTCGCGATCCGCGAGGCCGATCCGGCCGAAGCCTCCGCGGTCCCGGCGCCCAGGGCCGTCTCCGTCCCCGAGCCCGATCGCGGCGCGCTCGGCGTCGTCGACCTCGGCGCGGATCCACCGGAGCGGCTCGACGTCCGCGTCGTCGGCGCGAAGGCGGCCAATTACGCCCGGATACAGGCCGGCTTTCCGGAGCACGTCAGGCCCGGCTTCGCGATCCCGTTCGGCCACTACTTCCGCCTCGCCGACGCCGTCGGTGCGACGAGCCTCGTCGAGCGGCTGGCGGTGGAGCGCGGGACGATCTCGCACGAGACGCGGGCGCGCCTCCTTGCGGAGATCCGCGCGCGCATCGCGGGGGGCGACGCCGGCACGGAGCTCTTCGAGGAGCTCGGGGCGCTGGTGGCGCGTCGCTTCCCTGGCAAGCGCGTGCGCCTGCGAAGCTCCACCAATGCCGAGGACCTCGCCGGATTCAATGGCGCCGGGCTCTACGAGTCGCGCGGCTTCGGCCCCGGCGGCCACATGGTGAAGCTCTTCATCCAGCTCCGCCAGGTCTATGCGTCCCTCTGGACGGAGCGCGCCTGCGACGAGCGCGATCTCTTCGGGATCGATCCGCGCAGCGTCGGAATGGCGGTGCTCGTCACCGAGGCCTTCACCGGCGAGCTCGCCAATGGCGTCGCGATCACGGTCCCCGGTCCCGACGGTCCGACCGTCGTGATCAACGTCCAGAAGGGCGGTACCGTCTCGGTGACGAACCCCACTCCAGGCAAGACGCCGGAGAGCCTCGTGTGCGGACCGGGAGACGCCGGATGCCGGATCGAGTCCTCGTCCAGTGTCGCGCCCGTGTTCGAGGGCCACCCCGAGCTCCGCGAGATCCTGGAGGAGATCCGCGAGGTCGCGCTGCGTGTCGATCGCTTGCTGAAGGATCGGCTCCCGCCCGGCCAACGCGCCGACTTTGGCGCGGACGTCGAGCTGCGCATCGTCGACGGCCCGCGGCTATGGCTGAAGCAGGCGCGTCTCCTCGGACGGGCTCGTCCGGAGTGAGGGCCGCGCCCCTCAGGGAGTGACGGACCCAGCCGAGACCGTGACTCCGTACGCCGCGGGGCCGAAGGGAAGGAAGGTGTTCGAGAGCAGGCGGAGCGTCTGGCCGTCGTACCAGTAGCTCGTCACCGTCGAATCGGCGGCCGGGTCGCCTCCCGCTCCGGCGACAAGGTCGGCGGAGTCGCTCGCGCCGACCTGCTCGAGGGCGAGCCGTCCGCCGTACTCGGTGGTGAACGCGGTGACGAGGAATCCTGGGAGGGCCGTAGTGGCCCTCCCGTCGTAATCGAATCCGCTGAAAGTGGACTGGAACGCGGGGCCGGTGCCCGGCCCTGGAGTGGCAGCGATCTCGTCGAAGGCGTCGGAATCCACGTCTCCGCCGGCGACTCGACAGCCGAACGATGGCGTGGCGAACGCCCAGTAGTGGATCTTCTGGATGGCGGAGATCGTCATCCCGTCGTAGTTCCAGCCTCGAACGAGAGGAGCGAACACGGGACCTGGCCCTGGGCCCGTGAGGAGCTCCGCGAAGCCATCACGATCCACGTCGCCCGATCCCACCTTGGCTCCGTACTTCAAGGTCGCATAGGCGAAGTAGCTCGACTGGGGAAGCGCGAGGATGCTCGTTCCATCGAATTCGAACATCCGCACGTGGGGACCGAACACGGTCCCTGGGCCGGCTCCCGTGATCATCGCATCGCGATCGCCTCCGTCGACAGCCCCCGTCGCGATCTCGACCCCGTAACGAAGCGTTGCGTAGGCAAAGAACCGGACCTTCTGGATGGGAGCTCCGGTCCCGCGGAACGAGCGGACCTGAGGACCGTAGACGGGTCCCGGCCCTGGTCCCGTGAGGATCTCTTCTACGCCAGGGTCGGCGTGCCCGGACGCGACGTTCACACCCCAGGATCCGGCGCCATACGCGTCGAAGTCCACGACCGTGGCCGTCCCGGCCGCATCGAACACGCGAACACGAGTCGGGTTCCCGGTGCCCGGTCCCTCTCCGGTCACGAACGCCTCCGCTGCGCGGGCGTGGTAACGGCCAGTGTGCCGTGCATCGCCCTGGGACTGCGACCACTCGATCGTCAATGAGCTTCCTGGGAGCTGGAAGGCGTGAAGCGCCGTGTCTTCCAGAACGACGAGCTCGAGATCGCCATCTCCGTCCAGGTCGCCCAGAAGCGGTGGGGCGGAGGCGCCCGACGGTAACTGGATCGGAAAGCCGGCGACGGGGGAGCCATCGGCGCGGAGGGCATGAACGAGAGCGTTCTGCATGGTGGGAACGACGATGTCGCGGGCACCATCGCCGTCGACGTCACCGATGGCCGCCGCGAGGTTGGCCCATCCGCCGGAGAGTGTGACCGGGAACCCGGGGAGCAGGGTCCCGTCTCCGTGCCAGACCGTTACGTCCCCGCCGTAGCAGCATCCAGAGGATGTGGCGACGATCTCCGGCCAGCCATCGGCGTCGATGTCGCCGATCGCCAGGCCACTCTCCATGATCCCTTGCACCGGTCGTGGCCAGTTGGGCACGGGGGTCCCGTTTCCATTCCAGGCCCACACCTTTCCGAGCTGATCTCCCGAGATGACCTCGAGCTGGCCGTCCGCGTCAATGTCAGCGAGGGCCGGTGGCGCATAGTTGACCGTGGCGCCGCTGCTCATGTTCTGCGGCCATCCGGTGAGCATGCTCCCGTCACCGTCGAATGCGAAGACCTGGCCGAGCGAGCCGGTGATGCCAGCGGACACTATCTCGTCGGCACCATCGCCATCGAGATCCCCAACGGCTACCTGCATCTGCGCCTCCGAGGCACCCTGAACCGGCCATCCGGGGAGTGGCTGAGCGGACGAGTCGACGAGATGAATGAGGCCGTCGAAGCTGCCCGACGCCAACTCGACTCGCCCATCCGACGTTGCGTCGGGGAGTGCGGGTCCTCCCCACAGGATGGATGGGGTGACGTACGGAAACCCGGGGATGGCTGCCCCAGAGCGATCATAGGCTTCGATCGAGCCATTTGTTCCCGCATCGCCGCCAAGGACGACTTCGGGCACGAGGTCCCCCGCGACGTTCCCGACCGAAACGCAAGCGGGCGGACCGCTTCGTGGGACGGGCCAACCGCCCGGCTGCGAGACGTCGTAGCGGAATGCATGAATGCCGCCCGAAGCCCCGCCCACATGGAGCAACACTTCCGCGCCAGGAAGGCCATCGATGTCCGCTAGCGCCGGCCACCCAACGCCTCCGGTGAGCGGTACGGGCCATCCCGGCATCTCGGGGATAGCGGCGAAGGCGCTCGCGGCCGGCGCCGTCATCGCCATGAAGCTCATCACCGCCCGAGCCACGCCAGGGCAACGAGGCACGATGGGAGGATGGTAGCGAGAAACGGCCCCGATATCCAGCCGCGCCCTGCGGATTGCTCCGAAAGGGAGGCTCAACCTTCCGCTGGCACGACCCAGGTGAGCGCCCAGAAGCTCGGGGAGCGCTGTCCCTCGACGGCGTTGCGCCAGTACCAGCTCTCGACGTCGGGATCGCTGGCCTTCCAGTCACGATCAAAGACGATCTCGCGCACCTCCGATACAGTCCCGTCTGGCGCCGTGGCGCGGAACCGGCTCCAGGTACGGCCCGCATCGTCCGTGAGTGCGTCCATCGTCTCGATGCCGTAACCGGCGCCGCGGAAGCAATGGCGCGACGGGTGGAGCTTTCGGGTCGGTGTGTAGACCCACCGTACCAGGAGACGATCGGGGCTGCCGGCGAGGTCGAACTGGGCCATGCGGCCCGGGAACGAGCTCTGCCGTGCGTCCCGGTCGCGCCCGGCGCGATCCGGGATCCCCTCGTGCGCCGCGGGGACGAGCGGGAGCCCACGGAAGCTCGCGGGCCAGCCGGGGAACGGCGGCTCGAGCGACAAGGCCGCTGGGCGCGGGGCCCGGAGCGGCACGAGCGACGCCGCGACACACGATGCGGCGAACAGGAGCGTCACGCCGCGCATGGAACCCACCTGCCCGCCCTTGCGTGACCCGCGGCGAGCACGCTCGCGAGGACCGCGAACGCGAGGAGCCCGACCCCTTCGTGAAGAAGCGCCGGGACGCCGCCGGCCATGCGCACCTCGGCGATGGCAAGGGCGCCGCTACGCCAGGCGTTGCCGAGCACCGAGAGCGCGACGGCCGCCGCGCACGAGGCGAGGATGGCGCGCGGGCGGCAGCCGTGGATGGCGGAGAGAGCGACCGCGCACAGGAGCGCGGCGTGGAGCATCTTCGCGCCCGAGCAAGCCGGGTCCACGAAGACCTGCCGCCCGCCGAGCATGATGCTGGCGCCGCGCGGCGATGCGTCGAGCCCGCCCAGAGACAGTGTCTCCGCGGCAAGGTGGACCGATGCCACGCGGAGCGGGTAGCCGAGGAGCATGTCGACCGAGGGTCCGGCGGGGAGCACGAAGACCGCGAGGATCGGAAGCGCGAAGCCCCGGGCGCGCTCCGCCGGGGGCAGCGCAAAGAGGAGGGCGATCCCGAGCGACAGCACTCCCGGTACCGCCGCGATCAGCGTGGGGACGCGTCCCCAGAGCGTGGCATACGCGGCGAGCGCGGCGGCCGCAAGCACCAGGATCGGCGCAGACGGCGCGAACGATCCCCGCGCCCGCGCCGCGACGATCGCCGCGACGATCGCCAGGGCGACAATGCCCCAGGGTCCGGCGTCCCGGGTGCGGTGCCCGATGAAGCCATACAGCGGCCACAGTGCCAGTGCGACCGCCCCCGCCGGAAGAAAACGGCGCGCCGTCATCGCTTTCCAGCCAGGCGCCGGCGCGACCCGATGGCCGCGCCGCCCGCGATCAGCAGCAAGCCGATGGTCGCCGGTTCGGGGATCGACGGGATCGACGCGGCGGCCACCGGATCGAGGCCGTTCTCCTTGTACTGTTCCGGCCTCTCGAGCACGACCCCCGCCGACACGGCCGAGATCACGTGATGGGCGACCGCGGTCGCGACGAGGCCCTGGCGCACGCCGGGATCCTCCGACGAGGCCATCGTGGCGATGTACGCTCCCGCCGCGACGCGTGCCAGTAGCTCCGGCGCCATGGGAGCGTCGCCGGCCGCGTCATGCTGGCCCTCCATCGTCCACTCCTGGCTTCGATCGCGCCCCGCCAGCGTCGCGCGGAGGTCCGCCGTCGCGCTGGCGAGCCGCGGTACCGGACAAAGCGAAGATCGCGGGCTCTCGAGGAGGCGGTCCGGGCCGCCGGCGACGGGGAAATCGTCGATCCGCACGCCCGCGCGCCGCGCCGCCTCGAACAGTGGGCCGGGATCGGATGCGACAGGGATCGGCCCGTGGATCCAGACGATCCGCGCCGCACCACCCGCGAGGGCGACGGCGCGCTCGAGCGCCGGAACGGCATCGTGGCCTCCACGGAAGGCTGCCCGCCCGATCCACGCCGCGAGCTCCCTGGTCGCGACGAGCGACGCGGGCTCGAGCGCGGTCGCGTGGAGGCGTGGCTCGTCCTCGCCGATCACGGCCCCGATGGGCGTGCCCGGCGGGATGGCGGCGAGCGCCTCGGTCCAGTCGATGCCGCTTGCCCTCATCGCCGACGATCCGTCGATCGCCAGCACGAGTGGACCGGAGGGTGGGCTCGGCGGGGCAAGCCGCATGACGAGATCCGGAGCGGACGTCTGGAACGCGACGGCCGCGTGCGGCTCGCCGGCCTCGATCGCGAGGAGGCCACCGTCTCCGTCGAGCGAGACGAGGGCGCCGGCCACGGTGTAGGCGCCATCGCGGCTCTCCCTCGTGGCGACTCCCCGCATCGCCACGCTCGCGGGAGACGTGACCCAGTAGTCGTGGCGAAGGCGCGAGCCGTCGGCGAAGTTCCGCTCGGCGAATGCGGGCAGGCGAAGGTAGGCGTGCGCGTCGCGCCAGACCGGGAGCGCGCTGACGCCGACCTTGACCTTCATGGCGCCGCCGGCGGGGACGGGGAAGCACTGGAGCAAGAGATGGTGGGGGCTGACCCACGTGCAGAGCGCGGGATCGCGCCTCTGGACCACGGCGACGCTCTGATAGGCCGCCGCGGCGCTCGCGGTCGCCCCGATGACGCCCTCGCGCTCCTCGCCGTTGATCCAGAGCGTGAGGCGGTGCGCCACCGCGTTCTCCGGAAGCGCGATGAGCGCGCGCGCCTCGCGCGGCTCGCGGCTCTCGTTCGCGAAGGTCACGGTCCATTCGGTGTAGGACGACAGGGCATCGGGCGCGACGTGAACGTCGAAGGAGGATGCGGCGAGCGTGAGGCCCGGGACCTGAGCTCCGACGTCCGGCGCTCCGACCTCGCCGTCGATCGTGCGCTCCATGGGCGTCTCGTCGAAATCCATGAAGCCGTCGCTCTCCCGGAACCGCGGCGCGCGTCCCTCGTTGAACGGCCGTCCCGTGACGCCGTAGTAGAGCGCGCGCGCCGCGGTCGGTCCCGGCGTGAACCACGCGGCGTTCGGCAAGTACGCAGGCGGACGGTAGCAGAGGAGGCGGAGCTCCTCGCGGCTGCCGAAGGTGGAGAGCCACGCCGCGCCCGTTGCCGCGACCGCGCTTCGCGGCGAGCCCGACGCCCAGGCCGCAAGGTCCGTCGCGACGCCCGGGCCCGTGAGGAGGCCGAGGGGCGCGATGCCGAGCACGATGCCGGCGATCGTGTGCGCGAGTATGCGCGGGCGGCACGCGAGACGCGCCGCCTGCCACGAGATGAGCACGGCGTTGGTGATCGCGGCCAGCACCACCGGGTGGGGCGCGAGACCGAGGAGGCCCAGGCCGAGGAGCGCGATCGCGACGACGAAGAGCGGGATCCGCGGGAGGAACGCGACCAGGTACGCCGTGCCGACGGCCAGCACGAAGCCGTTCACGAGGGCCGCGCGCGCGAGGCGCCGCTCGTCGGGCGCCGCGAGCAGGCGCCACGTCGCGACGAGGCCCGCCGGGACCAGCGCGGCGACGAGGAGGTGCCAGTGCGTCGGGAAGGGATCCTGCATCACCGACGCCGTCCCGTGCGTGACGCCCTCGACGACGACGGCGAGGGCGGACAGCGCGACCGCCACGATCCGGATCGCGTGTCCCCATACGATCGTGATCCGGAGCAAGACCGGGGGCTTGCCGTCCGCGCCGCTTCCGTCCCGTGGCGCCGGCAGCTCGAAGGTGCGTTCCTGTTGCTTCCCTGAATCGGTCATGGCGTGCCTCCCGTCGACGGGACCAACTCTCGCGTCCCCCGGTGCCCGGCCGATGGAGGGAACGAGGAATCTCTCGGGAGGCTCGGTGCAAAGCTCGTGCAGTCCTTGCCGGAGAGGCACAACGCTGCTAGAAATGTCGGCACATGAGCGCGGTCTTCCTGATCCTGGCGGCCACCGCGGCGTCCATTCCGACCAAGGGCTGGACTCCCGATCAGGTCATCGCAGATCCCGACTTCCGGAGGATCGGCAGCGTCTGCGTCTGCGCGGGAAAGGTCACCGTGGCCGACGAGGAGGCCAGGAAGCTTTACCAGTACAGCCGCGACGGGATGCGGTCCGGGCAGATCGGCGGCGAAGCGATCGACTTCGGCAAGCCCGTGAGCGTGGCGTGCGCGGGCGGGCGCCTGATGATCGCCGACACGGTCGCCAAGAAGGTGATCGTGCTCAACTTCGACGGGTCGCTGCAGCTTCTGATCGACGGCAAGCCGGACCATCCGTTCGACGAGCCGTACACGCTCGCGCTCGACCAGGACGGCCAGCTCTGCGTCCTCGACCGGACCGCGAACCACGTCTACAAGGTGTCGCGGGATGGAGTCGTGCTCCAGGCCTTCGGGACAGCGGGCGCCGGTCCGGGGCAGTTCGAGCGCGCCGAGGCGATGGCGATCGACGACCAGGGGCGCATCTACGTCGCCGACGAGGCCCACTCACGCGTCGTCGTCTTCGAGCCGGGCGGGGCGTGGATCCGGGAGATCGGAGGCAAGGGGAAGGGGCCCGGGAAGATCAGCGGCGCGATCCGGGCCTCACCGTCGACAAGCGCGGCAACCTGTTCGTGCTCGACGCGGACGAAGGGTACGTCGAGGTCTTCGACGCGGAGGGCAGATCGAAGATGAGGCTGGGCAACAGGCTCGGGAAGGCACCCGGAAGCTCCAGGATCCGGACGGTCTGTTCTGCGTGCGGAAGGAAGATCAACTCTACGTCGTCGACCGCGGCAATCGCCGCGTCAGAAGTCGCGCTGGCGGAGATCTTCGGGGCGGACTGACGCCGCGGTCGTCGGCGCGAACCGGCGGGGACAAGCCCCGCCCTACGACGCCGCGGTCGTCGGCGCGAACCGGCGGGGGACAAGCCCCGCCCTACGACGCCGACACGCCGGTCGTCGGCGCGAACCGGCGGGGACAAGCCCCCGCCTACGACGCCGACACGCCGGCCTTCGGGCGATGAACCGGCGGGGGGACGAGCCCGCCCTACGACGCCGACACGCCGGTCGTCGGCGCGAACCGGCGGGGGACAAGCCCCCGCCCTACAACGCCGACACGCCGGTCGTCGGCGCGAACCGGCGGGGGACGAGCCCCCGCCCTACGACTACGACGCCGACACGCCGGTCGTCGGCGCAGAACCGGCGGGGGACGAGGCCCCCGCCCTACGACTACGACGCCGACACGCCGGTCGTCGGCGCGAACCGGCGGGGGACAAGCCCCCGCCCTACGACGCCGACACGCCGGTCGTCGGCGCCGAACCGGCGGGGGACAAGCCCCCGCCCTACGACGCCGACACGCCGGTCGTCGGCGCGAACCGGCGGGGGACGAGCCCCGCCCTACGACGCCGACACACCGGTCGTCGGCGCGAACCGGCGGGGGACGAGCCCCCGCCCTACGACCGACACGCCGGTCGTCGGCGCGAACCGGCGGGGGACAAGCCCGCCCTACGACGCCGACACGCCGGTCGTCGGCGCAGAACGGCGGGGGACAAGCCCCCGCCCTACGACGCCGACACGCCGGTCGTCGGCGCGAACCGGCGGGGGACGAGCCCCCGCCCTACGACGCCGACACACCGGCCTTCGGGCGATGAACCGGCGGGGGACGAGCCCCCGCCCTACGACGCCGACACACCGGCAACTTCGGACGATGAACCGGCGGGGGACAAGCCCCCGCCCTACGACGGCGACACGCCGGTCGTCGGCGCGAACCGGCGGGGGACGAGCCCCCGCCCTACGACGCCGACACGCAGGTCGTCGGCGCGAACCGGCGGGGGACAAGCCCCCGCCCTACGACAACGACACGCCGGTCGTCGGCGCGAACCGGCGGGGGACAAGCCCCCGCCCTACGACGCCGACACGCCGGCCTTCGGGCGATGAACCGGCGGGGGACGAGCCCCCGCCCTACGACGCCGACACGCCGGTCGTCGGCGCAGAACCGGCGGGGGACAAGCCCCCGCCCTACAACGCCGACACGCCGGTGGTCGGCGCGGAACCGGCGGGGACAAGCCCCGCCCTACGACGCCGACACGCCGGTCGTCGGGCGATGAACCGGCAGGGGACGAGCCCCCGCCCTACGACGCCGACACGCCGGCCTTCGGGCGATGAACCGGCGGGGGGACGAGCCCCCGCCCTACGACGCCGACACGCCGGTCGTCGGCGCGAACCGGCGGGGGACAAGCCCCCGCCCTACAACGCCGACACGCCGGTGGTCGGCGCGAACCGGCGGGGGACAAGCCCCCGCCCTACGACGCCGACACGCCGGTCGTCGGGCGATGAACCGGCGGGGGACGAGCCCCCGCCCTACGACGCCGACACGCCGGCCGTCGGACGATGAACCGGCGGGGGGAAGCCCCCACATGACGACGCCCACACGGCGGTTGCCGCCATGTTTCCACGCGCGCTGCACGAAAGCGTCACAGTTGCGGCCTACGTTGATGCCATCCCCGGCGAGCGCCGGTCAACGAAGGGGCGAGCATGGAAGCGATCGGAGCTGCATCGAGCGTCGTTGCCGAGGCGGTGCGTGATCACCGGAGCATCCTCGATCGGATAAGGGACGGCCAGGATCTCGGCGCGTTCCTGAAGACCTCTCTTCTCGGGAGCGCGGTGGGCGCGGCCATGTTCGGCATGGCGCTCGGCTCCTTCGCTCACTCCCTTCCCCAGCTCGTGATCTCGACGGTCAAGATGCCGATCCTCCTCCTGGGATCGGCGGGTCTCTGCTTCCCGGCCTTCTTCGTGCTCCAGACCCTGGTTGCGCCGAACCCGCTCGACCTCGCGCGCGCTCTCTCGCTGCAGGCGAGCGCACTGCTCGGCGCGGGGATCGTCTGGGGAAGCATGGCGCCTCCCGCGATGTTCCTCATCGCGACCTCGTCCGACTACCCGTTCTCGCAGCTGCTCGCGCTCGGCATCGGCGGGCTGGGTGGGCTCGTCGCCGTCGTGCGCCTGCTCCAGGGTTACCTTCGGCTCTGCGGCACGGGCTGGCATCCGAAGAGCCTCGTCCTGCTCCTCGGGTACGGCATCGTGTTCGGGATGGTGGGCGCCCAGCTCTCGTGGGTGATGCGTCCGTTCGTCGGCTCGCCGACGATGCCGCCGACCCTCTTCCGCAACCTCCAGGGGAACATCTTCACGGCGATCCTCCACCTCCTGGGCATGGTGTGAACGCATGCGTCGCGAAGGGGTCATTGCCGGGGCCGTGCTCGCTTTCTCCTGCTCGTCCTACCAGTCCTTCAGCGGGAGCTGGCTTTCCGAATGGCGGACGATGCCTTCCGGTCGGGCAAGCCGAGCGCGCCGAGGAGATCCTCCGCCTCCAGCTCTGCGCCGATCCTCGCGACGTCCTCACGGTGACGCGCCTCGCGGTCCAGTACGAGCGCGGCGGCCGCGACGCCGAGGAGGCCGCGTGCTCGAGCGACTTCGCCGACGTGCCGGTCGACGTTCCCTACCGGCAGGCGCGCGCCCACGCCCTCACCGGGCTCGACCGCCGGGACGAGGCCGCCGCCGTGCTGACGACCCTGGACGCCGAGGGAGGTCTCCGAGCCCGCGACCTGGGAGCGCCTGCTCTCACGGATCGCTCTGGCTGCCGCCGGGCCCGGAGGCCGATCGCGCGATCGATCGGCCTCGCCGTCAGCCTCCGGCGCCTGGTGGAGACGATGATCCGGCGAGCACCGCCTCGACGGCGCCGCGCGGCTCCTCGCGAGGATGGGATCGGATCCCGACAAGCCGCGCCCGGTCCCTGCTCGACGCGGCAACGAGCGACGCCGCGCGGCTCGCCTGCGGAGAGGCAGCCGCTCATCGTCCGCTCCGGGATCGAACCTGTGACGCCTTCTCCCGTCCGCGGCGGAAGGAGCAGGGGCCGCCGCCGGTGTGAAGCGGGGCGGGAGTCTCCTATACTCGCGTCCGTGAGCAAGCCGCTCGTCCTGGTGGTCGACGATCCGCACATCCGGGAGGTCGTGCGCTTCGCGCTCGAAGGCCGGTCTCGACACCGTGGAGGCGGGCGGCGGCAAGGTGAGGCTCTCGCGCTCTGCGAGAAGCGCAAGCCCAGATCCTCGTCGGCGTGCTCGATATCGTCATGCCCTCGATGCGGATTTTCCAACGAGGTGGCGCGCCGCCCTGCGCGCGCAGGGCAAGATGCTCATCGTCTTCCTCTCGAGCCGCGACGACGAGGTCGATCGCATCCCTCGGCTCGAGATGGGCGGCGACGACTACGTGTGCAAACCCGCCGCGCGAGCTGACCGCGCGCGTCAAGGCGGGTGCTGCGCCGCGTCACGGAAGTCGTACCCGGCGAAGGAGGACGTCAAGGTGTTGCGCCACGGCAAGCTCGCGCTCGACGCCGACCTGCTTCGAGGCCTCGTGGGACGGCAAGCTCGTGGTCCTGACCGTGACCGAGTTCGGGATCCTGCGCACGCTCCTCGGCCATCCCGGCAAGGTCTACAGCCGCGACGAGATGATGAGCAAGGCCTACGCCTACGACAACGTGGTGACGGACCGGACGATCGACAGCCACGTGCGGCGCGTCAGACGGAAGTTCGCCGACGCGGGCGGCGATCCCGTCGAGACGGTCCACGGTGTGGGCTACAAGATCAGCGCCTGCGAGTAGCGACGGGGCGGATCCGCCTCCGCTCCGCGACCGCGGAGAAGGGGACACCGCCCAGAAGCCGAAGTGGCGCCCGCGCCTCGGGTGGGTGCTCCTGTCGGTCAACCTCGTCGTGCTCCTGATGCCGCTCCTGGGCATCTGGTTCCTTCACCTCTACGAGAACGAGGTGATGCGCCGCACCGAGTCGGAGCTGATCGCGCAGGCGGCGCTCGTGCGTTCCCTCTACCGCGACGCGCTCATGACGCGGCTCGCGGCCCGCGGGCCGGACGCCATCGCGCGTTACGGCCTCCCGCTGGATGCCTTGACGACCAGCGGCGATGGCGAGCACTTCCACCCGCTCGTGCCGGAGCTCGACCTCTCGAAGGACGTGCCGCTGCCGCGTGTCGATGACGCGCCGCCGGCGGCCGAGCCCGCGGACCCCGCCGCCGTCGAGGCGGGCGCGACCCTCGGGACCGTGTTCGCCGAGACGCAGGACGTGACGCTCGCGGGGTTCCGGGTCGTCGATCCGAACGGCGTGGTCGTCGCCACGTCGCGTAGCGAGCTCGGCGGGTCGCTCGCTTCGCGCGAGGAAGTGCGCCGCGCGCTCCGCGGCGAGCACGTGAGCCTGCTCCGCGAGCGCGTCTCGGACGAGCCGCCTTTCCCGCTCGAGGGCATCAGCCGCAGCACGCGCATCCGGGTCTTCGTCGCGCTCCCCGTCATCGCCGGCGGCCGTATCGTGGGTGCCGTGATCGTGTCGCGAACGCCCATGAACGTCGCGAAGGCGCTCTACGAGAAGCGCTTCAAGCTCCTCCGGTGGAGCGTCTCGCTCGTGCTCCTCGTCGGGCTCCTCACGGCCTACACGTCGCGCACGATCGGCCGGCCGGTGCGGGACCTCATCGAACAGACGCGCGCGGTGGCGCTCGGGGCGAAGCCACGCCCGCTCGCGCACGCCGGCACCCGCGAGATCGCCCAGCTCTCCGATGCGTTCCAGCGCATGGCGCGCGAGCTCACCGAGCGGTCCGACTACATCAAGACGTTTGCGGCCAACGTCTCCCACGAGTTCAAGACGCCGCTCACCGCCATCCAGGGCGCGGTCGAGCTGCTGCGCGATCACGGCGCGGAGATGGTCCCCGACGAGCGCGAGCGGTTCCTCGCCAACATCGCCGCCGACGCCGAGCGCCTGACGCGCCTGGTCAAGCGCCTCCTCGAGCTCGCGCGTGCCGACGTCGCGACGCCGGGCGGCGGGCGGTCCGACGTCGCCGCGGTGCTCGAGAGCGCCGCCGGGCGCGCCCGGTCGACCGGTCTTGCCGTGACGATGGCCTGGGACGCCGTCCCGCAGCTCCTCGTACCAGTCGGGGGAGACGTCCTCGAAACGATCTTCGGCAACCTCTTCGAGAACGCTCGCCAGCACGGCGCGGGGAAGGCCGAGGTCGCGGTGGAGCCGGACGCCGAGAGCGTCCTCGTGCGGATCGCGGACGACGGTCCGGGCATCCCCGCCGAGATCGCGTCGCGCGTCTTCGAGCCTTTCTACACCACGGCCCGCGCCACCGGCGGCACGGGCCTCGGACTCTCCGTGGTGCGCGCGCTCCTCGAGGCGCACGGAGGAGCGATCGACCTCGTGCCCGGGAGCGGCGGCGCGTGCTTCTCGGTGAGGCTCCCACGGGACACAATGCAGGCTCCATGACCGCCCCGGCGCCGCGCGCGCTCCTCCTCGACTTCTACGGCACGATCGCGCACGGTCCCGGGTTCAGCGTGAGACGCGGGTCGGACCTCATCTGCGACAGCTTGCGCGCGGACGGGATCGCCGTCGATTCCGCCGCGTTCGATGCTGCCTACCGGAAAGCCGTCCTGCCCTACCTCGAGGTCATGCGGAGCGGGCGCGAGACGCACAACACCGCCTGGGTCGCGGACGCCCTGTCGGCGCTCGACCTGTGCCTCGCGGCCTCCGATGCCCGCGTGGTACGCGCCGTTCGTGCGTACTTCGAGGCCTACGCCGATCTGATGGAGCCGCTGCCCGGCGCGACGGAGACCCTCGCGGCGCTCGCCGGGCGCTATCCCGTCGTCCTCGTGTCGAACTTCACCGACGCGCTGCCCGTGCGAGCGTCCCTCGATCGGTTCGGCTGGAACAGGTTCTTTCGCGCGTCGTTCGTCTCCGCGGAGATCGGGATCAGGAAGCCCCACCGCGACATCTTCCTGCGCGCGCTGTCCGCGGTCGGTTGCGAACCTTCGGGGGCCCTCTTCGTCGGCGACGATCTCGAGGAAGACATCGCGGGAGCGAAGGCCGTCGGGATCCCCGCTGTCCACGTCTCCCGGCCTCGGGCGAGCGCGCTGCGGGCCATGTCTCCGCCGATCGCGGCAACCGTCGCACCCGATCACACGATCGCCGACATCACCGAGCTCCCCGCGCTTCTCGAGTCCGCCGCGACGGCCGTCGATCTCGCGAGGCAGGACGCATGAGGCGCTCGCTCCTCGTCCTCGCGGCGGCCGTGCTCGCGGCCTGTCCCAGGCCATCGCCCTCCACGGGCGCATCCGCGTCGACCAAGCCCCGCGCGCTCGCCGTGTCGGATCCCGCGCCGATCGCCATCCTGGGAGGCAAGGGCGAGGCACGCATCCTTCTCGACCGCACCACCGTCGGGCTCGCGGAAGGCGCGCTGACCGACGTCCGCATGGAGCCCGGGACTTCCCTGCCGCTGCACGTCCACCCGCACACCGTCGAGATCCTCTGCATGATCGAGGGAGAGGGCGATCTCACCGTGAGCGGCCAGGTCGAGCACGCCGGGCCGGGGGACGTGCTGGTCATCCCCCCGGGCGTCGTCCACGGGTTCGTTGCGGGCGGGACGCGCGTCCGCGGAGTCCAGTTCTACGCGCCCGGAGGACCCGAGCAGAGGTTCCGCGGAGCAGCGAGCGACGAGTCGGTCAAACCCGAGGAGAGCAGCGTCCCCGATCGCGGCAACGCCCGCGTCATCGCCATGACGGACACGGTGCTGCGCGAACGCGAGGACCATCGCCAGTATCGTTACCTCGTCGAGGGTCAGGAGGCCGCCGGTCGCAAGCTCGATCTGCTGTGGATCAAGATCCCGGCCGGGAAGCCCGCCGACATCCACGCGCACGACGACGTCAGCGAGCTGGTATACGTGCTCTCGGGGGAGGGGACCGCCAACGTCGGCGACGACGCCTATCCCGTCAAGGCCGGGTCCGCATACTGGACGCCGCGCGGGTTCCAGGCGGGCCTCGCCACGAAGACGGAGATGGAGATCCTGATCCTCGTGGTGAGCTGATCTCCCGCTCCTACGCCGGACCTGCCTGCATTGCCACTGCCGCCGCACTGTGGGGGCTCTGGCCGCTGTGGGTGCGCTGGGGCGGCGCCGGAGCCGCCACCGCGACGATCGCGCTGCTCGTCACGGGAGCCCTTGGCCTGCCGCTCGCGATCCTCGAAGGAGCCGGGCGCCGCCGCGCGATCGTCCCGTGGGCGCTGGTCGCCTGCCTCGGCGTCACCGATGCCGGCAATGCCGGGTGCTACTTCCTCGCCCTCGCCCGCGGCGCCACCGCCCCGGCGGTCCTCTGCCACTACGTTGCGCCCGTCATGGTCGCCGTCGCCGCGCCCATGGTCCTGCGCGAGCCCCGCAGCCGGCGCACGCCGCTCGCCCTCCTCCTCGCCCTCGCCGGCACCGCCCTCATCGTGGCCGCAGGCAAGCCCACGCAATCCGGCAGCGTCTCGTTCGCCGTCCTCTTCGGTGGCCTCTCGGCCATCTTCTATGCCGCCAACGTCCTGCTCTCGCGCATCCTCACGCCGCACTTCGGCAACAGCGAGCTCCTCTCGTACCACGCCCTCGTCTCCGCCGCGCTCCTGGCCGCCATCACCGGCGTACCCTTCACCCAGGCCGCCTGGACCTGGGTCGGCCTTGGCGGAGCCGTCAGCGCGTTCGGCGCCGGACTTCTCTTCTACGTGGGCCTTCGCCGCATGCCCACCGAGCGCGCCAGCATCCTCTGCTACATCGAGCCCCTCGCCGCCGTGATAATCGGCCGCCTCGTCCTCTCCGAGCCCATCGCCCCACTCGCCGCTGCTGGAGGCTGCCTCGTCCTCGCCGGCGGCCTCCTCGTCGCCGCCCGCTGACGGGTGTATGATCGCTCCATGGAGCCATGGAGCCCGGCCACACAAGCGCCCGCGGAGCGCGTCATCGTCCGCCTTCAGCGCGCACTGCGCGCGCGCCACTACAGCCTGCGTACGGAGGAAGCCTACATAGGCTGGACCCGCCGGTTCATCGAATGGGGCGACGGCCGCAGCCCCGAAGCCCAGAGCACCGAGGCCGTCACCGAGTTCCTCACCGACCTCGCCGTTGGCAGCGACGTCAGCGTCTCCACGCAGAACCAGGCTGCCAGCGCCCTGCTCTTCCTTTACAAGCACGTCCTCGGCCGTCCGCCACAGGACCTCAGCTCCATCGTTCGCGCCCGGCGGCCTCTGCGCATCCCCCTCGTCATGACGCCCGCCGAGGTCGCCACCGTCCTCTCCCACATGAACGGCCTCCAACGCCTCGTCGCCTCCCTCCTCTACGGCACCGGCCTCCGCCTCCTCGAGGCCCTACGCCTGCGCGTCAAGGACATCGAACCCGGCCTCAACCTCGTCATCGTGCGCGACGGCAAGGGCCACAAGGACCGCCGCACCATGCTTCCCGCGGCTCTTCGCGACCCCCTCGACCGCCACCTCACCACAGTCGCCGAGATCCACCGATCGGACCTCGCTGCCGGCCACGGAGCCGTCTACCTCCCGGACGCCATTGCCCGCAAGTTCCCCAACGCCTCCCGGGAATGGCCCTGGCAGTACGTCTTCCCCGCCTCCTCCCTGGCACCCGACCCCCGCGACGGCGTCATCCGCCGCCACCACCTCCACGAGACCGTCATCCAGCGCGCCGTCAAGCAAGCCGTCCAGGCCTCGGCCATCCCCAAGCCCATCTCCTGCCACACCTTCCGCCACTCCTTCGCCACCCATCTCCTCGGCCTCGGCTACGACATCCGCACCATCCAAGAGCTCCTCGGCCACGCAAAGCTCTCCACCACGATGATCTACACCCACGTCCTCAACAAGCCCGGCCTGGGCGTCCAGAGCCCCCTCGACGCCCTCCCCGCAGCCTATCCGCCGTCCAGATAGGCCGCATGCCCAAGGATCCTTCCCGACCCAACATGTTCATCCGACCCCAACTTCTCGCGCTGCACCATCGTGGGCTAGAATCTTCCCCCCGCCTGTTTAGGTGTCGAAAGGGCGCTTAGCAGGGAGTTAGGCGGCAGCACAAAGGGGCAGCTTCGCGCGATCCAGTCTGCTGGTCAGGTGTTCGCGCGCCACTCGCGGGGTTCTCGTTCGCGGGCGTCCCGTACGCTGGGCACGTCAAGCACCAGCTCCGCGTCGTGCTGGCGGCGGTCGAGGGTCCGTGATCTTCGCGCCGGTCCAAGTGCAGGCCCGGCTGCCGGTTGGCCGCCTAACAGGCCGCTCAAGCTGACCCGGGGCCGTGCGGATCATAGTTGTTGGCCGTGGGCGGCTGCGCTCGGCGCGCCTCCAGTCGCTCGGTCGCTTGCGCTCCCTCGCTCCTTCAGCGCGCCGGTCGGTAGGCTTCGTGCTATTCTTCTCCTTGGCCCAGGCAGCGCAGCGGCCAAGCCGTTAGGCGGCAGCACAAAGGGGCCGCTTCGCGCGATCCAGTCTGCTGGTCAAGTGTTCGCGCGCCACTCGCGGCGTTCTCGTTCGCGGGCGTCCCGTACGCTGGGCACGTCAAGCACCAGCTCCGCGTCGTGCTGGCGGCGGTCGAGGGTCCGCGATCTTCGCGCCGGTCCAAGTGCAGGCCCGGCTGCCGGTTGGCCGCCTAACAAGCCGCTCAAGCTGACCCGGGGCCGTGCGGATCATAGTTGTTGGCCGTGGGCGGCTGCGCTCGGCGCGCCTCCAGTCGCTCGGTCGCTTGCGCTCCCTCGCTCCTTCAGCGCGCCGGTCCGTTGGCTTCGTGCTATTCTTCTTCCTTGGCCCCGGGCAGCTTAGCGGCCAAGCCGTTAGGCGGCGGGGCAAAGGGCCGGCTCGCGCGATCCAATACGGTGGCGCCAGTGTTCGCGCGTTGTTCGCGGCGTTCTCGTTCGCGGGGGTCCCGTACGCTGGGCAAGTCAGCACCAGCTCCGCGTCACGCTCGTCGTCGGTCGGTCGGTCAGCGGTCCCGCGCCCGGCCAAGTGCAGGCCAGGCTGCCGGTTGGCCGCCTAACAGGCCGCTCAAGCTGACCCGGGGCCGTGCGGATCATAGTTGTTGGCTGGGCGGTACGCCGGCGCGCCTCCAGTCGCTCGGTCGCTTGCGCTCCCTCGCTCCTTCAGCGCGCCGGTCGGTAGGCTTCGTGCTATTCTTCCTCCTTGGCCCCGGGCAGCTTAGCGGCCAAGCCGTTAGGCGGCGGGGCAAAGGGCCGGCTCGCGCGATCCAATACGGTGGCGCCAGTGTTCGCGCGTTGTTCGCGGCGTTCTCGTTCGCGGGGGTCCCGTACGCTGGGCAAGTCAGCACCAGCTCCGCGTCACGCTCGTCGTCGGTCGGTCGGTCAGCGGTCCCGCGCCCGGCCAAGTGCAGGCCAGGCTGCCGGTTGGCCGCCTAACAGGCCGCTCAAGCTGACCCGGGGCCGTGCGGATCATAGTTGTTGGCCGTGGGCGGCTGCGCTCGGCGCGCCTCCAGTCGCTCGGTCGCTTGCGCTCCCTCGCTCCTTCAGCGCGCCGGTCGGTAGGCTTCGTGCTATTCTTCCTCCTTGGCCCCGGGCAGCTTAGCGGCCAAGCCGTTGAGCCGCTGCTTCCAATGTCGAAAGGGATCATCCGCGGTCGGAACACCCCTCAGCGCCGGTTCGAATCTGGCTGGCTGCCACGGAGTTCTGTCGTTCTTGGTCCTGGTCTACAGTGGTGCAATGTTGCTCGAGACAACAGTGCCCTCGCACTCCGCGAGCGAGCTGGTAGCAATGATCGCGATCAATCTTCTCGTCCGACCGGGCTCCACAGCGGGGTGCCTCTACGCGAACTGGAGTGCCGGCGACATGCGGCTCGGAATGGTATGGTTCTGCTTGGCACTCAGCGACACGCTCTGGTGGGGTGCGCTTGGTTACTGGCTAGGCGGCCGCCAGCAAGGCGAGGACTGGGCGGCCTAACAGGCCGCTCAAGCTGACCCGGGGCCGTCCGGATCATAGTTGTTGGCCGTGGGCAGCTGCGGCGCGCCTCCAGTCGCTCGGTCGCTTGCGCTCCCTCGCTCCTTCAGCGCGCCGGTCCACCGGCTTCGTGCTATTCTTCCTCCTTGGCCCCGGGCAGCTTAGCGGCCAAGCCGTTAGGCGGCAGCACAAAGGGGCGTCTTCGCGAGGTCCAGTCCGCTGGCGCCAGTGTTCGCGCGCTCCTCGCGGCGTTCTCGTTCGCGGGCGTCCCGTACGCTGGGCAGGTCAAGCACCGGCTCCGCGTCGTGCCCGCGGCCGTCTTCCGGTTCGCGATCTTCGCGCGGGGCCAAGTGCAGGCCCGGCTGCCGGTTGGCCGCCTAACAAGCCGCTCAAGCTGACCCGGGGCCGTCCGGATCATGGTTGTTGGCCGTGGGCAGCTACGCTCGGCGCGCCTCCAGTCGCTCGGTCGCTTGCGCTCCCTCGCTCCTTCAGCGCGCCGCACCGTCGGCTTCGTGCTATTCTTCCACCTTGGCCCCGGGCAGCTTAGCGGCCAAGCCGTTAGGCGGCGGGGCAAAGGGCGGCTTCGTGCGATCCAGTACGGTGACGCCAATGTTCGCGCGGTCTGCGGCGTTGTCGTTTGCGGGCGTCCCGTACGCTGGGCAAGTCAAGCACAGCTCCGCGTGGTCCTCGTCGGTCGGTAGGGCAGGGGCCTGCGCCCGGCCAAGTGCAGCCGCGGCTGTCGGTCGGCCGCCTAACAGGCCGCTCAAGCTGACCCGGGGCCGTCCGGATCATACTTGTGGCCGTCGGCAGCTACGCTCGGCGCGCCTCCAGTCGCTCGGTCGCTTGCGCTCCCTCGCTCCTTCAGCGCGCCGCACCGTAGGCTTCGTGCTATTCTTCGTCCTTGGCCCCGGGCAGCTTAGCGGCCAAGCCGTTAGGCGGCAGCACAAACGGGCGGCTTTGCCCGATCCAGTCCGCTGGCGCCAATGCTCGTGCGCCGTTTGCGGCGTTCTCGTTCGCGGAAGTCCCGTACGTTGGGCGCATCAAGCTCCAGCTCCGCGGCAAGCTGGTCGGCGGTCGATCGAGCCAGGGTGCTGCGCCCCGCCAAGTGCAGGCCCGGCTGCCGGTTGGCCGCCTAACAAGCCGCTCAAGCTGACCCGGGGCCGTGCGGATCATGGTTGTGGCCGTGGGCGGCTGCGCTCGGCGCGCCTCCAGTCGCTCGGTCGCTTGCGCTCCCTCGCTCCTTCAGCGCGCCGGTCGGTACGCTTCGTGCTATTCTTCGTCCTTGGCCCCGGGCAGCTTAGCGGCCAAGCCGTTAAGGCCGCATCCGCGGCGACATCGTCGCCAGCGTGGTCGCCGACGGGAACCTGGCCGTTACGTCGCTCTCAGCACTGTGGCGGTTCCGTACGTCTTGCGCCCGGGTTCCTCTCCGCTCGAGGCCTCCACCGCGAACCTCGAACGCGGTTTTCGCGTTGGGCTGGCCGGCCGGCGTTGCGTTTGCGGCCTAACAAGCCGCTCAAGCTGACCCGGGGCCGTCCGGATCATAGTTGTGGGCCGTGGGCAGCTGCGCTCGGCGCGCCTCCAGTCGCTCGGTCGCTTGCGCTCCCTCGCTCCTTCAGCGCGCCGCTCCGGCGGCTTCGTGCTATTCTTCCACCTTGGCCCCGGGCAGCTTAGCGGCCAAGCCGTTAGGCGGCAGCACAAAGGGGCGTCTTCGCGAGGTCCAGTCCGCTGGCGCCAGTGTTCACGCGCTCCTCGCGGCGTTCTCGTTCGCGGGCGTCCCGTACGCTGGGCAGGTCAAGCACCGGCTCCGCGTCGTGCCCGCGGCCGTCTTCCGGTTGGCGATCTTCGCGCGGGGCCAAGTGCAGGCCCGGCTGCCGGTTGGCCGCCTAACAAGCCGCTCAAGCTGACCCGGGGCCGTCCGGATCATAGTTTGTTGGCCGTGGGCGGCTGCGCTCGGCGCGCCTCCAGTCGCTCGGTCGCTTGCGCTCCCTCGCTCCTTCAGCGCGCCGGTCCGTGCGCTTCGTGCTATCCTCCTCCTTGGCCCCGGGCAGCTTAGCGGCCAAGCCGTTAGGCGGCAGCACAAAGGGGCGTCTTCGCGAGGTCCAGTCCGCTGGCGCCAGTGTTCGCGCGCTCCTCGCGGCGTTCTCGTTCGCGGGCGTCCCGTACGCTGGGCAGGTCAAGCACCGGCTCCGCGTCGTGCCCGCGGCCGTCTTCCGGTTCGCGATCTTCGCGCGGGGCCAAGTGCAGGCCCGGCTGCCGGTTGGCCGCCTAACAAGCCGCTCAAGCTGACCCGGGGCCGTCCGGATCATAGTTGTTGGCCGTGGGCAGCTACGCTCGGCGCGCCTCCAGTCGCTCGGTCGCTTGCGCTCCCTCGCTCCTTCAGCGCGCCGGTCCGTGGGCTTCGTGCTATTCTTCCACCTTGGCCCCGGGCAGCTTAGCGGCCAAGCCGTTAGGCGGCCTAATCGAGCGTCTCTTGTCTCCGCCCCGTCACCCGACACTTCGCCTTCTCCTGCAAGCGCTCCCGCAGCAGTCACTTCTCTATCTCGGGTGGGCGGCACTCCTCTTCGTAATGAGAGATGCGTGGCTTTTCTCAGCCATCCAGCGAAGTCGCCTCCAATTCCTCCACGAGCACTACCTCCTCGTGCTTGGTCTCACTGACCGCCAACTTACCGCCGTGGCGATTCTGTCCTACCCCTTTCCGTTTGTCTCCGCGTATCTGTGGCACAAGGCCCTGCGTCAAAGTGGTCCCCAGACCCCTGTTTGCTCGGCCCTGTCCATCTGCTACGGCCTTCTCTTCGGCCCGCCGTCGCTGTTCTTGCTCGGGGCCCTGCTCGTTGCCATGTTCGCGCGCTAACATCCGTGCCTCCGTAGCGGCCGCCTAACAGGCCGCTCAAGCTGACCCGGGGCCGTCCGGATCATGGCTCTTGGCAGTGGGCGGCTGGGCTCGGCGCGCCTCCAGTCGCTCGGTCGCTTGCGCTCCCTCGCTCCTTCAGCGCGCCGGTCCGTGGGGTTCGTGTTACTCTTTGTCCTCGGCCCCGGGCAGCTTAGCGGCCAAGCCGTTAGGCGACCACAATGAACGCCTTCGAGAAGCTGATCGAGTTTCTGCTCCGGCTGCAGGACGCGCACCTTCACTAACGACTGGAGTGCGTTCGCAACGCTGTGCTGGTTGAGGTATTCACTCCGAGTGAGCACTGGGAGGTGGAATTCTTCGCCGACTCTCACGTCGAAGTGGAGGTTTTCCGCAGTCAGTCAAAGGACGAGCTCGAAGGTGAGGAGGCACTCAACCGGCTTTTCGAGTCAGGGCGCTGAGAGGTCGCCTAACAAGCCGCTCAAGCTGACCCGGGGCCGCGCGGATCACGGCTCTGGGCTGTGGGCGGCTGCGCTCGGCGCGCCTCCAGTCGCTCGGTCGCTTGCGCTCCCTTGCTCCTTCAGCGCGCCGGTCCGTTGGCTCGTGCTATTCTTTCTTCTTGGCCCCGGGCAGCTTAGCGGCCAAGCCGTTAGGCCGCTTTCCGGCACTGTGTGCTCGCGGTGTCGAGCCAGTCCACTGGCCATCGCGGCCGGCTTCGCCAAGGGCCGAGTCGCGGGTCCCGTACGTCGGGCCCTCGTGGTCCGTGCTTGCTCCTACCCGTCTTCTCTTTCCCACGGCCGTCGACGGTGTGCTGGGCATCCACGCCGGCGGCCCGGTTCGCGGCCTAACAAGCCGCTCAAGCTGACCCGGGGCCGTCCGGATTATAGTTGTGGGCCGTGGGCAGCTGCGCTCGGCGCGCCTCCAGTCGCTTGCGCTCCCTCGCGCCTTCAGCGCGCCGGTCCGTCGGCGTCGTGCTATTCTTCCACCTTGGCCCCGGGCAGCTTAGCGGCCAAGCCGTTAGGCCGCTTCTCGAGCCACGTAATGCACGCCCAGCCTCATTCGCCCGAAGTCCCTGACGAGGCCGCGGAGCTTCTCTTCCAGTGGCGCAGCGTTGGGTTGCCATTGAGGCTGCTCCTTTCCCTTTATCTTGTCGGCGGTTCTTTCAGCCTTTACGCTGGGTTCCTTCTTACGACCGAGCTCCATCATTGGGCGGCCTGGGGCGTTTCGCTGTTCATCCTTGAGCCCATCGGATTGTTCTCCATGATCGCGCTCGGCGCTCTCTGGGCACCCAGCTCGGCAGCTGCGTTCATTCTTCGCTTGACCATCGGTCGGGCCCGCCGCGCAGCGATTCTCGTCGGGGTTCTGGTCGGTCTCTGGCTCTTATTTACCCTCGGCTTTGTCGCCTGGGAAATCGTGAGCATGAGCCTCTGACGCCCGCGGCCTAACAAGCCGCTCAAGCTGACCCGGGGCCGTCCGGATCATAGTTGTCGGCCGTGGGCAGCTTCGCTCGGCGCGCCTCCAGTCGCTCGGTCGCTTCCGCTCCCTCGCTCCTTCAGCGCGCCGCACCGTGAGCTCCGTGCTATTCTTCCACCTTGGCCCCGGGCAGCTTAGCGGCCAAGCCGTTAGGCGCCATCTCGGTACCGTAATGAAGGAAGACGTTGAGCCGAGCAAGGCCCTGCCT
>JAXLQT010000036.1:0-64486 GCA_046331505.1 Acidobacteriota bacterium
CCGTCATGAGCTGCCGGCCCGCGAGGCCGAGCACCGTGAAGCGGAAGCGCTCCGTCTCCACCTTGTCCCCGCGCGCCGGGAGCTTTCCCATCAGGGTCATCACGTAGCCGCCGACCGTGTCGACGCCAGGGGCGTGGAGCGCCGCGCCGGTGCGGTCCCCGAACTCCCCCAGGTCCATGCGCGCCAGCACGCGGTAGATCCCGGGATGGAGCTCGGTGAAGTACGCCACCTTCGTGTCGAACGAGTCGGCGATCTCGCCGACGATCTCCGAGAGCAGGTCGTCGAGCGTGACGAGGCCCGCGGTCACGCCGTACTCGTCGAGCACGACCGCGAGCTGCACGGACGCCTCCTGCAGCTCGCGCAGGAGGTCCCGCGCCTTCTTGCTCTCGGGTACGAAGAGGACCGGACGCATCAGGTCGCGCAGGGAGTCGGCGGCGCGGATCCCGTAGCGGTAGGCGAGCAGGTCGTTCGCGTAGACGATGCCGGCGATCTCGTCGATCGACGCGTCGTGGACGGGTACGCGCGAGAACTTGTGGCGCACCACGAACGCCACGGCGTCGGGAAGCGGCGTCGCGAGCGAGAGCGCTTGAAGATCCGAGCGCGGCGTCATGAGCTGCCTCACCGTGCGGTCGGACAGCTCGAAGACGGACTGGATGAGCTCGCGCTCCCGGGGATTCAAGGCACCCGCGCGCTCGCCCTCGTGAAGGAGCGACTCGAAGTCCTCGGCGGAGAGCCGGCCCTCGGAGCCCTCGCCCGACACCGCGTCCACGATCCCACCGAGAAGCGCCCGGACGGGCGCGACCAGTCGATGGAACAGCGCGAGCGGACGCGCCACCATGCCGGCCCATCTCTCCGGGCTCCCCAGGGCGAGGTTCTTCGGCAGGAGCTCGCCGGCGAGC
The DNA here is from genome assembly GCA_046331505.1 of Acidobacteriota bacterium. Taxonomy (GTDB): domain Bacteria; phylum Acidobacteriota; class Vicinamibacteria; order JAXLQT01; family JAXLQT01; genus JAXLQT01. The sequence continues at coordinate 900 of JAXLQT010000036.1, forward strand.
ACCAGGAGGATCGTCGTCGCGAGCGCCGCCCCCACCCGCATCGCCGGGGCGTAGGCGGCAGGCACGTGGGACTCGAGGCTTCGCCGCAGCTCGCTTCCGGCGTTGGCGATGGCGATGTTGACGGTCTCGTTGCCGATGAGGATCGTGATGAGGAGCTTGCGCGGGTCGCAGAGCAGGTCGGCCACGACGACCTGGGCTCCACGGCCCGCGTGGCGGTAGCGCTCGACCCTCCAGCGCCTCAGCGAGAAGAGCGCCACCTCCGATCCCGAGAAGAAGGCGGAGCAGGCGAGAAGCCCGAGCATCGCGACGGCGAGCCAGATGCCGGGCACGCGCGCGCTACGCCAGCCGGCAGACCGGCGCTCCGGACGAGGGCCCGGGCGTCAGAGGCGCGTGCAGTTGAAGGAGAGCTCGGCCCCCGTGACGAAGCCTGTAAGCGCCGCGCCGTCGGGCGTCGCCTGCCACGTCACCGTCGCTCCACCCTCGGTGGTCGTCCACGTCGCGGTGGTTCCGTTCCAGGTCCCCGAGCTCATGGCGCCGTCGGGAACGTTGTCGGTGATCACCGTGCCGCCGAAGGTCGAGGCGTTGCTGTCGAAAGTGAGCTGGATCGGCTGCGGGACGCCCGCGATCCCGAAGAACGCGGTCCCGACCCACGTGCCGAGGAGCCCGGACGAGTCCGGCCCGGTCGGATCGTTGCTGCTGCACGACAGAGTGGCCAGGGAAAGGAGCACCACCATGCCGGCAATTCGCACCTTGGGCCGCCAGCCGGGGACGGCGTTCGCGGCGCCTGGAGCTGCCGCGCTTCTCATTGATTCCATGACTCCTGCGATGCCTGCCTTTCCGCACGGACGCGCCGCGCGACGGACGAAGCGTGCAAGGTAGATGCCTTCCCGGGGCCGTCGCGTCAAGCGGTCGCAGCGGGATCGTTCCGATCAGGGCAGGATCTTGATGGGCACGCGCGCGACCTCGACGTCGTCGACGGTGAGGCGCAGCAGGTGGTCGCCGGGAGCGAGCGCGCCGGCTTTCCCGCTTCCGGCCGTGCCCTTCCACACGACCCTCTCGTCGGACCAGCGCAGCAGGAGCGTCCCCACGCAGGCACCCCACTCGACCTTGTCTCCGTCCTGGAAGGAGGCGCGCACGGCGACGGCCCTGTCACGCGGATCGGGGCCGAGGTACCCGTCGTTCTGGAGCGCCGTCTCGAATCCGACCATCGGCGCCTTTCCGGTCGCGACGCCCTCGGCGGGAATGGCGGAGCGATCGGTGAAGCCGCGGCCACAGGTGAAGAGCTGTACGGGATCCAGCGCGAGCGACTTCCCCTTGCGGCGATCCGAGGGCGGCATGGGATCCCAGGAGACGCCGTCCGGAGTCAGGTAGGAGGCCCGGACGCGAAGGACGCGCGCGTCCCTGACGCTCCCCGTCCACGGGCCAGGGTCCTTCTCGGTGAAGAGCGTGTCCTTGCCGGGCGGGATGGTGTTCCCCTTCTGGAAGAACGTCCGGACGCCGAGACGCGCCCCGGAGGCGTCGAGGTACTCGAGCGCGATCTCGACGTCCTTGAACGTGCGGTCCTTCGACGTGTTGCGGATCGCCCAGTCGAACGTGGAGATCGTGTTCTCGAAGCGCATCTTCTCGACGGCGATCCCTGCCGCCGAGGCGGGTGCGGATGGCGCTGGCGCGGGCGCCGCACCGGCATGGGCCACCGAGAAGGCGGCGGCCAGGATGGTTCCCTGGATCCTCATGGGGGAATCCTATACGTCCCGAGCCGAGATCACCGCTTCGTAGCCGAGGACCTCCTCGCAGTCCTCGGGGATGAGCGCGCGGCGCTCTCCGAACGCGCTCGCGGTCGGACCCGTACCCTCCCGCGCCAGGCTCCAGGCCGAGAGATCCTGGAACAGGTAGGACTCCAGGAAGAAACCCGGGCGGGCGGCATCCTCCCAGAGCTCCGTGCGCAAGAGGTCCGATCCCGCGGAGGCGGCGATGCGCGCGACCGCCGCCCGGTACCGTTCCCGGAGCTCCGGCGGGACGAAGAGCCGGACGACCACCAGGTACGGAGGAAGGGCGGGCGGGGCCGGACCGGCCATCGGCGAAGATGCTACCGGATCTCGCCGCCGAGCCGCGGAGTAAGATTCTTCCTTTTACGGACAGCCGCGAGCGACCGTGTTCATCAACTACGCCACCGGCGAGATCATCTTCAAGATCGTCTACTACGGGATGGGTCTGTGCGGGAAGACGACCAACCTGCGCGCGATCCACGATGCGTCGACCCCGGAGACGAAGACGAAGCTGCTCTCGCTCGCGACGCTCTCGGATCGCACGCTCTTCTTCGATCTCCTGCCGATCGAGGTCGGCACGCTCGCTGGGATGCGCCTGCGGCTCCAGCTCTACACCGTACCGGGCCAGGTGTTCTACAACGAGACGCGGCAGGCGGTGCTCAAGGGGGTCGATGGCGTGGTCCTCGTCGTCGACTCGCAGCGCGCGCTCTTGCCGGGCAACATCGACAGCCTGAAGAACCTGAAGGAGAACCTGAAGGAGCTCGGCATTCCCTGGGACGATCTCCCGCTCGTCGTGCAGTACAACAAACGCGACCTCCGGGACATCGTCCCCACCGAGGAGCTCGACCGCCACTTCGCCATCGCCGGAGCGCCGAGCGTGCACGCGTGCGCATCCAAAGGGATGGGCGTGTCGGAGACGCTGCGCGCGATCACGCGACAGGTCCTGAAGAAGATGCCGCTCGCGCTCGACGAGGAGCACCGGACCGGCGAGGCGGTGCTCGATCGGATGCCCGAGACGGAGCCGGCGCCCGACGTCGAGGCCGAGGCCGCCGACCTCGCGGAGGCGCAGCGCAGCAGCGACTCCGGATCCCTGAGCGGCTGGTCGGACGCCGAGGCCATCGAGAGCAGCGATCCCCTCGGTCTCGACGACCCCTCCACGAGCGAGATCGAGCCGGTGGAGGTCTCGCAGATCGCGGACGGCACGCTGCCGCAGACGATCGCGGCGGACGACGCGAAGCCTCCGAAGGCGGGCGAGCTGAACGAGCTCATCACGGCGTTGCAGGGAAGCGGGTGGCTCCAGGACGAGTCGACGCCCCAGGCGTCCTGGCCGCGCGGCCGCGACGGAGCGGTCGCGGCCGGCCCGACGATCGTCGAGGACGTGGACGATCTGCTGCTCAACTCCGCGGCGCTCACCACCGTGCCCCATCCCCAAGACTCCGGACCGATCGTCGATCCCGACCTCGACAGCGCCCCGGTCCGCGACAGCGATCGCTTCCTCGACGACAGCGGTCCGATCGTGGACCCGGATCTGTTCGGCATCGACAGCGATCCCATCGAGGACCCCGAGCTGCAGTCGGACGACGCCGCGACCGTCGTCCTGACCGAGGAGGACGAGGCGGCACGCGACGCCATCCTGGCGGAGCACCTGCGCGCGGCCGCGGAGACCGCTCCGAACACCGAGGCCGCCGCGCCAAGGCGTGGGCCGGCGCCGCCAAAGAACGTGCAGTCGGATGCGCTCCGGGGATTCGTCGCCCGCCTCGAGGAGGTATCTCCTCCGAGGGTCGTCCAGGCCGACCAGTCCAGCATCTCCACCGACTCCCTCCTCCAGGAGATCGCACGCAAGGCAGCGGAGCTCGCGCGATCGAGCCCGCCGAAGCGCGCGCAGCCGCCGGCCGCACCCGAGTGGATCGAGTCCCGCTCCGCGGTCCCCCCAAAAGCGCCACCGCCGGCGGCCGCCGCCGAGCCTCCGCCCCCGCCCACCCCCGAGCCGCCGAAGGTCGTCCGGCGCGCGCCAGCCCATCGCGCACCCACGCCGCCACCGCCGGCGCCCGATCCTGCGCCGACGCCGGAACCACCGAAGGCCGCGCCGCGCCCCGCCCCCCATCGCGTGCCCACGCCTCCTCCGGCGCCACCGGCGCCCGCGGCGGCGCCCGAGGCTCCTCGCCGACCGCAGATCCAGTCGCGCGTCACCACGCTCCGACTCCCGGAGTCGGAGGCCGCCGAGGGCTCTCCCTCGGGCGCAGAGGCCGCGCTTCGCCTCGAGTTCGAGGGGCCGATCTACTGCGACTCCCGGTTCGCGGTCGAGGCGCTGGCGACGCTTCCGGAGGAGATCGACGCCGGAGACGTCAACCTCGGGCTGCTCTGCGATCCCGAGCGCATCGGCCTCATCACGCATCCGATGGCCCCCCTCGCATCGCGCGGCGGGCGCACGCGGTTCCCGCTCGTCGCGGTGACGGAAGGATGGCATCGCCTCCAGTCGTTCCTCCTGTGGAATGGGACGTTCGTCGCGCGGGCCGGGTGCGAGCTGTTCGTCTTCGGCAGGCACCACGTCGGCCAGCCGTACGTCACGGCGACCGAGCCGAAGTCGTCGCCGATCGACCTCCGGTTTCCCATCCACGCCCACGACCTGGTCGTCGGCCTCTTCACCGATCGTGTCGGCGACGAGTACCGGCTGTCGTACTTCGTCTACCAGCGCCAGACCGACACGGTGATGGTGCCGCGCCCGCTCACCCTCCCGGCATCTCCCACCACGATCTGCCGCAAGGCGCTTCACGGCATCACCGCCGCGGAGCCGCTGCGACGCGAGGGGCAGATGGTGAGCGCCGGCATCTCCCTCTGGAGCATGCTCATCCCGCCGGAGCTCGAGATGCTCTTCTCCACGAGCGGCGAGGCGATCGACAGCATCCTCATCGCCTCCGAGGACACGTGGATCCCCTGGGAGATCTTGCGGTCGGGACCGGAGGAGCTGCCCCTCGGCGCGACCTACCGCTTCGGCCAGTGGCCGGGGACCCTCGCTCCGCGTGGCTCGATCGCGCGCGGCGCGACCGTCTCCGTGCTCGGCGACAAGGAGGATGGCGCGCTGGTGCCAGTCGGGAACGTGGCGCTGTGCCGCACGCGCGAGTCAGCCCTCGTGACGTTGACGGGACGCCGCACCGACCTCATCTACGCGCGCGGCGTCTCCGAGTCCGATCCCGATCTGCCCGCGTTCTCCGCCCTATCGATGTCGGACGGATCGTTCCAGGTCGCGGACCTCCAGGGCTTCGCGACGGAGATCCACGAAGCGCGCCCCTGGATCTTCCTCGACCCTCTCGCGACGGACGACGAGTCGACCGCGGACTCCGGCGCCTCGGCGTGGGCGAGCCTCACCTGCGGCCGGCTCATGGCGGGAGGGCTCGTCGCGCCGCGGCTCGCGCTGACACGCGAAGGGAGCCGCGAGGCCTGGCGACGCCTGGACCAGCACCTCCTGGGAGGGATGACGATCGGCGCGGCGCTCCGGGAAGTGCGACGCTACGCGCAGAGCGATCCCGATGCGGACGCGACGCTCATGACGTTCGCGCTCTTCGGCGACCCGGAGGCCCGGCTCGAGGGCTGACGTCCCTCCTCCACCATCGCGCGGAACCGCTCGAGGCACTCGGAGAAGGTCGTCGCCTTCTCGATCGCGCGCCGGAACGCCGCGGCGCCCGGCAGCCCCGCGGTGTAGCGCTGGAGCTGCGGCCGCATGGCGCTGATGGTTTCCGCCTCGGTCCGCGTGCCGCGCTCGCGCGCGAGCGCGAGGTGGCGCTCGACGAACAGCACGCGCTCGGCCGCGGTGACCGTCGCCAGCTCCCGGCCCTCGGAGAGCGCCGCGATCTCCCGGAAGACCCACGGGTGCTCGATCGCTCCGCGGCCGATCATCACGCCGTCCGCGCCGGTTGCCTCGCGCACGGCGAAGGCGTCCGTCGCGGTACGGATCCCCCCGTTCGCAAGGACCGGGATCGCCACCGACCGCTTCACCTCGGCGACGAGATCGAGATCGACCGCGCCCGCGTGGCGCTGCTCGCGCGTCCTCGCGTGCACGGCCACGGCGCTCCCTCCGCCGGCCTCGATCGCGCGCGCGACCTCGGGGGCGTTGATCTCGGAGTCGTTCCACCCCGCGCGGATCTTCGCCGTCACGGGAATCCGCACGCTCCGCGCGACGGCGGCGACGAGCCGCTCGACCTTCGCCGGATCGCGCATCAGGGCCGCGCCCGCGCCCAGGCTCACCACCTTGGGAACGGGACATCCCATGTTGAGGTCGATGAGATCGCCCACGCCGAGCGACTCGACCAGCGCGGCAGCATCGCCGAGCTCCCCGGGATCTCCCCCGAAGAGCTGGATCCCCACCGGATGCTCGCTCTCGTGCGTCTCCACGAGACGGCGCGATCCCTGCCCCCCGCGCAGCAGGCCCGTCGCGCTCACGAGCTCCGTGTAGACGAAGGCCGCGCCGAGCTCCTTCACGAGCACGCGGAACGGCAGGTCCGTCGCGCCCGCCATGGGCGCGAGGCACGCAAAGCCCGGAGAGTCGATCGCGCCGATCCTCACGGCTTCAGATTCTCCACCACCGGGGCCGGATTCCCCTCGCGGACGACGACCCGCTTGCCCTCGGCGACGGCGGGAAGCTCCGCGCGCGCGCCGGAGGGCCACGCGATCTCGATGCGATCGCAGCCAGGAGCGCTTCCGAGCCCGACGAGGATCGTCGGGTCCTGGCTCGCGAAGTAGCCCTCGCCCGTGCGCACCACCCGCACGAGCGACCTTGCGCCGCAATGGACCGTCGCGCGGGCGCCGATCGCCGGCGAACCGTTCCGGTCGAGGACGTCGAGCGCGATGCGGCCGCCCGAGTCCTTCCCGTGCAAGAGGAGCGCGCCGCGCTGCGTCACCTGGCGCACGTAGAGGTCGGGCCGCCCGTCGCCGTCGAAATCCGCCCGCACCGCCCCGCGCGCGTCTCCCGGCACGCCGGCGCCCTCGACGAACCCCACCTCCTCGAAGGGCGCGGCGCGTCCCGCGGCCGGTCCCGGGTTGTGGAAGAGCGCGTCGCGCTGGTGGCCGTGCAGCGACCGGCCCTCCATGTCGAAGACGGCCTTTCCCTTCAGGTACTGACTCCAGCGCTCGGAGCTGTCGATCCAGAACGCGAGCTCTCCGTCCTCGCCGCCCCGCACCCCTTCCTGCGTGACGAAGCCGTTCGGAGAGAAGAGGTCGAGGGCTCCGTCCAGGTCGTAGTCGACGAAGAGCGCGCCCCAGCTCCATCCGCCGCGCCAGACGTCGCGCGCGCGCGTCACGTCCTCGAACGTGCCGTCCCCGCGGTTCCGGAAGAGGGAGTTCCCCGAGAGCATCGTCCGCATCATGGGGACGACGCGGAAGCGGAACAGCTTCCCCAGGATCGGGAGCGGGAAGTTCTTGTCGTCGAGGAGGAACGCGTAGCGGCTCTCGATGTTGGAGACGTAGAGGTCCTCGCGACCGTCCTCGTCGGCATCGCCCCACGTGACGCTCATGCCGTAGCCCCTATCGCCCGTACCCGAAGTCCTCGTCGTCTCGCGGAACGTCCCGTCGCCCTCGTTGCGGAAGAGCTGGTTCAGCCCGAAGTCGTTGGCCACGTAGAGGTCCTGATCTCCGTCGCCGTCGTAGTCCGCGAACGAGGCCGCAAGCGACCACCCGCGGGAGTCGACCGCCGCGCCCGGCGCCGCATCGGCGAAGCGGAGCCCGCCCAGGTTCCGGAGGAGGTGGTTCGGATAGCCGTTGCGCGCGTTCCAGACCGGGTCCGGGAGGAAGCTGTAGTAATCGCCGGAGCTGCAGACGTAGGCATCGAGGAGCCCGTCGCCGTCGTAGTCCGCGACGGCGACCGAGCTCGCCTTCCTGCAGCCGGTCGTGCCGGACGCCGCGGTCCGATCCACGAACGCCCCCGAGGCGTTCTCGAAGAGACGGTTGTCCGCGAAGACGTCGGTGACGAGGAGGTCAGGATCGCCGTCGCCGTCGAAGTCGGCGAAGGCGCAGCCGGTACCGGCGAGCCCCGAGAGCCGGCGACGGTCGGTCGCGTCGGTGAAGCGGGCGTCGCCGTCGTTCTCGTAGAGGATGCTCCGCTCGCCGTCCAGCACGAGCAGATCCACGTCGCCGTCGCCGTCCACGTCCGCGGCGCCCGCCCCCGACCCCGGCCAGATGCCGCGCACGAGATGGTTCTGGGCCTGGATCGGCGGAGCATGATGAACGTCGGCGACGCCCGAAGCGACGGTGACGTCGCGGTAGGCCGGTCGCGCGCGCGACGTCGCGGCCACGCTCTCTGGAGCATGGAGCGCCAGGGCGGTGCCGTCCCCACGGCGCGACACGTCGCCGGAGATCTCCGCTCGCGAGAGCGCCGTGCCCTCCCCGGCGCTGGCGCGCACCTCCGCGAACGCCCGGAGCGACCTGGGCGCATCCCCGTCGAAGCGCAGGTCGCGAAGCTCGATCGAGACGTCACGGCTCGAGCCCGCGGGGACCGCGGCAAGGAGCGGCGCGAGCGCGGGATCGGGGTGACCGGCAGCTGCCTCTTGGGCAACGCGCGCGAGCTCGGACTCGACCTCCTGGGTCGACGCGACGACGCGGGTGAAGGCCGCGCGGTCCGAGCCGCACGCGCCCGCGAGGAGCGCCAGGAGCAACGTGGGCAACGACGAGGCGCGTCTCGTCATGCTGCTATCATCCTCCGGAGCGGGCGGCGGCAGGACTTCTCCATGGGCGACCTCTTCGAGCCATACGATCGGCTGATCCCGATCTACGTCATCAGCCGGCGCTTCGAGGTGCCCGAAAACAACACCATCCTGCGCTGCTTCCAGTTCCTCAACACCGCCACCATCAGCTACGGGAAGTTCTGCTGGAACGGCGAGTGCGAGAACTGCAAGATCCACCACCTCGATCCCCGCACCGGCAAGGAGGTCGCGGTGCTCGCGTGCCAGACCCCGGTGCGCGAGAACCTCGTCGTGACGCGGCTCTCGCCGGAGATCCGGGGCATCAAGTGAAGCTCCTCGTCCCGCTCCTCTGCGTCGCGCTCGTCGTCGGCACGATCGTCGTCGCGCTGATGTCGCACCCACCCAATGCCTGGCAGGCCGTCGTCGGCGGCAAGGCCTACACGATCGCGGCGAACGGCGGGGTCTACGACGGCGATCGATCGATCGACGGTCAGGAGAAGATCGCCGCGCTCGCCGCGCCGCGCACCGCGCTGCCGCGCGCCGACTTCACGCACGCCTTCCCGGACGCCTCGCGGCGACCGCCGCTGCAGGTCCTGCTCAACGACGCGGTCAGCGACGACGCGAACGAGCGCCTCCGGGCCGTCATGTTCCTCGGCTTCTACCGATCGGAGCGCGCCTTCCAGGCGCTCCTCGCCGCGCTCCAGGACAAGGACATGCTGATCCGGCTGCGCGCTCTCGAGGGCCTTCGCATGCAGCAGGACACGCGGGCCATCCCGGCGATCGAGGCGCTGAAGAAGACCGAGAAGGAAGGCATGGTGCAGCTCAAGGCCGAGAACGTCATCGAGCAGATCCTCTATCCGTTCGGCCCACCCGCCGGCACCCCGACGTCCGACGAGAAGTGGGGAGGCTCCTAGTGCCCCGTAACGGATGGATCGATAGCGCCTCGGCGCGCCCTCGACGGCGCTGGCGTCGTTGCGCCTCCTCCGAATCCAACACGGGATGCGTCGTCGGCGCGCCTCGCGAGCGCCGCCGATTGCGCGCCGATCCACCTACCGATCCATCCGTTACGGGGCACTAGGCGTCCGTGAAGCCGCGGTGGACGGACTGGCTGCTCGTCGGGGTGAGCGGCGCGTTCGTCGCCGCCGGCATCCTCATCCTCGTCACGGGAAAGGACGTGCGCGGCGCCGTCGCGACGATCGCCTTCTTCGGCACCTGCCTCGGCATCGCGATCTGGGGCGTCCGGCAGCGGCTCGCGGGCGGGAGGAACGCCACGGCCTCGTCCGTCAGCGTCGCCGGATCGGTCCCCATCCGCATGAAGCGCGGGCGACTGGCCCTGATGGGACTCGGCCTGGTGGCGCTCTCGACCATCCTCCTCTGGGCCCACATCAACCCATCCCCGGTCTATCTCGGAGCGATCGTCCTCATGGGGATCGCGGGGCTGGCGGTGCTGATCCTCGTGGCGGCGGGACGAGGCCGCGACGACTATCTCGTCTTCGAGCCGGGAGGCCTGCGCATCGGCCGCCCGCAGTGGCAGGTGCTCGTCCCCTGGGACTCGCTCAAGGACGTCTCGCTCGGCGAGATCCAGCGCAACCCTGTCGTCCTCATCCTCCTGGCCGATCCCGACGCCGTCGCCGCCACCGCTCTCGGCAGCGATCCCGAGCGGGCGCGCAAGGCGCTCCAGAAGCGCTTCGAGCAGGACGCCGTATGGACGGGAGCCCACCTCGCCCTGCACCCGTTCCGCTACGGCCTCGACGCCGCCCTCCTCGCGAAGGCCCTCGCCCGCTACGCATCCGATCCCGGGAGCCGCGTGGAGCTCCGCCCCCGCCCCGCGCTGCCCGAGGTGGCAAGCCTCCCCGGAAGCTCCTAGAGACAACCGGGGCGCCGATGTTTCGACAGCCGATTGCCTCGAAGAGAAGCTCGGGCCGTGGCTCGGATCGCGGATTCACCCGAGCCGCGCGGCGAGGCGGGTGGCGGCGGCGCGCCAGAGGGCGACGTCGGAGCGGCGGGCGGCGATGACCTGCCAGGGCCGATTGCCCGTGAGGGCGCAGTGGGTGGCGAGGAGGCCGCCGAAGATCACCGCGTAGGTGAGCGTGGAGACCAGCGCCGCGCCGTTGATGCCGTAGCGGGGGATCGCGAAGAGGTTGCCCGCGAGGTTGATGCCCAGGCCGGCGAGCGCGACGAGGCTGTTGGTGAGCGGCTTGCCCCTGCCCGCGATGTCGCCGCCGAGGACCTTGGCGCCTGCCATCACCACGATGCCGGGCAAGAGCAGCGCGAGGGCAGGGACCGCGGCCGCGTACGGGGCGCCCCAGGCCAGGGGCACGACCCAGGGCGCGAGGATCAACGCCGCGAGCGCGCCGAGGAGGGCGAGGGCGAGCGCGTTGCGCGTCACGACCGGGGTGAAGGCGTTCTTCGCCGCGCCCTGGTCGGCGGCGACGCGCGGGAAGATCGCCGTCGACGCGGCGTCGGGCACGAGCCAGAGCTGCTCGCAGATGTTGACCGCGACCGAGTAGACGCCGAGCTGCGCCTTGCCGAGGTAGAAGTCGACGAGGAACTGGTCGACGCGGTAGTTGAGGAACTGGACCGCGTTGCCGATGTTGGCGCGCACGCCGTAGCCGAGCGCCTCGCGGACGTAGGCGAGATCCGGGCGGAACGCGATGCCCGTGACGCGCGCGAGCCAGACGCTCGCGATGACGGAGGTGAGCGCGTATGCGATGGCGATGCCCGCGAGCGCCCCGCGCGTCCCCGCCCTGAAGTAGAGAAGCGACGCCGCGATCGCAGAGAGCGCGATCGCGCTCTGGAGCGAGGAGACGAGGCCCCACTCCTTGAAGCGCTGGAGGCCGCTGAAGATCGCCTGGAGGCTCGAGATCAGGAACGTGAACGGGATCGTCGCCAGCGCGAGCACGACGTCGCCTCGCGCCTCCGGGTCGAAGAAGCGCGCGAGGGCGAGCCCCGCGACCGTCGAGAGCAGCGAGACGGATACGGCGAGAAGGAGCGTGTTGCCGAGCACCACCGACGGCTCGCGGCGACCACGCGCGAGCTGGTAGGTGGTCGCCGGTCCGACGCCCAGGCTGCACACGATGACGAGCGACGTCGCGCAGAGCATCGCGAAGGCGTAGCGTCCCTGCCCCGCCGCGCCGAGGACGCGCGCGATGACGACCGAGGTGGCAAGCCCCGACGCGAGCCCGACGATCCGCGCCGCGAGCACGAAGAGAGCGTTGCTCGTGAACCTGCCGCCGCCATCCGGGCCGTCAGGCAAAGTACCTCCCCCGTTCCTGCACGAGGTGCCACGCGGCGCGCGTCGCGAGCCCCATGATCGTGATCTGCGGGTTGACCGCGACCGACGTCGGGACGGTCGACGCGTCGACGACGAAGAGGTTCCTGACGTCGTGGGTCTCGTTCCAGGGTCCGACGACGCTCCTCTTCGGCTCCTTCCCCATGCGGCACGTCCCGAGGGGATGCTGGGCGGACGATTCGATCTCGCGCCCCGAGATCGCCTCGGGCGTGATGCGGTCGAGGTCGGCCGGCGTCTCGGCGACGGGATGGAGATGGAACGGGAGGTAGAGCCGCTTCGCACCGGCCTCGAAGTAGATCTGGCCGAGGAGCTTCACGCCGCGGACGAGCTTCCCCTTGTCCACGGGGAGCATGCGGTAGGTCATCACGGGCCACGGGCCCACGCGGCGCACCTGGCCGGTCGAGACGTCGGAGATCATCGTCCCGTACGCCGAGATGTTCCGCGCGCGCTCCATGATGGCGGCGTTGTCGCGGCCGAATCCGGGCAGCGTGGCGGCGAGCACGCCGATGGACGGGTAGATGTTGATGAGCTTGATCGCCTCGGCGTAGAAGTGATCGACGACGTAGCTCTGGAAGGAGCCGCGCCAGGGATCGACGGCATCGGCGAACTCTCCCCAGACGCGCGCGGCCGGGTGGACGGTCAGGTTCCTCCCCACCTGGCCCGACGACAGCGCGACGCCGCTTCCCTGGAGGATGAGCGGCGAGTGCACGGCGCCGGCCGCGAGGATCACGACCTTGCCGCGCGCGATCAGCTTGTGGCGGCGATGGCCGGCGACGGGGTCGACGACGTGCGCGCGCACGCCCTCGGCGCGCCCACCCGACACGAGGATGCGATCGACCTTCGCGTCGGCGTAGACGCGCGCCCCGAGCCGCACTGCCTCGGCGAGGTAGGTGACCAGGACGTTGCGCTTCGCATCGTGGGGGCAGCCGAAGATGCAGCGGCAGCAGCCATCGCAGCCCTCGACGTTGCGATCGATCGTGTGGCCGCCGTAGCCCAGGCGGTCGGCCGCCGCCCGGAAGCGCCTCACGCCTTCGTTGTGCAACTCCTCGCGCACGCGCTGCACCGAGAGCATCGCCTCGACCCGGGAGAAGGCGCGGTCCATCTCGTCGTGCGTGATCTCCTCGATGCCATGGTCGCGCCGCCACGCGTCGATGACGTAGGGTGGAGTGCGGAAGCAGACGCCTCCGTTGATGACCGAGCTGCCGCCCACGCACTTGCCGACGAGGAGGTAGATGTTGGGCGTGTCGCCCTGACCCATCACCATCGCCGCCCCGTAGTCGCGGTAGAGATAGCGCAGCGACTCGCTCGGCGTGAAGCGCCCGTACTGCTCGCGCGTGTAGTGGCTGCCCTCCTCGAGGACGACGCACGAGAGTCCGGCCGACTGGAGCTCGTACGCGAGCACGGCGCCGGCGCATCCGCTCCCCACGATGACGGCGTCGGCCTGCTCGAGGACGTCGCGATCGACCCGGTCCCCCGGCGTGATCGAGCCGCTCATCGCTCCATGACCCGCGGCGTGTCGGGAAAGGCGGGCGGCCGCGCCTCCTGCCGGCAGTGATAGTCGGCGCCGATCGTCGCCAGCACCTCGGGGCGCTCGTAATGGAGGACCGAGAGCAACGTCTTCGGGACGATCAGCACCATGCGCAGGAGGTCCTTCGGGTGGTGCTCGAGCGCGCGGAGGTAGGCGTCCTTGCCCGCATCTTCGAGATCGACGAAGCGCGAGGGAACGCGCGTCACGAAGGGCGGCAGCCACTGGGCGCCGAAAAGGACGAGCCGGAACCCGGCGCGGTTCGGGAACGTCATGCTGCCGATGTAGCGGGAGAGCTGGCGCGCGAGCGCGCTCGCGTCGCGGTCGCCCGGGAGGAGCCGCATCGCGAGCGCAGCGACGATCGCCTCTTCCGCGCGGTTCAGGTAGCGAGGCTCGGTCCGGCGCCACGCGCGCCATCGCGGGACGTAGGCGAGGGCGACGCCGGCGAGCCACATGACGATGAGAGCGCCTCCCGTGCCCGACACGCGCGCGAGCGGGAGGTGATCGGGGAGGCGCACGGCGGTTCCCGCGCGCCATGCTTCCAGGCTTCCGACCCTGATGTAGCGCTCCCATAGCCCGCCGACCACCATCACCTGGGCCGCGAGCGCGCCGAGGAGGCAAGCCGCCGCGAGGGACCTCGCGCGCTGCCGGGCCTCGAGCGCGAGCGCGAAGCCCGCGACGTACGGCAGCGCATAGAGGAGGATCCCCATGTAGGCGAGGCCCGCCGTGCCCACGGACGGGCCGGGCACGAAGTACATGAACATCCACTCCGGCTCGAGCGCATAGGACGCCACGGCCGTCCCGAAGAAGAGCGCGGTCATCACGAGGCCGTGCCCGAACGGCCAGACCCTGAAGAACGGCGCGCCCTCGCGGCGGTCCACGGCGAAGAGGGACGTGACGACCCCGAGAGCGAAGACGGCAGGTGCATCAATGATGAATGTGGCGGCCACCCCCTCTCGCGGAGCGCCAAGTTACCACGCGCGGGCGATCGCCACATCGATGCCAGCGCTACGGCGCCGGCGTGCGCTTCTCCTGGAAGTCCCGGTACTCCTGCTCCATCCTGCGGAACTCGCGCTCCCGCCTTGCTCGCGAGGCCGCGTCCTCCGGCTTCGGCGGCAACGGGCGGCGATCGGTCGGCGCGGGTCCCGGGACCTCGACGAGGGTCGGCGTCGCCGGAGTCGGGGCGGCCGACTTCGCCACGGGCGGAGCGAAGAGCCCGCGCGCGCCGCGGTAGATCGAGGAGATCCCCCAGCCGAGCGCGAGCGCCGCGGGCAGGACGATGGCGGCGACCACGAGCGGGACACGCAGGCCGCTGCGCGCGACGGGCTTCTCGAGGGTGAGCGTGCTCGCGTCCTCCGTGCGCTCGCCGAGGAGGGCCGCGATCACTTCGGTGGCGCTTCGCGGTCGGTCCGAAGCGCGTTTCGCGAGGAGCCTCGCGATCGTCGCCGCCAGCACCGGCGGCGTCTCCGGCACGGCATCCCGAATCGGCACGGGCTCGTCGTGGAGGAGGCGCGCGCAGGTCTCCGCGACGTCCTTGCCCTGGAACGGATGGCGGCCCGAGAGGAGCTGGTAGAGCACGATGCCGAGCGAGAAGAGATCGGCGCGGCCGTCGAGCGGCGCGTTGCCGACGAGCTGCTCGGGGGCGAGGTAGGTCGGCGTACCGACGACCGTGCCCTCGCGCGTGATCTGATCGCCCGCGGTGCGCGCGATGCCGATGTCCGTGAGCTTCACCGTTCCGTCCACCGCCAGCAGGATGTTGGAGGGCTTCACGTCGCGGTGGACGATCCCGCGCGCGTGTGCGGCCTCGAGGGCGCGCGCGAGGCCGAGGGCGATCTCCTGGACCTGCTCTGGAGGGAGCTTCCCTGCGCCCTTCTGGAGCGACTGGAGATCGATGCCCTCCACGCGCTCCATCACCAGGAACATCGTGCCGGTCGGCTCGTCCTCGCCGGCGTCGTACATCGCCACGACGTTCGGGTGGCTACACGCGCCGAGGAGCTTGCACTCGCGACGGAAGCGGTCGAGCATCTCCTCGGCATCCTTCTTCCCGCCGAGAAGGCCCCTCTGGACCGTCTTCAGGACGACGTCGCGATGGATGAGCGGATCGTGGGCCGCGTAGACATCCCCCATCGCGCCTCCGCCGAGCTTCTCCTGGATCTCGTAGCGACCGAGGATCTTCGGCACCGCGGGACGGGCCAGCTCCGTGCGATCGGGATCGTCCTTCATCGCCATCGCCGTAGGGGTGATGGGTAAGCATAGCGCTGCTACACTCGCGCGCGATGGCCGCCAGGATCGAGATCTGGAGAGACCGCGCCGGCGTCCCGCTCATCAAGGGCCAGACGGAGAAGGACGTCTTCCACGGCCTCGGCATGGCGCACGCGCGGGACCGGTGGCTCCAGATGCAGTCCGTCCGCATCGTCGGCGAGGGGCGCTCCGCCGAGCTGCTCGCCGATCACCCGCTCCTGTTCGACTACGACGTCAAGGTCCGCGGGGCTCGCCTGGCCGCGGACTCGAAGGAGCAGGCCTCCCTCATCGAGCCCCCTCTGGCATCGCTCCTGGACGCCTACGTCGAGGGCGTGAACGCGGTCGCCTTCACCGAGAAGAGAGGAAAGAAGACGCTCGAGATGCGCCTTGTGGGGCTCGACGCCGAGCGCTGGGAGCCCTGGCATTGCCTGCTCGTCCTGAAGGTGATGACCTTCATAGGGCTCGCGGAGATCCAGGAGGACGCCGAGCGCTTCGTCATCGACGCCGTGCGGCGTGGCGTCGATCCCGAGCTCCTGAAGGAGATGTTCGATCCCTACCTCGACGGGATGGACGCCGAGCTCGTCAGGAGCGTCGGCCACGCTCAGGGGCTCACCGAGCGCTCGCCGCTCGCGCAATCGCTCGCGGCGGTGGGATCGAACGTCTTCGCCGTCGGAGGCGCGCGTTCCGTCTCCGGAAAGGCGCTCCTGGGCAACGACCCGCACCTGATGGTGAACCGGCTCCCCGCGATCTGGATGGAGGCGATGACCGAGTGCGGGGGCTTCCGCGTCCAGGGATCGACCATCCCGGGAGGGCCGGGGTTCATCTCGGCGCGGTCGAACGACATCGCCTGGGGCGTCACCTACTCGATGGCCGACGTGATCGACTTCTGGGTCGAGGAGGTCAAGGACGGCCGGGTCCGGCGCGGCGACGGATGGGTCCCCCTCGCCACGCGGCGCGAGCGGATCGGGCGGCGCGGCAAGGGAGCGGCCGACGTCGAGATCCGCGAGACCTCGCACGGGATCCTCGAAGGAAGCGGTGACGGGCGCCATCTCTGCTTCGGATGGTCGGGGAGCAAGGCGACCGGCGCCGCGACGTTCGGGGCGCTCTACCACCTCGCCCACGCCCACTCGGTCGAGGAGGCGATGCCGATCATCCGGACGACCGACATCCCTCCGCTCAACTGGATCGTCGCGGATCGCTGGGGCAACATCGGCTATCAGCTCGGCGGCCGCTACCCGGTGCGCCGTCCTGGATGGAGCGGCCTTTATCCCATCGCCGGATGGGAGAGCGACAGCGGGTGGAGCGGGTTCCGCGATCCCGAGGGGTTGCCGCGCGTCGTGAACCCGCCGAGCGGGATCCTGGTCAGCGCCAACGACAACCGGAACGACGCGGGCCAGCCGCCGATCATCTCGGTTCCGCACCCCGACTGCCGTGCCAAGCGCATCGAGAAGATCCTCTCGACGCCCAAGGCGCACCTCGACATCCTGAAGACGGCGCAGCTCGACCTCAAGAGCCTGCAGGCGGAGCGGCTGATGCCGCGCCTCATGCCCCACCTGCCCGACGGCAAGGAGAAGGAAGCCCTCGCGAAGTGGGACTTCCGCTACACGCCGGAGTCGCGCGAGGCGACGCTGTTCGAGAACCTGTGGCGCGAGATTGTCCTCACGGTCTATGGCGACGCGGCCGGCGCGGGCGCCGGCGGGTTCACGCGGGCCTGGCTCTCCCACATCTTCGACGAGACCAGCCTGCCCGTCTTCATGTTCGGGCAGCTCGACGAGGCGCTCTATCGCGGCGACTCGCGCTGGCTCCCGCGCGACAGGCGGGACGCCGTGTTGCGCGCCGCCGCCGCGCGGGCCTTCACCCATCCGTGGCATCCCTGGGGCGAGGTGCAGCGTTTCCAGATGGGGCACATCTTCCTCGGCGGGCGCCTGCCCGGCGTCCTTGGCTTCGACAAGGGTCCGCTCCCGGTGTCGGGTGGGCGCGCCACGCCGCGCCAGGGATCGCTCTTCAAGTCGCGCGGGCGGCCCGTCTTCGTCGCCCCGTCGTACCGCACGCTGATGGAGGTCGGCGACGAGATGGTGGCCGAGACGTGCTTGCCTGGAGGTCCGTCCGAGAGCCGCCTCTCCGGCCGCTACGCCTCCGAGGTGCGGGCATGGCTTCAGGGAAGCTACAAGCGCCTCACGCCGTCCGCGGCCACGAAGCTCGAGCTCTCGATCTCGTGAGCCCGCGCCGCTTCGCCGAGCGGCTCGCGCGCCAGGCGGCCCGCGTCGCGCTCGCCCACGCGCGCAGGCCCGGCCAGTCTTCCGTGCGCGTCACCCGCAAGGAGGACCACACGATCGTCACCAGGGCGGATCGCGCGATCGAGCGCATCTTCGTCCGAGAGATCCGCGAGGCGTTCCCCGATCACGGCATCCTCGGGGAGGAGGGCGCGCGCCGCGGCGGATCGGGCCGCCACCTCTGGGCACTCGATCCGATCGACGGCACGAGCGCCTACAGCCGCGGCATCCCGCTCTACACGATCTCCATCGCGCTCCTGGAGGACGGCGTCCCCCGCATGGGCGTCGTCCACTTCCCCGCCCTGCGCGAAACCTATTCCGCCGAGCGCGGCGAGGGCGCCTGCGAGGGGGCGCGACGGCTCCGCAAGATCCCGAGCCCGCTTCCGTTCGGTGTCGAGACGCTGTTGCTCCTGCCGAGCAACGCTCACCGGCGCTACCTCATCGAGCTCGCCGGCAAGGGACGATCCCTCGGCAGCACGGCGGGTCACATCGCCTACGTCGCGCGCGGCACCGCCGAAGCCGCCCTCTGCCGCGGCTCCCTCTGGGACATCGCCGCCGCCGCGGTCAGCCTCGAGGAAGCGGGCGGCGCGCTCTCCTACCTGTCGGGCCGGGCGATCGACTGGTCCGAGCTCGCGTCCGGCCGCATCGCTCCCGAGGCGATCCTCGCGGCCCATCCCGCGGCCCTCCCCGAGCTCCGCTGGCGCATCGCACGCAAACCGGTCTGACCGCCCTACTCCCCTTCGATCTCGTGATCGATGATGACGGAGGCGTCGGTCGCGCCCGCGTCGGTCTCCTTCAGGATGCCCTCGAGATCGCCCGCCGTCGTCGACATCGCGTCGCCGTCCTTGTCCACGCGTGCCTTGATCATCAGCTTGCCGCTGAGACCCGCCCCGCCTCCCATGGGGTTGTCCGCGGACGTGAGGGTGAACGAGGCGGGAAACGAGATCGGCGAGATGCGCTTGAGCGCGAGCGGCGGTCCTCCCGCGGCGGGACGCGCGATCACGTAGAGGATGTCGTTCGCCCCGACCTTGGACGCGAGCTCCGGCGCGATCGTGATCTTCCCGGAGATCGAGCCTCCGGATGCCGGGACCGGCGCCGCGGCGGGAGAGGCGGCGGCACCGCCGAACGTCTCGGGCTCGTGCGCGGGGACGAGCGGGAATTCCTCCGCACCGGGCGGGAGCGTCGGGGCAGGCGTCGCCGTCTGGGCGAACGACCGCCCGGAGACGGAGATCAGTGTGGCGGCGAGCACGAAGGGGAAGCGTCGCATCCCGCGATCGTAGCCTGCCGACCGGCTAGGATCATCGCGCCGTGAACGGGAACGCGTCTCGATGAGCGCCAAGCCGATCCTCTCGACGGGCGCGCGCCTTCTCGTGGGTGCGCTCGCAGACGCCGGCGTGGCGCGCGTCTACGGGATGCCCCAGGCACTCGACCTCCCGCTCTGGGATTGCCTGAAAGGCGGGACGCGCGGCGAGCCGCCGCTGAAGCCCTGCGTTCCCGTGAGCGATCTCGGCGGCGCGTTCATGGCGCTGGGCGACGGCAGGCTCGAGCGGGCGCCGGCCGCTCTCCTGCTGACGCCTTCGCCGGGTCTGGACCAGAGCCTCTCGGCGATCGGCGAGGCGCGCCTCCTGGGCGTGCCGATGCTCGTCGTCGTCACGCTGCCGGGAGAGGCGGGATCGGATGCCTTCGAGCGGCTGCCGCTCCGGCCCTTCAAGAACGTGTTGATCGTCGAGAGCGCGCCGCGGATCGCCGAGGTGGTCGCCGCGGCGTGGAGCGCGACGCGCGAGGGGCGCGGGGGACCGGTCGCCCTCCTCCTGCCGGAGCGACTCCTCGGCGAAAGCGCGCCGAGGACGCTGGCACCCGTACCGGATCCCGGCGCGCTCCTACGAGATCCCGAGGAGCCCGCGAAGATCGAGCGGGCGATCGGGATGCTGCACGGCGCTCATCGCCCCGGGATCATGGTCGGGCCCGGAGCACTCCCCGCGGCCACCGAGCTCGCGCAGCTAGCCCAGAACCTCGGCGCCCCGTCGATGGGCACCGCCCTCGGACGCGGCGCGCTCGGCGACGATCATCCCCTCGCCATCGGACACGGCGACTTCGACGCCGGGCCGCGCCACGCACGGCGGATCGTCGAGACGCGGGACGTGATCCTCGCGGTTGGGATCGGGCGTGTACCCCCTCCCACCCGGAAGGGCGTCACCGTGATCCAGATCGACTCGAGCCCCGATCCCGCGTCGGCTGCGGATCTCGTGATCGCATCGGATCCGCGCTCGGCCCTGCCGCTCCTCTCCGCCGCGGGCCGTCGCGCGCCCGAGCGAAAGCTGCGCGAGCGCATCCAGAAGGGAAAGCGCGATCACGCGGCATCGCTCACGCTCGCGCCGCGGGAGGACGGCGTCCAGCCCGAGCTCTTCTACTCGCGCCTCCGGAGCCGCATGGCCCGCGATGGCGTCCTCGTCGTCGATGCGGGCCGCCACGCGCTGTGGGCGCTGCACGCCTTCTCGGTTTACCAGCCGAACACCTTCCACGTGCCCGCGAGCGATCAGGCGCTGGGACTCGCGCTTCCCGCGGCCATCGGAGCGAAGCTCGCGCAGCCCGACCGCCCCGTCGTCACCGTCACCGGGCACGCATCCTTCCTGGTCACCGCCATCGAGCTTCGCACCGCCGTCGACCTCCGCGTCCCGCTCCCGGTCTTCGTTCTCGAGGAGAAGGAAGACGAGCCCGGCGCGATGCCGCCGGCTCGCGGCCGCAAGGGACCCGGAGTCGATTTCCGCGCCCTCGCCCAGGCGCTCGGCGCCCGCAACGTCCGCATCGAGAACGATCTCGCGCTCGACGCCGGCCTCGACGCCGCGCTCGCGAGCGCCGATCGCCCCACGCTCTGCCACGTCCGCATCCTCTACGACCGGCCCGCGCCCTCGACGTCGCAGGACCATGGCCGCGCCGGGCGCATCTCCGGCGTCCGGTCGCTCGCGCGCGCCCTCACGCGCCGCCTCTGGCGCCGGAGCTGATGCTCATCGCCGTCGCCGGCCCCTACTCCGCGCCCACCGAAGCGGAGCGGCAGCGGAATCTCGACCGCATGAACCAGGCAGCCGCGGAGCTCCTCGCCCGCGGCCACGTGCCCGTCATCGGCGTCAACGCCGCGCTCCCCGTCGTCGCCCGCCTTCCTCCGTCCGAGCGCTACGAGGCGATCATGACCATCTCGCTCGCGGTCGTGGATCGATGCGACGGCCTGCTCCTGCTCGGCGAGTCCCCCGGCGCCAACCGCGAGCGCGATCTGGTCCTGGGCAAGGGGCTCCCCGTCTGGACGCGCCTCGCCGATGTCCCGCCAGCTGGACCAGCGGAGTCTCGATCCCGTTGACGGCGGGGAAGCAGAAAGCGGCACGACCTCGTTCACCAGATCCAGAGGACGTCTCGTCCGCCGCCGTCTTGGTCCAGGAGCAACGTGCAACGCCTGCCGGTGAGCCACCGCGCGACGTCCGCGGGGTGGTAATCAGGCGGGTACTCGCGCCCACTCCGGCCGTCGACGACCGTCTCGATCCGTTCGCCCAGGTCCGTCGCTGCACCGGAGAGATCCAGGCCGCACTCCCCGCCTCCGTCCAGCACCACGTCGATCGCGACGACGCCATCGTCCGTGGCGAGAAGGCGCACGATCGATCCGCCGTACGGGTGCCCCACGGGGAGAGGATCGCAGGCGGCCGCCTCCGCGAACGGGCCTGAGAGCCAGCATCGAACCGAGGCATCGCGACACTCCGGGCATGAGACGTGAAAGAGCCGCCGTCTCCTCGCGGCACGGTCGAGCGCCGGAACCAGCACGCCGGCGCGATACCGGAACGGCGTCGCCTGGAAGTAGGTGCCGTCGCCCCGGACCGGATCCGATCCGCGGGCCCACTGCGTGACGTTGACGATGATCTCGTCCTCGATCGCCTCGAATGTGCCGACGCCGTAGTCGTGGACCGTGAACAGGAGCGGAGCTCCGCCGCTGCCGTCGAGGATCGCGACCGTCCAGTAGGCGATGCCCAGACCGTTGCCGGTGTAGCAGTGGCGCGCGACGATGAGCTCCCTGTCTCCATCGCCGTCGAGATCGGCCATCAGCACCTCGAAGTCCCGCGGATCGAAGCCAGGACTCGACCATCGCGCGATCACCTGCGCGCGACGCTCGATGCGCGCCTCCTGATCGGATCCCGTTCGTCCCACGCAGACGCGCTCCGTCCGGCCGACCGCGACGCACCAGGACTCGTCGCAGCCTTTGGATGGATCCCGGCTCGGGGCCGGAAACTTCTCGAGCAGCGCCGGGCGGATGGGCGGCGCGGCACGGAAGGCTGACCGGACGACCGGCCTCCGCCCGCCGAGAACCCGCGCGAGGCGTGCGTATCCTCTGGCCGCTGCGTAGTCAGCCGCCGTACGGCCCCAGCGATCCTCCTGTCGCCGATCGCCGCCCGCCCGGACGAGCGCGAGGGCGATCGCCTCCTGACCCGTCTCCGCGGCGAGCATGAGCGCGCTGCGTCGGTCCTCCGTCAGCAGGTTGGGGTCCGCACCCGCCCGAAGCAACGCCGTGACGATCCGCCGACGTCCACGGTGCGCGGCGTACATGAGCGCCGTCACGCCGTACTCGTCCCTTCCGTCGACGGGGAGTCCCTGCGAAAGGAGCAGCCGCACCATCGCGGCGTCGTCGCGCACGACCGCGGCCGAGAGCAACGTCGTGCCCTCACCTCCTCGCCGCTGGGATCCGCTCCCGCCACCAGGAGCTGCCTAGCGGTGCGTACCCTCGAGGCCTCGACGGCCGCGCGAAGCGCCCGGCGTTCCGCCACTCCACCGTCATCGGAGAGTTCTCCGAGCGCGAGGAGACGCTGCAGGAGAACGACGTCTCCTCGCTCCGCCGCCCACGCGACCACCTTTCGCCGCTCATCCCGCGCCAGAGGCACCGTCCTCTCCAGAAGCGCGCTCACGCACGGCACGCACCCGGCCTCCACGGCTTCCTCTAGGGGCGTGTGACGGTCGCCTTCGGGCCAGACTGGCCTCGCGCCCGCGCGCAGCGCCTCCCGGATCACGGACGCGCAGCCAGACCTCGCCGCAAGGACGAGATCGGCAGTGCCGTGATCCCAGACCTTGATGCCAACGCCGAGAAGCAACCGGGCGGCCCCAACCTGACACTGCTCCGCCGCGAGCGCGATCGCCGTCTTGCCGTCCGGCCCCGCGGCGTCGATCTCGGCTCCGGCATCGAGCAAGACCCTCATGGTCTTCAAGTGACCGCCCATCGCAGCGAGCATCAGCGCCGTCTCGCGCTCGCAGGTGGTCGCGCCGACGAGCTCGGGCGCCGCCGCCAGGAGACGCTTCACCTCCGCTGCCCTGCCCTGCCGCGCCGCCGCCAGGAAGGCCGCGGTCGGATCCTCGGACGCGCTCGCGCCCGACCACCACACGAGCCAGGCGGCCACCGCCGCCTTCGCAGTCAAGCTTCTGTCCTCGACCAGCGACGATCCAAGCCGCGTGCCACGACCTGCTCGCCCGTGCCCTCCCCGATCGTGTCACCACGTCAACGGCGCGAGGGTCGGCGAGTGCGCCCCGCTGACACGCGCGTCGCTTCGACGAAGGCTCGCGACGGTCCGCGCGCGGGCCCCAACTACCCCCTCGCAGCACGAGGCGCGACGAGGACGCCCAGGAAAGGGCTTGACTCCTGGCGCCAGATAAGATAGCCTTAATCAAATGCCGGCACCTGTGCAAGCGGATCTCCCATTCAAGGCTCGCGGGGGCAAGCGCGAGGGCGCCGGGCGGCCGCGATCGCCCCACGGAGGCGTCCCCCACCGGCGGAGGCCGGAGGTGTCGCGCCACCATCCGATCCATCTCACGCTGCGGATCCACAAGAACGCGGGGAAGATCCGCAACCGGGAGGCTGCCCGCGTGCTGCGCAAGGCGTTTCGGGAGGGACGCGAGCGCTTCGGCCTCCGGCTCGTCCACTTCTCCGTGCAGGACACGCATCTGCACCTCATCGTGGAGAGCGAAGGCAAGGACTCGCTTCGTCGCGGGGCGACCGGCCTCGCGGTGCGCATCGCACGGGGCATCAACCGGCTCAGGAAGCGGCGCGGTCAGGTCATCGCCGAGCGGTACCACATGCACGTCCTGGCCACTCCCTCGGAGGTGAAGAACTGCCTCCGCTACATCCTCAACAACGCTTTCCATCACCTCCCAGAGCCGCCGCCTCCACCGCGCGCGCCGCTCGGGGGCGTGGACGTCTTCTCGTCGGGCCTCTATTTCGACGGCTGGCGCGATCAGCACCTCGTGAAGGCGATCCCCAAGGGTCCGCCGCCGCGCGTGCCGCCACGCACGTGGCTCCTGGAGTCGGGCTGGCGCCGGCACGGCCGCATCGGGTTCCACGAGATCGGTCCGTATGCGCCTCGAGGCGAATAGGCGGACATGGGCGATCGCGATCCTCGAGGTCGAGAGGAGCCGCGAGCGTCAGGGCGCGATCGCGACCCGCAGGGACGCGATCAGGCGGGACTGGCTTCGATCACGCTGAGGAGGCCCGGCATGGGGACCACGCGCCCCATCTCGAATCCCGCGTGACGGAGCAAGGCGTCCCACTCGTGGGTCGAACGCTCGCGGCCGCCGAGCGCCACCATCATGTGGAGATCGATCCACTTCGCGGGATGGGGATCGTTGTCCTTCCCGAGCACGGCTTCGACGACCAGGAGCGTCCCGCCGGGCGCGATCGCCTCGCGACTCCGCGCGCGCAGCCACGCCGGCGCTCTCGAAGACCAGCGGCGCACCGGCGATGGCATCCGGGATGTCGAACAGCACTCCCCGGAGGCCCGGGATGGCCCGGAGGATGCCCGCGAGCGCGCGCCCCTGGCCTCCGCCTACGTCGACCAGCGACGTGAGCTTCGAGAAGTCGACGGCCGCGCAGAGCGCTGGCGCCGACCCGGCCGAGAGGACCGACATTGCACGGGCGAAGCGCTGGCCCACCTCGGGCCTCGCGCGGAAGTAGTCCCACATGGACATCCCGGTTGCCGCGGGGAACGACGGCTCGCCCGTCCGAATCACGTCGTGAACCCGCATCCAAGCCAGGAGGTTGCCGTCATGAGCGGCGTAGAGCACGTAGTCACGGACGGATCCGGGCACGCCATCGCGCAGCGGCTCCGAGAGGGCGGTGTTCTCGAAGCGTCCTTCTTCGTCCTCGCGGAAGATCCCGAGGAGGCTCTGGAGCGCTCATCACGTCATTTGAGCACGAGCCGGCGTGGCCGCACTCAGGTCCGCCCCCGGCGCCTCGCCGTCGTGGCCACCTTCTTCGAGGTCGTCCCTCTCGTCAGGCTCCGGGGCGCGCGCACGCGGTAGGACGCCTCGATCAGCTCGGCCGCCTTCGATCGGTCGATGGCGCCGAGGCGTACCAGCACGATCGCGTGCCCGTCGTAGTGGGGCGTCGTGAAGTACCGGCGCGGGTCGAGCGCGATCATCGCCTCCTTCGTCTCGATGGACTCCACCCAGACGACCAGCGCCTCCGGGTCGGGACGGATCCACGCGAACATGCGCGGCTTGGTCCGCCACGACGGGCGGCCCTCGTAAGACGGTTGCTCCAGCGCACCCGGCAGTGCCATGGCGATGCGGCGGATGTCGGCTTCGGTCACCACCGAGCGCCGCCTCCGGCGGAGATGCAAGTCACGACGTGCGCGGCACGCGCCGGGACAGCCAGGCGGCGACGTCCCGGATCTCCTCGGGCAGGACGTGGTGCGCCATCGGGTAGGTGTGGAACTCGACGTCGTAGCCGAGCTCCTCGAGCTGACGGCGGCAGAGCTGTCCGAGCGGCAGCGGCAAGAGTGGGTCGTGGGTGCCGTGGGCCTGGAAGATGGGCGTGCTCTGGTTGGCGGGGCTGCGCTCCGTTGCGAGGGCTTCGGCCTCGATGAGGTAGGTGGAGAGGGCGAGGATCCCCGCGAGCTTCTCGGGGTGGCGAAGGCCGGCGTAGAGCGCGATGGCGGCGCCCTGGGAGAAGCCGGCCAGGAGGATGCGATGCGGGGCGATGCCGCGAGACGTCTCGCGGGCGATGAGGTTCTCGACGTCCTCCTCCGACTCGCGGACGTCGCCCATGTCGTAACCGGCCGCGGTGCCGAGATCGGTGATGTCGTACCAGGCGGGCATGAGCATGCCCATGTTGACCGTCACGCATCGCCGCGGAGCGTGGGGGAAGACGAAGCGCACGTGAGGCAGGCCCAGCTCGGGGACGATGGGCTCGAAGTCGTGGCCGTCGGCGCCGAGGCCGTGGAGCCAGATGATCGATCCGGAGTGCGGCTCCACGGGCTCGACATCGACCGTCGGGAGCAGCGGCCGCGCCATCAGGAGGAAGCCGTCGCTTCGTAGACCTTCGCGTCGATGAACAGGCGCACGACGTCGGAGTCGAGCTGGCCTTCCTTCACCTCGGCCTCGATGATGGCGAGCGCCTTTGGGACGGGCACCGCCTTCTTGTAGGGGCGGTCGCTCGCGGTGAGGGCGTCGTAGATGTCGGCGACGGTCATCATCCGCGACTCGATGGGGATGCGCTCGGCGATGAGCTTGCGCGGGTAGCCCTTCCCGGTGAGCTTCTCGTGATGGGCGTAGGCGATCTCCGGCACGCGCTGGAACTCGCGCGTCCACGGGATCTGGGAGAGGAACTCGAAGGTCTGCGTGACGTGGGACTCGATCTGCCGCCGCTCGGTCTCGTCGAGGCTCCCGCGGCGGATGGAGAGGAGACGCACCTCCCTCTCATCGAGGAACGGCCGCTCCTCGCCGCCGATGTCGCGGTAGGTCCGTGATCCGAGCTTGTGGATGGCATCGAAGTTGCCCTCGGCCAGCACGGTCGGCTCGTTGGCGATCAGGACCGTCGCGAGCGCGTCGTCCACGAGGCCGAGCTCGGCCTGGAGCCGCTGCTCGATCTCGGGGATCTCCTTCTCGAGCCCGGAGGCTCCGCGGCCGAGCAGCGTCTCCACCTTCTGTCGCAGTGTCTCCGCCTCGATCCACTTCTTGATGTAGGCGAACCGTGCGCGTACGAGATCAAGGTGCGCCGGGTAGAGCTTCTTGCCCTTTACCAGCACCTCCTCGCGGACGCCGACCTTGCCGAAATCGTGGAGCAGCGCTGCGTAGCGGATCTGCTTCATCTGGTCGCTGGTGAACGACACCTGGCGGAACCGTCCCTCGCCGGAACGGGCGACGACGTCGGCGAGCGACGTCGTCAACGTCGCCACGCGGAACGAGTGGCCCGACGTGGTGGGATCGCGCTGCTCGATCGCGGTCACCGACGCGGAGACGAACCCCTCGAAGAGGTTCCGCACCTCGGCGTAGAGCTTGTTGTTCTCGATCGCGACCGCCGCCTGTCCCGCGAGCGAGAGCACGAGGTCGACGGTCGGCGTCGAGAACGTGATCACCTCGTCGTCGACGTTCTGCTGCGTCAGCCTCCGGCCGCCCCGCTGGCGGCGGCGGTTGATGAGCTGGAGCACTCCGAGCCGCTCGCCCTTCACGTTGGTCATCGGCACCACCAGGACTGACTTGGTGCGGTAGCCGCCCTTCTGGTCGAAGGAGCGATCGAAGCTCAGCTCCGACCCTTCCGGCAGGTTGTAGGCGTCCTCGATGTTGAGCACCTGCCCCGTCAGGACCACGAACCCGGCGAGGCTGCTCTTCTTCAGAGGCAAGGGCGTGCTCTCGCTCTTGTCGAAGTTGACCGAGTCGTTCTGCGCCACGCGGAAGATGAGGCACGGCTCCCCTTCGCGCTCCTCGAGCAGGTAGAGGCTCCCGGCGTCGCACCCGGCGAGCTCCCGCGCCTTCCGCAGGATGAGCGAGAGCAGCTTGTCGAGATCGCGCTCGGTGGAGAGCGCCATGCCGATCGCGTTGAGCTCGCGAAGCTCGCGCGTCCGGTGGATGAGCTCGCTCTCGAGGAGCCTCGCGCGCCGCACCTCGAGTGCGGTCAGCGCGGCGCTCTTGATCTGCCGCAGAAGCGTCCTCGGCCGGAACGGGGGCGGGGCGTAGGAGAACACGCGCTCCTCCGGGATCGCCTCGGGCCGGTCCTCGGGATCGCAGACCAGGATGACGCCGATGTCTTGCCGCAGCGCGAGAGTCGCGACGGCCGACGGCTGGAGCGCCTCCGCGGCGCCCGCCCCGAGCGCGAGCACCATGATCTGATCGCCCTCGATCGCCGGGAGGTCCGCGCCCGGCGCGAGCCGCGCGACCTGGATGCCGAGCGCTCTGGCAAGGAGCGCGGCCTCGTCGAGGGTCGCGTCCGCCGAGAACCCGAGGACCATCAGGGGCTCGACGGCGGTGCGCGCGAGCGACGGCAGCTCCTGGGTCTCGGACGTCTGCCGGCTGTGCATCGGGACCTCGCGCATGGAGCGTCCACCCATTTTAGCGACGGGCGCGGCAACCGGCGAGGCGCGCCATCGCTGCTATCATCCTCTCCCCATGACGCGCGCCTTCGAGCCCCTCCCCGCCTTCCACGCGGAGCGCCGCCGGCGGTTCCTCGAAGCCCTCCCGGGCGGGGCCGCCATCTTCGGCGCGACGCCTGTGCACCTCAGGAACGGCGACGTCCACCACCCCTATCGCCCCGACTCCGATCTCTTCTATCTCACAGGCTTCGAGGAGCCGGAGGCCGTGGCCGTGCTGCGCCCCGGAGCCAGGGAGCCCTACGTCCTGTTCGTGCGCGCGAAGGACCCCGTCATGGAGGCGTGGGATGGAGCGCGCGCAGGGCCCGAGGGGGCGAAGGCGATCTTCGGGGCCGACGAGGCGTTCCCCGTCGGCGACCTGCCCAGGAAGCTCCCCGAGCTTCTCGCCGAGTGCGAGAACGTCCATGTCTCCCTCGGCAAGGACCCCGCCCTCGACGGGCTCCTCATCGACGTGATCGTGAAGGCACGCAAGCCGCGCCAGAAGGAAGGCAAGGGTCCGGCGAACCTGCTCGATCCCTCGCCGTTCCTCCACGAGATGCGCCTGCGCAAGTCGCCCGAAGAGCTCGATGCGCTGCGCCGCGCCGTCGGCATCAGCGCGGCCGCGCACCGGCGGGCGATGGAGATGGCACGCCCCGGCGTGTTCGAGTACGAGGTGCAGGCCGTCATCGAGGAGACGTTCCGGCGCCTCGGCGCGGCGCGCGTCGGCTACGGCACGATCGTGGCATCGGGCCCGAACGCGACGGTGCTGCACTACGTCGACAACAGCCGGCGCATCGAGGAGGGCGACCTCGTGCTGATCGACGCGGGCGCCGAGTACGAGTGCTACACGGGCGACATCACCCGCACGTTCCCAGCGAGCGGCGCCTTCACCGCCCCGCAGCGTCACGTGTACGACGTGGTGCTCGCCGCGCAGCAGGCGGCGATCCGCGAGGCGCGGCCCGGGAATCCCCACGAGGCCATCCACGAGGCCGCGCGCACGACCCTCGTTCAGGGACTCCTCGACCTCGGCGCCCTCCAGGGATCTCTCGAGGAGCACCTCGGCAAGGAGGACTACAAGAAGTTCTTCCTCCACCGCACGAGCCACTGGCTCGGGATGGACGTGCACGACGCCGGAGCCTACAAGGTCGCAGGGGCGTCGCGCCCTCTCGAGCCGGGCATGGTCCTCACCGTGGAGCCCGGCCTCTATTTCCCTGTCGGCGTCGACGGCGTGCCGCCCGAGCTCGCGGGGATCGGCGTGCGGATCGAGGACGACGTCCTGATCTCCCCGGCCGGACCAGTGGTCCTCTCCGACGGCGTCCCGACGGGCGCCGACGAGATGTGTCGCGTGGAAACGCCGAGAGCCGCAGAGCCTCGCGCGGCGAGCCTCGTCTCCTGAGGCGGTTTCCATGGGGATCACGGCCGCGCTGGCCGTCATCGGCAACGAGATCCTCTCGGGCAAGACCCAGGACGAGAACGCGGTCTTCCTCATCAAGGAGCTGCGCGAGCTCGGCGTGCCGATCCGGAGGATCGTCATGGTGGCCGATGACGTGGGGGAGATCGCGTGGGCCGTCAACGCTGCGCGCGCGGCGGCCGACGTGGTGTTCACCACGGGAGGCATCGGTCCGACCCACGACGACGTCACGATCGACGGCATCGCGGCCGCGTTCGGAAGGCCCGTCGTGCGGCACCCGAAGCTCGACGCGATGATCCGCGGCCACCTCGAGGGGCGGGGCACTCCCGCTGAGCTCGAGAGCGCGCTCAAGATGGCCGACGTCGTCGAGGGAACGGAGCTCCTCTGGCCCGAAGGGCTCACCTACCCGGTGACGCGCATCGAGAACGTCTACGTCTTCCCCGGCATCCCCGCCATCCTGAAGAAGAAGTGGCACGCGATCCGCGAAACGTTCCGCCAGGCGCCATGGGAGCTCGCCCTGGTGTACGTGATCCCCGAGGAGCACGTGATCGCGCGGAAGCTCTCGCTCGTCCAGGAGCGCTTCCCGGGCATCGAGATCGGCTCCTATCCCGACATCGCCGCCGCGGACTTCAAGGTGAAGGTGACGCTCGAATCGAAGGACGCCGCCCGCCTCAAGGACGCGCTCGCTCACCTCCTCGCGCTCCTCGACCCCGCGCAGGTGCGCCGCACGGTCACTCCCGGAGGGTGGTCGTGACGTCGCGCCCGATCACCGACGCCGAGCGCGACAACGTCACCATCTACCAGGAAGGGCGCCGAGGCTTCTACGAGGTGTACTACCTGAAGCTCAACGATCCGGTCGCGGGGCGAGCTCTCTGGCTCCGCTACACGATCCTGGCGCCGTCCTCGGGCGCCGCGCCCGCGGCCGAGCTCTGGGCGATCGCCTTCGACGCGAACAACCCCGGCGCCACGGCGGCGTGGAAGGCCACGCTCGGTCCCGAGAAGCTCGAGATCGCGCACGACCGCTTCATGCTGCGGATCGGATCGGCGGTCATCCACCACGCGGGCGCGAGCGGATCGATCCGCGGGCCCTCCGGCGACATCTGGTGGGACCTCCGCTTCGATCCCGCGTCCAGCGGGCTCCGCCACTTCCCGTCGCAGCGCTGGTACGACCGGGGACTCCCGAAGACGAAGGTCCTGTCGCCCAACGTCGACGCGCGGTTCTTCGGCGAGGTCTCCATCAACGGGCGGAAGTGGCGGCTCCGCGGCACTCCGGGGATGCAGGCCCATCTCTGGGGGACGCGCCACGCGGAGAGCTGGACGTGGGCGCACGTCAACTGCTGGGACACCGACTCGAAAGCGTGGTTCGAGGGGCTCACCGCGCGGATCAAGGTCGGGCCGATCCCGATCCCCGTGCTCACGATGCTCGCGTTCCACTGGAACGGGCAGCTCCACCACTTCGGCGCGGTGAAGGACCTGATGCGCAACCAGAGCGAGCCCGCGGAGCCCAGGTGGTCGTTCTCCTGCGAGCGGGACCTCGTCCGCTTCGCCGGCGTCGTCGAGGCGCCGACGGCGCGCTTCGTGGGCGTGAAGTACCAGGACCCCGACGGATCGCCGCGCTTCTGCCGCAACACCAAGCTCGCGAGCGCGACCATCGACGTCTTCACGCGGCAGAGCACCGGCGCGTCATGGGACCTCGCCGACCGCCTGAGCACCACCTACGGAGGGGCGCTCGAGTTCGTCAGCCGCGACGAGAACCCGCAGGTCGCGACACGGATCTGATCCTGCCCATCCCCGGATGCGGCGCGAGACGGACCATCCCGCGAGCATGAAAGGCACGTGGGCGTGGATCCCGATCCCGGCGGCGATCGCCGTCGCGCTCGCCGTCCGCATCGTGACGGAGACGACCGGTGGCGCCCGCGGCGGACCGTGGCACGTTGCGCGTGCCACGGAGCCCGTGACGATCGCCGACGAGACGCGGCCCGCCATCCCGCTCGGACGGGTCGGGTTCAGCATCTCCGTGCCGCGCACGGCCGCGGGCGTCGACCTCACGTTCGCATTCGGCGTGCGCGCCCCGGCAAGGCGCATCCAGCACCAGATGATCGTCGCGCACGAGACCCCGAAGACGCCGGCCTCTCCCCCGCCACCGGCTCCCGAGCCGCGCCCCACGGCTCCGCAGGGCCCTCCCGCGATCGCCGGAACCTATCTTCTTCGCGTCTCGAGCGACGCCGGAGTCCTGCGCGAGGACCGTCTCGGTCCAGGCCCGCCGCGATGGGTCGAGCACAGGATCCCCGTCGACGAGGGAACGGTGCGGTTCGAGCTCGAGGCCACGGGATCCGCGCCGGGCGAGCAGCCGTTCCTCGGCGATCCCACCCTCACGCTGCGCGGCCAGAACGACGCTCGCCAGAGCGCGATCCTGATCTCCGTCGACAGCCTGCGGGCGGATCACGTCGGCGCGTACGGCTCGCCCGCCCCCGTCACGCCTCACGTCGATCGCCTCTCGCGGCGCGCGCGCCTCTACGAGATGGCGCGGACCACCGCGCCGTGGACGATGCCCGCTCACCAGAGCATCCTCGCGTCGCGCTACGGCTCGGAGCTGGGAGCGCTGGATCCGGGATCGGCCGTGGATCGCAGCGTGCCGACGCTCGCCATGGCGGCGCGCCGCGGCCGGTGCGACACCTGGGCGCGCGTCAATCACCTGCTCGTGGGACCGGGCTACGGCTTCGATCGCGGGTTCGCGGTCTTCAGGTTCGTCCAGAACGGGACCGCCGCAAGCTCGGTGCGGGAAGCCCTCGCGCGCCTCGACGCCTCGAACCGCCGGGCGTCGTTCGTCTTCCTCCATCTCTTCGACGTCCACATGGACTACACCCCGGCGGCGCCCTTCACGCGCCTCACCGAGGAGAGCTACTCCGGCGTGCGCACGGGTCACATGGTCGACCTCCTTCCCTACTTCAAGCCGGAGAACCCGCTCCCCGCGGAGGACCTCCGCCACGTCGCAGCCCTCTACGACGCCGAGCTCGCCGCCACCGATCTCGAGATCGGCGTGCTCTCCCGCGGGCTTTCCCGGAACCGCCGCGCCGGACGCACGGTCGTCTGCCTCACGGCGGACCACGGCGAGGAGCTCAAGGAGCACGGTTCCCTCGGCCACGGGGCGACGCTGTGGGAGGAGCAGCTTCGCGTTCCGCTCTTCTTCGCCGACGGCGGACCGGCGCGCCTCTCGGGCGAAGCGGCGAGCCTCCTCGACGTCGCCCCCACGCTCGCCTCCTACCTCGGCCTGCCGCCGGAGCGATCGTGGCGCGGCCGCGATCTCTCGGGACCTCGCGTACCGTCCTGCCCCGCCCTTGCCGAGAACCAGCTCTTCGAGCGCGACCTCACGGCCGAGATCGCCGGCGACGCGAAGCGGATCGCGACCTGGGAGGGCGCGACGCCGTCGTTCGTCGCGCTCGACCTCGGCCGCGATGGCCGCGAGGTCGCGCCCACGCCGGCATCCGGCGCGCCTTACGCGTCATGGCTTCGCAACGCGTTCCGGCCGGGCATCCACATCGTCACCCGCCGCCCAGGCCTCTTCGCGCCCGGCGCCGAGCCCGACCCGCACGTTGCCGGGCTCTCCCAGCTCTTCCGCCCCGGCGATGAGGGCCACGGCACGAGAGTGGCTCCATCGAGCGTCTACGACGTCACGCGGCGTGAGTGGTCGGATCCGCTGCGCCTCGACGTCGACGGATCGCTCGCGCGGACGTCGACGGATACCCTGTCAGACGATGACCTCGAGAACCTGAGGGCGCTCGGGTACGTGAAATAGAACCTGCCAGCCCGGCTTCCGAGCGGCACAGGCCGGCGCGTCGTCCTATTTCATGTGGGGGGCCTGGACGTCCTGGCCAAGGCGGAAGGCGACCGAGAGGTTCACGATCGTGCGCACCTTCACGCCGCCCTTCTGGGCCGGCGAGAACTTGTAACGCTTGACCGCCTTCTCGGCGGCGTCGTTCATGTCGTCCCAGCCCTCGATGCGCCGCAGGACGCGGACATCCTCCACGCTTCCGTCCACGCCGATCGTCGCCAGGACGCGCGCCTCTCCCTCGATGCCCATGCGCTTGGCCGTCTTCGGATAGACGGGCTGCACCTGCTTGACGAGCTGTGGCTGCACGTCCACCTTGTCGACGTCCACGAAATCGCCTTCCTTGACGCCCGACTCCGACGTCTCGGACGCGAGGAGATCCAGGTCGGAATCGAGCTCGAGATCGCCGAGGAGCTTCTTGGCCTCCGCCTGGTCGGGAACGAGCTCGAGGATCTCCTTCAGGCGCTTGGCCGCCTGCACGTTCGCCTTGGCCGCGATGTAGGTCCTTGCCTCGGCGAGCATCTGGTCGATCTTGCCTTCCGCCTCGGCCGCCTTGAGGAGACGCTCCGCTTCTTCCTTCATGGCGAGCGCCTGCTTGTTGCCATTCTCGGTGGCGAGGACCTTCTCGACGGTCTCGAGGGCGAGGGTGTACTGCTTGCGGTCCATCAGGCCCTTCGCGCGCGTGAGGAGCTCCTGGACGCTCTGGGCGACGGCGAGGGACGCGACGAGCCCGCATGCCGCCACGACGGCAAGGACGCGTCGCTTCATCTCATGGCTCCCATTTCCTCCCACAGTTTAGCTCGCCCCCACCCGCGCGCGGGGGGCTTTCGTTCCGGCCGCGGGGTTGCCCTATGATCGCCGAATGGCGCTCCGGAAGAAGCTGCTCTTGATCGACGACAACCCGGCATTCTGCGACCTGGCCCAGGCGTGGCTCGCCCCGCACTACGACCTCGTGGTCGCGAACGACGCGCCGGCCGCGCTCCAGGTGCTCGCGGCAAAGGCGGGAGTGCCGGACCTCGTCCTTCTCGACGTGATGATGCCGGCGATGTCCGGGATCGAGTTCTTCATGAAGATCCGCGAGGACCCGCGTCTCAAGATGGTCCCCGTCCTCTTCTTGACCGCCTACCACCAGGTCCTTGCGGGCAAGGACGAGGCGCTCTTCCGGCGCTGCCGCGTGCTCCTGAAGCCGTTCCGGATCGAGGAGCTCAAGGAGCAGATCGAGCAGATGCTGGCGGAGTCGCCGCAAGCGCCGTCCTGAGCCCGACATCTCCCACGCCGGTCCGGGCCGCGGTGATCTGCGGCCTACTCGTCGGCGCGATGGAGGCCGCGCACGCGGCGATCGTCCAGCGCTTCCCGCTCGCGGCCGCGGCCTGGCTGATCGCGATGGGCGCCGGCTCCTACGGGCTCTTCGCGGCCCCGATCCCCGTGCTCCTGCGTTTGAAGAGCGGTGCCGCGGTGCTCTCGGCGACGCTCGCCGCGATGGCGGTCGCGATCTCTGCAGTCCTCGTCCAGCGACGCTGGTATTCCACCGTTCACCCCGACGCGCGCCGCCTCTTCCTGGAGATCGCCGCCCGCCTGGCGATCGTGGCGGGGATCGCCGCCATCACCCTCGCACTCGCACGTGCGGTGTCCCGCCGGCCCGCGGGCGATGCCCTCGCGCGCGTATGCCGTTCACGCGCCGCGGCCGCGGCCTGCGCGATCGTCCCATCCACCGCGATCTTGCTCGCGGCGATCGACGCGCGCCACGATCCGCTGGAGGACACGCGCACCACCCTCGGACCGGCCGCCACGGGCGAAGCACGTGGCCCGAGCATCGTGCTGGTCCTCATCGACACGCTGCGCGCGGATCGCGTCGGCGCCTATGGGAGCGCCGATGGCACGACCCCCTTCCTCGATCGCCTTTCCCGGTCGGGTACGGCCTTCTCCGACAATCTCTCGCACGCCTCGTGGACGAAGTCGGAGACCGCGTCGATCCTCTCGTCCTTGCCTCCAGCCGTACACGGCGCCGGACCGGAGGGAGGCGCACTCGCCGACGACGTGCTCACCTTGCCCGAGGCGCTCACCGCGGATGGCTACCGTACGCTCGGCTTCTCGACCAACGGCGTCGTGAGCCCGACGTTCGGCCTCTCGCAGGGATTCTCGGAGTTTCGCTACGTCGCATCGACGCGCCCGCGCATCCAGGCTTTCTACGGGCTCGACGGGATCCGCTTCCTTGGCGGGGTGCTCGGAGCACCCATCTATCTCTCCTCCGCATACGGCGCCACGGCCGACGTCGCCGTGGACGCGGTGTCGCGCCGGCTCGCGCGCGGGATCGACGGACCGGCGTTTCTGTACGTTCACCTGATGGACCCGCATAGCCCGTACCTGTCGCCGCCCGGCCGCGGGCTCTCGCGCAGGACCCTGAACTACGTCGGACGGCGCGCCTCGACGGAAGCCGCGTACGACGCCGAGGTCGCCTTCGCCGACGCCGAGATCGAGCGATTGCGGCGCACCCTGGGCCGCAACGCCGCCTTCGAGGGGTGCATCTTCGCCGTGACCTCTGATCACGGCGAGGAGTTCTACGAGCACGGCAACATCTCGCACGGCAAGACCCTCTACGAGGAGATGCTGCGCGTGCCGCTGGTCGTCTGCGCGCCCGGCAGCCAGCCCTCGCTCGTCACCCATCGCGTGCGCGGCATCGATCTCGCGCCCGCCCTGCTCGCGCGCGCCGGCCTGCCGATCCCGTCCGCGTTCCAGGGTCAGGACCCCCTCGATCCGCCGGTCGCGGGACCGATGGTCCACCAGGAGGACTTCGGCGGGCGGCACCTGCGCGCCCTGCGGGACGGAGATCTGAAGCTCATCGCGCACGTCGGGACGAGCACGCCGTACGACGAGCTCTACGACCTGAGCGTCGATCCCCGGGAGCAGCACGACCTGGTTCGCGAGCGCTCGGACCTCGCGGCCACGATGCAGATGACGCGCGAGGCGCGCGAGGCGTTCGCCGCGATGCCTGCGATCTCCCCCGACGCGCAGGCCATCCTCCGCGGTCTCGGCTACATCGAGTGAGGCTGGCATCGGAGTTGCTGAAGAGATCGCGGGGAAGGATCCCCACTGGAAGGAGGCCGACTGCCATGCGCTCGCGCTGGTTACTGGCACCGTTATTCCTGGCCCTGGGCATTCTGTCCACATCGTGTGACACGGTGGACAACGAAAACGACATCTTCGTCACCAACGGAAGCGAGTTCTCGGTCGCCAAGGTCGCGCTCGACGGCATCGACCGCGGCGCGCTCGGCAAGGGAGAGCTCAGGCGGTTCGACAACGTGGACGACGGCATGCACACGATCGAGGTGTTTCGATTCGCCGACGACACGACTCCGTGCGATTCCCACACGACGGATTACCTCGGCGGGAGCGACGACGATTACTGGGTCGCGCGCTGCGAGTGATCTCCCACTGACACGGTGCGAGCAGGCGGGGGACGAGCCCCCGCCCCGCGGAACCGCGGGGACGGACCTCTGCTCCTAGGACGCGAAGACGGCGTCGGTCTGGGTGGCGGGATCGGGGACGTGGCGCCCGCGGGATGCGAGCGCCTCCCTCTCGGCGGACTCGATCTCCGCGAGGACCTCCGCCTCGACCGATGCGAGGTCCGCCTCCGTCGCCTTCTTGCGCGTCACGAGCCAGTGCTCGTACACGCCGACGGGATCGCGCTTGCCCCATTGCTCGAACATGCGCGCGGGCAGGATCTTCCGGGACTCGGCCTCGTCGTGCGTCGCGTGGCCGCCCATCCGGAACGTCTCGCTGAGGAGGATCGCCGCGCCGCGGCCCGAGCGCGCGATGGCGACGGCTTCCGACGCGGCGGCGTGGGTGTCCAGCACGTTGTTGCCGTCGGAGGAGAAGAGCGGGACGCCGTACGCCTTTCCGAGGTCCTCGTAGCGGTTCGCCGAGTGGACCGGGCTGCGCGTGCCGAGGGCGATGTGGTTCATCTGCACCACCATCACCAGCGGCAGCCGGCACGCGGCGGCGAAGCTCATCGCCTCGTGAACCTCGCCCACCTTGGTCGCCCCGTCGCCGACGTAGGTCATCGCGACGAGCTTCTTGCCCTGGAGCTTCCCCGCGAGCGCGATGCCGGCGCACACGGGCATCAGCGCCCCCACGTGGCTGATGGGCGCGACGATGCCGCGTTCGAGATCCCCGATGTGGAGGTCCCGCCCCCCGGTGTGCGTGTCGGCGGTCGCGAGGTACGCCTTGAACATCTCAGAGATCGGCATCCCCATCTCGTGGCACGCGCCGGCGTTGCGGATCATGGGCCCGACGTAGTCGCCCGGGCGAAGCGCGTGGACCGACCCGATCGTGACGGCCTCCTCTCCCGTGCCGAGCCATGCCTTCGAGAGGACGCCCTGGCGCACCCATCGCTTCAGCGCGATGTCGTGGAGCCGGAACCGCAGGAGGCCGCGGTAGAGATCGAGGAGCTTCTCCCTGGGGAGCTTCCTCACGGCCGACGCGCGGGCGCGCGAGCGCTCGAGCGTCGCCTGGAAGCGCTCGGCGGCGGCGCGAGTCGGCTTGAAGGCGACGTACTCCGGCGGATCGTAGAGCTCGTAGCGCTTCATTTCCTGGCCCCGCGCCCCACTCTATTCGAGGCGGCGCGCATGGAGGAGCACGCGGCGGCGCCCGTAGCTTCCGAGGTAGCGTTCGCGCAGACGCTCGGGGAGGTCGGCCGCGATCGAGAGGACGGTGCGCGCGGACTCGTCGAGGTGCCCGGCCGCCTCGGCGATGCCGAGGGCCTTCTCGATCTCGCCGAGCCGTAGCGCCGCGATCCACAGGAGCTCGCGCTGGCCGGTGCGTTTCACGATCTCGTAGCTCCGGCGCGCGAGACCGATCGCTCTCTGGGGCGGCAGGGCCTCGGCGAGGACGCGCGCCGCCCGCGCCTGGGTGTCCGACGTGCCGCTCTCGGCGATGGCGATCAGCGCCTCGCGATCCGCGTCCGTGAGCTCGCCCGCGCGGTGGCGCAGCGTGATGTCGAAGACCTCGTGCCACCGCCGATCCGAGGGCGAAGGGTGCGGACCCTGGGCGAGCACGGTCTCGAGGTGGCGGCGCGCCTGCCCGAGGTTGCCGCGCTCCATCTCGAGCTCGACCAGGGCGAAGAGGGCGCTCGACGTCTCTCCCACGTATCCGTGCTGCTGGGCCAGGGAGAGCGCTTCGATCAGCTTCTCCTCGGCGGCATCGAAGTCGCCGATCCCGAGCAAGGCGTTGCCCGCCGACGACAGGCCTCGAACCAAGGACAGCGTGCTGGAGGTCGCGCGGCTCTTCTCCTCGATCTCCAGGCACATCGCGAGCGCCTCCCCGAGCCTGCCCAGGCTGAGGAGTGCGTTGGCACGAGCCACCTGGCAGGCCACGGCCACCGGCGCCGGCGCCGCCGTCCGGTCGAGCATCGAGACGGCTTCCTCCGCCAGGGCGAGCGACCGTTCGTAGTCGCACCGGTTGTTGGCGATGGCCGCGAGGTTCACGAGCGCGATCGCCGCGCCTTGATGGTCGCCGCGCCGCCGCTGGAGGCGGAGGCACTCGTTGAGGTAGCTCTCGGCCTCGTCGAGCTCCTCGACGGTGATGTGCAGCGTGGCGAGGTTGTTGAGGGCTCGCGTCACCCCGAGCGTGTCGGAGAGCCCCTCGAAGATGCGCAGCGCCGCACGGTGCTCGGCGATCGCCTCGGGGAGCTTTCCGAGCGCGTGGTAGGCGTTCCCCGTGCTCGTGCAGACGTTCCCGTAACCGTCGGGATCGCCGAGCTTCTCGTAGAGCTCGCGCGCCGCCTTCAGATCCGCGAGCGCGTCGTGCAGCTCCCCCATCGCGTACTTGATCGCCCCGACGGTCCGGTGGACCGCGGCAAGGAGCCTCTCGTCCCGCGCGCGGTGCGCGAGCGCGAGCGCGCGGTGGCTCGCGGTCGAGGCCTGGTTCAGATCGCCGCGCCGGATCCCGAGGTTGGCCACCTCGTCGAACAGTAGCGCCCGCTCGACGACCAGCTCCTCGGTACACTCGCGCTGCGCGCGATCGAGCAGCGCCTGGGCATCGCCCACCTGGCCGTCGCGCGATCGCGCCCGTCCCTGCTTTCGCAGGAGCCGCACCCGATCCTCCGCAAGGAGCAGCCCTTCCCCTTCCTCGAGGATGCGCGCGAACCCTTTCGCCGCCTGGTCGAGGCTGCCGGTGCGTGCCTCGATGTCGGCCAGCCCCTCGTGTGCGTAGAGCCGCTCCACCTTCAGGGCCCGCGATTTGCGCCCGCGCCGCGACACGTCCTCGAAATGGCGGCGCGCCTCCTCGATGCGCCCCCGCCCGAACGCGTGCTTGCCCGCATCGAGCAGCTTCCCCGCGCCGGAGAGCTCGTCGCCGGAGAGGATGAGATGGCGCCCCACCTCGGAGCTCTTCTCCTCGGGATCGAGGTCGTCCTCCTCGACGATCCGCGCGAACTGGGCGTGGTAGAAGCGGCGCTTGTCCTCGGGGATCTGGGCGTAGACGATGAGGCGCTCCTCCGACTCCTGGAAGATCATGCGGAGCTTCCCGCCGGGATAGGAGCGGCGCAGGATCCCCTGGGAGAGCAGCGCGCCGGTGAGAGAAGCCACCTCGTCGCGCGAGAAGCCGCCGAGGCGATCGAAGCGCCAGAAGTTGATGCCCGTCGCGCTCACCGCGGTGACCTCGAGGAGCTCGCGGAGCGGCTCCGACAGCCGCCCGAAGCGGCGCTCGAAGAGCGGGCGCATGCCGGACGCTCCAGACGACAGCAGCGCCAGGATCTCGCTCTGCGGCAGCGGCTCCGCGTGCAGAGCGAGCTCGTCCGCGAGCAGCTTCGCGGCGCGAGGGCTCCGGTGCCAGCTGTCGAACAGCGCGGTGGCGGCGCGGGCCGCGAGGTCGGCCTCGACGCCGAGGTCCCGCATCAGCGACGCGAGCTCGGCGGCCGTCAGCGGCTCCAGGCGGACCTGCCGGCGCTCGTGTGGTCCAGGGTACCTGATGCGGAGGTCCCGTCCGCCGTCGGTCGCGATGAGAACGGCCCGGGGGCCGCACCCCGCATAGGTCGCCGACGCGACCACCTTGGAGAGGAACCGGAGCAAGAGCGGCTCCGCGTGCTGGCCCTCGTCGAGCACGAACACCGCGCCGCGATCGGTGAAGCGTTCCTGCATCGCGGGCACGAGGTTCGGCGTGGCGCCGGTCAGAGCAACCTCCGCGAAAAGCGCGTCCGCCTTCTCCGCGCGCCGAGCGCTTCGCGCACGGTGACGTCGATCGCCTCCCGCGATGCCGGCGAGAGCCCCGCCGAGAGCGCCCGGGCGAGCTCGGGCAGGCTCGTCACCGACGCGCCGCGTCCGGGATAGGCCTCGAGGGCCAGCACGTCCCACCCCGCACGGACGAACCGATCCTTCAGATGGGTCAGAAGCGTGGTGCTCCCTCCTCCCCCCTCGCTCATCACCTCGACGAACTGTGGCGGCGCCCCCGGCGGGAGCTCCGCCAGCAGGTTCCAAAGCGTGGCGGCCTCGGCCCTCTCGAACGGCGTCATGCCGTCCAAGAGTAACGCCGTCGGCCGTGCGCCGCGGCGAGCGGCGTCACGGCCTCCGTGTCTCCGAGGGATCAGCGCCCGCGGGGACTCCGCTCGACCACTTCGTCGATGATGCCGTAGGCGCGCGCCTCCTCGGCCGTCATGAAGTTGTCGCGATCGGTGTCCTTGCGGATGTCCTCGAGGGTCTTGCCGGTCCTCCTCGCGAGGATCTCGTTGAGCTGATCGCGCATCTTCAAGATCTCGCGCGCGTGGATCGCGATGTCGGTCGCGCGTCCCTGGGCGCCCCCGAGCGGCTGGTGGATCATGATCCGCGAATGGGGCAGCGCGCGCCGCTTGCCCTTGGTGCCGCAGGCCAGGAGGAACGCGCCCATGGACGCGGCCTGCCCGATGCACACGGTCTCGACGTCGCAGGCGATGTAGTTCATCGTGTCGAAGATGCC
Organism: Acidobacteriota bacterium; assembly: GCA_046331505.1. GTDB lineage: Bacteria > Acidobacteriota > Vicinamibacteria > JAXLQT01 > JAXLQT01 > JAXLQT01. Next base: position 42,219 of record JAXLQT010000036.1, read on the forward strand.
GAAGCCCGACGTCACGTAGCCACCGGGGCTGTTGATGTAGAAGGTGATGGGCTTGGTCGGGTCCTGCAGCTCGAGGTAGAGGAGCTGCGCCACGATGAGCTGCCCCTTGTCGTCGTTCAGCTCGCCCGTGAGGAAGACGCAGCGCTCCTGGAGGAGCCGGGAGTAGAGATCGAAGCCGCGGTCGCCCTTGTCGGACGGCTCGATGATGGTCGGGATCTGGACTGGCATGGATGGCCTTTCGGTGAGAACCGGCGGGGGATAAGCCCCCGCCCTACGTCCTTCTGCTTCGGTGAGAACCGGCGGGGGACAAGCCCCCGCCCTACGTCCTTCTGCTTCGGTGAGAACCGGCGGGGGATAAGCCCCCGCCCACGTCCTTCTGCTTCGGTGAGAACCGGCGGGGGATAAGCCCCCGCCCTACGTCCTTCTGCTTCGGTGAGAACCGGCGGGGAGAAGTCCCCCGCCCTCCGCGCTCGTTCGCGGCACACCGAATTTCGACTCTGGGAGGCTCGGTGTCAACTCCTCCCCGGCCGATCGGCCTCCTCGAGGAACATCTCCATCGCGAGCACGAGGGCGCGCAACGCATCCACCATGCGACGCGCCTCGTGACGCTCGCCGGCCGCCATTCCTTCCGCCCACGCTGACAGCGCTTCGGGCGGGCACGCGCCGAGGCGCAAGAGCGAGTCGCGAAGCCACGTCCCGATGCGATCGGAAGGCCCCTCCGCGGACCCGATCTCCTCGAGGAGCTTCTTGATCCGGATCTGCTCCTCGTCGCCGAAGCGGAGCTTTCCCAGGCGCTTTTCGACTTCTTCGGACTTCATGGAGACGCGAACCGTGCCTCGCGTTCCAGCGTATTCTTGCAGAGATGCGCGGTCCGCAGCTCGATCTCTCTGGGCTCCCCGCGCAGGCGCCCCGCACGCGCTTCGGCCGCGCGCTGCGCGGCTGCGTCCTGACCAACATCGCAGTCTCTGTGGTCGTCCTGCTCCTGTCTCCGTCCTGGGTGACGCGTGCCGGCGCCGTGTTCGGGATCGTGCTCGTCCTCCCGGTGATCGGCTTCTGGGGGATCCAGTGGTTCCGGAGGAAGGTGCTCTGGAAGGTCCGGCGGCGGCTCTTCGTGAGCTTCCTGCTGATCGGCGTGCTGCCCCTCTTCCTGTCGCTGTCACTGTCCCTCGTCGCCGAGGTGTTCTACGCCTTCTTCGCGAGCGCCTCGGCGGTGAAGCTCGCGCTCCAGGAGGTGGGACCGACGGTGGCGCTCATCGCAGACAACGCCTCGACGATGGCCACCCACCTCGCCGCCCACGGCCGCGAAGGCGCGGGCGACGAGCCCGGAGAGCTCCTGCCGCAGGGAATCCAGAGGCGCTTCCCGGGCATCGCCATCCACCGCATCGGCCCGGGAGCCGACCGCGATCCGACCGACTCCAAGAAGGCGATGCCCGAGTGGATGCGCGGCCCCGCGGTCGACGCCCTGTTCCTCGAGCCGGGATACCACGTCGCGTGGGCGAGCCTGCGGGTCGTCGAAGGCACCGAGGACCGGGTGCTGATCGTCCTGCCGCTCGACGAGAAGCTCGTGGAGGAGCTGCGCGGGCGCCTGGGCATCGGCACGCTCGTCAAGGTCCTCGCTCTCGACGAAGGGTGGGACGACGAGGACAGCCACGACCCCGGCATCACGATCGACACCGGAGGTCACCGGGCGCACATCAACGGAGACGACGACACCGAGGAGTTCTTCAAGCAGGTCAAGACGAGGCTGAACGAGATCGGGCGGCCCCTCCCTTACCTCTGGGGCGTGACGATGGCGACACAGCGGTGGGAGGATCGGAAGCCGGCCGACGTGCTCGTCTTCTTCGCGTCGTCGTTCGGCGGCGATCTCGATCGCATGAAGGGCGCCTACTCCGGGGCGCCCGGCGAGTTCGTCAAGGCGCTCGGGATCGTCTTCGTCGCGTGCTTCGTGCTCGCGTACATGATCTTCCTCGGGATGGGGGTCCTCATCGCGGGCGCGGTCTCGGGGGGGATCGGGAGGCTCTACCAGGCCACGACGGAGTTCGCGCGCGGAAACCTCGACTTCCGGATCAAGGTGCGCCAGCGCGACCAGCTCGGCCACCTCGCGGCGTCGATGAACGCGATGGCGGACAACGTCCAGCGCCTCCTGCGCGAGTCCGCCGAGCGCGAGCGGCTCACCCAGGAGTTCGCGCTCGCCCAGGAGGTGCAGAAGAAGCTCCTCCCTCCCGCGTTGCCCCCCTTCTGCGGCGCGACCGTCGCCGGCCGGCTCAAGCCGATGAGCGAGGTCGGCGGCGACACCTACGACTGGATGACGCTCTCGGACCACGAGCTCTTCGTGATGATCGGCGACGTCTCCGGCCACGGCCTGCGTCCCGGCCTCCTCGCCGCGATGGCCAAGGCGTGCCTCATGACGAAGGTGACGCACGACACCGGCCACCCCGCGATCCTCCAGGCGCTCCACAAGGTGGCCCTCGGCGCAATGGACCGCCGCCTCTTCATGACGGTGTCGCTCGCGACCTTCGACTTCACGGCCCACACGGTGACCCTCTCTTCGGCGGGCCACCCGCCGACGCTACGCTACCGGGACGGCGCCGTGGCCGAGCTCGGCGACGCGACGTACCCGCTCGGCGTGCGCGAGCAGCGTGAGTTCACGTCGCGGGTCCACGACCTCGCGGCGGGCGACGTCTACCTGCTGATCTCCGACGGCGTCGTCGAGGGTCGCAACGGCAACGGCGACGTCTGGGGCTACGACCGACTCTGCGACTCTCTCGCGCGCCACGCCTCCCGTCCGGCGGAGGAGATCCTCGACGGCATCCTCGACGATCTGCACTCCTACTGCGGCAACCGTCCGCAGGACGACGACATCACACTGGTCGTCGTCCAGATCGCCTCCGCTCCTGCTCCGGCAGGGGAGGCTCCCACGACCTAGGGCGGCGGAGGCGGCGGACCTCCAGCGGATCCCGTGCGGGCGTAGTGCTAGAATCTGGTCCACGCGGCGCGCCGCGAAAGGCTCGGAGGTACGTCAGTGCGAAAGTCGAATGCAGAGGCGCGAGAGTCGAAGTCGGGAGTCGCCAGGGTGCTTCCGGCCACGGAGGAGAGCGCGAAGTCGAAGGCGGCGGCGCTCGTCAAGGACCTGAAGCGCGATGCCGCAAAAGATCCGAAGGACTACGTGACCCGCTGGGTCGTGCCGGGAGGCGGCGAGTAGCCCGCCCGCTCCGGCGACCGCGGGGCGCAACCGAACGCGGCCCGTCCCGGCGCGCGGCGTCCGCGCAGCCGTCCCAGCCCGATCGCCGCATCTTCGGGCTCGAGACCGAGTACGCCATCCTCTTCGAGCCTGCCGCCGGAGAGCGGCAGGCGCCCGACGGCCCGTCCATCTACGACGCCATCTCCGCGAGCGTCCTGTCCCGCGTGCGGGCGCTCCCCGCCAGGCACCGCAAGCACGGCCACTTCCTCGAGAACGGCGCCTTCCTCCATTACGAGGGACGCGCGGAGTCCGAGCCCCAGGGCCTCCTCGAGCTCTCCACGCCGGAGTGCCGTACCGCGAGGGACGTGGCGCTGTACAGCAAGGCGGGCGAGAAGCTCCTTGCGGATGCCCTGCCCGACGCCGAGAAGACGCTCGCCGCCGCGGGCTATCCGGGGACCATCGTGCTCGGGAAGAACGCCCGCGACGCCTTCGACAACACGTACGGAAGCCACGAGAACTACCTGGTCCGCGACCCGATCCCCCGCGCCAGGGCGCTGCTGCTCCTGGCGGCGTTCCTCGTCCTCCGGCTGCCGCTCCAGCTCTACGACGTGCTGCGCAGGGCCGGCGAGCTCCTCTACGTCATCCTGACGTTCGGCCTCTACCTGTGCGGGCTCGCGGTCATGCTCGTCCTGCGCCTCTTCAGGCGCCGAGACGAACGGTCCATTCCCCAGCGCATCGATCGCTTCCTCGAAGAGGTCGACGACGTCCTCCGGCCCCCCGTGCGCCGCGTCGGGATGGCCTTCCACCTCCTCTTCCGCCCCGCGGCGCGGCTCCTCTCGGCATTCATGAGGCTGTTCCTGTTCGAGGACATCCGGAGGTTCCTTCCCACCTTCCTCGCGACGCGCCAGATCTTCACCGGCGCGGGCCACTTCTCGCGCGATCCGGACGAGCCGATCTTCTCCGTCACCGAGAAGGCCGCCTCCATCACCTGCGTGACGCGCCTTTACTGGGACGACGCGCGCCATCGCCCGATGATCGACCTGAAGAACTTTCTCTTCGACGCGCGCGCCGTCGTGGCGCCGGAGAAGCGCCTGCAGCTCGTGCTGTCGGACTCGAACATGAGCGACGTCGCCGACTTCCTGAAGTTCGGCACGACGTCGCTCGTGCTGAGAGCGATCGAGGAGGGCGCCATCCCGGCGGGCCTGTGCCTCGCCGATCCCGTCGACGGCCTCCATCGCGTCGCGGGCGACCCCGAGCTCCGCACCAAGCTCGCGCTCGCGGACGGCCGCGAGCTGACCGCGCTCCAGATCCAGTGGGAGTACCTCACCCTTTGCGAGGGGCTCTTCCGAAGGAGCGGCACCGTGAGCATCTCGGATCGCGAGGTGCTCCGGGAGTGGCGCCAGACCCTGACGGACCTGGAAGCGGATCCGGCCCTCGCCTCGGACCGGCTGGACTGGCCGCTCAAGCTGTTCCTCATCGGCCAGTCTCTCGAGGACGTCGATGCCCCGGATGCTCCCGGCGGCGCCGAGGATCCCCTGGCCGCGCTCGAAGTACTGGATCCGTGGCGCGAGATCGTGCTCCAGGCCGAGCTTTCCGGCGTCGATCTCAAGGGCGACGGGCGGGACATGGATCGCCTGCGCGCGCTCTTGCCCCGCGACGTCTTCGAGCGGCTCCAGCGGGGCCTCGCCTTCCGCCGCCTCGATCCCTCACGCCTCGAGCGGCAGGCGGATCGGATCTACCGGGCAAAGAAGGCCGACCTCAAGTACCACGACATCACGCCGGGCCGCGGGTACTACGCCCGGGCCCGCGCGACGGAGCTCGCGCGGCCGCTGCACGACGACGAGAGAGTCGCCTGGGCCGCGAACAACCCGCCCGCGGGGACCCGCGCCGCCCTCCGAGGAGCGTTCGTGAAGAGCCACCACCGCGATCCTGGGGGACGCGTCAACTGGACCGGTGGTCGCGCCCGCAAGGCGCGCGTGCGGTTCGGATCGCCATTCGACACGGACGCGTGACCCGGTGCCGCGTCACTTCGCGACGCGGCGGAGCTCGCTCTTTCGCCCGGGTGGGAGCGCGCGTAGCTGGGCGGAGCGCCACGAGATCCCCTCGCGGCCCGCGATGGCGCGGAGCACCCTGAACGCGGCGTCGCCGAGCCACCCCGGCGTGGCGCAGAGCGCGGCGAGGGCCGGGAGCTCCGCCTTGCCTCCGATCGCCTCGGCGGCGTGCAGGTGCTCGACGCGGAGCTCGTCGCGCAACGTCGACAGGAGCTCGCGAAGCTCCACCGCGGCCACGCGGCTCTCCTGAGACGCCAGGGCGAGATGGGCGCGGGCCGACAGGGCCACGACCTCCTGGCGATCCCGCGGGCGCGCGTGGAGCGCTTCCCCCGCGCGCTTGCACACCTCCCACAGCGGGGGGATCAGCGCGGCGTCTTTGACCTCGGTCGCGAGGAGCGCGAGGAGGCCCAGGCGGACCGGTTCCGACTCCAGCTCGAGCCGCCGCGCGAGCGTCGAGACGGGGGTCACGCGCGCGACCGCGCGGCGGTGACGCAGCTCCTCCGGGGACTCGGGAACGAACGCGAGGTACGCGTCGAGGCTCGGCGCCGCATCCGAGGGCGCGCGCTGCTGGGACGCATCGGCGGCAACGCGCATGTCGCCGAGATCGGCGAGGAGCTCGTCGAGCTCCCCCCCGGCGCGTTCGAGGGCAACGGGCGTCAGCATCGCGCCCTCCTGTGCGGACACGTTCGCCTCGCTCGCGCCGCTCACGCCGGCGCGCTGGAGGCGCGCGAGGCTCACGGCGATCGCAGCCAGCTCGGGAGGCCCCGCGGCGGGAACCAGGCCCGCGAGGGCGCGCACCGCCGCCGGCTTCTCGTAGGAGGCCAGGACCTTGATGGCGAGGATCGATCGCGCGCCGCGCCGCGCGCCCGCGGCACCCTCGAGAACGGGAATGACCCTCCGGTCCTTCAGCAGGCCCAGGAGCCGCAAGAGCCGCAGCGCCTGGAGCTCCTCCGCCGCGCCGAGCGCCTCGCAGATCGAGGGAAACGCGGGCGAGCCGATCACGAGCAACCGCGCCGCCGCCGCGGAAGCGCCATCGGGATCGGGGGCGGCGAGCCGCGCAAGGAGCTGCTGGATCTCGGTCCGCTTCGACGTCGCAATCGGCAAGAGGGGCCTTCCCGCGCGTCGCTATACTACCCGCCCGATGGTCATGGTGAGGCGATCGATCGCGCTCACAGCGGTGCTCGCGGCGTCGTTGGCGGCGGCCGGGGAGCTTGCTCCGGTGACGGTCAAGCTCCCGTCGGGCACGGCGCTGCGGGGAGAGCTCGCGCAGGACGACGACGATCGCGCGCGGGGCCTCATGTTCCGCACGGAGGAGCAGTTCCAGCCCGATCAGGCGATGGTGTTCCTCTTCGAGACGATGGAGCTCCAGAGCTTCTGGATGAAGAACATGAACTTCGCGATCGACATCGTGTGGCTCTCGCCCGAGATGAAGATCGTTCACGTCGAGCGCGACGTGCCTCCGTGCACCAAGGAGGAGCGCGATTGCCCGCTCTACACTCCGGTGCAGAAGGCGCAGCTCGTCGTCGAGCTGTACCGCGGCACCTACGCCAAGGAGAAGCTGAAGGTGGGCGACGCGATCGAGGTCCGGACTCCGGACGGCAAGCCACTTGCCGTACCGGGAAAGGACCCGTAGGTCAGGTCGCCCCGTAGAGGAACCGTGCGATGGCCTGGGTGACCAGCGCCGGCTGCTCCACGGGAGACGAGTGACCCGCACGCGGGATCTCGACGAGGCGCGATCCCGGGATCGCCGCCTGGATCGCGCGCGCCTTCGCAGGCGGCGTGGCGACGTCCTCGTCGCCGACCACGACGAGTGCCGGGACGCGGATCGATGCGATCTCCCCCCGGACGCCTTCGCGGGTGATGACGCCCATCGTGGCGCGAGCGGCGCCGGCACGATCCACCGCGCGGAGCCGTGCGCGCCATGCGCCGCGATCCGCCTCGCGCGCGGGGTCGGTCATGAAGGTCCTGCCGAAGAGGATCGGCATCACCTTGCCGATGACGGGCGCCGGACCCAGGAGCCGGGCGACGAACGCGAGCCGCCGGTAGCGCGGCACGTTCTCCGGCGGCTCGCGCTCGCACGACGTCTCGAGCAGGCACAGCGACCGGACGAGATCGGGCCTGCGCGCCGCGAGCCGCATGCCGACGAACCCGCCCATCGAGAGGCCGACGAAGTGGCAGGGCGCCGCGCCGAGGGCCTCGATCAGCGCGGCGGCATCGGCCGACGCGGTGTCCATGTCGTAGCCGCCGCGCGTCACCTCGCTCTTGCCTTGACCGCGATGGTCGTAGGCGATGCAGCGGTAGCGCGGCGAGAGCTCCGCCACCTGGGCGTCCCAGAGGCGCGTCGAGAGCAGGAGGCCGTGGGAGAAGACGACGGCCTGGGGGCCGCGCCCCGTCTCCTCGTAGGAGATCTCGACGCCGTTGACGCGGATGCGTGGCACGCGGCGCGGGCGGGGCGATCGCCCCGGCCCCGTCTGACCTAGTCCGCCGCGAAGGGCAAGAGCGCGATGTTGCGCGCGCGCTTGATCGCGATCATCAGCTTGCGCTGGTGCGTGGAGCAGGTGCCGGAGATGCGGCGGGGGAGGATCTTCCCGCGCTCGGGGATGAACTGGAGCAGGAGCTTCTGGTCCTTCCAGTCGATGGAGTCGATCTTCTCCGCGCAGAACTTGCAGACCTTGCGTCGCCGGAAGAAGCCGCGGCCGCGTCCGCCCGCGCCGCCGCCGCGCGGGCCGCGCCCGCCTTCCTTGGGATCCCGGAGATCGTCGTTGCTCTCGTCAGCCATGTGTTTGCCTTTCGAACCGGTGGGGGCAAGCCCCCTGCGTATCTCGTGGGGAAGAGCCCCACCAAGACATTGCGAGGGGATCGACCCCTCGCTGAATCGGGGCCAAGAGCCTACCTCATGCTCCCGGCCGCCACAACCCGCGGCGTCATCCGAAGATGCTCTTGACCTTCTCGAAGATGGACTTTCCCGCCGCGGGTGCGGACCCGGACCCGCTGGCGGCAGCCGTGCCCTTGGGCTCGACGATGGGCCCGCCCGCTCCTTCGAGGAGCTTCTGATAGAGCTCGCGCTCGTGAGCGCTGAGGTCGGTCGGCGTGCGCACCTCGACGACCACGTACTGATCGCCGTGCCCGTATCCGTCCATGCGGGTGAGACCCTTGTTGCGCAGACGGAACGTGGTCCCGTGCTGCGTCCCGGCCGGCACCGAGACCTTCTCCTCGCCGCCCATCGTCGTCGGCACGACCAGCGTCGTGCCGAGGGCCGCCTGCGGAAACGAGATCGGGACCGGGCAGTAGACGTCGGCGCCGTCGCGCTTGAACAGCGGGTGATCGGCCACGTGGACGTCGACGTAGAGATCCCCCGACGAGCCGCCGAGGATCCCGCTCTCGCCCTGGCCGCGCACCCGCATGCGCTGCCCCGATTCGACGCCGGCGGGGATCGGCACCTTCACCGCCTTCTCGACGTGAACGCGCCCCTGGCCGCGGCACGCGCGGCACGGATCGGTCAGGATCTCGCCCCGTCCCTGGCATCGCGGGCACGTGCGGGCGATCGTGAAGATGCCCTGACTGAACGCCACCTGGCCGCGGCCGCGGCAATCGGGACAGCGCGACCGTCCCCGCTCGCTCGCCGCACCGCTGCCATGGCAGACCTCGCACGCGTCCAGGCGCGGGACCGTGATCGTCTTCTGCACCCCCTTCGCCATCTCGTCGAAGGTGATCGAGACGCCCGCGCGAAGGTCGGACCCGCGCCGGCCACCGCCGCGGCGCTCGCCGCCGAATCCCCCGCCGCCGAACCCGAACAGGTCTCCGAGGATGTCGGAGAAGTCCGCGAAGATCGTGGGGTCGAAGCCGGCCCCGCCGGATGCGGCGGACGTGCCGACGGCCGCATGCCCGAAGCGGTCGTAGCGCGCGCGCTTCTCGGCATCGGAGAGCACCGCGTACGCCTCGGCCGCTTCCTTGAACTTCTCCTCGGCCTCGGCGTTGCCGGGGTTCTTGTCGGGATGGTACTGAAGCGCGGCCTTCCGGTAGGCCTTCTTGACTTCGTCCGCCGTGGCGGTCCTGGCCACGCCCAGGACCTCGTAGAAGTCTCGCTTGTCCGCCAAGGCGCCTTAGGTTCCCGGCTTGCGCGCGCCCGGTCCCGTGGGCGCGGCGCCCGTGTCCATCACGCCCTCGTCCGCCGGCTTTCCGGCGCCGAACAGCATCGCATCGGTGAGCTGCTGCCCCACGACCTGGAGCATCACGATGGCGTTGTTCATCTCGGCCAGCGTCCCCTCCTGGAGCACCTGGCGCGACTTCTTCAGCGTGTCGCGGATCCCCGGCAGCTCCTCCTTCTTGAGGAAGCGCCCGACCTCCTGGAACACCCGTTCGTTCGTGTAGAGGAGCCCTTCGAGCTTGTTCTGCTGGAGCTGCTTCTCCTTGCGCTGGCGATCCTCCTCCGCGTGCTTGCTCGCATCCTCGATGATGCCCTTGATCTCGTCCTCGGAGAGCCCCGACGACGCGGTGATACGGATCGCCTGCTCGCGGCCCGACGCCTGGTCCTTCGCCGACACGTGGACGATGCCGTTGCTGTCGACCTCGAAGGTCACGTCGATCTGCGGCACGCCGCGCGGCGCCGGAGGGATGCCGACGAGCTCGAACTTCGCAAGCGACTTGTTGTGGGCGGCCACTTCGCGCTCCCCCTGGAGCACGTGGACCTCGACCTTGCCCTGGTTGTCGGTGACCGTCGAGAACACCATCGTCTTCTTGATCGGGATCGTGGAGTTGCGCTCGATGACCTTGGTGAACATCCCGCCGTGGGTCTCGATGCCCAGCGACAGCGGCGTGACGTCCAGGAGGATGAGGTCCTTGATGTCGCCCTGGAGGATGCCGCCCTGGATCGCGGCGCCGACGGCCACGACCTCGTCTGGGTTCTTGTCGCGGTTCGGCTCTTTCTTGAAGATCTCGCGCACGATCTCGATGACGCGCGGCGTGCGGGTCTGCCCGCCGACGAGGATGATCTCGTCGAGCTTGTCGGGCGACATCGCCGCGTCCTTCATCGCCTTCAGGCACGGCTCGACCGTACGGTCGATGACGTCCTTCACCAGCTCCTCGAACTTCGCCCGCGTCAGCGTCGTGGTGAGGTGCTTCGGACCGGTGGCGTCGGCGGAGATGAACGGCAGGTTGATCTCCGTCGTCTCGACCGAGGAGAGCTCGATCTTCGCCTTCTCGGACGCCTCCTTCAGGCGCTGCAGCGCCATGCGGTCGCTCCGGAGATCGATCTTGGTCTTCTCCATGAACTCCCGCACGAGCCAGTCGATGATCTTCTGGTCGAGGTCCTCGCCGCCGAGCAGCGTGTCGCCGTTGGTGGCGAGCACCTCGAACACGCCGTCGCCGATCTCGAGGATCGAGATATCGAACGTGCCCCCGCCGAGGTCGTAGACCGCGATCTTCTGGTTCTTGCGCTGGTCCATGCCGTAGGCCAGCGCCGCGGCCGTCGGCTCGTTGATGATCCGCAGGACGTTCAGCCCCGCGATCTTCCCGGCGTCCTTCGTCGCGTTACGCTGGCTGTCGTCGAAGTAGGCGGGGACCGTGATGATCGCCTCCTCGACCTTCTCACCGAGGTGCTCCTCGGCGATCTCGCGCATGCGCTGGAGCACGATGGCGGAGATCTCGGGAGGGCTGTACTCGCGGTCGCGCACCTTGATGCGCGCGTCGCCGTTCTGCGTTTCCGTCAGCTTGTAGGGCAGGAGCTTCATCACCTTCTGCACTTCGTCGCTGTCGAACTTGCGGCCGATGAGGCGCTTGACCGCGTAGAGCGTGTTCTGCGGGTTGGTGATGGCCTGGCGCTTGGCGATCTGTCCAACGAGACGCTCGCCCTTCTCCGTGAAGGCCACGATCGACGGCGTGGTGCGCGACCCTTCCTTGTTCGCGATCACGAAGGGCTTGCCGCCTTCGATGACGGACACGCACGAGTTGGTGGTGCCGAGGTCTATCCCGATGATCTTCGCCATGAAACTTCTCCCAGAGCTTATCCGCCCTCAGACCCGCCCGGCGACGTCCCATCGCCGTCGCCCGATGCGACGGAAGGATCGGCGGCCGCCGGAACCGCCTCGTCCGCGCCGGCCGGCGCCACCGCCACCTTGACGCACGCGGCTCGCAGCAACCGGTCGTGGTGCATGTAGCCCTTCTGGAGCTCCGAGACCACGGTGTTGCTCGGGAAGTCCGCCCGCTCCTCGCTTGCGACCGCCTCGTGGAAGTTGGGATCGAACTCCTGGCCGATGGAGACGATCTCCTTGAGGCCGAAGCGCCCCAGCGCGTCGCGGAACTGCTTCATGATGAGCTCCACGCCCTGCCGGATGCTCTGGGCATCGGCCTCCCGATCGACGCTCATCGCGCGCTCGAAGTTGTCGAGCACGGGCAAGAGGTCCTTGAGGATGCCGCTGTGGGCGTACTTCTGGAACTCGTCCTTGTCGCGCTGCATGCGCTTGCGGAAGTTGTCGAAGTCCGCGATCTTCCGCGCGACGGCGTCGCGCAGATCGGTGATCTCGACCTTCTGGCGATCGATCTCCGACTCGAGCTCGGCGATGCGGCGCTGGTCCTTCGTCGGACCCACGGGCCTGGGAGGGGCGACGGGGGCCGCCTCTTCCTCGATGATGATCTCCTCCTGGATCTCCTCCGGCGGATCGGCGCCCGCATCCGCGGCCGCGGCCCGCTCCTGCGTCCGCTGCTTCTGCCTCTCGGTGATCCTGTCGGCCGATGCCTGCGCCTCCTTGAGGATGTCGTCGAGGCTCTCCTCGCCGGTCTCCTGATCGGCGTCGAGGAACAGGATGTCGTCGTCGGCCGGGGCCTTCCCCTTCTTGCGCTCAGCCATGGAATCCCCCGGCCTTTTCCTCGCTCCCCTGGAGCTTCTGGCTCAGCGACTCGGCGACACGGTCGACCACGCGAACCGTCCGCTGGTAGTCCATGCGCGTCGGGCCGAGCACGCCGAGCGCCCCGCTGGTCTCCCCCGCGCGGTACGACGCGCTCACGAGCGAGATGCCGGAGAGGTCGGCGATCTGGCTCTCGGAGCCGATGATGACCTGGAGTCCCCGCCCCTCGATCACCTCGTCGAGGATGCGGACGAGCCTCTCGCGGTCCTGGAAGGTGATGAGGAGCCCCTTGATCTTCTGGGTGTCGGAGAACTCCGGGGCATCGAGCATGTTGACCGCGCCCTCGATGTGGATCCCCGGCGCGTCGGCGAACGTCCGGTCCGCGAGGCCCATCGCGCTCTGGAGCAGTGCATCGTACTTGGCGCGCTCCTCCTGCATCAGCTCGACGACCTTCCTCCGCACCTCGCGCAACGTGAGGCCGCGGAAGCTCTCGGTCACGAGCTGTCCCAGCCGTCCCAGCTCGTCGACGCTGTACTCCTCGGTGACGTCGACGACCTTGTGCTGCACCGAGCCGGTGGACGTCGCGAGGATGACGAGGATACGGCCCTTCGAGATGCAGACGAAGCTGACGGAGGCGAGCACCGAAGTGTCGATCCGAGGGGTGACGATGACACCCACGTAGTGCGAGAGGCGCGCCAGGAGCTGGGTGGCGAGATCGAGCACGGCGTCGAGGTCGCTTCCGCCCCGGTCCAGGCTCTCCTGGATGAGCGATTCGTCCGCCCCCGGAAGGCGCCCGCTCTTCCTGATGTGGTCGACGTACCAGCGGTACCCCTTGTCGGTCGGCACGCGGCCCGCGGAGGTGTGCGGCTGCGCCAGGTGCCCCGAGTCCTCGAGGTCGGCCATGATGTTGCGGATCGTCGCCGCGGACAGCGCGAACCTCGGATCCTTGGACAGGGTCCGGGATCCGACGGGATCCCCGCTCGCGATGTACTCCTCGATCACGCCGCGGAGGACCTCCACGGTGCGACGGTCTCGGAGAGCCGGGGCTTGTCCCCAGCCGGTTTCGTCGGTTCTCATGGCAAATGGAAGGCCCCCGCGCGAAACCCGGTGGCCGCTCTGGACGAGAAGGGTCTCGCTCGTGGGGCTCGAAAAGCGGCCAAAACATAGCAGGGCATGGTTTTGGCTGTCAAGAAGACGGCTATTCCCGGCGGTAGAACTCTCGCGGATCCCAGGCCTCGCGCATCGCCTCCCCGATGAAGGTCGTCAGCAGGAGCGTGCTCACGAGCGCCGAGAAGGGAGACAGGATGATCCAGACGCCGGTCGTGATCTGGCCGCGCCCCTGCTCGAACAGCTCGCCCCAGCTCGGGGCCGGCGCCGGGATGCCGAAGCCGAGGTAGTCGAGCGAGGTGAGGAAGAAGATGCTCCCGACGAGGGTGAAGGGGAAGAGCGTGATCACGGGACTGAGAGCGTTGCCCATGACGTGACTGAAGATGATGCGACCCGACGATGCGCCCAGCGCCCGAGCGGCCGTCACGTAGTCGAGGTTGCGCTCCCGGAGGAACTCACCCCGGACGTAACGGCTCGTCCCGATCCAGTCGAACACGAGCAGGATCACGACGAGGAGCCAGAACCCGGGCGTGAGGATCGACGATACGAGCACGACCACGTAGAGGAACGGGAGCGCGCTCCAGATCTCGATCAGGCGCTGGCAGGATATGTCGATCCAGCCTCCCCAGTAGCCCTGGATGGCGCCTATCACGATTCCCAGGACGGTCGCCAGCACGCTCAGGACCAGGCCGAAGCTGACGGACGTCCGGAAGCCGTAGAGCAGCCGCGCGAGCACGTCGCGGCCGCGGTCGTCGGTCCCCATCGGATGACTCCAGCTGGGCTTGCTCGGCGGAGGATCGCCGGGGATCTTGATGCTCTCCAGTGGTGAGAACGGATGCACCGGCAGGAGGATGCGCCCTCCCGCCGCCTTGAACTCGGGGCTCGCCGCCAGCTCCCGGAAGTCGGTCTCCTCGTCGGCGGATCCGCCGAACAGGGTCTTGCCGTAGTAACGATGGTTCAGCGCCGGGAAGTAGGTGCGGCCGCCGAACGAGACGAAGATCGGTCGGTTGCCGACGAACAGCTCGATCCCGAGGCTGAGGACGTAGGTGATGGTCAGGATCCAGAGCGAGTAGTAGCCGCGCTTGAGCCGGCGGAATTTCGCGAACCTCTTCTTCGTGAGGGGATCGAGCTTGAGCATCGTCTAGGTGGAAGAGCCACCGAAGCTGATCCGCGGATCGATCACGACGTAGAGGAGATCCGACAGGAGGTTGCCGAGAAGCACGAGGATGCTGTCGATCATGATGATCCCGAGCGTCACGGGATAGTCGCGCTTCTGGAGAGCCTCGAAGGTCAGGAGCCCCATGCCGTGGATGTTGAAGGTGACCTCGACCAGCAGGGACCCCGATACGAACACGGTGAGGATGGCGCCGAATCCCGTGGCGATGGGGATGAGAGAGTTCCGCAGCGCGTGGCGGTAGAGCGCCTTCCGCCAGGAGAGCCCCTTGGACATCGCCGTCCGGACGTAGTCGCTCGCGAGGTTCTCCATCAGCGAGTTCTTCATCAGGATCGTCAGGACCGCGAAGCTCTCGACCATGTAGCAAACCAGGGGCAGCACCATGTGGTAGAGAACGTCCAGGAGCTTGTGCCACGCGTCGAGCTCGTCGAAGTTGTCCGACTTGACGCCCCCGAGAGGAAAGACGTCCCAGAACGTTCCCCCGCCGAAGAGCACGAGCAGCACCTGCCCCAGCGCGAATCCGGGGATCGAGTAGCCGATGAAGACCATCGCCGAGGTCATCGAGTCCTTCCACGTGCGATGGTGGATGGCCTTGAAGATGCCGAGCGGGATGCAGACGAGATACGCGAGCACGAAGCTCGGACCGCCGAAGAGCAACGTCACCGGGATCCTCGACTTGATGAGCGTCCAGACGGGATCGCCATAGTTGTAGGACTTCCCGAAGTTCAGGGCGAGGACGTTGCGCAGCCACAGCGCGTACCGGACGTAGACCGGCTTGTCGAAGCCATAGAACTTGTTGAGCTGCTCGATGGCCTCCTTCGTCAGCCCGCCCCGACCGCCCCCCGCGAGCCCACCCGCCTCGCCGCCGCGACCGGCTCCCCGCATGCGCTGGATGGCCTGCTCGACCGGCCCCCCTGGCACGAAGTTCACCAGGAGGAACACGACGAGACTGATCCCGAACAGCGTCGGGAGCATCAGGAGGATGCGTCTTACGACGTACTCGAGCATCGTCCGGTCAGGACTTGTGCGTCTTCCAGTAGTCGCTGTTCTCGGGAGCTAGCGGCAGCTCCTTGCCGTTCTTCTGGGCATCCTCGAGCCGCGCTGCCTTCTCGGGATCGAACCACCACACCTTCCAGGCGATCTCGCGAGGATCGAGCGTCGCGTAGGTGAGCCACTCCGGCATGCCGAGCTTGTTCCACCAGAGGAGCCTCCAGTTGTCGGCATACCAGTCGAGCAGGTAGGGGCACTGGTCGTAGATGATGGCGTCCATCTTCTGCAGGATCTCGAAGCGCTTCTCGAGCACGGGCTCCTTCTCGTACTCGTCGATGAGCTTGTCCACCTCGGGGTTCTTGAATCGCCCGATGTTGTTCGTGTCGTTGAGGTCCGCCCGCTCCGAGTGCCACTGATCCCGCACCTCGGGGAACGCCGTCGGTCCCCAGTTCGCGTAGATGAGCTCGAAGTCCTTCTTCTGGCTCACCTTGATCCAGGCCGGCGGCGCCATCAGCTTGAGGTTCATCTTCACGCCGTTCTTCCGGAACGACTCCTGGAGCGGCGTGTAGACGCGCTCCGCATCCGGGTGGATGTAGATGAACTCGAACTCGAGACGCTTGCCGTCCTTCATCAGGATCCCGTCCTTGTCCTTCTTGGTCCAGCCGGCCTCGGCGAGGAGCGCCTTGCCCTTCTCGGGGTTGTAGCTCACCTTCTCGTTGCTCGGGTTCTCGTAGGGCGAGTTCGGGAAGTAGGAGTTCTTGTTGACGTACTCGTTGAAGAACAGCTGATCGTGGAGCTGCTCCCTGTCGAGGAGCCAGAACAGCGCCTTCCTGACCTTCACGTCCTTGAAGATCGGATGGGTGAGGTTGAACGCCATCTGCGACGGCACCTCGGGCTGCTTGGTCTTCATGCGCGTCTTCTGGATCCAGCCCTTCTTCACCTTGTCGAAGTCGCACTCCTCGTGCCACATCTGCGCGCGCGTCACGAGGAAGAAGTCGACCTCGCCCTTCTTGAGCTTCTCGAAGGCGAGGTTCTCCTCGAGGACGACCTTCGTCACGATGCTGTCGAAGTTGTAGGTACCGATCGCCCACCGCTTCTTCTCACCCCAGAAGTCCTTGCGCCTGTCGAGCGTGATGAAGTTGTCCTTCTCGTACTTTCCAAGCTGGTAGGGGCCAGAGAGCACGGGGACGGTGAACTTCCAATCCTCGAGGAAGGTCTCGGGATTGACGGCGTGCGCCGGGTAGATCGGCGCCCCGGCGAAGAACAGCAGGTTGCGCCACGTCGACTCCTTGCCGACGAACTTGATCGTGCGATCGTCGATCACCTCGGGCTTGTCCGGGAAGTAGTGATCGAGATCGGCCTTGATCTGGAGCTCGTTGACCTTGGGATTGCGGATGAGGTCGATCGTGAAGGCGACGTCCTGCGCCGTGATGGGCTTGCCGTCCGACCACTTCGCGTCCGGGTCCATGTGAAAGACGATGGTCTTCTGATCCTCGGAGACCTCCCAGGACGACGCGGCGCAGGGCACGTACTCGAGGGTGTTGAGATGAACGTTGATGAGCGGCGAGAAGAACGCCTCGGCGTAGAGGTAGGCGAGCGTCGCATCGCGATCGGGGCCGTAGTAGTTGAGGTGGGTCGGGTAGGAGTTGGTCCACTGGACGAACTTGCCGCCCTTGAGCGCTTTCGGATCACCTGGGTGCGTAGTTGCCCTCCGGCACTTCGACCGGCGGCGCCGCGGGAGCCGCCGGCGTCGCCGATGCGAATGACGCGGCGGGTGTCGTGCCTCCGCCGGGTGTCTGGGCGGTCTGGCCTCCGCCGCCACCCAGCCGGTGGCGATCGCGGACGCGACGAGGGAACAGCGGCGAGGTCTTGGTCGCTGGACATGCTCGCTGACAACTCCTGCGTGATCTCGCGTAACTCTAACCGACTTGGCGCGACCCTCCGCTCGATCGAAGGCGGATGCGGCGCGAGCAGCTTGGCCCGCCGCGACGCCGACCCGCGGCAGCCCGGAACCCAGGGCTCGGACACGGAGACCAGGCGCACCTTCATCGCCGGCGTCTCGCCGATCGCGATCGATCCCCGCCTGACGCGTGCGAGCGCCGCGCCGCCGGAACCTCGACGCTGACGGCGGGATCCCAGCCCGGCGCCATCGCCGTCGCGGTCGCGACGAGGTGCGTCGTGATGGCGTCGGCCGGCGCGCCCAGATCGACGAGCAGCTCCTCGAGCGGCAAGCCGTAGCGGCTGTAGAGCAAAGGCAACCCACTGCCCACCTTGTCCCACGCAAGGCCGAGCGCGTCACGCTCGTCGTCGCAGCGGCCGCGGGGAGGCGCGTCGTAGAGGGCGACGCCGCCGCGGATCACCAGGCCGCGCGGCTCGGCCCCGTCGCAGGCGAGCTCGTAGGCGAACGCGGCCAGCTCGTCGATCCTGCCCAGCACCGTGCGCGGCCCCGCCGCCTCGCCCGGAAGTCCGAGGACCAGGTGCGTCAGATCGCGGCCGGCGTCGCGGATGGCCTTCGCGACCACGAACGCGGTGCCGTCGTAGGGATCGGCCTGAAGCGGCGACGAGCGCGCGTGCGCCCAGGCGACCGCCAGGCCGGGGAGCTTCCCCGCGGTCGACAGCTCCGGCATCGGCGCCACCGCGAACGGAGGCTCCCCCTCGAAGAGCGCGACCGAAGCTCCGGCGGGCGGAACCGGTTGGAGGCGCGCGCATCGCCCGTTCCTCGATCGCCGCGCGCGCGCCGCGATCGCGGACGTAGGCGGGCACGCATCCCGGTCCGGGATCCCCCCGTGCTCGAGGGTGGTTGACCCTTCCATCGGCGCTCTGTTAGCCTCGATTCTCACCGACAGGCCGCGCCGCGCGCCATGGGCCTCTCGGAGCCGCCAGCGCGAGCATGGTCGAGACCAGCAAGCCCAGCATCCTCGTCGTCGACGACAACGACGAGATCCTCGAATTCCTCACGCTCCAGCTCGAGCGGCGCGGCTACCGGGCCATCACCTGCCGGCGCGGGCGCGACGCCGTGAGGCTCGCGCAGGAGCGGCGGCCCGACCTCGTGCTCCTCGACATCCTTGATGCCCGACGTCGACGGCTTCCGGATCTGCCGCATGCTG
Source organism: Acidobacteriota bacterium (assembly GCA_046331505.1). Lineage (GTDB taxonomy): Bacteria > Acidobacteriota > Vicinamibacteria > JAXLQT01 > JAXLQT01 > JAXLQT01. The sequence continues at coordinate 60,671 of JAXLQT010000036.1, forward strand.
AAGGACGATCCGGAGACCGCGAAGATCCCCGTCATCTTCCTGACGGCGAAGACGACCGACGTCGACAAGTTGAAGGGCTTCGAGGTGGGGGGCGAGGACTACCTCGTCAAGCCGTTCAAGATCCACGAGCTCATCGGCAAGGTGCAGATCTTCCTGCGCATCAAGGCGCTCATCGACGTCGCCGAGCAGAAGGCGAAGAGCGCCCGCGCGCTGTTCGAGATCGGCAAGCTCATGTGCGGGTCCCTCGATCTTCCGGAAGTCCTCTCGGCGATCACGGCGTCGGTGAAGGACCTGCTGCACGCCGACTCCGCCTCCATCATGCTCTGCGACGAGGAGCGGCGGAACCTCCGCGTGAGCCACGTGGAGGGCCCGTACGCCGAGCTCTACATCGAACGGACGGTGCCGATCTCCGAGAGCATCGCCGGCTGGGTGGTCCGGCGCGGCGAGCCCGTGCTGATCGACGACATCGACAACGATCCGCGCTTCGGCGGCTTCCCGCGGCGGAGCCAGGTCAAGTCCGCGATGATCACGCCGCTCACCCACAAGGACGTCACCTTCGGCACGATCAACGTGAGCTACCTCGCCGAGCGACGGCTCGGGTCGGAGGCGCTCCAGCTCCTCTTCACGCTGTCGTCTCAGGCCGCGCTCGCCATCGCGAACGCCCGGCTCGTGGCGTCCATCCGGGCGTCGCACCTGCGCACGATCGAGGCGCTCGCCAAGGCGGTCGACCAGAAGGACAGCTACACCGCGAGCCATTGCGACAACGTCGCCGACTACGCCGCTTTGATCGCGGAGCGCCTGGGGCTCCCGGCGATCATCGTCGAGGAGATCCGGGTCGGCGGGATGCTCCACGACATCGGCAAGATCGGCATCGGGGACGACATCCTCAAGAAGCCCGCGCGGCTCGACACCGCGGAATACACGAGCATGATGGAGCATCCGAGCAAGGGCCACGAGATCCTGCTCGGCGCCGGCATCTCAGGCGCGACGCTCGAAGCCGTCCTGCACCATCACGAGCGCATGGACGGGAAGGGCTACCCGGCGGGCCTCGCGGGGGAAGAGATCCCGCTCGCGGCGCGCATCGTGCTCGTCGCCGACGCGTTCGACGCGATGACGACGGACCGCGTCTACCGGAAGGGGATGCCGTTCTCCTCCGCCATCACGGAGCTGCGCAAGTACGAGGGGAGCCAGTTCGACAAGGGTTGCATCGACGCGCTCTGCGAGGCGCTCGTCGCGGTGGGAAAGATCGTCGCCGCCGAGCTCGAGCAGGCGCAGCCGTAGCCCAGACGCCGTGTTCCGCAATCGGCGCGCGAGCGCTATATTGACGCACGACATGCGCCGCGCGATCTTCGCCCTCGTCTTCCTGTCCCTGTCCCAGGCACGCGCCGAGGAGGCTGGCGGCGTCACCTGGGAGAAGTCGGTCGCCGCGGCGAAGGAGCGGGCGGCCAAGGAGAAGCGCCCGATCGTCATCGACTTCTGGGCGTCGTGGTGCGGCTGGTGCAAGGTGCAGGACCGCGAGGTCTTCAGCAAGCCCAAGATGGCGGAGTTCACGAAGGGGATGATCTTCGTGAAGCTCAACACCGAGGACGGCGGCGACGGCACGAAGCTCGCCCGCAACTTCGGCATCTCCGGGCTTCCGACCGTGCTGGTGATGGACGCGACGGAGCACGAGGTGGATCGCATCACCGGCTTCCACAAGATCGACGACTTCATCCCCAGGCTCCAGGCCATCCTCGACGGCAAGGGCGAGCTGCAGCTCCTGAGCAAGAAGCCCGATCCGACGCCGCAGGACCTCGACAAGCTCGCGAGCCTCTACGTCGATCGCGGCAACGTCCAGATGGCGCGCGATTCGTGGGAGGGAATCCTGAAGAAGGATCCCGACAACAAGCAGGGGATCACCGACGACACGATGCTGAAGCTCGCCGCGCTCGCCTATTCCCAGGGACAGCTCGACGATGCGAAGAAGCAGCTCGAGGCGCTCATCAAGAAGTTCCCGAACGAGGCGAGCGCCGCCAGCGCGAAGTCCTACCTGCAGAGGCTCGACAGCGCGCCGCGAGGCGGCGCCCAGGCGCCGAAGCTCGCGCACTACGACACGCTGCCGGGCGTCGATCTCGCCACCTTGCCGGCGGACAAGCGTGCGAAGGTCCTGGAACGGGCGAACAAGGAGACCTGCACCTGCGGTTGCCCGCAGGACACGATCGCCCAGTGCCTCAACACCGATCCCCAGTGCGCGGTCGCCCCTCGCCTCGTCCAGCAGATCGTGAACGAGGTGACCGGAACGAAGGCCTCGAAATAAGCGGCCGGAAGCTCTCGATCGCGCTCCTCGGAGGCGGCCTCCTCGCGGGGTTCAGCCTCTGGGCGATCACCGCGGCCCAGGAGCGAACGGCGATCCCGCCCGGTGCGCGCGCGCTGCCGCCAGAGACGGGGCGCGTGCTCCGCGTGCTCGCCGGCACGGATCGGCGCGCCCTCGCCTGGATGCGCGCGCCGAGCGATCGCCTGCTCCAGGCAGGCGCGGGGCGCGAGCCGCTCCACGCCGTCCCGGGCGGCCGCCAGATCGCCGTGGGCGCGAGCTCCGTCGACGTCCCCGAGCGATTCGTCGAGACGATCTCCGCGATGGCGGAGACGCTGCGCGCCATCGACACGCTCAAGGGCCGCCGGGTCGTGCCGGGGTTCTTCGCGCAGCCCGAGGTCCGCAAGGTCGTCGACGAGGCCTACCAGCAGATGGTGGCCAAGCAGATCGTCGTCGGAGGAGCGCCTTACCGTGTCTCTCGCGCGGGCCTCCTCGAAGAGGGCGAGGACGGCTACCGGCTCCGGCTGGCGCCCGAGCCGATCGACGGAGCGGTCGCCGCAATGACCGGGGCCCGCGGCTCCTGGGACGGAGCGCTCGCGCTCTACCACGGAGACGAGCCGCTCTGGAAGCGCGGCGACCCCATGGCGCTGTTCCCGAACCTCGAGAAGCGCGATGCGGCGCGCCACTACGACGCAGAGAAGCGGCTCATCCATCTCGGGCTCACTCTCGATGCCGTGATCCCGAACCTCGTGGAGGCGGCGTTCATCGATCCCGCCGCTTTCCTCGAGCTCGCGCTCGAGGGCGCGCCCCGCTCCGTGGTCGCCGTCGTGGCGATCCGGCACGAGACGATCCTGAACCGGCAGGTCGCCGGCGAGGACGACGTCTGGAGCCGCGAGCTCTGCCCGATGTCGATCGTCCTGTACGCGGACGACGGGCACCCGCGCGTGATCCACGTCTTCGACGGAAAGAACGCCGAAGAAGCTCTTCCGCCTTGACACCTCGCGGCGAAAGCCGTTAACTCTTTTCGCCCGCGCCTGGCGGGCGCAGACGCCATGCCCATCTACGAGTACCGCTGCAAGAAGAACGGACACCAGTTCGAGCTCATCCAGAAGCTCTCCGATCCGCCGCCGAAGAAGTGCCCCCGCTGCGGCTCGAAGGTCGAGAAGCTGATCTCGGCCGGCGCCTTCGTCCTCAAGGGCAGCGGCTTCTACGTCAACGACTACGTCCGCAAGGGCAAGGACGAGAAGTCCGAGTCCGGCAAGAGCGAGCCCGCGAAGACGGAAGCCAAGGCCGAGACGAAGAACGAGTCCAAGGCCGACAACGCGAAGCCGGAGAAGAGCAAGGCCAAGGCCTCGTCGTAGGGAGCGCGCGACGGCATGCGTCGCGCCGGACGATCGCTCTAGCAGCCCGTTGAAAAACTCTGACCGGGCCCGACCGCGGATCCGGCGGCGCTGGCGAGGCGCGCCGACCACGCATCCCGTGTTGGATTCGGAGGAGGCGCAACGATGCCAGCGACGCCGGACACG
>JAXLQT010000037.1:0-63543 GCA_046331505.1 Acidobacteriota bacterium
CCGCCGATGCCGAGCTTCCCGACGACGTCGTACTTGCCGTACTTCTTCTTCTCAGCAGCCATGACAGGCCAAGATCATCATGTCACGGCTCCGCCGCGCCCCGCCGGCCAAGGCGAGGCGCGCGCCGCGGGACCGCTGCTTCAGCGTCCCCACCGGAAGATGGTCGACAGGAGGTACTCGGTGGAAGCGTCCGAGACGTTGGCGGCCGCGTCGAGCTGGAACCGCGAGCCGAACACGAAGCCGACCCCGCCCGTGTAGTGCAGGTCGCTCTTCCCCTGCTCGGTGATGACCGAGCGGTCGTTGGGCTCCGAGTAGAGGCCGAGCCGCAGCGACACGGGTGCCTTGGTGAGGATGACGTACTCCATCCCGGCGTGGTACTCGTTGCCGTCCTTCGCTTCCTGGATGTCGCCCTGGAGGAACGCCGGGATCTTGTCTGGATCGCGGATCGCCTCGTTCAGATCGGAGTAGGTGATGCGCACGGCATCGAAGGCGAAGGTGAGCTGGTCGGAGGGGCGAAACGCCGCGCCGATCCCGTAGGAATCGGGGATCGGGATCGTCACGCGCTCCCTGATGACGTTCGGGGGATTGGGTTTGACGAACGTCCCGAACTCCTGAACCTGCTCGACCTCGAAGACCGGACCGCTCTTGTAGACGGCGCCCAGCGAGAACTTCGGGTTCGGCTTCCAGAGCAACCCCGTGTTGAAGCTGATGTCGGTGTCGTCGTCGTTCACGCGGGCGGAGCTCGCGCCCCCCTTGGCCTTGAAGAAATCCTGCCGCAGCGTGCTGTCGACCGAGAGGCGCCCGTACCGCGCCGAGTAGCCGAACGAAAGCTTGTTGTCGAGGAACGTGATGGACCCCGACGCCCCGTAGTTGACGATCTTGGTGTCGAGGTTGATGCTCGACGTGAAGTCCAGGCTGTCGTCGCCGTAGACCTGCTGGCCGCTCGACTGGAACGCGCCACGCGCCGAGAAGTTGGTCAGCTCCTGCCGGTAGATGGAGAACGCGAAACGCCCGAACGACTGGGCGTAAGAGGCGTAGGTGAAGCTGTTGACGTCTTCGCTGTTGGTGCCGAAGGTGTTCGAATACGGCACGAGCAGCGGCGTGTCGTAGGACGTCGACTTGATCTGCAGCGAGATCTCCGGCTTGATGATGACGTTGAGCCCCGCGGGGTTCCACTCGGACGCCGTCGCATCGTCGGCGAGGGCGATGAAGGCCGTCCCCATCCCGACGGCGCGCGCGCCAGGTCCGTTGAACTGGAATCCGCCGAAGTAGACGGACGGATCGGCCTTCTGCGGCCGCGGCCCGAGCTGAGCATGCGCCACGCCAGCCAGGGACACGAAAACGCCGACGAGGCTCCCCAGGCGAACCTTCGTGGAACGCTCTACCATTACCTTCCTCCTTCGGGAGAGGAGATTTGTCCGACGGTTTCCGAAACGAATGCGGGAAGACCCCGCCCGAGCATCCAAGACACGGGAAGAACGAAAGATGCGGGCCGAAAGAGTATCGTAGCATGGCGGCCGAAGGAAGTACCGTGACGCTTTCGACATCTCCACGAGCCGTCGGCATCGTCATGCACGACGCCTACCTCGTACACGATCCCGGTCCGGGCCACCCGGAGACCGCCGATCGACTGCGATCGATCCGGGCCGAGCTCCTTCGACAGGGCCTTCTCGACCGTCTCGTGGCGGTCGCTCCCCGCGAGGCCGCCGTGGAGGAGCTTGTCCTGGTCCATACCCCGGAGTACGTCGCCGAGGTGGAGCGCACGTGCCGCGCCGGACACCGCTACCTCGACTCGCTCGACACCGGCGTCTGCCGCGACTCCTACCGCGTCGCGCTGCTTGCCGCTGGAGGGGCCCTCGCGGCCGTCGACGCGGTCGTGGAGGGCCGGGTCGTGGCGGCATTCGCAGCCGTCCGGCCGCCTGGCCACCATGCGGAGGCCGATCGCGCCATGGGGTTCTGCCTGTTCAACAACGTCGCCGTCGCGGCGCGCTACGCCCAGTCGGTCCACGACGTCCCGCGCGTCCTGGTCTGCGATTTCGACGTCCACCACGGAAACGGCACGCAGCACGCCTTCTACCGCGATCCGACCGTCTTCTACATGAGCATCCACCAGTCGCCGTTCTATCCTGGCACCGGGGATGCCGGCGAGACCGGCGACGGTCCCGGCCGCGGGTTCACCATGAACGTTCCCCTTCCCGCGGGCTCGGGCGACGCGGAGTTCGCCGCCGCCATCGACCAGCTCGAAGAGCGGATGAGCGAGTTCCGCCCGGGTCTCGTCCTGATCTCGGCGGGGTTCGACGCCCACCGGGGCGATCCCCTCGCTTCGATGGAGGTGACCGAAGAGGGCTACCGGCGCATGACGCGGACGCTTCGCGCCATCGCCGGCGCGCACGCCGGAGGCCGGGTCGTGTCGCTCCTCGAGGGCGGCTACAACCTCGCGAACCTGGGTCGCGCCGTGGCGGCGCACCTCGAGGAGACGCTTCGCGCCCTGAGAACGCTCCTCATCCTCGCCGGCGTCGAGCAGCTCGCCCTCGCTGCGGTCAGCACGACCATCCCGAAGGTGCTCGGCTGGCGCGCCGAGACCGCAAAGCTCGCGCCGCTCACCCGCCACGTCTTCTGGACCTACGCGGGATACATCCTCGTCTCCCATGTCTGCTTCGGCCTGCTCTCGGCGCTCGGGCCCGATCTCCTGCTCGAACGCGCGCCGCTCGCCGCCATCGTCTCCGGCTTCATCGCGACCTGGTGGGGCGCGCGCCTCGTCCTCCAGTTCGCGGCCTTCGACCGATCCGCCCGGCCCGCGGGCGCGATCTACGTGCTGGCCGAGGTCGCGCTCGTGACCGCGTTCGTCGCCAACACGGCCATCTACGCGATCGTCGCCTGGCGCGACCTGCACTGACGCTTGTCCGCCTACACGCCCACGCCGGGCGTCGCCGCGGCGCTCGTCGCCGCGCTCGCTGTCGTGCTCGCGCTCGGCCTCGCCATCGACCGGCTCTCGCCGCACCGCAGGCTCGCCCGCATCCTCGCCTGGACGCTGGTCGTCGCCGCCATCGTCTTCTCGGAGCGCATCACGAGCGCCGAGCCCGCCGGCGTCCGCATGCTCGCGGTCATCGGCATGCTCCTCTACTCCATGAAGGCCCTCGTCTCCATCGAGAGCGAGAAGCGTCTCGGTGCGCTGCGCTGGCTCGCCTTCGCGGCGCTCTGGCCGGGGATGCGCCCCGGGCTCTTCGCGCGGGCCGGCGGACCTCGTCGTGACGGCGCCTGGAAGCTCGTGCGGGCGGGCACGGTCCGTCTCGCGATCGGGATCGCGCTGATCGCCGCGTCGCGAGCCGTCTGGCTCCTCACGGGATCGCGCGTGGCGGCAACCGTATCGATGCTCCCGGGCCTGAGCCTGGTGCTCCACTTCGGCCTCTTCAACCTGGCCGCCGGGGGATGGCGCCTCCTCGGCGTCGACGCCTCGCCGCTCTTCAAGGCGCCGATGCTCTCGACGAGCCTGGCCGAATTCTGGGGCCGCCGCTGGAACCTCGCCTTCTCCGAGATGACGGCCACGGGCATCTACCGCCCCCTCTCGGGCGTGGCCGGCAAGCCCACCGCGCTCGTGGCCGCCTTCATCGCTTCGGGCCTCTTCCACGAGCTCGCGATCAGCGTCCCGGTCAAGCGCGGCTTCGGCCTACCGCTCCTCTACTTTGCGATCCATGCGGCCCTGATGTCGATCGAGCGCGCCCTCGAAGCTCGCGGCAAACCCATCGGCCGCCGGGCATGGATCGGGCGCACGTGGACGATCTTCTGGCTCGTCGTGCCGATGCCGATCCTCTTCCATCCGCCGTTCCTCGCCGGCGCCATCTGGCCCCTGGTCGGCATTCGCTGACTTCCGGAGGTCGAGCCCCGTCCGTCCGCCTCGCAGATCCTGTCTGGAACCTGTGCTTCCCGGTTCCAGCGGCAAGTGATCGACAGCACTCGGCCGAGCCACTCGGCAACGCTCCTGTTCTCTACGGCGTGGCGGTCGGGGGCTCGGGCTTGACGGGAATGCCGTCCGCGGTCTTGCTCTCGCCGCCGATCGTGGGCTTGCTGCCGCCGCGAGCGGTCTGCTGGTGGGCCACCATGGCGAGCTGGCGCGCCTCGGGGAACAGCGTGAGCGCCTTCTGGACCTGGACGTCGCCCTCGATGCCGACCTTGTAGCCTTCCTGCGTCCCGAACCGGGCGTTGAAGATCTCCTTCTTGATCGCGATCGCGAGGAAGTCCTTGTTCGCCTGGATCTCTTCCCAGGTGTGGGTGATGCCCTCGGCCTTGAGATGATCGGAGAACTGGTGGAGGACGTCGTCGCCGACTTCGAACCCGTGGGTGATCTCCGCCTTCGGATCGAGCTTGCCGGTGGCGAAGGTGAAGAAGATGTCGCCGCCCTTGAACTGAGGGTCGGCGCCGATGCGATCGAGGAAGGAGCCTGGCTCGATCTCCTTCTGCGGGACCACCACGTCGGGCGTGATGCCGCCTCCACCGTAGACCTTGCGTCCCGTATCGGTGTACTTGATCTCGCGCTGGTCGTCGCTCGGAACCGTCTTGGCCTTGCGGCTCGGGAAGAGGTAGTCGTCGAAGGAGTGGGTGTAGTCGCGCTGGATGAGGCGGCCGGACGGCGTGTAGTACTTGGCGGTGGTGAGCGCGAGCCCGGTGTTCTCGGGAAGCTGGTAGACCGACTGCACCAGGCCCTTGCCCCAGGTCGTCTCGCCGACGATGAGCCCGCGGTCGTGGTCCTGGATGGCGCCCGAGACGATCTCGGACGCGGACGCGCTGGCCTGGTTCACGAGTACCACGATGGGCACCGTGACCGGCATCTCGTCGCCCGTCGCCCAGAGGGTCTGGGCGGAGCCGAACGCCCGTCCCTTCGTGTAGACGATCGTCTTGCCGCGCTCGATGAACTTGCTCGCGACCTTGTGCGCCTGATCGAGGAGCCCGCCCGGGTTGTCCCGCAGGTCGAGGAGGAGCTTCTCCATGCCGTCGGCGGTCAGCTTCTTCACGGCCTTGTCGAGCTCGTCGGACTGGGCGTAGGCGAAGTTCTTGACGCGGATGTACCCGACGCCAGTCGGATCATGAACGCGTAGGTGATGCTCGCCGTGATCTCGTCGCGCTCGATCTCCGGGGGATGGGATCGAAGCTTCGGGGCGGGCTTGCACCTGGATGTGGACGGTGCCACGCGACCTTGAACTACTGGACGGCCGTATCGATGTGCATGCCCGCGATGACCCGCCAACCCGCCTCGATCTGCGAGATGATGTCACCCGCGCAGATCCCGGCGCGCGGCCGGTGTGTCGTCGATCGGGAGATGACCGAGCTTGTCCTGGCGCATGGACACCGATGCCGAACACCGTAAAAGCTCCCCTTCTGCTCCTCCTTCATCGACGCGTAGATCTTCGGATCGAGGAAGTTCGGATGGGATCGACCGCAACGGCGCCACCTGGATCGCCTGCAGGCGACCTCATGTCGGTCGGCACGTTCTCGTCGACGTGGTCTACGCTGCAGGAGATCGATGATCTCGCTGAAGGTGTGGAGCTGATCCTGGTCGACGTCGGAGATCGCGCGCCTTGGCGTGATGACGCCTCCATGAGGCCGGCGAGGACGACGATGATGGTGGCTAAGGAACCCGGATGTCGGTGCGCGTTCTCCAGGGGGACCTCCTGCGTGGCCGCCCGGTGAGCGCGCGCAACCGCTCCTCGCGCTGCCAAGGCGATCGGCGCCCTACGCTACGATCGCCCCCGCATGGACGCCTCGACCGCAGCGCCGCCTCCTCCGCCCACCCAAGGCCGCCACTATCGCTACTACGACCTCGTGATATGGCGGGGTTCATCCTCGTCGCCTGTCCCAGCTTCATCGGCCCGGGAAAGGCCTGCCTGGTCACGGTCCTCGGCACCCCCTCGTCTTCAGCGCCGGCAATCTCTTCTTTACGATCTCCGCTTCGACGACATGCTGCGGAGGTGTAAACTACGCGAGGAGCCGCAAGGTCATCTGGGCCGGCTTCGGCGCCCTGCTGCTCTTCGCCTCGCTGATGGCGATGGTGATCATCCACCTGCCGGCGACCGCACGGGCTACAACCTGGCGATCAGCCCGCCATCGAGGTGGTGTTCGGGAGCTCGTGGCGGATCGGCGACGGCGTCCGCTCTCGCGTTCTGGCTCGGGAGCTTCGCCAACTCGTACGTGCTCGCGAAGATGAAGATCCTGACGCGCGGAGCGCTCCTCTGGACAGGACCATCGGCTCCACGATCGTGGGCGAAGGCGTCGACAAGCCTCGTCTTCTACCCGACCGCGTTCGCCAAGATCCGCCGCGCTCGGCCTCGACGGATGGACCGCCGACACGCTCTTTCGCATCGTCATTTTCAACTGGCTGTTGGAATAACCGTCGAGGGTGCTGCTCACGCCCGTCACGTACGCGATCGTCAGCGCGCTGAAAGGGCTGGAGCGCGAGGATTTCGACACGGATACGGACTTCAATCCGTTCAGCCGCTGCCGATTGACGAACCGGCGGACGAGCCCCCGCCCTACGCACTCGACGAACCGGCGGGGGACGAGCCCCGCCCTACGCACTTCTCGACGAACCGGCCGGGGGACGAGCCCCCGCTACGCGCTCGACGAACCGGCGGGGGACAAGCCCCGCCCCTACGCGCTCGACGAACCGGCGGGGGCCGAGCCCCGCCCGCGCGCTCGACAGACACGGCGGGGACGAGCCCCCGCCTACGCGCTCGACGAACCGGCGGGGCGAGCCCCCGCCCTACGCGCTCGACGAACCGGCGGAGGACGAGCCCCCGCCCCTACGCGCTCGACGAACCGGCGGGGGACGAGCCCCCGCCTACGCGCTCGGCGCGATGCGTGGGGACGAGCCGCCTACGCGCTCGACGAACCGGCGGGGACGGGGCCCCGCCTACGCGCTCGACGGGCGGTGGGGACGAGCCCCCGCCCTACGCGCTCGACGAACCGGCGGGGGACAGGCACCCCCGCTGCACTCGACGAACCCGGCGGGGACGGAGCCGCCTACGCGCTCGACGAACCGGTGGGGGGACGAGCCCCCGCCTACATCATTGACTGGAAACCGTGAGACGACCCCCGCCCTACGCACGACGAACCGAGGACGAGCCCCCGCCCCTACGCATCGGCGCGAGCAAGCGGCGGACGAGCCCCGCCCGCGCCCTCGGCGACCGTCCAGGGGCAAGCCGCTCTTGCTCGCCCGATCATGAAGGCGCGATGGCCGGAGGCAGGAACACCTCGACGCTGCCGGGAGCGCCGTCTTCGGTGGAGCTCTCGTGCGGCGGACGGCTGCGGCTCCTCTCGGGCGGACACGGGGTCGAGGCGTTGATCGTCTTCGACTCCTGGTGCTCCAGGTCTGCTGGTGGCGTGCAGGCGGTGGCGCTCGTCGTCTCGGGCGGCGCCGCGGCGTGATCGTCGCGCTCGCCGTGGTCATCGCACGCTGGCGCGGTTCGGGGCGAAGAACTACTTCGACGACGATGCGCCTCTGATCCTGGGCAAGCTCGGCCGCTCTGACCGCGCTCATCGTGATCGGACGGTCGGGCACGGCGATCGCCGCCGAGCTCTCGCGCGCCGAGATCGGCAACGAGATCGACGCGATGGTCGTCCACGGCGTGGATCCCTCGCCTGCCTCAGCGCGCCGCGCCTCCTCAGTCGCGCTCGCCAGCGATCGTGCTGACGGTCTTCCTCTGCGCCTCAGCTACCTCGACGGTGGCGCTCTCTCGCTAGTTCGAGACGTCTCGCGGTCCGTCTTCGCCCGCCACCTCGCCACGGCCCATCGGCCCGAACGACGTGACGCGCTGCACCTCGCGAAGACTCCTCTTCGGCATGTCGTCCATGCCAGCTATGACGCGCAAGGCCTGCGTAGGCGCAATCCAGGCTGAGGACCGCGCGCGGTATTGCCCGAGCAGGTCGTCTCCGCGTCGTCGTCGTGTTGTTCCTCAATGAACGAGCTCCATCACCGGTACTCTGGTGAGCAGGGAGGCGCTCCTCCCGCTCGGATTGTCGGTGCCGGGATGCCGGCCTGGACGCGCTCGCGATCGAGGTCGGCGAGGGACGCGGTCGCCTCGTCCGGCCCGACGGGCTCGGGCAAGACGGCTGATGCGCATCGCCGTGGGCCTCGCATCGGCGGAACAGTCACGCGCGCCCACTGCCGCATCGCCTTCGTCTTCGACGAGGGCGGAGCTGTCGACAACAGGCGTGTTCGTCGGCCTGGTCTTCAGCTATGGGGGCGTGAAGCCGCGATGCGATCGGCGATCGAGGAGGCGATCGACGCCTTCGGCCTGGGTCCCTACCGGGTGCGCGGCCTGCGCTCTCGCGGGACCTGCATGAAGCTCACCCAGTTCGCCCGCGCCCAGGCGCTGGACGCCGAGCTTCTCTTCCTCGACGAGACCCTGCTGCGCATGTCGCCCTCCGCGTCGTCGCTTTCGTGGACCTGGCTGCGCTGGCGCGTCGACGAGGGCCGCGCCGCGCGGTGGCGGGCGTGCGGCCGGACGTCATCGGCGCAATGCGCGACGCGCGTGGTCGAGCACACCCGAGGTCCTCCGTGATCCGTCGTGAGCTCGCGGCCGTCTTCGTCGCGGCCGCGGTCGCCGGCGCGGCGTGGTGGTTCAGCTCCGGGATCCACTTCAAGCGGCGCGTCGCCACCTGCTGGCGTCGCCAACGTCGGCGAGATCGAGGAGGGCGCCCCCGTGATGATGGCCGGTTACCAGGTGGGCGAGGTGCGCGCCATCGCGGTCCTCCCCAAACCGATGCTCCACTTCGAGCCGTTGATCAGGGCCGGAACGACGTTGCCGATCGAGCACGCCGTCGCATCCTTCGGGCTCACCGGCGGGCGCTACCTGGACCTCCGGCTCCCGCTCGAGATCGCCGAGGAGGCGTAGTGACCAGGCCCGAGGATGTGCTTCCCGATTCGGAGGTGGAGCCCTCAACTCGGCGACGTGATCATGGCACCCGGCAGGCGTTCGTGCATCGCGCGAGAACGTGGCCACCAGGACGTGCAGCGCTGGGAGCGTCGGCGGAGGAGCAGGACGAGCGCGCGATCATGACGTCAGTCGAGACCACCGTCACGGACCTCGACGCGTCAGCTCCGGAACGTCGAGATGTCCTGGCCGAGGTCGAAGAACATCCGGGAACGGTCGCACCTCCGCTCACCGAGGGCAGGCGAGTTCTCGATCGCGATGAAGAAGGCCAACGGCGCCGTGGAGGAACTCGACGCGATGATCGCGAAGGAGCGGCCGCGCATCGAGACCCTCCTCGACCAGACGACCCAGAGCGCCGAGCTCGGAAGCTCGTCGCGGGCTACCAGGTGGAGAACATGCCCGGTGCCGAGACCCTCGCGCACACCTCGACGCGGCGACGCGCGACCTCGAGGCGCTCATGGCGGCGCTGCGCGAGCAGGCGCTGCGCACCGACCTGAAGGGCGTCCCGGCGCCTGGCAACAGCGACGTGCTCGACGGCAAGAAGGTCACCGTCGTCATGCCGCGTACGGCGCGAATGCGCTCGAGAAGACCTCGCCGACGACCCGATGGCGGTTGTCGGCCATCATCGTCGTCGACGATCAAGAGCAAGGACACGGTCCGAAAGTGTCGCGGCGCCTCGGGCTTCCTCGGCTCCACCCGAAGAACCGCCCAGATGCGGCGGCGAGCGAAGACGTGCTGGGAAGCGCTGCGGCGCGGCGCGGACATCGTCGTGATGGTTCACCCCGACTGCAGTACGCCCGAGCTCATCCCCGCGCTGGCGGCGTGCATCCCGGAAGCGGCCTCTACGACGTCGCCACCTGGGTCGCGCATCCTCAACGACGCCTGCATCGCGGACGGCATGCCCTCTACAAGTACGTCGCCAACCGCGCCACGACGCTCGTGGAGAACCTCCTCGTAGGCAAGCTCTCCGAGTACCACACCGGCTATCGCGCCTTCTCCAAGCGCATCCTCCTCGCTGCCCCTGGAGGAGAACGACGACGGCCGTCTTCGACAGCAGATGCTCGTGCAGGCGGTCGCCTTCGGGTTCAAGATCGCCGGGTCACGTGTCCCGCGCTCTACACCGCGGGTCCTCCTCCATCCCCTTCGAGCCGAGCGTCCGGTACGGCTTCGGCGTCCTCCAGGACGGCCCTCGCGCTGCGCGCGACCGCATGGGTCTCGCGTCGCCCCGGTACTGCTGCTGGAAAAGGCGGCGGCTGGCGCCGACGCCGAGTCGCGGCCCGGAACGATGCCGGCGACGCGGCGGCCGCTCGCGCCGGGGATCGCCCGGGTCCTCGATCGAGGAAGCAAGGGCGCTTCCTCAGCATCCTCGCGTGTGCGAGCTGGGCACCTCCACGGCACACCAGCCCCCGACCGGGCCGCCGAGGCGCTCGGACGCTACTACAGTCCAGCACTGCGGCTCGCGCCACGGCATGCCGATGCCTGCTGCACCTGCAGCGCTCGGCGCCGCCTGCTCAACGAGCGGTCGCTCCCGGCCGCCTCCTCGACGTCGGTTGCGGCGACGAGCGTCTCCTCGCGGCGCGCGAGGCCGGGTTCGAGGCCGCCGGCGTCGGCCGAACACCGCGACCGCGCGCAAGGCCTGAACGTCGTCCCGTCATGAAGCCAGGTGGCCGCCGGACCCTACGCGGCCATCACCCTCGGCGCAGCTCGAGCGTGCCGATCAGTACTGGCGCCCTGGCGGCCGTTCGATCGCTCTGGCCCCGGCGGCGCTGGACGATCGTCGCCGTGCCGGATTTCGAGGCTCTCCAGGCGCGGACCTTCGAGGCGCCACTGGCTCCACCTGGACGTCCCTCGCCATCTCCACCACTTCGCGCGCCGCTCGCCTGCGCGCTCCACCGAGCGCTCGGGATTCGACGTCTGGGGCTGGGCGAACCAGGAGCTCGAGTACGACCTGATGGGCTGGACCAGGCGCGGTGGACTTTCTGCCGGACGCCAGGCCCTCTTTCGCGCGGTCACGGGTCGCGGAGACGAGCCTCATCAGGCCGATGGTAGCCTCGCGCTCGCCGTCCGCTCCGTGCTCGCCGCCGTCCCTGGCGCTCGTCTCCACGGCCAGCAGGCGGCGGCACGCTCATCGCCTTCGCGGCGCCGGGAGCCGACCGTGGCCTGCCGCCTCCTGCTCGCCGCTCCTCGAAGACCTCGCTACGATCAAGGATCGAACTGGTGAGCGCACACGGCGTCCATCCCCCTGGTGTCGGACGAGGAGGACTACTACGGTGCCCGCTGCAGCTGGCCGAGCACGACCTCCGGATCTCCGGGTTACCCCGGCGCCTACCGCGCATGCCGGCTTCCTCCACAAGCACAGCTGGCGACCGTCCTGTGACCTGCGGGCCGAACGTCGCCATCGTGAGCTCGCCCAGGTGCTCGTCAGCGTGCTCTCGGCCGGCCTCCTCTACGGCATGACGCGCGAGCTTCACGGCAAGCGATCGGCCCTCGTCGCGACCGCCATCTTCTCGTTCCTCCCGGAACTGGTCGGGATGGCGACCCATCTCCTCTGGTGCGAGACGCTGTTCCTCGCGTTCCTCCATCAGGACTGTGGCTCCTGATCGCCGCCCACAGGACCGGAATACCTCGTCGCCGCGGCCTTCGTCTGGGGCCTCGGCGTCCTGGTGAAGTCGAGCTACCTCTTCTACGTCCCGCTCGCGCCGTGCTCCTCGCGCTGTCGGCGCAGCAGCCGCCGCACCAGGCGGACCGCAGGCGCCGCGCTCTTCCTGGGGCGTTCGGGATCTTCGCTCCTGCCGTGGCTCCTGCGGCGCGGCGCTGCTGGCTGTTCCGCCGCGACGTCGAACCAGTGGATCAACGTGTGGGTGAGCAACCGCGACGGTGTCCGTGCTCAATTCCTGCCGCGCGATCTCCGACGAGCAGGCGCGCGAGGCGATGAAGCGCGAAGGGCGCTCGCCTGGATCGAGCTGCAGGACTTCTGGTGGATCCCGATCAAGCTCCACGGGAACACCACCATGCTCTTCATCGTCGAACTGCGATCCGCATGTGGCTCGACGCCTGGACCATCGTGCGCCACGCCCGCGCGCTCATCGTCGTCTCGGTCGCGAGCTACCTGACCGTGATGGTCCTCGCCATCGCCGCCTTCGTGGCCAGCCGCTGGGACCCGTTCAAGTGGCATACCGCCGCGCTCGTGCGTGTCGACGGTCGCTCTCCGTCGACATGATCGCCAGCCGCTACCGCGGCGCTGATGGCGCCCATCATCGTCTACGCGAGCATCGCCTGGGCCAGCGCTGTCGGGCCTGGGCCGCGCGCTCCGCCGCCCACCCCGGCGATCCTGCTCCCCGACGGTCTGCCCGCTCGTTCCTCTTCTCCCTCGGGAACCAGGCGATCCGCGATCCTCGGCGCGGCCACGGGAGGATCGCCGTCGACGCACGCGGCCGGGACGAGCACCTGATGGCGGCGCTCCGCCACCCACCGCGCGGAGGTTCGCATGAGATCTGCCATCGCCGTCACGATCTCCTTGTCCCCTCTGCGCGAGCGCGGCGCTCGCCGCGGAGCCGCCGGCACCGCCGCTCTGGAAGCTCTACGACCAGGCGCTCTGGGAGCGGGTACGTCGACCTGACGCACACGATCACCGCCCCCACCATCCCGGTATGCGGGCGAGCCTGGAACTCGTCGACCTTCCGGAGCGACATGAACTCCGAAGACGAAACCCAGCGCTGCAAGGGCGAGCAGTTCGAGCGACCTTCCCGGTGCCTGGGCGCCAGCTCGAGGACTCAGCTCGTCCTCCGGCCCACTGGGCGCCCGAGTACGGCGATCGAGCAGGCTGCCGCCGGCGTTTCCGCGATCGAGCGCCATGCGTCATCTCCATCGTCGACAAGGTGGCGAGGGACCCGGGCTTTACCACTTGACCGTGGACGACGTCCTCGCGTGGGAAGACGTACGGGCGGATCCCCGCAGGCTCCGTGGTGTTCGTGCGCTCGGACTGGTCCAGGGAGTGGCCCAAGCCGGAGCTCGCGACCCGCGCACCGTGTTCCCCGGCGGCGAAGCTCGTTGCCCTGGGCTCCTGCACGAGGATCGCAAGGATCTCCTGCACGGCCACGAGCCGCTCGACACCGACGACGCCCACCCGGCGCTCGAGGGCGAGGCGTGGCTGATGCGCCGCCAGCCGCGCAGGCCGAGGGCGTCGCGAACTCGGTCGAAGGTGCCGAGGCCGGCGCGCTGGTGATCATCAGTTGAAGAAGCTCCAGGCGTCGGCGGTTACGCGCCGCCATCGCCGTGTAGCGCAGGCGGAAGTCGGGCACGTCGCCGTCGTCGCGGAAACGCCGAACGCGCCGCTGCAGATCGAGAACGCGCCCACTGGGACAGGCTGGGCATGCGGTGCGCTGACCCTGGCACGCGGCAGCGGCAGCGGGAGCTCGACGGGTTTGTCGCCGAAGTTCGGCGGCGTCGGGCGATGGCCCTTGCGGTGGCGAAGCCGTCGGAAGATCGTTCCAGGCGCGGCAAGCGGTCGACTTGCAACGTAGCCTCGTCGGCCCAATCGGCGAGGACATCGGCGTCTTCTGCGTGAGCGGTCACCCGGTGCGCTGAACCTCAGTTCCAACCGGGCGCCGAGCTCGACAGGCCGCGCAGCAGGCCTGCCGGGGATGGGGCGCGGATCCGCACGTCACGATCGCCAGCCGCGCTCCTCGTCGACCGGCGCGTGGCTCGATCGTCCGCGCCTGCGCTTGCCGCGCCGGGTTCGTCCCGAAGCCGGGGGACGCGCCGGCGCGATCGTCGTCAAGGCCGTCTACGCGCGGCAGCGGCCGCGGCGACCGTCCCGTGGACGGTGAAGGCGGGCCGGTACCAGCTCGAGCGCAGCCTGGCTGCAGCCGACCCGGGACGCGGCCGCTCCCGGACGTCCGTCGGGGACCGCAGGCGTGACCGGGGCGTCGCGATTATTTACGTCTGGTCAGTGTTTCCCGCCGGAGCTGCCGGATGCGCTTGTGCTCGCGGATCGCCTGCGGGGCGAAGCCGAGGTCGCGGTAGATCTCGACGAGCCCCTCGCGAAGCTGGATCTCCGCGTCGCGATAGGCGCCGAGATCGACGATCCCGTCCTGCAAGAGCTTGATGGCGCTCGGGGAGATGCCCTGGCGAGCGGCAGGTGCGCGACAGCTCGACGTAGGCGCCGCAGGCCTTCAGATTGGCTCCCGCGGCCGTGTCCAGGAAGTCCATGTCGAGCAGCTCCTTGACCTCGAGGATCTCCTGCGGGGAGATGCCCTCGGCGCGGTACTCGTCCGCCATGGACAGGCGATCGTTGACCTCGTCCTCGAGCGCGCCCAGGCTCGCTGGGGGCTTCGCCGCCTCCGACCCGGCGGGCACGGACTTGGCCGGCGCTAACTGCTTGCCCCGCCCCCGCGCTTCTTCGTGTCGGCAAGGGACGCGGACGCGCAGAATGCGAGGAGCGTGAGCAGGACTCGTGTGGGCTTCATGGGGAAATGCCAGGCACGCCCGCCGCGGCGACCTTCAAGGATGCCGGTCTCCTCTCGGCTCGTGAGCCACATTCCTTCGGCTGGCGGCGTGCTTGGAAGACCGCCGCGTCCTCGACGATCTCGAAGACGTTTGCCCTCGCCGGGCTCCATGGCGCGCCGGCATTGAAGAGCAGCGGCGGCGTTTTCCTCGGCGCGGTCGACAACGGCGGCGCCTGATCCGCTCGTCGGCCGAGGCGCGGACTCGACCGCCAGGGCTTCAAGAGCTGGCCCGGCAGCTCGGCTGATCGTACAGAAGAACCCGGAGGACGGGGTCTCGCGCCACCAGCTCGGCGTCTGCTACGAGATGAACGGGGACCTCCCCAAGGGCAAGGAGGCGCGCATGGCCGCCGTGCCGAAGCTCGAAGGCCGCGGCCGCGCCAGTCCCCCCGTGCCGATGTACTCTACTACCTCGCCGGCGACTACCAGCTCGCCAACACCCCCGACAAGGCCGAGGATATCGATGAGCGACGAAGCTGGCCGCGGAGAAGAAGATCGTCGCGGCGACGCCAGCACCGAGAAGTACCAGCTTGCCACCATGCTGGATCGCGCGAAGGCCCAGATCCACGGCGCTCACCTCGCGATGAACGCCCTGGAACGGGTTCCGCACCGAGAAGGCTCGAACAAGCGCTACTTCTCCGGCACGCTGTCCGCCTCGGCAACGTCGACATCGACGCGCAAGCACCCGGACGCCGCCATGAAGAAGTTCGAGGAGGCGCAGAAGGTCGATCCGGGAAACGCCGGCGCGTTCTACGTGAAGGCGGTCGTCCTCGACAACCAGGCCGCGGCGCTGCTCCAGGCCGGCAAGAACCAGGAAGCTCAGGCCAAGGGTGCGGAAGCGCAGGCGCAGTACGAGAAGGCGATCGCGATCGAGCCGCGCCACTTCTATGCGCAGTTCAACCTGGGCTACCTCTACTGGAGGCAGGGCAAGGGCGAGGACGCCCTCGCGAGGCTGAAGGCGGCGCTTGCCGCCGATCCCACAGGATCGGATCTCGAGAAGACCTACGGCGCGCTGGCCCAGTTCTCGGCCGCGCTCGGCAAGGACCGCGACGCGTCCGACTACTTCTCTCGCTGGGGCAAGATCCGGCCCAAGCCCGAGCTCGAGATGTCGGCGCGCTATCACATGGCGCGCGCGCTCAGGAGCGAAGGCAAGGTCGATGACGCGACGAAGATCCTGAAGGAGCTCTCCGTCAAGGCGCCCGACTACGCGCCCCTGCGGGCGGAGCTCGCCGACATCCTCCTCGAGCAGAAGAAGTGGGACGAGGCGATCGGCGAGCTCGTGACCACGGCGTCGCTTCTGAAGACCGACGAGGAGCGCGGCCCCATCTACCTCGCTCTCGGCAAGGCCTACCGCGAGGCGGGCAAGCCCGCGGACGCGGAGGCGGCGCTCCGGAAGGCGCTCGGGAGCAGCATGTCCAAGGCGGAGGCGGAGAAGGAGCTCGGCATGAAGCCGAGCGCCCCTCCGCCCACGCCACCCGCCCCGGCCCCGGGCAAGGCGAAGTGAGCCTCGCCCTGCAGGAGGTCGCCGTGGCTCCCCGAGCGGCTCCGGCCGGCGAGGAGAACACAGCGAGCGCTCCGGCCGGGAGCTTCGACGGCGCGATCTGGGGCGCGCTGGTCGTCTTCGCGCTGTTCATGTCGCGCATCGCCGTGGCCCAGACCGCCTACGGAGCCGCGCTCCTCATCTGGATCGTGAAGGCGACGAAGGAGCGCGGCGCGCGGGCCACGCTCGTGGCCCCGCCGGCGCTCGCCGCGTTCGCGACCTACACGGCGCTGACGCTCGCCTCGTCGTTCCTCTCGGTGTCGCCACGCATCAGCCTCGTGCGCATGCGCGAGGTCGCGCTCTACGGCATCACCTTCTTGCTGGTAAATCACGTCGCCTCCCGCAAGAGGATGGAGACGCTCGTCCAGTGCGCGCTGCTCTCGGGCACCGTCCTCTCGGTCTGGGGGATCGCGCAGTACGCGGGCGGGGCGAACAGCACCGAGAACAGGATCCGGGGACCACTGACCCACTGGATGACCTACTCGGGCATCGTGGTGCTCACCGCCACGACGGCGATGGCGTACGCCGCGTACCACCCCTGCGCGCGACGGCGCATCGGCTACGCCGCCGTCGCGCTCTGCGCCTCGACCGCCGTCGCGCTCTCGTTGACGCGCGGCGCCTACATCGCGCTGACCGTGGCGCTCGTGACCGTCGTCGCGCTCCGGAAGCCCCTCCTCGTCCTCCTGATCCCGGTGGGGCTCCTCCTGTTCGTGCTGCTCGCGCCTCAGCCGATCCGGACACGGCTCGCGTCGATGTACTTCCTCGACGACAAGACCTCGATCGATCGCATGTACCTCTGGCGGTCGGGCTTCTCGATGATCGCGGACCACCCCATCTTCGGGGTCGGGCTCGGCATGGTCGGCGGGCAGTACGAGTCGTACCGGAGCCCGAACGCGCCCAAGACCGTGAACCCCCACCTTCACAACAACCTGCTGCAGATCGCCGCCGAGCGCGGGATCCCGGCCCTCGTCGCCTGGCTCTGGTTCTTCGGAGCGATCGGGTGGAGCATGGTGTCGCGGCTCCGGCACAAGGACGCTCGCAGCCCCGCGCTCGTCGCCGGGTTCCTGGCCCTCGTCGCGTTCCAGACGTTCGGCCTCGGGGAGTACAACTCCGGCGACAGCGAGGTCGAGATGATGCTCCTGTTCCTGCTCTCGCTGCCCTTCGTGGACGCGCGCCTCGGCGCGCCCGTGTCGGAGCCCGCGACGGTCGGGCTAAAGTAGGGGCGCAAAGAGGCATGAAGAAGCTCCTGATCCTGTTGATCCTCGCCGGCATCCTGGGCGGCCTGTTCTACGCGTTCCTCTACGTGAACGACATCCCGCTCAACGAGCTCCGGCTCTCCGACATCACGCTCCAGAACGTCGAGAACATCAAGAACATCCACAACCTCTCGGGCGCCGGCCTCGCGGCCAAGAGGGCGCTCGACCTCTGGGATCGCGGCGAGTACGACAGGCTCTACCGGGGCTTCACCAAGGACGTGCAGCACGTGCTGCCGCAGGAGGCCTTCCTGAAGAGCAAGAACCCGATCCTGATCGGGGGCGTGCTCAAGCCGCAGATCGAGGAGGTGAAGGAGGAGGGCACGATGGCGACGGTGCAGGCGAGCGTCGTGAACCTCGACATCAAGGCGCTCACCGCCGAGATCATGGTCACCGACCCGGCCCAGCGTCCGACCCTCGAGCGCCAGAAGATCCTCGTCGAGCTCAAGCAGGAGGACGGGGCGTGGAAGATCAACCAGTTCGAGCCCATCACCTGGGGCCTGCGCAAGCTCGACGAGGAGCGCAAGAAGAAGCGCCGCGACGTCGAGGCCTCGCGGGACGCCGAGGTCTACATGCCCAACATCGTCGTCGAGGCCGTGCGCGCGCGCGTCATCCATCTCTACGGCCAGGAGCCGTTCGTCGTGGGCGTGGTGAAGAACTCCGGCAACCGCGACGTCCTCAAGCTCGGCATCCGCTTCTCCATCGTCACGCCCTCCGGCGGCGTCGTCGAGGACACCTACCACCCGGTCGTGGAGTCGTCGATCAACGAGGAGGAGAAGCCGCTGCGCCCCGGAGAGGAGCGCAAGTTCACCTACCAGCTCGATCGCCAGATCCCCGGCCTCGACTACACCGACAAGGTCACGGCGCGGATCGTCGAGCTCCGGGTCGGCCCCGAGTACCAGTCCGAGACGCCCGAGAACGCGAAGGACAAGCTCAAGAAGGCGAAGCACGGAGCGGGAGGGGGAGACGTCGTCGACGTGAGCAAGACCCCCGCGGCGCCGCCCTCATCGTCGTGACCCGGCCGGTTACTCCAGGATCTCGGAGACGTCCTTCACGTTGCGGCTTCCCCCGAGCGTGAGCGCGAGCTTGCACGACGGGCAGGCGGTCGCGACGCCATCGGCCCCCGCGCTCAGGAGCTCAGAGCTGCGGGCGCGCGCGATCTCGAGAGCCGCCGCGGGATCGAGGATCGGGTAGAGGCCGCCGAAGCCCGAGCATCGCGCCTCGGCGCGGCTCCACGGCGGCTCGACGACGGTCGCTCCCGTGGCGGCGACGATCGCGCGCGGGGGATCGTAGACGGAGAGCCTCCGCCCGAGGTGGCAGGGATCGTGAAACACCCAGCGCTCGCCGCGCCGGCGATCGTGGGCGAGGCGCGGAAGCGCTGCGGCGAGGGCCTCGGGAAGGGTGATCACCGGGCACGGCAGCTTCACGCCGAGCTCGCGGTAGACGGTCGTCAGCGTGAAGGCGCAAGACGGATCGGCCGCGACGAGCCTGGCCGTCCCGCGGAGCGCCTTCGCGAGCGCCTTGCCATTGGCCGCGAGCGCCGCGCGATCCCCGAGCGCGTGCAGCGGGTAGCCGCAGCAGATAGGCACCCCGTCCCAGACCCCCACCGGTGACTCGAGCGCCTTCTCGAGGACACGCGCCGTGCGCGTGCATCCATCGGCGTCGTCCCGGAGCATGCGGCAACCCGGAAGGAGCCGCACCGATGCTCCCGCCGCGCCCCGGACCGCCGCGGCGCACGCGCGGAGGTCCGACGAGGCCGGATCGCGATCCGTGCGGATCCGGGGAAGGGCGGCCGCGATGCGATCCGGGATCGCGCCGCGCTCGAATGCGAACGCACGCGCCGCCTCGAGAGCGTCCGGCACGTCCACGTCGTGCTTGCAGAACGTCTGCTGGAGCTGGCACCCGGTGCAGCGGTAGAGCGGCTCCACGCTCCGTGCCGACGGCGCGACCGCGCCGGTCGCGAGCCTCGACGCGAGCGTCATCTTCGCCGTCGGCGTCGAGCTCTCACGCCCGTCCGCGACCGCGACCGGGCAGGCGAACCGGCAGAGCTTGGGGCACCCGGTGCAGTGCGCCGCCGCGCGATCGAGGAGCCTCGCCGTCGCGTCCACCGCGCGACTCTACCGCACGGGCCTCCCGGGCGGGTCCCTACGCGTCCTCGTCGCCGTCGTCCTCGGTCGTATCGCCTTCGGACGCCTCCTCCACCACCGGAGCCGCCGGGGCAGCGGAGCCGCCGCCATGGGCGAGCACGAGCTTCTCCATCTCCGCGGCGATCCAGGCGGCCAGGCGACGGTCGTTGAACAGCGCGCCGGTGTCGATCACCGTTCCGTCCCGCTTCACCAGACCGACCTCCCAGGCCTTGCCCTGGTTCTGCTGACCGCCGCTACCCTGCATGTTCTGGCGCGCGGCGGCGACGCGCACGACGTCGGCGCAGGGCGTCGCCTTCTTCGTGGCGATGCCGAACAGGGACTTGGTCACCGTGACGTTCCCATCGCCCACGACGACGCGGCTCTTCGAGAACCAGACCACACCCGTGGCGAGCACGAGCAGGAGGGCGAGCACGCCCGTGCCGATTGGGAAGCAGATCGGGATCTTGAACGCCATCTCGACCGGTACGGCCGCAACGAACGAGATCGCGAACAGGGTCGTCTTGATCGCGTCCGATAGCTTGAACTCCGGCCGGAACTTGAACGCCACGGCGCCGCCCCCGAGCGGCTCGACCTCGACGGGCGGCGTCCAGCCGTCGGTCGTCATCTCCTCGGGGGCCGAGACGGCGGCAAGGCGCGCCTCGCGCTCCTCGTCCGTCTCCGGGCGCGAGTCCTCCGTGCGAAACACCGGCACCTCGAACTCGGCCGCGAAGTCGATGCCCGGGACGTCGCCGCTCGCGCGCAGCTTCCAGACGATGCGGTCGTCGGGATCGCTTCCATCCGTGGGCGAGAGCTCGTAGGGCACGTAGAAGTCCACGGGGATCAGCGAGCCACGCGGTCGCCCCGCCCGCACCGACGGCGGCGATGGACCGCCCTCCTGCCAGAGCACCCTCGAGTCCGTCCGTACCTCGCGGCTGTTGCCGCTCCGGTAGGTGATGCGCTTGACGTGGGTGCAGGCAAGGGAGACGTCGAACGGCTTCTCCGCCGTCCGGATGCGCGTGGCGATGCTTCCCTGGAGCGGGCCGCCGATCACTCCCGGGAGCGTCGCGAGCTCGAAGATCGTCGTACCGAACTTGAGCCAGGCCAGGAGGCCGCGAAGCGCCGCCAGCGCGAGGAACACCCCCGCGAGCGGGAAGAGGAGCGCCACCATCACGCCCTTCTCGCCCCTGTGCCACTGCTCCACCATCTGGTTGCCCACGAGGAGGTAGATCCCGCCGATGAGGCCGTTCCATACCAGCGCAAAGATGCCGATGCCGACGAACTCGGCGCGCGCGGACGACCGGATGCGGCGGGAGGCCCACTCGCTTTTCGAGAGCCAGGGAGCGTCGCCGGCGGGAGCGGGCATGCGGCCAAGGATACTGCGGCGTGCGACGACCGCGGCAGAACCGAAGGCACTTGCCACCGCGCCCGCGCTCGGCCATCCTTTCGCGGTACGACGACAGGGAGGTCGAGCATGATCCTGGTGACGGGTGCCTCGGGAACGGTCGGACGAGAGGTGGTGAGTGCCCTCGCCGCGGCAGGCGCACCGGTGCGAGCGGCATCGCGCAAGGGAGGCGCGGGCCCCGCAGGCACGGAGTCGGTGGCGATGGACTTCGGGAACCCGGAGAGCATCCGGCGCGGGCTCGACGGCGTGGACAAGGTCTTCCTCGCGCTCGGCGGCGTCCCGAACCAGGCCGAGCTCGAGAGCAACGTGGTGCGCGCCGCGAGGCAGGCCGGGGTCAAGCACCTCGTGAAGCTCTCGGTGCTTGGCGCCGATTCCGAGGGCTTCTCCTTCGCGAAGCTCCACCGGGGGATCGAGCGCGCCATCGAGAGCTCGGGCGTCCCCTACACGCTGCTGCGTCCCAACGGGTTCATGCAGAACTTCGTCACCTTCATGGGCGCGACCATCAAGGGCGAAGGAGCGATCTACCAGCCGGCGGGGATGGCGCGCATCAGCCACGTCGACGTACGGGACATCGCGGCGGTGGCCGCGGCGGCGCTCACCTCGAGCGGCCACGAAGGCAAGGCGTACGCCATCACCGGACCGGAGGCGCTCTCGTACGACGATGCGGCCGCCATGCTGACCGAAGCGCTCGGCAAGACCGTGAAGTACGTGGACGTGCCCGAGGCGGGCTATCGCGAGGGGCTCCTGAAGTGGGGGATCCCGGCGGACGCCGCGGACGCCCTCATCGATCTGAACCGCTACTACAAGACCGGCAACATGGCGGTCGTCACGACGACCGTGAAGGACGTGACGGGGCACGCGCCGATGAGCTTCTCTCGGTTCGCGCGCGATCACGCGGCGGCGCTTCGGTAAGGAGATGGCAATGGCAACATGGCTTGTGACGGGCGCGGGACGGGGCATCGGACTGGAATTCGCGCGGCAGCTCGCCGCACGCGGGGAGAAGGTGATCGGCACGGCGCGGCGGCCGGAAGAGGCGACGAAGCTCCGCGCCCTGGGCGCCAGGGTGGAGTCGCTCGAGGTGGGGGACCCGGCGTCGATCGCGGCGCTCGCGAGCGCGCTGCGCGGCACGCCGATCGACGTGCTGGTGAACAACGCGGGCACCGGCGGCTCGGGCGCCGGGCTCGGCAAGCTCGAGGCCGGCGATCTGGCGCGCTACTTCGCCATCAACGCGACGGGGCCGCTTCTCGTGACGCAGGCGCTCCTCGGAAACCTCGAGGCCGGCTCGCGCAAGCTCGTCGCGAGCATAACGAGCCGCATGGGCAGCATCGACGACAACGGCTCGGGCAGCTACTACGGCTATCGCGCCAGCAAGGCGGCGCTCAACATGGTGAACAGGTCGCTCTCGATCGACCTCCGCGGCAAGGGGTTCACCTGCGTCGTGCTCCATCCCGGCTGGGTCCGGACGGACATGGGCGGGTCGTCGGCGCCGCTCTCTCCCGAGGACAGCGTCCGGGGGCTCCTGAAGGTGATCGACGGGCTCACGCCGGAGAGGAGCGGGAGCTTCCTCGACCACACCGGAGCAACGATCCCCTGGTGACTCCGCGGGCGTGACGGGGGCGCGAAGCGCCCCCTACACGATCTTCAGGGAGAGCTCCGCCACCGCCCGCGCCTTCTGCTTCAGGATCTCGCGCACCGTCGCGATGCGTCGCCCCATCTCCGAGATGGCGAGCGTGCGCTGGCAGAAGTCGAGCGTTCGCAGCAACGTCCGCTCGGAGAGGATCGTCGAGAGCGCTCCCGGGCTCGGGTCGAGCTCCACGTGACCGCCGGCGATCTGCTGTCCCGCCGTGCTCGCCGCGGGATGTCCCGCGATCGCCACGGCCGCATCGCCGATCTCCGCCACGATCTTGCTGGCCTGTTCCTTCCACGCGTCGGCCCGGCGCATCGCATCGGTGATCTGGGCGAGGGATTGCTCCGAGAGCCGCTTCTCGATGAGCGATGCCTCCGTCTCGAGCGCGGCGAACACGGCCACCAGGATCTGCGGGTTCACGGTGAACACGTGCTGGAGGTCGTGCGCGAGGTAGACCTTCGCGAAGGTGGCCGGCTCCGCCACGGAGACGACGGTGAAGAGCTGGGGCTCTCCGAGAAGCACCGAGGCCGCGCCGACGATCGCGCCGGCCGGAAGGTCGTAGAGCTTCTGCCCGCGGCGCGACACGGCGACGCGCCCTGTCTCGAGCCAGTAGACCGCGTCCTTCTTCTCGCCCTCCTTGAGCACGACCGTGTCGGGCTTCCAGAGCGCGCCCTGGACGGTGAAGCCTGTTTCTTCCGGCATGGGATCTTCCGCAGGAGGAAGGCGCCATCATAGCCGACCCGGCGGTGATCAGATGCCGAGCATGCCGCCCGTCGGGTTCACGCCGTACACCGTCCCGGGAACGGCGACGAACGCGGGATTTGGAAAGAGCCGCGTCCCGGTGTAGATGAAGGGGCGGACGGTGGAGTCGGCGGCGGGATCGCGGCCCGCGGCGGCGAGCAGCTCCTCGCGGGAGCCACCCGACATCGCATCCGCACCCAGCCTGCCCCCGTAGGACGTCGAGAATGCGACGATGTCGAACCCCGGCGGCTGGGAGATACCCACGCCGTCGTAATCGAACCCGCGGAACTCTCCGGGGAAGCTCGGACCAGGGCCGGGACCTGGCGCGGCGAGGATCTCGTCGAACGAGTCTCCGTCCGCCTGGGCGCCCGAGACGTTCGCTCCGTAGGCGAGCGGCGCGAACGCCCAGAAGTTGATCTTGCCGATCGGCGTGAGCGCCACGCCATCGAAGTTCCAGCCTCGCACGAGCGGGGCGAACACCGGCCCTGGGCCGGGCGCGGTGAGGATCTCGTGCCACGTGTCGCCGTCGACGTCCCCGCGCTCGTCGTTGACGCCGTACTTGAGCGTCCCGTAAGCGTAGTAGCTGAGGCCCGGGATCGGAGCGATCGCCGACGCGTCGAAGTTCCAGCCTCGCACGTGCGGGCCGAACACAGCGCCGGGGCCGGCGCCCGACAGGATCTCGTCGTAGGCGTCCACGTCGATGGAGGCCGAGCTCGGGTTGACCCCATACTTGAGCGTGGCGTAGGCGTAGTAGTTGATCTTGGGAACGGGCGTCCCGTCCTTGCGGAACCCCTTCACCGCCGGGCCATAGACCGGTCCCGGTCCAGGTCCCGTCACGATCTCGTCGTAGCTATCCAGGTCCAGGTCGCCCGTCGCGACGTTGACACCCCATCGGCCCGCGCCATAGGCCATGAAGTCGACGGGCGACGGCGCACCCCCCGTATCGAGCACGCGCACCCGATCCGGATTGGGGTCTCCGAGCCCGGCGCCGACGACATAGTTCGGCGTCCCGGGCGCGTACTCCCACGTGTCGTTGTATGGCGTCTCAATCGAACCGATCCTCCCGCCGAACGTCACGATCCTGTCGCGCACAGAATCGTAGGCAACGCCGGCAGAGTTCCGGCAGACCAGGGTCGACGGCGCCGGCCCTCCCGGGCTCCAGTTGCCGTCGTACTCCCAGGTCGGCCAGCCGTCGTCACCGCCGACCAGGACGATCCGCGACAGTGCGTCGTCCCACACCATCGCGGGCCCGCGGCGCGGCAAGAGCTCCGGCGGCGCCGCTGGGCCGGCGTACCACGCGGTCCCGTCGTACTCCCACGTGTCGTTGTAATCGTAGGGAGCGGCATTGGTCGACCCGCCGAAGACGACCGTACGCTTGCGAATGGGATCGAAAGCCATGGCGTGGTTCGAACGCGCGTTCATTGCTGCTGGCGGCGCCACGCCTGGGCTCCACGCCGTTCCGTCGTACTCGATCGTGTCGCTCGTAGGCCAAGCTCCGACCCAGCCCCCGAACAACACCATCCTGGACCGGGCCGAGTCGAATGTCATCGCGTGGGAGGATCTGGCAACTCCGATGCTGGGGCCCGCTGTCCACACCGACCCGTCGTACTCCCAGGTGTCGGCGAAGTCGACGTAGTAGTCACTGCCTCCAGTCAACACGATCACGCCCCGAGCCGAGTCGAACGCCATCGCGTGCGACAGGCGTGGCGACGGCCCCGGAGTGGAGCTCGGCGCGGGACTCCACGAGGCGCCATCGTACTCCCAGGTCAGGCCGGAGAAGAACCCGCCGGCGCCCCCGAAGAGAACGACCCGGGCCCTCCAGGTGTCGAACGCCGCCGCAGTATAGGTTCGGGCAGTCAGAGACGGAGGCCCCGACGGGGCCGTCTGCCAGGCAGTGCCATCGTACTCGAACGCATCGTCGCCCGTGGGCGAGCCGATGCCGCCGAAGAGCACGGTCTTCATCCGGACCGGGTCATAGGCCATCGCATGTCTGCACCGCGGAGTCAGCGACGCGGCCGGCGGCGGACCTTGCGACCAGGCGGTCCCGTCGTACTCCCATGTGTCGTCATAGAGAATCGTGGTCCACGTGTCCGTGTAGACTCCGCCAAAGAGCACGGTGCGCCCTCTCGCCGCGTCGAAGACCATACCCGCGCCATACCGGATCTCGAGCCCGGTTGGCGCCGCTGGGCCCGCCGTCCATCCCGTGCCATCGTATTCCCAGGTGTCATTCGCGATGCCGTTCGGCCCGCTGCCCCCGAAGAGGACGACACGGGCGCGGACCGGATCGAACGAGAGCGAGTGGGAGGCGCGCGCGCCGAGGCCGGCCGGCGCGATCGGGCCCTGCATCCAACCCACGCCGTCGTATTCCCAGGTGTCGTCCAGCTTGGTGCCCGACGTCGTGGTGCCGCCGAAGATGACGCAGCGGGATCGTGCCGAGTCGTACGCCAACCCGCATACACGCCGCGGCGATAGCCCTGCCGGCGCCGCAGGACCCTGCGTCCATCCCGCGCCGTCGAGCTCCCAGGTATCGTTCATCGCAGATGCGGCGTCGATTCCTCCGAAGACAACCGTGCGGCTCCGCGTCTCGTCGTAAGCCATCCCGTGACTCGCACGAGGGCGAAGAGCTGCGGGCGCATTCGGCCCGCGTTGCCAGGATGCCCCGTCATAGAGCCACGTGTCGTTTCCGAACGTGTGGCCGTCCGTGCCTCCGAACAGCACGACACGGCCGCGCGCCCCATCGAACACCATCGCCGACCGAGCGCGGCCCCAGAGACCCACCGGCGCGGGCGGCCCGGGAACCCACGTGTGGGCGATCGCCGTGCTCGCCACGAGCGGAGCAAACCACGCGGTCATGGATCTCATTGGGACCTCCCAGGCGGCCACGAGGCTCGCGCCGTCCGATTATCTCACGGAGTAGCGCGCGAGGCTCTGCTGCGGCGCGTCCCAGCCTGGAGCGAGGCGCGCGGCCTCGCGGAACTGGGCGAGCGCCTCGTCGCGGCGTCCGCTCTGGGCCAGCGCCGTCCCCAGGTTCTGGTGCGCCTGCGCGAAGTCGGGGCGCGCATCGACGGCTTGCTGGAACGCGGCGAGTGCCCCCGCGAGATCGCTGGTCGACGCCAGCGCGTTGCCGAGGTTGTAGGCCGCCTCGGCCAGCGTCGGATCGAGGCGCAGCGCCTCGCGATACTCCGTCATCGCGCCGGCCAGGTCGTTGCGCGCGCGAAGGAAGACGCCGTAGCCGAAGTGCGACCGCGCCAGAGACGGGTTCGCGTCGATGGCGGCGCGGAACGATGCGGCCGCCTCGTCGAGCTTGCCCTGCGCCGCGAGGGCCGAGGCGAGGTCGAAGTGGGCCTCCGCATAGTCGGGCTTGCTTCCGATCGCGAGCCGGAGGTGCGCGATCGCCCCGTCGACGTCGCCCTGCGCCTGGAGCGCGGCACCCATGTTGAGCTGTGCGCGCGCCGACCCGGGCGCATCCTGGACGGCGCGCCGTAGCTCCCGGAGCCCCTCCTCCGTCCGGCCCGTCACAAGGTACCGGAGCCCCAGCGTCGTGCGCGCGTCGCCATCGCCAGGCGTCTCACGGACCTTGTCCTCGTAGTAGGCGATCTCGAGGAGAGCGTCCTTCGCGGCGATGTCGCGCTGGAGGGCGGCGAGGTCCGATCCGT
Source organism: Acidobacteriota bacterium (assembly GCA_046331505.1). Lineage (GTDB taxonomy): Bacteria > Acidobacteriota > Vicinamibacteria > JAXLQT01 > JAXLQT01 > JAXLQT01. The sequence goes on from JAXLQT010000037.1 coordinate 26,777, forward strand.
TGCGTGGAAGGAGCTGGAGCACGAGGTCCCCCATCTCGTCGTCGGTGTGGAAGCCGTACTTCACTCGCACCGGCGGGTCGTGCGGGTTCGCCAGGTTCTTCGCGGAGTTGTCGTAGGCGATGCGAAGGTCGAGCACCGTCCCTTTCGGCAGGGCGACCGGCGTCGCGTAGCGATACTCGTCCTGCCAGTTGAAGTCCCAGCGCTCGATGCGAACGAGCGTGCGCGCGCTCCCATCGGGCAGCGTCGCCCGCGCCTCGATCGTCCGTCCGAGGTAGTGGGCGTGCGGGTAGAGCCCGAGCAGATCGGCATCGACGGGCATCACGTAGCGATCCGCGATCGCGTAGTCGCTCGATCCGGCGGGGATGTCGATCACGAGGCTTCCCAGGCGCAGCACCGCCGCGTCGCGGACGGGCGCCTTGTCGGTGAAATAGAGGCCGACCTTCACCGACACCGCCTCGGGTCGTCCATCCGGAACGAGGTGGAGCTGCAGGACCAGGTCCGTCCCCGGCTTGAGACGCCACGGCGGGCTCCCGTCGTCGCGCAGCGGGACGCGACCCGGCGTCCAGCCGATGAAGTGGCCGTCCGGCCACTCCGCGTCGCCCCATATCATTCCGTCCCATCCCGGAAGCGGGTCCTGGTCGTCGAGGCGCCGGCACTCGCGGCTCCGATCGACGCGCAGGGTGGCGTGGTGCACCACCTTCCAGACCGTGGGGATCAGCTCGATCGCTCGAACGTAGCGCGTCGCCTCGACCGGGACCGGCAGCACGAAGTTCCGGAACACGTCGCGGCCCGCCGCCGGGACCTCGAACGGCTTCTCGATCTGGACGACGAGGTCCGGCTCTCCGATCTGCCACCCCGCCGAAAACTCCGGCACGAGCGGAAGGTCCGAGGCGGCTCCTTCCGGTGCGCCATTGGACGCCCAGGACGCGAGCGTCTCGATCTGCTGCGCCGTGAGCCGGCGGTCTCCGCGGAAGGCGCACGCCGGATCCTCCTGGGGCTCGGGGAGCCAGGGCGGCATGAAGCGCGTGGCGGTCGCCTGCGCGATCTGCCTCGCGTGCTGGCGCGCGTCCTCGTAGGTGAGGAGGCTGAAAGGCGCGGCCTGCGCCGGACGGTGGCACGACACGCACCGCTCGAAGACGATCGGCGCGACGTCGCGATTGAAGGTCGCCGGCCCGCGCGGCGCCTGGGCGACCGGCGGCGCGGGCGCAGCGCACGACGCGAGCACGACGGCGACGAGGGAGAGGGCCGGGCCGCGCATCACTCGAGGTCCGCGATGACGCAGCCCACGGCGTCGATGGACGGCCGCGCGACGGCGCGTCCCGCGAGGAGATCGCGCACCGCGTCCTCCAGGTCGTGCGTCGTCGGGGCCGCGCGCGATCGTCCTGGGGACTCGTACCAGTCGTCGATGCGGCCGCGGTACGCGAGCCGGCCGGAGACGAACACTGCCGCCTCGGGCGTGACGCGCGCGCCGGCGAGCTTGACGAGCGCGTGAGCGGGATCGCGCAGCGCCGGGCACGGGTAACGGAAGTCGGCAACGTGCTTCTCGATCGCCAGGGCGGGCTCGTCGCGATCGACGAACACGAGCCAGAACGCGACGCCGGACGGATGGAGCTCGTCGTAGAGCCGCGCGATCTCGGGCGCGTAGCGATTGCTGACCGGACAGTCGGACCGCGTGAACAGCAAGACGATCGGCGCTCCACCTGGCGCAGCGAGCGGCGCCACGCGCTGCCCCTTCAGGTCCTGGAGCTCGATCGCAGCCGCGGGCCGGGGGCCCCGCGCATCGCACGCCGCGACGAAGACAAGGACCAGAAGAACGTGATGCCTGACCATTTCACACGTCTTGCACATCTTCTCCCAGGAGCTTCCTCCAGGGCTCCACCTCCGAGGCAACGAGACGCGCGATGCTGGTTCCATCGGACGGGAACGACCGTCCGGGAGGTCCCTCATGCGCGCACCCTACCCAAGGCTCTTCGAAGGCTACCTGCCCCGCGCTCTCGCGGTTGCCCCGGTCCTCGATCCCGCAACGCCCGCGCCACGCCCCACGCCGCGCCGCGCCCTGCTGATCAACCCCTTCTACCCGAAGGATCCCGTCGCTAGCTTCGGCAAGCACGTGCTCACGCCGACCCTCGCCCTGACGTCGATCGCCGGCGCGACGCCGGAGGGATGGGACGTCGCCTACTGGGACGAGAACCTGCTCCAGGGGCCGCCGCCCGTCGATCCCATGCCGGGCGTGGTCGGCATCACCGTGCACCTGACGTTCGCGCGCCGGGCGTTCGAGCTTGCGGCGTTCTATCGCGCGCGCGGGGCGAAGGTCGTCCTCGGCGGGCTCCACGTCATCTCCTGCCCCGACGCCTGCGCACCGCACGCGGACGCGCTCGCAATCGGCGAGGGCGTAGAGCTCTGGCCACGCATCCTCGAGGACGCGGCCGCAGGCCACCTCCTCCCGCGCTACGAGGCGACGTTCCGCCATCCCTACAGGGACGAGCCCGCGCCGCGCCGGTCGATCCTCCCGAGGCGCGACTTCCTGACGACGTCGAGCGTCATCGCCACGCGCGGATGCCACAACCGGTGCGGTTTCTGCTACCTGGCGACCGACGGCCTCCAGATGCCGTACCAGATGAGGGATCCCGCCCAGGTCGTCGCGGAGATCCAGGCCGACGGCCAGCCCTACGCGGTCTTCACCGACAACAACCTCGGGTCGCGCAAGGACTACCTGCGCGCTCTCTGCCGCGCCCTCGAGCCGCTCCGGATCATCTGGAGCGCGGCGGTGACGATCGACGTCACCGACGATCCTTCGCTCGTGCGCGCGATGGCCGTCTCCGGGTGTACGGCGGTCTTCATCGGCTTCGAGTCGCTCCAGGGCGAGAACCTGGACGACGCCCGCAAGAAGACGCCCCGGCCGGAGGACTACGCGCGGCGCGTGGGTGTGCTGCACGACAATGGCATTGCCGTCAACGGCAGCTTCGTCCTCGGGTTCGATCACGACGGCCCCGACGTCTTCGAACGCACCGCCGACTGGGTCGAGAGAAACCACCTCGAGTGCGCCACGTTCCACATCCTCACGCCCTATCCCGGCACTCCACTCTTCCGGCAGATGAAGGCGGAGGGTAGGCTCCTTCACGAGGACTGGGAGCGTTACGACACGGCGCACTGCGTCTTCCAGCCGCGCCACATGACGCCCGCCGAGCTCGAGGCGGGATACGCATGGCTGTACCGGCGCCTCTTCTCGGCCGCGTCGATCTGGAGGCGCCGCCCGACCCGCGCGAGCGAGGTGGCCCCCTACCTCGCGATGAGCCTCCTCTACAAGCGCGCCAACCTCGTCTGGCCGTTCCTGATAAGGCACCGGCTCACGGCCGCCGCATGGCGCCCGTTCATCCTCGCGTCGCGCCGCCGCCACCTTCGATTCCGGCGGCGCCTTGCCCGGGAGAACGTCGTCGCTGGCGCCGGCGTTCCGATCTACGGAGGCGTCTGAGCTCGACCGGCTCGTACTCGTCGCTGATCGCGCAGTCGTGCCCGTCGAGGACGTACACCGGCCGGTCAGCGGGCCCAGAATGGGGGCGGATCGGAGGCTTCGTTCGTCACCACGACGCGAGCACCCATCGACCGAGAATGACCATCGGCACGCACAGCGCGAGGCCGCAGAGCGCGTCCGGCAACAGCACGATGGCGAGCACGACCGGCGGCGAGAACACGAGCAGTCTCGCGACCCAGCGACCTCCGGTCAAGATCCGCATGGCGCACTGGACCGTAGCGTGAGCTGGCGCGAGGAAGAACGCGCCGATCGTTGCCGCCAGGATGCCGTACGCCCACATCCAGGTCAGGATCAGGAGCCCGGGCGACTTCGTGGCGAAGCCGCCGAGCGCTCGCGGATCCCAGCTCCCGTCGAAGATCAGAACGCCCGGAACCGCAGCCCACGAGACGGCAACGCCCATGGTGATGGTCCCCAGGAGGACCCTCGCCGCTGACGGGATCTGTGCGACGCGCACCGTCAAGGTCTCGAGCTGCTCACCCCTCATCATCGTTGCTCCATCGGCGTCATCGCCGGCGTCGCGCGAAACCGGCCGTCCTCTCGCCGGGAGGCGTGCGCGGAAACCAACCGATGCTCGGAGCGTGCCAGCTAGGCTAGTGCGCGGTGGAGTGCGACCGCGTTGCGCGTCGATGCAGAGGGATGCCACTACGACGGCGCCGCAGGTCGAGTCTTGACACCGGCGATCGCCGAAATCTGTCACTCCCATCCCTTCGAGCGTCCGTCAGTGCCGCGACTCCCTGGGCAGGCCGGAGGGCCCTGGAATTGCACCTCGCGAGCCCACATGTCCAGGGCGTGTCGATCCCTCATCGCCGTTTCGTGGGTCATCGCGGGTTGCGCGAGCAGGACCACGGTCGTCGAGCGGTTCCTCGAGGACGCGCGGCTGGCGCGGCCCACGTCGTCCTACTGGCTGCACGGTGACGAACGCGTCTCGCTGGACTCCGTCCAGTCGTTCGAGATCCTGAGGACACAGTCGCTCGCGGAGTACGTGACGCCCTGGAGCTCGAGCCTGGGCGCGGGTGATGCGACGGAGATCGCCGCGGCGCGCGGCACGGTCCACTGGGCGCGGATCGAGAGCGTGACGCACGACGGCCTCCCGGCAACGCGCGTCTGGACCTTCGCATCGGTCGCGGATCCGACGGCCCGCTGCGGCGAGAGCATCACGGCACTGTTCCAGGAGAACGAAGAGCAGGGCACCCTTGCCGCGATGGAGCCGCGAGATCTCGGCACGCGGCTCCGCGAGCTTGCCGGTCTCGAGCCTGCCGTCGCTCTCGACCCGGTGCCGTCGAGCGGTGTCTCGGCGAATGCCGCGGAGGCGCTCGCGGCCGCCGTTGCGCCGGACCCGTGGCCTGGCTCCGGCCATCCCGAGGCTCCTCCGCCCCTGCCGCCCGACCCGCTCGATCTGCGAGTCACCGCCGTCGAGGGCACGTCGCTCTTCGGTGTGACTCTCGGCGAATCGGAGCCCTACGTGCTCGACTTCCCGAGCCCCGCGATCGGAGGCGCCGTCGCCGTCGGCCGCGTCGTGCGCGTTCGCTGGGAGCTCAACGGCGAGCGCCTCGTGGCGAAGAGCGTCGCCATCATCGACGACATCCCGCAGGGAGGCGAGACGCCCCCGTCGCTGCACGAGCTCTCGGAACCGTCGGACGCCGAGCGCGACCGCGCCGGCTATCCCTGACAAGCCCGTACCCGCCGTCCGCCGCGCAACGCTAGACTGTGCAGGAACTCCCAGCGCGGCACAGGAGTGCAGGTGATGGCTTCGTCTCGTTCTTCGAGCTCGCGAACCGCGTTGCGTCTCCTCCTGGCTCTTGCGGGATCGGCCATCGCCGCTTCCCGCGCACGCGCGGTCGTGATCGCCGAGGAGAGCCTCGCCTACGCTCCAGGACCCATGGACGGCGTCGCCAACGGTGGCATCGGCTGGAACGGCGCCTGGATCACCAGCCCGCTCAACGCCGGCTACAACCCGCCCGACAACCAGATCACGCCTGGAAACATGGCGGCTCCCGTTCCGCTCCTCGTGGCCGGGAACCGCTGCACGACCGCCGGGAACGACGTGCGCGAGTTCCGCTTCCTCGACCTGACACGGCCGGCCGTCGCTCCCTACGTCGATGCCACGGGCAAGCTCGGCAAGGACGGCACGACGATCTGGATCGCGTTCCTGGCGGCCCTCGCGACGGGTCCCAACACGAACGTGGGCAACGGCGGGATCCACCTCTTCGACGGCCTGGGGGACTTGAACCAGTACCCGGACGGGGACAAGGCCGTGCACGAGCGCGTGTTCATGGGCGACCGGAACTCCGGGACGAACTGGTTCCTCGGCCGCACGTGCGGGGGCTGCTCCGGAGCGACGATCGACGAGACCACCTACCCGGTGACGACCGCGGTCCACCTGCTCGTCTACCGCTTCGACTTCCTCGCGGGCGACGAGACGGTCCGTCTATGGGTCGATCCCGCGCCAGGCCCCGATCCGGCCAACGCCACCGCGGACGTGACGCAGACGGCGTTCCTCGATTTCCGGTTCGACACGATCGAGCTGGGCTCCGCCAACGTGAACGGCGGGCCCATGGAGATCCTCGATCTCGACGAGCTGCGCATCGCCACGACGTATCAGGAAGCCGTACCGCCCGCCAACGGCGCGCCGGTTGCCGACTTCACGGGAGCGCCGCTCTCGGGACCGGCGCCCCTTTCCGTCCAGCTCACCGATCGGTCCACGGGCACGATCACCTCCTGGGCCTGGACGTTCGGCGACGGCGCCACGGCGACCACGCAGAGCCCGGCGCACACCTACGGCGCGCAGGGGACGTACACGGTGGGCCTATCGGTGACAGGTCCCGGCGGCCAGAGCACGCTCACGCGCCCGGGGTACATCACGGTGACTGGCTCCGCGCCGCTTTCCAATTTCCTCTCCGGCCGCGGGCGAGGCCTGCCGAACCCCAACGACGTCACGATCCACGCCCTCGGCGGCAGCCCCGCGAAGGCCGCGTGGACCGCCTACGGCGCGGGGCAATGGGGAACGCTCGTGGCGGCCGGCGACGTGGACGGTGACCTCCTGGCAAACCCGCTCACCGGCCCCGGCCCCGGTCCGGCTTACGGACCTCAGGTCCGAGCGTTCCAGCCCGACGGGACGGCGATCTCCAAGGTGAACTTCTACGCGTATGCCACATTGCGATGGGGCGTCAACGTCGGCGCAGGCGACCTGGACGGCGACCTTCCTTCCGAGATCCTCTCGGGAGCGGGTCCGGGCGGCGTCTTCGGTCCCCACGTCCGGGGATTCAACTACGACGGCGCCGCGCTCGCCGCCATCGCGAAGGTGAGCTTCGTCGCGTTCGGCACGCTGAAGTACGGCGTGAACGTCGATGCGGGAGACGTGGACAGCGACGGCTTTGCGGAGATCGTCGCCTCGCCCGGCCCATCGGCAGCCTTCGGTGCCACGGTGCGCGGGTTCGACTACGACGGAGCCACCGTCGGAGCCATCGGCAAGATCAACTTCGTCGCCTCGCCGGGTGGCTACGGTGCCATCCCCCGCGGCGGCGACGTCGATGGTGACGCGTTCGACGAGATCGTCGTGGGCCGCGGTCCCGGTCCGACCCTCGCGGCGGAGGCATTCGGTTTCGATTACGACGCCACGGCCGTGGCGGCGCTCCCAGGCTTCGACGTGGTGCCGTTCACGAGCCTCTATGGCCTCCGCGTCGCCTGCGGAGATGTCGACGGTGACGGCACCGGCGAGCTCGCGTCGGGGCCCGGCGAGGACCCCACCGCCGCAGCGGCGATCGCGAGCTTCGACTACGCGGGCGGCTCGATCACGCCTATCGGGCCGGGCACGTTCTCTCCGTTCACGAGCGCCTACGGCGCGGTGGTTGCCTCCGGAGTGTTCGGCTACTAGCAGCCCGTTGAAGAACCCTGCTCCGTGCCGGACACGCGTGTCCGGCGTCGCTGGCATCGTTGCGCCTCCTCCGAATCCAACACGGGATGCGTCGTCGGCGCGCCTCGCCAGCGCCGCCGGATCCGCGGTCGGGCCCGGTCAGAGTTTTTCAACGGGCTGCTAGACGTCAGGGGAACAGGCGGCGAGATCACCGGGCGGGCCGCATCGCGTCCTTCTGACCGGACCAGGCGAGCAGCGCCTTCACCTTGGCGTCGTTCTTTCCGAGCCAGTCGTTGCCGCCCGGCACGTCGAGCGTGCCGAGGGCGACGTAGCTGAACGTCTCGAGGTGGCCCTTCTCCTTCAGCTCGGCGAAGAACGGGACGTACTGGGACCAGATCCAGACGCCTGCGTGCTGGTCGGCCTTGTGGTCGGCGAGGATGTCGACGATCGCCTTCAGGCTGATGCGCGCCTTCTCTAGCTCGCCCGCCCCCTTTGCCTCCGGCGCCTGCGCCACGCGCGCCGAGAGGATCGAAGGCGAGATCAGCGCCTCCACGAATCGCAGATCCTCGGAGCCCGCGGGCGGCGTCCCGGCGCTCTCCTGGAGCATCGCGACCAGGCGCGTCGCGGCCACCTGGGATCGCCGCGAGCTCGGGTCGAGGGTCAGGTAGCGCATCAGCGCAAGGACGGCGGGAGCGCGGTAGTCATCGCCCGCATAGGCCGCCGCGAGCTGGAAGTGCGCCGATGCGTGGAGGGGCGCCACCTCGGCGTCGTGCTGCAGGAGCTTGCGCGCCGCGGCGTTCTCGCCGCGCTGGAGGCGCGTGATGGCGAGGTTGAACAGGAGCTGCGGATCGTCCGGGCTCTTCTTGATGCCGGCCTCGTAGGTCTTGATCGCCTCGTCCTGGCGTCCGCTCTCGTCCAGGCAGTTGGCCTTGCACATGACGAGGTTGCTCTCGATCGCGGGATCGATCGCGGGGAGCTTCAACGCGGCATCGACCGTCGCGATGCACTGCGCCTGATCGCCCTTCGACTCGTAGGTGAGCGCCATCTCGTAGAAGGCGACCACGTTCTTCGGGTTCTCCTTCAGCACCGCCTTGTAGACGGCGATCGCCCCGTCGAAGTCGCCCTTCTCGTGGAGCTCCACTCCCTTCTGGAGCTGCTCCTTCTGCGGGATCTCCTCCGCAGCGAGAGCGGGAATGACGAACGCGCACACTGTCATGGCCGCGTGGAACGTTTGCGTGGTCATCGGTCGTTCTCCTTGCCCGGTCGTTGAATCATACGAGACCGCGGACACGCCGTTTGCTACGCTTCGAGCATCGTGTTCGAGAGCTACACGGAGCGGGCCAGGCGGGTGCTGGCGTTCGCGAAGTACGAGGCGAGCCAGATGGGCACCGACACGATGCAGACCGAGCACCTGCTTCTTGGGCTCCTCCGCGACGCGGACGAGATGTTCCTCGAGCTTCTCCGCGGGGCGGCGATCGAACCCGACGAGCTGCGAGGCGAGATCGAGATGAGATCCACCTTCGTCGAGCGGCTCGCGGCGCCCGTGGAGATCGCGATCAGCCGGGAGGCGCAGCAGGTCCTGGCCTTTGCCGTGGAGGAGCGCGCCCGGCTGGAGCACGAGCACGTCGGAACAGAGCACCTGCTCCTAGCGCTCGTGCGGCTCGATTCGAGCATGGCCGGGCGGCTACTCGCGGAGAAGGGTCTCCGTCTGGAGGCGCTCCGAGCCGCGGTCGCGGAGCTTCGCCGGCGACGCGAGAGCGCGCAGATCGGACGGCGTGCGGGGATGATGCTCGAGAGCGTCGCCAAGACGCTGAAGCTCCGGCCTCTTCCGTTCCTGTCCGCGGACAGGCTCCACCTCATCGACACGTCGTTCGGCGCGCTCCTGGCGGCCTTGCCCGTGAAGCTCGCCCTGCTCGCCGATCGATCGGGCGTTCTCGTGTCGTCGCTCGCGGAGCTCCCGCCCGCGCTCGCAGCTTGGCTCGAGGGCGCGGAGCTCGACGTCGGGGACGACGAGAGGCGGGGCCTCGTCTGCCTGGTCTCGCCGGCGGGCGTTCCCATCTACCTCTCCTGGGTCACGGGCCAGCTGTTCCTCCTCGTCGTCTCCGAGAGCGACACCGAGCCTGCTCGCGTGCGCGATGCGATGGAGAAGCTCGTGCACGCGCTGGCACCGGCGGCGCCCTGATCCGATGTTCGAGCGGTACACGGAACGCGCGAAGCGGGCGCTCAGCTACGGCATGTACGAGGCGAGCCTCATGGGACACGACAACCTGGAACCGGAGCACGTCCTGCTCGGGCTGATCCGCGAGTGGGAACCTGACGTCGCGGCAATGTTCGACGGGCGGGGCGCTGCGGGCGACGAGATCCGGCAGGCGATGGAGAGCCGGCTGCACCGCAACGAGAGGGGCAAGCCGCCGGTCGAGATCGCAATCTCGCGCGACACAAGACGGCTGCTTGCCCATGCGGTCGAGGAGTCGAGCCAGCTCGGCCACGACCTGCTCGCATGCGGGCACCTGCTCCTTGGGGTCCTGCGCATGGAGGGATCGATGGCGGCAAAGCTCCTCGCCGAGCGCGGGTTCGCGATCGCGGGCGTGAGAGCCGACGTCGTCGATGCCGTGGGGCGCGTCGAGGACGCACGGCGGCGCGCCGCGGGGAAGGCGTTCGTCCAGTCGATCGCGCGCCGGCTGGGGCTTCCGCGCGAGAGGATCGTGAGCTTCGCGCAGTTCCACGGGCTCGCCGCCGGGTTCCGCGCGCTCCTCGCCGAGGTCCCTGCCAGGCTGGCGTTCGTCGCCGACGGTGGCGGGATCCTCGTGTCGTCGCTCCCGGAGCTTCCATCGACGCTCCCGTCGTGGCTCGAAGGGCTGTCCCTCGTCGAACACCCCGCGTCCGCGAGCGGGCCGCTCCGTTTCACGACTCCATCGGGCGTCGCGGTGCTCTTCGTGTGGGCCCGGCGCGACGTGTTCCTGCTGCTCGTGGCCGACGGCCCGGTGAACGCGGAGCGCGTGTGCGCCATCGTTCGTGAGATCGGCTCCTCGGTGTGGCCGGATCCGTGACCTTCGAGTCGTACACGGAACGTGCGAAGCGCGGCTCGCGTTCGCGAAGGTCGAGGCGAGCGAGCCCCGGTCGCCGGCGCTGCGTCCGGAGCACCTCCTCCTCGGACTCCTCCGCGAGGCCGAGCCTGTCGTCGTGATGCTGTTCGAGGCCTCCGGCGTCGCGCCGGACGACCTGGTGGCGGAGATCCGGCGCCGTGCGGCGCCCGCCGCCGACGACGGTCAACATCCCATCGAGGTCGCCATCTCCCGCGAGGCCCAGCAAGTCCTCGCGTACGCCGTGGAGCGGTGCGTGACCCTCGGGCACGCCGACGTCCGCGGAGAGCACATCCTCCTTGGCCTCATGACCGAGGAGGCGGGGCTCGCCTGCCGCGTGCTTCTCGAGAGCGGGATGCGCACCGCGGACCTCCAGGTGCTCGTGGAGGCGGTCCATCGCGATGACGGTCCGCGCCACGACAGGGCGATCGATCTGCTCGACAAGGTGGCGCGGAGCCTCGGGCCCGGACCCGTGTCGTTCGTGAGCACGGAGCGGCTTCACGCCATCACCGCGGCCTTCGAGGACGTGGTCGGGGCGACCTGGCCCATGCTCGCATTCTTCGCCGATCGCTCGGGGATCGTGGTGTCGGAGCCGCGCATCGTGCCGCCGCTCCTGGCCGTGTGGCTCGACACCGTCGGGATCGACCCGGGGCGGGATCGCGGCCTGATCGAGCTTCTGGTACCCGAGGTCGTGACACCAGGCGAGAGGCCGGCATGCGTCGCCTGGGTCGGCGGCGATCTCGTCCTCGCCGTCGTCGCGGGAGCGGGCGTCCCGGGCGAGCGCCTGCGCGCATCGGTCGAGCGTTTCCGGGAAGTGGTGACGTGGAACCGCAGTGGCTGAGAGCGATGCTCGAGGCATTCGGCCGGCGCGCCCGGCGGATCTTCGCCCTCTCCAAGAGCGAGGCGAAGCGGCGAGGCCAGGACGCGCTGCGCTGTGAGCATCTCCTCCTCGCTCTCGCCCGCGAGGAGGATCCCGGCGTCGTCGAGATCCTGCGCCGCTGGGGTATCGCGCCCGCGGATCTGAGCGCCGACATCGTCGCCCGGGCGCCGCACCAGCGCCGGGCCGAGCGTCCCGACGATCCGGTCGTGACCGGCGAGGCGCGCGAAGCGCTCGAGCTCGCTCTCCAGGAGGCGGTCATGCAGGGCGATCGCGTCCGCGCCGAGCACCTCCTCGCGGGAGTGATGCGCGTCGAAGCGTCGCTCGGCGCGGCGATCCTGGCCGCGCGCGGCATGCGCTTGCCGGAGCTACGCAAGGAGATCGCGTACCGCCGCGCTGGAGAACGCGTCGGACGCGCACGAGGTCGAGCGGCGGAAGGCACGCGAGCTCTCGAAGGCGCTTGCCCGGCGCCTGGGGACGCCGCCGCGCCCCGTGCTCGACCTCGCCGCGCTCCGCCGCATCGATGCCGCCTTCGCGCGCCTGTCGCGGACCGTACCGTCGAAGCTCTCGCTCTTGGCGGATGCGGGCGGCGCGATCGTCACGTCGCGCGCCGAGCTTCCGGCCGAGCTGCCGTCGTGGCTTCCGTCGTTACGGCCCGTCCTCGAGCCAGGAGGAGCCGCCCGTGTCGCCCGCTTCTCGCGGCCCCTGGGTGGATCGGTGATGCTCGCGTGGGTGACGAACGACGTGTTCCTGCTCGTCGTCGCGGACGGCGACGTCGATGGCGTGTGCCTCCAAGGGATCGCCGCCGACATCGCGGAGGCGCTCTGAGACGTCGGGCGGCATGCCCTGGTAACGTGCTCACGAGGGAAGTTCGTGAGAACCTGGGTTGCCTCGGCGCTGATGGTGACCGCCACATGGCCGGTCGTTGCGAACCAGTGGGTGATGGGTCCGCCGTTCGGGACGGGCGGGGCCTCCGGGATCAGCATGGCGTACGACTCGCGTCGTGGCCGCGTGGTCCTCTACGCTGGCTGCTACCGGACCTTGGAGTTCGATGGAGCCAACTGGTCGGCCGGACCTAATTTCTGCAATGCGTACGGGGAGCATACGATGACGTTCTTCCCTACGCGCGCCCGCATGGTGCTCGCGAGCGACGAGTGGGACCTGTTCGCCGAGTACGACGGCACGACCTGGGTGGAGGGCGCGAATCCGCTCGGGGGTGATCTCCTGTGGCAGGCCTCGGCCTACGACGGGATCGGCGACCGCGTCATCGTTTGCGGCGGCGCCAGGGGAGGGGGAAACGATCCGGATGCCCAGGCGGTTGCCTACGACGGAACGAGCTGGAGCCGTGTTGCATCCCTGCGCACCACCTTGGCTGGGCACGCCATGGTCCACGACTCCAGGCGCAACGTCGTCGTCTTGTATGGCGGCTATGACATCACAGGGACGACCCAGGATCGTGTCGACGAGTTCGACGGAACGAGCTGGATCCCGAGACCGCGGCCGCCTCCCGGTCTGGGCGCTCGCTACTGGCACGCGATGGCTTTCGATCCCGGACTCGGTAAGACCGTGGTGTTCGGCGGGTATGGTGCGCCGGCGGATACCTGGACCTACGACGGGACGACCTGGAGCGTTGAGCCTCCTCCGCCGCCATTGCTGACGCCGCGATGGCTGCACGCGATGGCCTACTCGGCGGAGGCCGGCGGCGTGGTCCTGGCAGGAGGCGACGACGGCGCCCTTCGCAACGACACATGGATCTTCGGTGCAGCGGCGCCATCAACATCTCGCCGCCGGTCCTGCCGCAGGCATTCGTGGGAACGCCTTACCAGGCGACGATGACCGCGACCGGGGGCTCGCCGCCATACACCTATCAGCTCGTCGGACCGTTGCCGCCCGGCCTCTCGTTCGACACCTCGACCGGGGTCATGTCCGGAACGCCCTCGATAGCGATGTCGACGTCATTCTCCGTCTACGCGAACGACGCCAGCGGTTGTAGTGGCAAGATGGACTACACGCTGGTCGTGAGCTCCCGGACACGGGAACGCTCCAGCCGTTGCCCGGAAGCGGGTTCCAGCCGTTTCCCACTCCCTACGGCGCGGATGTCGCGGGAGGCGGGCTCGGCAACTGAGCAGGTATGCGGTGGGGCCGATCTCGTGAAACCCGATGCGTCCGAGCTCCGCGAAGAAGCGGGGAAAGCCTATCCCTTCTTGTCCTTCTCGCTGTCGGGCAGCTCACCGCCGAGCTCTTCGAGGATGTCGCCGAAGATGTCCTTGACGGAGAGCTTCGGCTCGTTCCAGGGTGCGGCCGCGGGCTTCGCCTGGGGCGCCGGTGCCGGCGCGGGTGGCGGCGGGGGCTCGGGTGCCGGCGCCGGCGCCTCGGGCGCGGCTGCCGGCCCTCCCTCGATCTCCTCGATCATGTCGCCGAAGAGCTGGCCGGAGGACACGCGCTCGTCCGTGGCGAGGGGTGACGCGGGAGCCACGCCGGCCTGAACCAGCGTCGCTTGCACCGCGGCGGCATCGAGCACGACCGTCGACGCGGAGTCCGGATCCTCGACCGGCACGATGCTCGGAGCCGTGTCGGAGCCGGGGAGATCCGCCGCAGCCGGGGGAGCCTCGGCGGCCGTGGCGAGCGGCTCGGGGAAACGGCCCGAGTCCATCTCCTCCTGCATCACGAAGCTGAACTGCTTCTCCTCCTGAGGCGGGACGACGACCGGTTCGACGGGGACTTCGACCACCCGCGGATGCTCGGTCGCAGGCCGCGGGGCCTCGACGAGCGGCGGCGGCTCGTAGGCTGGGGGCAGCGGCATGGCTGGCGCGGCGGCCGGCGTTACCTGCGTCGTTCCCGATGGCTGCTGCTCCACCCGCTTGTCGGGGAGCTGATCGGGAAGGTGCTGGAGGAAGTCGAGCCCGGCAGGGGCGGTGTAGGGCGCGGGGGCGTCCATCACGCTGGGGCGCGCTGTCTTTACCACGACGGCGGACTTGGCGCGCTGCGTCACGACGCTCTCCGCAAGGGTGAGCTGTCCGGCCGAGAACGAGAAGTGGATGAGGGTGAAGAGGAAGCTCTGGGCGACCATCAGGATCATGGTGAGGGTCGGGTCGGGCGACACGACGATGAACTTCAGCAGGTAGACGACCACGATCATCAGGCCGGCGTTCCCGACCGTCGGGACGAAGACCCGCAGCGGGTTCTTCAGGATGAAGGCAGCCGACCGCCCCGCAAGCCGCGTCACCGACGGCACGTTCTTGAAGGGAAGGAAGAGCGGCTCGCTCTCCTCGATGAGGACGCGCGACTTCAGGACGTCCACGAAGGTCTTGTAGACCAGGAGGACGAAGAGGGTCCCCGCGAAGGCGCCGATGGCGATCCGCGACTGGAGAAGCTCGCTCGGGACGTCCTCCAGGTTCATGCCCTTGGACGCGGCGCTCGTCCCCTTGTTGACCGCCAGCAGCCCGAGGGCCAGTACGAAGCCGCCGATGACGTTGGCGCGCACGAAGGCAAGGCCCCGGTTGCCGGCCGCCGCGAACAGCTCGGACAGCGGCAGGCCCTTGGCGGCGCGGATGCGCTCGAGCACCGCGGCCTGGACGAGCGACATGCCGACGACGTACGTGAGGATCACGTAGGGTGCGTCGCTCCCGAAGGTCGAGAGCTGATCGCGATTGCTGATGATCGCTTCGACGACCACCGACAGATCGATCTGCTTTCCCACCTGCATCCCCTGCAGGCTCCCGCCAAGGCTCTTCTTGAGGATCTCGAGCGGTCCCGAGAACAGGACCTGGACGAACCAGACCTGCAGCAGCGTCACGAAGAGGAGGTGCCCCGGGACGCCGAGGGCTCTCTTGAAGCCTTGCCAGAAGGCAGCGACTCCCGAAACTGGGGATGCGTTCATGGGGTCCTCTGCTCGAAGAATACCGAAGGATCGGAACCTAGCACAGCGCGTAGGAGGCCGCAACCACGCGAGACGCTCTTCGCGAGCCCCGATCGGCGTGCGCGAAGACGCGGGTCGCTCGGGTTAGGATGGGGGAGGGAGACGTCATCTCAGGCAAGGGGGCGAACCGTGGCATTCGAGAACAAGTGCGAGTTCTGCAGCGGGACCGGGAAGTGCAACTACTGCAAGGGCAAGGGTGAGGACCACCGCGGCACGCCGTGCAAGTACTGCGACCCGATCAATCCCGGGTCGTGCAAGCAGTGCAGCGGCACGGGACGGATGGTGGACTAGTCCCGAGAAGAGCTTCACGCCCGGTCGAGAGAGGCAGAGCGCCCGAGGATCCACGCCCTCGCGGCCGCGGTCGATACCTCGCAACGGTGCTTGCGGCGATCGCTGCCGCGCTCCTCGCGACGACGCCGGTCGTCGACTTCGACGTCTGGTGCCACGTGCGGACCGGGGCGGACATCCTCGCCACCGGTCACTTCCCGTCGCCGGATCGCTATAGCTTCACGGCCGCCGGCCGCCGCTACGATGCCCACGAGTGGCTCGCCCAGGTGATCCTGAGGGTTGCCGCGTGCGGCGGCGCCGCGGGTCTGGTGGCCGTCAAGGTCGGCGCGCTGGCCGGCTTCGTCGTCGTGATCTCCGCCCTCGGGGAGCATCGCGCGACGGCCGCGCTCCTCGCGCTCGGGGGCGCGTGGCTCGTGCTGCCGCGCATCCACGAGCGGCCGCATCTCGCGACCCTTCTCGGCGTCGCGATCGCCATGGGGATGTGGAACCTTCGCCCGCCGAGGGTCGCCGCGGCATTCGCGCTCGGGATCGCGTGGAGCAACCTCCATGGCGGCGCGGCGATCCTGCTCCCTCTCCTGATCGGAAAGCTCGTCGGCGATCGGCTCGAGCGTCGTCCCGCGCGCCCCGCGATCGCGAGCGTCGTCGGTGCGCTCGCAGGCGCGTCCTGCAACCCCGCCGGCCCGCTGCTCTTCCTGGCACCGCTCTCGATCGGCGAGCACGGGAGCTTCCGATCGATCGTCCAGGAATGGACGCCGATGCTCGATCCCTCGCTCGTGGGGAATCCGGTGCGGGCGCGTTACGTCCTCGCCTGCGTGCTGCTTGGGTGCGCGATCGTGGCGGGAATGTTCCGCCCGAGGGCATTCCCCTGGAGGTGGATCCCCTTCGCGATCGCCGCGGCGCTGCTGCCGCTGCGCGCCGCGCGCTACGTCGAGGTTGCGATCCCGGCGGTGGCCGCGCTCGGCGCGCTCGCTCTGCCGGCGCTTCCCGAGCCGCCGGCGCTGCGCCGCGGCGGGGTCGCGATCGTCGCGGCGCTCGCGGCCCTCTCGCCGTGGGGCTTCGCGCGGCGCCTCGCATCGGTGCCGCCCCTGGGAGCATCGCTCGGGCCAGAGGTTCCGGAGCAGGCGGCCCGGTTCCTGGATTCCGTGGATCTGCACGGCCGCATGTACGACGAGATGCAGCTCGGCTGCTACCTGCTCTACGCCCGGCCGAGGGATCCGGTGTTCATCGACGGGCGGGTGACCGTATATGGCTCGGCGTTCCTCGATCGGTTCCAGCGCGCCTCGTCCGATCCGCGCGAGCTCGGGAAGCTCCTGGACGAGTACGCCATCGACTACGCCGTGCTGCGCCTCCCCGCTCCGGACGCCGCGGCGGAGGTCGCGTGCCACCGGTATCTCGCCGGCGACGCCGGCATGGCACCGATCTACACCGACGATGCGGTCGCGATCTACGTGCGCGCCGCCGGCGCGCACGCGGACCTCGCGGCACGGCTCGGCCTGCACGCGATCGATCCCCTCGACCCCGTGGCGGGGGCGCTCTCGGGCGATCCGCGCGCCCGCGCCGAGCTGGATCGGCTGGTCGAGCTGGCCCCGCGATCGGCGCGCATCCTCACCTCCGCCGCTCTCGCCCGTGCCCGCTCGGGGGATGCGGGGGCCGCGATCCCCCTTCTCGCGCGCGCGGTCGAGATGGCTCCCGAGAGCAGCGTCTCGTGGTGGGCGATGTCGGTGACGCTCCTGCAATCGGGAGATGCCCGGGGCGCGCTCGCGGCCTCCGATCGCGCCGTTGCCCTGGCCCGGAGCCCCGCCGCTCACGCCGCGCGCGCCCGCGCTCTCCGTGCGCTCGGGCGCGAGGCCGAGGCGGTCTCCGAGGAGGAGGCTGCCCGGGCGATCAGATCCGCGGGATCCGGACCGTGAACTCGCTCCCCTCGCCGGGCGGGCTCGCTACCGAGACGGTGCCTCCGTGGGCCTGGATGATCTGGCGAACGATCGAGAGTCCGAGGCCCGCGTGCGAGTCCTTCCCGGACGAGACGAAAGGCTCGAACAGAGTGTCCCGCACGTCCGCCGCGATGCCGGGCCCCGTATCCTTGAAGCTGAAGGCGACCGCGCCGTCGTCGTCGCTCGCGGAGATGTGGAGCTTCCCGCCTCCCTCCATCGCGTCGGCGGCGTTGGTCGCCAGGTTGAGGAACGCGCGCTCGATCTTGCGCGGGTCGAACGCGACGGACCCCACGCCGAGCGCGGCGGCCACGGTCACCTCGATGGGGCGTCCCTCGAGCCGCCGGTCCACGAGCTGCTTGAAGTCCTCGAGGAACGTCGGGACGTGGATCTCCTGGCGCGCGACCGTCTGGCTCCCCTTCGAGAACTCGAGGATCTCGTCGGCCATGGAGCGGATCGCGGCGACGTCCTCGAGCACGAAGTCGAGGTAGCGCTTCCGCTCTTCGAGCGGGATCTCCACGTCCTGCCCGAGGATCTCCGCGAAGCCCGCGATGGTGGTGAGCGGCGATCGGATGTCGTGGAGCACCGAGGAGACGAAGCGGCCGAGCGCGGCCAGGTGCTCCTGCCGGGCGCTCTCCTGGTAGAGGAGGTGCGCCTCGATGAGCTTCGCCGCCTGGCTCGCGATCATCTGGAGCAGCGCCTGATCGCCCGCGTCGAAGGTGAAGTCGATGCGGACCTTGTTCATCACCTGGAACGCGCCGAGGCAGCGGTCGCCGCGCAGGAGCGGCACGCAGATCATGCTGTGGATGGGGAAGCGCAGGGAGTCGGCGATGTCCTTGCGGTGGCGCGCGTCGCTTGCGATCGCGTCGTCGCCGTTGATCACCAGCGGCTCCCGGTGCTTGACCACCCATCCCGCGAATCCCTCGCCGGGCTTCAGCACGATCTTCGACACCTCCGCCGCCTTGACGCCGCGGGCGGTCTGGAAGAGGAGCGTATCGGTCCCTTCGGTGAGCACGTAGATCGACCCTGCCTCCGCCTGGAGCGCCGAGACCGTCACCTCGGTGACGATGTCGAGGATGTGATCGAGGGGCAGCGTGCTGTTGACTTTCCGCTCGATCTCGTAGAGCACGCCGAGCTCCTCGATCTTGCGCGACAGCGACGCCTGGGCGCGGCGCAGCGACTCGAAGGAGAGATCCTTCTGCTTCTGGAGGCGCGCCTTGTCGATCACCGCCGCGGCGCGCTCGGAGAGGGCGGACAGGAGCACGAGGTCGTCCTGGGTGAAGCTCCCCGCGCGCTTGTTGACCAGCTCCATGGCGCCGAAGATGGCGTCGCCGGAGCGGAGGGGCACGCAGAGGATGTTGCGCGCCTCGTGCCCGACGGCTCCGGCGATCCGCGACGAGTGGCGCAGGTCCTTGAGGACGTCGGAGACCGATGCGGGCTCTCCCGATCGCGCGACCCATCCCGCGACGCCCTCACCGGGACGCAGCCGGTAGCGCGTCACGTCCTTGGCCTTGGGACCGGCGGCCTCCTTGAAGTAGAGCTCGTCATCTTCCCCCGTGTGGGTCAGGAGCAGGATCGACCCGGCCTCCGAGGGCACCAGCCGCAGCCCGACGTCGAGCACCGCGGCGAGCACCGCCTCGAAGTCGTCGAGCACGCGCAGGAGCGACGCGAGGTCGAGGGTCACCCCCGCGCCGTCGAGCAGGCGATCGACGTTGGCGAACGTCACGTCAGTGCCAGCGCACCGTCAGGCCCGCCGTCAGCTCCACGTTGTTCAGCGTGTCGCTCGTGGATCCGTAGTCGTAGTAGCAACCGCACTCGTAGTCGTAGTCCGAGCTCACGTCGAGCACGGTCACCAGGTCCTTCGCCTCGAAGCGCATGCCGACCTGGCGCGAGAACCAGACGTTGAAGCCGCTGCCGATTGCGACGGCGAACTTCGTGTCGGTCTTGACGCTCTCCACGTCGATGTTGCCGCGATCGAGCCGGTAGGTCGCGGCGCCGAGCCCGAACAGGGCGTAGGGATCGAACTTCTCGTTGCGGGGCAAGAAGTGGAAGCGCCCGTCGGCCGTGTAGTGCCAGATGTCCACGTCGGCCAGCGTCACCTTCGCGTTCGTGCCGAAGAGGCCGCTGTCTCCCTCGACCGTGAAGGACGTCGGCGTGAACGAGGCCGATGCTCCGACCTCGAGCCAGTCGAGCGGCTTCACGCCGAAGCCCGCCTCGACGACGAACGCCTCGTCGATGTCGACGCCCTGGTCGAAGATGGGCGAGTCGCCCTGATCGAGGGTGTCGCCGAAGAAGGCGCCCCCCCCGATGGTGAACGTGAACTCCGTGCCGTGGTGATGATGATGGTCGTCGTCGTCGCCGGCCAGCGCGGTGGTCGCGGAGATGGAGAACAGGGCGAGGCAGATGGCGCTGATTCTCTTCACGGAAGTCGCCTCCCTTGCGGACGTGTCCCGGACCCGGAATTCTAGCGTCTGGGGAGGACGCTGCGAGCGCCGCGCGACTAAACTGACGAGATGGCGGAGATCCTCCTCGGCCACTCCTACTTCCTTCGCCACGACCCGAAGGAGTGGCGGGCGGGAAAGCCCTACCCGCCGCTCGGGACGCTCCACGCCGCGGCGGCGCTCCGCGCCCGGGGCCGCGACGTGGCCGTCTTCGACGCGATGCTGGCCGCCGGCGCAGAGGAGGGGCGGGCGCGCATCCTGCGCGAGCGGCCGCGGATCTTCGTGCTCTACGAGGACAGCTTCAACTACCTGTCGAAGATGTGCCTCGGGCGCATGCGCGAGGCCGCCCTCTCGATGGCGCGGGCGGCGCGCGACGCCGGCGCGCGGGTGCTCGCGTCGGGATCGGACGTCACCGACCACCGGAGGCTCTACGCGGACGCGGGGGTCGAGCTGGTGATCGTCGGCGAGGGCGAGACGACCCTCGTCGAGGCCGCCGACGCGATCCTCTCCGGAGGCGACGCGCGCGACGTTCCCGGGACGTCGTGGCTCGAGGGCGATCGGGTCCAGGAGGCGCCGCGCCGCACCCCGGAGCGCGATCTCGACGTCTTCCCGAGCCCCGCGTGGGACCTCGTGGATCTCGACCTTTACCGCCGCCACTGGCACGCGCGCCACGGCTTCTTCTCCCTCAACCTCGTCACGAGCCGCGGATGCCCGTACCGCTGCAACTGGTGCGCGAAGCCCATCTTCTCCAACCGCTACGGCCACCACGGCGCCGAGCGCATCGCCCGCGACGTGGCCCTGCTCCGCGCGCGCTACGGGGCGGATCACGTGTGGTTTGCCGACGACATCTTCGGCCTCGCGCCCGGATGGCTTGCCTCCTTCGCCGAGCATTCCCGCGGCGCCGGCGTCCCCTACAAGTGCCTGTCGCGCGCGGATCTCCTCGATGATGGCGCGGTGGCGGCGCTCAGGGCGAGCGGCTGCGCCGAGCTCTGGATCGGCGCGGAGTCGGGATCGCAGCGGATCCTCGACGCCATGGAGAAGGACGTCACGGTCGCGCAGATCGAAAGCGCCGCGGCGCGCCTCAAGGCGGCCGGGATCAAGGTCGGTTTCTTCCTCCAGTTCGGCTACGAGGGCGAGGAGCTCCCCGACATCCACCGGACGCTCGAGCTCCTGGCGCGTGCGCTGCCCGACGAGATCGGCATCTCCGTCTCCTACCCGCTTCCCGGCACGCCGTTCCACGAGCGCGTGCGCGCGCGGCTCGGCGCGAAGACGAACTGGGACGATAGCGCCGATCTCGACACCCTTTACGAGACGCCTTACGGCCGCTCCTTCTACCGCGCGCTCCCTCCGGTCGTCCACCGCTACCACCGGCTCCACCGCGGCATCGCCGCGGCGCGCGGGGTCGCGCGCGGGGCGCTTTCGGCGCGAGCGCTCTCGCGCGTCGCGGCGATCCCGGTCAACGCCGCGCTCCTCGGGATGAACCGGAGCCGCCTGCACGCGCTCGCGGCGCGGCGCGTCACGCCGGCGCGAACAGGAGCGTGACTCCGGCGACGGCGACCAGCGCCGCGCCGATCGCGGACGGACCGATCCGCTCGGAACGGGTGATCGCCAGGAACGGGAGGATCATTACGGGCGTCGAGGCCATGATGCTCGCGGCCACGCCGGTCGCGGTGTGCTGCACCGCGTAGAGCGACATCGAGACCCCGAGGAACGGTCCGAAGAACGCTCCGACCGCCGTGTGTCCGAGCGCCGTCCGGTCGCGCACGCTCGCGCGCACCTGCGGCCACCAGCCGACCAGGGTGAAGACGAGCGCGAAGCCCGCCATACCGGAGAGGACGCGGATCTGCGTTGCGGCAAAGGCGTCGTAGGAACCCATGCCGTGCTTGGACAGGACGAGCCCGGCCGCTTGCCCGAGCGCGCCCCCGATGCCGAGCAGGATCCCGGTGAACGTGGCGTGACCGGTGGCACCCTCGCGCGCGAGGACGGCCCACGACACGCCGGCCAGCGTGATCGTCATCCCGGCGAGATCGAGGGTCGAGAGGCGCTCTCCCTCGCACCACCAGGCGATCGCCGCGGCGAACGGCGGAGAGAGCGACATGAGGAGCGTGGAGAGCCGGGGGCCGAGCACCACGAACGCGCGGAAGAGGCAGAGGTCCCCGAACGTGAAGCCCGCGATCCCCGAGAGAGCCAGCCAGATCCAGGCGCGGCGATCGGCGTCCGTCGGGAACGGGAGCCCGCGCACGACGAGGCCGCGCGCCGAGAGGAGGACGAAGGCCATCGCGAGGCGCAGGATGTTGACCGCCATCGACCCGATGCGCCGCCCGGCGGAGGCGAACGCGATGGCGGTGCACGCCCAGCAGAAGGCGGTGACCAGTGCGGCAAGCTCTCCCGCGTGGGTCATGGGCCAGGTAGCTTAACGATGTAGGCTCTCCGAACGATGCAGCTCCGCGCGCTCGTTCACCGCGCCCGGGATCTTCACGGGGAGAGCCTCGCGGTCCAGTGCGGTGCCACGGCGTGGAGCTACGGCGAGCTCTCCGATCGCGCTTGCGGCTGGGCCGCCGCCGTGGCGGCGCGCGGTCTCCTGCGGGGGGATCGCGTCGCTTTGCTGCACGGCAACTGCCACCGCTTCCTGCAGGCCGCGCTCGGAGCCGTTGCGGGCGGCTACGTGCTGGTGCCGCTCAACGTTCGCCTCGACGCCGCGAGCCTCGCGGAGATGCTGGGGGACTGCGGCGCTCGGCTCCTGGTCGCCGAGCCCTCGATGCGCGACCTCGCCGCGGCCGCTGGCGCGCGCGCGGGGGTGGCGGTCACGGCGCCGGCGGACCTCGATGGCGTCGCCGCCACGGGCGCCGATCTCGTCGACGCGACGCCGGACGACCCGGCGCAGATCTACTACACGAGCGGCACGACGGGACGCCCGCGCGGCGTCGTCCTGACCCACCGGAACATCGGCAGCCACGCGCTCATGACGATCGCCGAGCTCGGGCTCTCCGGCCGCGACGTCTGGGGGCACGTGGCGCCGATGTTCCATCTCGCCGACGCATGGGCGGTCTTCGCCATCACCTGGGTCGGCGGGAGACATGCGATGTTCCCGAAGTTCGATCCCGACCTCGTGCTCGACGGGTTCGCGGAGCGCGGCATGACGATCACGAACCTCGTTCCGGCGATGCTGGCGCGGCTCGTGGACGGCGCGGCGCGGCGATCGTTCCCGGCGCTGCGGCTCGTCATGTCGGGAGGGGCGCCCATCGCACCCGCGCTCGTCGCGCGGATCCGCGCTGCGTTCCGCGCGCCCTACGTGCAGACGTACGGGCTCACGGAGACGAGCCCGTATCTCACGTTCTCGCTGCCGACTCCCGCGATGGAGGCGCTGTGCGAGGAGGACCAGCTCCGTCTCGCCGCGCGCACCGGGCGTCCCGCGCTCGGCGTGGAGCTC
The DNA here is from genome assembly GCA_046331505.1 of Acidobacteriota bacterium. Lineage (GTDB taxonomy): Bacteria > Acidobacteriota > Vicinamibacteria > JAXLQT01 > JAXLQT01 > JAXLQT01. Next base: position 50,128 of record JAXLQT010000037.1, read on the forward strand.
GCGATCGTCGACGCCGCCGGGGACCTCGTGCCCAGGGACGATCGCTCCGTCGGCGAGGTCCGCGTGCGCGCGCCCTGGGTCACGCCGGGCTACTGGAACCGTCCCGGGGATACGGCGGCGGCGTTCGCGGGCGGCTGGTTCTGCACCGGCGACCTCGCGACCTGGGATCGCCACGGGTCGATCAACATCGTCGATCGCAAGAAGGACATGATCATCAGCGGCGGCGAGAAGGTGTTCTCGGTGGAGGTGGAACAGGCTCTCGCCGCCCACCCGCTCGTGCTCGAGTGCGCCGTCGTCGGCGTGCCCGATGCCGAGTGGGGCGAGGCCGTATGGGCCGCCGTCGTGCCGCGCGGCGACGCCGCCCCCGATGCGGCCGACCTCGCGGCGTTCGTTCGCGCGCGCGTCGCGGGCTTCAAGGTCCCGAAGAGGTTCGTCGTCCTCCCCGACCTCCCGAAGACCGGCTCCGGGAAGATCCGGAAGGCCGACCTGCGGACCAGGCTCGCGTCGCCGACGAGGTAGGGAGCGGCTTCACTCGTCGACGACCTCGATCGGGCTCGGAAGCGTCACGAAGAGAAGGCAGCCTTCGCGCGAGCTTGGCGCGTGCACCGATCCCGGCAGGTGGCGCACGTAGGTCCCGGCGCCGTAGCTCCGGCCCATGTCCTCGAGAGAGCCTTCGAGCACGAAGTACTGCTCGCCTTCGGGGTGGCGATGGGCGCCGTAGCGGGCGCCCGGGGCGAAGCGAAGGAGGACCGTCGACAGACCCGTCTCGACGTCGTGGGCGAGCTTCTTCCAGGAGACTCCGGCGTACGGCGTGTCGCGCCAGGGCAGATCGGCCGTCTGCTGGAAGAGCGGCATCTGTTCTAGACTACGTCCTCAAGCAAGGTAGGCGAAGCACGAATCCGCGGTTCCCGTGAAGGGACGCGCGAATCTTTCGGAGGCGACGATGAAATCTCTGGCACACAGGGTTCTTCCGACGGTCCTCGTTCTGCTCGGCGCCGTTCCCGCGCTGCCCCACGGCTGGGTGCCGGGCGCGCCCGGGCTCAACGCTCGCACGGGGGCCGCGCTCGCCTACGACAGCCAGCGGCAGCGCGTCGTGCTCTTCGGGGGATCGGGCATGAACGACACGTGGGAGTACGACGGCAACTTCTGGACGCCTGGCGCCGCGGCGCCCGGCGGGCTGACGCCGCGGAGCGGCCACACGATGTCGTTCGACTACACCCGCAACATCACCGTTCTGTTCGGCGGCAACGACGGCGCCGACAAGAACGACACGTGGGAGTACGACGGCACGGTCTGGACGAAGGGGCCCATCGCGCCGGCGGCGCTCCTGCCGCGCTCGGGTCATTCGATGGCGTTCTTCAACGCGGCGAGCCAGATGGTCGTGTACGGGGGTAACGTCCCCGCGGACGCGTGGGGTTACGACGGGACCGGCTGGGTCGCCCTCGCGACGCCTCCCTCGGGGCTCGGCGCGCGCACCGGGGCGGTCATGTCGGTCGACACGACGGTCAACAAGGTCAACGTCTTCGGTGGACAGATGGGCGCGACGCTGAAGAACGACTTGTGGATCTACGACGGGTTCACGTGGACCGCGGGGCCGGCGGCTCCGGCGGGGCTCACGCCACGCCGTGGCATGTGCATGGCCTTCAGCAACGGCCAGGGGAAGTCGGTCATGTTCGGCGGCTTCGATGGAACGGCGTACCTCGACGAGGTGTGGGAGTTCGACGGCGCCACCTGGGCGCAGGGACCGGTGGTTCCTCCCACCTTCACGCCGCGCGACGGCGCCGCGATGACCTTCGACAGCATCCAGGTGAGGATCGTCGTGTTCGGCGGCGGCGGGCCGCTGCCGCTCAACGACACCTGGTCGTACAACGGAGTGTTCTGGAGCCAGAGCGTCACGCCCCCGCCCAGCTTCTCGCCGCGCACCGGCACCGCCCAGGCCTACGACTCGGCGCGCGCCCGTACGGTGCTGTTCGGCGGGGACGACGGCATCATGCTCGACAACGACACGCAGGAGTACGACGGCACGTCGTGGATCGTGGGTCCGCCCACGCCGGCGCTTCTCACCGCGCGGTCGGGCCACTCCATGGCGTTCGACAGCACCCGGAACCGGGTCGTGCTCTTCGGGGGCTTCGACGGCGCGTACCGGAACGACGTGTGGGACTACGACGGTGTGAACTGGACGCAGGGCGCGGCGGCTCCCGGAGGGCTGACGCCGAGGTCCGGTTCGGCCGCCGCGTTCGACGCCGCCGCCAACCGCGTGATCATCTTCGGCGGCAAGAACGGCGCGACGTACCAGAACGACACCTGGGAGTACGACGGCGCGTGGTTCGCGGGCCCATCGGCGCCGGCCATGCTGACGCCGAGGGCAGGCGCTGCGATGGCCTACTCCGCCGCGCGGACGCGCACGGTGCTCTTCGGCGGGGGGGACGCCACGACGCAGGCCAACGACACCTGGGAGCTCGCGGGCAACGTCTGGGCCGCCGGCCCCTCGGCTCCCGCGGCTCTCGCGGCGCGCCAGGAGCACGGTCTGGCCTACGACTCCCGCCGGTCTCTGGTGATCCTCTACGGCGGCACCGACGCGACCGGGAGCTTCGACGACACCTGGGAGTACGACGGGACGGCCTGGACCGAAGGGCCGTCGGGACCGGCGCTCCTGGGAAAGCGCCACGGCTTCGGATTCAGCTACGACAGCGGGCGCGAACGCGTCGTGCTCGTCGGCGGCACCGTGAACCGGGCGATCTACGCGAGCGACACGTGGGAGTACGACACGAGCCTCCAGGACTTTCTCGCCGGAGCGGGGCACGGAAGCTCGAATCCGAACCAGGTCCGCATCTTCAGCACGGGCGGCGCTCCCACGAGCACCGACTTCCTTGCATACGCCGCCGGTGCGTTCGGCACCAACGTGGCGAGCGGCGACGTCGATGGGAGCGGCCGCGAGGAGATCGTGACCGGACCCGGCCCGGGCGTCGTCTTCGGTCCGCAGGTCCGCGGGTTCCGCAACAACGGGCAGCCGCTCGCGAAGATCAACTACTACGCCTACGGCACCCTGAAGTACGGCGTCAACGTGGCGTCGGGGTCGGTCGATGCCGACGTCTACGACGAGATCCTCACCGGGGCTGGGCCGGGGTCGGTCTTCGGCCCGCACATCCGCGGCTGGAACTACGACAACGCCGCCATCACCGCGATCGCCAAGATCAGCTTCTTCTCGTACGGCACGTTGAAGTTCGGCGTCAACGTGGGCAACGGGAGCGTCGATCTCGATGCGTTCGAGGAGATCCTGAGCGGGCCCGGCCCGGGGACCATCTTCGGTCCTCAGGTGCGTGGCTGGAACTACGACGGCACGAACGTCACCGCGATCAGCAAGATCAACTTCAACGCGTTCACGCCCGCGCAGTATGGTGCGCTCGTCGCGACGGGGAACGTCGACGTCGATGCCTCCGCCGAGATCCTGGCCGCGCCGGGCCCTGGGCCGACGGCGTCCTTCCCGGCGCAGTTCCGTGGCTACAACTACGACGGCACCGTGATCACGGCGCTGCCGGGATACGACGTCACGCCCTTCGTGACCTACTACGGCGGACGGGTCGGCGCGGGGAACGTGTATGGGACGGGCGCGGAGGAGCTCGTCGGCGCGGCAGGGCCCGATCCGGCGGCCGGTTCCTCTGTGGTCGCCGAGGAGTACGACGGCACGACCCTCACGCTCGCACCGGGCTCCTTCATCGCGTTCCCGGGACTCTCGTACGGGTGCAACCCGACGGGTGGCGACTTCGGCCTCTGATCGGCATGATGGCCGCCGGGCATCGTGTCCGGCGGCCACCGCGTCCCCGTGATGGCTGAGAGCGATCCCGCCGATCGCATCGTCGCGCTCGTGACGCGGCTCTGCGAGGAGATCCGTCCGGCCGCGCGGGAGCGGCCGAGCGTCTCCCTCGACAGCACGTTCGAGCAGGATCTCGGTCTGGACAGCCTCGCGCGGGTCGAGCTCCTCGCGCGGATCGAGCGTGAGCTCGCGGTCAAGCTTCCCGATCGGACGCTCTCCATCGCCGAGACCCCGCGCGACCTCTTGCGCGCCCTCGATGCGGCGGGGACGCGAACCGGCCTGGGCGTGGCCGCGAGGAGCTCCGACGCTCCCGTAAGCGGCTCGTCCGTACCGTCGCCACTGCCCGTCGCGACGCTCGTCGAGGCGCTTGCGTGGCACGCCCGTGCCGAGCCCGATCGCCGTCACATCGTTCTCTACGAGGAGGACGATCGTGCCGTCGAGATCACCTACGAGGCGCTCTACCGATCCGCTGGAGCCAGGGCGGTCGGCTTGCGGGAGCGGGACGTCCAGGCCGGGCAATGCGTGGCGTTGATGCTGCCGACGAGCCGGGAATACTTCACGACCTTCGCGGGCGCGATGCTCCTCGGAGCCGTCCCTGTACCAATCTATCCGCCCGCGCGGCCATCGCAGATCGAGGATCACCTGAAGCGGCAGGCGGCGATCCTCGCGAACGCGCGCGCAACGGTTCTCGTCACCGTGGAGGAGGCCCGGCCCGCTGCGCGGTTCCTGCGCGCGATGGTGCCGAGCCTCGCGCACGTGGTGACGCCCGACGAGCTCGCCCTGCGTGGCGCCGACCTGGAGCCGGCGGCGATCGGCTCCGGCGACATCGCGCTCCTGCAGTACACCTCCGGAAGCACCGGCGACCCCAAGGGGGTCGTCCTGACCCATGGCAACCTCGTGGCGAACCTGCGCGGCATGGGGCAGGCGGCGTCGGTCACGGCGAGCGACGTCTTCGTGAGCTGGCTTCCGCTCTACCACGACATGGGCCTCATCGGCGCGTGGCTCGGCGCCATCCTCTATGGCTACTCGCTCGTGTCGATGTCGCCGCTCGCCTTCCTCGAGCGCCCGTCGCGGTGGCTCCACGCGATCCATCGCCATCGTGGCACGATGTCCGCGGCCCCGAACTTCGCCTACGAGCTCGCCGCGGGGCGGATCCCCGACGACGAGATCGCCGGGCTCGACCTCTCGTCTTGGCGCATGGCCTTCAACGGCGCGGAGCCGGTGAGCGCTCTCACCATCGAGCGCTTTGCCGCGCGCTTCGCGGCGTCCGGCTTCCGCCGCGAGGCGATGTCCCCCGTCTACGGTCTCGCCGAGAACTGTCTCGGCGTCACGTTCCCCCCGCTTCAACGGGGCCCCGTCGTCGATCGCGTGAGCCGCGAGCGGCTCGCCGCGTCCGGACGGGCGGAGCCCGCGCCCGATGATGCCGGGGCGATCCGCGTCTGCTCGTCGGGACGGCCGCTGCCCGGTATCGAGCTTCGCATCGTCGATCCCGACGGTCGCGAGCTCCCGGAGCGGCGCCAGGGAGCGATCGAGTTCGCCGGCGCGTCCGCGTCTAGCGGGTACGTCCGCAATGAGATCGCGACCGCCGCGTTCGTGACCGGTCGCTTCCGGCGGACCGGCGACCTTGGCTACATGGCGGGCGGCGAGCTCTTCGTCACGGGCCGCGCGAAGGACGTCATCATCCGAGGTGGGCGCAACGTCTACCCCCAGGAGGTCGAGGAGGCGATCGGCGCGCTTCCGGGCGCGCGCAAGGGGTGCGTCGCCGTGTTCGGGGTGCCCGACGAGGCGACGGGCACCGAGCGTGCCGTCGCGATCGTCGAGTCCCGCGCGACGGGAGGCGCCGAGCGGACCGCACTCGTTGCGGAGGCGCAGAAGGTCGCGCGCGACCTCATGGGGATGCCGCTCGACGACGTCGTGATCGCTCCGCCCGGTACGGTGCCGAAGACCTCGAGCGGGAAGGTCCGCCGGTCGTTCGCGCGCGACCTCTACCGCGAGCGCCGCATCGGCGCCGGGCGGAGCTCGGTCCGGTGGCAAGTGTTGCGACTGTCGCTCCAAGCGGCGCGCGCGTCCTCCGGACGCCTCGCCGCCAGGGCCGGCAGCGTCCTCTATGCGATCTGGGCGTGGAGCTACTTCACCCTGACGGCTCCGGGGATCTGGCTCGCGGTCGTCTTCGCGATCCCCGGGCGCGCGCTGCGTCACCGGTTCCTGCACTGGGCGGCGCGCGCGCACCTCCACGCCCTCGGCATGCCGCTTCGGATCGAGGGTGCGATGACGGGCCCGGGTCCCTGGATCGTGGTTGCGAACCATGCGAGCTACCTCGATCCGGTCCCGGTCGTGGCCGCGCTCCCGGTGGACGCCGCGTTCGTCGCCAAGGAGGGGCTCGCGCGAAGCGCCATCGCGCGCCTCTTCCTGCGGCGCATCGGCACCGAGCTGGTCGAGCGCTACGATGCCCTGCAGGGAGCGGAGGATGCGCGCCGCCTGGTCGCGGCGGCGCGCGGCGGCAGGACGCTCGTCTTCTTCGCGGAGGGTACGTTCCACCGCCGGGCGGGCCTGATGCCGTTCCGCCTCGGCGCCTTCGTCGCCGCGGTCGAGTCAGGGCTCCCGGTCGTCCCGATCACGCTGCGAGGCACCAGGACGGCGCTGCGCGACGGCACATGGTGGCCCAAACCCGGTCCGATCACCGTTGTGCTCGGCGCTCCGATCCACCCCGACGGGAGCGGCCTCGAGGCCGCGGTCAAGCTCCGCGACGCGACGCGGGAGGCGATCCTCCGGTCCTGCGGCGAGCCCGACCTCGCGGACGTGCTGCCGCTCGCCCCGCTCCCCGGGCGAAGTTAGCCACCGCTCGCTCGGACGCCGGCCGCCTCAAGGCACGCGCGTGATCAGGTTCCTGCCGTTCTTCTGGCGCGTCACGACGTAGTAGGGCGACGCGCTCTTCGGGCGTGGGTCGACGAGCACCGCCAGGACCTTGTCGGCGCCCTCGATCCGCGTGACCTTGCGCGCGGGCTCGGTGAAGACCATGCCGTCCTGAAAGATGCCGCCGAGCTCGTAGACCACGGCCTTGCCGGCGACGAGGAAGTCGCTCTTGCCGTCGCCGTCGAGATCGACGGGGGCTGGCAGGAAGGAGCGGTCGACCTTCTCGTCCTTGCCGATCTTGAGCGTCTGGTCCTCCTTCTCGAAGCGGCCACTCGCCGAGCGGCGGTAGAGCTCCGCCGTGAACGAGGCCTTCCGGAGCCCGCCGATGTGCGTCACGAGGACGTCCCCGCGACCGTCGCCGTCGAGATCGTCGAGGGCGAGGCGCGACGGCTCCCAGAGGTTGGCGTCGGTGTCGACGTCGAGCCATGGGGCGGCGTCCGGGACATAGCCCTTGCCGAAGTGGATCACGCGCAGGCGCCGCGTCGCGCGAAGGCTCAGGCCTTCGACGTCGTAGGTCAGAAGGCCGAGCTCCATGACGCGGTCGCCGTCGAGATCCCCGAAGGCCAGGGCTTCCTCGCCGCCAAGCACCTCGCCGTGCGCGTGGGCGATCTCGATCCCACGTTCGGTCGGCCCGAACAGGGGAGTGCCCTCCTCCCCGAATCGCACGCGGATCCCTTCGACTTCGGCGAGCCGCGCCGCGAGCGGCAAGACGGCGTCCAGGCGACCATCGCCATCGAGGTCGCGCGCGGAAGGGATCGGGCGCAGGAAGCTGAGGCGCGGGGGAGAGCCCTCGGCCGCCACCCTCGCGAAGAGAGTCGGCGCCTCGGCTTCGAGGTTCACCGCCTTCACTGGGACGTCCGCTCCAGGCGCGCTCAGGATCGGTACGCCTTCTCTCCAGAGGCGGTAGATCACGCCTGTCCCCGTCGGCAGGACCAGGTCGGGGCGGCCGTCGCCATCGACGTCGCGCGCGATCTCGAGCTCCAGCGTGCTCCCGTCCTCGTGCAGGAACGCGTCGTCGAGGAAAGGAGCGGTCGTCCCATCGGTGGCGACGCGCACGATCCCGCCGCGCGTCGAGGCGAGGGTCGGGGACGCGATCGCCGTCGACGTCGAGCACCCAGAAGCTCGACGCCGGGAGGAAGCGGGACCGCCGGCCCGGCGGCGGGCTTCCCGTTCCTCTCGAAGAAGACGAAGAGAGTGTCCTTCCGCGCGTCGACCTCTGGCATCGCTGGTCCCAGCCTCCCTGGGCGCAGAGCACGGCGACATCCTTCGCGCCATCGCCGTCGACATCCGCGAGCCGTGCCATCCGGACGAACCCCGGCACCTCGACCTGCGCAAGGGCCGGTGCGGCGAGCAGCAACAGTGCGAGCCGCATCATGGCGCGTCCTTCTGGCTCACGAGCGCCCTGAGCATGAGCCGGTCCTTCTTCCACGTCTCGCGGATGACGAGGACGTCGTCCCGGCCGTCGCCGTTGAGATCCTGGACCTGGAGCGCGCCGACGAGATCCTCGCCCGACCCGGCGGCGAGCTTCTCCATGGCGCCCTTCTCGAACGATCCATCGCGCTTCCCCCGGTGAACGACGAGCCCCTCCGCCCCTTTCGGGGCGACGAGGTCCTTGACGCCGTCACCGTCGAGGTCCCCGTCGAGGGAGAGCAGGTAGGCCATCGACAGGTGCTTGAGGCTCACGTCGATGTCGTCCTCGATGGTGGCCACGCTCGCGTAGCGCCCCTCGGCGCCGGCGCGGAGCACGGGCATCCTCATGCCGACGCTCATGCTGCGCGACACGGCGGCCTTCAGCATCTGCCACGTGGTCACGCGCAGCATGACCGGCATGAGCTCCGCGCGGCCATCGCCGTCGAGGTCGCGCACCAGGCACCAGGCGGGCGACTCCCCCTTCTTCATCTCGCCGGCATCGACGGTGACGCTCGGTGTGGCGGGCAACGACAGGTCCTCGGCGCCCCGGTACACCTCGAGGGTCAGGCGCTCGGTGTCGGAGCTGGCGTCCTCGTCGTCGTCGTCGCGGGCACCCTCGCGCCCGCCGCTCTCGCGCATCGCGACGACGTCGAGACGCCCATCGCCGTCGACGTCGCGAGCGGCGACGAGGCTCCGGCGGAAGCCTTTCCCGCGGGCGGGGAAGATGCCGTGCACCGCCGTCTTCGCAAGCTCCCTGGGCCGCTTCTGGACGAAGGCGAAGACCTCGCCGCGATCGAGGAGCACGACGATGTCGCGCCGGCCGTCTCCGTTCGCGTCCACGAACGTCGGCAGCGCCTGCGCGAACGCGAGACCGCCGCCGGTTCTGGACCGGGAGACTGCGGGCAGCGGCAGGAGCGTCGGCTCCCCGCCGTAGACGCCGTGATCGTCCCAGAAGATGGCGAGGTCGCCGATGCGGGGCACGCAGAGCTCCGGCAGTCCGTCCCCGTCCAGATCGAAGGCGAGCCTGAGCTCGCTCGGGAAGCCGGTGGCGTCGGAGAGGACGCTCCGCGTCGAGACGAGGTGCGCGGGCCCGAGAGGCGCGCCGGAGGCGTCGAGGCGGAAGGCGTCGATGCCATCGGGCATGAGGAAGAGGATCTCGGCCCGCCCGTCGCCATCGACGTCGGCGGCGTCGAGGGCTGATGCGGCGGGATCCACCGCGATCGTCCTCGGGCGCGGATCGAACGTTCCGCCGGGCTTCTGGAGGAACACCTTCGCGACGCGCTCGTGGACCACGACCGACTCCACCGTCACGACGAACTGGCCGTCCTGCTCGAAGGTCTTGCTGCGCTCCTCGGACCGCTCCGTCTCGAGCGCGACGACGAGGTCCTGGAGCTTGTCGCCGTCGACGTCCGCAACGCGCAGCCCGAGGATCTCCCCTGCCATGTCGAGGTCCGTGGCACGGTGCCCCGCGCGTGCCGCCACCGCGAGGCCCAACGCCACGAGGAGCGCGGCGCGCTTCACCGTGCGGGCGCCGCCAGGGCTCCGTGCGCGCGGAGGATCGCGAGCAGCCGATCGACGGGGATGCCGCGCGCGGGGACGCCGTCGCGCCCGGTCATCGTGAGCGCCCCCTGCTCGTTCAGCCACGAGAGACCCGTGACCTCGCCGTTGCCGTTCATGGCGAAGCCTGCGGCCGGCACCTTCTCGCGCCAGATGTCACCGCCGTGCGGGAGGATGGCCGTGACTCCGGTGCGCACCGGCCCCTTGCCCGGGACGAGCTGCCGGCTCCCGTCACGAGCGTCGCATGACCGAGGAGGACGCCCGCGACGTCGGTGATGGCGTCGCGCGGCCCGGCGGCGTGCGTCCCCAGGATGATGCCCAGGTCGCGTGCGCGGCCTCTTGCCCGTGGCTGGCGGCGGCTCCGCGGCGAGCGCGACGACGCAGGCGAGGACGGGGAGGCACCGCACGACCGGGGGCACGGCGCGGACCGTATCACGGCGGTCCCGCGGCCGCTGCGCCCGGCGGCGGGCGCGGCGCGGGCGGGTGGTTGCGGCGCAGGGGCACGGGAGAGACGAGGTAGACGGTCAGGTGGCCGATCCGATGGACGGTCGCGCCTCCGGCGATCGCGTCGATGAACCCGTCGTAGACCTCCTTCCGGTGACCGAAGTAGGCACTGCTGTAGAGCCGATCGTCGACCACCGCGACGGGTCGGGGCTTCTCGTGAAGGGAGTCGCTGACTCCCGGGATGTACTCCGAAGCGACCTGGGCCGATCCGATGGCGACGATGCGGCCGCGCGTCACGGACTCGTCGCGCAGGAGCTTCGCCGCGAGCTGGTAATCGTCCGGCCCGAGCCAGGCGATGCGTGCGACGGTGGCGCCGCCGATCCACGCCAGGGGCAGGGCGAGGACGATCGCGATCGCGCGGTGCCAGCCCGGCCGCGACGCGACCGACCCGAGCGAGAGCGCGAGCAGGACGATCTGGGGCGCCTGCCAGGCGGCGTAGTAGTGGGGGAGCTTCACGCCGCTGCCGAACGAGAGGTAGAGGAGCGGGCCGGCCGTCGCAGCCGCCGCGTAGAGGAACGGCCCTCGCGCCGCCCAGAGACCGCCGAGGATGACGGCGATCGCGGTGGCGGCGATCGCGAGCGTCCCGTAGTCGAGCCACTGCCACCAGAGGTTCGACCACCAGGGTGGGTGGAGGTAGGTGAACCCGGCGACGGTCATCGGGTGGCCCTGGCGGTTGTGCGCGGCCTGGAAGGCGACCATGTAGCGGATGGCCGCGGGTGCCTCGCGTCCGAGCGGCAGGTAGGCGGCGGCCGCCGTGGCGGCACACGCGATCCCCGCCACCGCCGACTGCCGGAGCGACCGCCGATCGCGACGCGCGACGACGGGCAATGCGAGGATGGCGGGAACGACGAACACCGCCGTGAGCTTCGTCGCGGCGGCGAGGCCCAAGGCGATGCCCGCGCCGGCGGCGTGACCCCAGGACCCACCTTCGTACCATCGCCAGCCGAGCCAGAGAGCGATCGCGACGAAGAGCGTCATCGAGGGCTCGAGCATCGCGAGGCGATCGATCCTCGGCACGCCGAGCGAGATCGTCCCGCGAGGGAGGACGGTCCAGAGGACGAGGGCGAGCCAGCCCGTGAAGAAGCCGGCCATGCGCCGCGCCAGCGCGAACAGCAGGACTCCCGTGATGACCGAGGCGGTGGCCGACGGGAGACGCACCGCGGCCGGCCGGCTCGATCCGGAGATCGCCTGCGCGAGGCCGAAGACGTACTTGCCCAGAGGCGGATGCTCGCGATTCGCGTGCGTGTCACCGTGCACGTATTGCAAGCCCGCGTCCCGGTAGTCGAGCTCGTCCGACAGCCAGGACGATGCCTCGATCCGGTACGTGGCGACGAAGACGGACAGGAGGGCGGCGAACGCAAGGGCGACGCCGCGAACCGGCTCGCTTGCCACGTCCGTTTGGTACGGGACGCGTGTTACGAATTCATTGCGTTACGATGAGGCTAGCGTAAGCTTGGTCGGGACGGTCGCCCTCGTCGCCCCCACATGTCTCATCGACTCGCAGTCGTTCGGTCCTAGAGCCACGGCCGTGCGCCATCGTACGCGAGAGGAGATCCTCGTCGTCGACGACGACGAAGACCTGCTCGATGTGCTCCGCGAGCTGTTCCAGCGCGAGAGCTACCGGGTCCGGACCGCGGCGTCCGGTGCGGCGGCCGTCGCGTCGATGCGCTCCGCGCGCCCGGCGCTCATCCTCCTCGATCTCATGCTGCCGGACATGAGCGGGCTCGACCTCTGCCGGCGGTTCAAGACGGACCCCGCCACCGTGTCGATCCCCATCCTCATGCTCTCGGCGAAGGATGGGGACGCCGACATCGTGGCCGGGCTCGAGCTCGGCGCCGACGACTACATCGCGAAGACGTCGATGAGCCCGGCGACCCTGCTCGCGCGCGTGCGCGCGGCGCTGCGGCGGGTCGTCACCCCGGCGAGCCCCAACCCGACGCTCGTCATCGACGGTCTGACGATCGACGACGCCAGGCAGGAGGCCACCCTCGGAGGCAAGGCGCTCGCGCTGACCTACTCGCAGTTCCGCATCCTCTCGCTGCTCGCATCCCGCCCCGGCGTGGTGTTCACGCGGGACCGCATCCTCGCGAACGTTCGCGGGAGCGGCTATCACGTCACCGACCGCGCGGTCGACGTGCAGATCTCGGGCCTCCGCAAGAAGCTCGGCGCGTGGGGCCGGCGCATCGACGCCGTGCGCGGCGTCGGCTACCGGCTGAAGGCTTAGCCGTTCCGCGAGACGTATCATCTCGCCGTGAAGGTGCTCGGGATCCACCATGCGCAGATCGCCATCCCGCCGGGAACGGAGGAGACCGCGCGCGCGTTCTACTGCGGGCTCCTGGGCCTGCCTGAGCTCCCGAAGCCGGAACCGCTTGCGTCGCGCGGCGGGTTCTGGGTCGTCGCGGGCCCCCAGCAGATCCACTTCGGCATGGAGACGCCCTCCGAGAGCCGGCCCTCGCGCCGTCACGTCGCGCTTCTCGTGGACGACATCCAAGGGGCGCGGCGCCGCCTCGTCGATGCCGGCGTCGCCGTCAGGGACGGGATCCCGATCCCGGGCTACGACCGGTTCGAGCTTCGCGACCCCTTCGGAAACCGCCTGGAGCTGCTCGCTCTCGCCCAGGGGACCGGCGATCGGACAGCGGAAGCGACAGGATCGGACGCGGAAGGGAACGGCTGAAGAAGCTCGCCGGGATCGCTCTGATCGTCGCGGCGACGTTCGCGACGTTCTGGCCAGCCCTCGGCTGCGGGTTCGTCCCCTGGGACGACTCGAAGCTCTTCCTGAACAACCAGCACTACCGCGGCCTTCGATCCGAGAACGTCCGCTGGATGTTCACCCACGCCAGGCTCGGCCACTACGTCCCGGTGACGTGGCTCACGCACGGACTCGACTTCGTCCTGTTCGGGATGGAGCCGCGCGGCTATCACCTGACGAGCATCGCATTCCACGCCGCCGATGCGGTGCTCCTCTACCTGCTCTGTTGCCGGCTCGGAACCGGCGCGCCGCTCGTCGCGGCGCTCTTCTTCGCTGTCCACCCGCTGCGGGTGGAGTCGGTCGCCTGGGTGACGGCGCGGCGCGACGTCGTGTGCGGCTTCTTCGTGCTCCTGTGCGTTCACGCCTACGTGAGCGCATCCCATCGTTCCGGCCGCGCGCGTGTCTCGTGGCTCGCCGGCGCGATCGCGCTCTTCGTCCTCGCGCTCCTCTCCAAGGGGCTCGCCATGGC